>JACQAZ010000010.1 GCA_016194705.1 Elusimicrobiota bacterium | reverse complement strand
CGCCGATCCGTTCAAGATCCGTTGCCATCCGTTGCAAGCACGTTTCTCTACGGGCCTCGGGCCCGTTGCTTCGTCGCGCTACGCGCGCCGAAGCTCCCCAACGACCCAACGGATCTTCACAATTTTCTGTCATGAGCCCTTGAGACTTTTTATCGCCGTTTCCGTCGACGAGCGGGTCAGAGCCGCGGCGTCGCAGATCATCGCCGGGCTCATCAAGAGCGGCGCGGACGTGAAATGGGTCGCGTCCGAGAACCTGCACCTGACCTTGAGCTTTCTCGGCGAGACCGCAGAGGAACGGCTCCCCGAAATCTCCCGCGCTTCGGAGACGGCTGTGTCCGGACACAGTCCCTTCGACCTCGAGTTCGACCGGTTGGGCGCCTTCGGCGCGCCTGCGCGCCCCAAAGTCTTGTGGCTAGGCGTCGGTCGGGGCGCGCAGGTCCTTTCGAAACTCGCCGGCGCTCTGCGCTGCGAGCTTAAGAAAACCGCGATCGCTCCCCAAGAGGAGCCCGGGCGTGAGTTTTCGGCGCACCTGACCTTGGGACGCGTGAGAGGCCCAAAAAACATCAAGAGCCTCGTCGAGGCCCTCAAGACTTTGAAAATCCCGCCCGGCCTCGTCTGCCGCGCCGAGAAGCTCGTCCTCTACCAGAGCCGGCTCTCGACCCAAGGCCCGGCTTATGGGATCGTGCGCGAGACCCCTTTGGGCTGAAATGATAAGATGACCTCCATGGATATCCCCGTGACCACCACATTCGCCATCGACGGCTACCGCATCAAGGAATACAAAGGCATCGTGCGCGGCCTGGTCGTTCGCTCGCCGACCGTCCTGCAGGGTCTCATGGGCGGCCTCAAGTCCATCATCGGCGGCAACATCGAGGCCTACACCGAGATGTGCGAACAGGCGCGCGAGCAGGCCTATGAGCTCATGATCGCGCACGCCAAGCAAATGGGCGCCACCGCGGTCGTGGGCCTGCATTACGACGCCTCCGAAGTCGGCGCCAAGACGGGCCCGGCGACCGAGGTGCTCTGCTACGGCACCGCGGTCGTCGTCGAGCGCGTCTGACCTCGTGAAGGCCGCGCTGCTCCTGCTTGCGCTCTCGGCCTCCGCGGCCGAGAGAAGAAGCCCGCTTTTCAACTTCGGCTGGGACAAGACGAGCAAGGCCTGCGTGATCAGCTACAACGAAAGTTGGGCGATGGCGCTGAACGTGAAGAGGGCGGCGATCGCCGTGCGTTCGGCCTGCCGCTACGACGAAACGGCGGGCGCATGGCGGCCCTACGAGGGATTCTCGCTCGCCAAGAAGACCTTCGAGACGCGCCCGTGGAACGGCCATCCGCGCAAGACGGACCCGAGGGCCGGCGTTCTTGCCAAGGAAAGGGGGTTGTTCTGGGTGAAGTGGACCGAGAACGGGGACGCCAGAGAGTCCCTGGCGTACTGCTCGGACTTTCTCTGCGAGGACGTCATGCTGGGACCCGCTCCGGCCGGCAAGACGGCCGTCTGCGTGCCGCAAGGCAAGGCGATGTTCGTTCCCGATCCCAAGACGGCCTGCCCAGAGTCCCGGCCTGGTCCGTTGCTTTAAAGCAACGCGGGGCCTAAACGAAGAAAATTAAGCGATCTATTCGGCTCACTGTTGCTTTAAAGCAACAGACCAACGGAATGACTACAGATGCGCAGCTCTTCAACTTCGACGACGGGCCGAGGGTCTCTGCGGACGATAGCCCTTCGGTCCGCCATGCTTCTTCGGGAACTCGCGCGCGTGAACGTGCTCGTCCGCGTCGCGGTTGGCCATCGAACGGCGGGCGAGGATCGCCTGGCGCGGCGGGTTCGACGGGATCAGGCAGTCGCAGCCGCTTCCGATCAGGTCCTTGCGGGCGGCTTTGAGCAAAGCCTCCCTGACTTCGAAATAATTCTCGGGCTTGAAGAACTGCAAAAGAGCTCGCTGCAGCTTGCGGTCGCGCAGGTTGCGCGCGATCGGGAGTTCCCGCCCGGTCTCGGGGTCTTTGCCCGTGTAGTACATCGCGGTCGCCACGTCAAAGGGCGCCGGGATGAAATCCTGGACGGCGTCGGGCTTGTAGCCGTTGCGCTTGAGGAAAATCGCCAGATCGATCATAGCGTTCAAGTCCGAGCCGGGGTGGCCGGAGACGAAATAAGGCACGAGGAACTGGTTCTTGCCCGCCTTGCGGTTCTCTTCCTTAAATTTTTCGGCGAAATCCTCGAAGGTGTCGTGGGCCGGCTTCTTCATGGCGGCGAGCACCTTCGGGTCGGTATGCTCGGGCGCGACCTTGAGGCGCCCTCCGATGTGGTGGGCTGTCAACTCGGTCATGTACTCGGGCGAGAGCCTCGCTAAGTCCATGCGTATGCCGCTGGCGACGAGCACCTTGTCGACGCCGTCGACCTCGCGGGACTTTTTCATCAACTCGGTCAGGGGGCCGTGGTCGGTTCCCAGGCACTTGCAGATCGTCGGGCTCACGCACGAGAGGCGCTTGCAGATCTTCTCGATCTCGGGCTTGGTGCAGCGCATCTGGTACATGTTCGCCGTCGGCCCGCCGATGTCGGAGACCGTGCCCTTGAACTCGGGGTCTTGGCCCAGCGCCTTGAGTTCCTTCAAGACGCTGTCCTGCGAGCGCGACTGGATCGTGCGGCCCTGGTGCGCGGTGATCGAGCAGAAGGTGCAGCCGCCGAAGCAGCCGCGCATGATCGTGACCGAGTCCTTGATCATCTCGAAAGCCGGGATCGCCTCGCGATAGCTGAAATGCGGGCGGCGCGTGTAGGGCAGGCCGTAATAGAAGTCCATGCGCTCTTGGCTGACCGGCAGCTGGGGCGGGGTCTGCACCACGTGGCGGGCGCCGTGCTTCTGGACGATGGTCTTGGCGTTGAAGGGGCTGGTCTCTCGGTGGATCAAGTGAGTCGCGCGAAGGAACTTGTCCTTGTCGGCCTTGACCTCCTCGAAGCTCGGGATATGCAAAGTCTTCTCGTCGGGCGCGGGAGGCGGCTCGGAGGCGCCCAAAGCATAGGCGATGCCGCGCAGGTCGCGCATGTCCTTGACGGTCTTGCCGGCGGCGAAGCGCTTGGCTATTTCTACGATGGTCTCCTCGCCCATGCCGTAGGCGACCAGATCGGCCTTCGAGTCGAGCAGGATCGAGGGCTTGACCGTGTCGCTCCAGTAGTCGTAGTGCGCCAGGCGCCGCAGACTCGCCTCGACGCCGCCGGCGATGACCGGGACGCCTTCGTACGCCTCGCGCGCGCGCTGGCAGTACGCTAGCGTGGCGCGGTCGGGACGCAGATGGATCTTTCCTCCGGGAGAATACGCGTCGTCGTTGCGCACCTTCTTGTTCGCGGTGTAGTGGTTGATCATCGAGTCCATGTTCCCGGCGCTGATGCCGAAGAACAGTCTCGGACGGCCGAAGGTCTTCCAGGGCTCGCAGGAGCGCCAGTCGGGCTGGGAGAGGATCGCAACTTTGAAGCCCGCGTGCTCGAGCACTCGACCGAGGATCGCCATGGCGAAAGAGTAATGGTCGATGTAGGCGTCGCCGGTCACGAAGATGACGTCGACCTCGTCCCACCCGCGATCCTTCATCTCGCGGCGGGTCATCGGCAGGAAGCGGTTGGCGGCCATTCCCACCATTATCTCACGAATCCTCGTCGGGCGCCAGGGTCGTAAGGCCTAGCCGCGGGGGGAGAAAACGGCCGGCAGGAGGAAGCAGAGCACGAACAAAAACGCGTAGCTCGCCGTGTTGGCGGCCCAGCTCAGCGACAGGAGCTTGTCCTTGTCCACGGATTGGAAGGACTGCACGAGCACCGCGCGCTCGATCCACACCGAGACAAAATACGCCGGCCCGAGCTGCAGCAGGACCACCAAGAAGAACTCGCCGTAGCGTCCGCGCCAGAGCAGCTCGGTGCTGAAGCCTCCGGGGTCGAAGGCTCCTCCGGGGTGGACCAAGCCGCCCAAACCCGTCACGATGATCCAGGCCAGCGGGAGGCCGGCCAAAGTGGAGGCGAGGTTGGCCTTGAGCGAGGACGAGAGCGCCGCCGGCAAGGAGATCGCCAGGCGGTTCCGGTAGAGCAAGGCCTCGATGAAGACGACGGGAAAAAATGAGAGAACGAGGATCGGCGCGAAGACATACAGAATGGGCATAGCGGCGTCGGCATGGGCCGCGGCGGGGAGGAGCAGGAGCAAAGCGGCTAGGCTAGAAGCTCTCATACTGCGGCTTCCAGAGACGCGAGAAGCCGATCGAGATCCCGGTCATGATGGAGTAGCCCGCGAGCGGCCTGAGCTTGAGCTCGAAGGCGTAGAGGTCGAGGAACGGGGCGACCGTCAGGTATTTCCGGATCGGGACCTTGAGCTTGAAGTTGATGTCGCCCTCGAAGCGCAGGTCCTGGATCGTGTCGCGGCGGGTCAGGAAGAAATAGTTGGCGTAGACTTCGCCCTGGAGGTTGACCGGCGCCTTGCCGAGGTCCTTGGAGACCAGCATGCGCGTGTGCAGGCCGCCCTGGGTGTTGGGCGGGTCGCGCGACTGATCGCGCTTGAGGTTGAGGGTGAGCTCCCACTTGCGCACGAAGGTCCCGTCGTACAACTCGACGCCGGGGAAGGCGCTGTAGACCTGCTTGCGCGGCAGGCCTGGGGCGGGATCGAACTCGCTGTCGAACTGGAAGCCCAATGAGGGGCCCCACGACTGGGCCAGCCAGGCCTGTTTGATGGCGCCCGCGCGGCGCGTGGCACTTGTGAGCGCCATGATGCGGTTGGACGGCGTGTTGGTGACGGGGGGGCCTTGCCGCGGGCGCAGGCGCGTCTTGGCATATTCGAGTTCGACGGTGTTGGACCATTTGTAGGGCTCGTAGAAATAGTCCGCGTCGGTCTTGAGGAAGCCGCCGATGGTATATTGATTGAAGCCCTGGATGCGCGCGTTGGGGACCGCGTCGAAGGCGTCGTCGCGCACCACCGAGGTGTTCTGGATGTTGAGCCCCACGTCGCGAAAATCGAGCCGCCAAAGCCCGCGCCTCGAGACCGGCTGGCCCTGCATCCAGCCTTGATAGGCCGAAGGCTGCGCGCCGCGTCGTTTGCGCAAGCCCTCCAGGATCAGCTCGTCGGCCGTGCGTCCGACGGGCTGAGGATCGCGGCCGGGTGAGAGGCCCAGCGCGTCGGCGAGCACCTGGGTCGTGGCCACGCGGTAGACCTGCCGGTCCTCGATTGGCACGCCGTGGATCTTTCCCCCACGATCGACGCCGCCGGCAGTGAAGGCGATCTTGGAGCCCTTGGGAAGTCCCTTCGCCCTGCGCTCGGACTGCACCTTGGCCTCTGCCAGCAATGCCTTGAGTTCCGAGCCCTTGAGGTAGAGCACCACGGCCTGGTCCTCGTCGGAGAGCCAAGCCCGCACGACGGACTCCGGGATGTCGGTGTCCTCTTGGATCGGCAGCGGGAGCACGCGCAAGAGGCCCGCCTCGGAGCGAGTCGAATCCGCGAGCATCCCGGCCGCCAGTGTCCAGAAATTCTCGGCCGTGATCTGCGGGAATCCGCCCTCTCCCGCGGACGCCGGCAGGATGCGCCGCGCCGATGGCAGGATCGGAGGCTCGGTGGAGAGCGCGGTCGCGTAGGTCTCGGGCGCGAAGACGGGAATCCCAAGAGCCCACGGTACGCTTTCGTCGAGGCTGACGTGGCGTTCGATGATGTCGACCGAGCGCGCCTCGCCCTCCTTGCGCACGCCGACTTCCAAGATGTTCAGAGTCTCGTCCCACGCCTTCATGATCCAGAGGGGTTGGTCGAAGTCGTAGACCCGGGCCCGGTGCACGTGGCTTTCAGGGCGCTCGCCCTGGTGGTAGGGCGACTCGTAATCCTCGCCGACGATCAGATCGGCGCCCAGCGCCTCGAAGCGCAGGCGCGCCGCCTCGGGTGTGAGCGCGCCGAGGATGGCGACGAGCTCGCATTCCCGCCGATACGAGACGGCCTTGGAGCGGAAGGCTTCCACGGGATCGGCGACCGCCGCGTCGGCAAGGCCCCCTTGTCCGAGGTACTTCGCGGCCTCGGGCGGCGTCATGCCGACGAGGCAGAGCTTGATGCCGCCGACGCTCACGACCGCGTGGTCGGGAAGGATGGTCTTGGCGGGCGCGGAGGCGTAGACCAGGTTGGCCGACAGGAACTCAATGCCCTCGGGACGCTCTCGCCGGTACTGCTGGACCTCTCGCCAGCGTCGGACCTCGGCCGAGCCCGCCGCGGAGTACTTGAGCCCGAGGCTCTCAAGCTTCTCGGCCAGCGCCCGCCCCTTGGGCTCGGTGAAGCTGGAGCCGAACGCGTCGCTGCGCGCCACTCCGAGCACGGGGCCCCTCTTTTGCTCGCGCGCCAGCACCGTCGCCAATCGCCCGAGGCCGCCGTGCAGCTTGGCCACGAGCACGATGGAAACCTCGCGCCCTCTCCAGCTCAGGCGATAGGACTGCGCGACCGCCGGCAGCCATTGCGCGCCCTCTCCCGCGCTGGGATCGAGCTGGACCGTGACCAGCGCCTCGCCGCTCGGCCCGCGCATCTGCATGAGGCTCAAGGTCTTGGTCGCGGTGCGCACCGTCCAAGGGACGCGGTAGCTGGCGGGATCCTCGGCGAGTGTCTGCAGGCCCGAGATCAGTTCCGGCTCGGGCGGAAAAATCAGGGCCGCCTCGGACTCGGCCTCGAGCGCGACCGCCGACATGGTAGAGAAAACGGCTTCGTCCGCGGGCCCAGGCGCGGCCGGCAGGCGCAGTCGGTAATCGGTGCCCGAATGGTAGCAGGGCACGGACTGGATGTCGAGCAAACGGACGCTCGACGAGGAGAGGCGCAGGAGACGCTCGAGCGGAGCGTCGAGGATCGTGCCGGCCGAGATGGAGGCGGGCTCGATGAGGACCAGTCGCGCGGTGCCCGTTGAGACTTGAGCCGCGCGGACCGGCGAGAGCGCTAGTACGAGCAGCCAGCTGGCGTTCAAGCCGCTTTGCTTTCCTTCTTCTTGACGGACTTGAAGGAGAGTCCCTCGCGGCCCGCGGCGGCCGCGATCGTGTCGCCGTCCTTGACCTCGCCGGTCAGCAGAAGCCTGGCCAGGGGATCGACGATCCTCTTTTGGATGGCGCGCTTCAAGGGTCTGGCCCCATAGGCCGGGTCGTAGCCTTCCTTGGCCAGAAAGTCCTTGGCGTCGTCGCTCAGGGTGAGCGTGATGCGCCGCTCGGCCAGGCGCTTGGCCACCGCGGCGAGCTGGATGTCCACGATCTTGCGCAGGTGCGTCTCGGAAAGCGCGTGGAAGATCAAAGTCTCGTCGACGCGGTTGAGGAACTCCGGGCGGAAGCGGACCTTGAGCTCGGCGGCGGGCAGGTTCGACGTCATCAACAGGAGGACGTTCCTAAAATTCACGGTGCGGCCCTGACCATCGGTGAGCCTGCCGTCCTCCATGACCTGCAGGAGCACGTTGAAGACGTCGGCATGGGCCTTCTCGATCTCATCGAGGAGCAGCACGCAGTAAGGCTTGCGGCGCACCGCCTCGGTGAGCTGGCCGCCTTCCTCGAAGCCGACGTAGCCCGGAGGCGCGCCGATCATGCGCGAGACGGCGTGCTTCTCCATGTACTCGGACATGTCGAGGCGCACCATGCTCTTCTCGGAGTCGAACAGGAACTCGGCCAGGGCGCGGGCGAGCTCGGTCTTGCCGACACCCGTGGGACCAAGCAGAAGGAAGACTCCCAGCGGCCGGTTTGGATCCGAGAGGCCCGAGCGCGCGCGGCGCACGGCGTCGGCGACCGCCTTGACCGCCGCGTCTTGGCCCACCACGCGCGCGTGGAGGACCTCCTCGAGGCGCAGCAGCTTCTGCGTCTGGCCCTCGAGAAGCCGCTCGACGGGGACTCCCGTCCAGCGCGAGACGACGGACGCGATGTCCTCCTCGTCGACTTCCTCGCGCAGCAGCTTCTGCGTCGACTGCAGCTTGGCGAGTTCCTTTTGGGCCTCCTCGATCTTCCTGCCCAGCTCGGGAATCTTCCCGTAGCGGATCTCGGCCGCGCGAGTGAGGTCGCCTTGGCGCTCGGCGCGGGTCTCTTCGGTCTTAAGCTCGTCCGTCTTCGCTTTGAGCTCGCGCAGCGCGGAGATGGATTTCTTTTCCATCTCCCAATGGGTCCGCAGCTTCTTCGATTTCTCCTTGAGGGCGGAGAGCTCGGCTTCGATGACGCAGAGCCGCTCGCGGCTGGGCGCGTCCTTCTCTTTTTTTAGCGCCATGGCCTCGATCTCGAGCTGGCGCAACCTGCGCTCGGTCTCGTCGAGCTCGAGCGGCATCGAGTCGATCTCCATGCGCAGGCGGCTGCAGGATTCGTCGACGAGGTCGATGGCCTTGTCGGGCAGGAAGCGGTCGGCGATGTAGCGGTCCGAGAGGACCGCCGCCGCGACCAGGGCCGAGTCGCGGATCTGCACGCCGTGGTGGACCTCGTAGCGTTCCTTGAGGCCTCTTAATATGGCGATGGTGTCCTCGACCGAGGGGGCGCCGACCGTCACGGGCTGGAAGCGGCGCTCCAAGGCGGCGTCCTTCTCGATGCGCTTCTTGTACTCGTCGAGGGTGGTGGCGCCGACGCAGCGCAACTCGCCGCGCGCGAGCATCGGCTTGAGCATGTTGGCCGCGTCGATGGCGCCCTCCGCCGCGCCGGCGCCGACCAAGGTGTGGAGCTCGTCGATGAAGAGGATGATCTGGCCCTCCTTGGAGGAGACTTCCTTCAAGACGGCCTTGAGGCGTTCCTCGAACTCGCCGCGGAACTTGGCGCCGGCCACGAGAGAGCCGAGATCGAGCGCGACGATCCTCTTGTCCTTGATGCCTTCGGGAACGTCGCCGGCCGCCACCCGCTGGGCCAGGCCCTCGACGATGGCCGTCTTGCCGACGCCGGGCTCGCCGATGAGGACGGGATTGTTCTTGGTCTTGCGCGAGAGGACCTGGATGACGCGGCGGATCTCGTTGTCGCGGCCGATGACTGGATCGAGCTTCCCGCGCCGGGCGAGCGCGGTCAAGTCGCGCCCATACTTCTCGAGAGCCTGGAAGGTCCCTTCGGGCTCTGACGAAGTCACGCGCTGGGCCCCGCGTACCTTGGCCAAGGCGGCCAGGATCTTGTCCGGGGTCAGCCCCGCCTCCGCGAAGACCTTGGCGCCGGCGCCGGCGTTGTCTAGCAGGCCCAAGAGCAGGTGCTCGACGGAGAGGTATTCGTCCTTCATCGCCTTCATGCGGTCCTCGGCCCGGCGCAGGGCTTTTGAGAGCCCCGCGGAGGGGTAGAGCTGTCCGCCGGAGACCTGCGGCCGGCGCGAGAGCTCGCGATCGAGTCCCTTTAGGAGAGCTGCCGGATCAGCGCCGGCCTGGCGCACGACCTCGGGCACGACGCCGCCGTCGGCCTCGAGCAGTGCCTTGAGCAGGTGCTCCTCGCCGAGTTCTTGGTGGCCGCGGTCTTCGGCCAGCCGTTGGGCCGCCTGCAGGCATTCCTGCGACTTGGTGGTCCATCGATCGAGATTCATTTGACTTGAACCCGCCTTAATCAGGGGATGTAGGTGTCCGGCGTGGCTTTGGCGGCGTTGTTGCTCGAGGACAACGGCAGCGCCCCCATCATGTCAGCGAGGATGTGCCCGGCATCCTCGAGGACGTAATCCGGGGTCGGCGGCGCCTTCTCGTAGTCGGGACCCTCGGCCTCCATGGTGACCGCCGCGGTCGACTTTTTGGGAGGCTCGGCGCCGTCGATGGATTCCAAAGTGATCTCTTGGGCCACAAGTTCCTTCTCCTTGCGGGCGGCCCGCTCTTTTTTTCGAGCCGACGCACGGTCCTCGTCGGCCTTCTTCTCGGCCAAGCGCTTCTTCTCGGACAGAGAGATGGTCTTCTCCTCTTTCTGCTTCTTGTAGCGCTCGATGTCGGCGCGCACGTAGGCGAATTCGGCGTTCGCGGCCACGCGTTCCGCCGAGAGCCGGGCCAGTTCTTTGAGTTTGGGAAGGCTTAGGCCCGCCGTGCGCGAGAACGCGGCGGCTTCAGTCTCGTCGTAGGGCATGGCGTTCTTGAGCGAGGATTCGGCGATGTCCATGGAGTCCTCGAGGCTCGGCAAATGGATCTCCGGGATGACGCCGCGGTTCTGCGTCGAGCCTCCGGAGACGCGGTAGAACTTCTGGATCGTGAGCTTGACCGCGCCCGGCTTGTACGAGCGCAGGGCTCCCGGGAGATATTGGGAGAGCTCGATGATGGACTGCACCGTGCCCTTGCCAAACGTGCTCTTCTCGCCGACGATCACGGCCAGATTGTAATCCTGGAGCGCGGCGGCCAGAATTTCCGAGGCCGAGGCCGAGGCCCTCGAGGTCAGCACGATGAGCGGGCCGTTGTAGAGCATGTCGGGCTCGGTGTCGCGCAGGACTTTCGTGATGCCGCGGGCGTCCTTGACCTGCACGACGGGTCCTTCGGGGATGAAGAGGCCCGTCAGGCTGACGGCCTCCGAGAGCGAACCCCCGCCGTTGCGGCGCAGGTCGAGGATGACGCCGTCGACGTTGTTCTTCTTGAGCGCGATCAGCAGCTTTTCGACGTCGCGAGTGGTGCTCTTGGCCTCGATGACCGACTTCATGTCCGCGTAGAAGGACGGCAGGTCGATGACGCCGACCTTGGCGGTCTTGCCGCCCGAGAGCGGCAGGGTGATGATCTTGGCCTTGGCCTCCTGGTCGGTCAGCTTGATCTCGTCGCGCACCAGCGAGATCGCGACCCGGGTGCCGGGATCGATGGAGTCGGCCGGGATCACGCGCAGGCGCACGGTCGTGCCCTTCTCCCCGCGAATCATCTGCACGAGGCGGTCGAGCTTCATGCCGACGGCCTCGATCCAGGGGCCGTCGCCCTGGGCGATGGCCTCGATCTTGTCGTTGGGCTTGAGGCGCTTGTCCTTGTCGGCGGGCCCGCCCGGCACCAGCGAGACGATCTTGGCGTAGCCGTCCTCGGATCTTAGCACGGCCCCGATGCCGACCAAGGAGAGCCGCATGCTGATGTCGAAATTCTCCTTCTGCGGGGCGGCCATGTAGTCGGAATGCGGGTCGAACGTGCGCGTCAGGGCCGACAAATAGTTCTGAAGTATGTCGCCCGAATCGTACTCCTTGTAGCTGCGCAGGAGCCGCTCGTAGCGCAGGTTGACGGTCTTGGCGAGTTCCTCGGGCTTGGTCTTGTTGAGCTTCTCCTGCAGGAGCTCGTACTTGACCCGAAGGCGCCAGAGCTCGCGCACCTCTTTGGCGCTGGCCGCCCACGCCGACTCGTGGCGGTCGACGACGATCGACTCATCGGCCGTGAAGGTCATGGATGATGCCGTGAGCTCGGCGACCAAGGCCGTGCGCTCCTCGAGCCGCTTGAGGAACCGGTCGAATATCTCGTAGGCGGGCGCCACGTCGCCTTCCTTGATGCGGTCGGCAAGGCCGTCGCCGTAGCGGGCGGTGAATTCGTCGACATCGGTCTTATCGAAGAACATGCGGTTGTAGTCGTACATCTCGAGATAGTTGGCCAGGAGCTCCTTGGAGGTCTTGGCATCCAGCGGATGATGGAGGTAGTGGTTCTGCTCGAGGATGCGGGCCACGAGCTGGCCGACCACCGGCGCCGAGGGATCGGGCTCGGGGGCGGCCCCAGCCCATGAGTTCAGGACGAGGATCGCGGCCGCGAGAAAGAGGTTCGTCTTTTTCCTGGGGATCATGGGTGTCACCTGGAGGAGCGCCTTTCCACGAACAAGTTAGCAAATTCCACGTCGTTCTGTATGGCCCACTCGAGATCGTCCGCGTTGGCGCGGAATTGCGCCAGATAGCCCGGAATCTCCTTGTCGGAGAAGCCGCTCTGGCGCAGGATTTGGACCAGCTCGACCTGCGTTTCGGGCTTGAGAAACAACCCCCGCCAGGACTTGATTGCGGGCAGGTAATCCTCGATGCGGTTTTTCTCGTGGAGGCTCACCCACGGCATTTCTTGGGCGATGCGCTCGTCGGGGAGCCGCGAGACCAGCGGCGCGCGCCGGCCGAAGGCCTGCTCGAAATCGATGAGAGCTACGTCGGATTTCGAGAGGGAGAGCACGTTGCCCTGGTTGACGTCGTAAAGGCCGAATGTCTGGGAGAGCATGGCCATGGCGACCCTGTGCTCGAGGTCCATCGCGTCAGAGGAGTAGCTCTTGGAGCCTTTTGCCAGCGACATCACCATGTAGGATTCATGCCCGCCGTCGATGGCCAGCGCCCCCGGCGTTCGAAAAAGCTGCCCGAAGAAGCGCCTGACGATGCGGCGCATGGCGAGCTCATGTCGGATGATGTCCTTTTCCGCGATCTTCACGACGACGGAGTCCATCCCATTGGGGTCGATCTGGAAGACCACGGTGTTGAGCTTGCCCGGATCGTCGCCATGAAGCATGTGACGGGGCTTGACCAAAAGTGGATCGTAGCCCAGGCGTTTGCGCAACTCCGAGGCCGAGACCAAAGCGTTGCTCAAGACCGCCTCCTCCTTGGCCGGCCCCAATCGCAGCCGCGGCGCGGGTTTAAGACTCCGGTCGTAGGCGGATAGTTCCGCGAGATGCCGGGCCAAGGCGGGGGTCTGGGCCGCGTCGTCTTGGACCCGCCGCCAGCCGTCGGAGTCTGGCCCGAGCCTGCCGCGCAGGCCGGAAAGGAACTCCACCGCTTTGACCTCACCGCTCTTGACCGGGGGCCCTTCGAGTATCTGCGAGAGCACCGCCCAGGGCCGTCCGAACTCGAAGCCGCCGACGTCGGCCAAGGCGTAGCGGCTTCTCCATTTCTCCCAGATCAGGTTGTTGGGGTGGATGTCGCCGGTGTAGCCGATTCGGATCAGGCGCGCGGCCAACTCCATATAACCCTCGCGCTGGCTGCGGAGGAGGGCGCCTCGGGCCAGGAGCTCGCTGGCCTTCTCGCCGTCGACGAACTCCTTGACGAGCACGAGGCCGTCGGCGCCCTTGGCCAGGAGCTTGGCGTGGCGGATGTCGGTATGAGCGATGGCCTCGAGCGCCGAGACCTCCTCGCCGTATTGCGGTATGTTCTTGAACGCCGGGTGGATGAACTTGACCGCGACGTCATGGCCGCCGTTCCGAGCCCTCCAGACGATCGCGCTGTTGCCCTCGCCGATGCGGCGTTCTAGGACATAGGTCTTCCCGTCGAGCCTGACCTTGTCGCCGGCCTTGCCGGGCCAGTCCGGGACCTTGTCCGCGCCTGTCCACAGAGCCGAAAGCCAGCCTGTAAAGGAAGGCGCCGGGGGAGCCGGCGCGTACTTGGCGGTCTGAAGGTCGAATTGCGCGCGGCCCGAGACGACCTGCCCATCGACCGACGGCGCCGGGCCCCGTGCTGGCGGCGTGAATTCCGGCGACGCCTCCGGCTTGGGGCCGACGATCAGGCCCGGAGCCGGCTCGAGGACCGGCAGTTGGACCTGCGAGAGCGCCGCATCGGCGGCCGGTGTCTCGACGGTCTTGACCGCGTCGACCGCGATCGTATTGAGGGGCGCTACTTTGAGATCGATCTGGACCGGAGGGGTCCCGGGCGACACGATCTTTCCGCCGGGGACGGCCTGGCCTTCGCCGGGAAGCTCGGGAGTCGCGCGGTTGCCCGCCGCGGCCGGCCGAGCCAGCGAAAAGACCAGCAACAGGCGAAGGAAGAGGGGTTTCATGGATGCTTGGCGGGCGGCGGGGCCCGAACATCCTAAGTATAACAGGAATCCTTAACTATGCCAGGGTGGCGAGGTCAGGCTTTTGCGACGAGCTTCTGCATCTCTTTGAGGAATTCCAAGCTCTTGGGGACGTCCTTGTAGGGGATCCGGACGCCCTTCTTGGACCAGCCCTTGTAGTCAACGTCCTCGACCCATTCGCGCAGGTCGACGCCGGTCGAGTCGCGGAAGATCGTGATGCGCACGACGAGCTCGACGCCCATCTTCTTGGGAAAACGCGCGAGCTCCTTCTCTTCCAGGACGTCGGGCTCGGGGGGGAGCTTGGAGAGGGTCGCGATGACGCCCTCAAGCACCGCCGCGTTGAGGGTGACGCCTGACTTGGTCGGACCAGAGTAAGTGTCGCCTTTGACGAAGGTGCGCACCGAGGCGTACTTGTAGCCGCGATACTCGTCCACGTAGAACTTGAGCTCGCTCGAGTCAGAGATCGGGATGGCCCCGGCCTCCTTGAGCGGCTTGAATTCGCGCGATTCGGCCATGAGCCAATACTACCAAATTGGCGCCCGGTCGGGCTTGACAGGGGGTGGTGGTCCCGCTACACTAGAAATCCCCATGACCTTGGTGCTGGTCTCTGTTTTCCTGATCTTCCTCAACTCGCTGTTCGTGCTGATGGAATACGCCTTGGTCAAGGTCCGAGCCTCTCGCGTCGAGATGCTCGCGCGCAGGGGCAACCGCCAGGCCCTGGCCGTCCAGGAGATGCAGACCCACCTCGACGACTACCTCGCGGCCATCCAGGTCGGTCTGACGATGATCGCCTTGGCCTTGGGTTGGCTTGGCGAGCCGGCCTTGGCCCACGTCATCGAGTCGGTCCTTGCGAAGGCCGGCGTCGAGCTCCCGCATCACGCCCTGTTCGGCGTTTCGTTCGGCGCGGCGCTCGTATTGCTCGCCTGGGCCCAAGGAGTCTTCGGCGAACTCCTGCCTCGCTCGATCGGAATCCAGAAAGCCGAGGCCGTCGCGCTCTGGGGCGCGGCCCCCTTGAAGCTCTTCGCGGCCGTATTCCGGCTTCCGGTCGCGTTCTGGTCGTTCTGCTCGCTCTCGATCCTCAAGCTCATGGGCCTCAAGCCCGCGGCGCAGTCCGAGTCGGTGGTCTCCGAGGAAGAGATGCGCATCCTGCTCGGCGAGACCCAGGAGCGGGGCACGCTGCCGCTCGAGCGCCTGCTGCTGCTGGAGAACCTCTTCGATTTCGGCTCGGCCAAGGTCTCGGAGGCGATGGTCCCGCGCGACAAGATCAAGTTCCTTTCCTTGTCCAAGCCTTGGGCGGAGAACCTGGAGCTCATCCGTTCCAAGCGTTTCTCGCGCTATCCGATCTGCGAGGGCGAGCTCGATTCCGCGACGGGCTTCTTGCATCTCAAGGACCTCATCCTCAAGGCGGACGGCCCCGCCCCCGACCTCAAGCGGCTCAGGCGGGACCTCACCGAGGTCCTAGAGACGGAGCCGCTCGAGAAATTGCTCAAGTCGTTCCCCGATAAGGGCGTGCATATGGCGCTCGTGCGCAACGGCCTGGGCCGCATCGTGGGCCTCTTGACCCTCGAGGACATCATCGAGGAGCTCATCGGCGAGGTCCACGACGAGTTCGACCCGCAGGCTTGGTCCTTCATGGACGTCGTCGTGGGCACCGCCGTCGCGGTCCAACTGCAGGCCGCCGACCGGCAGTCGGCGATCCGGCAGCTCCTCGCCAAGCTCGTCGTGGCCGCGCCCGAACTTAAGGAGAACGAGGTCTTCAGCGTCGTCTGGGAGCGCGAGCAGAAATTTTCGAGCGCGGTCGGTCGCGGCGTGGCGGTCCCGCACGGCCGGCTCATGGACCTCTCGAAGCCTCTGGTGGCTTTGGGGAGGTTCTCCAAGCCCGTGCCTTTCGCCGCGCCCGACAACGTGCCGGTGCGTCTGATCTTCTTGATCCTGACGCCCGCCCAAACGCCGGTCATCCAGCTCAAGGTGCTCGGCCGCATCGCATCCTTGGTGACCAACGAGAACCTTCGGCGCAAGCTCCTTCGCGCCAAGACCGCCGAGTCGATGCTCGAGATCCTGCGCACGGCCGACACGATGCTCGCGGCCTGAGCTGCGGCCTAGATGCAGATGACCCCGACGCAATTCGGGTGGGCGTCGCAGAAAGAGAGTTTCTGCCGGCAGCCCGCGCAGGCGGGGTCGTGGTCGAGGCAGGTCTGCCCGCCCTTGTCGTCGGGGACGGTCTCGCAACGTTTGGGGTCCTTGTCGGTGCTGAGGCAGCCGTTGAAGCGTCCGCCGCGGAAGTCGGGCATGCAGCCGTCGGGCCGGTTCGGGACGTTGATCCAGCAGCTCGAATTGATGTAAGGCGAGCAGTCGGCAGAGCAGCGCGGAGCCAGGGCCGGGTCCTTCTCGCAGCCGAAGACCGGGAAGCAGCGCGGGTCGGCCCTGCAGGAGGCCGAGTCCGCGTGCGCGCGGCAGGCGGCATGATTGCCCACGTAGCGGCACGAGGAAATGAAGGCCAGCGCGCAGAGAAGTGCTGTGGCCAGGCTCTTCATCCCAGGATTATACTTCGGACCGGACTTGTGCACAAACTGGGTCCGGGCCCAGTCGGTGGAAAACTCAATTTCGGCTGGCCGTCTGGAACGGGAACTGCGCCGGGCCGGGAAGCTCCGACCGGAAATGCGCCGCGACGCGTAGATTTCTTTCTCCCGACCCGAGGAGATAGGCCGACACCAATTTTTCCAGTCCAGGCCTGGCTTGATCTCTGACCTGACGCAGCGCAGGCTCGGCTGCGGCTTCGGCGCGCGCGCCCGCGTAGAGGCGTCGATCGAGGTCGTCCACCAACGAGCGGCCTGAGAACGCTTTGAACCGGCCCCAACCGGCCTCGACGACGGCTTGCTTGGACTCAAAGAAGACCTCCACGGCCTGCACTTCGGGATCGGGAAACACGGCCGTGATCAGCCTGTTGCGAGAGTCGAGTCGGAACTCGACTGGCCGGACGCCGGAAAGATCGATCGCGTAATGCACGCGCGCCGGCGCCGAGACCACAGCCTTGGTCGTGCCCCAATCGACGCCCCAGGCGACCTTGGGGCTCTCGGCGGAAAGGCTTTGAGTCAACTCGAGGGAGGCAACGACCAGTTTCATATCGGGCCTGATCGTGGGAATGCCGTTGACGAAGGCGCGCGTGTCGAGCGTAAGGCTCGCGCGCGAAGAGCGGTACTGATGCCGCAGGAAGAGCCCCGCGCCTACGGCTAAGACCAAGAAAATCAAGCCCTTTTTCATGGCGTCAAGCCTCCCCGGACACTATTTTGTATCATACGCCGTATGCCCAGCTTACAGGGAGCCCCGCGCTTTGTCCGCGCGTGCTTTCGCCAGAAGGTCGACCGGACCCCCGTGTGGTTCATGCGCCAGGCCGGACGCTATATGAAGGAATACCGCGACCTGCGCAAGAAGTATTCGATCCTTCAGCTGGCAAAGACGCCCGAGTTGGCCTGCGAGGTCACTCTGCAGCCCATTCGCGCCATGCCGATAGATGCGGCCATCATCTTCGCCGACATCCTGCTGCCCATCGAGCCGATGGGCGCGCGGCTGCGCTTCGCGCCGGGTCCCGTCATCGACAACCCCGTGCGCTCGGCCGCGGATGTTCGGCGCCTCAAGGACTTCGACTCGCGCGAGGGGCTCTCCTTCGTGCTCCGGGCGATCGCCTTGGCGCGGCGCGAACTCGGGCCGATCCCCTTGATCGGGTTTGCCGGCGCGCCGTTCACTTTGGCGAGCTACCTCATCGAGGGCGGACCTTCGGACCACTTCCTAAAGACCAAGGCCTTCATGCTCGAACAGCCCAAAGCGTGGGACCAGTTGATGGGCAAGGTGCGCCGGATCACCGCGGCCTACCTGAAGGCCCAGGTCGAGGCCGGCGCGCAGGCCGTGCAGCTCTTCGACTCGTGGGTCGGCTGCCTCTCGCCGGAACAATACCGCAAGTGCGTCCTGCCGCATTCGCGTTTCGTGCTCTCGGCCCTCAAATCCTCCGGCGTTCCCGTCATCCATTTCGGGACCGGCACCGCCGGCTTCCTCGAGGACTTCGCCTCGGCCGGCGGCGACGTGATCGGCGTCGACTGGCGCCTTGACCTCGACGCGGCTTGGGGAAAGATCGGCGCGCGCGCCATCCAAGGCAACCTCGATCCGACGGTGCTCTTCGCGGCCAAGCCCGTGCTCAAGTCGGCCGTGAGGGACATACTGGCGCGCGCGTGCGGCCGCAAGGGCTTCATCTTCAACCTGGGCCACGGCATCCTGCCGCAGACCCCGGTCGAAAACGTGAAGGCCGTCGTCGACTGGGTACACGCGTGGAGCCTCAATTGAGCTCGTCATCGCCGCGCGTCGTCATCTTGGGGGCCGGCATCACCGGCCTTGCCGCCGCCTACGAGCTCCATAAACGCGCCGCTCGGGACCGGCGCAAGCTCGAGATCGTCGTCCTCGAAGCGTCAAACCGCGTCGGCGGCAAGGTCATGACCGAGACCAAGGATGGAGTCGTCTTCGAGCTCGGGCCCGACTCCTTTATCACCGCCAAGCCCGACGCGCTCGCCCTGGTGCGCGAACTTGGGCTTTCGGGGGAGCTCGTGAAGACCAACGAGAGCCAAAAAACGATCTATGTCCTCTCTCACGGCAAACTCGAGCCCTTGCCGGAAGGGATGACCTTGCTTCCGTCGCGCGTGCTGCCCTTCCTGACGACGAGGCTGCTCTCCTGGAAGGCAAAGCTCCGCCTCGCGCTCGAGCCGTTCATCCCGGCCGCCAGAGAAGAGCTCGACGAGTCGTTGGGCTCCTTCGTGCGCCGCCGGCTTGGGCGCGAGGCGCTCGAGAAGATCGCGGCCCCCATGCTCGCCGGGATCTACGCGGGCGACCCCGAGCAAATGAGCCTACAGAGCACCTTCCCTCAGCTCAAGGAACTCGAGCTCTCCGGCGGCATATTCAAGGGCATGAGGGCCGCCGCACAGCGTCCGAAGCCTTCCTCGGAACTCACGATGTTCATGACGCTCAGGGGCGGACTCTCGCGCCTCGTCGAGGCGCTCGCGCATCAGCTGCCGGGGGGCACGGTGCGCACCGGAGCCAACGTGCTGAGCCTCAAGCGCCGCGGCTCCGAGTGGCAGGTCGCGACCAAGGACGCGGTTTTTTCGGCCGACGCGGTCATCTCCGCTTTGCCCGCCAACGCGCTGGCCGCCGTCGCCTCCGACCTCGATTTCGAACTCTCCTGCGTGCTGAACGAGATCCCCTTCGTCACTACGGCGACGGTCTCCTTGGTCTATGAGAGGGCCGGCTTCCCCGACCCTTTGGACGGCTTCGGCTTCATCGTGCCGCGCGCGGAGGGCCGAGCGGTCACCGCCGCGACCTACACCTCGACGAAATTCCCGGAGCGCGTGGCGCAGGGCCAGGTCATGGTGCGCTGCTTCATGGGAGGCGCCGGGCGCGAGGAGACCGTCGCGGCCGACGAGGCGGGCCTCTCTCGCACCGCGCGCAAGGAGCTCGCCGAGATTCTCCGGCTCGGCGAGACTCATCCCAAATTCAGCCGGTCCCAGCGCTGGGAGAAGGCCAACCCCCAGTACAATGTCGGCCACGCCTTGCGCCTCAAGCGCATCGCGTCCTGCCTGCAGGGTCATCCCGGGCTGTATCTCTCGGGCTGCTCTTACGAAGGCGTTGGACTGCCCGACTGCATCCGTTCCGGGCGCGAGGCGGCCGCGCAGGCCTATAGAAGGATTCTTGCCCGAGGCTCCGCGCAGGCCTCGGCGAGACAGTCGTGAAGGAGGTTGTGTGATGCTCGAACACGTCAATCGTGATATCGTGACGATCGCCGTATCCTTGGTCCTGGGCGCCGTCATCGGACTCGAGCGCGAGCTCAGCGACAAGGCCGCGGGACTTCGCACGAACATCGTGATCTGCCTGGGAGCCACATTGTTTACGATGATCTCCCAGGCCTTCCCGAACGACCCGGCGCGCATCTCGGCGCAGCTCGTCTCCGGCATCGGCTTCCTCGGCGCCGGTGCCATCATGCGCGACGGCGAGCGCATCACGGGCTTGACCACCGCGGCAACGATCTGGATCGTCGCCGCCATCGGGATGGCGGTCGGCTACGGGCACTTCAACCTCGCGGCCTTGGTGACCATCGTCGTGCTCGTCGTCCAGTTGGCCTTCACGCCGCTCGACATCCTCATCGACGACTGGCAGCAGCGCCACACCTTCCGCATCACCTCCAAGTTCGACGACAAGAGTCTCGCCCAGGTGACCGCCATCTTCCGCGACGCCCGCGTGCACATCATCCGTCACAAGACGATGAAGAAGAACAACCTCTACTACAGCGAATGGCTGACCTCGGCCGCGCGCAAGGAGCAGCATGCGGTCCTCAAGAAGCTCCTGGAATCGCACGAGGTCATCGAGGTGACATACTAGGTGGACCTGGACAAAGTCGAGGCCGCGTTGTCGGCGCTCAATGCGCCGCGCTACCGCCTCGATCAGGTGCGCCGCGCGGTCTTCTCCGAGGCCGCCGCGTCTTACGACGACGTCGCGGTCCTTCCCCGCGAACTGCGGGACGGCCTCAAGAGCCAAGCCCCGATCCTGAGCCTCAAAGAGCGCCGCGTCGAGGTCTCCTCCGACGGCCGCGCCCATAAGGCCCTCTTGGAGCTCGGCGACGGCAAGATCGTCGAGACGGTCCTGCTGCGCCCCAGCCCCGTGCGCTGGACGACCTGCATCTCCTGTCAGGTCGGCTGCGCGGTGGGCTGCACCTTCTGCGCGACCGGCCTCATGGGCCTGCAGCGCAACCTGAGCGTCGAGGAAGTCACCGATCAGGTCCTGTTTTGGCGGCAGTACATGAAGCGCGAGTCCCTGGAGGGGCGCCTCGACAACGTCGTCTACATGGGCATGGGCGAGCCCTTCGCGGTCTACGACACGCTCGCCCAGAGCCTGCGGGCGCTCATGGACCAGAAGCAATTCGGCATCGGCGCGCGGCACATCTCGGTCTCGACGTCGGGCATCGCCCCGCAGATAGAGCGCTTCGGCCGGGATTTTCCGCAGGTCAACCTCGCCCTCTCCCTTCACGCGGCCGACGACGCCCTGCGCACGCGGCTTGTGCCCGTCAACAAGGCTTATCCCCTGGCGGCGCTGGCCAAAGCGATCAAGAACTACCTCTGCGAGACCCCGCGCAAGGTCTTCTTGGAATACGTGCTGCTCCGGGAGGAGAACGATCGTCCGGAGGACGCAGCCCGGCTCGTCGCCTACGCCAAGGGCCTGGGGCCGCGCGAGCTCATCCACGTCAATCTGATCATTTTCAACGAGACCGACACGCCGCACCGGGCCTCGTCCGAGGAGAACGCCAGGAGCTTCCAGAAAGTCCTCCTGGACGCGGGCGTCCACGCGACCGTGCGCCAGAACCTCGGCCGGGACATCCAGGGCGCCTGCGGGCAGCTCGTGGTATTGGAGAGAACACATGGCCAATGAAAAGGAACGTGAGCTGACCAACGAGATGCAGGAGATCAAGGACGCCAACGCGATGAGGTCGCGTCCCTCGCGGGCGCGCTACGACAAGGCGCACGCCAATCTCGAGAAGAGATGGCGCCGCCGCGAGCTCAAAAGCGAGCGCATGATGCGCGAGATCGTCGACGAATTGTGGGACACCTTCGCGCAAAGCCCGTACTCTTGGTGCGGCTTCTATGTTCTCCCGCCCGGCGGCCAGGAGCTCATCCTCGGAGCCCATCGCGAGAAGCCGGCCTGCTCGCCGCTGCCGCTGAGCGGAGTCTGCGGCAAGGCGCTCAAGGAAGGCAAGACGATCATCGTGCCGGACGTGAAGGCGTTGGGAGACCAGCACATCGAGTGCGACCCCAAGAACCAAAGCGAGATCGCGGTCCCGGTCTACGACAAGGACGGCAAGGTCTGGGCGGTCTTCGACGCCGACAGCGAAGCCAAGTCGGCTTTCGACGAGATGGATCAGCGCTGGCTCGAGACGATCATGCGCAATTTCGAGAAGGTGGGAAAACCGGAGTAAAAAACCGCCCCTGCATGCGGAGAGTCATGCAGGGGCGGGCTCCTGGTGGTCGTTGTCTTCAGTTGTCGAACTTAGATGCCGTACTGTTGTGCGCCTCTGGGGTTAGTTTAGCGGAAACCTGTTCGGAATTGATTTCGAACCTGTGAACGGATTATTAAAGAGATCGGGCTGGATTTTCCTGTCTTTTTTGACCGCCGCGGCGGCGGCCGCGGCGGTTAGACTGCCGTCGGTGGCCGGCCGCTTCTATCCCCTGTCCGCCAAGGCTCTCGAGGCGCTCGTAGAGAGCCTTTTGAAAGCCGCGCCAAACGAGAAAGTCCCGGGCGAGATCGTCGCCGTGCTCGTCCCTCACGCCGGGCTTGAGTACTCGGGCGCGACCGCGGCGCGCGCCTACAAGCTGCTCGCTCCCGGGCACTGGGATACCGTGGTCGTGCTCGGAACCGGGCATTACAAGGAGCTCGAGGGCGCGGCGATTTACCCTGGGGCTTACGCGACCCCAGAGGGCTCGCTGGAGTACGACGCGGCCTTGGCCGGGGCATTGGTCAAGACCACGAGCTTGATCAAGCTCGACGCTCGGGCTCACGACAAGGAGCATTCGATCGAGGTCCAGGTCCCATTCCTGCGGTACCGTCTGGGATCCGTCAAAATCGTCGGCATGGTCATGAACACGCAGGACCTCGAGTCCGCGCGCATCATCGGCCGCGCGCTGGCCTCCGCCATCAAGGGCAAGCGCGTGCTTCTCGTGGCCTCCTCCGATCAATCTCACTACCCCAGCGGGCCTCTCTCCGACATCGTCGATCGGACGACGCTCGAGGCCTTGAAGACCTTGGACCCCGCCTATTTCTGGCTGACCAACCGGCTGCTCATGAACCGCGGCCTCGAGAGCCTTGCGGTGACCTACTGCGGCGAGGGGGCCGTGACCGCCGTCATGACCGCGGCGCGCGAGCTGGGCGCGACGCAGGCGCGCGTTCTCTCGCACATCAACTCGGGCGACGTCGTCTCCGAGCGGGATTATCATCATGTCGTAGGATACGCCGCGGTCGTCTTTTTGAAGGGAGTCTCCGCCGCGGTCCCGGCCGCGCTCGACGGTTCCGAGAAAAAAGAGCTCTTGGTCCTGGCGCGCCGCAGCATCGAAGGCTACCTCGCCTCGGGCAAGATGCCCGCCGTCGCGCTGTCGAAGGACCCCAGGCTGAACCTGCCCGCCGCGGTTTTCGTGACCCTCGAGAAGGCCTCTGGCGAGCTGCGCGGCTGCATCGGCTCGCTGCAGGCCCAGGAGAGCCTCGTCGAGTCCGTGGCCCACAACGCGGTGGCAAGTGCTGTCAGCGACTCGCGCTTCAAGCCCGTGCAGGCCGCCGAGCTTCCCGGCCTGCGCATCGAGGTCTCGCGGCTCTCCCAGTCCAAGGAGGTCAAGTCGGCCTCCGAGATCCGCAAGGGCGACGGGGTCATCGTCGAGGAAGGGGGAAGCTCCGGGGTCTTCCTCCCGCAGGTCTGGGAGCAGCTCAAGGACAAGGAGTCATTCCTGGGCGAACTGTGCTCGCAGAAGGCGCATCTTTCGCGGCAGTGCTGGAAGGACTCCGCAGCCCGGTTAAAGGTCTTTTCGGTCGAGATCGTGCGGGAATGAGGCGCAGCGCGATTTGATACTATGCACGGCATGAGCAAGAGCGCCCTCATTCTGGCCGCGGCCCTGTTCTGCGCCTGCGGCGAGATCACCGTCAAGGAGACCTCGGGGCCGGTCGTGCCCGGGGGGCCCGTCAAGACCGACGCCGCGATCAACAACGCCCTGGTCGACTTGCTCCAGAACAAGGACCACGAGAAAGTCGACATGATTGCGATCTCCGGAACTCCCGCCGCCGACATATTGGCCCTGGGCTCCCCGATCGGCTTCACTCTGCGGAACCGGTACCTGAGCATCGGTGTCCCATTGGCCGAGGCCTTGTCCCGCAATGACGATCCCGATTTTCGCAAGAAGCTCATCGAGCTGGCGCGCTGGGAGCGCGATGGGGAGACCCGCGCGTCCGCCCTCATCGCGCTGGCCCGGGCCCACGACCTCGCCGACTTCGACGTTTTTCGCGAGGCCCTCATCAACCTCGACCCGGCCGTGCGCTTCGGAGCGCTCGAGGCCCTCACCGTTTGGGGGCATCCCGACAAGTCGCTCCAGTGGTTCGCGATGGGCCAGGACTCGCGCAACGAGCCCGAACCGATCCTCCGCGTGTTCGCCGCCCGCGCGCTGGCTGGCGCCGGCGACGCGCGCGGCCTGCCCGCGCTGCGCGGCTACCTCGACAACGCCTCCTGGCTCGTGCGCGCGATGGCCGCCCGGTATCTGGGCGACTACGGCTCGGCGGCCGACTACGATGAGTTGGTCTCGCGCCTGGGCCGCGAGCAGCAGAACGATTTTACGCTCGCGGAGGACTGCATCGCGGCGTTAAAGCTCTTCCCGCAAAAAGCGGCCGCGGTGCGGGCGGCCAACAAGGCGGCTCGGGCACCGGTCAAGGAGGAGCCGGCCCCGGCCTCGAAGTCGGCGATCCCCGACTCGGAGCCGGTCTTCCAACTCGAGGCTCTGGTCATCTCGGCTCCGCGCGTCAAGCTCGCCGCCGACGCCATCCTCGACCCTTCGATCGGGTCGACCTTGCTGCGCCTGCTGCGCGATCGTCAGGACGCCAGGCCCGACCCGCAAGCGCAGCTCGACGCCTCTGTCGGCAATCTTAACAAGATCAGCACGCTCGACGGCTACAACCTCAAGACGCGCTACACCCAGCTGGGCTT
The DNA here is from genome assembly GCA_016194705.1 of Elusimicrobiota bacterium. Lineage (GTDB taxonomy): Bacteria > Elusimicrobiota > Elusimicrobia > UBA1565 > UBA9628 > PALSA-1176. The sequence goes on along the minus strand of JACQAZ010000010.1, from coordinate 39,927 downwards.
CCTGCTCACCGACGGCTTGGCCGGCTCGAAGGACTACGGCATCGACCAGGCTCTCGAGGACGCGGCCCGCCTGGGCAGCAACGTGCAGATTCAGGCGGCGGCGATGGTCGCCTTGGCCTACACCAAAGAGCTGCGCTACACGCCTCTCTTCCAGGGCATGCTCAACAACGCCAACATCACGGTGCGCTTCGGGGCTCTCGAATCGCTGCTCGTGCAGGGGGAAACGGGGAACCAGTTCATCGTCGACGGGGCGGCGCGCGCCGACTCCTCGCTGGCCATGCAGGTCTACGCCGCGGCTGGGCTCTGGCGTATGGGGAATATTTTTGGGCGCGAAATCCTGCTGCGGCTCTATCAGCATAAGGACTGGTTCGTGCGGGCGATGGCATCCCACTACCTGGGCGAACTCGGCGGGCCATCGGACGCCGGCGATCTTTACCGCAAGCTCATGATTGAGCTGCAGAACGAGGCCAATCCGTCGGTCAAGGCCGAACTGGTCTCGTCGCTGCTGCGTCTGCAGAAGTTCAAGGAGGACTAATGGTTTCGGTTCTGAGGGCCTTGGCCCTGACGGGCGGCGACTGGGTGATCTACGCCCTGCTGTTGTGCTCATTGGCGGCGGTCGCGATCATATTCGAGCGCTTCTTCGCGCTGAGGCGCGAGGACCAGGGCTTTCGCGCCCTGCGCCAAGCCGTGATGGCGGGGCTCGGCGAGGATCTCCCGTCGCTCGAAAAAACCGTGCAGCGGCATCCGGGAGCGGCGGGGCGGATACTCAAGACGGCGCTCGCGCGCTCTCACCACGGCCCCGAGGGCGTCGAGGACCTCTTGATCGCGGCGAGCCTGGCCGAGAAGGAGGGGCTCGAGAAATGGCTGCTCGTCCTGGGAACCCTCGGAAGCAACGCGCCCTTCATCGGCCTCTTCGGCACGGTCTTGGGCGTTATCCGCGCCTTCCATGATCTGGCCCAGACCACCGGCGGCCCCGAGGTCGTCATGCAGGGCCTCTCCGAGGCGCTAGTCGCCACGGCGGTCGGATTATTTGTGGCCATCCCCTGTGTGATCGCGTACAACTACTTCTCCAAAAACGTCAAGGACCTGCTCGGCGGGACCGAGTCGCTGGGGCGGTACTTGATGGCGCACATCCGCGAGGGCAGAGCCAAACGCTGACTCCCATGGCCACCGCATCGGGAAACAACGACGGCCCCATCACCGCGATCAACGTGACGCCGTTCGTCGACATCATCCTTGTCGTGCTCATCATCTTCATGGCCACCGCCCCGATCATCGCAAGACGAGCGATCAAGGTCGACGTTCCCAAGGCCGCCCACCACGACCGCGCGGCGACCGAGGCCAAGTCGATCGTCTACAACGCCAAGCGCGAGCTTATTCTCGAGGGCAAGAAGCTGTCCTCCGATGAGCTCAAGAGCCTGCTGGCCGCGGGCACCCGGGCCGACCCTGACCTGCACGTGACGCTCTCGGCGGACAAGACGATCCCCTACGGGGACATCGTGGGCGTCCTGGATCTCGTGCGCGGCGCCGGTGTCAGAAAGATAGGCCTCGAGGTCTCGAGAAAGTGAATGAAGGAATCCCGAACATGCGGCAGGCGCTGGCCGCCTCCGCGGTCCTGCACGCGCTGTTCTTCCTGATCGCACGAGGCCTCCCTTCATTCTGGGTACGGCCGCCCGTCGAAGTCGAGATCACGAGCCCCTTCCTCGGCACGGGACCCGCGAGGCTGGCTCCTCCCAAGGCGAAAATCCAGGACGCCAAGGGGATCCCTTTGCCTGTGGAGCCTGACAAGCCGGTCGACGCGACAAAGCCGGTGGAACCGGCCAAGGACTGGACCGCGAGCACTCCCGAAACGAAGAAAGTCGAGAAACAACCGGAAAGCCCCGCGACTCCGGGCGGCGTCACCGGCGGCGCCGGTATTTCTCCCCTGCCGGGCGGCATCGATGGGAAATCCCCGTACGGCACCCCTACCGGCACCGGCGACGGGGGCGCGCCGCTTTTGGAGATGCCCAAGCTCCTCAATAAGGATGAGCTGCTGGCCATGCTGCGCAAGTTCTACCCCGAGAGCGAGCGCCGCGCCGGCCGCGAGGGCGACGTCCTGCTCAAGATCCACATCGGCGTCGACGGCATCGTCGGCGGCTCGGAAATCGTCCACGCCGACAGCGACGATTTCGGCGCGGCGGCCCAGAAGGTCGCGCTCTTGATGCGCTTCTCCCCAGCTCGGGACTCCTCAGGTCCTCGGGCCGTGGGCATGAAGGTCCCGATGCAGTTCCGGCTCAAGGACTAGGGTGACCGCTGACGAGTTGGTGAAGCTGTACGGCATGCAGCCTCACCCCGAAGGCGGCTATTATAAGGAAACTCATCGCGCCGCGGGCAAGATCAAGGAGCTCGACCGCAATTTCTCGACGGCGATCTATTACCTTCTGCCTAAAGGGACACGCTCGCGCCTGCACCGCCTCAAGTGGGACGAGCTGTTTCATTTTTACCTAGGCGGACCGCTGGTCCTCGTCAAGATCTCCCCCAATGGTCGCGTCGAGATCGTCCGCCTCGGCCACGACGTCGGCTCGGGATGCCAACTCCAGCATGTGATCACGGCCGGCACCTGGTTCGGGGCCTATCCCGAGGATGAGAGCGATTTCTGCCTGATCGGCTGCACTGTGGCGCCGGGCTTCGATTTCGCGGACTTCGAGATCGGCGACAAGGCCCGCCTCCTCGCGCAATTCCCCCAAGCCAAAGACCTGATCGTCAAGCTGATGCCGTAAGCCTGGGCCCTAAGCCCGCGGCGCCCTAGGTCCTAGGGCCGTAGTCGCTTCCGGCGGCTATTCCTTAAAATAGTCATATGCGCATTCTCCTGGAGATCCTCGTCGCCGCCCAGCCGGCTTTGGCCGCCTCCTTCGAACGCCTGCCGGAGGGACGTCTGCCGTCCGCCGCGCGCCCGACCTCCCCGGTTCCAAAGATCGAGCTCCCCGAGATCGGCGCGAACACCGTCCCGGTTTTGCCGAATATTCCCTCCCTTGACGCCGCGGCCGATGCCGTCCTGCCCGGCCAAGTCAGCACGGGTCTCGCCGGTCCGCAGGCTGTCTTGCCGGGCGCCGGTGCCGAAACGCCCCAGGCGGCTCTCGCGTCGCGGCTTGAACCCATCGCCGAAACGGTCGCAGGCGACATCGAAAACTCGGGCCGCGTCTCGGGTGAAATCGGAGCTCAGAGCTCCGAGGGAGAGATCAGGCTCTTGCAGGGCGGCGCTCCCGAGGCAGTGCCCTCTGTCGCCGCAGCGCTGCCCGAGGAGGCCCCCCACACATCTGGTCTGCAGTCGAGTAAGTCCGCCCCGCTCTCGCCCGAACGGCAGCGCGACGTCAAGCTCATGATGTGGGGCACGCCCGCCTACAAGGTTGGCGCCGAGGTCGTGACCTTGAGCTTCCCCCTTCTCGTCATGAAGAGCCTGGGCGGGGCGACTATGGTGGCGGGCCTGCTCATCGTCTATCAACTCGCACAGGCCGTCGGGGGTGCTCTGACTCCGCCCTTGCTGCGCCGATTCCCCGCGAGCAAGGTGCTCGCCGCCAGCGTGCTCGCCCAGGGCGTTCTCGTCGGCGGCCTGCTGGCACTGGCCGCGGCGCACGCGGTGACCGCGAGCCTGGTCTTCCCGGTCTACGGCCTCATCGGCGCGGCCATCGGCGTGGCCGACACCTGTCGACGCCTGATGCCGTCCCTTCTGCTCGGTCACGACGAGGAGGCCCTGCGCGTGTATAACGCGCGCATGCACCGGCGCTACGAGACCGCGGGCGTGATCGGCTCGGCTTTAGGCGGCGCCATGATCGCGCTTGTGGGGCCTCTCTACGCGATGCTCATCCAGCCGCCCGCCTATCTCATATCCGCCTTTCTGCTCTGGAAGGTGCGCAAGCCGGTCTCCGCCCAGACCGTCGACGAGGACTCGGCTTCCTGGGGCGATGTCTTCAAGGGGGCCAAGAAAGTCCTGACCGACCGCCGCTTCCGTTGGCTGGCCGCGGCCATGGTCCTGCCGCAGATCATCCACCGCGTCTTCGAGAATCTTCTGCTGCCGGTCTACGCCAAGACCTTGCTCGGCGCGGGCGCCTTGGCAGCGGTCCTGCTGACGGCCTCGAATTTCGGCGAGCTCGGAGGCGCCTCTTTGATCCTCAAGCGCTCTCAACGCTACCCGGGGCCTTCCGCCTGGGTGCGCTGGGGCGCTTTCGGCCTGCTCGCGGGCTGGATGCTCCCACTGGCCGGCCTCCACCTGCCGATCGCCCTGGCTCTCGGGCTGCTCGTTCCCGCGATCTTCGTCTTCAGCTCGACCTGGGCGGCCAGCCAGCTGAGCCTCGACAGCGACGTCCAGCGCGCGGTCTCTCAAAAGGAGCAGCCAGGCGTCATGAGCTTTCTCAACGGCCTGTTTATCGCGGGTACGGCTTTGGTGTCCTTGGGTCTGGGGTGGCTGCTCGACTACGCCGGCACGGGACCTGCTTTGCTGTGGATCTGCGCGGGCTTTACCGCCGTCGGGCTGCTGGTCTACCGCGCCTCGGTGCGCCTCAAAAACCCGTCTTGAACGAGCCCGCCCCAAATGGTGTAATGGGGCATGGCCGAAGGAGGACTCGCGCCCGCCGGCGACAAGCTCATCCTCGTCATCGAGGACGATGAGAGCTCGCGCGAGCTCATGGAGACCATCCTCAAGAGGGAGGGCTTCCGCTGCGCGACCGCGTTCGACGGGCAGCAGGGGCTCGACAAGGCGCAGAGCCTCGCGCCCGACCTTATCATGCTGGACATGATGCTGCCGAAATTCCACGGCGTGCAGATCGTCCGCATGCTTCAGACAGGCTCAACTTCCGGCATCCCGGTGCTCATCGTGACCGGCCACGGCGGAGAACGCAATAACGAGGAGCAGCTGCGCAAGGAGCCCAACGTCAAGGGCTACTACGAGAAACCCGTCAACGCGATGGCGCTGGGCATGACTTTGCACATGCTGCTAAAAACCAAGCCCCCGATGACAGGCAAGCCTCCGGCCTGGTAAAGGACCCCCGCCCATGCTCTTGTGGCTGTCTTTGGCCGCCTTGGGCGCGCTTCTCGTCCACGATCTGTTCATCTCGGACGACAACGTCCTGCGCAATTTCCCCATCGTCGGGCACCTGCGCTACCTGCTCATCGAGCTCGGGCCGGAGCTGAGGCAGTACATCGTCGCCGGCAACCACGAGGAGCTGCCGTTCAACCGCGAGGAGCGCGACTGGATCTACCGTTCGGCGCGCGGCCAGAACAACTACTTCGGCTTCGGCACCGACGATCAAATCCTGGGCATCGGCTATCCCATCATCAAGCACGCGGTCTTTCCCTACGGCGAGGTCAGCTTCACGGCCTCGATCCACGACAAGCTGCTCGAGCTGCCCTGCGCCAAGGTCCTGGGCGAGGTCCACGGCCGGGCCAAGGCCTGGCGGCCGCCCTCGATCGTCAACATCTCGGCGATGTCTTTCGGTTCGTTGTCCGCACCCGCCGTTGAGGCCCTCAACAAGGGGGCCAAGGTCGCGGGCTGCTGGCACAACACCGGCGAGGGCGGCATCTCGCCCTACCACAAGATGGGAGCCGACCTCATCTATCAGATCGGCACGGGCTATTTCGGCTGCCGCGACTTAGAGGGCCGCTTCTCGATGGAGAAGCTGCTTGAGACTTTGGCGGGAGCGCCTTGCGTGCGCGGCATCGAGCTCAAGCTTTCCCAAGGAGCCAAGCCGGGCAAGGGCGGCGTCTTGCCCGGCAAGAAAGTGACCCCCGAGATCGCGGCCATCCGCGGGGTACGCGTCGGCGTCGACTGCATCAGCCCCAATTCCCACTCGGCCTTCAAGGACGTGCGCGGACTCATCGACTTCATCGAGATCATCGCCAAAGAGACGGGCCTGCCCGTCGGGATCAAATCGGCCGTGGGACAACTTGGTTTCTGGAAGGATTTGGCCTCGGCCATGAAGCAGACCGGACGCGGGCCGGATTGGATCACCATCGACGGCGGCGAGGGCGGCACCGGGGCCGCTCCCTTGACCTTCGCCGATCATGTTTCCTTGCCTTTCCGCGTGGGCTTCCCGCGGGTCTACCAGTTATTCCTCGAAGAGGGCATGGCGGAGAAGGTCGTGTGGATCGGAAGCGCGAAGATGGGCTTCCCGGACCGGGCCATCGTGGCCTTTTGCCTCGGCTGCGACCTGGTCAACATCGCGCGCGAGGCGATGCTTTCCATCGGCTGCATCCAAGCCCAGAAGTGCCACTCGGACCGCTGCCCCACGGGAGTCACGACGCATAATAAGTGGCTTCAACGGGGCCTTTCGCCCGCGGTCCAGTCGCTGCGGTTCGCGCGCTTCTGCCAGTCGTTTCGCAACGAGCTCATGGCCGTCACGCACGCCTGCGGCTACGAGCATCCCTGCCAGTTCACGGCCGACGACGTGGAGATCAGCGCGGGCCCCGGGGTCTTCAAGACTCTGCGCGAGCTGCACGGCTACACCCCGGCCCGGTCCGCGGGCCCGTTTTAGCGCCCCGCGCTCTTAAGGACCCGCTCCAGGGCCTCGCCGTAGCGCCCGCGCTTGAGCGAACTCAGCTTCCCCAGCGGGTCCGCCTCGGTCTCGACGGCCGAGCGGGCGATCTCGCGAAGGACTTCGCTCGACATGATGACGACCGGCTCGACGCCTTCCGTCGAAGCCTGGCCTTTCCGCCACTGCCGCAAGGCCTCGAAAATTTTAAGCTCGCGCATGTCTCGGCGCGCTCGGGGGCGGGGCTCTTGCGAGGGCGGCTCGCTCTCCCGCCCGCGCGAGACGGCCTTGAGGAGCGCGTGTCCGAATTTTGAGAGCAGATAGGGCGTCATCCCGCGGACCTGGCCGAGCTCTCCCATCGTTGCGGGCATGGCGTGGGCCACGCGCAGCATGAGTTCGTCGGCCATGACGCGGAAATGGGCTCGATCGCGGGATTGCGCCTGCTCCTCGCGGAAATGGTAGATTTCGCGCAGGCAGGCGATCTGGGGGCCCGAGAGCTTCTGTCGGGCCGCCAGCCTCCAGTAGCCCTCGGGATCGAAGACCTTCTCGTTGGGCTCGACGGCGGTCAGCTCGACGAAGGCCTCGGAGGCGTCCTCGTGGCGTCCCTTGAGATTGAGCTGCTCCTTGAGGATGTCGGCGAGCGCGATCAAGAAGTGGGTGTCGAGCTGGGCGTAGCGGATCTGGGCGTGGGTCATAGGCCGTTGTCCCCAGTCGGCGCGCTGGAGCTTCTTCGAGAGCTTGAGCCCGAAATGCCGCTCGATGAGCGCGGCTAGCCCAAGCTCCTTGATCCCCAAGAGGCGACTTGCGATCATCGTGTCGAAGAGATTGGCGAAGGTGAAGCCGTAGTCGCGCTTGAGGCACAGGACGTCGTATTCCCCAGCGTGGAAGATCTTCTCGATGGCGGGATCCTTCATCAACGGACCCAGGCAGGAGAGGTCCGCGACCGCGATGGGGTCTACAATGTAATCCTCGGCCGCCGAGGAGATCTGCAGCAGGCAGACCTTCTCGCGGTAGGCGTAGAAGCCGTTGGATTCGATGTCGAGAGCCAGGCGCGTGGCGCGTTTGAGGTCCGAGACGACCTCCTCGAGATGCTCCCGGGCCGTGACCAGGGTCGGCTGCGGGATGTTCTCGAGTGACTTTGGGTCCATCGTTTTAGTCGGCGTAAAGACGGCTGAGCTCTTGGGACCTGTTGGTTGCAGTGACGATGGCATCAATGAGCACGCTCCTTAAGCCTTTGTTTTCGAGAATGTGGATGGCGTTGATCGCGCAGCCGCCGGGGGTGGTGACCTCGTCCTTGAGGATGGCGGGGTGGCGGCCCGTCTCGAGCACGAGCTTGGCCGCGCCGAAGACCGTTTGCGCGGCGAGCTGTGCTGCGATGGGGCGCGGTATGCCCATCTTGACGCCGCCGTCGATCATCGCTTCGATGACCATGAAGATGTAGACCGGACCGGAGCCCGAGAGTCCAGTCACGGCGTCGAGGGAGGTTTCGGGCAAGGTCACGACTTTGCCGACAGACTTGAAGATCGCTTCGGCCGCGGCGAGGTCCTTGTCGGTCGCGTGCGCTCCCGCGCAGATTGCGGTGGCGCCTGCGTCGACCAGGCACGGCGTGTTGGGCATCGCGCGCACGACGGGACAGGACTTTTTAAGCTTCTTGTTGATCGTGGTGGTGGTCAGGCCCGCCATGATGCTGATGATGAGTTGTTTCTTGTCGACCACCGGCGCGATCTCGGCGAGCACGGCCTGGGCCAGCTGCGGTTTGACCGCGAGTATGACGATGTCGGCGCCCTTGACCGCTTTTTTGTTGTCGGCGATCGCGTGTATGGACCACCGCCGGCGCAGTTCCTTCAAGGCCTCCTCGTTTCGGCGCGAGGCGACGATGTTCTTGGGCGGGGTGAGCTTCGCGCTCAGCATGCCCCCGATGAGGGCCTTGCCCATGTTCCCCGCGCCTATCACGGCGATCTTCTTGTTGTTGAGCATGGTTGTCCTTAAAACAGAAAACCCGAACCCCCGTTCGGCGGTTCGGGTGGGCGGCGCTTCGCCCATGTTATAACAGGCCTGCGCTGCGCTGTCAAGGCCGGCGCGGCGACATTATCAAGGAACGATAAATATTGGGCCCCTTCTCTCATCTCGCGAAACGGCCTTCCGCCGGCCGGTCGGGGGCCGCTCTCCCCATGAGCTCCGGGTCGAGGCCGGCTATCCTCAAAGCATGAAGGCGATCGGCGCGATTCTTGGGATCGTCCTCGCTCTCTCCGCGTCGGCCTCCGCGGGGCTGACCGAGAAGCTCGGCCTCATAGAAACCGGCAAGGGCTGGGAGTACCGGCGCCTCGGCTATCCGGGGTATCCGACGCAGACGAGGATTCTAGACGCCGTCGAGGTCGCGGCCTTGACCGCCGTCCTGCAGGACCTCAAGCCGGGGACCGAAGAGCAGGTCCTCTCCGCCTATCTTTTGAAGGCGCTCAAAGTCGCCGAGATCCCTCCGGATCAATTCCCTTGGTTCGAGCCGCCCGGCGCGATGAGCCCTTGCGGCTGGGCCGCGGTGGCCGGCGCGATCCTGGGCGACCCGTGGGGCAGCCGCTTCGCCGCATCCACGCGAGCGCGAGAAATCCCTGAGCTCGCCGAGGACGCGCGCGCGATGCTCGGTCGACTCGACGGTCCGACCGAGTTCGACTTCGACGGGGGCCCCCGGCCGCGCGGCACCGGCAGCGAGCTCGAGGCGATCCTCGCCGGGGCCTCCGAGCCCCCGCTGCCGTTCGTCGCGCTCGGCCCTCCCCGCGTGGACGGCTCGAGCGCGAAGTCCGCCGACACGGGGCTCGGGCCCCTCGTGGTCAACGACCTGCTCTCCCTCGCCGGGCTGAACTTGCCCGGCGGCGGCAAGGGCCAAAGCCGTTACCGGCTCGACGCCGCCGCCGTGCCGGGCGGTTACCCAGGCGGTCTCGGGGAAAACGACGCGCTGTACCGGGCCGATCCCGGCCAGGCGCTGCGGCGGCTTTGGGCCAGCGCGCTCGACCCGATGAACGCGGCGGCCGTCGCCTTCGGGGCTTGGCAGTTTTTCAGCGGCAGCGCCGATTTCGGCAGACCGGTCGTGCGCCTGGGCGGTCTCGACTGGACCGGCGGGTTCTCGAACTTCGTGGGACATGGGTCGTGGCAGGTCGTCGACATGATCGTCCGCAGTCCCGCCAGCGGGACGACGGCGACGCTTGCGCCCCGCTGGGGTCCGGCGGGCGAGGCGATGTCGGTCAAGCTCGACGGTCTCAAGGCGGCGGGAGACCGGCTGAGACTGAGCGGCGAAGCGCAAGCCTGGGCAGACGCCGCGCGAGCTCAACGGCCGGGCGGGGCGCTGCTCTTGGGCGAGACCGTGAACCTGAGCAAGAAATTCGACGCGAGCCTGACCGTGGGACGAAAGACCGAGGGCGACATGCCGGGTCAGCCTTGGGCCGGCGGTTGGATCTGGACCGTGGGAGGAGCGGTCGGGTTCTAGCGCCGGGACAGAAACCGCGCCTCGAGGAAACGGGCCTCCAGACGGTAGACCGCGTAGGTGATGAAGTAGGCCGCGGCGACATCGAGGCTGTAGTGGTTGCGCCCCAAAAGCACGGTGGTGCCCAGCACAATCGAGAAGGCCAGGCACGACCAGCGCACCCAGTCGGTGCGGAAGGCCAAGAAGCCGAGGAAGGGCAAAGCCGTGTGCAGCGAGAAGAACAGGTCGTGGCGCACCGTGAAAAGCCGGCCCGCGCCGTCGTAGAGCGCTGAGCCGCTCAAAGGCAGGGCCTCTTCGGGGATGTGCATCGGGGTCAGCACCATGAGCCCGCTGCGTATGGTGATCAGCGCGGCGTAGACGCGCGCTATGTAGGCAATCCGCGGACGCTCGAGGAAGACAGCGGCGTAGACCGAAAGCGCGATGAATGCGACGGCGCCCCACAGATAGACCGCGCGCAGGTCCATGAAGGGAAGAAGCGGAAGAAGTGAGTCCGGATTAGGCCGGGCCAATTCGCCGACGCGCTCGACGTAGGCGTCGGCAAAATAATTGACGACGAGGGCCGCCGCAAATGCGGCCGCGGAGAAGAGAAGCTCTTTTTTCCCGAGTTTCGCGCGAGAGCCCAGCTTCCTCAGGCGATGCTCTCTGCGTGCTGGGAGAGGTCGAGGCCCTGCTCCTCCTGCTCGGGGCGCACGCGCAGGGTGATGAGCGCGTCGGTGATCTTGTAGATCACGTAGGAGCCGCCGAAGCTGAAGACTCCCACGACCACGATCGCGGCCATGTGGCGCAGGAAGATCGTCGGGTCGCCGTGAACGAGGCCGACCTTGTCGGCGAAGACGCCGGTGGCGATCATGCCGACGATTCCGCCGACGCCGTGGCAGGGGAAGACGTCCAAGGTGTCGTCCACGCTCGACTTCGACTTCCAATGCACGGCGAGGTTGCTCACAACGGCGGCAACCGCTCCGATGGCGATCGAGGAGCCCACCGGAACGTAGCCGGCGGCCGGCGTGATCGCGACCAGGCCCACCACCGCCCCCACCGAGGCCCCCAGCGCCGAGGGCCTGCGCCCCCGCACCGCGTCGAAGAAGACCCAGGCGAGCATAGCGGCTGCGGAAGCGGTATTGGTGTTGATAAAGGCAAGCACCGCGGTCTCGTTGGCGGCCAGGGCCGAGCCCGCGTTGAAGCCGAACCAGCCGAACCAAAGCATGCCGGTGCCGAGCAAAACGAAGGGGATGTTGGCCGGGACGTGAGCTTCCTGCGCCAAGTGGACCTTGCGGCGGCCGAGGTACAGCGCTCCGGCCAGGGCCGCGAAACCGGCCGACATGTGGACGACCGTGCCGCCCGCGAAGTCGAGCACGCCCCACTGTCGCAGGAAGCCCTGCGGGTGCCAGGTCCAATGCGCGAGCGGGCAGTAGATGAAGAGCGAGAACAGGGTGATGAAGAGGATGTAGCTCGAGAAGCGCACGCGCTCGGCAAACGAACCCGTAATCAGCGCCGGCGTGATGATCGCAAACTTGAGCTGGAACATCGCAAACAACGCCAAAGGGATCGTGGGCGCCAGGTCCGGGTGCGTCGCGCCTCCGACGCCTCGGAAAAGAAAGTAGGTCCTCGGATCGCCGATCAAGCCGCCGATCGAGTCCCCAAACGAGAGAGAGAAGCCCACGAGCACCCAGAGGATGCTCAAGACCCCCATCGAGATGAAGCTTTGCAGCATCGTCGAGATGACGTTCTTGCGCTGGACCATGCCGCCGTAAAAGAAGGAGAGGCCGGGCGTCATCAGGAGAACCAGCGCGGTGGCCGTCAGCATCCAAGCCACGTCCCCGGCCACGATCGGCCCCCCCGAAACTCCCGGAGGCGTCCACGGGACCAGCACCCCCAAAAGCCCCGCGGCGGCCAGGGCCAGCAGCGAGAGGACCCACTCCAGTTTTTTCGGCCTCATTAAGCCTCCGTGAGGCCGCCCTTGCCTTCGGCAAGGGCGGCCAGGACGATTTTAGCACAGGCGGTGGCGTCCGAGAGCGCCTCATGGTGGTTCAAGGCGATGCCGAGGTGCTCGCACACGTTGGGAAGCTTCGTCGGCCGCAGATTCCACGCCTTGCGGGCGAGGCGCACCGTGCAGACAAACGGCTGGGAGGGGGCGCGCACGCCGGCGGCGGCGCAGCAGGCACTCAAGACCCCGCGGTCGAAGGGCGCGTTGTGAGCCGCGATGAAGCGCGCCCCGCTGAGCATCTCAGCAACGCGCGGCCACACGTCCTTGAAAACGGGCTTGTCGGCGACGTGCCGCCACTCGATGCCGTGGATATAGGTGAACAGGATGGTCCGCCGCGGCGGGCGAATCAGGTGGGATTCGCTCCTCACGATCCTTCCGCCCTCGACTTTGACCAGGCCCACCGCGCAGGCGCTGTCCGCCCCTTGGTCGGCCGTCTCGAAATCGATGGCGACGAAATCCGGGGTCATCGCTTCTTTCCTTGCTCGTCCTTGAGGACGTCGCGCTTGAGGGCGACCACGATCTGCCGGCGGCCGCCGTCTTCCTCGACGCGCACGGCGCGCAGGCGCACCGAGCTGCCGCGGGGGCCGCGGATGAGGGCGACCACGCCCTCGAGCTTGAGGCCGGCCGTGTCGACCCAAGGCCCGTCTCCCTGGGCCACGCCCTCGATGCGGTCGCCGGGCTTGAGGTTGCCCTCGCGCAGCGCCGGGCCGCCGGGGACCAGCGACTCGACGGCCGGATAGCGGCCGACGATCTTGATGACCAGGCCCACGCCGACGACGCGCTCGGCGGCCGTCGCGGCGCACAGCAGCGCCAGGGGGATGAGCGCCGCCTTAAGGCTCATGCGGACCCTCCGCCTCGGCCTTGTCCTCGTCGGCCCCCGGAGCCTGCGGGGGCAGCGGATGCGCGGCCGCCCGCGCGTCGCGCTCGGCGATCACGGCGTCGTGCAAAGCCGTGCCGCGGTCGAAGGCCGCGAAGAGCTGGTCTGCCAAGGACGCCGCTGCGGCCGTCAAGGCGCCCTCGGCGGAGGCTGAGAACAGGGTCTTGTTCGAGACCGGGGAGACAGCGTCCGCGCGATGGGTCCCGGAATCATTATCGGAGCTCGTGAGCACGGCGATGATGTCGCACCTGCGGGTCAGTCCGTCGTGGGGCATCAGATGCACGCGCTTGAACGGCGGGCGGCGCTCGGTGTAGTAGCGGTGGCGGACGGCGGCGCCGAGCTTTCTCTTGGGCGTGTCCTCGGAGAGACAAAGTCGGATGTCGAGCTTCTGCGACTCGGCCAGCGGCGGCCTCACTGTCGAGGGGCCGGGAGCGCCGCAGCCGGCCAGCGCCAGCGCCGCTGCGGCGCAGCAGTCCCTGAGCCTCATCTGGACTTTCCCAGCCCGTAGGCGCGGTGCAGGGCCCGCAAGGCCGTCTCGCCGTGCTTGGCGTCGACCACACAGGAGATGCGCAGGTCGGAGGCCACGATCATGTGGATGTTGATCTTGTTCTTGGCCAAGGTCTCGAACATGCGCGCGGCGACCCAGGGGTGGTGGCGAAATCCCGTGCCAACGGCGGATATCTTGGCCACGTGCTCGTGCAGGTCGACCCTGGCATTGAGCTCCTTCGCGGCGCTGGCCAGGGCCTCGCGGGCTTTGGACGCCCAGGCGCGCGGGGTCATAAACGAGATGTCGTTGACGCCGCGATGGGTCGGGGCGGATTGGATGATCATGTCCACGGGGATGTCGCGCTTTGCCAGGACAGAGAGCACCTCGGCGGCCACGCCCGGGCGGTCCGGGACGTCGACGATGCTCAGGCGCACCTCGTTCTTGTCGAGGGCCAGGGCCGAGACGCGGGCTTTCTCCAGCATGGTGTTGTTCTCCTTGGGGACGATCCACGTCCCGGGCTCGCGGTGGAAGGCCGAGCGCACATGGATGGACACGCCATGCGATGCGGCGACCTCGAGCGAACGGGCCTGCATGACCTGCGAACCGGCGCCGGCCAGTTCGAGCATTTCCTCAAAGCCGAGGCGGGTAAGCTTTCGGGCCTCGAAGACGATCCTTGGATCTGCGGTGTAGACGCCTTTGACGTCGGAGAAGATCTCGCAGGATCCGGTCTTGAGCGCGGAAGCCAGCGCGACGGCGGTCAGGTCCGAGCCGCCGCGTCCCAGCGTCGCCACGGCGCCGGCGTCGTTGAGTCCCTGGAAGCCGGCGACGGTCACGATGCGGCCCGCATGCAGTTCGCGCAGTATGTTGGCCGGGCGGATCCGGACGATCTGGGCCCGAGTATGCGGGCCCTGCGCCTCGACGCCGGCCTGGGCGCCGGTCATCGAGACCGCGGCGGCCCCGCGGGCGAGGCAGGCCATCGAGAACAGCGAGATGCCGACTTGCTCGCCGGTCGAGAGCAGCTGGTCGAGCTCGCGCTCGTCGGGCCGAGGTGCTACGCGTTCGGCCAAGGTCAGCAGCTCGTCGGTCATCTGGCCGGGAGCCGAGACCACCACGACGACTCCCCGGCCTTTGCGCCGCTCCGCGACCGCGCGCTCGGCGGCGCGCTGGATCTTCTCGGGATCGGCCACTGAGGTCCCGCCGAACTTCATGACCGTGATCCTCATTGCGCCCGGGCTCCCCTCCGGTCCACCGCCAATACCAGGACCTTGCACTTGACGCCTCGCCGCGAGAACTCGGAGCGCATGGCCTCGCCGATGCGGCGCGCGTGCGGCCCTTTCTTGCAGAAGGCCACGGTCGTCGGCCCCGAGCCCGAGAGGGCGGCCCCGCAGGGCGCTGCGCGCCGCGCCGCCGAGAGCGCTTCGTCGAGCCCGGCCACCAGAGAGGAACGGTAAGGCTGGTGGAGGACGTCCTGGGTCGCCTCGGAGAGAGCCCCCCAAATCCCCCGCTCGAGCGCCGCCGTCAGCAGGGCCGCGCGCGCGATGTTGTCGACGGCCTGGCTCAGCAGCACGGTGTGCGGCAGGACCGCGCGGGCTTTCGAGGTCGCCAGCTCGAAGTCCGGGACGCAGACCACGGCGCAGAGGTCCTTGTGGACCTTCAAAGGGAAAGGCTCGGAACCCTGTCGCTGCTTGACGCAGACCGTCAGCCCGCCGAAAAGCGCGGGAGCGGCGTTGTCGGGATGCCCTTCCAGCGTCGCGGCGTATTGGAAGAGCTCGCGCGGCGTCAGCGCGGAGGGCTTGAAAAGCTCGTTGGCGGCCACCAGGCCCGAGACGATGGCGGCGGCAGACGAGCCCAAGCCCCGCGCCAAGGGGATGCGGTTGACCGCCTTGAAGAGCAAGCGCCCGTGCTCGCGCCCGGCGATGACGGCGTTTGCCGCCTTCAAGATCATGTTCTCCGGGCCGCGCGGCAAGGTCTCGGCGCCCTCGCCGGAGATCTCGATGGTCGTCTCGCCGGGCTCGGGATGCTCCTCGACGACGAGCTCGTTGTAGAGCCCCAGGGCCAGGCCCAGGCAGTCGAAGCCGGGCCCCAGGTTGCTCGTCGAGGCGGGCACGGTGACCTTGACCCGACGTGGGCGCCTCATAGCCGCAGCTTTCCTCCCGGTGCGACGATCTTCCTCTTATAAGCGAACTGCAAAGGAGTATCGGGGTCCTTGAGCCCGTGGCCGGTCAGTATGCAAACGGCACGACCCCTGATCGGATAACCTTCGTGCCGTATCTTCAATAAGCCGGCGACGCCGGCGGCGCTGGAGGGCTCGCAGAACACGCCCTCGAGGCGGGCGAGGAGGCGGTAGGCATTGATGATCTGCGCGTCGCTGACCTTGCCGATGAGGCCGCGCGACTCGTCGCGGGCGCGCAGCGCGCCTTCGCGTGAGACCGGGTTGCCGATGCGGATCGCGGTAGCGACGGTCTTGGGCTTAAGGACCGGCCGGCCCAGCACCAGCGGGGCCGCGCCCGCCGCCTGAAAGCCCATCATCCTGGGCCGCCCCGGGCCCGCCTCGCGGTAGCCCTTCCAGTATGCGGTGATGTTGCCGGCGTTTCCGACGGGCATGAACTGGTACTCGGGCGCCGCCCCGAGCTGTTCGACGATCTCGAAGGCGCCGGTCTTCTGGCCTTCGATGCGAAAGGGATTCGATGAGTTGACCACGGTGAAGCCCTCGCGGCGGGCCGTCGACATGGCCAGCGCCAGAGCCTCATCGAAATTGCCTCTTACCTCGACGACCTCGGCGCCGTACATCAGCGATTGGACGAGCTTGCCCATCGCGACGCCGCCCTTTGGCAGGAAGACCACACAGCGCAGCCCCGCGCGCGCGGCGTAGGCCGCGGCCGAGGCCGCGGTGTTGCCCGTCGAGGCGCAGAGAACGCCGCGGGCGCCCGATTCCAAAGCCTTCGAGATCGCCAAAGTCATGCCGCGGTCCTTGAAGGAGCCTGTGGGGTTGGAGCCCTCAAGCTTAAGATAGAGCGAGCCTTTCGGCAGCCCCGCCCGGCGCGCCAGCGCGTCGGCTTGGACCAGGGGCGTTGCGCCCTCGCCGAGCGTGATGATCGGGGTCTTCGCGCCGACAGGGAGCCGGTCGCGGTAGCGTGCGAGGATGCCTTGCGTCACGGCAGCATCCGGAGCATGGTGTGGCGCCGGGCCACGGATCCCAGACCCAGAATCTCGCGCAGGGCCGCTTTGAAGGCGCCGAGCTTCGCGGGATGCGTCGTCAGAACGATCGGCACGCCGTCCTTCGCGGGGACGTCCGACTGGTGGATCGAGGCGATCGAGATGCCGCGGCGTCCGAGCGCGGCTGCGATCTTGGCCAGCACACCCGGCTTGTCCTGGGCGAAAAGACGCAGATAATAGGGAGAGACCGACTCCGAGACCGGGATCAATTCGACTTTGACTGGAGGTCGGGGTTTTGAGGGTGCCGCGCCCAGTATGTCGCGGCAGAGCATGAAGACGTCTCCCACGACGGCGCTCGCCGTGGGGCCGGGCCCCGCCCCCTTGCCGTAGAACATGAGGTCGTCGGCGTGCGAGGCCTTGACCATGACCGCGTTGTACTGGCGGCGCACCGCGGCTAAGGGGTGCTCGAGGGGCACCAGGGTCGGAAAGACATGCGCCTCGAGCCGCACGGTCTTGCCCCAGTCGAGGCGCAGCACGCCCAGCAGGCGCGGCGTGCGCGAGAGGGTCCCGAGCGCGAAGTCGATGTCCTGGCGCTCGATGCCGGTGATGCCCTGGCGGGCGATGCGCCCGGGGGGCAGCGCGCGCCCGGTCAAAAGCGAGGCCAGCACAGAGACCTTTTGCACCGAATCCTCTCCGCTCAAGTCCATCGTCGGGTCCTTCTCGGCGAAGCCCGCGGCCTGGGCCTGCGCCAGCGCGCTCTGCATCGTGGCGCCGGGGCCCGCGTGCTCGAGCGAGGAGAGGATGTAGTTGGTCGTCCCGTTGAGTATGCCGTAGACGGCCTCGATGCGGTTGGCCGCGAAGCCGTTGTCGAGGGCCTGCAGGACGGGGATGCCGCCGGCCACCGAGGCTTCGAAATAGAGTCGCGCCGAGCCCCTCGCGGCGGCGCGCCGCAGTTCGTCCCAGCAGTGGGAGAGCAGCCGCTTGTTGGCGGTGACCAGATGACGGCCGGTCTTGAGCGACGAGAGCGCCAGGGCTCTTGGCGCGTCGAGGCCGCCGAGCACTTCGACGACGATGTCGATGCCGGGGAGGCTCGCGAGCCTGCGCGGGTCGCGCACGCGCAGGACCGACACGGGAAGACCGAGTCGGCGGGCTTCGCGGTGGACGTCGCGGTCGGCCACGGCCGCGAGCTCGACGTCGGCGCCCAGGCGACCGCGGAAGCGCTCGCGGTTGGCCCGGAGCAGCCGCACGGTCTCCCGGCCGACGAAGCCCAGGCCCGCGACTGCGACGTGGATGGTGCGCATGACGGAGAGTCTACAAAATCCGGGGGCCGCGCTCCGCCGCCTCGCCTGCAGTCCCGTCTCGTCTTATGTTAGAATCGAAGCGTGAGACATCGGCGAGCTGCGGCCGGACTGATCGTGGCCTCCATCGCGGTCTGGGCTGCGGCGCAGGAACCGAACGGCGGCCTCTCGGGCTTCTTCGACGGCGGCAAGACGACCGCGGGGCAGCGGCCGGTCCTGCCGCCGCCCCCGCCCGCGGCGCGCGGCAAGGTGCTCGTGCCCAAGGACCTCTCGGACGCGCGGGGCCGCGTGGGCAATCAGGCTCAGGCCGAGCTTTTGGCGCGCAAGAGCCCCCGTCCCAAGGACCGCTTCACGATCGCCGTCATCGGCGACGCCGAGCCCGGGCGCTTCGCCTGGGAGCGGGTCTTCTCGCCGGGCAAGGGAGCCTACGAGAAGCTCATGAGCTCGATCGCGTCCGACGCTCCGGACTTGGTCTTCCAACTCGGCGACATGGTCAGCAAGGGCACCCAGGCGGGCTATCGCGGCCGCGTGAAGTACCTCGATGGCCATCCCGGCATCCCGATCTTCTCCGTCATCGGCAACCACGACCGCTCGGCGCCTAACGGGAGGGCCGACAAAGCCCTATATGAAGCGGTCTTCGGCTCCGGCGACTTCGTCGTGGACTACAACGGCTGGCTCCTCGTTGGTCTCGACACGGCCGATCGGACCTTGAGCGACGCGCAGCTGGGTTGGCTCAAGAAGGTCCTGATCCCCGGCCGCCGAATCCTCGTCTTCACTCACGTGCCGCCCAAGTTCCTCAAGGGCAAGCTCAACGCCTGCGTCGCGCCCCAGTTCGAGAACAAGCCCAAGAAGGGAGGCTACGTCCACGACGTGCTGACGGCGTACTTCGACGAGAACGCGCAGGCCTTCGACGACCTCATGGCCGAGCGCCACGTCGAGCGCGTCTACTTCGGCCACATCCACGCCTTCGGCGTGGCCGAGCACCGCGGCACGCGCTACGTGCTCAGCGGCGGCGGCGGTTCCCCGCTCTATCCCCTGCCCCTCACCGAGCCCCAGTGCCTGTTCGCGCACCACATCGAGGTCAAGCTCGGCCCCGGGCGCATCGCGGAGACCGTCCACGCACTCGACGGCCGCGAGTTCCCGCTGCCTTGAACGAACCCGCCTTCACGCTGGCTCCGCCGCCCCGCGAGGTGCCTCTCTCTGTTTTCATCCAGGAGCTTCTCGGCGACTTTCTGACCCAGTTCGGCTTCATCTTCATCGGCTTCGGGATGGTCTTCGTCTGGATCTTCGTAGCCCAGGCCGACTTCAGGGCGTGGTACGACTTCCGCGGCCCGCTCGAAACGGCCGAGGGCCGGCTCGTTTCTTGCCAGAGGACCAATTTCTCGGAGAACAACACGGCGGTCTACGCCCTGTCCTATGTCTTCCCCGGGCCGGGCGGGGTCCAGCGCTCCGGGACCTCCTACAGGCTCGGCGGCTGTCCGCCGGCGGAGTCGTCGGCCGGCGTCGAGTGGCCCGCGGGCCGCTCCGAGCGTTCGCGCATCAAGGGCCTGCGCACGAGCGTCATGCCTTCGTTTGTCGCCTTCGTGCTGATCTTCCCGCTGGTGGGGCTTGTCTGCGCCTTCTTCGGCCTGCGCTCCGGGCTCAAGGATGTGGCGCTGCTCGCGCGCGGCAAGCTGGCTTCGGGCAAGCTCGTCGAAAAAAAACCGACGAACACGAAGATCAACGACCGCACGGTCTACGAGATGGTCTTCTCCTTCGTCGACGACCACGGCCTCGAGCGGCGGGCGTCAACGAAAACTCATATGCCCGAGCTGCTGGAAGATCAGGAGAGGGAGAACCTGCTCTACGACCCGCAGAACCCGTCCCGGATGGCGACCTTGGACACCTTGCCCGGCCTCATCCGTACGGGGCCCGGCGGGACCTTGGAAGCGGGCAATCCCGCCAAGGCAATCGGCGCGCTGCTGCTGCCCGCGTTGACCGTGCTCGGGCACGGAGCCTATTGTTTTCTGCGCTACTTCCGCTGAAGCTCAGTAAGGGGAGTGAAGCAGGGTCTCGATCTTCGCTTTCTCGTTGGGATCGACCTTGTCCCAACCCGCGACGTACCAGTGGCCGTGGTCCTTGACCAAGGTGTCGCGTTCTGTGCCGCCGAAGTCGCCCTTGTGTTCAGGGGTCTCCACCTTGTAGGTCAGCACCACGGAGGCCTTGATGTAGCTCAGCCCCTCGAAAGAGAGCTTCTCGATCTTGAAGTGGCCGTTCCTATTCTCCTTGAAAAACTTTTCGGCCCAGGCCTTGATCTCTTGGTGGGACATCGGGTGGGTGATCGACGGGGAGAACAGCGAGACCAGGGCGTCCGGATTGGCCGTGGCGAAGGCCTCCTGGACCTGGTTGTAGTAGGAGTGGATCTCCTGCTGGAGGATGACCTCGTCGTCGGTGACCCTGCGGCCGAAGCTGATGCCGGCGCACGCCGAGCCGAGCGCGGCCACGGCGAGACACAGGGGGATGACGAGCCTTCCTTTCATAGGAGGATTTTAGCATCTTTGGCGCGCGGCGTCGAAATGGCTATAATCGGTGCATGAAGACCCTATCCCTGATTTTGGCGCTTTGCTCCGGCTGGGCCTCGGCGGGCGCGTTCCCCTATCCGGTCAAGAAGAAGACCTTGCCCAACGGCCTCGACATCCTCGTCATCGAGATGCCCGAGTTTAAGGACGTGCTGAGCTACAATACGATGGTGCTCGCGGGCTCTGGAAAGGAGGAGCAGCGGGGCGCCACGGGCCTCGCGCACCTCTTCGAGCACATACTGTTTACGCACCGCTTCAAAGGCAAGGACGGCGGCTACAACGATGCGATCAACCGCATGGGCGCCGACAACAACGCCTGGACCTGGTTCGACATCACCTACTACCACCCGCTGACCTTCACCTCGAACCTCGCGGGGCTAGCCCTGCTTGAGTCCTCGCGCTTCAAGGCGCTCTCGATCAACGAGAAGATCTTCCAGACAGAGACGGGCGCGGTACTCGGCGAGTACCGCAAAGTCGCCTCGAACCCATCGATGAAGATGGAGGAGAGGGTCTACGACCTGCTCTACCCCAATCATCCGTACGGCCACACGACGATGGGCTACTACGACGACGTCATCGACATGCCCAAGCACTACGAGGCGGCCAAGAAGTTCTACGACACTTACTACCGTCCCAACGGCGTCGTGGTCGTCGTGGCCGGCGACGTCAAGGCCGAGGAGGTCTTCAAGACTCTCGGGCCGCTTTATTCCGACTGGAAGGCCCAGCCCATCCCGCCGGTCAAGGAGAAGGGCCCCGAACCCTCTGGAGACCGCCGCGAACGCGTCGCCTGGGACTCCGACATCGCGCCCCAGGCCTGGGTCGCGTATCGGATGCCGGCCTTCAAGCTCGGCTCGCCCGAGGCGGGAGCCGCCGAACTCTTGGACGAGCTGCTGATCTCGCCCGCAGCACCCCTGCAGAAGAAATTGCGGTACGAGAAGCAGACCGCCAGCGGCATCGGCTTCGACGAGGGCACCAACGGCTTCGAGAGCGCCGAGCCGCGTGCGATCATCGTTTCGGCCGAACTCTTCAAAGAGAAGCTTGCAGCGAAGGGCGACGCCTACTTCGACGACGCGATCAAGGACATCGAGGATGGCCTCGACGCCCTGAAGAGCTTCTCGAAGTCTCCGGGCGCCGCGGACCTCCTTAAGGTCATCCAAAGCAAGTACCGCTACGATTTTCTCTCGGGCCTCTCGAGCCCTCGCAACGTTGCCAACGTGATGGCCCAGTACTACCGCTTCAATCGCGATCCCCAGGCCCTGGACCAGCTTCTAGATTCCGTTCAGAAGCTTAAGCCCGAAGACATCGACCGGCTCGCGCAGAATTACTTCAGGCCGGAGAACAGAGTCGTGCTGACCTTGGCCTTCGAGCCTTCGGCCAAGAAGGGGAAATGACCATGAGACAGATTTTGATCCTCGCCGTCCTGCTCGCGCCGTCGGCGCGGGCGCTCGAAGTCGTGACCTTGGATTCGAAGGCGCCGCTCGTCAAGATCAAGGTGATGGTCAGGGCCGGTTCTGCGTCAGATCCGCCAGGTTTGGAGGGCTTAGCGGCGCTGACCGGCGCCATGCTCCGCGAGGGGAGTTTCGGAGATCCCTTGCATCCCGTCACCAAGGAGAAGCTCGCCGACTTGACGCGTCCCTGGGGCACGGCTGCCTACCCAAACGCCCAGGTCGCCAAGGAGACCACCGTCATCCACTTTTCGGCGCCGCGCGAGGTGGCCGATCGGTACATCGATGAAGTGCTCCGGCCCATGCTGACCAAGCCGCTATTCAACCCCAAGGAACTCGAGCGCGTCAGGGGCGAGGTCCTCCAATATCTGCGTTCGGGACTGCGCCTCGAGGAGATTGAAAATTTCGGGCTCACCTCGCTCGACAACGTCGTCTTCGAGGGCACGCCGTACGCGCATTGGGACGGCGGCACCGAGAAAGGGCTGCTGAAGGTCGACCGCGAGGCGCTGCTGCGCTTCTACAAGACCCATTACCGGCCCGAGAACATCACCGTGGGCGTGAGCTCGAACGATAAGGCCCTCATCGAAAAGATCAGGAATGCCGTCGCCGGCATGGGGGAGGTCAAGGCCGAGCCCTACGAGAGCCAAGTTCCTCAGGCTCCGGCGGCGGTCCACGGCCGCAGCGCGCTGGTCATCGAGCTCCCCAACGCGATCTCGACGGGCCTGCACGCGGGCTACCCGCTTCCGCTCACGCGCAAGGACGCGGATTTTTGGCCTCTTTACATCGCCAACGTCTGGTTCGGCACGCATCGCGACGACTTCTCGCACCTGTACCACGTCATCAGGGAGGAGCGCGGCTACAACTACGGCGACTACTCCTACATCGAGCACTTCGAGGGCCGTCCCGAGAACCTCTTCCCGCCTTTGAACGTTCCGAGGCGCTATCAGTATTTCAGCCTATGGGCCCGGCCCGTGGCGCACCAGTTCGCGCCGCATATACTGCGCGCGCTGACCTGGGAGCTCGGGAACTTCATCCGGACGGGCCTGACCGAGGAGGAGTGCGCGCTCTCGAAGAACAAGGCCAAGATCCTGTACTTGAGCTTCGCCGAGACCGCCGATCGATTGCTCGCCAGCCGCTTGGACGACGCCTATTACGGCATGGAACCGGGGTATCTTCCCGGCTACCTCGCGCGCGTCGACGCCGTCACCTGTGGGCAGGTCAACGCCGCGATCAAGAAGTACCTTCAGGCCAAGGACATGAAGTATGTGGTCGTGAC
Source organism: Elusimicrobiota bacterium (assembly GCA_016194705.1). Classification (GTDB taxonomy): domain Bacteria; phylum Elusimicrobiota; class Elusimicrobia; order UBA1565; family UBA9628; genus PALSA-1176. The sequence continues at coordinate 16,868 of JACQAZ010000010.1, read as the reverse complement.
GAAGAAGGGCGAGACGGCCAAGATCATCGAGGGCATCGCCTCCGAGGCGCCGGTCTGGGGCAAGGACCCTCACGATTACAACATCGACGTCAAGGAAGAGGACGGCAGGAAGCTCTACCTCGTTCCGCAGCCCAAACTTGACATCCTGCGGCGCGACGCCGTCTGGGCCAACGAACCGCTCGACATTCCCAAGCAGAATGTCAGGGTCGTGCCGGCCGAGAAGATGTTCGAGACCAGCGCTATCCCCTAGCCTAGCGCGGAGAGTTCCCCGACTTGGGCCCCTGCATCTGGGTCTGGGTCGGCGGCTGCTGTGCGGGTTGAGTCTCCGCCGATGCGCCCCCGATGGGAGTCAGCCCGAGCGCCGCGGCCGTGGTCGTCGACATCGAGACTCCGGGCGGCGGCACGAAGGGCGCCGGCGCCGCCGCCGTCGAGACGGCCATCCCGGGAAGGGCCGAGGGCGCGAAGCTGTAAGGCGTAAAGCCCGAAGGCGCGGAAGTCGAGACCGCCACTGCCGCGGGGCGCGCCGGGAGATAGAGGCCGGCCCCCTGCAGCTCCTTCTTGTAGTCGTCGCCGAGCTTTTGCGCAAGGGCCGGCATCATCCTGCGGTATTTCTTGATGAGGTCGCCTCCGTCGCGCTTGAAGTCGTAGAGCAGGCGCTGCCCCGGCTTGTCTTCGAGCGCGGCCTCGTGGCGCCACAAGAGGCGCATCGTGCCGGCCTTGTAGAGCTTGACCACCGCCGTAAGCGTGGGCGTCGCGTTCTGCTGGTCGTCCTGGGCGACTCCGTAGGCGAGGTCGGCCTCGAAGATCAACGCGTCGTCGAGCTCAAGCAAGGTCGAGTAGTTGCGCGGGACCGGGTGGTCGGGGTTTTGGATGTAGTAGCGCAGCCGCCAATCGAGCAGGTCCGAGGATTTGTTGAAGGCGTCGAGCTGTTCCTTGGCGATGCCCGCCTCCGCGGGCGAGAGGAACTTGCCCGGATGCCCGACCGAGGCCAAGACCTTGTCGAGCTCGGCCGCGAACTCCTTGGCCGCTTCGAAGGGCGGCAGGTACTGGGCCAAGTCGCGCGAGGAGGCGAGGTCCCTCTCGTCCTGGGAGGACTGCACGATGTAGGCCAGGCCCGGGGTGATCTTGGCCGCGGTCTCGGCCTTGTTGTCCTCCTGGCTCATGACGGGGCCGGGTCCGGCGAAGACCAGAACCACCGTGCGCTGGTCTTTGAGGATGCCGCCGCGGGGCATGTGGGTGTCCTCGAGCGAGACGCATGAACCGAGGGTCAGCGCGAGCAGCCAGGGGGCCAAACGCTTGGGCGTCCTCACGCGAACAATATATAATTTTGCGTGCGCTTCTTCAGGGCTCTGCCCCTCGTCGTGCTCGCCGGCTGCGCGAACATCCCAAGGCAAGCCATATTGAGGGAGCAAGACCTGCGAGTTGCGGACTCCGCCGTGCTCTTCGAGGCCGCCGCCGCTTCCTCGGCCAAGACCCGCAAGGCCGCGTACCTCGCGATGGGCCGCATACAGTCGCAGGCGTATCTCCAAGCGCTCCTGAGCGGGCTCTCAGACCGAGATGTCGGAGTCAACGAGCAGGCGGTTTTTTCGTTGGGACAAATGGGCTTGGCCGAGCCGGAGGTCTCATCGACGACCCGCCTGCGGGCCGCCGCGGCCCTGGCGGTGTTCTCCAGCGGCGTTCGCGGAGGGCTCAAGCAAGCCGCGGTCGAGGCGCTGGGAAAGACCGCTGGCCCCGAGGCCGAGCCTCGTTTGCTCGCCTATCTAAAGGACGAGGACCCGGCCGTGCGCGGCGAGGCGGCCCTGGCTCTTTTCCGCCAGAGGTTCTTGAAGCGCGTGCCCGAGTACTCGAGCGCCGCCGTCGAGGGTCTGACCGCGCTGTTCAAGGATTCCCAGCCCGACGTGCGCTGGCGCGCCGTCTACGCCTTCAGCCGCTTTCCCGAGTCCCGGGCGGCCAAGGCCTTGGCCGAGGCCGCGGGCGATCCCTACAACTCGGTGCGGCTCTTCGCCTGCCGGGCGCTGGCCCAGCTCAAGACCGCGGCACCCTGGGAGAATCTAGCCAAGGACCTGACCGACAACGATTACCTCGTGCGCACCGAGGCCGCGCGCGCCTTGGGCCTGGCCGGCCGGGCGGATTACATCGACCAGAAGATTTTTTCGGATGAGTCCGCTCACGTGCGCGCCGCGGCCGCCGACGCCCTGGCCGCCACCGGCAACCCCAAACTCGCCTATTGGCTCGATGAGCTGATCAACGACGATTCGCCGATGGTGCTGGGCCAAACTCTGCTCGCCTGGGCCAAGCTGCGGCCCAATCAGGCATTGGATGCGCTCGGCCGCGGAGCCCGCTCGGAGAATTGGTGGGTCCGGTCTCGCGCCGATGAAGGTCTGGGAGCCGTTCCCGGCGGCGAGGCGCTATTGAAGGAGGCAATCAAGGACAAGGATGCGCGCGTCGCATCCGCCGCGCTGGAGGCGCTGGCCAAGAGCAGCTCGACCGAGGTTGACGATATCCTCGATGCGGTCCTGCGCGACCCGAAGGCCTCTCTCGAGCTTGTCGGGACGGCGGCCGAGGCTGCCGGTGAAAGAAAATCAGCGGCACTCTGCCAAGGATTGATATCACTACTCCAAGGCGAGACCGCTCATCGATATCCAGAACTTAATGATGATGCGACGAAAGCGCTGCAAGAGATCAATTCTGTCCATCCGTCGTCGTGCCCGAGCAATTGGTTCAACTTATTCAGCCAGGCCGCAAAAATGGTGGCTCAGAGCCACATTGAACCTTCGCCGGACTTGGCGCGCCTCCCCGCCCCGGCGACCGTGGTCATCGAGACCGACAAAGGCGACATCGCGCTTTCCTTGGCCGCCGACGAGGCGCCGTTGCATGCCGCCAGCTTCCTTCGGAGCGTCAAGCGCGGTCTCTACGACGGCACCATCTGGCACCGGGTGGTCTCGGGCTTCGTCGTGCAGGGAGGCGACCCCCGCGGCAGCGGCTGGGGCGACGCCGGCTTCTCGCTGCGCGACGAGATCAACCGCCTGCCCTTCGTGCGCGGCTCGGTCGGGATGCCCAAGGCCGGCAAGGACACGGGAGGCTGCCAGCTCTTCATCACGCACATACCGACCCCGCACCTCGACGGGCGCTACACGGTCTTCGGCTCGGTGGTCTCCGGCATGGACGTCGTCGACCGTCTCGAGCCCGGCGACCGCATCCGCCGCGCCCATCTGAAATAATAGCGCTCGTCGCGCAGTCCTTTTGCTAGGATTAGGGGAATCCCTTAACACCGGCATGGACCTGCGCAATAAAATAGCCCTTATTTTCGGCGAGGGCCGCAAGAGCGTCCCCTCGGATGCCGACCGCAACCAGGCCTCGGCTTTGGCCAGCCAAGGCGCCGAACTCATGTCCGCGGGACAATACGATCAGGCCCTCGAGGCGTTCGTAAGGTCGGTCGAATTTGTCCCGGGCGAGTACGAAGTCATCGGCGGGCTGGCCGTGTGCCTGACGATGCTCGCGCGCGCCGAGGAGGCGATGGCCCTCTTGGACAAGGCCATCTCGCTCGATCCGCGCGAGCCCGCCGCGCACTTAAGCCGGGGGCGCTGCCTGCAGGAGCTGCGCCAGTTCGACGAAGCGGCCCATTCCTACGAGCAGGCCCTGACCCTCGACCCCAAGAGCGCGATGGCCTGGTTCAACAAGGGCGTCTGCCTCGGGGCGATCAACCAGGACCAATTGGCGTTGGAATGTCTCGACAAGGCCTTGTCTTTTGGCTCGCCGCCGGCGCCAGTTCTGGCCGAGAAGGGCGGCTGCTTGAGGCGCCTGGGGCGTCTCGGCGACGCTCTGGTCTGCCTCAGCGAGGCCGTCTCGAAGGACGGCGCCAATCCCGGGCATTGGTACGAGAAGGGCCTGACCGAGGAGGCGCTCGGCCTCAAGTCCGAGGCGGCGGCCTCCTATCAACGCTTCCTCGACACGGCTCCCGCCCATTTCGGCGAGAAGCTCTTCGCGGCCCGCCAGCGCATACTCGAGCTGCGGGGCTAGAGCGCCGCGTTTAAGACGACGCGGCCATTGAAATGCTAAACTCATTATTGAGGAAAACCCCGCGGGGGACCCATGTCCAAAGCGCGCGATATCGACATCTCGGTCGTCATTGAAAATCCGGTCGATCAGGTCTTCGAGGCCTGGATCAAGCCCGAACTCCTCGAGCGCTGGCTCACGCGCAAGGCCAACGTCGATCCGGCGGTCGGCGGGGCCTACGAGCTATTCTGGGAGCCGGAGCGGCCCGAGCACAACAGCACCAAGGGCTGCCGAATCACCGACATCGTCCCGAACTCCGAGTTGAGCTTCAACTGGCGCGGCCCGGAGGAGTACGAGACCGTCATGGGCTCCCGGACGCAGGTGTTCGTCCGCCTGGAACCCCGCGAGGGGGGGACCTTGCTGCGCTTCGTCCACACGGGCTGGGGTTCGGGCTCGCAATGGGAAAAGGCCCGGGCCTGGCAGGCCGAGGCCTGGAAGGAGGCCATCGAGAATCTCAAGAACATGCTCGAGAACACCGACAAGTTCCGCCAGAATCTCTCGATGAATTAAGAAGTGAATTTCCTACGCTGGCTCTTCTACCGCATTTTCGGCAGCCCCAGCGAGCGCACGCTCAAGCGCTACAAGCCGACCCTCGATAAGATCAACGCCTTTGAAGAACAGGTCAAGGCCCTGCCGGACTCGGCCTTCCCGGAGAAAACGGCCTACCTCAAGCAGCAGCTTAAGGAGCGGCTCGAGCCCCTGATGCAGGACCTGCCTCAGGACGAGGAGGAACGCCGCAAGGCCGAGAAGAAGCTCTGGCAGGAGCTTCTCGATGAGATACTGCCGGAGGCATTCGCCTTGGTCCGCGAGGCTTCCCGCCGCACGATCGGCCTGCGCCACTACGACGTCCAGATGCTCGGCGGCATGGTCCTGCACGAGGGCAATATCGCCGAGATGAAAACCGGCGAGGGAAAAACCTTGGTCGCGACCGCGCCCGTCTATCTCAACTCCCTGCTCGGCCGAGGCTGCCACCTGGTCACGGTCAATGATTACCTCGCCAAGCGCGATTGCGAGTGGATGGGCCCGGTCTACCGCTTCCTCGGTTTGAGCGTCGGCTTTGTCCAGCATGACATGCCCAACGAGGACCGCCGCAAGTCCTACGCCTCGGACGTCACCTACGTCACCAACAACGAGGTCGGCTTCGACTACCTGCGCGACAACATGGTGACCTCGAAGGAAGAGCGAGTCATGCGTCCCACCCAGTACGCCATCATCGACGAGGTCGACTCGATCCTCGTCGACGAGGCCAGGACCCCCCTGATTATCTCGGGCGCGGCCGAGAAATCCACCGACCGCTACGCCATCATCAACCGCATCATCCCGATGATCAACGCGCGCAAGATCACCGAGGAAGAGGAGATACAGGCCAAGTATAAGGGCGAGGAGCTCGGCAAAGGGTACGATGCGATCGTCGATGAGAAAAACCACACCGCGATCTTGACCGAGGATGGCATCCAGAAGTGCGAGAAGCTGCTGGGCATCGCCAACCTCTACGACGACCTGGAGGGCGAGTGGGTCCACCACATCACCCAGGCCCTGCGCGCGCATCATCTCTACCACCGCGACGTCGACTACGTGATCAAGGACGGCGAGGTCGTCATCGTCGACGAGTTCACGGGGCGCCTGATGCCCGGAAGACGCTGGTCGGACGGCCTGCACCAGGCCGTCGAGGCGAAGGAGAATCTGGCGCCGCGCGAGGAGAACCAGACGCTGGCCACGATCACCTTCCAGAACTTCTTCAAGCTCTACCGCAAGATGGGCGGCATGACCGGCACCGCCATGACCGAGGAAGACGAGTTCTTCGAGATCTACAACATCAGCGTCTACGAAATCCCGACGCACAACAAGATGGTCCGCAAGGACGAGCCGGACTTCATCTACCGCACCGAGCGCGAGAAATACAACGCGATCGTCGCCGAGATCAAGGAGCTTTGGAAGGCCGGAAGGCCCGTGCTCGTGGGAACGCGCTCGATCGAGAAGTCCGAGAAGCTCGCCGCGATGCTCAGGACGGTGGGCATACCGCACCAAGTCCTCAACGCGAAGTACCACGAGATGGAAGCCCAGATCATCGCCCAGGCCGGCCACAAGGGCGCGGTGACGATTGCGACCAATATGGCCGGCCGCGGCACCGACATCCTCCTGGGCGGCAATCCCCAGGACCTGGCCGAGTACGAAGTCGTCAAGGGCCTCGGCGGGCTGCACGTCTTGGGCACCGAGCGCCACGAGGCGCGGCGCATCGACAACCAGCTCAGAGGCCGCTGCGGCCGTCAGGGCGACCCCGGCTCCTCGCGCTTCTATCTCGCGCTTGACGACGAGCTCATGCGCCTTTTCGGCAGCGACCGGCTTTCCGGCATCATGGAGAGGCTCGGCATGACCGAGGGCGAGGTCATCGAGTCTCCCCTGGTCTCCCGGCAGATCGCGGGAGCCCAGCGCCGCGTCGAGACCCATAACTTCGACATCAGAAAGCAGCTTCTCGACTACGACAACGTCATGAACAAGCAGCGCGAAGTCATCTACAAGCTGCGCAACGGCATCCTCGACAACGAGTCGGTCTCCGAGCAGATGCAGATGATGATCGAAGAAGACCTGCAGGAGAAGCTCGGGGTCTGCTGCCCCGAGGACGCCTATCCGGAGTCGTGGGACCTGGCCAGCCTCAAGGCCTATCTCGAGCGCACCTTCGGCATCGAGTACAGCCCTCGGCCCGAAGAGATCTCCAAGCTCGAGCGGGCCTCGCTCAAAGAGACCTTGCTTTCCGCCGTCAAGGAGCGCTACGCCGGCCGGGAGAAGGACTTCGAGGGCTACAATTTTCGCGACATCGAGAAGATGATCCTGCTCCAGATGATCGACCGCGCCTGGAAGGGCCACCTCTACGACCTCGACCACCTCAAGAAATCCATCGGCCTGCGCGCCTACGGGCAGAAGGATCCGAAGATCGAATACCAGAAGGAGTCCTTCATCCTCTTCGAGGCGCTGATGGCGCGCATCCGCGAGCAGACCGTCGAGTACGTCTTCCGCGTCCAGGCGCCGCGCCTGCCTCCGCCGCCGCCCGCCGCGCGCATCGAGGGAGGGCGGCCCGGGCAGCCGCAGCAGCCCGCTGCCCCATCGTCGACCAACGGCGAGAAGAAATCGATCCTCAAAAAGGACGAAGGCCCGCGCGACATCAGCAAGCTCGGCCGCAACGACCCCTGCTACTGCGGCTCCGGAAAGAAATACAAGAAATGCCACGGCTAAGGAGCCTCGGCATCGCCCTGTTGTCCGGGGTGATGATAGGGCTGTGCTGGCCACGCGCCGGCCTATGCCCCCTGGGTTGGGTGGCCTTGGCTCCGTTGGCCGGCCTGTGTTTCAAGCGCACGCCCCGGGACTGCGCGGGCTTGGGCTTCGCCGCGGGGTTCGCCTTTCACGGCCTGGTCGTCTACTGGATCTACAACACCTGCCGGTTCGCCCACGTTCCCGGGCCCTGGGCCTCCCCGGCCGTGCAGGTCGCCTCGGCGGCCGCCGTCTGGGCCGTCCTGGCCGGCTTCCTCGCCCTGGAGTGGGCGGCCGCGGCCGCGGCCAGCGGATGGCTTTGCGCCAGGTCCCCGCGGGCGCTCAGGCCCTGGGCGTGGGCGCTCGCGTGGACTGCCGTGTCAGTCGCCGCCGAACGCTGGACGCCGAGGCTCGCCGGCGATCTGCCGGCCTACTCCCAATGGCGCTATCTAAGTCTCCTGCAGATCGGTTCCATTTTCGGCCCGCACGGCTTGGGCTGGCTCGTTGCCGCAGCCAATGCGTGCGTCGCGGCGGCTTGGCTCGAACTTGACGACGGGGAGCCGAGCGGCGCCGCGGCCGCCAACCTCGCCGCGGTGGCGGCGCTGATCGCCGGCGCCTGGATGTACGGGGAGTGGTGCCTGGTTTCGCGTCCACCCGCGGGGTCCGCGGCGCGCGTGGAGATCCTGCAGCCAGACGTCGACCAATACCAAAAATTCGATGAGAACTTCGTCGAGCGCATCCGCGGCAATTTCATCGAGCTTCTGTCCCGGCCGCGTCCCGAGAACCCCTCTCTGGTGGTCTGGCCGGAATCGGCCCTGCCCGAATGGGTCGATGAGGGTCAGCCGGTGGCGGAGGCCGCGACTTGGAGCCGGAAGCTGGGCTCGTACCAGCTCGTGGGGGTGGTCTCGACCGACAGGACCCACAACTACAACTCGGCCTTCCTGATCGGCCCGGACGCCAAGCTCAGGGGCGTCTACCACAAGAGGGAGCTCGTCCCCTTCGGCGAGTACGTGCCGCTGCGCTTCCTCGAGCGCTACATCTCGGTCCTTTCCTTGATGGGAGATTTGACCAAGGGCGAGCCGCGCCAGCCTCTCATGGAGACGCCTTTGGGGCCCATGGCCGTCACCATCTGCTATGAGGCGATGTTCCCGCGCTGGGCGCAGCGAGACGCCTCGCGCGGAGCGCGCATCCTGGCCAACGTGACCAACGACGGCTGGTACAAGGACACCTGGGGGCCTTATCAGCATTTCCAGTCCAACGTCTACCGCGCCGTCGAGAACCGCGTCACGGTGATCCGCTCCGGCAACACGGGGATCTCGGCGGTCATCGACCCGTGGGGCGTCATCACGGCCAAGCTCGATCTGGGCGTGCGCGGGCGCCTGGACGCGGCGGTCGCGGCGGAGGATTTCTTCCCGCGCCGTTCTTTCTACGCGCGCCACGGCGACTGGTTCGGCACCATGGTCTTGTGGGTCACCGCTTTTTGGGCCGGCTTCGCGTTCTGGCGCAGACCCCGTGCCGCCTAGCTTCGTCTATTCCCCGAAGTACGTCATCGACATCGGGGATCATGTTTTTCCCACGCGCAAGTTCGGCCTCGTCGCCGAGAGCATGGGGACCGAGGGCGAGCTCATCGAGCCCTCATTGCCGACCAAGGAGGACCTGCTGCTCGCCCACGACGCCGATTGGATCGACAAGGTCTTGTCCGGCAAGATGAGCTTGGACGACGAGACTCTCATGGAACTCCCGTTCTCACCCGAGATCTCGGGGGCGCATCAGATCTCCGTCTCCGGGACCATCCTCGCCTGCCGCCACGCCCTGGAGCACGGCGTCGGCCTGCACATCGGAGGCGGTTCCCACCACGCCTTCAGGAACCACGGAGAAGGTTTTTGTGTCCTCAATGATATCGCCTGCGGCATCTTGAGGATGAAGGCCGACGGCAAGATCAAGAGAGCCGCCGTCATCGACCTCGACGTGCACCAAGGCAACGGCACGGCCGCCATCTTCACGGGCGACAAGGACGTCTTCACCTTCTCGATGCACCAGGAAGACATCTATCCCGAAAGAAAGGAAAAGAGCTCCTTGGACGTGGGACTTAGAGCGGGGACTGGCGACACGGCTTTCTTGAGCCTGCTGGAAGAGAATATCGATAAAGTCTTCGAGCATAATCCTGAACTTGTCGTTTATCAAGCGGGCGTCGACTGTTATGAACATGACGTGCTCGGGGGACTGAAGCTCACTGTAGACGGCCTTGCGCGGCGCGACAAGCTCGTTTTCGAAGCGTGCCGCGCAAGGAGCGTAGCCGCCGCGGTTGTCTTGGGGGGCGGCTACGCAGCATGTATAAAGGATACTGCGGCGCTGCACGCCCAGACCCTCCGGACCTTCGCGCAAATTTCATAAAATAGGCAAATGGCCGAGTTCAACGACATCGAGACCAAGCTGCGGGAGTCCAAGGACTTCCTGGAGCGCCTGAGCCGGCTCCTCGACGTCTCCAAGCGCGCGAAAGACATCGCCGCGCGCGAGGCTGAAGCCGCTCAGCCCGCCTTTTGGGCCGATTCCGCCGCGGCCAAGAAAAAGTCGAAGGAGCTCAACGACCTCAAAAAGGTGCTCGGCGTCTGGCAGAAGGCCAAGAAAAACCTCGACGATCTCTCCGCGCACTTCGAGCTCGCCCACGAGGCCCGCGACCGGGGGGAGCTCAAGGAAGTCGAGAAGAGCCTCGCGGAAGAGCAGAGGCTCCTGTCCGAGCTCGACTCGAGCCTCAAGCTCTCGGGCCAGTTCGACGCGAGCGACGCGATCATCAGCCTGCACGCGGGAGCGGGAGGCACCGAGGCCTGCGACTGGGCCGAGATGCTCTGGCGCATGTGGACGCGCTGGGCGCAAAGTCACGGCTTCGAGGTCGTCGTGACCGACCTGCTCAAGGGCGAAGGAGCGGGCATCAAGAGCCTCTCGGCTTTCGTCCGCGGGACCAACGCCTACGGCTTCCTTAAAGGAGAGACCGGCGTGCATCGCCTGGTGCGCATCTCGCCTTTCGACGCCAACAAGCGGCGCCACACCTCGTTTGCCTCGGCCGACGTCGTGCCCGACATCGAGGACACCATCGACATCCAGGTCTCGGATTCCGACGTCACGCTCGAGACCTTTCGCGCGGGCGGCCACGGCGGGCAGAACGTCAACAAGGTGGAAACCGCCGTGCGCCTGATCCACAAGGCCAGCGGACTCGTGGTGGCCTGCCAGACCGAGCGCAGCCAACTCGCCAACCGCCTCAACGCGATGAAGATGCTCAAGGCCAAGCTCTATCAGATCGAGCTCGACAAGAAGCGTTCGGCGATGGAAAAGCACTACGACGCCATGGGAGACATCGCTTGGGGCCACCAGATTCGGTCCTACGTCTTCATGCCCTACCAGATGGTCAAGGACCTGCGCACCGGCCATCAGACCTCGCAGATCCAGTCCGTCATGGACGGAGACCTCGACGCCTTGATCTCCGCGTATCTTTCCTGGGAGGCCTCGGGCCGTCCTCCCCGTCGGGCCGAGCCGGACGAGGAATAGCCGCTTCCCACCCGTCCCCTTGACCAGGTCTTGACAAATCAAGGCCCCGGGTCTACACTGGACCTAGGCCGACCCCAGAGTTGTCCCGAGGCCTTTCACGGCGCGTCGGCATCTTCCTCGGGACGAGGAAAATCCGCGCGCCGTTCGCTTTTGGAGGTAGCCATGAAGCGATTGACCCTCTGTCTGCTGGCGCTGGCCGGACTTGCGGCTCTTCCGGCTCTTGCGATCGTCAAGGCGGGCTCGGCGATACCCGACCGCGGCGCGACCGCCCACCGCTGCAATGCCGATCTGCTCGCAAAGGGCGTCGCCGACCGGGCCGGCCAGGGCGGCACCCCGCTCTGCAATCAAGACGTCTGGAGTCTGATCGACAAGGACAAAAAGCTCAAGGCGCAGTGGGACGCGGGAAAGCCCGAGGATCGCGTCAAGCTCATCAAGACGGTCGATGATATGTTTTTCTTGATCGACTCCGAAGTCGACGCCGTGCTGGGCAAGGCCGAGGACGTCCTCAAGTCGGCGGAGAGCCTCGGGATCGCGGTCCCTGCGGCCGGCTCGGCCGCCGCCTCGGTCAAGCCCAACGCCCAGGGCGCCAAGGGAGATGTCGCCACAGTCACCGACGTTCAGTTTCCGAAGAAGGAGACCTTGGTCAAGGACGGCCTGCTCGTGTCCGGCCTCTCCGCGGGCGATCAGGCCACGGCGGTCTCCGAAATCGCTCAGGGCCCCGATGGACAGGGCAAGGACGCCAAGCAGGTGCGCCCCGGCAAGAAGATCGTCGCCTATCTGCAGGAGACCGAGAAGCTGCGCGGCATTCTGGTCAAGCTCCAGCCGCAGTTCGCGGGAGCGATGACGCCTCCGGACAAGCCGATCCCCGCGGACTCCGCGGACTGGAACGAGATCAATTCAAGGATGACCGGGATCACTCATCACTGGTGCAGCGTCGGGATGGTGGATGCCGAGTGCAAACCGCTCAAAGGCGGCCCCATCGCCTACTACGACAAGGAGACGCATGACCTGCTGAGCCATTACGAATCCTACATGGAGAATGTCTTCAAGCAGATGACCGGCGTCGCCGCGTTGACGGTGGACAAGACTCCAGACGGACTCAAGTCGCATCTCGAGGGGCTCGCGAAGATGGAGGGCGAGAGGGCCGCCAAGGTCAAGGATATGAATCTCGAGGCGTACAAGAAGGCCTTCGGCGACAAAATGGCCGAGCGGATGCCCGAGGGCGCCACCGGCGAGGTCGTGGACATCGGCAAGGGCGGCAAGCAGATAGGCTATAAGGTCACCGATGGGCAGGGAAAAACCGCGGTGATCGGCGTGCATACTCTTCCTGAGGTCAAGGCCGACTCGAAAGCCGAAGATCTGGCGGCCCAGGGGAGCAAGGTCGCGGAGACTTTCATCAACGACGGCGCCACCGCGGCCCAGCTCAAGGCCTTGGGCCTCGCCTTCAAGGGAGTGGGAGCCCCCAAGGAGGGGGACCCGAAGACCCTCGAAACGGACAAGACCGCGCCCCTGGGACCGTTCGTGGGCCCCTCGCCGATCACGGGCCTTCAGTCGGGTTGCGGCAAGGGCCAGACCCTTGCGGACGCGATCAAAGAGAAGCAGGACGCCAGACGCTCGACAGACGCCAAGCAAAGCGCGGAACGCCGCGCCGTCGAGAAGCAGTATGGCGATAAGTTGACCGCGGTCGAAAATGAATACCCCCTGCCCAGGCGCGAGAGCTTCGAGAGCCCGCAGGCCTACGAGCAGCGCGAAGACGTCAAGCAAATCCGCCGTCAGAGAAAGGCCGCGATCGACGAGGCCAACGCCTGGTATGCCAAGGAGCAGGATCGCTTGGGCAGCGAGGAGAAGCAGGGCGAGGACCTGGCCGCGGACCTCGACAAGATCGAACAGGACGAGAAACAGGCGCTGAAGACCCAGACCTACATCAGGATCGGCCAGCTGCGGACCAAGTTCGCGGAGGATGGCCGCACCGGTGAAAAGGCGGCGCTCGCCAAACAGGCGATCAGAGCTCAAGCCGGGCTGCCCGGCGCGGTCAAGGTCGACGACCAGTGGATCAAGGACGTCAACGCGGGCGTCGTCAAGAGCTATTTCGACGCATACTGGCCCGAGAAGGAGGCCGGCAAGAACGCCGACGAGGTGACCGGGACCTTCCAGAAGAAATTCGGGTGGTGCTATCCGAGCCAGGTCCGAAAAGGGCACGGCGAGGACGTGGACAACTGCGTGGGGAGATTGATGGCTTATTATCTCAAGGACTACCACCACGAGACCTACGAGATGCCGGCTCCGACCGTAGTCAAGCCCGAGACGGATTTCAGAACGGCCACACTACTCAAGAAACGGTGCACCGAGCTTCAGGGGTTCCGGAAGGCCGGGAAGATCACTGCGGCCCAAGAGAAGGAGTGGACGGATAAGAAATGCGTGGACGTTCTGGGGCTTAAGCCTATTTGAACCGGACTTTGGGAGGAGAATCTCTATGGAATCCGAGAATCAGCGGCAGTGGAAGGAGTTGAATTTGGCGTCGTTCAGCGAGCGCGTGGTCGCCTTTTCCGTGGACCTCTCGCTGGCCGTGGCGGGCTACATCTTCTCCCATGCGCTCATCTTCAGGCACGACTCGGTCTTGTCGAGTGCGCACCAGGCCGAATGGACCGCCTTGTGGACCTTTCTGTTCCTGCTCTACCAGGCCTATTTCTCGGGCGAGGGCAGGTCATCCTTGGGCAAGCGTCTGTTGGGCCTGCGCGTCGTCGACATGGACGGGCATCCGCTGAGCCTCGGCCAGTCGGGCATGCGCTCGGCGAGCTACCTGTTGAGCTCGATCCTCGACATCGGGTTCCTATGGTCTTTGTTCAACCCGGCCCGGCAATGCTGGCACGACATGGTGGTCGGCTCGGTCGTCATCGAGGAGCACCCCAAGGCGGCTGCGGCGCGCGCCTTGACGCGGGCGGCGGCCTTCGCCTGCCTTTCCTTGGTGGCGGGCCTCTGGTATTGGAACAACGTTGCCTCCCCGCGCTACCACAGGCTCATGAACGTGGCCTACGCCCAGGTCGGCATGAAGGAGCTCGGCCAGCTGGAGACCATCTACCGCCTTCAGAATGGCCGTTATACCGACAACTTCTTCGCCCTGGCCCCATTGAGCGCTCAACCGCGGGCGTTCATGAGGAACATGTCCAACCTGTTCGATCCGAAGACCGGCGTCCAGATCACGGCGACCGACGACAAATACAGGATCACGGCCCACGCGATGGACGACAATCGGACCTTGGTCGCCCTGAACGGTCCCTGACGATTGAGGGGCGTTAGCAAAGAAAGGACCCTCCGGCGACGGAGGGTCCTTTCTTTTTGTGGAGAACGGCGCTAGAACTTCTGGCTGGGATCGAGCTTGACGCCGGGGCCCATGCTCGAGCAGAGCGTCACGCTCATCATGTAGACTCCCTTGGAGGCCGAGGGCTTGGCCTTGAGCAGCGCCTCGAGGACGGTGCGCGCGTTGCCCGCGATCTTGGCGGGCTCGAAGGAGGCCTTGCCCACCGGGACGTGGATGATGCCGTAGTCGTCGACCTTGTACTCGACGCGGCCCGCCTTGAGCTCCTTGACGGTCTTGGCGACGTCCATGGTCACCGTGCCGCTCTTGGGGTTGGGCATGAGGCCCTTGGGGCCCAGCACCTTGCCGAGCTTGGAGAGGTCTTTCATCAAGTCGGGCGTCGCGACCAGGACGTCGAAGTCGAGCATGCCCTTGCTGATCTGCTCAATCAAGTCGTCGCCGCCGACGAGATCGGCTCCGGCGTTGGTCGCGTCCTTCTGCTTCTCGCCTCGCGTGACGACGGCGACCTTCTTCGACTTGCCCAAGCCGTGAGGCAGGCTCACGGTGCCGCGGACCTGCTGGTCGGCCTGCTTGGGGTCGACGCCCAGGCGCACGTGCAGCTCGACGGTCTCGTCGAACTTGGCGGTGGCGCATTTCTTGACGAGTGCGGCGGCTTCCTCGAGGGGGTACAGCTTGGCGGCGTCCAACTGCTTCTCTAATGCGGCGAGTCTCTTTCCCATTTCACTGCCTCCGTGACCTTCGAACGCCCCTGTTGGAGCTCGGTCTACTTTTTTATTTTTACTGAACGACGTCGATGCCCATCGAGCGGGCCGTTCCCTTGACCATTTCGACGGCTGCTTTGAGATCCTTGGTGTTGAGGTCGGGCATCTTCTGCTGAGCGATGGCCTCGGCCTGCTTGAGCGTGATCTTGCCGACCTTGTTGCGGTTGGGCTCGCCCGAGGCCTTGGCCAGGCCGGCCGCGCGCTTCAAGAGCGAGGACACCGGAGGCATCTTCGTGATGAAGTTAAACGAGCGGTCCTCGAAGACCGTGATGACGACGGGAATGGTCATTCCCGCCTCCGCGGTCTTGGTGCGCTCGTTGAACTGCTTGCAGAAGTCCATGATGTTGACGCCGTGCTGGCCCAGCGCGGGGCCCACGGGCGGAGCGGGGTTGGCCGCGCCTGCCGGAATCTGAAGCTTGATCTGGGTCTTGACCTTCTTTGCCATGCGGTTACCTCTTCCTTAGCGGGCGAAAGAGCTTCATGAGCGAGCCCGCTGCCAAAAACAGGACGAAAAGCTTCCAAAAAGGGGCGTAGGGAGTGCCGAACACCCACTGCGTGAACTCGGGCGCGAAAACACGCGCCCACAAGAGCCATGCGGCGGTCGCCGCGAGCAGCGTCGTGCCGAAAAGCACCAGGAGGCCGACGCCGAAGGCCGCGAACATGGTCAGCACGGCCAGGGCCGTGCCGAAGAGGCCCAGCGCCTTGACGTGGGTCAGGCGCACCCGCGGGCGGCCTTGACCGGGCTCGACCACTTCGGCTTCCATGACCGCGTTCATTTCGGCTAAAGCTTCTCCACCTGCAGGAAGTCCAACTCCACGGGAGTGGGGCGGCCGAATATGGTGACCATGGCCTTGATCTTGGCCTTGGCGTCGTTGACCTCCTCGACGATGCCGACGAAATGGCGGAAGGGGCCCTCGATGATCCGGATGTTCTCGCCTTTCTCGAACTGCACGGCGGGACGCGGCTTGCCTTCGGCCGCGGTGTTGGTCAGCTCGAGGATGCCCTTGACCTCTTCCTCGGGAAGAGGCGTGGGCCGGGGCTCTCCGAGGAAGCCGGAGACTCCCGCGATGCCCTTGACGAGCCAGTAGGTCTGCTCGTCGACCTTCATGTCGAGAAGGATGTAGCCGGGGAAGAACTTCCGCTTGGAGATCTTCTTCTTGTTCTTCTTGACCTCGACGACGTCCTCGGTCGGGATCATGACGGAGAAGATCTTATCCTGCAGGCGCTCGGTCTGGATCTTCTGCAGGAGGTTCTTGTAGACGCGGTCTTCGTAGCCCGACTGCGTGTGGACCACATACCAGCCGCGCTCGAGTGTCGTGTTGGTCATTTTATCTGCCCAGTAAAGCCGTCATGAGGATGGAGAGGACGAAATCGATTCCGGCGACGTAGACCGACATGAGGGCGACGATCAGGACGACCACCTTAGTGGAGTCGGCGGCCTCGCGGCGCGAGAGCCAGGAGGACTTGCGGAGTTCGTAATACGCTTCCTTGACGAACTGGACGACGGTTTCAATGGGGTTCATTCTCGGGTTGCTCTCAGGCCGCTAAAAAACTGGCGGGGGCGCCAGGACTCGAACCTGGAGTTCCAGTTTTGGAGACTGGTGGTTTAACCAATTAACCGACACCCCCAAAGATTCGAGCCGCCCACGCTACTTGACTTCCTTGTGATTGGTCTGTTTTCCGCAGCACCGGCAGTACTTCTTCATCTCCAGCTTGAATTCCTTCTTCTTGCCGCGTTGGAAGGTGTAGTTCTTGTTTTTGCAATCGATGCAGCCCATGGTCACGACGACGCGATCTCCCATGGCCCTAGTCCAAAATCTCGCCCACGACGCCCGCGCCGACGGTGTGGCCGCCCTCGCGAACGGCGAAGCGCAGGCCCTTCTCCATCGCGATCGGGGAAATGAGCTCCACGCTGATGTCGATGTTGTCGCCCGGCATCACCATCT
>JACQAZ010000034.1 GCA_016194705.1 Elusimicrobiota bacterium | reverse complement strand
GGCGCCGATCCGTTCAAGATCCGTTGCCATCCGTTGCAAGCACGTTTCTCTACGGGCCTCGGGCCCGTTGCTTCGTCGCGCTACGCGCGCCGAAGCTCCCCAACGACCCAACGGATCTTCACAATTTTCTGTCATGAGCCACATTTTCTTTGTCCCAGCCAGCGGAACGGAAGCCGCGGCACACTATCGAGACACGATCCTGCGTCGACGCTCCCTGGCCGAGATTGCGCCGTTCTTGTCAGCCAGCGAGGCTCGCGACCTCCAGAAGATTTACAAGGGCGATGCGATGGCAATTTGGGGCGCCCTACCGGGCCCCTCCTCTGTCCGGAACTGGCGCGCGATGCAGCCTGGAGACAACATCCTCTTTTACCGATCCGGCCGTTTCGTCTGCATCGGCGAGATCGCGCACAAATTCCAAAATGCGAAACTTGCCGAACACCTTTGGGGAAAATCCAGCACCGGGACCACCTGGGAGCACGTCTACTTCATCACCAATGAGCAGCACATCAAGGCGTCTCTGGAGGATTTCAACCAGCTCTTTGGTTTTAAATCAAACTTCCGTCCCCAGGGTTTTGCGCAGATCTTGAAGGGTCGCCAACAAGTATTTGAACGACATTACGGTCTCGTTTACGACGTCATGATTCGGCTCGACCGTGGCGAAAAAATTAGGGAGAAGCCCGATGCCAGCGCCGGCTACAAGCTGCTGGTAGATACGCATTCCCTTTCTCTGGATTCAGCACCTCTTGGGGAGACGGAGCGGGTCCCTTCGCCCCACACGGAGATTCAGTGGCGCCTGCTCAAAATGGGGCTCACGAGCAAAAATGAAGTATGGGTCGCTCGGAACGATCGCACCAAACAATTTGATGGAGTCGAACTCTCCGAGGGGGCACTGGAAACTCTACCCAATCTTGGCCTCGACCCCGAGACGACAAAGACCGTTGAACTTATCGACACACTCTGGCTGAAGGGGCGAAGAGTGTCCTCCGCTTTTGAGATTGAGAATTCCACGTCCATCTATTCCGGGTTATTGCGTCTAGCTGATCTTAAAACTCAGGCACCCAATCTTACGTTCCCGCTTTACATAGTGGCTCCCGATGAACGACGCGACGACGTGTTCCGACAGATGAAAAGGCCAACGTTTGCGGCAATCAGCGTAACATCATCAACGAGATATTTGCCGTACAGCCGGATCAGAGATCTCGACGACAACTACGTCGCAAAAAATCTTCCAGTCACGCCGGATCTGTTAAGCTCGGTGGCAGAAGCTGTCCACTGAGAAGCTCGCAATTTCTATTCGACGAGCGGTCGGATTCCTGAATCGACCAGCCGGTTATACGTCTCATCGAGAACCGCAAGCTGCGGCACAAAAATGACCGCGCCATCGCGCCCCCTGGTAAGCAAAACCCGATAAGAGTTCACGCGTAGTTGCAGGGCATCCTTTACAGGAGTCCCTTTCTTGTAGCCACGCGCTTTCTCATTGGACCACTTCTCGTCTTTCCACATCAGATCAGTTCCCCAACAAAGCACAGAGAAATCCAGTTCCAACCCCTGGGCTTGAAATTCCGTGGCGACCCTGTCGAGGTGGCGACAGGAGTGCTCGCTACCCTCTCCTTCGGAAAACCAAGGGCCGACTTTCATTAGCCTGGTTGAATTCCAAGAATTCATCACCCCGAACCTCTCCAGGTCCTTGTCTCTTGCGGAAGCAATCAGCCCAAACCGCGCTTCCGAGTTTTCCGAATATCGCCTCCGGACATATCCCTTGGCGATATTGAGGTCGCGTGTCACAAGCAGGCGATGCCCTTTGTCGGCGAGCTTTCCTGCCAAGCCCGACAACCTATCCGCAGGTTGCCCCGACAGAAGACCATCCACATACTCGTGAATGTCTGGAGTCAGGTGATACCGGATCTCGGTCGTCAGGTTTAGGACATCATCGTATCGGGTTGCAACCTTGCTGCCAGAAAAAATACTTTTCATGAATCCCGGCCCATGAATGATCCAGCGCCCGGCATCTCCGGATTCTTCCACGGCCTTGCGCCATTGGCCAAGCCCGCCCTCTTCACCCTCATTGATTTCCTGGCCACTGCCTATTAAGCCAACGACGACGCACCACTCCGGGATGCGCTCGGCAAATTCAACAAAATGCTCCGGCTCGGACTTGTTTGTCTCAAGGATTGTGCTTTCATCGTGCTTGGCTGCGACCTTGGCGGCGTCCCAGGCCCGCTGGGCCTCGTCAAAGACGAGAAGATGCTCAGGCGGGATGCCTCCCTTTTTGGTTCCGTATTTCTCAACATATTTCTTAACATCACGAACAAAGGTTTTCCCACCACCACCGGCTTCCTTAAGCTCGTACTGTAGAACCTGCACAAGCGGCCCGTTGCCTGAAAGGAACACCGCGGGGGATGAAGGCTTGCCGCCTCCACGATCGACGGCCAGATCATCAAGAAATTTAGCGTGCACAAGCCGAAGCCCAACAAGAGTTTTGCCAGAGCCCGGCACGCCGCTCAATAGGACAAGCCGCCGGGTCTTTGTCGCATGTGCTTCGTGCGCGATCTTAGAGATGGCATCGACCGCCGGATCGGTGATGGCGGCCGCGCGCCAAGGTAGGCAGCGGAGAATAAGCGTCTTCACGCAGGAACTGTTCCGGGCCGAGGGCGTTTGAGCCCTTCGCGCTGATTTCTTCCAGAAGTCCCGACAACTCGCCTGGACCCGTGACATGAATGCCATCAATCACTTTGCGCCCGTCGCGATATCCCGTCGGAACAAGGACAGCGTGGACCGGCCTGTCAGCGCATTCGCGGTGATAGCAGCGCAGATCTCGAGCATAGGCGCCGACTTGGTCGAGGTCGGCCAGCAGCGCCTTCTCCTTCGATTTGAATTCAAGGACCGCGACAGCGCCATTTTCAAGCAGCACCACATCCGGCCTGCGTGATTCGAGAGGAAGCTTGTACTCAAGAATGGCGGTATACAGCTTTGCTTCTGGGCTGTCTGCCGCCATCGACCGTGTTCCGTCCTGAAGGATGGGCAGTTCCTCATCCCAGGCGTTTACTTGCTCGCGTGAGGCGCCACGGATAAACTTCTCAAGGGCCGCCCGAACGACGCGCGGCTCAGTGCTATTAAAGGTGGGGTAATCCGACTTCCAGCCGCAGGTTTCCGACACGCGACTATTCAAGCAAAATCGCACGAGACCGGGAACTTTTTAGGGGGGTCAATCGTATATACATTATGGACAACCCAACCACCCCCCAGCTTGAGCAGATCATCTTCCTCATCCGCGGCCAGAAGGTCATGCTCAGCACCGACCTTGCCCGGCTGTACGAAGTGGAACCTCGGGCCCTGATCCAGGCCGTCAAACGCAACCGGGAGCGCTTTCCAGATGGCTTCATGTTTCAGCTGACCCTGGAAGAAGCCAATTCTTTAAGATCACAATTTGTGATCTTAAAGCGCGGACGCCATATCAAGCATGCGCCCTACGCATTCACGGAATACGGCGTCGTCATGCTCTCGGCCGTGCTCAACAGCCGGCGCGCCTATCGTATCAATGTCGCCGTCGTGCGGACCTTCGTCAGGATCCGCGAGACCCTATCCCTGCACAAAGAGCTCGCGGGCAAGATGGAAGCCCTCGAGCGCCGCATTACCGATCACGACGCGAAGATCCAGACCGTGTTCGACGCCATCACCGAACTGACCCAGGGTGGTCAAACCGCTCCGCGCAAGATAGGATTCACGCCGGAGCAGCGCGCCAAGCGTCCCGATGAGCGCTCGAATTCTTAGCCGCCTTACCTGGGTCTTGAAATCCCAGACTTTCCGGCTATAATCTTACCTCCAGCCGCCGCCGGTCCGGGTCGCCGCGCCGCCGCCACTCTCATCCGACATCAGTCCTCCCCATAGCCGCCGCCCGCGCTGGGCACATGATCGACCTCGACTTCGACCTCAAATGGCGCATCGGCCTGCGCACGGCCTGCCTCATCACCAGCACCGCCGCCAAGTTCACCTCCAAGATCACCCTCTCCCACGGCGGCCAAACCGCCAACGCGCGCATCCCCTGTGAGCTCGCCCTGCTCGACGACCTCAAAGCCGGCGCCCCCTGCCGCCTGGTCGTGGAAGGCACCGACGAGTGGTGGGCGATGGCGGCCGTCGGCGAGCTGTTCACGCTCGGCGACTTCCTCGACCGCTGCCCGCACCGCGACTGCCCCTCGACCCTCATCCTGACGGACTACTCCGAGCTCAAGATCTACTACGCCTGCTCCAACGGCCACGCCTGGGAAGTGCGGCGCACGGACGCCGCGGCGGTCAAGACCCGGCTTCTTGAGCCGGCCTAAAGCCTCACGGCCGAGCCCCTCCCCGACGAGAGACGGAACAATTTGGGGGGGTCAATCGTATATATATTATGGACTCCCCGGCCAAACCCGCCGGCTACGGCGAACTGCTCGAGCGGATCAAGTCGCAAGTCCGCACGGCCCGCATCAAGCTCTCCTACGCGGCCAACCGCGGGCTCATCACTCTGTACTGGAACATCGGCCGGTCCATCGTCGAGCGCCAGAAGGTCGAAAAGTGGGGGCAGTCGGTGGTGGAGCGGCTAGGGCGGGATCTGCAAAAGGAATTCCCCGGCCAAAAAGGGCTGTCGCCCCAAAACATCTGGCATATGCGCGGTTTCTATCTCGCCTGGAGCGGTCCAATTCTCCCACAGGCTGTGGGAGAATTGGATAAAGCAATTCTGAAGCAGCCCGCTTCAGAATCGACATCTCCAAATCTGCCGCGGGCCGTGACAGAAATACCCTGGGGCCACAACATCACTCTATTTGAGAGATTAAAGACAACCACGGAGCGGCTCTGGTACGCCCGTAAATGCCAAGAAAACGGCTGGAGTCGCTCGATCCTAGTCCATCACATCGAGTCCGGCCTGCACAAGCGCCAGGGCAAGGCCCTGACTAATTTCCAGAGGACTTTGCCTCCCTCCCAGGCGGAGCGAGCGCAAGAAGTCCTGCAGGATTCCTACAACCTCGACTTCATCGCGCTCGAACCGGGCGCACGCGAGCGCGATGTCGAGCTCGGCCTTATCGGGAACGTCTCTCGCACTTTGCTCGCCCTTGGAGCCGGTTTTGCCTTCGTCGGCCGCCAAGTGGCGCTGACGGTCGGCAACCGGGACTACATTCTCGACCTTCTCTTCTACAATCTCCACCTGCGCTGCTACTTCGTGATCGAGCTCAAGGCCGGCGAATTCAAGCCGGAGCACGTAGGGAAGATCGGCTTCTATATGTCGGCCGTCGACGACCAAATGCGGCACAAGGACGACCAGCAGAGCATTGGGATCATCATGTGCCGCTTCAAGAATCGGCTCAGCGTCGAATACGCCTTGCGCGACTCCCACAAACCCATTGGCGTGGCCACTTACACACTGACCAAAGAACTGCCAAAGCGCCTTCGCGGGAAACTGCCGAGCGCGGATGAGATCGAGGCCGCGTTGGACCTGAAGCCTGGTGGACAAAACGCGCGGCGCCGTATATAATATGACTAACACACCCGCCCCGCCTCTTGGCCGCAAGGCCGAAGCGCAACATGGGCGGGTATCGTTTTTTACGAAGATGGAAGGAATCGGCCAGCCAACCTCTCCGGCGGAAGACCTCCGCGGCGCGGACTCGGCGACAATGGTAAAATGTCTCATGTCCGCCACTGAGGCCCTGCGCCGCCATTGGGGCTACGCCTCCTTCCGTCCCCTGCAGAAGGAAGCCGTCGACGCCGCACTCGCCGGCCGCGACTCTTTGATCATCCTGCCCACCGGCGGCGGCAAAAGCCTCTGCTACCAGCTCCCCGCCGCACTTGAAAAAAAACTCGTGCTGGTCGTCTCGCCGCTGATCGCTCTCATGGACGACCAAGTCGCCGCCGCAAGGGAAGCCGGGCTCATCGCCGACGCCCTGCACTCCAACCTCGAGACCGACCACAGCGGCTTGGCTTATGAGAACCTCGAGCGCGGCAAGACCCAACTGCTTTATGTGAGCCCCGAGCGCCTGCTCGTCGGCGACTTGAGCGAGCTGCTCGAAAGCCGCCTGACTCTGATCGCCGTCGACGAGGCGCACTGCGTCTCGCACTGGGGCCACGAGTTTAGGCCCGAGTACCGCCGCCTCCAGGAAGTGATGGACTTATTTCCTCAGGCCGCGAGAATGGCGCTGACCGCAACCGCCACGCCGCAGGTGCAAGACGACATCTGCGAGCAGTTGGGCCTGCGAGAGCCGCGGCGATTGATCGGCCATCCCGACCGGGCCAATCTGATCTACCGCGCTCACCCTCGGCGCGACCAGCTGGCGCAGGTCCTCGAGGTCGTGAGCCGGCACCCAGGCGAAGGCGGCATCGTCTACGCGCAGACGCGCAAGGACGTCGAGCGCCTTGCCTCAGGAATTAAAAAGGAAGGCGTCTCCTGCGCCCCCTATCACGCCGGCCTGCCGGCCGACGAGCGCAAAGAGGCGCAAGAGGGCTTCGTCAACGAGCGCATCGACGTCATCGTCGCGACCATCGCCTTCGGCATGGGCATCGACCGCAGCAACGTCCGCTATGTCGTGCACGCCAACACGCCCAAGTCCGTCGAGCACTACCAGCAGGAGTCGGGGCGCGCCGGGCGCGACGGGGAGCCCGCCGAGTGCGTGCTGTTCTTTGCCGCGGCCGACTTGGCCAAGCACCGCTGGCTGGCCGAAATGGACGGCGCGCTGCCGCCCGAGCGCAAGCAGGCGCTCGAGCGTCAGCTGCGCGGCATTGGAAGGTATGCTGTAGCACCCGTCTGCCGTCACCGGCTGTTGGCCGAGCACTTCGGCCACGCGCTGTCTTCTACAAATTGCGGCGCCTGCGATGTCTGCCTTGGCGAGACCAAGGGCCTCTCTGCCGAGGAGGCACAGCTTACGGCCAAGAAGGCGCTCTCGGCCGCCTGGCGCACCGAGGGGCGCTTTGGCCTTGGCTACGTCGTCAATCTATTGCTTGGCAAGGCCGACGAGCGCATGAAGCGCAACGGCCATTCCAGCCTCCAAGTCTTCGGCATATTGAAGGAGGCCGGAGAATCGGCGGTGCGCTCGTGGCTCGACCAGCTCATCGTGCAGGATTACCTCGAAGTCGTCGAAGGCGAGTACCCGCTGTGCCGCATCACGCAGGCCGGCCGTGACCTCTGCCAAGGCAAAGGCAGCGTGCGCCTGGGCGTGCCGGCGCCGCCAACGGCGCGCGGCAAAAAGAAAGCGGCCAAGAGCATTGCCGGCCCCGCCGACCACGATCTCTTCGAGCGCCTGCGCGCCCTGCGCAAGACGCTTGCCGCCAAGGCGGGAGTGCCCCCGTACGTCGTCTTCCACGACAGCGCCTTGCTCGAGATGGCCGCGCGCAAGCCGGCCACGCTCGCGCAATTGGGCCTGTGCAAGGGCGTCGGCGAGCGCAAGCTCGAGCGCTACGGCCAGGCATTCCTAGCAGCCATACTCTCTTAGCCGCCAAACCTGGGTCTTGAAATCCCAAGCTTTCCGGCTATAATCTTACCTTCAGACGCCGCGGGCAGCGGGGCAGCACGCCGAGACGCCGCATCCTTCCGACATCCTTTCCCCCCTCAGTGACCGCCCCCGCGGCGCTCCATTGCCGAGTGGAGGCGCGTCCTATGCTGTTGGAATTCGCCGCACGCCTGTTCCATGCCCGCAGCGCCGGTTCGCGGCCCGCGCCGCTGCCGCAAAAGGCCCCCGCGGGCCGCCGGGGCAAGATCCTCGTCATCGAATGCCAAGCCGAGCTCGCCGAGCTGCTCGCCCAGGTCCTGGCCAACCACGGCTACCAGACCCGCTGGGCCTCGACCGGACCGGCGGGCCTGGCGACCGCGCGCGAGTTCGAGCCGGAACTCGTCATCCTCTGCACCTTCCTGCCCCAGAAGATGAGTGGCTTCGACCAATGCAACGTCCTGCGCTGGGGGCTGGGCCTGCCGTCGCTGAGGATCATCATGATGTCGGCGGCGCCCATGGAGGGCCTGCGCGAGCGGGCGCTCGAGGCCGGCGCCGACGATTTCATCGCCAAACCCTTCGACTTCATCATGCTCCTGCGCGCGGTCAAGCGCCTGGTGGGCCAATGATGGATATGGACTTCGAGCCCAAGAAAAAGCGAAGCTTCGGCGAGTGGTTCTTCGCCTGGATGGCCGAGCCCGAGCACGCGCGCGGGCTTGAAGCCAACGACCCCGCGACCGTCCTGGAATTCGAACGGGCCCAGCGCCGCTTCATCCGGGAAAACCCCCCGCCGCCCGAGCCCCCAAGCCCGCCAAAGCCGCCGGACCCCGCCAAGCCCGCGCTCCGCTGGCCCTGGGCCGACGTCGAGGAGGCCGAGCGCGCGCTGGGCTGGCTCTCCTTGCCGCAGTGGCAGAAGACCGGGGAGGGCAAAATCGAGCGGCTGCACCCCGTCATGCGCGACGCGATCATCGAGCATTACCGGGACGAGGCCGCGGACATCGAGAGCGGCGCCGTCGACCCCATGAAGCTCTGGGGCTTGAGCAAGGAGGAAGCGCTCGCCAAGCTCAAGGCGCAGGCGGCGCCGTTCGTCGCGGCCCAAGAGCAGTTCAAGCGCGACGCGGACATACTGCCCCCCATCGTCTTGGCGCACTACCGCCGGCTTTGGCCCTGGCTCGTCGCCTGACAGGCGGCCTTCGCGGTCCCATCAATCGGAGGCGGCGCGGTTATCGCGGCGCATGACGGACCCAAGACCCGGCCGCCCGGGGCCCAAGGCCTCTCGGTGGAAGCCCGAAGACCGGGTATCATGAAGCCCGACGCACTCGGGAGGATTCATGAAAGCACGGATCAACACCTTGGCTCTCGCGGGGCTCATGCTAGCCCCGCTCTGCTCGCGCGCGGCCGACTGGGACGCGGGCCTGCGGGCCATGGCAGACGCGGGCAAGGCCGCGGCCTCCGCCAAGGAGACTTTGGGCCGCACCGCCCTGGGCGCCCTCTATTCCCAGCGCTTCCTGCTGCAGGGCCAGCGCGACGCGCTCCAGCGCGGCATCGAGGAGCAGGACGCGATCGTCAAGAGGAGCATGATCGCCATGCGCCTTTACGCCGCCATGCAGAAAAGCGTCGAGCCCGACATCTCGAAAATGACGGATCCCGAGGTGGTCGAGGCGATCCTGGCCTACTACGACCTGCCGGGGATCGCGCGGCCCGACGTCGCGAGGTACCAGGACTACCAGGGCGCCATCCGGTACGCGACCAACTCGCCCACGGAGACCTATCCCGTGGCCTCGAACGCGGAGGACGCGATCCTGGACGCGGCGCGAAGCCGGGCGCGCCGGCTGCGTGAGAAAAGCGACGTCGAGCGCTCGCTCAAGGAAGTCAACGACGAGATCGCGCGGCTGACGAAGGCCAAGTAGCGGCGCGGGCCCTCTCGAAAGCCTCCCCCGGATAGCCTCGACGCCCCCGGAACTTCTACACTTTTCCGATGAGCGCCTGGCAGATCGTCCTCTTGGCCTTGGCCGGGGCCGCCGCGCTGGTTTACTGGTGGACCTCGGGCGCGACAGCGCGCCTGCGCGCGGAGGTGCGCGCCAATCTGGCGAAAGCCGGCTGCCCCAATTGGGACGGCGCGCCGCAGGCGCTCTCCAATTTTACGCGCGTCTGCGCGATGCCGCACAACAGCCTCTGGCAGGGCCAGCTGCGCGGCGCGCCCCAGTTGCTCCTCTATGAGGTCGACACGGGCGCCTTCTGGGTCGTCTGGCAGTCCAAGTCTCAGCGCAAGGGCGCGCTGGCGCTCTGGGCCAACGTCAGCGATTTCTACGCGATGATGCTCTGGCAGACCCATTACAATGAGCTCTCTTTGATCAAGGCCGAGTCCTTGCCCAAGCCCTACGACGCCCTGATGCTCTTCGCCGACACGCCCGACGGGGCGACCATGTTCTTCGGCACGGCGCTCGGCGCCAACTTCCTGCAGATGCTTGGCTCGGACGGGGGCTTCGGGCTCGAATACCAGGACGGCTGGTGCCGACTGCACGTCAACGTCGACCGGCCCTATTTCGAGCTCGGCAAGAACCCGCAAAGCCTCGTCGCGATCGTCGACGCCCTCGACGGCATCGTCGCCGACGACGCGGCCGCCGTGCCGTACGCCTTCAAGCTCGCGGCTTCCGACGTCATGGTCATCGAGGACCCGACGGGCAAGCTCGCCGCGCGCCAGGTCCCCTCCTACCGCTTCGAGGCCCAGATCGATGGTTAGGCTGCTGCTGCTCCTTCTGCTCGCAACCCCCGCGCGCGGCGCGGACCTCAAGGGCCTGCTCAAGAAAGCGCAGGCCGGCGAGCCGCAGGCCCAGTACGACCTGGCCACCGCCTACCACGAAGGCCGCGGCGTCAAACCCGACTACGCGCAGGCCCTGTTCTGGTTTCGCAAGGCCGCCGACCAAGGCAGCGCCGCCGGGCAGTACGGGGTGGGCGCTCTCTACACGATGGGCCACGGCGTAACGCGCGACCTAAGGGAGGCGCTGATCTGGCTCGAGAAAAGCGCCGCGCAGGGCTACCCGGGCGCGCAGTACGCGCTGGGCTCGCTCTACCTGACCGGCGACGGCGTTCCGAAAGACACCGAGAAGGCCTTCGCCTTGCTGCGCGCGGCCGCCGGCGCCGGCTCTGCCGCCGCTCAGTACAACCTCGCCTCGTGCTACGCCGGGGGGCTGGGAGTGCCCAAGGACCTCCCGAAGGCGCTCGAGCTGCTGCGCCAATCGGCCGCCCAAGGGTTTCCCGACGCCGAGTTCGACCTCGGCAACATCTACTACGCGGGCCGCGGCGTGAGCCCGGACATGAAGGAGGCGCGCAAGTGGCTCAAGAAAGCCGCGGCCGCCGGCCACGGGCGCGCGCGCTACCTGCTCGCGGTGGTCGACCACCAAGACGACAGGAACGGCAAGGCCTTCCTCAAGGCCCTGCGCGAGCTCTCGGCCAAAGGCATCCCAGAGGCGCAGTTCGCGCTGGCCGGCATCTACGCCGAGGGCAAGCTCGCGCCCAAGGACGCCAAAAGGGCTCTGGCGCTCTACAAGGCCGCGGCGCTGTCGGGCTCGGCGGAGGCCGCCAACAACCTCGGCGCGCTCTACGACCACGGCGAGGGGACCGACCAGGACTACGTCGAGGCCGCGCGCTGGTATCAGAGGGCCGCGCAGAAAAACGTGCCCGAATCGCTGTTTCGCCTGGCGATGATGTCGATGGCGGGGCAGGGGATCGCGCAGGACACCCAGTCCGCGGCGGGCTACCTATTGCGCGCGGCCAACGCGGGCGAGCCCTCGGCGCAGACCGTGCTCGGCGCCCTGTATTGGAAGGAGGCGCGCTCGGCGCGCGACGACATACTGGGCCCGGTCTCGGCCGAGAAGCTTTCGATCTCGCCGGACGACCGCGAGGCCTTCGCCTGGATGAGCAAGGCCGCCGCCGCCGGCACGCCGGCGGCCGAGTTCGCTCTGGGCACGATGTACTTCAACGGCGACGGCGTCGTCATGGACACGCCGTGGGCCTACGCGTGGTTTTCGCGCGCCGCCGACCGCGGCGACGCCGACGCGTCGGCGATGGCGCAGACCTTGGAGGCCAAGCTCGCGCCGGAACTGCTCACCGAGGCGAAGGCGCGCCTGGCCTCGCTGCGGAAGTCCCCGAATCCTCGGCCGGAAGCGGCGCGATATAGGTGAAGTACTTGGGCCTATGGAAGGGGTGCTCCATGTCCAAGAGATCGATGAGCGCCCAGCGGATGAAGTACTTGCCCGTCTTGCCTCCCGCCTGCTCGACGTCGTCCTCGAGGTGGATGTCCGAGCCGAAACCGTAGACCTGGTCGATGAGGTTGCGCCGGAAATAGGCCGAGGTCGAGACCTGCACGTGGTAGGACCCCAGCGACGAGGGGTCGACCGAGAGCCCCCCATCCGAGCCGATCTTCAAGGCTCCCTCTTTGGGCAGGTTCATCTTGGTGTTCTTGGCCGCCATCGCGTCGTCGAGCTCCTCCTGGTCGGCGTCGCCCTCGGGAGGCGGCGGGAACTTGACGCGCCCGTGCACCACGGGCAGGGCCTTGATCTTGGAGACGTCGACCTTGGCCTCGGGCGCGGCCGCGTCGGCATTCTGGGATTTTCGCTGCACCAGCGGCCCCTCGGGCTCCGGCTCGGGCTTCTCGGCCTTGTCCTTGGCGGTGCCTGAGGAGTCGTCGACGTCGTCGTCGGCCCCCATGTCCTCGGCGGTCAGCTCCATCTCGGCCTGCGCGCGGCGGCGCCGGCGCTTGCGGCCGGATTTCGCGTCGGGCGGCCGGATCATCGGCGGCGGACGGTTGGCGTCGGCCATCTGCCGGTCCGGGGACTGCTCGAGGCCGGGGTGCGCCGCGGCCCCGCCGCCGACATAGTTCCGCTCGATGACCTTGGGCTTTTTCTGCTCGTACGGGCAGGCGCACAGAAGCAAGGCCGTCAGCGGCGCGGCGAAGGATCGGAGCCTCACATCCCCAGTTTACCCCGGCAAGGGCCCGGGCGCCAGCGCTTTCTCGACCATCGCGAGCATCAGCTCGGGCGTGCCGGGCAGGGGCAGGAAATCCTGGGCGCCCAGCTCCCGGGCGGCGGCCGCGAGGACCTCCATCTTGGCGCCCGCGCTCGTGATGATGACCTTGATGTGGCTCGTCGCCCCGTCGGCGCGCAGCTCGCGCAGGACGTCGAAGCCCGTCAGGCCGGGCATCGTCAGGTTGAGCACGACCAGATCCGGCAGCAGGGCCCGCGCGGCGGCCAGCCCCGAGACCCCGTCGAAGGTGCAGGCCGCCTGGTAGCCCTTGGCGCGCAGCGCCGCCGCCATCAGGCGGGCGGTCTCCTTGTCGTCGTCGACGACGAGGATCCGGGTCCCGCGTATGAGCGCCGCGGGCCAGGCCAGCCAGCGCGCTCGGCGCGCCACGCCGACCAAACGCCCGTCTTTGAAAAGCGGCAGGTCGAGCACGATGTGCGGCATCGCAGGAGCGTCTTGTCCCCTTCTCGTCAGCTGGCCCATGAGCCCTCCTTTGCGGGGAATAGGAGACCCTGGTCCGTGGCGGATCAGGGCTGGAACTCACAACGACAACGGCCTGCTCTCTAGTATAGCCGGATTGCGCTGCCGCGCAAGGCCCAGACGGCCGTAACATCTCCGAAATAAATTTTCGGTGAAGGTCTGCTAGAATATCCCCAGAGGCGCACAACGGTCAGGCACCAAGGGCGACAACAGATTCGACGAGACCACCAGGAAACGCTCCGCGCGGACAGCGCGGGGCGATCCTGTTTTTAGGGCCCCCCTCTGACCCGTTCTGACAAGGCCTGACCAGCGGCCTATGGCAATTGTCATCTACGCGCGGCATATTATAGGAACGACATGAAGAACGCGCGCCGAGACTCGATCGCTTTCGTCTGCGGGGTTGTGACTTTGGCGTCGTTGGCCGCCGCCCAGCCCTCGCGCGGCCTGCCCTCGCCGACGCCCGAAACCCGCGCCGAGTACGGCATCATCGCCGTGGCCCAGTCGCGCTTCTCGCCCGATACCGATCCCGCCATCGCCAAGACTTTGGCCGCCGCCCAGCTGCAGGAGCGCCTGCGCGCGGAGCTCTTGAAGCGGGTCTCGCGACTCAAGGGCTACACCTTCTCCGCCTCCGCCGACGAGCCCGCGCCGACCTGGCTCGAGGTCCGCGTCGAGCGCGTCGTGCTGGCCAAGAGCTCGCTGGTCGATCCCGATCCCGCGCTCGTGCTGAGGGCCCGGGCGCGGCTCATCCAGCCGGCCTACGGGCGCTCGCTCTACGACCAGAAGCTCGAGTACCGCAGCCCCAAGCGCTCGATGAACGAGTGGACCCGCTACGACGCGGCGGCCGTCCACCGGGACCTCGAGGAAGGTCTCAAGGCCCTGGCCCAGAAGGCCGCCGACGACATCTTCCTCGTCTATGCGGCTCCGCGGCCGTGAGGCTCCGTCCGCGCTGCTCCTAGGGCTGGCCTTCCTGGCCGCCTGCTCCGTCAAGGCCCCGGTCTACGGACTGCGCCCCTCGTATCCCGAGGTCCTGCGGCGAAGCGGCGGCGGAAGCGAGGCCGTGTTCACCTTGGTCGACTCGACGCGCCCGCAATTGCGCTGGGAGGACTTCCCCCCGCGGGACGAGGCGGGGCTCCCGATCGCGGAGCCGGCGCTCGCCAAGGTCAAGTGGGTCGTCTACGACGTCAAGGTCTACCGCGAAGAGAACGGCAGCCCCGGCGCGCTCGTCGAGGAAAAGTCGGGGATCGCCGAACCGCGCCACCAGTTCCAAAAGGAGCTCGCGCCCTGCGCCCGCTACTTCTGGAGCGTGCGCGCGCGCTTCCTGCTCGAGGGCCGCGAGGAGGCCACCGAATGGGGCGTCGTGGCGTCGCCCGGCCGCGACCGCTGGGTCCCCGTGACGCCCGACCCCGGCTATTTCCGCTTCCAGACGCCCTGCGGCAAGCCGCGGTCTTGACGGGGCGGGGCACAGCCGCTACACTGTAGTCCGATGCCGCGACCTTTCGTGATCGTCGCCGAAGACGACGAGGGCTGGCGCGAGCTGCTCACGCGCTGGCTTTCGGCCGAAGACTATTGCGAGCTCAAGATGTGCTCCCGCGGGCGCGACGTGCTGCCCGCGGCGGCCAAGCGCCGGCCCGACCTCTTCATCCTCGACCACCAGCTCGGCGACACCACGGGCATGGCCGTTTGCGCCAAGCTCAAGGCCGACGCCCGCCTGGGAGCCGTGCCCGTCATCATACTGACCACGATGGCCGGCGAGATGCTCAAGATCGTCGACAAGGCCAAGCCCGACCACTTCGTGGTCAAGACCGGCACTCCCGACGAGCTCCTCGAGGTCATGGAAGCCCTGCTATCCAGGCCTTGACGCGCCGTCCTTTGAGAGCTAAACTGCGGCCGGACGCAAATTCCGCGATATAAAGGAAGTGTCACTATGGGTGTCCTTTTCGGGTTGGCCGTCGGCTTCGTCGCGTGGTTCCTGCTCAACTATCTGGTCGCCGGGCTCTACACGGTCGACCAGAACGAGCGCGCGGTCAAGACGTCTTTCGGCCGCGCGCAACGCATCGAGGGCGTGACCACGCTCAGCGACCCCGAGATGGCCGCGACCCTCAACAAGGACGAGCAGTCGCGCTACAGCTACCCGCAGCTCATCGTGATCCCGCCCGGCGGCCCGTATTTCAAGTGGCCCTGGGAGAAGGTCTACAAGGTGTCGGTCGCGACCGAGTCCATGAACATCGCGATGGACCCCGAGACCCCCGAGGCCAACCGCGGCGGGACCATCCTCGAGGCCGTCACGATGGACCAGCTCAACACGGGGCTGACCGGCCAGATCCGCTACCGGGTCTCGGAGCGCAACCTCTACGCCTATCTCTTCGGGATCAAGAACCCGATCGTGCACGTCATGGGCTACTTCGTCTCGGTCCTGCGCGAGAAGATCGCGACCTTCGAGGCGCCCAAGGTGGCCGCCGACCCCAACAGCGCGGGCACGGGCTTGTCCGACGTCATGGGAGTCTCGATCAACGACATCCGCAAAAACCTGCGCTCCTTGAACGACTCGATGGACCGCGACTGCAAGTCCTCGGTCTCCCGCTACGGCATCGTGCTCGATGCTTCCTTAATAACGGGCATCGACCCGCCCGCCGACGTGGAATCCGCGCTGGCCGCGATCAACACCGCCCACAACTCGGTCTCCTCCGAGATCTCGCTGGCGCAGGCCTCCGCCGACCAAAAGATCGTGCAGAGCAAGCGCGCCGTCGAGATCGAGACCCTGAAGGCGCAGGCCGAGGTCGAGCCCCTGCTCGCCCTGGCCAAGCAGCTGACCCAGCTGAGATCGATCGGCGGGGCCTCGGCCTTGGTCGCCTACCTTCGCAACGTGCGCCTCTCGCTGTTCGCTCAGGCCAAACAGTTCGTGCTCGAAGTGAGGAAATAACATGGGCTTCTTCTATTCCGCGCTGATCAGCTTCTTCGGCTGCATGATCGGGGTACCGATCTTCTTCGCGCTCGTGCGCGCCTTCGGCTTCTACACGATCGTCAACGAGGGCACCGCCAAGGTCTACGTGCTGTTTGGCAACGTGCTCGACGTGATCACCGACCCCGGCATCCACTGGCTGTGGTTCCGCATCGGCCCGGCAGCGCCCATCGTCAATTGGGTCGGGACCTGCTACACCCTCGACATGAGGATGGACCAGGTCTACCGCAGAAGCGAGCCCGTCAACTCGGAAGAAGGGGCTCCGATGGGAATTGGAATTTGGTACGAGATGTTCATCTCGGACCCGACGGCGTACCTCTTCAAGAACGCCGACCCGCAGGGCTCCTTGGCGGCCAACGTCTCCAACGCGACCGTGCGCGGCCTCTCGAACATGAAATTGGCGGACATGCTCGGCTCGCGGCATCAGATGAGCCAGGTCGTGCGCGAGGAGGTCAGCCCGAAGAGCCACGAGTGGGGCTACAAGCTCGGCTCGGTCTACATCCGCAAGGTCCACTTCCGCGACGCCAACATGACCCGGCAGATCGAGGAGAAGGTCGTCAACCGGCTGCGCCAAGTGACGGCCGCGATCAAGCAGGACGGCGAGAACCAGGTCAACATTATCACCTCGACGGCGCAGCGGCAAGCCGCGATCGCCTTCGCGGAAGCGGCCGCCCTGCGGCCGAAGATCGTCGGCCAGGCCTTGAAGGACATCTCCTCGGACCCCGACATACTGGAAGCGATGTTCGAGGTGCTCGAGACGCAGAAGACTTTGGACGGCCAGGCCGACATCACGCTCGTGCCGGAAAAATCCGACATCCTCAACAACCTGCTGGCCTACCGCGACGGCGGCGGCAACGGCGGGCACGGGAAGATGACGCCGCCCAAGTCCTAGGGGGGTGCTCAAAGAGTCATTCGGCCGCCCTGGCTCCGCCGCTCAGCCGACGCTCCTCGTTGGTCCGTTGCTTTAATGCAACATGAGGCCAAAAAGAAGCATTGTGGAGCGGTTATTTGGCTCGGCGTTGCTTTAAAGCAACGGACCAAAAGTGGAGAGCGACGACCCCGAAGCGATCAGAGCAGCTCTCGGGGAACCCGTCCCGGCTTCGCGTAAGCCTTGGCCGATGGCGACCCGACCCTGAGCACGCGCGCCGACTTCCCGCGCACCTCGAAAGTCACGACGCAGTCCTTGAGCCGCAGCTCGTGCTCGCGGCCGTCCTGGAGCTGAGATCGGTCGCGGGGGTTGCGCAGGTCCTGCCTCAATATCTGCCGCAGCAGCGCCTTGAGCTTCCCCGACGCGTTCGCCTTCGGCGAGAAAACCACCTTGAGAGTCGGCGCAGGCGCGCGTCCGGCCCAGCCGGATACGGAGTGGGGAACGTAGTCGTAAGACCGAATGTAGGGCTTGACGTCGAGGATCGGCGTGCCGTCGACGAGGTCGATGCCCGACAGATAGAGCGTGTCGCCCGAGACCCTCTCCAGCTTGGCGACCGAGAGGCCGATCGGGCTCGGCCGGTGCGGCGAGCGGCTGGCGAAGACGCCGACGGTCTTGCCCTTGAGCCGCGGCGGGTGCACCGTCGACTTGAAGGCCTTGTTCGTGTTGAGGTGGAAGTACGAGAGCAGCCAGACGTGCGAGAACTCGCCCAAGCCCTTGAGCGACTGCTCGGGGATGAATTCCTTCCTGATCTTGAGCCGGGCCGCCGCCGCCGGCACCAGGCCCGGCTGGCGCGGCGCGCCGAATTTCTCGGCGAAGCACGATTCGAGAAAACCGATCGCCTTCATCAGGCCGGCAGGACCTCTTTTTTTCGCCCCTTCAAGAGGCTCAGCTTCGAGAGCTCGCCGAGCACCATCGCGGCCACGATGAGGCCGCCGCCCGCCGCGCGCGCGGGCACGAGCGTCTCCCCGCCCAAGGTCCAGGCGAAGACCGCCGCGAAGACCGGCTCGAGCGAGAAGATCAGCGAGACCTTGACGGGCGCGGTGAATTTTTGGGCCAGCATCTGAATGTAGAAGGCCGACAGGGTCGGCACAACGGCGAGAAAGACGATCGTGCCGGCGGCCGCGCTCGAGCCGACGGAGAGCGGCCTCCCCGTCGCGAGAGTCAAGACGAGCGCGAAGAGCCCGGTCATCCAGAATTGGTGGAAGGCGAGCATGACCGCGTCGGCGTCGGCGCGCACGTACTTGTCGGTGGCCAGGAGATGCGCGGCGTAGGTCACGGCCGCCGCGATGGTGAGCACGTCGCCCTTGTTGCATTCCTTGATCCCTCCGGTCAGCAGCCAAAGCCCGCCCAAGGCCAGCAGCGAGGCGGCCCACTGAACCGGGGTCGGCGGCTTCCGGAAAAACGCGAGCAGAAACAGAGGAACGAAGATGACGAAGAGCCCCGTGATGA
Source organism: Elusimicrobiota bacterium (assembly GCA_016194705.1). GTDB lineage: Bacteria > Elusimicrobiota > Elusimicrobia > UBA1565 > UBA9628 > PALSA-1176. Next base: position 161,000 of record JACQAZ010000034.1, on the reverse strand, counting down.
AGCCCGAGTTCGAGGCCGAGGTGTAGGCGAGGCCCACGGTCTGCGTGAGGTAGAGCGTGCCGAGGATCGAGGCTAGGATCGCGGATTCTCTTAGAAGAACGAGCTTGTTCCTTCGGCGAAGCACCCAGGGCAGCAGCAGCGCCGCCGAGAGAAAGAAGCGCCAGGCGACCAAGGCCATGGGGTCGACGGCGCAAAGCGCGCCCTTGACCATGTAGAAGGTCGCGCCCCAGACGGCCGCGCAGTAGAGAAGACCGAGGTCGGCGAGCCGCTCGCGGGAGGTGGCGGACATGCGGCCGTTAATATATCATACCCGGGAGCGTGAAAAAGGGGCCGCCCGCCGTCTTCTTCGACATCGGCAACGTGCTGCTGCGCGTCAGCGCCAAGCAGGCCGTGCGCCGCATCGCCTGGGCGGTGGGCCATCACCCCTTGAAGGTCGCGCGCTATTTCTTTTCCTCGGACATCGTCGACGAGATCGAGCGCGGCACCATCGAGCCCCAGGAGCTCTACGAGCGCTTCCGCTCCGAGCTCGACTACAAGGGGAGCTTCCCCGAGTTCAACAAGCTCTGGTGCGGCTACTTCCGCCTGGACCGCAAGGGCGCCTACGCGCTCAAGGCGGTCGCCGAGCTCCATCCGACCTACCTGCTCTCGAACACCAACTACCTCCACTACGAGTTCATCAAGAGCCGCTACGGCTTCGCGGGCCAAGTCGACGGGGCGGTGCTCTCCTACGAGCTCGGCCTGCGCAAGCCCGAGCCCGCGATCTACCACGCGGCCTTGAAGCTCGCGGGAGTCGCCCCGGACCAGGCGGTGTACATCGACGACATCAAGGAGAACGTCGAGGCGGCGCGCAAGGTCGGCATCACGGCCATCCTCAACAGGCCCTGCACGAACCTGCGCCGCGAGCTTTCCAAGCTCGGCGTGCTATAATTTGGCGATGGCGTCGCTGCTCTGCGCTCTCGTCTTGGCCGCCTCCGCCGCCTCGGCTCCCACTCCCGCGGTGCTCCTGCGCGCCTATTCCCACAACGACTACAAGCACGAGCGCCCCCTCTTCGACGCCTTGGACCGGGGCTTTTTCGGCGTCGAGGCCGACGTCCACTTGCGCGGCCAGGAGCTGCTGGTCGGCCACAAGGGCGGCGACGTGCGGCCCGGCGCGACCCTGCAGAAGCTCTACCTCGATCCTCTGCTCAGGCGCGTGCGCGAGAACGGGGGCCGGGTCTACCGCGGCGGGCCCAAGGGCTTCCTGCTGATGATCGAGTTCAAGTCGAACGGAGAGGAGTCGTACTCCGCCCTGCGCCAGATCCTGGGCGGCTACCGCGAGATGCTCACGGTGTATTACGGGGACCGTATAAAGGAAGCCGCGGTCACGATCTCGATCACGGGCCACCGGCCGAACGCCATGCTGCGCGACGAACCGATGCGGCTTGCCGGCATCGACGGGGACTTTCACGACGTCCGGGAGCCGGAGAAGACTCTCTACCCGACGATCAGCGACGATTTCAGCTCCTATTTCCAGTGGCACGGGGAGCTCTCGCCGCAAGGCCGACAGCGCCTGCGCCGCTTCGTCGACGAGGCCCACGCTCGCGGGCGCAAGCTCCGTCTCTACGGCATCCCGGCCAACGAGGAGCTCTGGGGGGAGCTCTACGCGGCCGGCGTGGACCTCATCAACACCGACGATCTCGACAAGCTGCGGGACTGGCTCTTGAAGAAGGTGTCGTGGCGCAGGCTCGCGCCCGATTCGCTGGCGCGCTTCTGGAACAGGCTCAAAGACCTGCCGGCAGACCCCTTCCGATAGACTCGGCGTCCTTCCCTTTCTTCAAGTTCTGCGCGCAGTAGATCAGGTTGACGAACATCATCGCGCGCGTGACCTGGCCGATCCGGTTGCCCGGCGCGGTGGCGTAGGCGACGTTTGGATCGAGCGCGGCGACGTCGATGTTGCCCTGGTAGGAGACGTCTACGACCGCCGCGCCCGGCTTGATCCACTTCGGGTCGATCGCAAAGCTCGGATCGGGGACCGCCGAGACCACGACGTCGGCACGGCGCACGCAGTCGCGCAGGTCCTCGAGGCGCGTCTTGTCGTAGCACTCCACCACCGTGGCCCCGAGGTTCTCGAACATCAGGCCCAGCGGCTTGCCCACGCGCATCGAGTTGTTGACGATGGCGACGAACTGGCGCTCGAGGCGCACCTTGAAATGCTGGAGCGTCTTGACGACCGCCTTGGCGGTGGCCGGCACCACGCACTTGATGCCGCGCGTCTCGTCGAGAAAGCGCTTGTACTTGATCAGGTAGCCGAGGTTGAGCGAGTGCAGGCCCTCGACGTCCTTGAGCGGCGAGACGAGGTCCATGAGGTCCTCGTCGGAGAACCGTCCGCCGATCGGATAGAAGACCATGACGCCGGTCACCTTCGGGTCGGCGTTGAGCTTGCCCAGAAGCTCGACGAGCTCGCCCTCGCCCGCCGCCTCCAAGGACAGCCCCCCGATGTCGAGCCGCTCGGCGTCCTTGAGGATGAGGTCCCGATATTGCAGGCTGCCCGGATTTTTCCGGGGCGCGAAGAGGACCGTGGCCAAGGCCGGCCGGAAGCCGAGCTCGAGTTTTTCGCGAGCGACCCAGTCGAGGTATTCCCGCGCGACCAGGCGGCAATCAAGGAGGACGGGCATCTCACCGTTAATATATCATAGTCCCAAAGGATGAAAAAGTCCCGTCTGAGGCTCGACGCCCTGCTCGTGGAGCGCGGGCTATTCGAGACGCGGACCAAGGCCGCCGCCGCGGTCATGGCGGGCCAGGTGCTCGTGGAAGGCGTCCCCGCCGTCAAGGCCGGAGCACCCACCAATGCCGAGGCGGCCATCGAAATCCTCAAGCCGTGCCCCTACGTCTCGCGCGGCGGACTCAAGCTCGAGGCCGCGCTCTCATATTTCCCCGTGAGCATCGAAGGCCGAACCTGCCTGGATTTGGGAGCCTCGACGGGGGGGTTCACCGACTGCCTGCTGCAAAGGGGCGCGGCGAAGGTCTACGCCGTCGACGTGGGCACCGCCCAGCTCCACGACCGCCTCAGGAAGGACCCGCGCGTCGCCTCCCGCGAGAACACGCACGCCAAGCGGCTCGAGCCCGAGTGGTTCGCCCCCCGCCCGGACCTGGCGGTCGTCGACGTTTCGTTTATCTCCCTGACGCAGGTCCTGCCTTGGGTCGTGCCGTGCCTCAAGGAGCCCTTCGACATCCTCGCTCTCATCAAGCCGCAATTCGAGGTCGGGCCCAAGCTCGCGCCCAAGGGAGTCGTCCACGAGGAAAAAGTCCGCGCGCTGGCCGTCGAGAAAATCAGGAATTGCTTGGCCGGGCTCGGACTATCGGAGGCTGGACTCTACGAGTGCCCCGTCCACGGACCCAAGGGCAACGTCGAGAGCTTTATTTTCTTAAGGCCGTCCGGCGGCGCACGGCTTTAAGGTCGGCCGTCTGGTCGCCGCGGCTGGTCTTGACCTTGACCTTGTCGGGCGCGATCTTTGTCATCCGCTGCAGCTCGGCGCAGCCGCAGAACGGGCCCTTGCAGCCGCAGGCGCTCACGCCCTTCATGCCGACGTCGCCGGCGCCGAGCACCGTGACCGCCACGCGGCCGCTGTCGGTGATCTTGAACTCGATCTTGCCGTCCTTGAAGCTGAACTGGTCGAGGTCGTAGAGGATGTAGACCGCGCCGTTGCCGGCCACCAAGGCCTGCATGTGGAAGGGCCGGCCGTCCTTGGCCGTGCCGGTCGCGGGCATGGAGCCCGAGACCCACTTCTTCTCGAGACTAGCGAGCACGTCCTGGCTCAGGTAGTAGAGCGCGGGCTTGCCGCGGCCGAGGCCCGCGTCGGTGAAGATGTCGAGATAACTCGCCTGCGCCGCCGCCGCGCGCGCCAGGATCGCGTCGACGGGATCGAGCGGCACCGCGCGCAGGGCCGCCGTGTTGAGCCCGGGGATGCGCGAGGCGAGCCACGCGACGGTCTTCGGATCGGGAGGCGGCAGCTGCGAAAGAGCTTGGATGCTGACGAAATCGTCGGCGGCCAGAATCTTCCCCGCCACCGCCTGCGGCGCCTCAGGCAGACCGACGCGGCACTCGCGAATGAGCCCGCCGAAGCCTTGGGCCGAACTCCAGACGGCCTCGGGCCCCGAGGCGCGGCTCACGGACGACCAACACAACGCGGTCAAGCACAGAAGAATCCCTGTCGATCGCTTCATTGCTCCCCCCTTGCGACGTTCGCCCATTATAGCACGGTTGAATTATCGGTCCATATTCAATTTAATGGCGGGATGAGGCTTTTTTTAGGGGGGTCCCGGAGGTGAGCGGCGAGGGCTTCCACGACGACCCCTCGACGTGGCCCAAGGGGCCGCTGGTCCCTCTGGAGGCGGCCCACGCCGACGACCGCGGCGCGATACAGCCTCTGGTCGAGCGGCTCATGCGCAGCGCCCAGCTCATCAGCTCGAAGAAAGGCGTCGTGCGCGCCAACCACTATCACAAGACCGACTGGCATTACTGCTACATGGTCTCGGGTTCCATGGAGTACTACGAGCGCCCGGCCGATTCGAAGGACAAGCCCAGCAAGATACTGGTCAAGGCCGGTCAGCTGGTCTTCACGCCGCCGCTGGTCGAGCACGCGATGAAATTCCTCGAAGACACGGTCTGGCTGACCCTCTCCCGCAACCCGCGCGACCAGGACGCCTACGAGGCTGACGTCGTGCGGGTGCGCCTCATTTAAGGAAGATGGAAGAGCTGTGCCTGAAGTCCGACATCGCGGAGATCGCCGCCGGCCTGGGCGCGCAGGCGCGCGAGTTCTCGGGCAAGACCGTGGTCCTCTGCGGCGGCTGCGGCTTCCTGGGCCGCTACTTCACGGCCTTCTTCAACCAACTCAACGAGACCGCGCTTAAAAAACCCTGCCGCCTGATCGTGCTCGACAACTTGATCACCTCGGGCCCGGCCGGGATGAGACCCCCGCGCATCCCCCACGGACGCTTCGTGCGCCACGACGTCGCCAAGCCCTTCTCGCCCGGCGTCAAGGTCGACTTCATCATCCAGGCCGCGGGGATCGCGAGCCCTTTTTATTACCGCCAATATCCGCTCGAGACCCTGGAAGCCTCGATCGCGGGGACTAAGAACATGCTCGAGCTCGCCCGGCGCGACGGCGCGCGCCTGCTGTTTTTCTCGTCGAGCGAGATTTACGGCGACCCCGACCCCAAGCACGTGCCCACGCCCGAGTCCTACCGCGGCAGCGTGACCTGCCTGGGGCCGCGCGCCTGCTACGACGAAAGCAAGCGCCTCGGCGAGACCCTCTGCTACGTCTATCACAACCAATTCGGCACGCGCGCCTCCATGGTGCGGCCCTTCAACGTCTACGGCCCCGGCATGCAGGAGCGCGACTACCGCGTGCTGCCCAATTTCGCCTCGCGCGTCAAGGCGGGCAAAGCCCTGCGGCTCTACGGCTCGGGCCGCCAGACGCGCACCTTCTGCTACGTCAGCGACGCCGTCGCGGGGTTCCTCAAGGCCCTGCTGCGCGGCGCGCCCGCCGAGGCCTACAACATCGGCAACCCCGAACCCGAGGTCTCGATGCTCGGCCTCGTCAGATGCGTCGAGAAAGCCGTCGGCCGCCCGGTCAAGCACACGTTGGTCGACTATCCGGACTCCTACCCGGCCGACGAGCCCAACCGCCGCTGCCCCGACATCACCAAGGCCAGGCGCGCGTTGGGCTTTACCCCGCGGGTCTCGCTCGACGAGGGACTCAAGCGCTTCTTCCGCTGGACCGACGCCCACTACACGGGCGAGCCCGGGACATGAAGCTGGGCCTGATCGGCGCCGGGCCGTGGGGACGCAATTACATCAAGACCATCGCGGCCCTGCCGGAGCTCGCGCTCAGCGCCGTCGCCTCGCGCAACCCCGAGACGCGCGCGCTCGTGGGGCCCGGCTGCGCCGTGACCTCCGATTGGCGCGAACTCGCCCAAGACAAGGGGCTCGACGGCGTCATCATCGCGGCGCCCCCGGCCCTTCACGCCGAGATGGCCTCGGCCTGCCTCGAGAGAGGGCTGCCGGTGCTCGTCGAGAAGCCGCTGGCCATGGAGCCGGCGTCGGCCAACGAACTCTTGGCGCTCGCGCGCCGGAAAAAAGGGTTCGCGCTCGTCGACCACATCTATCTCTTCCATCCGGCCTACGCCGAGCTCAGGAACCGCGCACGGCGCCTGGGCCCGCCCGCTCTCATCTCGGCCGCCGTCGGGAACAAGGGGCCGTTTCGGCCCGACGCGCGTACGCTCTGGGACTACGGCCCGCACGACGTCGCGCTCTGCCTCGATTTCCTCGGCGAGAAGCCCAAGGCCGTCGAGGCGAAGTTCCGGCCGCAGAAGCAAGGCGAGCTCATCGACATGCGCCTGGATTTCTCGCAAGGGCTGCAGGCGCGGCTGTGCGTGGGCAACGGCATGCAGAAAAGAGAGAGCATGTTCTGCGTGCGCTGGCGCGACGTCGCGCTGACCCTCGACGACCAAGGGCCGCGCGCGCTGGTCCTCTCGAAGCTCGACCAGTACGGAAAGCCCAAGGACGAGGGCGAGGAGATCGCCGTCGAGAAAGCGCTGCCGTTGACAAAGGCCGTCGAGGCCTTCGCCTCGGCGATCAAGGCCAAGTCCAAAGACCTCTCGTCGCTCGAGCTCGGGGCGGCGGTCGTCGACATCCTGGCCCGCTGCGAGGCTCAAAAATGAACGCCGCCCCTTTTCTTTTCGCCGCGCTCTGCGTGATGGCCATCGCCTACCGCTACTACAGCGCCTTCATCGCGGCCAAACTCCTGGCCCTCGACGACGCGCGCCCGACGCCCGCGGTGCGCTTGAACGACGGCTCCAACTATCATCCGACCAACCGCTGGGTGCTCTTCGGCCACCACTTCGCGGCGATCTCGGGCGCGGGGCCCTTGATCGGGCCGGTGCTCGCCGCGCAGTTCGGCTTCCTGCCGGGTTTCCTCTGGCTCTTGGCTGGCGTCACTTTGGCGGGCGCGGTGCACGACTTCATAGCACTTGGCCTCTCGGTGCGCCACGACGGCAAGTCGCTCGCCGAGCTCGCGCGCCGCGAGATCGGGCCGGTCGCGGGCCTTGTCTCCTCGCTGGCCATCCTGTTCATCATCGTCATCGCGCTGGCGGGCCTGGGCATCGCCGTCGTGAACGCTTTATTTGAGAGCCCCTGGGGGACCTTCACGATCACCGCGACGATACCGGCGGCTCTCCTTGTGGGGCTCTACATGTACAAGCTGCGCCCCGGCAAGATCGCCGAGGCCTCCGCGATCGGCGTGACGCTCGTGCTCATGGCCGTCGTCATCGGCGGCCGCGTGCCGGGCACGCCTTTGGGCGCCGCGCTGACGCTCTCGAAGGGCTCGATCACGAGCGCGATCGCGGCCTACGGCTTCGTCGCCTCGGTGCTGCCGGTCTGGCTGCTCTTGTGCCCGCGAGACTACCTGAGCTCGTATCTCAAGCTCGGCACGATCTTCGCCTTGGTCATCGGCACGATGGTCGTCATGCCGCATCTGCGCATGCCGCTGACCACCGCCTTCATCCACGGCGGCGGGCCGATCGTGCCGGGCAAGGCCTTCCCGTTTGTCTTCATCACGATCGCCTGCGGCGCGATTTCGGGCTTTCACGGCCTGGTCTCCTCGGGCACCACGCCGAAGATGCTCTCGAAAGAATCCGACGCGCGCATGATCGGCTACGGGGCCATGCTGCTCGAGGGCCTCGTCGGCGTGGTCGCCTTGATCGCGGCCTGCGCGCTCGAGCCCGGCGACTACTTCGCGATCAACGTAGCGCCCGCCAAGTTCGCGGCGCTCGGGATGGCGCCCGTGCACCTGCCCGAGCTCTCCGCGGCCGTCGGCGAGTCGGTGGCCGGCCGCACGGGGGGCGCGGTCTCGCTGGCGGTGGGCTTCGCGCAGATCTTCGCGGCCCTTCCGGGCATGAAGGGCCTCATGGCCTACTGGTATCATTTTGCGATCATGTTCGAGGCGCTCTTCATCCTGACCACGATCGACACGGGCACGCGCGTGGGGCGCTTTTTGATCCAGGAATTTCTCGGCCGCTTCATCCCTTCATTCCAGAAGACCGACTGGCTGCCGGGCTCGCTTTTCTCGACGGGACTGCTGGTGGTCTGCTGGGCGGGCCTCATCCGCACGGGGAGCATCTCGACGATCTGGCCGATGTTCGGCGTGGCCAACCAGCTGCTGGCCGGCGTCGCGCTTTCGATCTCGACCTCGGCCTTGATCAACGCCGGCAAGGGCCGCTACGCCTGGGTCACGGCCGGGCCCTTCGCCTTCGTGACTTTCACCACATTGTGCGGCGGCGCGCTCTCGATCCGCGACAACTTCCTGCCGATGACGCGCAATCCCGCGACCGCGGCGATCGGCTGGCTCGACGCGGGCTTGACCGCCGCGATCATGGCCTGCGCGGTCGTCATCGTCTGCGACGCCGGTCGGCGCTGGTGGAAGGCGTGGCGCGGCGAGCCGCTGCCGCGGTCGACCGAATCGGGCTACGCTTTGGCTCCAGGCCTGCCGTCGAGTTGTTGCTAAGAAAGCTGGCGCGACTGTGGCCGGCCACAGTCGCTCGCTTATCCACCGATCCTTTTTGAAACGGAATGGTGGACAACTCTGCGGCGGCGTAAATAACGAACGATCCCGGGGCTCCCAGGCGGGCGCCTCGGCCATCCGCCGCCGCGCTCCATTGTTATTGACCGGGCCCCATCCTCGGGGTACAATGAAAGTGAGATGAAGCTCCTGCTCGTCCCGGACCCGACGTCGCCCAACGGCGAAGACGCCTTCTGCCGGGAGATCGCCAAGCGCGCCGGGCTCCGAGGCCACGAAACCGCGGTCCAGGCGGTCCCCAACGGCCCGCTCGAGGCGAGCTTGAGCGCCCTCTCGGCCTCGGGCTTCGCCGCCGATTGCGAGCTCGTCGTCATCAACAGCCTCCAGCCCGCGGCCCTGCTCGCGGCCAAGGCCGCCGGGCGCAAGACCGCCGTGCGCCTCATCGACTCCTACGCCGCCGCCGCGCCCCCCGCCATCGAGGAGGTCAAGCGTTTGGCGCTCCAAGCCGACCTCATCCTCGTCCCCAGCCAGCACATGGCGCGCATGGTCCAAGCCTGGGGCTGCAACGGCTCGGTCAAGCAGGTCCCCTACGCCTACGACCGTATCATGGCCCAGCAGATCGCGCTTGTCACGATCCGCGCGAGCAAGCCGGTCTTCTCGCTCGTCGCCGTCCATCACCTCGACGAGTCCTCGCGCCCGGGCCTCGAGTCCCTGTTCTCGGCCATGGCGCGTCTGCGCATCGACTGCCACCTCGCGGTCGTCGGCGCGGGCCCGGCACAGCCCGCGCTCAAGGCCCGAGCGCAGCAGCTCGTCATCAGCGACAAGGTCTCCTTCCACGAGCCGATGCCGCATGCCAAGCTCATGGAGTTCTTCCGCGCGGCCAAGGCCTACATCGATCCCTGCGGTCTCGACGGCTTCCCGACCTTGGCCCTCTACGCGCTCTCCGAGGGCTGTCCCGTGATCGCGGCCCGCGCGGGAGCCGCTTCCGAGCTTATCTCCGACGGGCGCAACGGGCTCATGTTCAACCCCGGCGACGCGGGCGCTCTCTCCGAGGCGATCGTCACTCTTTGGTCGGTGCGCGGGCTCTCCCTGCGGCTGATCGCCGAGGGGATCAAGACCGTCGGCGCCCACTCGTGGGACAACACGGTGTCCGCGGTCTTCGAAGCCGTCGAGAGCTTGAAATGATCTACGCATTGCTCCTCGACTGCGAGGACTCCGCCGATTTCCCCAACAACGACGGCGCGGCCCTGGGACGGCCCTTGAGCACTTATCCTTTGATGGCCGCCAAGTCCTCGAGCCGCGTGGCGCGCACCTACGCGGTGAGCTCTTCGCCTCCGGTCAAGTCCGCGGCCGCGCAGTACGGCGCGGTCCTCATCGACCCTCCCGCCGAGGCCGCCGACCCCGCCTCCCACGCCGAGCACCTTCTGCGCCACGGATGGCGCACGATCCGCGAGGACCTCAAAGGCGAGTCGGCACCCGAACTTCTCGTGGTTCTCTTCGCGAATTGTCCGACGGTGACCGGCGCCCTCATCGAAGAGGGAATCGAAGCCCTCCAGACCAGGCCGGAGCTGGAAAGCGCGGTCAGCGTCTCGCCCTACAACCGGTGGAACCCGGTGAACGCGCGCAAGATCGGCGCCGACGGAACTTTGGAGGCGTACGCGGCCGGGCTGGACGGAAATGCGGAGAGCTGGTTCCCGGACTGGGGGGTTCAGGTCCTGCGGCCCGCGTCCTTCGCGGGCACCGGCCCAGGCCAGCCGCCCTTTCCGTGGCTCGGCCGCAAGGTCTGGCCGCTCAAGCAATGGGGCGGCGGGCCCGTCGATTATCAGTGGCAGATTCCGTCAGCGGAGTATTGGCTCAAGAAGCACGGCGCGGCGGACAATTCCTCTTCCCTCGAACCCCAACCCAAGCCCCAGCTGGCGCCGAAGCCCGACCGGCGCTGAGGAGGTCAGGCTACGTAGTCGACCGAGCGGAACAGGCGGCGGATGGGGGCTCTCATCAGTATGCGCCCCACGCCTTCGACGGCCTGGCCGTACTGGTGAATGTAGTCCGCGATGGCCTTTTTTTGCTCGGCCGTGTGATGGATGCGCACGCTCACCGGCTTGGAACTCCAGACGCTCTCAGGGTCGAGGCGGAATTTGGAGTCGCTCAAGCCCTCGTAGTTGAAATGCAGGGTCGAAGTGAACGCCATGTCGGTCTGCAGGAAGTCCTGCTTGCGCATGAGGCTCAGCTGCTTGATCTCGCCGAGGTACTCGGCGAGCACGCCTCCGCCCAAGCCCTTCTCATGCAAGACCTTCTCCATTTCCGAATACAGCAGATCGTGCAGCTCGCGCTGGTAGGATAAGACCGCGGTGGCTTTCCCCTTGACGATCTCGTTGGTCCCGCCCTCGTCGGCCAGCAGCTCGCCCATGTTCGCCGCCGCGTGAGCCTCGAGCTCTTCGGCTGAATCCCAGAGCCCACGGACGGAATCCTGGCGAAATCCGTCGTAAAGCTTGTTGAGCTCCGAATCGCTCGAGCGGATCGCTTGGTAGGCCCGATAGATGAATTCGAACCAGGACAGGCCCGCCCAACGGCAGAGCCCCATAAGCTCGAGGAACATGCCGGAATTGTGCAGGATCTCGACGGTGAAATCCGCCTCGCGGCACTTTAGATAGTCCTCGAACGACATCGTATTGGTGGAGACGCAAATCTCCTCATTCTCGGCCGCGACGAGCTCGCTGTCGAGATAGGAATATTTTCCGAAGCTGCGCTGCTGGAGGCGATACTTCGTTTTGATCCCGTACTGCTCGCGGCTGGCCGGCGTCGACATCTCGGTCTGCGGCAGAAGGATCATCTGGTACATGCGGACGTTGCCCAGATTGGCGTCGACGGAGTCCTTGAGGCTCCGAAGATGCGTCTGCACAGTGTCCCCCGGCAAGGCCAGGATGAGCTCGGTCAGCGTCTCGGAATCGGCGCGCTCGCTCTTGGCGACCATCTCGTTGAGCGCGTCCTGGGAGATGTTGGAGCGCTTGATGTTCTTCAAGATCTGCTCGTCGGTGGTCTGGAGCGAGGCGAACAAGGTCATCGAGCCCTGGAGGATGCCGGCGACCTCGATGACGCGCTCCTTGCGGTTCTTGCCGGTCGCGGAGAAGACGCGCTTGGGCCAGGAGTACTTCTCCTTGGTCCTGGCGATGATCTTCGCCTTCTCGATATCTTCGGCGAACATCCCGAAATTGGCGTCGGTGAACCAGAGCCATTCGATCTTTTTGACGCGCTGGGCGATGTAGTCCAGCTCGGCCTCGAATTGGACCAGATCCTGCTGGGCGACCTTGTTGTAGTAGGAGTTGCCCTCGGCGCAGAACGTGCAGGAGAACGGGCAGCCGCGGGTGGTGTGGAGCATCGGGATCAAGACGTCGTCGAAAAACTTGTCCATCAAGCCCTGAGTATAGGGCGAGCCGGCTTCCGACAGATTGGTGATGCGCGGCAGGATGGGGCCCTGGATGACTTTGCCCTTCTCGAGATAATGGACGCTGGGAAGCTGCTTGCCGGTGCTCCGGAGCGCCTTGGCGTCCCAACCGGCGGCGGCCAATTCGTCGAGCAGTCCCACGAAGGATTTCTCGCCTTCCTTTACGACGTGGAAGTCGATCCACGGAAAACGAGCCCAGAAGGCCGCGACCTCGAGGTCGGTCATGCCGTAATTGGGGCCTCCGAAGATGACGGTCGTCTTCGGGGAATCCTTTTTGATTCTCTTGGCGTACTCGCTGGAAATGATGACGTTCCACGAATAGTTCGAGAAGCCCATGATGTCGGGCATCTCGCGCTTGAGGGCCTCGTTGAGATCGGCGGGATATTTGAAGAGCTCGACCCGGTATTGCCCTTCTCTTTGAAGGTTCAGGTAGGAGTTCAGAAGGCCGATGCCGAACGGAAAAACGTTGGATGCCACGCTCTGGCAGGTATGGGTCAGGTCTGCCAAATAAATCAGCTTCGGCTTGGTCATCGTTTCGTGGGGGCGGCGGACCGATTGGAACTTCGCATCAACTCTTGGAGGGCGCTATCTGTATATTATACGCCAAAAACGACAAGAAAACAAGAATTTTCGCCCTTTTCACGGCGAGAACGCCTTGTCTGACCAGCTTGGAAAGAAGTAAAATGTTCATTCATTGAACAGCCTATGAGCCAAGAAACCATCGAGAAGGGCAGCCAACCGCTCTATGACGAAGTGGTTTCCCACTACAAGGACTGCCATGTGGAGAAGAAATATCTCTCCGACACATGGGACCACACCCTCAAGCAAAAAGGCCGCATTTTTCCCCTTCCCGCGATGCGCCGGATGCTGGCGCTTGGCAATCGCGTCAACGGCTGGATCGACGATTCCAATCACCTGATCGACAAGACGATCCTCGACCCGAACGATCCCGCAGCATTGCGCTTGGTGGCCTACGGCGAGGACGAATTCGGCGAGCCGCGTCGGGATTTGCGCCTCGACGGGCGCTACTACAGCAGCAATTTCGTCCACCACATCTTCTATGCCTCCAAGATCATCCACTCCATCGAGGAGCGCGGCATCGAGCGGCCCGTCGTCCTCGAGATCGGCGGCGGGATGGGCGGCGTCGCCTACCTGCTGCGCCGCTACTTTGGAGACAGGCTCACCTTCTATGCCGTCGATCTGCCCGAGACCTTGATGCTCCAGGAATGGTACCTGCGCGGCACCTTCCCCTCGATGCCGACGACCTTCAAGGCCGGCGAGGCTCGCGTCGAACCTGTCTCCGGCGGCGTGAATTTCGTCAACGCCTACACCTTGCGCAGCCAGGACTACCCTTTCGACGTCGCCGTCAACATCGACTCGATGCAGGAGATGAACGTCGACGCCATCTCCCTTTACATCGATTACATGCAGCGCAACATGTCCGACGGCGGGATCTTTTTCTTCCAGAATCACTACGGCCACGCCACTGGTTCGGTGGCGGAACCCTCCGAGTACCCGCTCGACGGCCGCTGGCGCGTCCAATCGGCCGAGATCTCGCCCGATTTCGAGGCCTGCGGCTGCGAGCAGGCGCGCTTGGTCTATCAGCGCGTCCCCAAGGCTGAAGACATCGAGACCCGGCGGCTGGTCCTGCGGGTCCTCTGGAACGGCTTTCTATCGGGCCGGCTTTCGAACAACGCCGCGTTGGTCTCGGAGCTCTCGCAGCTGCCCGCGCGGTGCCGGCCCGACGGCGCCGTGCCGCTCATCGCGGCCGCGCTCAAGGCGCATGGAGCCGACGTCTCAGGGAATCTGGTGGCGACGCTCACAGACTCCATCTATTTCCCGCACCAGGCCTACCTCGCCGCCGTGAAAACCGCCGCTCCCATCGCGCCGGCGTCGCAGGCCTTCAAGCAGAGGCACATGGACGCGCTTTGGCGGCTTCAGTCGGGCATACTGCAGCTCATGAGGACGGCCTCCGAGGAGAAATCCGGCGCCAAGGCCCTGGGCGAGCTGGCCGCCCGGCAATGCGCGGCGGCCGAGCCACTGCTCGGCGACACAGCGGTCTCCGAGTTCTGGTCCGCCTACTTCTCCTCGATTTTCTTCGCCCTGCGGCAGAACGAAGCCGCGAGCAATCTGTTGCGGCGCTGCGCGGCCCAATCGGAAAATCCGTTCTGGCTGGTCCGCTTCGCCCATCTCTGGCGGCGCTTCGGTCAAGACGGGGAAGCCTCGCGCCTGCTCAAACGGCTCGACACGCTTGAATCCGGAGACTACTACGTCGAACTCAAGCGCGCGGAGCTCGAGTCCGCCTGCGGCGACGCAGCCAGGGCGCGGCGCCTGTTGGCCGCCGCCAAGGCCGGCGCCGACGACGACGTGGTGCGCTGGACCTCCTTGGCCAGGACCGCGGCGCGCGCCGGCGACGACGGCCTCGCTCTAGAAGCCGCATCGGAGGCCCTCTCCCGGTCGCCGGAATCGGCGGCCGCCATCGCGTTAGGCGTCCTGGGGGCGTCCTCCGGCAAGACCCTCCACGCCCGCGCGGCCGGGCTCACCAGGATCGTAGAGGCGCGGGAGCGCGTCAACGACGACGACGAGATCGCCCAGGCCTTCCTCTTTCTGGAACTTGGCCGCCGGGACGAGGCGCTCGCGCGAATCACGGCCTCCGAAAAGAGATTTTCCGCGGACTACTTCCGCCTCGGCCTGCTCGGCAGGCTCTCGCTGCAGGCCGGCTTGACGGAGATCGCCGACCGGTGCCTGCGGAACTCGGCCGAGGCGCGTCCCGGCGCCTTCCTTCATTACGAGTTCATCGGCAACGTCTATTTCGGCGCGGGACGCTTTTCGCAAGCTTCCGCGTTCTACGCGCGATCCCTGGCGCTCAAGCCCTACCTGCGGCATTTGCTCGCCAAAGACCTCTACTCCAAGCTGCCCGACGACATCCGCCGCTCGGGCGTCCTCGGCCAGCCCTCCGATCTGCGGCTCATGTTCCAGCGCGAGCAGAATTTCTATCACGACCTGGGTCCGACCTCCAAGTAGATGGCCGAGACCTCCATTGCCTCGATAAAAATGAGCTCCCCTGCGGCGCAAAACGAGTCTCCCGCCGGCCCGGCGGCGGCTTCGCGGCAGAGGCTCAAGGAACTGGCCCTCTGGACCCTGAAGCCCTTGCTGCTCCTGGCGGGCGGCGCCGCGTATCTTCTCATGCGGCTGCTCGAGCCTTGGCGGCTCATCCGCGTCGGCCTGCTCAACTACGACCGAATCGGACACCTCGCGTTGAACACGGAGAGTTATCTGCGCGCCCGCGCCGCCGAACCGGAGCGCCGACGCGAGGTCTCGATCATGTTCTCCGGGACGCCAGCCAACCGCCAGCTGCTGACCATGATCCAGCGGCGCCTGTTCGCGACCGAATCCACGACGCTGCTGCGCTTTTACAAGCACGGTCTGCTGCCTTTCGTCAAAGGCACGCGCTTCCACCAGATTTTCCCGTATTGGGGCGGCGAGTACGCAAGCTTCAACGCCGCCGGCCCCCAGTTGAGCTTCCTGCCCGAAGAGGAGCGGCGCGGCCAGCGTTTGCTCGCCGAGATGGGCATCCCGGAAGGGGCGCCTTTTGTCTGCTTCCACGCCCGCGACAAGGCCTACCTCGACGTCATGCATTCCCACAACTCGCGCGAAGAGTGGTCCGGGCACGACTACCGGGACTGCGACATCGCCAACTACCTGCCCGCCGCGGAGGCCTTGGCCGCCATGGGTATCTACGCCCTGCGCATGGGCAGCGTGGTCGAAAAGCGGGTTTCGCCCCGGCATCCCAAGGTCATCGACTACGCGACTCGTTTTCGCTCGGACTTCGGGGACATGTACCTGTTGGCCCATTGCAAGTTCTACATCGGGAATACCGCGGGAGCCGTCTGCGTCCCCCCCTGCTTCAATGTTCCGACCGCGGCAGCAAACTACAGCCCGCTCGGGTACGCCCTATGGCGCCCAGGCGACATCTTCATCCCGAAGAAATATCGCGATACCGCTAGCGGAAGACTCGCAACATTCTCCGAACTCGTCGAGAAGGGTATAGACCGTTGGCAGGACGACAAGCTGTTTCGGAACGCCGGACTCGAGGTCGTGGAAAACTCAGCCGAGGAAGTCCTAGGCTTGACTAAGGAAATGAACTCCCGCCTCGATGGGACCTGGGACCCGCAAGCCGACGACGATGAGCTCCAGAGGCGCTACCGCGCGCTCTTCCCGACCGGGCATCAGATCACCGGCTACCCCTCGCGCGTCGGCGCCGATTTCCTGAGACGCAACCGCGTACTATTGGACTAGGAGAACCCATGAAGATGACGACGAAGAAGCCCGCGCCGGCGAAAACGCCCGCGATGAAGGTGGAGTATTCCTATCTCGGCCGCCAGTTCGCCGACATCGAGGGCACCCTCGGCGATATCCGCGCCTTGGTCAAGACCGGGGACTTTACTTTGGGGGCTCCCGTGCGCGAGTTCGAGCGGCGCTTCGCCGAAGCGATCGGCTCGCGCTTCGCCGTCGGCGTGGGCTCGGGCACCGACGCGCTGTTTCTGTCGCTCAAGGCCCTGGGCGTCGGCGCCGGCGACGAGGTGATCACCGCGGCCAACACCTTCGTGGCCACCGCGGGCGCCATCGCCAACACGGGCGCGCGCGTCGTTTTCGTCGACTGCAACGACCGCTTCGTGATCGACCCCAGCAAGATCGAGGCCGCCGTCACCAAGAAGACCAAGGCCCTGCTGCCCGTGCATTGGGGCGGCCAGCCCGCCGACATGGACGCCGTCTTGAAAATCGCGGCGCGTTATAAGCTGCCGGTCGTCGAGGACGCCTGCCAGTCCATCGGCGCCGCCGTGGGCGGCCGCAAGTGCGGGACCATGGGCATCTCGGCGGGCTTCAGCCTGCATCCGCTCAAGAACCTCAACGTCTGGGGCGACGGCGGCATCATCACGACCGACTCCGAGGCGACGCGCAACCAGCTGCGCCTGCTGCGCAACCACGGCATGTCCAACCGCGACGAGTACGCCTTCTACGCCTACAACAGCCGGCTCGACTCCCTGCAGGCCGTGGTCGGCAACCGCCTCATCAACGACTTCGAGTGGATCACCGAGGCGCGCATCAAAAACGCCCGCAAGCTCGACGCGGGCCTCGCTTCGCTCTCGAAGCACGTCGCATTGCCGCGGCGCGACCACAAGGAACGCCACGTCTATCACCTCTATCAGTTCCTCGCCAAGGATCGCGACGCCTTGCTGGCCCATCTCCTGGAAAACGGGATTGACGCCAAGATCCACTACCCGCGGCCGCTACACCTCCAGCCGGCCAGCCGCGCGCTCGGTTACAAGGCCGGGGATTTTCCGGTCGCCGAGGCCCAAGCCAAGGCGACGATCACCCTGCCCGCGCACCAGCACCTGACCGACGACGAGGTCCAATACATGATCGGCCGCGTCAAGGAGTTTTATTCTTGAAAGTCCCCTACGTTGATTTCGCGCGCCAGTACTCGGGAGAGAAAACCCGCCTGATCGCGGCGCTCGACCGCACCTTGTCCCAGGGCGAATACATTCTTGGCCGCGAGGTGGAGTCCTTCGAGAAGAATCTCGCGAAACTATGCCATACCAAGCACGCCATCGGCGTCGCCAACGGCACCGACGCGCTGGTGCTCATCCTGAGCGCCTTGGGGATCGGCGCGGGCGACGAGGTCATCACGGCGCCCAACTCGTTTATCGCCTCGGCCGCGGCTATCGCTCTCGCCGGCGCCAAGCCCGTTTTCGCCGACGTGGGCCCGGACCAGCTGATCGACCCCGCCGCCGTCGAGAAAGCCCTGAGCCCGCGCACCAAGGCCGTCATGCCGGTCCACCTGACCGGGAAATGCTGCGACATGGCCCCCTTCCTCAAGCTCGCCAAGAAGAAAGATCTCTTCTTGATCGAAGACGCGGCACAGGCCGTCGGCGCCGAGTACCGCGACCGCCGGGCCGGCTCGCTCGGCGACGCCGCCTCCTTCAGCTTTCATCCGCTCAAGAATCTCAACGCGGCCGGCGACGCGGGGGCCATCACGACCGACTCCGACGCGCTGGCCGCCAAGCTGCGCCTGCTGCGCAATCACGGCCTGGTGTCGCGCAACGAAGTCGCGTTCTGGGGGCACAACTCGCGCTTGGACGCAGTACAAGCCGCCATACTCAACTTCCGCCTGAAGACCTTGCCCAAGGTCGCCGCCGCTCGCCGGCGCAATGCCGCGCTCTATCGCAAGGGACTTGCCGGAACGGTCGATTGCCCGTCGGACGAGCCCGGCTGCCGCGACGTCTACCACCTATTCGTGATCCAGTGCGACCGCCGCGACGAACTTCAGGCGTACTTGCAGGAAAACGGCGTCTCGACTGCGGTCCACTACCCCGTTCCCATCCACCTTCAAGCCCCCTGCGCGAAGCTCGGCTACAAGGCTGGGGATTTCCCGCAGGCCGAACGGCAATCCGGACGCATCCTGTCGCTGCCCGTGCACCAGAACCTTAATGAGAAGCAGGTCCGCTTCGTGGTCGAAAAGATCAGGACGTTCTATGGGAAAGACTGACCGCACTCTCGCCGTCATCGGCAGCAACTGCTTTACGGGCAGCCACTTCGTCGACGCCCTGCTCGAGGACCCGTCGCACCGGGTCATCGGGATCAGCCGCTCCGCCGAGAAAAAACCGGCGTTCCTGCCCTATGCTCGGCACCCACGCGAGCGCTTCGAGTTCCACCGCCTCAACACGGTGCGCGAGATGGACAAGCTCATCGAACTGCTGGACGCCCGCAAGCCCTTCTGCGTGATCAACGTCGCGGGCTTGAGCGAAGTCAACCTCAGCAATTTCAAGCCGCTGGACTACTTCCACACCAATACCGTGGCGGTGGCCGACCTCTGCAGCCGCCTGCGCGAACGCAAATGGCTCGAGCGCTTCCTGCACGTCTCGTCGGCCGAGATCTACGGCACCTGCGAAGGGGCCATCCCCGAGTCCGCGCCGCTAAGGCCGAGCACCCCCTACGCTGTGTCGAAGGCGGCCGCGGACATGTACCTGTCCACTCTCTGGAAGAACTTCGGCTTCCCGATGAACCTCGTCCGATCGACCAACGTGTACGGCCGGCATCAGCAGCTCTTCAAGATCGTCCCGCGCTCGATCATCAACCTCAAGCGGAACATGCCGATACGCCTGGAAGGCGGAGGCATGGCGGTCAAGTCCTTCGTCCACGTGCGCGACGTGGTGCGCGGGGCGCTGTCCCTGGTGGAGAATGGCAAGCCGGGCGATGCCTATCATTTCTCGACCGACAACAAGCGCACCGTGGCCGACGTGGTGCGCTTGGTCTGCGAACTGATGCAACGCGACTTCGATTCGGCCGTCACGGTAGTCGGCGACCGGCTCGGCCAGGACTCGCGCTATTGGCTGGACTGCTCGAAGGCCGCGCGAGAACTGGACTGGAAACCGGAGATCGGTTTCGAACAAGGAGTGCAGGAGACCATCGACTGGGTCGAACGGGATTGGAGCGAACTCGTCAACGAACCCGACAAATACGTGCACAGCTTCTAGACCAACATGAAAACAACCGCCGCCGTCCTCGTCGAAACGAAGAAACCCGTCGAGCTTGCCGAGCTCGAGCTGCCTGCGCTCAAGCCCGGCCAGGCCATAGTCGAAATCGCTTACAGCGGGGTCTGCCATACCCAGCTGCTCGAGTGCCGCGGCTACCGCGGCGAGGACAAATTCCTCCCCCACCTTTTGGGCCACGAGGGCAGCGGCATCGTGCGTGAGACCGGGCCCGGCATCCAGAAGGTCAAGGCCGGCGACCGCGTGGTGCTTTCCTGGATCAAGGGCTCAGGGGCCGACATCCCGGGCGCGGTTTACCGCTGGGGAGACCGCTCGGTCAACGCCGGGGCCATCACCACTTTCGGGCGGTTTTCCGTGATCAGCGAGAACCGTCTGACTTCCCTGCCCAAGGACCTGCCGCTGCGCGAAGCGGCTCTTTTGGGTTGTGCCGTGCCCACGGGCTTTGGCACCGTCTTCAACACCGCCAAGCCCATGCCCGGCCAGAGCATGGTCATCTTCGGCATGGGCGGCATCGGTCTTTGCGCCCTCTCCGCTTCTGCGGTCGCGGGCTGCGTGCCGATCATCGCCGTCGACATCCGGCCCGAAAAGCTGGAACTGGCCAAGCAGATGGGAGCGACTCATGTTCTCAACGCCGCCCAGTGCGATCCCGTCGCGGAGGTCGCGCGCCTGGTCCCCGGCGGGACCGATTTCGCCGTCGAGTCGAGCGGCAGGCCCGCCGCGATGCGCCAGGCTCTGCTCGCCGTCCGCCAGCAAGGCGGCACCGCCGTGATCGTGGGCAACGTCCGCCACGGAGAGAACCTTGAGATCGACCCTAAGCAGCTCAACCTCGGCAAGCGGCTGCTTGGAACCTGGGGCGGGGACAACACTCCCGACCGGGACTATCCGCGCTACGCGCGCCTTTTGTCCTCGGGCAAGGTCGATCTTTCCCCCATGCTGTCTAAGGTCTATCCCCTCGAGCAGATCAACGCCGCGATCGACGACCTCGAGGCCGGCCGGGCCATCCGGCCCCTGATCGAGATGGGGGCGCAAGGCGCGTGATCATCGGCGTCGACTTCGACAACACCATCGTCTGTTACGACGGGGTGTTTCATCGCGCCGCCATCGATAAGGGCTGGTTCGAGCCTTCCGAAAAGACTCTAACCAAGGACGAGGTCCGCAACGATTTGCGGCGGCGCGGCATGGAAGAGGAATGGATCCACCTGCAGGGCTACGTTTATGGCGCTCGCATGCGCGACGCCCTTCCCTATCCGGGCGCGAGCGAGTTTTTCACCC
This sequence comes from Elusimicrobiota bacterium, assembly GCA_016194705.1. Lineage (GTDB taxonomy): Bacteria > Elusimicrobiota > Elusimicrobia > UBA1565 > UBA9628 > PALSA-1176. The sequence continues at coordinate 140,178 of JACQAZ010000034.1, read as the reverse complement.
GCTGCAAGCGCGCTAGCCAGCCGATCGTCATCGTCAGCCAGCGCACGCGGCGGCCCTTCCGCGGCCCGGAGTACGACCTGCACGCCTCGGCCCAGGATTGGCTCGAGTACAACGGCTTCTACGACCCGGCCAAAGTGGGCCTGTCGCGCGAGTGTGTCCATCTGGCAGAGACCAAGCCCGAGAAAATGGCCAAGATCGCCGAACTCGGCTGCGCCTACTTCATCGACGACCTCCCAGAATTGCTCGGCGACCCCGACTTCCCCGCCTCGACGACTCGCATCCTTTACGATCCCGCCGGCGCTCATCCCAAGAATCCCCGCTTCCAGAAAGCCGCCTCCTGGAGCGAGATCGAGGCGCTTTTGGCCGCGTTCCAAAAGTAGCATGCCCAACACCGCCCCCTCCGGAACCATCGAGCCGGAACTGAGACAGGCCGCGGCCGAACTTCTGAAGTCGGCGGGGCGCGAAGGCGCGCCCGAGTTCAGCGCGCTTTCGGGCGGCGCCAACAACCGCGTCTACCGCGTCGACGGGGCCGGGGCTCCGCTGGTGCTCAAAGCCTACTTTCATCATGCCCAGGACCAACGCGACCGTCTGGGCGCGGAATATTCGTTTTCGCGGTTCGCCTGGGACAACGGCCTGCGCGCCCTGCCCCAGCCTTTGGCCATCGACGCCAAGAGGCGCCTTGGCCTCTACGAATTCGTCGAAGGGAGCCCGCTCAAGCCCGGTGAACCCGGCGAGAATGACGTCCGCCAGGCTCTCGAGTTCTACTGCGCGGTCAACCGGCACAAGGACGCGCCGGCGGCCCCCGGCCTCCCCCTGGCCTCCGAGGCGCGCTTCAGCCTTCGCGGCCATTTGGATTTGTTGGAGGGACGCCTGCGCGCGCTCTTGGCCATCGAGGCCTCCACCGACGAGGACCGGGAAGCCGCCCGCTTCATCCGGGAAGAGCTCGCCCCGCTCAAAAACAAGGTCGCAGGCGGCGTGCGGGAACTCGCCGCTCAATGGGGCCTCGACCCAGCCGAGGATCTACTGCCCGCCGACCGCTGCATCTCTCCGTCGGATTTCGGCTTCCACAACGCGCTCAAGACCCCGAGCGGCGCGCTAAGCTTCCTCGATTTCGAATACGCGGGCTGGGACGATCCGGCCCGTATGGCCTGCGACTTCTTCTGTCAACCCGCGATCCCCGCTCCCGCGGCCTGCCATGGGCTTTTTTCGCAGACCGTCGCGCGCGGGCTGCGGAATCCGGAACTGTGCCTCAAACGCATCCGCCTGCTCACGCCGGTCTATCGCCTCAAGTGGGCCTGCATCATCCTCAACGAATTCCTGCCGTCCGGCGGAGAGCGTCGGCGCTTCGTCGACAGCGTTTCCGACCAAGCCTCGCGCAAAGCGAGGCAGCTGGCCAAGGCCAGGCTCATGACGTCCGCAGCGCCCGATTTCTGACGGCGGTATTGCCCGCCGGCCGTAGAAAAAGTATAATTCTGGCTCGAAGTATTCAACTATCGAACACCCTCTCCCAGACCGAGTCCATTCCTTAATATAACATGAAAATTCTAGTGACCGGAGCGGCCGGCTATGTTGGCTGCGTTCTCGTCCCGAAGATTCTCAAGAGCGGCCATCAAGTGGTCGCCTACGATATCATGTACTACGGATCGGAAGGCCTGACCCCGGCGCCCGGACTCCAAATAATCAGGGCCGACATCCGCGACAGCGCCGCCTTCTCGAAAGCCGTCAAGGGCTGCGAGGCGGTCATCCATCTGGCCTGCATCTCGAACGACCCGAGCTTCGAACTCGACCCCCAGCTCGGCAAGTCGATCAACTACGACTGCTTCGAGCCCATGGTCCTGGCCTCCAAGGCCGCGAAGGTCAAACGCTTCATCTACGCCTCCTCGAGCTCGGTCTACGGCGTCAGCGAACTCCCGGATGTCGACGAGACCCACCCCCTGAAGCCCTTGACCGATTACTCCAAGTTCAAGGCCCTCTGCGAGGAAGTCCTCGCCCGCCACCGCGCGCCGGGTTTTATCACGACCATCATCCGGCCCGCCACCGTCTGCGGCTACTCGCCGCGCACGCGGCTCGACCTTTCCGTCAACATTTTGACCAACCTCGCGGTCAACAAGCGCCGCATCACGGTGTTCGGCGGCTCGCAGAAGCGGCCCAACATCCACATCGACGACATCGCCGACCTCTACGTCGAGCTGCTGGCCATGCCCGAGGACAGGATCGACGGCGCAATCTTCAACGCGGGCTATCAGAACCACACGATCAGCCAGCTCGCCGAGATGGCCAAGGCCGTCGTCGAAAAGGAATTTCCAGAGAAGGCCCCCATCGAGATCACGACTTCGCCGTCCGACGATCTGCGCTCCTATCATGTCTCATCGAAGAAGATCACCAAGGAGTTGGGGTTCGCGCCCAAGCGCACCGTCGAGGACGCCATGCGCGATCTCTGCAAGGCCTTCAAGGCGGGGAAATTGCCCGACAGCCTGGACAACCCGCGCTACTTCAACGTTAAGGTCATGAAGGCCGCGGCCCCCCTTCCCGCATGACCCGGAAGTCTTGCGTGGTGACCGGCGGCGCCGGCTTCATCGGCAGCCACCTCGTCGAGCGCCTGCTCAACGAAGGCCACCGCGTCACTGTCATCGATAATTTTTCGACGGGGCGTCCCGAAAATTTGGCCCACCTCGGCAAGAACCCGGCCCTGAAGCTCGTGCAGGCCGACATCGCCGAGCACGCGAAGATGGCGCCCCTCTTCAAGGGAGCGCAATGGGTCTTCCACCTCGCCGCCTTGGCCGACATCGTGCCCTCCATCGAGCGGCCGACGGATTACTTCCGCGCCAACGTGGTCGGGACGGAATCGGTCCTTGAGGCCGCTCGGGCCGCGAACGCGCAGCGCTTCATCTACGCCGCGTCCTCATCGTGCTACGGCATCCCCGACAGATTTCCGACATCCGAGACGGCCGACATTCGGCCGCAGTATCCTTACGCGCTGACCAAACGCTTGGGCGAGGAGCTCGTCCTGCATTGGGGCCAGGTCTACGGCATGCCGGTCGTCTCGACGCGCTTCTTCAATGTTTACGGCCCGCGTTCGCGCACCTCGGGCACTTACGGCGCCGTTTTCGGCGTCTTCTTGGCGCAAAAGCTCGCTGGCTCGCCCTACACCGTGGTCGGCGACGGCAAGCAGACGCGCGACTTCACTTACGTATCGGACGTCGCCGACGCGCTGGTGACCGCGGCGGCCTCCAACGCTTCCGGTGAGATTTTCAACGTGGGCTCCGGCAACACCTATAGCGTCAACCGCCTGGTGGAACTCCTCGGCGGCCCCGTGACCTACATCCCCAAGCGCCCAGGCGAGCCCGATTGCACCTTCGCCGACACCGCCAAGATCAACAGGGCGCTGGGCTGGAAGCCTAAGGTCAGCTTCGAAGACGGCGTCAAGAAGATGCTCGAGAATATCGATTACTGGAGACAGGCGCCCGTTTGGACTCCGCAATCCATCGAGAAAGCCACCAAGGCCTGGTTCGAGTTCCTGGAACCGGCGAAAACATCATGAAGACTAAGACCCCGGCCGCGCCCAAGAAGAGCGCTTCCAAGCCCGCCGCACGCGGCAAGGTCCTCTCCATCGAGACCCTGGCGTCCGAGCTCGAGCTCCAACGCTCGCGCAAGAAGAAGATCGTGCATTGCCACGGGGTCTTCGACCTCCTGCACGTCGGCCACATACGCCATTTCACTGAAGCCAAGGCGATGGGAGACATTCTGGTTGTCACGCTGACTCCTGACCAGCACGTCAACAAAGGCCCCCACCGGCCGGCCTTCCCGCAGGATCTGCGCGCCGAGGTGATCGCCGCCCTCGACGCCGTCGATTTCGTGGCGGTCAACAAGTGGCCCACCGCGGTGAACGCCATCAAGCTGCTCAAGCCCGATGTCTACGCCAAGGGGCCCGATTACAAGGACACGAGCAAGGACCTCACTGGCGGCATCACCGTGGAAGAAGAGGCCGTGCGCGCGGCGGGCGGCGAGATTCGCTTTACCGAGGACATCACCTTCAGTTCCTCGAAGCTCCTGAATCGGCACATGCCCCAATTCGACGGTCCCGTGGCGGGCTATCTGGAACGCCTGCGCCAGCATTATTCCGGCGGCGACATCGCCGGCCTCGTCGACAGCCTGCGGCGCCTCAAGGTCCTAGTCGTCGGCGAAGCCATCCTCGACCAATACGTGTACTGCAACGCGATGGGCAAATCGTCAAAGGAGCCCATCTTGGCCCTCCAGTATGTGTCCGAGGAGACCCACGCGGGCGGGGCCTTGGCCGTGGCCAACCACCTCGCCGAATTCTGCGACAGGGTCGATCTCGCGACCTACCTCGGCGCCAAGGATTCCAAGGAAGATTTCATCCGCTCCAATCTCAAGCCGAACGTCTCTCCCTTTTTCGTCCGCAAGACGGACTCTCCGACCATCCTCAAGCGCCGCTTCGTGCAGGCGACTCAGGTCACCAAACTCCTCGAGATCTACGAGATGAACGATTCTCCGCTCGAAGGCCGCGAGGAAGACGAGTTCTGCGGCTGGCTCGACCAGAATCTTTCCGGCTACGACGTCGTGGTGGCCGCCGACTTCGGCCACGGTCTCATCGGCCCCAGAGCCGTGGAGCTTCTCGCGGAAAAGGCCCGCTTCCTATCGGTGATGACCCAGATCAACGCCGCCAACATCGGCTACCACACGATCTCCAAATATCCGCGCGCAGATTACGTCTGCATCCACGAAGGCGAGCTGCGCCTCGACCACCGCAACCGGCGCGACGAGCTCAAGCTCTTGATCCAGAACCAAGCCAAGCGCCTCTGCGCCTCGACGGTCATGGTGACCCGCGGCACCAAAGGCACCTTACTTTACTGCGCCACTGAGGGCTTCTCCGAGTGCCCGGCGTTCGCCATCAAGATCGTCGACCGCATCGGCGCCGGGGACGCCGTGCTGGCGGTCACCTCGCTTGGCGCCGCCGCGAAGCTGCCTCCCGCGGTCATCGGCTTCCTGGGGAACCTGGCGGGAGCCCAGGCGGTGACCATCATCGGCAACAGCGCCTCGATCTCGCGCGTCTCGCTCCTCAAGAGCGCGGAGGCTCTGCTCAAGTAGCTGGGAATCCATGGCCTACGTCGATTTCGTCTCGAAGCTGTCCAATTCCACCAAGCGCGATTACGTCGCCCGCGTGACCCAGCACGACAAGGCCGAGTGCTCCGAGATCGCGATCCAGTACGGCAAGGATTACTGGGACGGCGAGCGCCACCTCGGCTACGGCGGCTACCGCTACGACGGACGCTGGCGCAGCGTGGCCGAGGCCATGGCCAAGCAATACCAGCTCAAGGAGGACGCGCGCATACTCGACGTGGGCTGCGGGAAAGGCTACCTGCTCTACGAGTTCACCCAGATCCTCCCGAAGGCCAAAGTCGCCGGCCTCGACATCTCGGCCTACGCGATCGAAAACGCGAAGCCCGAGGTCAAGCCCTTCTTGACCCAGGGCACCGCGGCCAAGCTCCCCTACCCCGACAAGAGCTTCGACTACGTGGTCTCGGTGATCACCTTGCACAACCTTTATAATTACGAACTGCGCCGGGCCTTCCAAGAGATCGAGCGCGTCGGCCGCGGCGCCAAGCACATCATCGTCGAGTCCTACCGCAACGAGCGCGAGAAAGCCAATCTCCTTTACTGGCAGCTGACCTGCCGGTCTTTCTATATGCCCAAAGAGTGGGAGTGGTTCATGAAGGACAGCGGCTACACGGGCGATCACTCCTTCATCTTCTTCGAATGACCACCGCCATCTTGAACTCAAACGCCGGCGCCGGCCTCGATCCGGCCATCGGCCCCGACGCCGCGAGCGCGCTGATCTCCGTCCTCGGCCGGTTTCCGGTCAAGGCCTGGGCCGTCGACGGCGGCAACAACCGGATTCTCAAGGTGCGCCTGGACGACGGCCGCGAGGTCCTGGTCAAGCGCTACCTGCTCGACTCCCGCGATACGCGCGACCGCGCCGGAGCCGAGTTCCTGGCCCTGGAGCTCATGCAAAAGGCGCGCATGACTTGCGTGCCGCGCGCCCTCTACAAAGACCCCGCGGGCGCCTTCACCATCATCTCTTTGCTCGAGGGCCGGCCCATGCTCGGCAAAGCGGGCCGCACGCAGGTCCTGCAGGCCGCGCGCTTCATGGCCAAGCTCGTGCGGCTGCGCGCGCCCCACATCCCGGACGCGGCCGACTCGCGCCGGTGCCTGGCCGATTATCCGCGCCACATCGAGCGACGGCTTGGCCGCATCGAGGCCGGGCTTTCCACGCCCGGGCTGCCCGCCCAAGCGTGCCGCTTCTTTCACAGAAAGGTCCTCCCTCTCAAGGACGCGCTCCTGGCACGCTTCCGCGCGCGGGCCGAACGCGGCAGCTTCGATCTCGACGCGCCCCTCCCGGCCGGGCAGCGGATACTCAGCCCGTCGGATTTCGGCTTTCACAACGCGGTGCTCAGCCCCAAGGGCCTGGTCCAGTTCCTCGACTTCGAGTATTTCGGCCATGACGATCCCGCCAAGCTCGCCGCGGACTTCACCTGGCACCTGGGCCAGAGGATCAGTCCCGAGCTGCGGGCGCTTTTCGTGCGCGAGCTCGCGGGCTTCCTGCCCGATTCGGAGAGCTTCTTGCGCCGCTACGAGCTGGTGCTGCCGCTGGTCGGCCTCGAGTGGGTGCTCATCGCTCTGAACATGCTTGCCCCCGAGCAGCTGGCGCGCCAGCACTTCTCCAATCCGAACGCCGATGCCCGGGAAACCATCCTGCGACGGCTCGCCGTGGCCGCGAAGCTTCTGCGGAGGCTCTCGTGAGCAAGGAAGCCCCCCTCGATTTTCACAAGCTCGGCAAACAAATCCGACGCCAGATCACTGAGATGGTGGTCGCCGCCGGGCGCGGCCACGTCGGCTCGGCCTTCTCGCTCGTCGAGATCCTTCTCGCCCTCTACAAGGGCGGAGTGCTGCGCGTCGACCCCAAGAATCCGCGCTGGCCCGACCGCGACCGCCTGATACTCAGCAAAGGTCATGGCGCCCTGGCGTTGTACCCGATTCTCGCCGACCTCGGATTTTTTCCCAAAGAAGAGCTCATGAAGTACTGCAAGCGCGACGGCATCCTCGGCGGGCATCCCGAGCATCACAAGATCCCAGGCGTCGAGGCCTCGACCGGCGCTTTGGGTCACGGCCTGTCCATCGGAATCGGCATGGCGCTGGCCGCGCGCATGAACGGAAAGGACCACCGCGTCTTCGTCATCGCCGGCGATGGAGAGTGCGACGAGGGCTCGATCTGGGAAGGCGCCCTGCACGCCGCCAAGCACAAGCTCGACAATCTGACGGTCATCGTCGACTACAACAAGCAGCAATCCTATTCGGACGTCGCCGAGGTCTGCCCGCTCGAGCCTTTCGCCGACAAGTGGAAGGCGTTCGGCTTCGCGGTTCAGGAGGCCGACATGGAGCACCCGGAGAGACTGCTCAGGCTCCTCAGGGAACCTCAGTCGAAATCGCTTCCGCGCGTCATCATCTGCCACACCGTCAAGGGCAAGGGAATCTCGTTCATCGAGCGCAACCTGTCTTGGCACCACAAAGGCAAGCTGACCGAGCAAGAAGTCGAGAACATTTTCAACGAGCTGGAAATCTAAATGCGCAAGCGCTGCCTCGACGTGGTCTATCGCCTGGCGAAGTCCAATAGGGACGTCGTCTTCATCGGCTCCGACCTGGGCGTCGGCGTGCTCGACAATTTCAAGAGAGAGCTCCCCGGCCAATGGTTCATGGAGGGCGTCTCCGAGCAGCACATCATCGGCATGGCCGCGGGCCTGGCGATGTCGGGAAAAACCGTCTATTTCAACACGATCGCGACCTTCATCTCGCGTCGCTGCTACGAGCAGAACGCGGTCGACCTCGGGCTGGCCAAACTCAAAGTGCGCCTCTTGGGCAGCGGCGGCGGCTGCGTCTACGCGCCTCTGGGGCCCACGCACCTGGCGACTGAGGACATAGCGCTCATGCGCGCGATCCCGAATATGACGATCGTGGCCCCCTGCGACGCCGAGGAGATGGAGCGCGCGATGCTGGCCTCCGAGAATCACGAGGGCCCGATCTACGTGCGTATCGCGAAGGGAGGCGATTCGGTGGTCTCCAAAGCGGAGCTCGGCTTCGAAATCGGCCGCGCGGTCGATTATCAAGAGCCCGGGGAGGTTCTATTCGTGACGACGGGCATCATGCTGCAGCGCGCCATCGACGCCGCGGCCATCCTCGCGAAGACTGGAATCTCGGCCGGCATCGTCCATTGCCACACGGTCAAGCCTTTCGACTCCAAGACCGTCGTCGCCGCGGCGCGCAAAGCCCGCGCCGTGCTTTCTCTCGAAGAGCACACGGTGCTCGGCGGGCTGGGCAGCGCTGTCGCCGAAGCCTTGTCCGAGGCCCCTTTCGAAAAGGCTCCCCGCTTCAAGCGCCTGGGGCTTCCCGACGTTTACCCCGACGAGTACGGCTCGCAGAATTCCCTGCTCGACCGCTACGGTCTCTCGGCCGAGAAGATCGCCGCCGAGGGCCAGTGGCTGCTGTCGCAGCGGCTGACGGGCGTCCGAGGAGGCTGAGGGTGCTGACCAAAATAAAAAACGCGAAGCCCTCCGAACCCAAGCGGGGGGCCGCGCGCGGCTTCTCCTCGCCCGCTGAACACGCTTTCACTTCGGAGTTCCTGGACAAGGGCTACTCGATCATACCGCTCGAGCACAAGGACCGTCTCGATGCCGTTCGTTCCACCATTCATGCGCTCGCCTGCGAGCATCTGGGCTTGAAGGGCGCCAAGCGCCCGGGGCTTTCCGAATTCTTCGACCACACCGAACGCCACGCGACCCTCGAAGGCCTCAACGGCCTGCGCCTGGCCGTCATCAACGGCCTCAACGCGGACCCGGACCTCATGCCGGGCTTCTACGGCATGGCCCGCCAATTCATCGAGTGGACCGTAAGCAACGAGTTTGCCGTGCAGCGCGGCATCAACCTGAGCATTCAGCTTCCGGGAGACGATAGTTCTCTCTTGCCCCTTCACTCCGACGTCTGGGACGGCAACTCCCCTTACGAGGTCGTGCTGTGGCTGCCGCTGGTCGACTGCTTCAAGACCAAGTCCATGTACGTGCTGCCCCGGCGCCGCAGCCGCGAGGCGACCGCCGAGATGAGGAGCCTGAAGGGCTTCAACGCCGAGAAGCTGTTTGCGCGCGTCAAGCCGGAGCTTGTCTGGCTGGATGTCCCCTACGGCAAGGCCGTCCTCTTCACGCATTGCCTCATGCACGGCAATCGCGTCAACGAGGAGAGCACGACGCGCTGGACGTTCAACATCCGCATCAAGGGACTCTTGACCCCTTATGGCGTCAAGGAACTCGGCGAGTCCTTCCTGCCCGCCGCGGTCAGACCCGCCACGCGTATCGGCTTCGAGTACGCCGAGGACGAGGCCAAGTGAGCGCGACCAACCGCCGCGGCTGGCGCGGCTACGCCTTCAGCCGGCCCATCGCCGGCTCGACGATCCCCCACCGGGTCCAGAACCTGGTGCTGCGTACCTACGCCGATAGATACGGCCTGCTCTTTCTCTTGAGCGTCTTCGAGTACCATCACGAGGGTTCGTTCATGATGTTGGAAAGCCTCTACGAGGCCCTGCCTTCCATCGAGGGTATCCTCTTCTACTCGCTCAACATGCTGCCTGAGGAGCGCGCCGCCAGAGAGCGTCTCTACGACACGGTCTTGGCCGGCGGGGCGGGCCTGCGCTTCGCGCTCGAGGAACTTCAAATCCTTTCCCGAGCCGACATCCCGCTCATCGAGGATCTGCTCGCGGTGAAGTCGCTGGCGCGCGCCCGCGTACCCGCGGAGATGCTCTCTTGACGACCAAGACTCCCGCCTCCGTCGTGCTGGCCGGCCTCGAGCTGCGCGCCGACATCCGGGGCAAGAGCGAAGCTCTCTACTGCACCGCCTTGGGCTCCGCGATCGACATGAAGGTCGTCGGCGCCCTCAAGGAACGCCTGCGCGCAAGCGGCGCGGGGACGGTCCGCATCTGCCTGCACTCGGAGCCCTCTGCTCCCGTCCACGACATGATCATCATCCACAGGAAAGGCGCTCCGTGCCCGGTGCACAAGCATCTGGCCAAGGAGGAGACATACCAGATGATCGAGGGCCGCATGCGCCTGGATTTTCTCAAGGAGGACGGCAGCCCCGACCGGTCGCTGATCCTGGGCGAGCCCGGCACGGGCCTTCCGTTCATGGCGCGCGTGCGCGCCAACCTATGGCACGCCACCGTGCCCGAAACCGATTTCGCCGTTTTTCACGAATCCCGCCCGGGCCCCTTCGATGGCGGCGACAGCGTCCTACTCAAAAAATGAAGGAGATAGTCATGCAAGACACGATCGTTCGCCGCAAGACCTGCCGCCTATGCGACGGCAAGGACCTCAAGGCTGTCCTTGAACTGGCCCCATCACCTCTTGCCGATTCTTACATCCCACAAAGCCGTCTCTCCGAGCCGCAAGAGCTTTACCCGATGGATCTCTATCTCTGCGGAACCTGCGGCTTTTCGCAGATGCTCGACGTGGTCCAACCCCAGGCCATCTATTTCGACTACATCTACGAGACCAAGAGCTCGCTGGGCCTCGTCGAGCACTTCGGGCGCTACTGCGACGAAGTCGTCAAGCGCATCGGGCTCAAACCGGGCTCCTTGGTCGTCGACCTCGGCAGCAACGACGGCTCGCTCTTGAGCTTCTTCAAGAAGAAGGGGATGAAGGTGCTGGGCATCGACCCTGCCCGCGAGATCGCGCGCAAGGCGACCGAGTCGGGCGTCGAGACCTGGGCCGAGCTCTTCGGCAGCAAGCTCGCCGAGAAGATCAAGCGCGAGAAGGGCGCGGCGGCCCTCATTACCGCCAATAACCTTTACGCCAACGTCGACGACCTCTTCGACATCACCGACGGGATCAAGAAGCTGCTCGCGCCCGACGGGGTCTTCGTGTTCGAGACCTTTTATCTGGCCGATCTCATGGAGAACATGGTCTTCGATTTCATCTACCACGAGCACATCTCCTACTTCTCCGCCAAGCCGCTGAAGGCTTTCTTCGCCGGACGGGGCATGGAGCTCGTCGACGCTCAGCGCGTGCCGACCAAGGGGGGCTCGGTGCGCTACACGGCCCAGCTCGCCGGCGGACCGCGCAAGGCCTCGCCGGCGGTCGCCGAGCTCATCGCGCACGAGGAGCGCCTGGGCATCCAGACGGCCGAGTCCTTCAAGAAATTCAACGCGAGGATCGACGCGGCCAAGAACAAGCTCGTCTCCTTGCTCAGGGAACTGCGCGCCAAGGGCAAGACGCTCGCGGGCTTCGGCGCCTCACCGACCACGACCACCTTGATCTATCACTACGGCATCACGGACATGTTCGACTACATCGTCGACGACAACGCCCAGCGCCACAACCTGTTCAGCCCGGGCAAGCACATTCCGGTCCTGCCGCCCGAGACGCTTTACGAACGCAAGCCCGATTACGTCGTGATCCTGGCCTGGCGCTACGCCGAACCCATCATGGCCAAGCTCGGCCGCTACAAGGCGCAAGGCGGCCGTTTCATCGTTCCCCTGCCCGAGGTGAAAGTCATATGACCGCAAAGCAAAGTCCCGCTAAATCCAACCTCAGCGAGTACTACAAGCCGATCCGGCTCAACCCCGTCGGCCACGACATCTCCCGCCAGGAGCAGCTGACCGCGCACGAGCGCAAACGCCGCAACCTCGTCGAGCACAAGCTCAAGCTGCCCGGCCTCATGTGGCGAGACTGCCGCGTGCTCGAGTTCGGTCCGGCCTCCGGCGAGAACGCCGCGGTGCTCGCCCGCCACGGCGCCCAGATGACCTTCGTCGAGCCCCTGGATTATCTGATCGCCGAGCTCAAGGACAAGTTCGCGAGCCTGGGGATCTCGGACCGCGTCGAGGCCATCCATCAAGATGTCCTCGAGACCTTCAAGACCTCGGACCGCTTCGACGTGGTCTGGGCCGAGGGCTTCGTGCATTTCATGGAGGATTCCGCCCTGGGCGTCCGCAATCTGTCCTCGTTCGTGCGGCCCGGCGGCTTTCTGGTCCTAGGCAACCTCGTCGAGCCGGTTGGGACTTTCATCGAATTCGTCAAGAAGGCGTACCTGGCCCTGGCCTCCTCCGCCCTCGACCGCCGCGATCCCGAACAGCACCTGGCGCTGGCCAGCGTCCTGTACGGCGGCCAATTCGCGTCCATCAATCACAGCCGCGCTTTCGAGAAGTGGGTCAAGGACTCCTTGCTCAACCCGCTCTACCGGCCGCGGCATTTCTTCGATCTGCCCCGGATCCTTCAGGTCCTTCCCGCCGAGTTCGTCCCTTACTCGACGTGGCCCAACTACATCGACCACGACGACTTGGTCTGGCACAAGAACGTCAAGGACGCTGCCGCCCTGCGCGCCGAGGCCCTGCGCGGTTACTACGCCCGCGCCCCCCATTTCCTCCACTCCAGCCCCCAAGGACCGGGAGAACTGCCTCTGTTCGCGCCGGAGGACGGAGGCAAGGTCGTCGCCGCCTTGCACGCCTGCTACGCCAAGATGGAGAAGTCCCTGCTCGCGCAGGACGCCAAGCCCGCCGCTCACCTGGCCGGACTCGCGGGCCTGCGCCGGACCCTGGCGGGGCTACCCCAGGCCCGCCCCGCCCTGGAGGTCGTCGATGAGACGATCGCGCTCTTCCGCGCCGGAGGCAAGGCCCGCGACGAAGCCGCTTTCTCTCACGCTTGGAAAAGCAAGGATCTGCTGTCTCGCATCTGGGGCAGCCCCGGCCATTACTTCGTATTCCAGAGGTCCTCCCCGGTATAATGAAGCCCTTTCTCAAACGAACCCTAAAGACATCGCCGCTTTGGCGGATCGTCAAGTACGCCGCCCCAAGGTATCATCGCCCGCTCCTCGCCCTGGCCCTGGCCAAAGCGAGGGCTATCCTGAATCCCGGAACCGCCAGTCGCAAAGGCCTAGCTCAAGCTCATCTAGAACTGGCGAAGTGCAGGCTTTACGAGGACGCCTTGCCTCAAGCCGTAGCGGCCTGCGACAAGGCCCTTGCGATCGATCCGACGATGACGCAGGCCTACATAGAGCGGGGCCACGCCTTTGCCCGCCAAGCTAAGAGCCCCGAGGCCATCAAAGACTATGGGCGGGCGCTCTCGTTGGAGGGCGAGCGCGCCGATCTCCACATGCTGATCGGCTATGCGATGATGTCGGACTTCGACCTCCCGGGACGCGTCGACCAAGCCGTGCTTCATTACAGCAAGGCTTTGGAACTCGAGCCCGACAAGGCGGAGTACCACGTGCAAGTGGGGGCTGCCTACCGCCAGTCGGGCGAGTACGCCAAGGCGGAGAAATCTTGGGCGCGCAGCTTGGAGATCAAACAAGCCCTCGCGCGCAAACGTGGTCTGGACTTGCGCAAGATTCGGCTCATCGGGCAGTCGTGGCTCGCCGCCATAGGCCATCTCGCCCAGTTGGACACGCACATTAAAATGGGCCTCCTCGGCTGGAGACGCGAGGACAAAACGGTACTGCCTCTAGATCCTGCCTTCCACATCTCGAATCAATTTCTCCTGGACCAGTGGCGCCCCTTCATCGAATTTGCCCCCGGCCTCGCCGCGCTCGGCCTTTCGAAAGAAGACGCGTATCTCTTGGAGGACGAATACTTCGTCACGGCCTTCCCGGACGGCAGGACCCGCTGGTTCGCCTCGGCCGCCGCCACGATCCAGAACGAATGGGAGGCACAGAAGCGCTCGCCCCTGCTGCGCATGAGCGAGGTGGACGCGGCGCGAGGCAAGGCCGGACTCGCCAAACTGGGCCTTCCCGCAGACGCTTGGTTCGTCTGCCTGCATGTTCGCGAATCCGGATTCTGGAAGCACCTCGACACGGTCCGCCCGAGCATCCGCGACTGCGACGTCGCCGCATATCTGCCGGCTATCCGCGCCATCACCGCCCGGGGAGGCTGGGTGATCCGCCTGGGAGATCCCAGCATGAAGCCCCTGCCGCCCATGGAGCGCGTCGTCGACTACGCCCACAGCGACCTCCGGGCCGACTGGATGGACGTATTCCTTTCCGCCTCCTGCCGCTTCTTCCTCGCCACGCCGTCGGGCCTCGGCTTCGTCCCGTCGATCTTCGGAGTCCCGTGCGCGTGGACGAACTGGCCGATGATCGCGGTGCCGCCGTGGTACGGCAATTGTCTTTGGATCCCCAAGCTCTTTTGGAACGAAAAGGAAGGCCGCCACGCGACCGTCCCCGAGCTCTTCCGCGACGGCCTCGCCGCGGCGGAATACCGGCGGCAGTTCGAAGCGAAGGGCCTGTCGGTCTCGGACAATACGCCCGAGGAGATCCTGGGCCTCGCGCTGGAGATGCTCGAGCGCACCGAGGGCGGCGCCGCCTACTCCGAGGAAGACGAGCTCTCCCAGCGGGATTTCCGGCGCGTCGTGGAAGCCCACGGAGGCTACTCGGCGGGCAGGGTCGGGCGCGATTTCCTGCGGCGCCATTCGCGGCTGCTCGACGCGGCCCTTTCAAGCTCGGGAGTCTGAGTCAGTATGAAGACCGCCGCTCGCCGCGCGCCGACCGTGCTGTACGACGAGGTCCGGGCGCACTACGCCTCCTGCGGCTCGCCGACGGAAGCGATCTCCGACACCTGGACCAAGGCTCTCGAGCAGAAAGGCCGGGTCTATCCGCCGGCGACGATGCTCCGAATGCTCGAGCTGGGGAACCGCGTCAACCTCTGGATCGACGACTTCAACTACCTCATCGACGCGACGGCGCTCGAGCCCATGGACGCCGTGACCCGCCGCCTGCTCAAGATCGGCGAAAGCGATTTCGGCCATCCGCGGCGCGATCTGCGCCTTGGCGGCCGGACCTACAGCAGCAATTTCATCCATACCGTGATCTACGCCGCCAAGATCATCGCGGCGGCCGCCGAGCGCGGCATCGAACGGCCGCGCGTACTCGAGATCGGCGGAGGCTTGGGCGTGCTGGCCTATCTGCTGCGCTCCTACTACGGGAAGCGCCTGACTTACTACGCGGCGGACCTCCCCGAGACGCTCATGATCCAGGAATGGTACCTACGCTCATGCTTTCCCGAGGCAGCGACGAGTTATAAAGGAACGGCGAACCTCTTCATCCCGGCGGAGAGCGGGCTGAACTTCGTCAACGCCTATCGCCTCCAGAGCCAGGACTTCACTTTCGACGTCGCGATCAACATCGACTCGATGCAGGAGATGGACAAGAAGACGAGCGCGGCCTATATCCGCTACATCGAGCGGAACATCTCGGACCAAGGCTTCTTTTTCTTTCAAAACCACTACGGCCACACCGCCGAGCCGACCGCCGAACCCTCCGAGTATCCCCTCGACGCGCGCTGGACGCTGCGCTCCATGGAGCTCTCTCCCCAAGTCGAGACCTGCGCCGGCGCCGAGCAGGCGCGCATCATCTATGACCGGACGCAACGGGCCGAGGATGCCGCTTCGCGGCGGCTGATCCTGAGGCTGCTCTGGAACGGCTTCATGTCGAACCGCCTGCTCAACGACGAGGCCCTGGTCGGAGAGCTCGCCGCTCTCCCTAAGAAGCACGCTCCCGCCGAAACGGCAAGCGCCGCCGAAGCGATCCTGCGCCGCCGAGGGGCCTTCCTTCCAAAAGGCTTCTGCGCCGCGCTGATCCGCTCCCCGTATTTTCCGCACCGCTCCTACGCCGATCTGATCAGCTCCGCCCGGCCCAAGCGCGGCCTCGACTTCAAGCAGTCGCACGTCCGCACGCTCTGGTCGGCGCAGAGCGAGCTCATAAGGCTCATGCGCTCCGGCGCGCGCCGCGTCGGCCCCCTGCTTGGGGGCCTCAAGGACACGCCCCGCTCCGAGTTCTGGTCGACGTACTTCGCCTCGATGCTGGCCGCACTGGGACAGACGAAGAGGGCCGCCGCGCTCGCCGGCGCGGCGGCCGCGAGATCACAGAACCCTTTTTGGCTGGCGCGCTTCGCGCACATCCTGGAGCGCTGCGGCTCGTTTGAGGCCGTGCGGGCACTGGTCAAGCGCCTCGCGGCCAAGGAGCTTGATTTCTTCCTCGACATGAAGACCGCCGAGCTCGAGCACGGCTGCGGCTTGGCCAAAAAAGCCCGGCAGCGCCTCTTGGCCCGCCGGGGCGAGGCTCGCGCCGACGCGGCGCGCGCGGCGTGCCTCGCGCGGACTGCGGCGCGCCTGGGCCACGACGACATCGCCGAGGACGCCTGCGCCGGCGCCGACGCGGCCTTGCTCCTCGACGTGCTTCGCCTTTCGCCCGCGGGCTCAACAAAGGGGTTCGTGTCGCGGCTGGCGGTCAAGGCAAAGGGGACGGAGCCGGCCCTCGGCTTTCTCGCGCTGGCGCTCGGCGCGCCGGGAGCGCGCAGGGACCTCGAGACCGCGCGCCTGCGCTTCTCCCGCGCGCGCGACTATTTCCGGCTGGCGCAAATGGGGAGCCTCTATCAGAGGGCGGGCCTGCACCGCGAGGCCGACGCATGCCTGCGGGAGTCGTTCCGCCTGCGGACGGGCGCGTTCCTGCATCAGGAATTCATCGGCGGCGTCTATTTTCGGAGCGGGCGCTACGCGCGGGCGCGGACCTGCTACGCGAGCGCCTTGAGGCTCAAGCCGTATCTGCGGCGGCTGCTGGCCAAGCACGCCTACTGCGGGCTCAAGCCCGCGATCAGGAATTCAGGGATCTTCGGGCGCCCGACGGACTTGCGCATCCTTTTCCCGATCAGCCAGGATTTTTATCACGACTTGGGGCCGGGATCGAAATAGCCGGCGCTCAAGGACCGGCATTCCGGCATACGATGGTCTGAAGGTAGGTCTTTCGAAGGATGGTCCCGAGGGCGAACGCGCCGCGCACTCCGACCCGGTAGATCGCGGCGATCGGAGCGGACGGCGCTTCTATGTCCACGGCGGCCATCGGGATGTTGTGGTAATGAGTCTCAATGATCGAAAGCCCTTCGCTATCGAGCAATCGCCGCAGCGAAGAGACATTGAAATGATTGACATGATGCTTCTCATAGAGCCTATTGAAAGGACCGCTCAGCCCGAGCCAGCGCATCGCGCGCGCCGCGCCGTAAAGGATGCTGCGATCGTTGACCGTCATGACGACCACGAGGCCGCCGGGCGCGCAGAGAGCCTTCAAGCCTCTTACGAATCCGTGAATGTCGACGACATGCTCGATGACCGCCAGGCTCAAGACGGCGTCGAACCTTCGGGCCAGCTTGAGATCGAGCGCGTCGCCCCTGATCCAAGTGATGCCCTCGGCCGGAGGGATCGGCGACACGTCGACGCCGGTCAGAGCAAGGCCGGGCTCCTTGGCGCGCAGATGCCGCAGGAAGTCGCCGCGCCCGGCGCCGACGTCCAGGACCGAAGCGCGCGGGCCCACCCTGGTGACCCAGCCCTGGATATAGTCGAACAACTCGGTGTTCGGATTCTCGAACCATGCGCGGTGCTTCTCGTCGTAATACTCATCGCCGTAGGACTCATGCTCGGGCATGGTTTCGAGTCCGCTGAAGCAGTGGTCGCAAGCCGGGCAGCGGTAAAGGCTGCCCTCGGGCCTGGCGACGGTCAGCCGGCCGGGAGCGCCGCACACCGTGCAGGACTTCTCTTCGTCTTTATCCATGCCGCATCGCCCGAGGGGCGAAGCGATCTTACCAAATTGGCCTCCCCCCATATTTGGCCGCTAAGCAAAAGAAGTAGAATCGAATCCTAGACAATCGACATGCCGCCACGACGAGACGTCACGCCGGGGAACGACGCCGACGCCCCACCCTTCATTTCTCTCGCCATTCTCTGCTACCGCGCCGAGGAAAGGATCGTCCCTTTCGTCGAGAAGATGCATGCTATCCTCTCCGACTACAGCTTCACTTGGGAGCTCGTCCTCGTCGCGAACTATCAAGAGGGAATGCGCGACAGGACCCCGGAGATCGTGTCCAAACTCTGCAAGCGCCTGCCGAACACGAAGATGGTCTCCATCAAGAAAAACGGGATGATGGGATGGGACCTCGTGATGGGCTTGGACGCCTGCGGCGGACAATACCTTGGGGTCGTGGACGGCGACGGACAATTTCCGCACGAGGCGATCAACGCCTGCGTCGGACGCCTCCTGCACGACGACGTCGATCTCGTCAAGACCTACCGCGTTCTTCGCGGCGACGGCCCCGCGCGAATTCTTCTGTCCTTCGCTTATAACACGCTGTTCCGTCTGCTGTTCGCGAAAAGCCGCTATTTCGACATCAATTCAAAACCGAAGTTCTTCAAGAGAGGCGCCTACGAGCGTTTCAAGATCGAGAGCACCGACTGGTTCGCCGACGCCGAGATCATGATCAAGGCGGGCCGCCTTGGGCTGCGCGTGGCCGAGATCCCCGTCCACTATCAAGAGCTGGAAGGACGCTATTCTTTCGTCAAGCCCGAAGCGGTCGTCGAGTTCCTCATGAACATGTGGCGCTACCGCTTCGGGGACAAGAGGGAGAATTGAAAATCCTCCTGACGGGTGCAAGTTGCGAGCTCGGCCGCCGCTTGTATCGCCGCCTCAAGGCGGAGCCGCGGTTCTCCGGGGCGTCATTCCTGCTGATGCGGCATAAAAAGCCCGTCGAGGCGGCGGAGGGCGACGAAGTCCTGGATGCTTCGCTGACCGAGCTCAGCGAACTGCCCCCTCTCGACGCGATCCTCCATTTCGCGGCCGTCTCGCACTCGGCCGACCTGGAATCCTACCGGCGCGTCAACCTGGAAGGCACGCGGCGCCTGCTGAAAGCCGCGTCGGGGTCCGGAATCCGGCAATTCGTTTTTCTGAGCTCTCGCTGTCAAGGCGAGGCCGGAGGGGCCTACAGTCTCTCGAAAACCCTGGCCGAGCACGCCATCCAAGAAAGCGCCCTGCCTTGGACGATCTTCCGGCCGGCCGAAATTCTCGGCGAGCAGTACGGCCGCGGGATCACGCAGTTCGTTGCAATGGCGCGGCGCTGGAGGATTTTCCCGGTAATCCTATCCGCGACGACGCTGGCGCCCATCGGCCTCGACGACACGGTCGAAGCCGTCACGCGCTCGCTTCTCAACCCGGTCTGCCTCGGCAAGACCTACACGCTGGCGGGGCCGCGAGATTATCGGTTCGTGGACATTTGGCGCTTGCTCGATGGCGCCTCGGGGCGCCGGGTATTGCCGATCCCCGTGCCGGCGGCGTTCCTGCGCGCGGCCTGCGCCCTCACGCTCGGCTCGCTGGCACCTGACCAAGCCGCAAGATTGTTGGTCAAGAAATCGAGCGATTCCAGCGCCGCGATCCGCGACCTCGGCTTCAAGCCCCGTCCCTTGGAGGAGCTGCTTCGTGCCTAAGCCGGCTCCGGGCGATTTCGACCGCATCTGCTATCACTACGAGGAGGACATCGACTCCGCCGTCAAATCCGCGGCGGGCGAGCCTCACGACTACTTTCTCCGGATCAAGGCCCGTGAGCTTGTCGAGCACCTTGCCCGTCTGGGGCTGAATGCGTCAGGGTTACGCGTGCTCGACGTCGGCTGCGGCAAGGGACGCTTCGTCGAGCTGCTGCGCGGGGAATTCCGCGAGGTCAACGGCATCGAGCCCTCGCGGGGCATGCTCGACGCCGCACTGCGCCGCGGCCTGCCCGAAGGGACCTTCGCGCGCGGGCACGCCGAGAGCATCCCTTTCGATGACGCGGCCTTCGACGTGGTGTTCTCAAGCTGCATCTTCCACCACACGTCCCGGGAGAGCCACGCGGCCATGGCGCGGGAGATGTCCCGCGTGCTCAAGCCGGGCGGGCACCTCTTCACTTTTGAGCACAATCCCGTCAATCCCCTGACGCGCTGGGTCGTCCGCTATTGCCCCGTCGATGTCGGCGTCACGCTCTACCGAAGCGGGCACATCGAGCGCGTTTGCCGCGAGGCGGGCCTGCTCGGCGTGGAGACGCGCTACATCGTGTTTTTCCCGCGGTTTCTCTCGCGGCTGCGCGCGCTTGAACCGAGCCTGCACAAGCTGCCCATCGGCGGGCAATACTACTGCTGCGCGAAGAAGCCCGAACGCTGACGCAATGACCGCTCACCCCGGAACTCGCGACTTTCTGCTGCCGCCGCTGATCATCTTGGGCCTGGCCGCGGCCTTCGGCCTCTTTAAAATCGACGACAGCGTCATCAACTATCCTAATCTCGGGTCTTTCGATGGAAGGACTCGAATGGACTTCCTCGCCGATTTGAATCTGCCGAGAGAAACCGGCGTCGTTCTGGTGAAGAGGATCGCGGGACAGCTGGTCCCGAGCGAGAGGGCGATGTTTTCCTACGGCTCCGTCGACGGCGAATCGTTGACGCACCAGCTGATCTGCCTCGTCATGGGGATCCGGATCACCGAGCATACGATCGCCTTCTTCATCAACGCCGCATTCACGATCCTCTGCGCGATCTTTTCTCTTCTGGCCGGCTATCTAATCCTGAGGAACGGCTGGCTCGCGATCCCAATCTTTGCGCTTCTGGCGGCTTTCAAGCTCCTATCCCCGGGGCTCATCTACGGGATGCCGGACATGCACGCGTACATGATCCTTAACCCGCCGCTCGTCTGCTCAGTCTTCATCCTCGTGATGCACTTTGTCCGGACGGGACGCAAACATTCCTTGCTGTCCTTGATCCCCGCAGGCTTCCTGCTGGCCTACACCGGCCACATCAGAATGTCCGAGGCTCTCATCGCGCTGGCATCCCTCTTTATCTTCGCGGTATTCCTAGTCTGGCTCGGCCCTCGCCGAAAGAAGATCGGGGGAGCCCTCTTGGCCGCCGCCTCGCTGCTGGCGCTCGGCTGGGCATCGTACTTCGGCGCGGTCGCGGGATTGCGAGCGCAGCGTGACCGCAAGATCGTCTTTGCGCCGGCGCCAAGCCAGGAACGCGTCTATGCGCCTTTGTTCCATGCGCTCTACATTTCGATGGTCCGCTTCGACAAGCCCAACCGGCACGACGACGGGGTCGGCTCCAATGATTTCTACACGGCCTATCCCGAAGCAAAGGCGAAGTTCGCCGAACAGCCATATTTTCCGGGCACCAAGAACCTCTTTCGGCTTTTCTATTCGAAAGAATACGCTGCCGGAATTCGGAACCTCTATTTCCGCAGCATTATCGGCAGACCTTGGCATTTTGCGGGCTTCTTGCTGCGCAGCGCATGGGATTACTTCTTATTCCTCCCTTACTACAGCTGGTCCGGACGCCTATCTTCACAAGGATACATTCCAAACCTGAATCCATCAATCCCCGTTGACGCCGACGACATGTCGGCGAGCGTCAGGCACGTCCACACGGACTGGATCTTGAACCTCAGGTGGAAATACTTCCCTTCCAGCCCGCTCTTTTACATCTACCTCCTGTGCGCGTATTTCTTGGTCGGGCAGGCGCTTTACGCCGCGTCGGCCGCCGGATCTTCTGATGACGCCGCTCCCCTCCCGATCCTTTGCCTGCTGGCCATGTTCATCTATTTCGCTTTTTGCTCGATCGTGCGGATTCTCGTTCCAGTGCACGGGCAGAACTCGGCGGTGGCCTTCAATGCGATCGCGGTCTTCAATCTGATCCGGCTTTGCGAGAGCACTGCGTCAAAGACCGTGCGAGCGCGAGCTCCCCGGTTCGCCGCGGCCGCGGTGCTGCTGCTGCTCGGCGCGGCCAAGGTCATCGCCTGGGAACAACGGCGGCAAGCCGTGGAAAAGGCGCGGCGCGCGGAGCGCGAGGCCGCGCAGATCGTGCTCGAGGACAAGATCGCCGAGAAGGTAGAACGGATCATCCGTCTCATCAAGGACAATAAAGCCGGGGGGAAGCGGCGAACCGAGAAAGTCTTCACGGTGACGGAATCAGAGGCGAACGACTATCTCCAGCACTGGATCAGGGCCAAGCACGGGGCCGGCGGGGTCGATGTCCTCTCCGCGGCCGTCCATTTCGAGATGGAGCGCATCGTCTCCGCCGAGGCGGTTGTCCGGCTCGGCCCGAGCCCGTTGCAGTCGCTTGGCTCGCTGCGCCGGTATCTGAATATGGACAACGCGGCCGAGCTGCGGCTCCGCGTGACCTCGGCGAAAGGAAAGCTCCTCGCCGACGTACGCAAGGCCAAGCTGAAGAATATCACCCTCCCGGAATCCTTGGTGCAAGAGGTCTTGAAAGTCGTAGGAGAGCATCAGCGCCCTCCCGTCGATTTCCGCCGTCCCTTCGATCTGCCCAACGGGATCGAGACGGTCGAGGTCGCTCCGGGAGCCGTGCGGCTGACGGTCGCCATCAGTCGGCCTGAATAATGAAAAATGCTCAGGGCGGCCTGACCAAGCGCGTCCGGCGCCTCAGCTGACTGCGTTCAATATTAGAACGCATCGGCAAATAACTGCTATAATCTGGTTTCCCATGGGCAATTCCGTCGAAACCGTCGCAGGCAAGCTCGGTTCCAAGACCGGCGCGGATTTTATCCCTTACTGGAAGACCGTCGTCGGCGAGGCCGAGGCCGAGATGGCCAAGAAGGCCGTGCTCGCCGGCCACCTCAGCATGGGCCGCGAAACCGAAGAGTTCGAGCGGCGCTTCGCCCAAATCCTGGGCATGCCCTACGCCGTCTGCACCACCAGCGGCAGCGCCGCCATTTACATGGCGGTCGCCGCCGCCGGCATCGGTCCCGGCGACGAGGTGCTCGTCCCCAACCGGACCTTCGTCGCGACCGCGCACTCGGTCCTGCTGGCCGGCGCCTCGGTGCGCCTGGTCGACGTCCACAACGACGACCCGCTCATCGACGAGGACGCCATCGAGAGCCGCGTCACCAAGAAGACCCGCGCGATCATCGTCGTCCACCTCAACGGCAACTCGGCCGACATGGCCAAGGTGCGCCGCGTGGCCAAGAAGCACGGGCTCACCGTCATAGAGGATGCCGCGCAGGCCTTCTACTCGCAGGACGGCCGCGGCTTCCTCGGGGCGCAGTCGGACCTCGGCTGCTTCTCTCTGGGCGTGACCAAGTTCATCACCACCGGCCAAGGCGGCGTCGTCGTCACCCGCAGCGCCAAGCTCCACGAGGAGCTGCTGCTCGCGCGCAATCACGGCGTCGTCGGCACTTACAAGGCCGAGTACCCGCGCTTCGGCTTCAACCTCAAGTTCAGCGACGTCCTCGCCTCGGTCGGCCTCGTGCAGCTCGACAAGCTCGAGCAGAAGAAGAAGGCGCATCTGCGGCTCTACCACTACTATCAGGCAGCGCTCAAAGGCCTCGACTTCCTGCGATTCATGCCGGTCAAGGAATCTGCGGGCAACCTGCCGCTTTGGAACGAGGTCCTCGTCGACGACCGCGACGAGGTCGTGCGCCTGCTGGCCAAGGAGAACATCCAGGCCCGCCCGTTCTTGCCCGACCTGGACCGGTCACGGCATCTGGGGCGCCAAGGCACCGATTTCCCGAACTCGTGGCTCTTCAGCCGCCACGGCATCTTCCTTCCCAGCGGGCCGGACTTGCCGATGGAGGCCGCCGAACGCACCGTCGCGGTCTTGAAGTCCCTAGACCCTAAGCTCTTGAGGAAAGAGAGGCTGCCGAGGAACGCGTGAGTCCCCGCCGCGCAGACATCAAGCGGCGTCTCAAAGAGTCGCGGCTATGGTCGGCGGCGAAGTACCTGCTGCCGGTCTATCACCGTCCCATGCTCGGCCTCGCCGCAGCAAGGCTCTGGACCTTGGCCGTCTCGGGCCCAAAGCCGCGCATCGCGCTGGCTAAGGCCTGGATCGCGGTCGCCCGCATGCGCGTCTACGAGGGGGATTGGGCCGCGGCCGAAGCGGCGTGCGCCAAGGCCCAGGCCCGAGACGCGGGTCTGACGGGGGCCGCGGCCGCCGCCGCCGCGGCGGTCCACGCGACTCTGGCCGACGCCTTCGCGCGGGAACTCGACGACCCCGCGACTCAGCGCAAGGCCGCGCGGCACTACGCCGCCGCCATCGCGCTGGACCCCGAGAACCCGGACTACTGCGTCAACGCCTTCGTCCTTCATCGCTATACCGGCGACTGGAAGACGATGGAGGACATGCTCGACAGAGGGCTGCGCGCGCGGCGAGCGCAGGCTTCGCGGCGCGGCCTCGACGAGCGGGGCGTGCGCTTCCTCGGCGAGTCGTGGCTGGCCTCCGTCGGCCACGTGGGAGCGCTGGATTACTATTTCAAGATGGGTCCCCTCGGCCTGCGGCGCGGGTCAAGGATCGTACTCCCCTTGCGGCCCGAGCTTCGGGTCCCCAACCGCTATCTTCTCGACCTGTGGCGCCCCTTCGTCGAGATCGTCGCGGATCCCGCCGAGGCCGGCTTCACGAAGGAGGACGCGCGCCTGGTCACCGACGAGGTCTGGGGCGTCGCCTTTCCAGACGGCCGGGCCCGCGGCCATGTCCCCGCGGGCATCGGGGTCCAAAAGGAGTGGGAAGCGCAGGGTCGTCCGCCGCTCCTGCGCCTCTTCGCCGAGGACAAAGCGCGCGGCCGCGCCCTGCTGGCGCAGCGCGGCTTGCCCGAGAACGCGTGGTTCGTCTGCCTGCACGTCCGGGAGGCGGGCTTCTGGTCGCGCATCGACGAAAAGCATCCCAACGCGCGCAGCTGCGAGCTCGAAACCTTCTTCGACGCCGTGCGCGCGATCACGGACCGGGGCGGCTGGGTCGTCCGCATCGGGGACGCCGGCATGAAGCCTTTGCCCGCCATGGAGCGCGTTATCGACTTCGCCCACGATCCTGAAAAATCCGAGCGGATGGACGTCTTCCTTTGCGCGGAAAGCCGCTTTTACCTCGGCACAGCCTCCGGGCCGGCCAACATCCCCCCGTGTTTCGGCACGCCGCTGGCGCTGACCAATTGGGTGCCCTTGGGCGCGCCCCTGTGGTACGGCGACATGGTGTGGATCCCCAAGCTGTGCTGGTCCCGCGCCGAGGGCCGGGCGCTCGGCTTCGGCGAGACCTTCGCGCGCGGGCTCGGAGTCCAGGAGTTCCACCGCCCCTACGAGGAGCGGGGCGCCGAATTGCGGGACAACACCCCGGCCCAGATCGCCGCGCTCGCCGTCGAGATGATTGAGCGCACGGGCGGCGGGGCTTCCTATTCTCCCGACGAGCAGAGGCGCCAAACCCGCTTCGACCAAATCCTGACCGCCCAAGGCGCCTTCCCCGCCGGGCGGCTCGGGCGCGCTTTCCTTCGTGAGCACGAAGCCCTTCTGGAACGGGAGGCTCTTCGCGCGTGAAGCCCGCCTCGTCCTTCCGGGAGTTCGCGCGTCTGGTCCGCTCCGACCTCGACCGCACCACGGCCCACGCGCTGGCCTTGAGCCCCGGCAGGGCGCCCGGGCTGCGACTGAGGCTCGACACCGTGCTTTTCAAGACGGGCTTTCAGTCCGCCTTCCTCTATCGCCTCAGCCACTGGCTCTTCCAGAACCGGCTGATCTTCCTCGCGCGCCTGGCGATGTGGCTCAACCTCGTTTTGTTCGCGGCCGACATTGGCTTCTCCGCCGAGATCGGCCAGGGGCTTCTCATCGGCCATACCGCCGCGGTCGTCATCGCGCACCGCACCGTGATCGGCGCGCGCGCCACGATCGAGATGGGCGTCCTGTTCGGCGTGCGGAGCTGGGCGCCGCACGAGGTCGGGTCCCTGCCCAGGACCGGCGATAATTGCGTCTTCTGCGCCCGTTCCTCGGTGCTCGGAGGCGTCGTCCTTGGCGACGACGTCGTCGTCGGCATCAACGCGGCGGTCGACCGGGACGTGCCCTCCGGCGCCTACGCCGGCGGCGCGCCGCTCGAGCTCCACCCGGGCCTCGGCAAGCGGATGGTCGACCGCTGGTGTCTCATCGACCATCCTTCCTCCGGGCGCGAAGGCCTGGCCCAGGAGGCCGCGGCATGAAGCTTTGCGTTCATCATGTCGGAGGGCGCGCAGGATCCCGCCCGTTCCCCGTCGTGCCGGCCTTCGAACGGGACCTCGTCAGCGTGCTCTACGACGCCGATCCCGGCTGCGCGGAGCATGCCCGCGCGCAGAACGCGGGCCTCTCGTCCGAGCTGCACGTTCTGCCCTATTGCCTCGCAGACGGCTGCCGGACCACTGCTTTTCGCTTCGCCTACGATCCCTACGCGAGCTCCACCTACGAGGCGAACCCGGACTACGCCTCGTTTTATAGCAGGATCTTCGGCGATCACGATTACGTCTGGAACGAGATCTCGGCCACGCTGGAATGCCGCGAGCTTCAAGCGGTGAGCCTGGACCACCTCCTCGGCAAGGAAGGCGCCGGCGTGCCCGCCCCGGACTTCCTTTCTCTCGACACGGAGGGCTCGGAGCACGACATCCTGCGCGGAGCGCAAGGCGCGCTCGAGGGCGTGCTCGGCGTCTACTGCGAGGTCGAGTTCCATCCTCTCTACCGAAAGCAGCGGCTCTACGGCGACATCGCGGCGTTCCTGGCGGAGCGCGGCTTTCATTTCGCGGGCTTCGAGGGGATGCAGGGCATGGCAGCCTACCGCGGCCCCATCGGCCTGCGCGCCGACGGCTTCCTCGTCAGCTCGAACGCGCTCTTCCTGCGTTCGATCGACCACTTGGAGCGCGGCGGGGAGACCCGACTGCGCGAGCGCCTGCGCAAGCTGGCGCTCATCTCGATCCTCTTCGATCAGCTCGAGTACGGCCTCGAGGCCCTGCGACGCGCCAAGAAGCACCCCAACGCGGGCGATGAGCGCAGCGGGATCGACGAGTTCCTGGACGAACTCCAGGCCTGCGTCGACCGCGTCGTCCCCCTTTATCCGCCGACCTTCTCCGAGAAATTCACCGCCGCGCAGAGCGTAGCCCGCTTTTCGGCCGCCGGCGCGCCCGCGCCGCCGGCCGCCGCGCGTCGCGGCGGCGTCCGGGAGTTCTTGAAAAGGGTTCCGGGCCTGGGTCCGCGCCTGGGCGTGGTGAAGCGGTTCGTGCGCGGTATGATCGCGCCCGCCGCCGAGCCGCCGAAGGCCTACTCGGAGGTCGAGCTTCTCTTGAGGCGGCACGGGCTCTTCCGGCTGGCCGAGAAGCTCTTTGAAAGCCGGATCGGCCAAACGCCTTACGGACGGCCCTTGAGATGAGCCGCTTGAAAACGGCCGTCAAGGCCGCGCTGGACGCGGCCGGCCTGTGGAGCGTGCTGCGCTACGCACAGCCCAAATACCATCGCCCTCTCGGGCGGCTAGCGCTCGCCCGCGCGGGGAACTTCGCGGCGCCGTCGGCCGCCTCCCGCGAGTCCCTCGCTCTGGCTTATGCCGAGTTCGGGCGGCTTCAGCTCGCCTGCGACCTTCTTCACGAGGCCGTCGCTAGCTGCGACAAGGCCCTCTCCGCGTCGCGCGACTGCGCCCTCGCCTATTTCGCGCGCGGCCGGGCTCGCCGCCTGCTCGGCTTCAGGCGCGAGGCCTGCGAGGACTTCAAACGCGCGGCCGAGCTTGGCCTGGAGCCCGCCGCGCTGAGGGCCTCCGCCTGCGCGGCGGTCGCCGAGGGCCTGCTGATGAACTTCGACGATCCGGAGAGTCTCGAGGCGGTCGGCCGTTGGTGCGGCAAGGCCATCGAGCTCGATTGCGAGCAGCCCGACTACTACGTCCTGGCGGGCCACGCTCTGCGCTACGCCGGCAAGACCGCGCAATCCGAGGCGATGTGGGCATCCGGCATCGAGATGCAGCGCAGCCTCGCCCAGCGCCGGGGGCTCGATCGCCTGGGCCGCAGGATCATCGGCGGCACCTGGCTCGCGAGCCTGGGGAACACGGCCTGTCTCGACTTTTACCTCAAGATGCGCCATCTTCAGCCCCGGCCGCAGGGCAAACCCGTGGTCGTCGCGTCGAAGGGGAGCCCCGCGAGCCGGCTGACCCTCGTCGGCCTTTGGGAGTCCGAGATCGAGCTCATCGAGAGCGCGGCGGCGCTCGGCCTCTCGGATCAAGACGCGCGCCTGCTGCAGGACGACATCTGGGCCGTGGCGGGCCTCGACGGCCGGCCTCGGTCCTTCTTCCCCGCCGCTCTCGGCGTCCAGCGCCGCTGGGAAGCCGAAGGTCGCCCGCCGCTGCTGCGTCTTCCCGACGAGCTCCGCGCCCGCGGCCGCGCCCTACTCAAGGAACTGGGACTGCCGGCGGGCGCTTGGTTTGTCTGCCTGCACGTGCGCGAGCCCGGCTACTGGAAAAGCATCGACCTCGATCATCCCACCGTGCGCGACGCCGACATCGACACTTATCTCGACGCGGTGCGCGCGATCACGGAGCGGGGCGGCTGGGTCGTCCGCATCGGCGACTCCTCCATGAAGCCGCTGCCTCCGATGGAGCGCGTCGTCGATTTCGCGCATCATCCCCTGAAGTCCGAGTGGATGGACGTTTTTCTGTGCGCCGATTGCCGCTTCTTCGTCGGCACGGCCTCCGGACCCTGCGCCGTCGCGCCGGCCTTCGGCGTTCCCGCCGCCTTGACCAATTGGACCCCCGTCGGCCACCTCATGTGGTACAAGAACATCATCGGAATCACGAAGCTCTTCTGGTCCAGCGAACAGCGGCGCCACCTAAGCATCGCGGAGCTTTTCGCATTGGGGCTCGGCTACCAGGAATACCGGCGCCCGTACGAGCGCGCCGGCGTCAGCGTCCGGGACAACACGCCGGAGGAGATCAAGGAGCTGGTCCTGGAGATGCTCGAGCGGCTCGAGGGACGGGCCGCGTACGCGGCCGAGGACCAGAGGCGCCATGAAGACTACCACCGCGCGCTCGCGGAGCACGACGGGATCCCGGCGGGCCGCTTGGGCCGCGACTTCCTGCGCCGTCACGAATTCTTGGTCGCCGCGGGGGCGAGCGTCGATGCCGCTGTATAAGAAACTTTTTCTCTTCACCGGACGCCGCGTCATAGGCTTCGTGCTGGCGGGCATCGCGCTGGGAATCAGCCTCTTCGCCGTCGAGCTCGCCTTCGCCTTCAGCCTGCAGGCCTTCTTGCTCTGCCTCAACATCGCGCTCCCAAGCTCGGCGGCTCTGCCCGATTGGGCGAAGAATTGGCCGACATCCGGCGTGCTGGGATTCATCCTCGTCGTCGGGTTCGCGCGCGCCTTGCTCAACTGGGCCGTGATCTATACCCAGGGCGCCGCCGGCGAGGAGTTCCGCTTCCTGCAGCGCACCCGCATCCTGCGCTGGGCCTTCCATAGCGAGTCGGTGAGCTCTTGGGAGGTGATGACGCTCTTCGAGCCGCGCGTCGGAGGCGGCATGGCGGCCGTCTCCGCCGTGCACGGACTGACGGTCCAACTGACCTGCGCCCTGATGATCCTCTGGGCCCTGTTTTGGATCTCGCCGGTCCTCACGATGGCGGTGCTGGCGGTGATGGCGCTGGTCTTCGCGCCCGTGCGAAGCATCGATAAAAAGATCGTCGAGGCGGCGACCGGCCAGACTCAAGCCCTGGGATACACGAACCACCGGCTCATGATGAGCCTGCGCAACTTGCTGCTCATCCAGATCTACGGGACCCAAAGCCTCGAGGAGCGCCACACGCGGGAATCTCTGGCCGACTACCGCCACCACGCCCTGCGCCTTTTCAAGGTCACCGGACTCAAGTACGCGATCCCCCAGTTTGTCGGCATGTTCCTGATCTGCGTCCTGACTTTGGCGGCCAACCGGCACGCGCACCTCTCGCCGGTCCTGCTGGTGACCTACTTCTACCTCATCGTCCGCATGCTCGGCGCGGTCACCGGGCTCAACATCACCATCTCCGGGATCGCCAGCTCATGGCCCGAGGCCTCACGACTCTACGAATGGTGGGAAAAGCGCTCCTTCGACGGGCCCGCGGCGGCCGGAAAGCGCGAGCTCGTGCTAGCACCCAGACGCGGCGACGCGAAACCCGTCGGCTGGCGCTTGGACGCGGTCACATTCACCTATCCCGACGGCGGCAGGCCCGTCCTGCAGGACCTCAGCCTGAGCGTCCACCCGGGACAGGTGCTCGCGATCACGGGCCCCTCGGGCTCGGGCAAGAGCACTTTGCTCAACGTCCTGCTGGGCGGACTCGTGCCGGAACGCGGGCAGGTGGAGGCGCTGCTGCCGGGCGGCCTGAGCCTGCCGCTGGAGGCCTTCCGGCCCGAGCTGCTCCCTCTCATCGGCTACGTCGGGCCGGAAAGCTTCATGCTGGAAGGGACCATCCGCGAGAACCTGATCTACGGACTCCAGCGGGCGCCCGCCCAAGCCGAGATCGAATCCGCGCTCGCGAAGGCCGAGTGCGCCTTCGTCGAGGATCTCGCCGGAGGCCTGAGCTACCGGCTCACGGAGCAGGGACAAGGTCTCTCTGCCGGGCAGAAGCAGCGCCTGGCCCTGGCGCGGGCGCTGCTGCGGCAGCCCAAGGTCATCATTCTGGACGAGGCCACCTCCAACCTGGACTCCGACACCGAGGAGCGGCTAGTCGACACTCTCTCGCGCCTCAAGGGCGAGATGACCATCGTGGCGGCCACGCACCGCAAAGCCCTGCTGCGCATCGCAGACCACAGGATCAGCCTGCAATGAGCGCGCTCGCCAAGCTCTTCAAGGACTCGCCCTACTGGCCGATCGTCAAGCCCGTCCTCAAGTACGCCCATCCCCGGCATCACAGGCCTTACTTGAAGCTCGGCCTGGCCCGAATGCGCGCGCGCCTGGTACCCTCGGCGGCCAGCGCGGGCCGCCTGTCGCGGGCGCATCTCGGGATCGCCGACCTCGACGCCTATCAAAGCGATTGGAGCGCAGTCCTCGCCAGCTGCGAGAAGGCCGTGGCGGCGGATCCGTCCAGCGCCGAGGCCCGTCGGCGGCGCGGCGAGATTCTTCTGCGTCTGGGCCGCATGTCCATGTGGAAGGTCCACGGACAAAGGACCTCCGCGGAGGCGATGGCCTTGCTTCGTTCGGCCGCCGCCTACTTCGAGGCCGCGGCCGAGGGTCCCGGCGAGACGGCCGAGCCTTGGTACGAGCTTTTGTCCTGCTATGCCCTGCTCGGCCGCTGGAAGGACTTCGAACGGGCGCTTCGGCGCCACCTCGCCCTGCGCAAAGCGGACCCCGAGCTCTGGCGCATCACGGAAGCCGAAGGAGAGCTCGAATACATCCCCGACAGCTACCTCAACATCATCGGCTGCACTGGACTGCTGACCACGCAGATCAAGAAAAAGATCCTCCTGGCCACCCGCGAGCGCATCATCTTTTGCGCGCCGCCGGAGAAAGTGGTGAACCCGAATTTCTTGTCCTACTACGCCGAGCACATCGAGCTCGTCTCGGACCCGCATGAGATCGCCGCCCACCAAGCCAAGAGGGCGGTCTGCGCCATGCCGGTCGACTGCGGCATGGCCTTCGACGGCCCCCCGGAGTTCGAAACGGCCGTCGTCGCCAAGGTCGCCAAGCGCTGGGCCCGGGAGAAGCGGCCGCCCCTGCTCAAGCTGCGGGACTCGGACCTGTCCCGCGGGCGCGAGGCGCTCAAAGCCCTGGGCTTGCCCGAGGACGCGTGGTGGGTGGCGGCGCACGTGCGCACGCCGTCCTTTCACAGGGAAGGCGCGCTTTCTCCGGAGGCATTCCGAAACGCCGACATCTCGTCCTACCACGCCGCCTTCAAGGCCGTCGCGCGGCGCGGCGGCTTCGTTTTCCGGATGGGCGATCCGAAGATGCCCCGTCTGCCGGCGATGGACCGGGTCATCGACTACGCCCACAGCCCGCTGAAATCCGACTGGCTGGACGTGTTCCTCTCCTCTCAATGCCGCTTCTTCCTCGGCACGCAATCGGGCTTGGGCATGGTCCCAGCCGCGTTCGGCACTCCGCAGGTCGTGACCAACAACGCCCCCATCCTTTGCACCGCCTATCTGCCCGACGACGTCGTCTTGCCGAAGCTCTTCAAGAAGGACGGGCGCTTGCTTTCCTTCGCCGAGATGGTGCTCGAGCCCTATGTCGGCGCCGTCAGCCAGCTTCTTTACGACGAGCTGGGGATCGAGACCATCTCCAACACCGAGGAGGAACTCCGCGCGGCCGTCGAGGGAATGCTGGACCAGTTCGACCGGAACGGCGCGCGCCGCGTGCCGCCTCTGACGGACCTCCAGGCTCGCTTCGACGCGCTGGCCGAGGGCGCGGGATTGAGCATCTCGGGGCGCATCGAGCCCGGATTCCTGGAGCGCCACCGCGGCCTCATGCCGGCGGCGCCGAAAAAGGATAAAATTTGCTCGCCATGAAGACCGATCCGCGGCTCGTCGCGCTGCTGAGCTTTCACGAGGGGACGGCGGGCCAGATCGCCGAGTGGCTCGAGGCCGCCACAAACCTCAAGATCGCAGCCTTCGTCTTCGAGGGCGACGGCCCACTCGAAATCGATCCAGCGGCGGAGAATCGCAAGCGCATCTCGCAGCGCATGGAATACCCCACTCGCGACAGCTACAAAGGCCGGCCCTTCCTGTGCTGCCGTGATTGGCCCGAGCGTCTCAAGGCCATGGGCGTGGGCAAGGTCCTTCCCCTGCACCACGACAACCAGCAGCGCCTCGCCGATCTGCGACGCAGCGTCGATTACGGCTTCGAGCTGGTCTCCGCGATCCACCCCACCGCCGTCATCCTCGAGCGCGCGACGATCGCGCCCGGAGTCTGGATCGGGGCCGGGGCCATCATCGGCTACAAGGCCGAGATCGCGTCGGGCTCGCTGATCAACACCGGCGCCCAGATCGACCATCACAGCATTCTCGAGGAATGCACCCAGCTCGACCCCGGCGTGACCACGGCGGGACACGTCACGGTGCGGCGCATGGCCCGCCTCCACACGCGAGCGGTCGTCATCAACCGCGTGACCATCGGCGAGCGGGCGATCGTGGGCGCCGGCGCCGTCGTGATCGACGACGTCCCGGCAGGGGCCACGGTGGTCGGCGTGCCCGCGCGGATCATCAAGAGAGAGGGAGTCCCCGCGTGAAGGCCTCCCAAGAGACGGCGGCGTTCCGGACCGTGACGGCCCCCCACGTCAACGCCAACGACGTCGAGCTGCTGGTCGTGGAGTGGCTCGTCAAGCCGTGGCAGCGCGTACACAGGGGAACCCCGCTGTGCGCGGTCGAGACGACCAAGGCCGTTCTGACGGTGGAGAGCACCTGTTCCGGCTTCGTGCATCCCATCGCCGCCGAGCGCAAGACCGTGCGCGTCGGCGAACCGTTGGCTCACATTTTCCCGACCGATGACCCCAAGCAGCTGGCGGCGCTGTCCCGGGACTCCGGCGGCACGGAGGCGTCGACGGTCTCGAAGAAGGCGCGGGAGCTCATGGAGAAGTTCGGCCTCAAGCCCTCCGATTTTCCGCCCTTCACCGCGATCAGCTCCGCCATCGTCATAGCCAAGATTCGGGAGCTCCAACGGGACGCCGCCCCCTCCGCGCGCACGGCGCCCGGAGCGATCGAGCGCGTGACATTGACGCCGTCGTCGGTGCTCGTGTGGGGCGAACCGAACAGCGCGCTCCTGGCGATCGACGCGTTCGAGTCGGCAGGCGAACTATCGCCCGCCGCCTTTATGGACGACGCGGCGGGACAGGGCGATTGGTGCGGCTTGCCCACTTTGGCCCCGGATACCCTCGCGTCCTTGGCCGAGCGCGGCCTGCGCCGGGCATTCCTCTGCGGGCGCGACGCCGAGGCGACGCTCGCCGCCGCGAAGGCCTGCAAAGACGCCTCCGTGGAGATCGTGTCCGCGATCCATAAGACCGCCGCCGTTTCTCGGAGGGCCAAGCTCGGCGTCGGCGTGTTGGTCGGCGCCATGGCCGCGGTGGGCCCGGAGGTCCAGCTCGACGACTACTCCCGCGTGCTCTGCGGCGCCACCGTGGCGCATCACACGCGGATCGGACGATTCGCCAGCGTCTGCGACGGAGCGCACCTGGGCGGCAACGTCGAGGTCGGCGAGCGGGCCTTTCTCGGCATCGGCGTCGTCGTCAATAAGCGGGTTCGCCTGGGCGCGGGCTGCACGGTGGTCTCGGGCGCGACGGTCGTCGACCACGTGGGAGCGGACATGGTGGTCCGCCTCAACGGGACGGCGGCCCGCCGTCCAGGCCATTGCTGAGCCGATCGAAATGACAGACCCCCGAATCAAACCCCGGAACCGCCGCGACGCTGGAACCAAGCCCTCGCCGGCCATGGCCCTCTACGAGACGATGGCCGCTATTCGCGCCGTGGAAAGCCTTCTGCTCGAATCGTTCGGCACGGGACTGCTGCGCGGCACGACCCACACCTCTCTAGGCCAGGAGGCCATCGCGGCCGGGGCGCTCTCCTTTCTGCGGCCCGATGATATCGTCGTCTCGAACCACCGTTCGCACGGCCACTACATCGCCTACGGCGGCGGGGTCAAGGAGCTCTTCGCGGAGATCGCGGGCCTGCCTTCGGGCGTCTGCCGAGGCCTGGGCGGCTCCCAGCACCTGCAGGTTCGTAATTTCTACTCCAACGGAGTGCTGGGCGGCACCGTACCGGTCGCGACGGGAATGGCGCTGGCCGAGCGGCTCAAGGGCGCCAAGAGCATCGCCGTCTGTTTCATGGGCGACGGAGCTCTCGGCGAGGGCGCGGTCTACGAGAGCCTGAACATCGCCTCGCTTTGGAGCGCCCCCATCCTCTATGTCGTCGAGGACAACCGGTATGCCCAGTCGACGCCCGTAGAGAAGAACCTCGCGGGCTCGATGGTCAAGCGCTTCGAGGCCTTCGACATCGGCTGCTCCGAGATCGAGAGCAACGACATCGACGAGCTGCTTCCCGCCTTCGAGAGAGCTTTCGACGCGGTCCGCCGCTGCGGCCGGCCGTTCTGCCAGATCGTCCACACCTACCGTCTCGGGCCGCACAGCAAGGGCGACGACACGCGCGATCCCGAGGAGATCCGTCGCTGGGAGGCCAAAGATCCTTTGCGGATCGCCGAGGCGCGCCTGCCCGCGGGCGCCGCGGCCGCCGCGCGCCTGCGCATCGAAGCCGAGGCGCGCGCGGCTCTTGAGGCGGTCCTCAAGGAGGTCCGCCTCGCGGCCGAGCCGGTGCTGCCGCCCATTGATGAGGCGCTGATTCCGGCGGACTTCGAGCCGGCCCCCGCCTGGGCCGCCGAGAGCGGGCTCATGGTCGCGCACCTCAACGCCGCGCTCGGCGAGGCCTTCGCCCACGATCCAAGGGTCCACCTCATCGGCGAGGATATCCTCGATCCCTACGGCGGGGCCTTCAAGGTCAGCAAAGGCCTCTCCACCAAATTCCCGACCCGCGTCCATTCCTCTCCGGTTTCGGAGGCCGGGATCATGGGGGTGGCCAACGGTATGGCTCTCCGTGGCCTCAAGCCGATCGTGGAGCTCATGTTCGGCGATTTCTCCGCGTTGGCGCTGGATCAGGTTCTCAACCATTGCGCCAAATTCTCCCGCATGTACGCGGGTAAGGCTTCCTGCCCGGTCATCGTCCGCGCGCCCATGGGAGGCTACCGCGGCTACGGACCGACCCACAGCCAGAGCCTCGAGAAGCTCTTCCTCGGCGTGCCCGGCTTGAGCGTCGTCGCCTGCGATCCCCTGCGCGACCAGCGGATCATCTGGAAGAGGCTGCTCGGCCTGGGAGGCCCCTGCGTGTACATCGAGAACAAGGCGCTCTACGGCCAGCCGCTGAAGATCTTCTCCGACGGAAGGATCGAGAGCTTCTTCGCGCGCGCAAGCACAAGCTACTTCCCGACAGCCGAGCTTCAGCTGGCGCCCTTTGACCGCGAACCCGACGCCTGCCTGTTCGCGTACGGAGGGATGACGCCGTTGGCGATGACGGCGGCCCGCTCCCTCTTCATCGACGATGAGCTCCTGGTCCGCGTCATCGTTCCCTCCCAGCTCGCGCCGGTCCCGTCGGCGGACTTAAGCGCCGCGGCCGGCTCTTGCCGCGCGATCGTCACCCTCGAAGAAGGGACGCTCCGCTGCGGCTGGGGAGCCGAGATCGCCGCGACGCTGGGCAGGCGCGCTTGGCGCGTGGCCGCGCAGGACACGATCATCCCCTCATCTCGCCTGGGCGAGGCCGCCGTCCTGCCCGATGAAGAAAGAGTGCGCGCCGCGATCCGCGAGAGCATCGCCGCATGAGCGCGACTCAGACGCTGGCGGCGCCGTCCAGCCCCAGCATCCCCGCCGCCCACCTCACGTACCGCCCGGACATCGACGGCCTGCGCGCGGTGGCGGTCCTGCTCGTCGTCGTGTTCCACGCGACCCTGCGGTACCTTCCCGGAGGCTACGTCGGAGTCGACGTCTTCTTCGTGATCTCGGGCTTCCTCATCTCGTCGATCATCCTCAAGGAGCTCATGGCCGGGAATTTCAGCTTCGCGCGCTTCTACGCGCGGCGCATCCGGCGCATCTTCCCGGCGCTGGCGGCCGTACTGGCCGGGGCTTGGCTCATCGGCTGGTTCCTTCTCTACAAGAATCCCATCGAATACGCCACGCTCGGCATGCACATCGCCGCCGGCGCTGGGTTTCTCTCCAACATCCTGCTGTGGCGCGATTCCGGCTATTTCGACACGGCCGCGGCGGCCAAGCCCTTGCTCCATCTGTGGTCGCTGGGGATCGAGGAGCAGTTCTACATCCTCTGGCCGCTGTTCTTGGTCCTCTTCTGGAGGCGCCGCCGTGCGGCATGGCTGATTGCCGCGGCGCTGATCGCCTCGCTGGCCGCGAGCGTCTGGCAGACGCCGCGAAATCCGGTCGCCGCCTTCTACCTGCCCCACAGCCGGTGGTGGGAGCTGATGATCGGAGGCGGGCTCGCCTACGTCTGTCTTTACCACGCCGGGGCGGTCTCGTCCTACCGCTCCCGCAACGCATTGCGGAACTTCGGCTCCGCCCTGGGCCTGGCCGCGATCGTGCTGGCGGGCCGCCTGCTCTCCAAGGAAAGCCCCTTCCCCGGCCGGCTCGCGCTGATCCCCACGCTCGGCGCAGCCCTCGTCATCCTCGCGGGGGAAGGCGCCTGGGTCAACAAGTCCCTGCTGGCCCGCCGGCCCATGATCTGGGTCGGCTTGATCAGCTACCCGCTCTACCTTTGGCACTGGCCGCTCCTATTCGCGTGCCACACGCTGACCACGGCCGCGAACATCGCCGGCGCCCGCGAGCGGCTCGCGGTTCTGGGAACCATCGCGCTGTCCTTCCTCTTGAGCCAACTCACTTATCGTTTTCTTGAGAAGCCCGTGCGGTTCGGCGCGGCGGCGCGCGGCGCGGCGGTCACCGCGGCGCTGTGCGCCTGCGTCGCCGTCATGGGCGCTCTCGGCTATGTCACCAGCGCCCAGGGCGGCTTGAGGATGCGCTACCCGGCCCTGCTTCGCCCCTTCCTTAATTTCTCGTACGAGTATAAGGCCTCCTTCCGGAACGACACCTGCCTGCTGAGCCCTCCGGAGAAGAAGTTCGCTCCGGAATGCGACGGCAACCCGGGCGCCAAGCCCGGAGCGCCGCGCTTGGTCATCTGGGGAGATTCCCATGGCGCGATGTACTACCGCGCGCTCGACGAGGCGGCGCGCCGCAGGGGAATCAACGTCGGGCAGTTCACCTCGAGCGCCTGCCCGCCGGCGCTGGGCTTCGACAGGCCGGAGCAGCCCCTCTGCCATGACTGGAACGACGAGGCCTTCGCGCGCCTCCTCCCTCTGCATCCTCACACGGTGATCCTGGCCCATGACTGGCCGCTCTCCATCGACGAGGGCATGCTCGACAAGCTGCCGGAGACGGCGCGGCGCCTGCGAGAAGCCGGCGCCAAGCGGATCGTGCTCATCGGCCCGACGCCCCATTGGCAGGGACCCTTGAGTTCGGTGCTCGTGCGCTACGTGACCACCACAAGAGCCGAGGCGGTCCCAGCGCGCATGCGTTTCGGGCTCGACGACTCCATCCCGGCCCTTGACCGCCGGCTCGAAGCCGCGGCGAGCGCGCTCAGAATCAAGTATGTGTCCGCCTATCGCACGCTCTGCAACACGGAGGGCTGCCTCATCTCCATCGGGGCGAACTCCGCGAACTTGACGGCCTTCGACAACACGCACCTCACCGCGGCCGCGGCGCGGCTCGTCATCGAGGCCAACACTCCGGCGTTCTTCAGAGACCAATGACCTCCGCGGCCCCCACGCCGGTATATGATAAAATCAACGATATGTCGGCGTTAGAGAAGGCGAAGGACGACTTCACGAACCTCGGGTGGGCGTGTCTCAGGAACTGCATCTCGCGGCGCCTGATCGACGAGGCCCGCTCGGTCATGGAGGATTTCCTCGGCAAACTTCTAGGAAACAAGGCGGGCTTGAGCGACGGCTTCAAGTCCGCCTGCGCGGCCTACCGCCAGTTCGACGTTCAGGTCCACCTCCACGACCGTCTCCAGGCGACGAGGATCAAGGAGCGCATTCTTCTGGAGAAGGACCTGCTCGAGTTGCTGATCCATCTCATCGGCCCCGACCTCGCCTATAATTCCCGCGGCTCGGTCGTCGCCACCATGGCGCACGTGAGCGATCCGCTCTACTCCAAGAAGCTCCATCAGGAGATGTGGGCGGGACCATTGCTCGGGGAAGTCCGGCTTTGGATCCCGCTCTCGATGCCCGCGCGCGACTCCGGCATGGAATGCATCCCCGGCTCGCACACTTGGGGCCTCATCCCCAACCGCCGGCGCCAGCCGGTCGAGCTGCCGGAAAAATACGAGGTCGTCCTGCCCGAGGTCGGCGAGGGCGACGCCATCCTCTTTCACACCTTGCTCGTGCACCGCTCGGCCAAGAACCCAGGACCGGCTCCGCGCATCGCCTTAGCCACTGGCGTGCGCAACGTCTATCATCACCACCGGACCAACCACGAGCATCTGACGCCCTGGAATCTGTTCCATTTCTCGCCGATGGCCAAGATCGAGAAGAACCTTGGAAACGCCTACCTGACCCCGTTCCGCACTCTGGGCGGCGCAATGTCCCACGTCAAGGACGACGGCAAGAAAAATATCCCCGACTACATACTCTAGGAAAATCCCATGGAAACCTTGACTCACGACGAGATGCCCAATATCGTCAGGCTGGAGCTGACCAACACCTGCAATCTCCAGTGCCCGCACTGTCGCCATCATAGCGAGGAAAAAAGGCTTCCAGAGAACTACGCCGAGTACTACAAGACCCCGGTCTCCATGACCGAAGCCCAGGTCGCCGCGATCATCGATGAAATCGCGCCGTTCAAGCCGTCGGTGACCCTGAATGTGGCCAACGAACCCATGATCGCACCGGCGTTTCGCTACGCCCTGCGCAAGATCAAGGAGGCGGGCCTTTCCGGCACTTTCAACACCAACGGGCTGGGGCTCTCGGAAGCCATCGCGAACCTGCTCGTCGAAATCCAATACGACTCGGTGACGATCAGCGTGGACGCCGCGACTTCGGAAACCCTCAAGCTCGCGCGCGGGATCACGAATCTCGATCACCTCGTCAAAGGCGTCGAGACCCTGCTGCGCGTGCGCGGCGACAGACCCTTCCCGCGCGTCGGCACTACTTTCGTGATCACCGACTACAACTACAAGGAGCTTCCCGCTTTCCTCGAGTTCTGGAAGACGCGCGCGGACTTCGTCCGGGTCACCGGCTACATCAAGGACGGGCGCCCCGACGTCAGCTACATCCCGGGCTGGTCACGCGAGCAGCTGCCCGAGCGCGTGCCCTGCAAACAGATTTTCCGCGACATCGTGATCCGCGCCAACGGCGACGTTACTCCCTGCGTGATCACCTCCGAGAACCCCGACGAGAACACCTTGGGGAACATCTTCCGGGACGGCGGCGTGCGCGGCGTCTGGAACGGCGCGGCCATGCAGCGCCTGCGCGACCTGCACAACGGCGGCAAATGGGACGAAATCCCGTTCTGCGGGCCGTGCGACTACTGGGTCGAGACCTTCAACATGAAGGAAGAGGTCAAGGACGGTTTTCTGGTCCGCACCCCGTCGCCCTACACCACCTTCTACAACGTCGTGGAGCGCCTAGGCAGCTGGGACAAGAACCGCGTCCACGACCGTCAGGGCGCGGCCAACGTCCGCGAGTGGGAAGGCAGCGTCGGCGTCGTAACGGCCGGCGAGATCGATCCCGCCGGCGACGAAGTCGAAATCGACTCCTAGAGCGCCGTTTCCGGTCGCCTTTGGACCCCCCTTTCGACCTCAACGAAGCGCTCAAGCGCGTCATCCGGCAAGGCTGAGCGATGAAGACGATCCGGGGACTAATGTATAATTTCCTAGGAATGGACGCCCCGAGGCCGTCGTGAGAGCCGCATCGCCGCACTCGGTGGTGGTCGGCGGCACGCGCGGCCATGGCCGGGCCTGGGTGAAGCTGCTCTGCGCAAAAGGTCATGCCGTCAGCGTGCTGGGGCGGCACCAGCCCGCCGACGCGGACCGCAAGCTTACCAATGTCCGTTATTTCCTGGTCGATCTTTCGCGGCCCAAAACCCTCAAGAAAACGTGCGCAGCCGTCGCGGCCAGAGGCCCTCTCGACACCCTCACTTTTTTCCAGCGCTACCGGGGCGGCGGCGATTCTTGGAACGGAGAGTTGGCCGTCAGCCTGACGGCCACGAAATCGATCATCGAGGCCTTCCTCGGCCGTTTTTCCAGCGACGGCTCGCGCTCGATCGTCGCGGTCGGCTCCACGGCCAGCTCGCTGATCGCCCATGAACAGCCGCTGAGCTATCACGTCGCCAAGGCCGGACTGCACCAGCTCGTCCGATACTACGCCGCCACTTTGGGTCCGAAGCGGCTGCGTGTGAATATGGTCTCCCCGACAGCCGTGCTCAAGGCCGAGTCGATGTCGTTTTATTCCAAGCACAAGAGCCTGCTTTCCCTCTACAAGAAGATCATCCCTCTGGGACGCATGGGGACTCCCAAGGAAATCACCGGCGCCATCGATTTCCTCTGCAGCCCCCAGGCCGGCTTCATCACCGGCCACGACCTCGTGATGGACGGAGGCTCGTCTTTGGTGTGCCAGGAGACTTTGGCCCGCAGCGTCTCGCCGCTGGCGAGCCTGCAGATCACGCGGCGCAAACGATAAGAATCGCCCCTTCCCCGTCCCTGCCCTATTGCTTGCCGCGCATGGTATAATGTTCATCTTCTGAACACATGACGATTCAAAACGCTCTGGCGTGGCGGCGCAAGGCTATGGCCTTCTTGGGCCCCAAAGTGACGGCTTATTTGGCCCTCGGGGCTCTCGTGGGCGTGAGTTGTTTCGCGGTCGAGCTCGCCTTCGCCTACGGGCTGCAGGCGTTCCTCGTGGCCGCCGGCATCGTCGATCAGCGCGCCGTCCAACTGCCGGCCTGGATGCCGCGAACCGGGCTCAAGCCGGTTCTCGCCTTCATTCTCGTCGTGGGAGTCGGCCGGGGCCTGATGAATTGGCTGCAGGTCTACATGCCCGCGGCGGTGCAGGAAAAGTTTCGCCACATCCAGCGCGCGCGCATCCTTCACTGGGCCCTGCACAGCGACTCGGTCAGCACTCACGAGGCCACCATGCTGTTCAACGAGTGGACCAACAACAGCGCAGCACTCGTCTACAGCCTCCAATTCCTGGCGGTGCAGGCGACCTCCGCTATAATGATCGTGGTCGCCCTGCTGGCCATCTCGGCGAAACTCTCCTTTATCGTCGCCGCCGCCCTGGCCCTGCTTTATCCGCCGGTACGCCTGGCCGACCGGAAGATATTGGAGTCGAGCCTGATCTTGGCGAAATCGCTCGACGACACGAGCCGAAGGCTCGTCAACAGCATCAAGAACCTGCTTCTCATCCAGATCTACGGCACCCAAGACCTGGAAGAACGTCAGGCTCGGACGAGCCTGGACGCCTACGATCGCCGTTCCATCCTCTATCACATGCTCTCGGGTTTCAAGTACGCCTTGCCGCAGCTCGTGGGCGTACTGCTCATCTGCGCGATCACGCTTGCGGCCCGAGGTTATTTCCGGACGAGCCCGGGCCTGCTGGTCTCCTACTTCTACCTCGTGATCAGGCTCCTGCAGCTGGTCTCCACGATGAACGGCTCGGTCTCGACCTTGCTGCGCAGCTGGCCGGAGACCGTGATACTCTGGCGCTGGTGGGATGGCCAAGCTCACGGCCGCCCGGGCACCGCCGTGTTGCCGGCCGCCGCACCGGCCCCCTCCCGCAACGGAACGCAGCCCGTCGGTTGGGAGCTCGACGGCGTCAGCTTCGGCTATTCCGGCACGGACAGGCCGGTGGTCCGGAACCTAAGCCTCAAGCTGCTGCCCGGCCAATGCCTGGTCTTCACGGG
Organism: Elusimicrobiota bacterium; assembly: GCA_016194705.1. GTDB lineage: Bacteria > Elusimicrobiota > Elusimicrobia > UBA1565 > UBA9628 > PALSA-1176. The sequence goes on along the minus strand of JACQAZ010000034.1, from coordinate 98,079 downwards.
CCCGTCGGGCTCGGGCAAGAGCACCTTGCTCAACCTGCTGCTCGGCGGCCTCAAGCCCGATAAGGGCTCGATCTGCGTGCTGCTGGAGGGCGGCGGCAAGCAGACCTTGGCGGATTTCCGGACGAAGCTCTACCCGCTGATCGGCTACGTGGGGCCCGAGAGCCTCCTCATAGAAGGAACTATTCGCGAAAACCTTCTTTACGGCCTGACGCGCGCGCCGAGCGCCGAGGAATTCGAGGCGGCCCTGTCCAAGGCGGAGTGCGCCTTCGTCACCCAATTGGCCTCGGGGTTGGACTACCGCATTACGGAGCAAGGCCAGGGCCTCTCGGCGGGCCAGAAGCAGCGGCTGTCCTTGGCGCGGGCCTTCCTGCGCCGTCCCAAAGTCCTCATACTCGACGAGGCCACCTCGAACCTGGATCAGGAAACGGAAATCCGACTCGTCCAAACCCTCTCCCGCGTGAAGGGCGAAATGACCATCGTCGCGGCGACCCACCGCAGCGCTTTGCTAGCTATCGCCGATCAGCGCCTGAGCCTGGACTGATCCCCGGGCCCGTCGAGGAATTGGCCGAAGTATGGTATAATCTAAAGGGCATGTTTATTTCACCCCGCCGAACTTCGACAGGATTCCCGCCTTGTTTTTGGCACCAAGTTTCATCTGCGGCCTCATGGAGTTGTGATGCTTATTTACCTCGCTGATTTGTGCTACCTCCACGATTGGGATAACAATCAGCCTTTGCCGCTCAATGTGGGGTACATCGCGGCCTATTTGCTGAAGTCGCGGCCGGACGTCAAAGTGGAGATTTTCAAAGATCCGCGAACGCTGACCGCCCGGATCGCCCAAGCCCCTCCCGATGTTTTGGCGCTCAGCAATTACGACTGGAACGCCAACCTGAACATCCCCGTCGTGCAGTACGCTAGACGCGCCAACGCGGCGACCGTAACGGTATTGGGCGGCCCCAATTTCCAGGCCGATGACGAAGCTTGGATGCAGGACTTCTTCGCGCATCGGCAAGATCTAGACCTGTATATTACGGGAGAGGGCGAGTGGAGCTTTTCTCGACTCATCGAGCTTTTGGCCGAGCACCAAGGCGATTTCAGCAAAGTGCCGCTGAGCCAATTCCCGGCCACCTTCTACCGCTTCGACAAAGCTCGGAGCCAGGTCCTTCATAACAGCGCGCTGCCCGTGGCCCGCCTGGATCTGGCCACGGTCCCATCGCCCTATCTGACCGGCTTGATGGACCCGTTCTTAGAGGACCCGCGTCTTGCGCCGATCATAGAAACCAATCGCGGCTGCCCCTATTCGTGCACTTTTTGCTGCTGGGGCCAGGCGACTCAGTCGAAAATCAACCAGTTCCCGCTCGAGGCAGTCCTTAAGGAAATCGGCTATTTGGCCGAGCACTGCAAAAACCCCACCGCATTCCTTTATATCGCCGATGGAAACTTCGGCATTCTGAGCCGCGATCAGGCGATCGCAAAGGCCATCAAGCAATGCTCCGACGAACATAGCATCCCGAAGCGGGTGTTCATGTATTTCGCGAAGAACACCAACGAAGCGGTCTTAAATATCGCCGAGACCCTGAAGTCCATCACCTCCATGTCGATGTCGAAGCAAACGATGAACGTCAAGGTGCTCGAAAATATCAAGCGCAAGAATATCCCTTTCGAGCAGTACGATGTCCTGCGCGTCGAGTGCAAGCGGCGCGGGATCGACACCTTCTGCGAGCTCATTTATGGCTTGGCCGGAGAGAGCTACCAAAGCTATGTGGACGGCGTCATCGCCACCGTTCGCGAAGGGCAATTCGTGACGATGTACCCGCAGATTCTGCTTGCCGGCGCCGAGTCCAACGCCAAGGAATATCGCGACGAACACGGCCTGCGTACCGCCTTTCGGGTGATCCCGCGCTATGTCAGCAGCTACGGCGACATCCACTCCTTGGAGTATGAGGAAATCGTCGTCCAGACCAACGACATGTCGCGCGACGACTTCTACCGAATCCGCTTGTTCCAATTCCTCGTGACGCTGCTTTCCGGGGGCACGTTCGCCGAGTTTGCCCGCCGGCTCGATGCCAGCGGCATCGACTACGCCACCCTGGCCAGCTTTATCGCGCAGGACCGCGACAACTGGACGCCGCAGTGGCGCGCCCTGCTCGATGGATTCATCCAAGCATGCAAGAGCGAACTCATCGAGAAAGACCAAGTGAAGCATGTCTTCACCGCCGAGGACATCAAGAAGACGCAGGCCGCCGAGCTATGGCTCATCCCTTTTCATATGGCCAAGCTCGCCTCAACCGCCGAGATCGTCTCCGATCTGAAGAGCTACCTCACCCGGACGATGGAGCGGGGAGTCGGTGGCCTCCTCAAAAGCGATGCCCTCCCCGAGATAAAGACGACTCTGGACCTGGCGTTCGAGAAACTGGTCTGCTATGCTCGACCGATCATCCCGAAGACCGTCGTTCACGAATACGACTTCGACGCCTGGCTCGGCGCTCCCGACAACGTCGCCTTGAGCACCTATCGGCTCAAGGAGCCGGCACCCTATCGGTATTATCTGGACAACGACGTGGCGACCGCATTCGAGCGCGCGAAAGCGGCGGCGGCGGACATCACGCACGCGGTCTACAAGGTCAGGACCAACATCATCGGCCGGCTGAGCGATCGCGTGTTCTGCTACCAGCGCAGCCCCATGAGCGAGACCGCGGACAACCGCGAGGCGTCCAAAGCCCAGCGTCAAGAAATACACGGCGCTCACGCGACGACCGCGGTTCGCTCCTGACGGCCTCGTAAGACCGAAATGGCGGTGAATTGACAGGCGGCGTGCAGACGAAGTATAATGTTCAATTATTGAACACGACGGGACCAGCGCACCTCCCGCCCCAATAGAGGCTTCCTTCCCATGAAAAAAAATTCGCAGTCCCATTCCAACGGAAAATCCCAGGATTTCGCTTATCTCGACGGGAAATCTGTCCTCGTGACGGGCGGCACGGGCTCTTTCGGGAAGCGATTCATCAAGAATTTATTGGAAAACACAGCCGTCCGCAAAGTGGTCGTTTTTAGCCGCGACGAGCTCAAGCAGAGCGAGATGTCGGCCGCTAACCGCGACGAACGCCTGCGCTTTTTCATCGGCGACGTGCGCGACCTGCAAAGGCTTCAGCGCGCCTTCCACGGCATCGACTTCGTGGTGCACGCCGCGGCCCTCAAGCAGGTGCCGGCCTTGGAGTACAATCCTTTCGAGGCCGTGCTGACCAACATCGTCGGCGCCGAGAACATCATCAACGCCGCGATGGACCAGGGCGTCCAGAAAGTCGTCGCTTTGTCGACGGATAAGGCGGCCAATCCCATCAACCTCTACGGCGCGACCAAGCTCTGCGCCGAGAAGCTCTTCGTGGCGGGAAACTCCTACGCGGGCGGCCTCAAGGCGCGCTTCTCGGTGGTTCGCTACGGCAACGTGGTGGGCAGCCGCGGCAGCGTGATTCCTTTGTTCCTCGAGAAAAGAAAGACCGGACCGCTGACCGTAACCGACGCCCGCATGACCAGGTTCTGGATCACGCTCGATCAGGGCGTCGCTTTGGTGCTCAAGGCTTTGGCTGTGATGCACGGCGGCGAAATATTCGTTCCTAAGATCGCCAGCATGAAGGTCCTGGACCTGGCCAAGGCGATCGGACCCGACTGCAAGATCAAGATCGTGGGCATCCGCCCCGGCGAGAAGATCCACGAAGTGTTGCTGACCGAGGATGAGTCTCCGCGCAGCAAGGACATCGGAGACTTCTACATTATCGAGCCCGCTTTCCCCTGGTGGGGCGACGGGCATTGGGAAGAGGGTAAGCCCCTGGCTGAGGGCTTTCGCTACTCGAGCGACTCCAACGACCGCTGGCTCTCCCCCAAAGAGCTCAAGGACATGATCGGCGACCCGCAGTCGGAGGGCCTCGCCGTCGGTTCTTGAAGCGATGAGCATCCGCATCCCCTACGGCCGCCAGACCATCGACGACTCCGACGTGCATGCCGTTTCCGAGACCCTGCGCTCGGACTGGCTGACCCAAGGCCCCAAGGTTGAGGAATTCGAAGCCGCGCTGGCCGCCTATTGCGGAGCCAAGCACGCGGTGGCGTTTTCCAACGGCACGGCGGCCCTGCATGCGGCCTATTTTGCCGCCGGGCTCAAGAAGGGGGATGAATTCCTGACCTCCCCGATCACTTTCGCCTCCACCGCGACGGCGGGCATCTGGCAGGGCGCCAAGCCGGTATTCATCGACATCGACCCCGAGACGGGGAACATCGACGTCAAAGCCTGCGAGAAAGCGATGACCGCGAAGACGCGCGCGCTGGTTCCGATCGATTACGCAGGAAGGCCGGCAGACCTCGCGGCGTGCAGGAAGCTCGCCAAAACCAAAGGACTCGTCGTCATCGAGGACGCCTGCCACGCCTTGGGCGCGGACTACGGCGAGAAGAAGGTCGGGTCTTTGAGCGACATGACCGTGTTCAGCTTCCACCCGGTGAAATCAATCACCACCGGCGAGGGCGGCGCCGTTCTCACCGACAATTTAGACTTCAAGAATCGCCTCTCGGAATTCCGAACGCACGGCATCCGGCGCGGCGAAGATTGGCTCTACTCAGTCGAAACCCAGGGCCTGAATTACCGCCTGACCGACCTTCAGGCAGCGCTCGGCTTGAGCCAACTCAAGAAGTTGGACGGCTTCATCGCCAAGCGCCGTGAAATCGCGCGCCGCTACGACGAGGCTTTTACGGGCTGGGACGAACTCGAGACCCCGAGCGGCGCTGTCGAAGACTCTGCCTGGCATCTCTATGTGATCCGCCTGCGCGGGGCGCTTGCGTCAAAGCGCCGGGAGATCTTCCAAGCCCTGCGGCGCGCCGGCATCGGGGTGCAGGTGCATTACATTCCCGTCTACTTTCACCCTTTCTATCGCAATCTCGGCTATTCCAAAGGACTGTGCCCCAAGGCCGAGGCCTTCTATGCGCGCATCATCTCTCTTCCGATCTATCCCGGCTTGACGAGCGCCCAGCAGGAAGAGGTCGTGAAGACCTTGCGCCGGGTCCTCAACGAACTGGGCGCGGGGGCCCATGCCCGCTGAAAAATCCCGCATTCTGGTCGTCGCAGCCCATCCCGACGACGAACTGCTCGGCTGCGGCGCGACCGTAGCGCGGCAATCGGCGCGCGGCAGCACCATCTGGTCCTTGGTGCTGGGCGAGGGCATCACCTCGCGCAAGGGGCTTGGCTCCCCGCAGAAAGCCAGGGCTCTCAAGAAGCTCCAAGACGACTCGCGCAAGGCCAACGCCGTAGTCGGCGTCAAGAAGCTCGTCTTGAAGGATTTCGCCGACAACAAGTTCGACTCGGTCCCGCGCCTGGAGCTGGTGCACGCCATCGAGGAAGTCGTATGTGCGTTCAAGCCAGACACGGTTTACACGCACAGTTCGACCGACCTGAACATCGACCACCAGATCGTCTGCGAGGCGGTCAAGACCGCCTGCCGCCCCCTGCCCGGTAGCCCGGTGCGCCACATACTCTCCTTCGAGATCCCCTCCGCGACCGAATGGCGCTTCGACTCCGCAAAGGGCTTCTCCCCCAACGTCTTCGTGGACGTCTCTCGCTTCCTCGACAAAAAACTCAAGGCCCTGGCCGCCTACAAGGGCGAGATGCGGCCTTTTCCGCACCCTCGCTCGGAGAAATACATCCGGGCGCTGGCCGCGGTGCGCGGCGGACAAGCCGGGCTGCCCGCCGCCGAGGCCTTCTCCCTGATCCGGAGCGTCTCGGCTTGACCCTCCGGATCGCCGGCCGCGCGGTGGGAGAGAACCACCCGCCCTTTATAATGGCCGAAGTGGGCATCAACCACAACGGCAATCTCAAGACGGCGCTGAAGATGATTGCGGTCGCCAAGAAGGCCGGCGCCGACGCGGTCAAGTTCCAGACCTTCACGGCCGACGAGTTCGTCGGCGACCCCAAGCAGACCTTCACGTACCAATCGCAAGGCAAGAAGGTCACCGAGTCGATGCTCGAGATGTTCCGCCGCTACGAGCTGCCCAAGGACGCCTGGGCGAGGATCAAGCGCCGCTGCGACGACGAGGGCATCGGCTTCCTGTCGACGCCGCAGAACCGCTCCGACCTCGATCTCCTTCTCGAAGTCGGCGTAAGCGCGATCAAGGTGGGCTCGGATGACTTCACCAATATCCCGCTACTCAAGGACTACGCCAAGGCCAAGCTCCCGATGATCGTCTCTTGCGGCATGGCCGACTTGAAGGAGGTCAGGGCTTCTCTCTCCGCAATCAGAGGCGTTCCCGCGGTTTTGCTTCTTTGCACCTCGCAGTACCCGACGCCGCCGCGGGACGTCAATCTCAGAAAGCTCGCGACTCTGCGGAAAGAATTCCCCGGCCTGACTCTGGGCTTCTCCGACCACACGCAGGGACCGCTGGCGTCCTCATTGGCCGTCGCCTACGGCGCTTGCGTCTTCGAGAAGCATTTCACCCTCAACCGCGATCTGCCGGGGCCCGACCATTGGTTCTCAGAGAATCCCGAAGGCCTCCACGATTGGGTCGCGTCCATCAGGACAGCCTATAAGATGCTCGGCTCCGGCGTCGTCAAGCCCACGCCCGCCGAAGAGAAAATGAAAATATTCGCGCGGCGCAGCATCGTAGCGATCGATGACATTAAAAAGGGAGACCCGCTCGACCCAAATAAGATCGGCCTGCGCCGGCCGGGCGGCGGCCTTCCCCCCGCGGTCTGGGACAAGGTGCTCGGGCGAAAAGCCTCGCGCGCCGTTTCCAGGGGCAGCCTGTTGAAGGCGGGAGACTACCGATGAAAGGGCTCGACAAACTCGCCGGTCAATTTTCCCGACTCACCAATTTCAAGCAGAACCGATTTCATCCTCTTGTTTGGATCGTCGGCGACCCCAAAATCGGGGAAGGGGTCTACATCGGAGGCCTCTCCGAGGTCAACGCCAAGGGCGCCAAGGTCGTCATCGGAGACGACTGCGACATCGCCTCGTTCGTGAGCATCAACTGCGCCGATTCCCACAAGAAGTGCATCGGCCTCTCCAAGAAGGTCGAGCGCAAGGACATCACTCTCGAGCACAACGTCTTCGTAGGCTCGCATTGCGTGATCAAAGGCGGCGCTTACATCGGCCACCACAGCGTGGTCGCCGCCGGAACGATAGTCGGGCCCGGCAAGATTCCCCCCTATTCGCTGGTCATCGGCAACCCGGCCAAGGTCAAGCCCGGCTATTACCTCAAGAAATGATCCCGCACAACAGGCCCGCCTTGGGGACCGACGAGGAGAAGGCCCTCTCGCGCGTCATGCGCTCGGGCTGGATCGTTCAAGGCGAGGAGGTCGCGGCGTTCGAGAACGAGATCTGCCGCTATCTCGGCCTGTCCAGCGGCCACGCCGTGGCGGTTTCCAGCGGCAGCGCCGCGCTCTATCTCGCTCTCTGGAGCCTTCAGGCCGCCGACAAGACGGTCGCTTTCCCCTCCTACGTTTGCGCGGCCCTGCGCCATGCGACCGCACTCGCCGGCGGCCGCGAGCTTGTCCTCGACACCGCTCCCGAAAGCCCGAATATCGCCGCAAGGACGCTCACGTCCTGCGGCGCCGAAATCGCCATCGTTCCCCATATGTTCGGACTGCCGATCGATCTCTCCGGCGCCGAGGGAGTGGACATCGTGGAAGACTGCGCCCAGGCGCTGGGCGCCAAGGTCAACGGCGCCAGAGCGGGACTGCAGGGCCGCCTCGGCGTCTTCTCCTTCTACGCGACCAAGCTCATGACCTCCGGCGGCCAGGGGGGCATGGTCGTCTCCAAGGACAAAGACCTCGTCACCGAAATCCGCGACTACCGCCAGTTCGACGGCAGGCGCGACGACAAGAAGCGCTTCAATTTCCAGATGACCGACCTCGAGGCCGCCGTCGGCCGCGTCCAACTCAAGCGCCTGCCCGAATTTCTCCACCGCCGGGAAGAGATCTTCGAACAGTACCGGGAAGCGGGCCTCGACCTGATCGACATCCCGCCGACGAACTACAAGAAGCTCCAGCCCGTGCGCTACCGGGCGGTGGTGCGCACCGAGGACCCGCACGGCCTCATCAAGGCCTTGGGCGCCAAGCAGATTCGCGCCATCGTGCCCGTCGCGGACTGGGAGCTCTTGGGCGACGCCAAAGCCTGCCCAGACGCCTGCGAACTCTCGCGCAAGACCGTCTCTCTTCCCTTGTTTCCGTCGCTGACGGACAAGGAGGTCCACGCCGTGATCGAGGCGGCCCAATGATATTGACGGCGCACCAGCCGACCTACTTGCCGTGGCTGGGACTCTTCCATAAGATCGCGCTCTCCGATAAGTACGTTCTATTTGACCAGGTCCAATACGTCCCGAAGGATTGGATCAGCCGCAACGACATAAAGACCCCCAACGGCCCCCTTACCTTGACCGTCCCCGTATTGACGACAGGTCATCGCGATAAGACCATCGCCCAGATCGAAATACACAATGAGCTTCCTTGGGCGCGCAAGCACTGGAAATCCATTCAGGCCAACTACCGCCAGGCGCCCTACTTCAAGCAGTACGCCGACTTCTTCGAACAAACCTACAGCCGTCCGTGGACGCTGCTGGCCGATCTGGACCTGTGCATGCTCGAGTGGTTTCTCAAGGCCCTCGGGATCAAGACGGAGGTCGTGCGCGCGGGCGCCTACGAATTCAAGGGCGCCAAATCGGAGCTCGTCATCGACATGTGCGTCCAGCTCAAGGCCAAGGTCTACATCTTCGGAACGCTGGGCAAGGATTACGCCGACGTCGAGGCCTTCAAGCGCGCCGGGGTCGTCCCCATTTTCCAAGACTACAGGCATCCCGTCTACCGCCAGCTCCACGGCGGCTTCCGGCCCTACATGAGCGTCATCGATCTGCTTTTCAACGAAGGTCCGCGGTCGCTTGAGATTTTAATGTCGGGAAACCTCGACCGGGCAGCCCTTGAGGCCGCAGCGTGAAGGAAAGCTTCGACCCGTCTTGGGAGACCAAGATGTACGCCCGGGCCAAGCAGCTCAATCGCTATCCGTACGGCGATCTCGTGAGCTACGTCCTAAGGCTCTACGGCACGGCGCTCAAAGCGCGCAAGAAGCTGCGGGTGCTGGAGCTCGGCTCGGGCGGCGGCAACAACCTGGTGTTTTTCGCGCGGGAAGGCTTCGAAACCTACGGCATCGAGGGCTCGGTCTCGGCCTGCGCCGCGGCGCGCAAGCTGCTGGCGTCCCAGTCCCTGGCCGCGAAGATCACCCTGGCCGACTTCATCAGCCTGCCTTTCCCCGACAAGCACTTCGACCTCATCGTGGACCGCGAGTCGGTCTGCCACAATAAGAAAAAGGCGATCCTCGATATTCAGCGCGAGGTCCGGCGCTGCCTGAAGCCGGGCGGCCGCTTCCTTTCCTTCGCCTTCTCCACCAATCACGGCGGCATCAAGGCCGACGGCGGCCGCGAAATCGAGCGGGGGACCTACGACGGCTTCAAGAAAGGCAAATTCGCGCCCGCCGGGACGACTCACTTTTTCACCGAGAGAGAAATTAAAGACGCCTTATTCAGAGACCTCGAACTTGAGTTCCTCATTCATCACCGCAACGATTTTTTAATCCCAGAACAAAAGAATCAGTTCGCCGAGTTCATCGGCTGCGGCCGCAAGCCCTGAATTTTGTAGAATCTCTCGACGAGAGCACCTGAGGGGGGCGCATGGCGAAAGCTTGGCAGATTTGGGCGGACGAGCCGCAAGCGGAAGGCACCTTGGTCAAGCGGGCCAAGAAGGAGCTGCCTCAGATGGAGTCCACCAAGCAACTCGTACGCATCCTACGGCCCCTCTACAAGCCCGGCATGCGCGTCATGGACGTGGGCTGCAACACCGGCCACTACCTGCGGGGCATACTCAAGCTCGACGAGAACGTCCGCTATACCGGCGTCGACGCCTATGCCCACTACATCAACCAGGCCAAAAAAATCTACCGGGATTTCCCCAACGTCCAATTCCATGTCAAAGACGTCTTCAAGCCGCTTTTTCCCAAGAACCCCGCGGACATCACCTACTGCTGCAACGTGATCCTGCATCTCCCCGAATTCCGGGCGCCGCTGAAGAACATACTCGCGAGCACGACCAAGGTCAGCATCGTGCGGACTTTGATTTCGGATCGCGCGACGATCGTCAAGGCTGTCGAGGGCGACGAGTTCGAGAGCAACGGCGAGCCCAAACGGTTCGTCTACCAGAACACCTACACGCCGGGGATGGTCAGGAACTTCGCGAAGACTTTGGGCTGGAATGCCGAGTTTATTGAAGATGAATACAACCCGAAGGTCCTGGCCTCCGAGTTCGGCAAGCTCAAAGCGAATACCGGCACCAACATCCTGGGCGGCAGGCAGGTGGACGCCAACATCATCTTCAACTGGAAGTTCATCCGCTTGACCCGCCGCGGCTAAGCGCTACCAGGCGGTCCAGCCGCCGTCGACGGCCAGATCGGCGCCCGTCACGTACGACGAGGCGTCGCTGGCTAGGAACAGAAGCGGCCCTTTAAGCTCTCCGGGCCTGCCCACGCGGCCAAGCGGCGTCTTGCGGCATAAGCCTTCGTGGAACTTTGGCTGGGCTTTCAATAAGGAGGACGGCGGGAACGCCCCGGGACTGATGCTGTTGACGCGTATGTTGTTGGGCCCCAGGCGGCAAGCGTAGTACCGCGTCAGCTGAAGCAAGGCCGCCTTGGCCGGGCCGTAGGACGGAGGATTGTCGCAGCCGCTTTTGCCGTAGATCCGCAGGTCGGGGCTGACCTTGCCGTACATGGAGGCGATGTTGACGACGCAGGCGCCTCCGGGATTTGTCTTTCCGGCCTTGGTCATCATGGGAAGGGCCGTGTCGATCAGCAACGCGGAGGCCTGAACCGTCACCTCATAGGTCTTGCGAAAATCCTCCCAAACCGAACTTGAAGAGCCGCCGTAGGCGTTGTTGACCAGGATATCGAGCCGGCCGCCGAGCTTCTGGACGTCGGCGATCAAAGCCGCGGCGCCCTTCGGCGTCGAGACGTCGCGCGCAGCGATGGACACGCGCCCGCCGAGCCCGCGTAGCTCGTCCGCGGCGCGCTTGAGTTTTTTCGCGTCGCGACCGTTGAGTACAACTTCGGCCCCCGCCTCGCAGAGAATCTCGGCCATCGCGCGCCCCAAATACCCCGCCCCGCCAGTGATCAAAGCGACGCGCCCGTCCAGGCGCCAATTCTCAGGCGGCTGTTGATTTCTGGCCATGTCTTGGCTCCCTTGCGGCGGCGGGTCCCCATAAACCCGGATTGAGAAGCTTCTCAGGGGCTCCGGATAATTCGCGCTCGCAACGACCGCATTCGGCGGCCGTCAAAGCCGGCTCGAGGAAGAGCCGCATGTTTTCCTCCAGCTGCTTTTCCGACTCCATGCCCAGAACAAGGCTCGTGAGCCACGGCTGGGCGCGAACATAGGCGATGCAAAGATCGAGCACGCTCTTCCTCTCGAGCGCTTTGGCCAGCGCTCCCACCTTCTTGGCCCAGGCCCCGGCGTCCTTGACGCCGGTAGCCGACCACGCTTTGGGGGGCGCGGCCAGCAAGCCCTGAAGAAGCACGCTGCGCGCATGAATGACGACGGCGCTTCGCTTTTTCGCTTTTTCGGTGAAGCCCGAGTCCTTCCAGCGGCGGTCGAGTATGTTGAACGGAATCTGGATCAAGGCGACGTCGGGATCATTCAAGGCCTCGAGGGCCTCTCCGGGCTCGTAAACCGAGGCCCCAAGCCGCGCGATCGCTCCTTCTCTTTTGAGTTCGAGGAGCCTCTTCCAAACAACCCCCCCGAAAGCCCCGCGATGGCTCCAGTCGTGCAGGAGCAAATAGTCCAGCGGCTTGCGTGCGAGGTTGAGGCATGAGGCGAGGACGCTCGCATCCACCGCGTCGGCGACGGTCGGCGCCGCCGCATTGAAAGGCAACGACTTGAGCAGCCCGAGTTTGGTGACGACAGTGCAGCGTCCTGGGAATTCTTCCTTTATGATCTTCCCGAGGGTCTTCTCGGCTTCTTGGTATTCGCGCGCAGTATCGAAGGACCCGGCGCCGTGCGCGACGGCGCTGCGCACCATGGCTCGCGCCTCCTTGAACGACGGCTTGCCCAAAGCGTTGACTATGCCGTACTCCATGCCCAACTGCGCGGTGCCCAAAGTGAGTTCGCTGTGGGCCTCGCCTCCGCGGACGCGGAAAGGTACCCGCCACGACGGCTCTCCCCGAAGTCCCTGGAGTATGACGCAAAGTTCGGCCCAGGGAAGCTCGACAGGGTCGGCAACCTTGTCGAAGACCTTAGAGAGCCTTTGGTAATCCGACAGGTCGTCCATAGTACAGCGCAGGTGTGCTAAATGATGCGGCGAGCCCGGAGGCTCGTAGAGCGCGCGGCCCTTCTCGCGGATGATCCAAGGCGTCACGTGCTCGCGGTCGAAAGCGGTCGAAGCCGCTTTCTGCGCCTCCCGCAGCGCCTTGACGGTAAACGCCTCGGCGCTCAAGCCGTAAGGAAGCCCATCGAGCGGCGAGCAGGTCCCCATGTACTCGAGTCCGCGTTCGTACAGGTTTTTAACCAGCGTCTCGACGAACGCGCCGTCGGGAAACGGATTGTCCGCGGTCAAGCGCACGACCACGGCCCCGGGGGGCAGATCATTGGCGGCGTGGAAATAGCGGGCCAGGACGTCATCGAGAGGCCCCCGGAACACATGGAGGCCCGCGTCCTTGGCGACGCCGGCCAGGCGGTCGTCGGTAGGGTCGGTCGAAGTCGCCAGAACGACATCGGCGCCGCGGTTGCGGGCGCGCAAGGCGCACAGAACGGCCGTAGGCAACCCCGCCAGCGGCATCAAGGCTTTACCGGGCAACCGGACGGAACTGGTGCGCGACTGGATGATCACGCGGAACTTCATTGTTTTTGATTATACCATACGAGTTTGACTGCCCCCAGGGCATCTGATAGAATGTTCAAGAAATGAACACAGCCCCGCGCGTGCTCATCCGCGTTGAAGGCGGCGGCGCGATCGGCCTCGGGCACTTGACCCGATGCCTGGCCTTGGCCGCGGCCCTGCGCAAGCAAGGCGCCCAGGTCCATTTCTTGACGCAAACAACCGAACCCAAGCTTCTCGACAAGATCAAGGCTGCTGGCTGCACTGTATCACGCGCCCCAGCCGGGTCGGACGCCGCATTCCTGATCAAGCGTGCTCGTACTCTCGGCTCTTCCGCCGTGGTCACCGATTCCTACACGCTCCCCCGGGATTACCATCGTTGTGTTAGGAAGGCCGGATTGCGCGTTCTCGCCATCGTGGACTCCGCCGCCCAGCCTCACGACGCCGACCTCGTTCTCAACCAGAACCTCGGCGCCCACGGCGTCGACCTGTCCGGCCCCAAGTACGCGTTGCTGCGCCCTTCCTTCATAAGGGCCCGCGGGAACGCCAAGCCCAAAGGACGTCCGCGCATCCTCATCATGATGGGCGGCTCCGATCCGCGCCAGGTCACGACGCAGGCCTTGAAGGCGCTCGACGGTCTGGAGAATGAATTTCGCATCGACGTCGTGGCGGGGGCCGGTTACGGAAGAATTTCGGAGCTGGCCGCCTCGGTCAAGAAAGCGTCCCACCAGACGCGCTTGCATCACGATCCGTCCGGAATCGCGCGACTCATGAGCCGCGCGACGATCGCGATCAGCGCCGCAGGCAGCGCGTGTTGGGAATTGGCCTGCCTCGGCGTGCCGGCAGTCCTTCTTGTGCTGGCCGAAAACCAGGAAGTCGTGGCCGCGGGACTCGAACGCGCGGGCTTTGCCCTCTCGCTGGGAAAGGCATCGCCGTTCCCGATGGCCGACCTGCGTTCCGCGGTTTCCGAGCTTCTGACCGACCGCGCCCGGCTCATCAAGATGGGAGCCGCCGGCCGGCGGCTCGTCGACGGCGAGGGCGCCGGCCGCGTCGCCGACGCCCTGTTGGCGTGAGCGTGGAAGACAAAGTCTCAAGCCTGCGCTTGGCGCAGCTCCAGGGGGCCGACGTCCTGCGCCGATGGCACTCATCCGGCGCGGAAGATCTGTCGATCTTCGAAGAATTTTCCTTGGCGTCCCTTTCCCGAATGGAGATCGGCATCCCCCTGTCGCGCCTGTTTCACGCCGCGGCCCTCGGGCGCGATCCCGAGTCGCGCGATTTCCTCAAAGACGGCCAAGATGAAAAATACGGACCGATTCCAGAGCTCTCGCTCAACTGGCGCCGCACCGATGCGCGGGCCCGCGCTTTCCGTCTGGCGCATCGGCTCATCCACGCGGTCTCGCGCCCCGCTCCAGCCAGGACCGTGCTCTTCCTCGGCGCTTCTTCGAACCGCCGGTTATGGGACTATTGGTTCGACCACCGAGGCTCCCTCCCGTTCCGGTTTGATTTCGCCTTGCGCTATCCGCCGGGCCTATCCAATGGACTGCGCGCGGCGGGGCTCGGTTCACGGCTTTTCGATCCCGAGCCCAGGCCGCTGACCCCGGATCAACTGGCCCGCCTCGCCCGGATGCGCGCCAAGCTCGCAGGCCTCTCGGCGCGGCCGGACTGGCGCGGGCTCTTCTCGTTCGAAGGGCGGGATTTCTCGGGACTCTTCGAGAAGATGATCCTAGCTCCGTTCGCGGCCAAGCTCGAGCAGCTCGCCGTGAAATGCCTCGCCTTCCAGAGCGAACTCCTAGCGAAAGCGCCGGACTTGATCCTCCTCCCGGAGATATCCAGCCCGGACCTCAGGCTGCTTCTGGCATTGGCGCGAAAACATCGTATTCCCGCTTGGCATTTGGAGCACGGCTTCCCCGGCAGCGGCTACACCCTGGAAGAGAATCTTTGCTGGGGTGACCACGAGGCCGATTTGACCCTATGCTGGAGCGAAGGCGACCGGCGCAACTATCTAAAGGCGGGAGTTCCGGCCGAGCGACTGGAAGTCACCGGCCCGCCGGCCTTCGACGCCTTCTTCCCCGCGGGGCCGGCGCTACCCCTGCGCTCGGTCGAAGGCGCGACGGTGCTGGTGCTTTCGTACGTCAGGTTCTTCGGGACGACCGAGTTCGTCAACGACAATGAAGAGAGATTTTTCACCGACACGGGGCAGCTATTGGACCGCCTGGGAGCCCGAAAAATCATTTACAAGCTGCACTCCGGAATCGCGCATTTGGATTTCTACCGCCGGCTGGAAGCCGGGCTGAAGCTGCGCTGTCCCATCGAGTTGCACCAGGGGGGAAATTTTCAGGACATGCTGGGAGCGGCCGACGCGGTCATCGGGCCGGTCACCACGGGAGTTTTCGAAACCATGCTGCGAGGCAAAGACTACTTTCTTGTCCATTACGATCCCAGCGATATTCCGCCGCCTTTTGAGCGGATCAATGAGTTCGTCGCCAAAAACAGCTCCGAGCTCGAGAAAAATCTGCGAGAAGGCCGGCCCGTCCCCCGGGACCGGGCCTTGGCCGAATTCTGCGGCATCGATGGGACCGAACAGCCCTGGCACTTCACGAAAAAGCTCTTCGCGAAGCTGTCGGCCGCCCCAAAAGACCGATGACCTCCCCATATGCTAAGATGTTCAATAGTTGAACACCGTATGCCTTCAGACATTCTAGCGAATCACCCCGAGATCGCGCTGGCGCCCGGCGCCACTTTGCGCGACGCCATGAAGGTGATGACCAAACTGCAGATCAGCATCGCTCTGGTCGCTAGCCCCCGCCGTAAACTCTTGGGCGTCATTACCGACATCGATATCCGCCGCGCGCTGCTCTCGGGCGGCGAAATGAGCACTCCCATCTCGAAGGTCATGAACCCCAAGCCCGCCACCCTTTCGGATGCGATGACGCGCGAAGAGATCAGCAACGTCTTTCGCGAGCATTCCCGCGCCTACATGCCCATCGTGGACAAATCCGGCAAGCTCAAAGGCTTGGCGGCCATGCTCGACTACGCCTTGGTTCCCAAGCGCTTTCCCAACCGCGTCGTCGTCATGGCCGGCGGCGCCGGCAAGAGACTGCTGCCTTTGACCAAAAATACGCCCAAGCCCATGCTGCGCCTGGGCAACAAGCCGATCCTCGAGCTCCTCTTGGATCAATTCATCGCCGCGGGCTTCGGCCGCTTCGTATTCACGGTCAACTATCTCGCCGACCAGATCCAGGACCATTTCGGCAACGGCAAGGTCTGGGGCGTGGAGATCGACTATGTCCACGAGGAGAAGCCCATGGGGACCGTGGGGGCGCTGGCCCTCTTGGCGCCCAAGCACCTGCAAGACCCGCTGCTGGTGGTCAACGGGGACATTCTGACCAAGGTGAATTTCGCGGCCTTGCTCGAATTCCACCAGTCCGAGGGAGCGCTCGCCACGCTATGCGTCAAACACCACGAGATTCAGGTTCCCTACGGCGTCGTCGAGCTCCGCAAGAGGCGCCTGGAGGCCTTCGTGGAGAAGCCTGTGCACCGGTGGCTCGTCAACGCGGGGATCTATGTCATCGAGCCGAAGGCCTTGGGGTGGCTGGCCAAGAACCGGTCCTGCGACATGCCGGAGTTCATATCCGAAATCCGTCGTCGGCGCAAGGACGGCGTGGCGTGCTTCCCCATCCAGGAATACTGGCTCGACATCGGCGGCCCGAAGGAATTCCACCAGGCCAATGGGGAGTACGAGACGCTATTCGATCAGTAACGCCTCGATCATCTCGCGAACGCGCCGGTGCGGCGGACGAGTCAAGTCGTACGCCATAGAATAGCGCGCGAAATCCCCCGCCTCCCGCCAAAATTCCTCGTCAGTCATGCCCCTCAGAGCATCGAGCTTGCCGCTGAAATCGCCGTAATCAGGGGTATCCACAAGCCACGGCCCCTGCCTCGGGGGAAGGTAGAACTCTTCGTCGCGCAGGGGACTGCAGAATAGGACTTTTTTTCCCCAACCCATGGCCTCTTCGGCCGCGGTCGAACAGTCGGTGACGATTACTCCCGCCCGGTCCATCAACTTATAGGTCGAGAAAGCCTCAGTGTCGTTGTCGACGATGCGTGCGCTCGGGCCGAAGACCGAGCGAAAGTATTCGAGCTCGCTGGGGTCGTTCGAACGCCGAGCGATGCAAAAAGAGAGCCCCCCTTCCTTGATGTAGCGCGCCAAATGCGCGTCCAGGATGAGCAAGGCCTGGCGCAGCTTGGGGCGCACCGTTCCGTTCATGCAATCGGCCTGCCATTGGGATACATAGCAGAGGTCATGCTCGACGGCGGGCTTCTGCGGCGCCGCGACGCTCTTGTAATAACCCCCGATCAACGAGCCGACGGGATGGTACTGGTCGACTTGGTGGCCAAACCGCTTGTAAAGATCGATTTCGTATTGCCCGAAACAGAACAAATGCGGCATCGAGATTTTGTAGCCGGGATCGGGCAGGGGCATGTATTGGACCATGCTGACGCAGCCCACGGAGCGTCCCCCGTTCTGTACGGCGACGAACTCGGCTTTGGTATAGATGCGGCTGAGAGCTTGGAAGGTCCAGCTGTTGTCGATCCAGGTCAGCACCACCTTGGGCCTCATGCGCTCCAAACAGGCCAGGAGATATGTCTTGTACAACTGGCCGAAAAAGCCATGGCCGCGGCGACGGCGGATCGACTGCCAATCGATATGGATCAGGTTCCTAAGGAAGATCAAGAGGATCGCGATAGACACGAAATAGGTCTCGCGCCGGGCGGGGAGCACCTCGTGCGGGATGCCTTCGAGCACGAGCTTCGAGAGGTATTGGCTGCTCACCGCGTCGAAGATGACGACGCGGCTCGCGGGCGGGTTCTGGAAGCGCAGGCGCCCTAGCGCTGGAGCCACTTCACGACCTCGAACGGCTCGGCGTGCGAGACTCCCACGCGCAGGCCGGCGTTCTCGGCCTCCTTGCGGAAGTACTCGATCCACTTCTTTCCCGCGCGCTTCATCTCCGAGGCGTGGCAGCGGATCGCCTTTTCCTTGGCCGGCCAGAACCCCGTGATGTCGCTGTAAAAGGAGCCCTGGAAAGTACGGCCGGAATCATACCAGTTGCTGCGGTAGGAGAGGAGCCGTGGCACGTGCCGGCAAGAGTGCAGCGAGGCCAGCGCGACCGCGTGGTGGTCGTGGTGGACATCCGCGCTCCAATGCGTGTAGACGAGCTCGATGGCCTTGTCCTCGACGACGCGCAGGATCTTGACGTTGAGCGCCTCGCCGAACTCCACATTGAGCGTCTCGAAGCCTCCGCAAAAGAGCTCGGCGACGCCGAGGGTCCGCATCGCCTTCTTCCCCTCGGCCAGCGCCTCGGCGTTCGAGCGCACGCTTTGCTTGCGCGGATTGACGTAGCCCGACTTGGTCGCGACGAAGGCGTAGACCTCGTCGCCGGCGGCCGCGTGGCGGGCCAAGGACCCGCCGCAGCCGAGCTCGATGTCGTCGAAATGCGCGCCGATGGCTAACACCCTCATCTATATCTCCATTATAAAACGGCTAGCGACGCTCACGCGAGCGCCCCTTCGAGTATGCCGCAGACGCGTTCGAGGCCGCGCCCGTCGACCGCCTTGCGGGCGCGGGCTGACATCGACTGCCGCACCTTCTTATCGTGGGCTAAAAGCCGCAAATACGATATCGATGAAGGAACGCTGTTCCCCGCATCGAAGGCGCAGCCCAGCTCGGCGAGTTTCTTGGATGTCTCGAGCTCCTTGGTTTCGCCGGTGACCAGCACGGCCGGCACGCCGACGGCCGCCAATTCGCACGCAGTGAGCCCCGCCGCCGAAACGGCGAGATCCATGCCGGCCAAGAGAGCGGGCATATCGCAAACACCCCGGTGGCAGCGCACCTCGACCGCGGCTTCAGCCGCGGCCTCCTTGAGCTTGCGGTCGTGGCGGAAAGCCGGCCCGACTAGAGCATGCAGGGTGACCCCGGGATAGTCCTTGAGCGCGAGAGCCGCCTGAGCGGCGAGGTCGGGCAGCATGCCGTAGGTGTCGGCACCGCCTTGGCTCAGAAGCACGTCGCGGACCTCGTCCTTGACGGCGTAGCTTTGGCGCGCGAAGCTCTCGTCGATGAAAACGTACTCGAGCCCCTCAAAACAGCGCGTCTTCGAACCCTTGGGCCGCTCGGCCTGGTTCTCGTAGAGGGCGTTGAAGCTGATGTCGGCCTCGAAGCAGCCCGAACCCGGGTCATCCAAGGAAATGAGGCGGGTGGCCCCTTTCTTGAGCGCGCACATCTCGGCAGGCGAAACGCCAAACTGGTCAACGATCAGAATGTCCCAGGGCCCCGCCGGGCGCTGGCCGGCCTTGAGGCGGTTGACCTTCGCGCCTTTCCTTTCGCCCACGACGCGCGCGCCCTCGGCCCCCGGCTTGAGCTCATAGACAAACTCGGCCTTGGGCCAGTTCCGCCGTAGCGCGCGCTCGAGAGCGAGGCACCGGAAAACATGCCCCAAGCCCATTTGATGGTCGCCGAAAGTATAAAAGCCGATTTTCATCTAAGCGATGTCGTCCCAGGTTAGAACGTCGTCGCGCGAAAGATCGCGGCGAGCGGTCTTGCCGAGGACCTCGTCGTAGCTCAGGCACGGAATCCCGTAGCCGGGGCGCTTGGGCTCGACATTTTCGGGCGATATTTTTTCGCCGGACTTCACGTCGCGCACGAGTACGAGGCTTTTGCGGTTGTTGCGCAGGGTTCCGGCCTCAGAGGCCGCGGGCTTCTTGACGCCGTCGCCGAGCATGATGGCCAGCTTCTTGACCTTGGCGGAGAGCTCCGCCGTCTCGGCCGGGTCCTTCGAGAGCATGTGGTCGGGGCCCGCGGCCTTCTTGTCGTAAGTGAAGTGGAACTCGAGCGCGGCCGCTCCCAGCGCCGCAGCGGCGTACGCCGCGTCGATGCCCAAGGTGTGGTCGGAGTAGCCGACGGGATAGGGGAAGCGCGACTGCATGGCGTTCATGGCCTTGAGGTTCACGCTCTCGGGATGCGTGGGGTAGTTCGTCGTGCAGTGGAACAGCACGATGTCGCGGCAGCCCTCGCTTTCCAGGGTCTTGACGGAGGACTCCACCTCCGCCATCGTGCACATGCCCGTCGAGAGCAGCACGGGCTTGCCCTTGCGCGCGACATGCCGCAGAAAGGGGAGGTTGACGGCGTCGTCCGAGCCGATCTTGTAGGCCTGCACGCCGAGCCCCTCGAGCAGGTCGGCATCAGACGCATGCGAAGGCGTCGAGAAGAAAAAAAGCCCCTTAGCGGCCGCGTGGTCCCTGAGGGCCTTGTGAGTCTCGCGGCCGACCTCGTATTTCTTGAAGAGATCGTACTGCGAGACCTTGCCCGTGTTCTCCATCTCGAAGACCGCCTTCTTCGAGGTCAAGGTCTCGGCGCGGAAGGTCTGCAGCTTGACGCTGTCGACGCCGGTTTCCGCGGCCAGGTCGATGAGACGCTTGCCTTGCTCGACCGTCGTGAAATTGCCGCCGATCTCGGCGATCAGGTAGCAGGGCTCGCCCGGTCCTATCTTCTTGCCGGCAAGCGCCACCGTTTTCACGAGGCCCCCAGCAGCTCTCGGCTGCGCGGGCCCTGGTTGAGCAGCATGTCGACGACCGAAAGCGGCCCGACGTAGGGGCCGTCGAACTGCTCGTAGGCCGGGCAGGAATAGTCTTGAAAGACGAGCTCTACGCCGGCCGCCTTGAATGCGCCCTCGTCGAGATAGTCCTTGCCGAAGGCGCCCGAAAGGTAGCGCGAAGCGCCCGCCGCCTTGCAGAGGTCGAGGACCAATTGCGAGCCGTGAGACTCGACCTTGAGCTCGCTGGCCAGCCGGAATTTGAAGGGAAGGCCGAGAGACTCGCAGACGTACGCGATGAAGGCCCGGTTGAGGTCGACGAGCTTCTTCCAGCGCCCGGGCGAGAAGAAGGACTCGAGGAACGGCGCGTGCTCCTTCCAGTGCGGGGCCTTGTGGTAGTTGTAGTAGAGGGCGTGCCAGGACTTCTTCTCCCACGGGACGTCCGGCGAGATCTCCATCTGATTAATCGGCAGGCCCGCGTCGCGATGGGCGACGGGGACCGTCAGCCATTGCGCCTTGCCGCCTTGTTTGATGCGGCAGCGGTTGTCGAAGTAGTTCTTCTGGAACTTGACGGTGTCGAGGATCACGATCTGGTCGGTGGTGATGATTTTATTAAAGAAGCCCGCCCAGGGCATGAATTCCGGCTGGTGGATCGTGACAAACATCCGGCCGGCCTCTACTTCCCGATGACCTGGGTGCGGCCCTTGTAGCCCTCGATGAAGACCTTGCGGCCCTTCACGACGGCCTCCTCGAACTCCCGCGCGCGGGGAACGTAGCAGCGCGCGCAGACGGCGTTCTCCGAGGTCGCGCGCTGCTCGATGTGCATCCGCCTGACTTCTCCCATGCGCTTGCCGTGCCAGATCTCGTGGACGGTCTCGGTGTTGGCGTCGCCGACGACCGTGTGGCCCATGTCGTCGTTGGAGCACATGACCGCGTCGCCGTTGCTGCGGATGACCAGGCGCTGGAAAGGCTGGTAGCAGGTGAATTGGGGAACATACTCGATGTCTTTGTCGTTGTGCAGGTAGTCGATCAGGGGATTCGTGTAGATGAGGTCGGTGATCGGCGTGAAGACGTCCATGTACTTGTCGGCGTTCTGCTTGACCGCCGGCCAGACGCCCTGGATCTTGATGCCCGGCTTCAAACTTCCCGCGCGCTCGCGCGCCTCCTTCAAATTCTTCAATCCGAGCTGGATGTCCTTGAAGGTGATCGGCTTTCTGATGTCTTCGTAGACCTTGTCGACGCCGTCGACCGAGACGGTGATCCAGTCGAGCTGGGACTCGACGACCTGGTCGCAGAACTCGGGGGCCATGAGCTTGTAGCCGTTGGTCAAGGTCGAGACTTCCTTGATCCCCGCCGCCTTGGCGTACTTGATGCAGTCGATGAAGCGCTTGTGCATCGTCGACTCGCCGACCCAGCTCACGCGGATGGAGTAGACGCCATTCGGGCCGATCTCGTCGACGAGCTTCTTGAACAGGTCGAACTTCATGAGCTGAAGGTCGACGTTGGCTTTATAATAGTCCGTCACCGTCGGGCACATCGGGCAAGTCAGGTTGCAGGCCGAGGACAACTCGAGGTCGACGTGCAGGGGATAGTCGGCCACCAGGCGTTTGTCGGGGTTCTCGAACCACTCCCGCCGGTTCTTCTGGTATTCGCTCTCGTGCCCGGCGGCGCGGCGGCGGTTGAAGTCCGCCTCCCGCTCGGGGGTGTCCAGGCTCTGCTGGACGTTGTTGACCTTCACTGTCGGCTCCATCAGGGCGTGACCTCTTGTTTTAGGCTCGAGCAGAAATCATTGATCTCGCGGCTCACCGAAACGAGATAGTCCTCGCCTGCCGCCTCGTCGACCCAAAGATTGAGCAGCTCGGCGCCGAGCGCGTCGCTTCGGGTCAGATCGGTCCGACGCTCCTTGCGGTCGCGGTAAAACAGGTCCGCCGGGGCGTGCCAGCTGCTGACGGGAAGCTTCTTGCGGAGCAGGCGCTTGAGCAGCTCGTTGCGCCCGCGCCGCACGCGCAGGTTGAAGCGCCAATAGACCGAGCCCTCCGGCGCAGCGACGGCCTCGATGAGCTCGCTCTTGAGAGACCGCCTCAGGCGTTCGGCGCGCCGCGCCCTGCCCTTGAGGTTCTCATCGAGGCCGGAGAGGCCGGCTGCGATCGGAGCGTCCCACTGGGGGCTGTAGCGGTGCAGGAAATGCGGGCCGGCGGCCAAGGCGCTTCGGCGGAACTCCTTCCAGAAGCCGTTGAGGTCCTTGCCGAGCCAGCTGTTGTACGAAATCTTGAACTCCCTCATCAGCGCGCCGACGCCGTCGTGCTTTTCCTGCGTGAAATCGGGAAGAAGGCCGTCGTGCCTCTCGAGCTCCGAAAAAAGGGCCTTATCGTCGGTCAGCACCGCGCCGCCGCCGCAGGAGACGATCTTGCCGGCGCCGAAGCTGACGACCGAAGCGTCCCCGAACGAGCCTGCCGGCCGGTCCTGGAGCCGCGCGCCCTGGGCGACGGCGAAATCCTCGATGAGCGGGAGGCCCTTCTCCTTGCAGAGCGCCGCGAGCTCCTCGATCCGGCACATCGAGCCGTAGGCGTGGACCGCGAGCACGCAGTCGACGCGCTCCTGGCTCTGGCGCAGCGCCTCCACCGAGATTCCGAAGTCCTTCGGGTCGATATCGAAAAACACCGGCTCGTTTCCCGACAGCAGAACGGCCAGCGGAACGTTGACGCAGACGCTGGCCGGGATGGCGACTTTCTTGCCCTCGACTCCGAGGGCTTTGAGCGCCAAACACAGCCCCGCCGTCGCGTTGCCCGCGGGCAGGACATGTTTGCGCTGGTGGAGCTCGGACAGCTGTCTTGAAATGTTCAATGATTGAACGAGACGGTGCAATAAAGTATAGTTTACCATAATTTTCTTGTCCATGGCGACCCATCGGACCCAGACGATCCTGATCACCGGCGCGGGCGGTTTTTTGGCCGCGCCCCTGGCCTGCGAGCTGCGCAGACGCCGTCCCCGCGCCAGACTGGTCTTGGCGTCCAGGCGCGGCTTGCGAGGCTGCCGGGCCTGCGATCTGACCGGGAAGAAGGCGGCGCTGCGGCTCGTCGAACGCTTCAAGCCGGGGCTGATCTACCATCTGGCCGGCACGACCAAGCCCGCGAGCCCGCGGGCCCTTCACGCGGCCCATGTCGAAACGACGGTCAACCTGCTGGAGGCCGCGCTGCGCCTAGAGCCCCGTCCGCGCGTGATCGTCGCGGGCTCCTCGGCCGAGTACGGACGCGCCGCCGGCGCGCGGCCCCTGGGCGAGGACGACGCGACTTCTCCCGCGACGCCTTACGGAATCTCGAAGCTCGCGCAGACCCGGGCCGCGTTGTCGTTTCGAAAACGCGGCCTCGATGTCGTGGTGGCGCGCATATTCAACGCGATCGGGCCCGGAACCCCGGCCAATCTCGCGCCCGGCGCGTTCGCGAGCCAGCTGGCCAGGCTCGCGCGCGACGCGGGCGAGGGAAGAATGACGGTCGGCAATCTCGAGAGCCGGCGCGATTTCGTCGACGCGAGAGACATCGCCCGGGCGCTGGCGGACTTGGCGAGGCCCGGGGCCGACGCTCCCATCTACAACGTCTGCTCGGGGCGCGGGGTCGCGATCAAACGGGTCTTGAAGCGCCTGATCGAGCTCTCGCGAGTCCGGGTCCGCGTCGATCGAACGGCCGGGCAAGCGGGGTCCTCGGACATCCCGGTGATCGCCGGAAGCCGCAGGAGACTCTCGCGCGACTCGGGCTGGAGGCCGCGGATCACGCTTGAGCGCAGCCTGCGCGACATGCTAACCTGGTACCGCCGCAACGACTGATGTTCCTCGCGACCACCGGGCTCACCGAATTCTGGGACAAGGACCAGGAGCTGCTCTACCTGGGGCTCTGGTGCCTGCCGCGCGAGAAGATCTCCCAATGGAAGGGAGTCCGCGGCCGGGTCATGGACAGCCCGTGGGACCAGGACGACCGCTCCGAGTTCACGCGCCGGTGCGCCGAGGACATTCCCGAGCGCCTCGTCGAGTACCTCGGCAAGTCCCTCAACGCCGCGCTGGGGATCAACCGTCAGCCCCGTTATTGGCGGATCCTGCTGCGCCCCTGGGCGCTGGCCCACGTCGCGGTGGTCGCCGACCACTGGCTGCACCTCGATGCCGCTTTCCGCCAATACCCGCACCTGCAGACCGTCCTGCTCGACCCGCAGGACTTCACGACCCCGCGCGACACCAAGGACCACGCCGACAAGCTCCTGAAGGATTCTTATCACCTCCAGCTCTACTCGGAACTGTTGGCCGGGATGAACCGGACCTTCATCACGCGCCGCTTCCCCGCCAACGCGCAGCCCGACCCGAGGGCGCGGGCCACGGTCGGCTTTTCGGGGATGGTCAAGGAGGTCATGCGCGGGGCCTCGCGCCTTTTGCGCTCGACTGAGTTCGCCGACGCCTATTTCAGCGAGACGGGCCTCGACGCGAAAGACGTCCGCGCCCTGGGCAAGCTGTCGAAGGGGAGGGTCTGGCCCACCGGCGAGAAGCTGCCCGGCGCCCTGAGCTTCCCCCCCGAGCCCGCGCGGCGCCACAACCTCGCCGCGTTCGCAGGCCGAGACGACCTCGAGCGCCTGATCGCGCGCACTTTGCCCAATCACCTCCCGACGCTGTTCCTCGAGGGCTTCACCCGCTGGCGCGAGCACGTGATGTCGCGCTGGCCGCGGCCGCCGCAGCGATTGATCGTTTCCGGGCGCTGGCAGGACGACGAGTACCTCAAGATGCTCGCGGCCGAGGGCGTCGAGCGCCAAGGCCGCATCGCGGTGTGCCAGGACGGCGCTGCTTGCACCGAAGTCCCGCGCGGCGAGGGCCACGACCGGACCGTCGCCGACGAGTACTGGACGCCGGGCTGGGAGGAAAAGGGCGCTCCCGGAGCGCCCTTGAAGCCCATGCCTCATCCGGGTTTCCTGCCTAAGCCGTCAAATCCGAAGGCGAAGCCCGGCGACGAGACCGCGTTGGTATGCTACTCTCTGCCGCGCTATCCCTACGTCTGGGGCTTCGACCACGGCCCCGTCTGGCACCGCTTCTACGATTACTTGAGGCAGCGCGAGCGCTTCGTCGCGGCCCTGCCGCAATGGGCGCGCGACACGCTCAATATCCATGTCGAGCAGGCCGACATGGGCTGGGGGCACAAGGAGCGCCTCGCCCGGAGCTTTCCGATGTTGCGCTACGAGACCGAACCGTGGACGGGACGGCTCGAGCGCATCAAGCTGCTCGTGCTCGACAACCCGGAGAGCGCGGCCAAGGCCCTGGCGCTCAACCTCCCGACCGTGCTGTTCTGGGACCCCGAGCTCTGGCGCACGCGCGCCTCATTGTCCTCGATGCTCAACGCGTTCAAGCGCTGCGGCATACTGCACGACGGTCCCGACGCTGCCGCCGCCAAAACGGCGCTGGTGCTCAAAGACCCTCTGAGTTGGTGGCGCGGCGCGGAACTCCAGCAGACGCGCGCCGATTTCTGCCGGCTCTACGCCCGCTCCGACCCCGATTGGGCCAACCTCTGGATCAAGGCCGCCCAGGAGATGTGACCATGCAATCCTTCCTCGAACTCTGCGCCGCGCTCTCGCGCCGCCTGCGCACGCGGGTCTGGACGACGCTCGTGCGCGGGCGCTTTCGGAGCTTCGGCGCGGGCTCGATCGTCGAGCCCCTCTGCGCGCTGGCCCATCCCGCTTGCGTGGAGATCGGCGCGCGCGTGCACATCCGGGAGCACGCCTGGCTCAACTGCTACCCGCGCCAAGACGGCAAGCCGACGCTCACGATCAAGGACGGGACCTACATCGGGCGCTTCTTCCACGCCAACGCCTGGGGTGAGATCGTCATCGAGGAGGAGGTCATGATCGCCGACCGTGTCTACATCGCCGACGTCGACCACAAGTACAAGGACCCCGAGGCCTCGATCCTGAGCCAAGGCCTCGAGGTCAAGGGCCCCGTGCGCCTCAAGCGCGGCTGCTGGATCGGCACCGGCGCCGCGATCCTGCCGGGGGTGACGGTGGGGCGCAACGCGGTCGTCGGCGCCAACACCGTCCTTCACAAGGATGTCCCCGACTACGGCGTGGCCCTGGGCAATCCCGCCAAGGTCATGCTCCGTCCCGACGCCCCCAAATGACCGCATGATCCGGGTCCGCTACCACTCCGACTGCGACTATTTCGCCGGCTGCGAGAACATGCTGGCTAATTTCTTCGCCGACGAGCGCCTCGCGGGAGAGGGCGCTGCGAGCTTCAGCTATCGGAGCTCTCCCGCCTACGAGGAGGGCCTCAAGTCCCGCGTCCCGGCCCCGCCTCGCCTTCTTCCCGTGGCCGTGTTCGACTTCCATCAAATCTCGGGCTTGGCCAATTCCTGGCCCGCGCCGCTGCGCCTCCTTTATAAGGCCCTGACGCGCCTGCTGCTCGTCAAGTACTGGCTCATGCTGTGGAACGTCTGGCGGCTCTACGCCTCGATGTCGGGAGAGACCATCGAGATCCTCCACATCAACAACGGAGGCTTCCCGGGAGCGGCCTCGTGCCTGGCCGCGGGCCCCGCCGCGCGCCTGCGCGGGATCAAGACGGTCGTGCACGTGGTCAACAACCTGCCGCGGCCCTACGACGGGCCCGACCGCTGGCTCGATTGGCCGCTCGACCGGCTCGCCGCGGGCAGCGCTACGATGTTCGTGACCGGCTCGGCTCAGGCGCGCTCGACCCTCGTGCGCGCCCTGGGCCTTCCCGAGGCGAAGGCCGTCAATCTCGCCAACGGGATCGCTCCGCGCGCGGTGACCGAAGACCCGCAGGCCTTGCGGCGGCGGCTCGCCGTCAAGGACCGCCCGCTTCTCGCGGTCGTGGCCGTGCTCGAGCCCCGCAAGGGACACGCCGTGCTCTTCGAAGCCCTGGCCAAGCTCAGGGCCGAGGGACTCTCGCCTTTTCCGGTCACGGCGCTCGGCGGAGACGGCTCGCTGCGCGCCGAGCTCGAAGCCCTGGCCAAGTCGCTCGGTCTTTCGGACGACGTCTTGTTCCTCGGCTGGGAGAAGCGCCATTTCGACCTCTTCAACGCGGCCGACGCCGTGGTCCTGCCCTCGACCGGCTACGAGGATTTCCCCAACGTCACGATCGAGGCGATGGGCCTGGGCAAGGCGGTCGTCGCGACAAAAGTCGGGGGAGTTTCCGAGCAGCTCGAGGACGGCGTCAGCGGCCTGCTGGCCGCCCCCGGCGACGCGGCGGACCTGGCCCGCGCTCTGGGCGCCGTCCTGCGTGAGCCGGGCCTGCGCGAGCGGCTGGGGCGAGCGGCCCGCGAGCGTTTCGAAGAGCGCTTCACGGCCGAGGCCTCCGTGGACCGCTATCTCACGCTCTACCAATCCCTGCTCTCGGAGGCTCCCAAGTGAACCCACGTCCTTTGTCCCGCTTCAAAGGCAAGCGCGTCTTCGTCACAGGACACACCGGCTTCAAGGGCTCCTGGCTTTGCCTCTGGCTCAAGGACCTCGGCGCCGAGGTGTTCGGCTATGCGTTGGCGCCGCAAAGCGACCACGATCTCTATTGCCGGTTGGGCCTCTCGAGGCTGATCGGCCACCTCGAGGCCGACATCCGCGACGCGGAACTGCTGCGCGAGGCGGTGCGCGATTTTAGGCCCGAGTTCATGTTCCACCTGGCGGCACAGCCGCTCGTGCGCCTGTCCTACGAGCAGCCCCTGCTGACCTTCGAGACCAACGTGCTGGGCTCGCTCAACGCGCTCGAAGCCGCCCGGGGAGCCGCCTCCCTGCGCGCTATGGTCTACGTGACCTCCGACAAGTGCTACGAGAACAAGGGGCTCGCCCGAGGCTGCAAGGAAGACGACGCGCTCGGCGGAGCCGACCCTTACAGCGCCTCGAAGGCCTGCGCCGAGCTCGTCTTGCGCGCCTACCAGCGCTCCTTCTTCGCCGGCCGCGCGACCTTCGGCGCGGCGAGCGCGCGGGCCGGCAACGTGATCGGCGGCGGCGACTGGGCGGCCGACCGCATCGTCCCGGACGCGGTGCGCGCGCTGGTGGCGGGAAAACCGCTGGTCCTGCGCAATCCCGGCGCGGTGCGTCCCTGGCAGCACGTCCTCGACCCGCTCTACGGCTACCTGATGTTGGCCGCGCGGCTCTACGACGCACCCAAGGCCCACGCCGGGGCCTGGAACTTCGGCCCTGAACTCGGACAATCGCGCAGCGTGCGCGAGCTGGCAAAGCGCTTGGCGGCGTCCTGGGGAAAGCCGCTCAAGCTCGAAATCGAGCGCAGCGTGGTTCCTGAGGCGCGCTCGCTCAAGCTCGACTCGGGCCGAGCCCGCAGGCTGGGCTGGCGGCCGCGTTGGGATTTCTCGCGCGCGGTTTCGGAGACCGCGAGCTGGTACCAGGCCGTCGCCGGGGGACAGGACGCCCTGGCGGTCACCCGACGGCAGATCGGGCAATACATGGTATAATGTTCATCTATTGAACAAGATGAAGGCCCCCGCCCTTAAACCCCGCAAGGAATTCCTCGTCTTCGGAAGCCCGCTCATCGAGGAAGCCGAGATCGCGGAGGTCGTCGACACTTTGCGCTCGGGCTGGATCGGCACGGGCCCCAAGGTCAAGAAGTTCGAGGAGCTCGTGCGCGCCTACAAAGGCGTGAAGTTCGCCGTCGCGGTCAACTCCTGCACCGCGGCCTTGCACCTCTCGCTCTTGGCCCTCGACCTCAAGCCCGGCGACGAGGTCATCACGACTCCGATGACCTTCTGCGCGACCTTGAACGCGATACTTCACGCAGGCGCCCGGCCCGTGCTGGTCGACTGCGGCAGAGAGTCGCAGAACATCGACCCGGCTTTGATCGAAAAAAAGATCACGCGCAAGACCCGCGCGATCCTCCCCGTGCACTTCGCTGGGCGCTCCTGCGACATGGACGCCCTGACTTTGGTCGCCAAGAAGCACAGGCTCGCTCTCGTCGAAGACTGCGCCCACGCCGTCGAGACCGAATACCGCGGCCGCAAGGCGGGGACCTTCGGCGAGTTCGGCGCCTTGAGCTTCTACGTGACCAAGAACATCACGACCGCCGAGGGCGGGATGGTGATCACCGACGACGCCGCGCACGCGGACAAGATCAAGGTGCTCGCCCTGCACGGCATGAGCCAGGACGCCTGGAAGCGCTTCTCGGACGACGGGTACAAGCATTACGAGGTGGTCGCCCCCGGCTTCAAGTACAACATGACCGACATGGCCGCCGCCTTGGGAATCCACCAGCTGCCGCGCGTCGAGCGCTACTGGAGCCGCCGCCAGGAGCTCTGGCGCCGCTACGACGCGGCCCTCCAAGGCCTGCCCTGCTTCCTGCCCCCGCCGCCCGAGCCCGAGACCCGTCACGCCTACCACCTTTACACGCCCCATATCGACGTCGACCGCCTGGGCAAGACGCGCGACCAGGTCCTCCACGAGCTGACCAAGCTCAAGATCGGCACGGGCGTGCACTATCTCGCCCTGCACCTGCAGCCCTATTACCGCAAGCTGCTCGGCCACAAGCCCGGCGATTTTCCCAACGCCGAGTTCATCTCCGAGCGGACCCTCTCGATCCCGCTCTCCGCGAAGCTGACCGACGAGGACGCCGCCGACGTCGTCGAGGCCCTGCGCGCGGTGCTGCGGTAGTCCCCATGACGACCTTGGACGCAGGCCCCGCTCTTTCCTGCTGCGCCTGCGCGTCCGCCGGGGCGGTCCTCGTAGAGACCCACTACGACCGCCACGCCAACACTTTGTTCCGGCTCTACGCCTGCCCGGGCTGCGGCGTGGTCTTCTCCGAGCCGCGCCAAGCCGTCGGCGCCGATTGGTACGCGGATGCCGTGCCGCTCGAGGCGCCGCCGCCGCCCGAGGACGACGCGCGCTACGAGTCCTTCTTCCGCTCGGGGCTTAGCCCCGGCCGCGTGCTCGACGTCGGCTGCGGCGAGGGGGGTTTTCTCGAGCTGGCCAAGAGCAAGGGCTGGGCGCCGGTCGGCCTCGATTACGACGCGCGCAAGGTCGAGCCCGTCCGCCGCCGCGGCCTCGAGGCCCATGCCAGCGACTGGCCCTCGTTCTGCCGCTCGCGCAAGGCGGGCGAGTTCGACGCCGTCACGCTCTTCGACGTCCTCGAGCACGTCCCCGAGCCCAGAGAGCTCGTGCGCGAGGCCAAGCGATTGCTCAAGAGCGGGGGGCGCCTGGTGGTCACCTTGCCCAACGCGCGCCGGCCGCTGCCGTTCGGCCGCGAGGAGTTCGACTTTCCTCCGCACCATTTCACGCGCTGGACGCCGGCGGCCATGAAGGGCTTCCTCGAACGCGAGGGGCTCAGCGTAAGCCGCCAGGAGGCCGACGGCCTCGACTGGCGCGCCTTCCTCGAGATCGCCGTGCTGCACCTGGCGATCAAGCCCGCCCTGCGCCTGGCCAAGCGCCTGCTGTTCAAAGGCCCCTCGCCCGAGGGCGCGAGCGTGACCGAACTCGCGCAGGACGCCGGCCTGCCCGGCGGCCTCGCCGACAAGGGCGTGAGGCGGCGGCTGTTTTCCATCGTCTACGCCGCCGCAACGGCCGTCCTCTTCCTGCCGGCAATGGCGCTCTGTCTTTTTTTCCGGCTGACTCGCAGTAACTGCGGCGGCATCCTCTACACCGAGGCCCTCAAGCCTTGAGCCCTCGGCCCCTGACGCTCATCACCGGCTCGACCGGGCTCCTGGGCAAGGGCATGGAGGAGACGGCACCCGCGGGGGCGCGCCTCTTGGGCCTGCACCAGCGCGACTACGCCGTCAAGGACTCGCGCATGAAGCACCTCGTGCTCGACATACGCGACAAGCGCGCCGTCGACCGCTTGTTCGCCAAGCACAAGTTCGACGCGGTCGTCCATGCGGCCGGCATCGCCTCGGTCGACTACGTCGAGAAGCACTACGCCGAGAGCCTCGAGTCCAACATCGTGGGCACGCTCAACATCACCGCGGCCTGCCGCAAGGCCGGCATCCACCTGGTCTACGTCTCGACCAACGCGGTCTTCGACGGCAAGAAGCCGCCTTATCGCGAAGACGGCGCCGTCAATCCGGTCAACAAGTACGGCCGGCTCAAGGCCGACTGCGAGAAGATCGTCGCCGACACTTTGGAGCATTGGACGGTCGCGCGGCCGATCCTGATGTACGGCTGGAACCACATCGCGACGCGCCCCAACCCGGCGACCTGGATCTACGACAAGCTCATGCGCGGCGAGCGCGTGCAGCTCGTCAACGACGTCGTCGAGAACCCCCTCTTCAACCTGCAATGCGGCCGCGCCCTCTGGGCGATCATCCGCAGGAAGCCCGCCGGCGTCTTCCACCTCGGGGGCAAGAACGCCTCCTCGCGCCTCGAGTTCGGGCGCCGGATCGCCAAGGCCTTCGGGCTCGACGCGTCCTTGATCGACGAAGTCGGCAGCGATCATTTCCCCGGCATCGCGCCGCGCCCGCCGAACACGACCTTCGTCGTCAAACGCATGGAAGACGAGCTCGGCGTCGCGGCCATGACCCTCGACGAAGGCCTCCGAGCCATGAAGGAATCCCTCGTCCTGCGTCCATGAACAAGGTGCGCGCGAGCGCGGCGAAACTGTACTCGAGTACAGTTCATTCGATCCATCCCAGGACGAATAGCCGACCGACTGTGTCCGGACACAGTTCAACCCGAGCCCATTTGAGACCATGAGCGCCCCAAGAATCTCGGTCGTCATCCCGGCTTACAATGCGGCGGCCTTCATCGAGAAAACCCTCGAGACCGTGGCCGCGCAGTCTTTCAAGGACTTCGAGGTCGTCGTCGTCGACGACGGCTCGAAGGACGACACGGCCGTCGTCGTCGAACGGTTTCTCAAGTTCCGCGGCCTGCGCGGGCGCTGCGTGCGGCAGGCCAACAAGAGGATCGCCGGCGCGCGCAACGCGGGAGTGCGCGAATCGGCGGCGGCTCTCATAAGCTTCCTCGACCACGACGACCTTTGGCTTCCCGAGAAGCTGGAGAAATCCCTCCAAGAGTTCGACCTCCATCCCGACGCGGATCTTGTCTGCCACAACGAGACCATCGTCAAGGACGGCAAGGTCGTCGGCACGACGAACCACGGACCCGCGGTGCCGCGCATGCACGAGCGCCTCCTATTCAAGGGCAACACGCTTTCGCCGTCCTGCGTGACGGTCCGCAAGGCCAAGCTCGACGAGATCGGAGGCTTCTGCGAGGACCCGGCTTACAACTCCGTGGAGGACTACGACGTCTGGATCCGCTTGGCGCAGGTCTGCCGCTTCCATTTTTTCCCCGCGGTGCTCGGCACCTGGATCATGGACGCCGGCGGCGCGTCGAGCAAGGTCATCTACCATCACACCAACCTCGAGAACATGCTGCGCGACCACTTCTCGCGCCTGCCCGGGAACGGATGGCGCCTTCGCCTCATGATGCGGCGGCGCCTGGCCTGGGTCTGGCGCGCGGCCGCCCGCGCGCTGATGGCCCAGGGCGACTGCGAGTCCGCGCGGCGCTACGCCTGGAAGGCGCTGACGCACTATCCCTTCGACTGGAAAAACCCCGTGACCGCCGTCGAGTGGCTCGCCCGGAGCCTCGCCAAGAGATGACCTCGGCCGAGCTCGACGCCAGCGTCTACGCCCCGCCCGCGGCGCCCCCGTGGCGGCTTGAGGATTTCTTCCCCGGCACCCCCGTGCGCTACTTCAGCTTCGCGCGCCGGGCGACGGCGGCCGGCCTACAGGCCGCCAAGATCGGCGCCGGTGACGCGGTGCTGGTCCCCGAGTTCATCTGCCGGGATTTTCTGTCCGCGGTGCGCGCCGTCGGCGCGCGCGCCCTTTTTTATCCGGTCGACAAGACGCTGCGCCCCGCCGCCGACCCGCGCGATTGGCCCTCGGCGCGCGCGGTCGTCGCCGTGAATTATTTCGGCTTCGCTCAGGACCTGGCGCCCTTCGAGCGCTACCGCCAGCGCACCGGCGCGCTCATCGTCGAGGACAACGCCCACGGCCTGTTCAGCCGCGACGCTCAGGGGCGCTGGCTCGGCTCGCGCGGGGACCTCGGCGTGTTCTCGCTGCGCAAGACCTTGCCGCTGTCCAACGGCGCGGCGCTGACGCTCAACGCCAAGGACCGCCCGTGGCACCTGTCTCCCCAATCGGCCTTCGCCGATTCGGGCGGGCTCAAGGCGGCTTTCCGGGGCGGCGTGCGCTGGCTGGCGCGCGCCGCCGGCGCGCGGAGCGCGTACCGCGCGCTCGAGGGGCTCAGACGCCTGCGCCAAATCCGCACGGGCCATCGCCTGCCGCCGGGAGACCCCGAGTCGGAGGTCCAGCTTCCCTTCCCCGAGCTTCCCTGCCGCGAGCTCGAAGCGCCGCTGACTTTGGCGGGAGCCGAGCGCGAGACCGCAAGACGCCGCGAGCTCTATCGCGATCTGTCGAACGAGCTCCGCGGCCAAGGCTTTGAACTCGTTTACCCCGACCTCCCCGCGGGGACGGTCCCCTTCGGACTGGCCGTCCGCTTGCCCGAGACCGAGCGCGGGAGAGCGTTCGCGCTTTTGGCGCGGCGCGGGCTCGAGCCGCTGGCTTGGCCCGACCTGCCGAGCTCCGTCGCCGCGGGAGCGCCCGATCACTACCGCGCGATCCACATCGTCCATTTCCTATGGTAGGCTGGAGGCTCTTGCCGGCCAACGACTCGGACCAGGCATGGGACGACGCGCTCGCGCTGATGCCCGACCACAACATCTACCAAAGCACGGCCTGGGCGCGGCACAAACTCGCGCGCGGCTGGCGCCTGCGCCGGGCCCTGTCCTACGACAACGGCCGGCCGGCGGCGATGGTCCAGGCGCTCTACAAGCGCTTCCCGGGCGGCTGCGTGCTCTGGAGCCGCGGCGGGCCGGCCGGCGAGCCCGCCCTCTGGGGCTCCGATATGCGAAAGACTCTCACGCAGGGGCTGGGGCTCTGCTACCTGCGAGTCTGCTCCTACCGCGAACTCTCGCCGGAGCAGGCCGGGACTTTGGAGGAGAACGGCTGGCGGCGGCCCAGGCACCCCTTCAACCGCGCGCTGACCTTCCAGTACGACCTCACGCGCGGCCAGGACGAACAGTGGGCGGCCTTCACCGAGAATTGGCGGCACAACCTGCGCCGCGGCCAGAAGCGCTGCGGAGAGGCGAAGTTCTGGGAAAACCCACGGGCCGGAGAGCTCCTGAGCGTCTACCGGCGCATGGAGCAGTGGAAGGGCATCAAGAAGCACTACGGCGCCGACGAATTGGACTCTTTGCTGGGCATCTTGAAGCGCCAGGTGATCCTGGTACGCGCCGACGACGCCGACGGCCAGCCGATCGCCCTGCGCGCCTGCGCGGTGCAGGGCGACAAGGCCTGGGACCTGCTCGCCGCGGCCTCGGAGGCCGGCCGCAAGAACTACGCCTCCTACGCCTTGTTCTGGAATCTGCTCGAGCGCTGCAAGCGCCTCGGCGTGCGCAGCTACGACATGGGCGGCGCCGACCCGGCTCTGGCGCGCGGCGTCTTCGATTTCAAGAAAGGCAGCGGCGCGCGGCCAGTCGAGTACCTCGGCGAGTGGGACTGGTCGACTTTGGGCCTGGCGCGCCGCGGCTTCGGGCTGGGCTTGAAGGCCCTGGGTGTCGGGGAAGCGTGAACGAATTCGACAAGCTCGCGCACGCCGTCCCCGGCTGGCACGGGGGTTCCGCCCAAGAGATCGCGCCCCACACGGTCACGGCGGCCAACGCGCCGGCCCTGGCCCGCGGCTACCTCGAGTTCCTCCGCGCGGCGGCGAGCTGGCGCGTCCCGGCGAACAACCTTTGCCTCGACCTCGGGGCCGGGGCGGGACACATCACGGAGGCCTTCAACAAGGCCGGCCTGCGCATGACCGCCTCGGAACACACCGACGCCGGGGTCGCCATGATCAGGGAGCTCAATCCCGGCCTGAAGGTCGAGAAGAAAAACATAGCGAGTTTCCTCGAGCCGCGAACCTACGACCTCGTGTTCGCACGCGAGATCTACGCCTTCACGCGCGTCAACGCCTTCGAAGAGCAGACCAAGGTCGTCTCGAACATCGTCGACTCGCTCAAGCCGGGCGGAGCGTTCCTTCTCGTTGGTTCCGACGTCTGCCATCCGAACTGCATGGATTACGACCGGATCATCGGGACCTACCGCCAGGACCCCAGGCTGAGGCTCGTGACCGGCAAGCACTACGAGTTCATCTTCAAGCGCCTAGGCAGGTTGATCAGAGGGCCGCGCACGGCGCGCCTCATCGAGCTCGCGCTTTCGCCCGTCGTCGCGTACAAGAGGCGCCGGCACGGCTTCGCGCGAATCTACCTGATCGGTTTCGTGAAAAAA
The DNA here is from genome assembly GCA_016194705.1 of Elusimicrobiota bacterium. Lineage (GTDB taxonomy): Bacteria > Elusimicrobiota > Elusimicrobia > UBA1565 > UBA9628 > PALSA-1176. The sequence goes on along the minus strand of JACQAZ010000034.1, from coordinate 62,317 downwards.
TGATAGAATGTTCAAACTCTGAACACGAGGCATGACATGATCAACATCGACGGCGGGCACCTGGCTCAAAAGGAGTTCGCCCTGATCCAAGAGATCTCCCGCAAACCCACGCACACGCAGAGGAGCCTCTCACAGAGCGTGGGCCTCTCGCTGGGCACGACCAATCTGCTGATCCAGCGCTTGGCGCGCAAGGGCTTGATCAAGGTAACCCAGCTCGACTGGAAGAGGACCCAGTACCTGCTGACCATCAAGGGCGCCATGGAGAAGACCCACAAGGCCTACCATTACACCGTCTACACGATCCGCCTCTTCCGCCAGATCCAGGACAACATCACGACCTTGCTCAAGCGCGAGTACCAGGGAGGGCGGCGCCGCTTCTACCTCGTCGCCCAAGACGAGATCATGGAGATCCTGCGCGAGGCCGTCGCGGGGCTCTCATTCGCCGACGCCGAGTTCACCTATTGCCAGCGCTTCGACGAGGTGCCGGCCGCCGCCGACCTGGTCCTGAGCGCGACTCTGCAAAGCGCGCCCAAAAGCACCGGCGAGCGCCGCTGCGTGAGCCTGGTCGACTTCGACAACATCGACTTCCGAATCGCCTAGCCGCAATGGATTGGAAAGGCAGGCGCGTCCTGGTCACCGGCGCCGGCGGCTTCATCGGAAGCCACCTCGCCGAGGAGCTCGCGCGCCGAGGGGCCAAGGTCCGGGCCCTGGTCCGCTACAACTCGCGCAGCCACTGGGGCTTCCTCGAAGACCTGCCCCCGGAACTCGCCAAGCGAGTCGAGGTCTGGTCGGGCGACGTCACCGATCCCTTCTACGTCTGCGAGCTCGTCGCGCGCCAAGAGGTCGTCTTCCACCTGGCCGCGCTCATCGCGATTCCGTACTCGTATGTGGCGCCCGCGTCCTATGTCGCCGTCAACGTCGGCGGCACGCTCAACGTGCTCGAGGCCTGCCGCCGCCACAAAGTCGGCAAGCTCGTGCACACCTCGACCTCCGAGGTCTACGGCACCGCGCTCTACACTCCGATCGACGAGGACCATCCCCTGCAGGGGCAGTCTCCCTATTCGGCCTCGAAGATCTCAGCCGACAAGCTCGTCGAGAGCTTCCACCGCTCCTTCGGCCTTCCAGCAGCCATCGCCCGCCCGTTCAACACCTACGGCCCGCGCCAGTCGGCCCGCGCGGTCATCCCCACGATCGTGGCCCAGGTCCTCTCGGGCCGGCCGGCCGTCAAGCTCGGCGAGCTCTCCCCGATTCGGGACTTCAATTTCGTCTCCGACACGGTCGCGGGCTTCCTGGCGGTCGCAGCCAGCCCCAAGACTCTCGGCAAGGCCGTCAACCTCGGCTCGGGGCGCGGGGTCTCGATCGGCGAGACCGCCAAAAGGATCATCAAGCTCATGGGCGCAAAAAGCCTCATCGCGCGCGACAACGGCCGTGTGCGTCCGGGCGCGAGCGAGGTCTATCGCCTCATCTGCGACAACGGACGCGCGCGCCGCCTGGGCTGGCGCCCGCGCCATTCGCTCGAGTCGGGGCTCAAGGCCACCATCGACCACATCTCCCAAAACCGCCCGCGCTACAAGGATGGCATCTACAACGTCTAGGGCCGCCACGCTCAAGGAACTGCGCCGGGTCATCGATCTCGAGACCCGGGCCTTAAGGCGCGTGCGCAATGCCGTCGGCGCGTCCTACGCCGAGGCCGTGCGGTGGCTGGCGCGATGCAAGGGCAAGGTCGTGCTGACCGGCGTGGGCAAGTCCGGCCTCATCGCCCAGAAGATCGCGGCCACCTTCTCCTCGACCGGAACGCCAGCGGCCTATCTCGACGCGGGCGAGGCGATGCATGGCGGCCTGGGCTTCATCGAGCGTCATGACCTCATCGTCGCCATCGGAAAGTCGGGAGAGTCCGAGGAACTCAACCGTCTCCTGCCGGCCATCCGCGCGGTCGGCGCGCGCGTGATCGCGATCACGGCGAACACGAAGTCCACTTTGGCGCGCGCAGCCGGCCTGGTCCTCGAGACCCCCGTCGACGAGGAGGCCTGTCCCCTGAACCTCGCTCCGACCTGCAGCACCACGGCGGCACTCGCCGTCGGCGACGCCTTGGCGGTCGCACTCATGAAGGTCAAGAATTTCAAGACCGACTCCTTCGCGCGCAACCACCCCGGCGGCCGCCTGGGCCGCCGCCTCACCCTGCGGGTCTGCGACATCATGCGCAGCGGCGAGGCCAATCCGGTCGTGGGCTTGGGCGGCTCCGTGAGCGCGCTGCTGCTCGAGATGACGCGCCTGCAGGCGGGTGCCGCCTCGATCGTCGATTCGCGAGGGCGCTTCGTGGGCCTGGTGACCGACTACGACATCCGCCGCGCGCTCCAGGACGGACGCAACATCCTCTCGCTCTCGATCCGCCGCATCATGAACTCGCGGCCCACGACGATCGGCCCCGCTGAGCTCGCCGCCCGCGCCGTCGAGGTCATGGAGGACCGCAAGACCCCTTTCAGCGTGCTGCCGGTGGTGGATTCGCGCCGACGCCCCGTGGGCCTGGTGCAGGTCCACGACCTGCGCGCGCGCGGACTCTAGAGCGTGGCGGCTCGCGACCCGCTGGCCGGCCGCCAGATCCTGATCCTATCGAGCGTCGAGTGGGACTCGGCCTGGCAGCGCCACCAGATCTTCGCCGCGCAGTGGGCCGCGGCCGGCCACGAGGTGTTCTTCGTCGAGAACACGGGCTTCCGCTGGCCCGGCCTGCGCGACGCGGCCCGCGTGGGCCGCAAGCTCGCGGGCCTCACGCGCGGCGCGCCCAAAGCGGCCGCGCCCGTCCCGCCGGGACTGCGCGTCGTCAACCCCGCCGTGCTGCCTCCCAGGGGAAAGGCCCCGCGCCGCCTCAACGAAGCGGTCCTTCTGCCGCGGCTCGCGGCGAAACTCGCCGCTCTAGGCCTGCGGCCCGGAGCCTTGGCGGTCGCCTACCTCCCCACGGCCACGACGCTGAGCTTGCTCGACCTCCTGAAGCCCGAGACTATCGTCTATGACTGCGTCGACAATTTCTCGGGGCACGCCTGCCCGCCCTCGGACCTCGCTCGAACCGAGGGAGAACTGATGCGCCGCAGCGCGCTCGTGATCACGACCTCGAGCACCTTGCGCCAAGACAAGGCCGCGCTGCATCCCAACGTCCTGCAGTTCCACCACGGCGTCGCCGCGGACTTTTTTCTCGCGTCCTCCCCGCGCGCCGCCTACAGGCGCTTCTGCTACTTCGGAACTTTGCGCGGCGAGCTCGACTACGCCCCGGTCGCAGCACTCGCCGAGGCGGGCTTCGAGGTCGAGCTCATCGGCCCGGTCAAGCAGGCGCCCCCGCCGCTGCCTCGCGGCGTCGCTTTGAGGGGAGGGGTCGCGCCCGCCGAGCTCGCCCGGACTTTGGCCTCGTTCGACGCCCTGCTGCTTCCCTATCGCGACGACGCATACAATCGCGGCATTTTCCCTGCCAAGATCTACGAATGCCTCGCCACCGGACGGCCGGTGCTCTCAAGTCCGCTGCCCGCGCTCGCGGAGCTTTCAGAGCACCTGACCTTCTGCCGGACGCCCGGCGAGTGGGTCAAGGCCGCCGAGGCGCTGCCGCAGACCGAGACGCCGGCCAAGCGCGCGGCCCGCGTCGAGCTGGCCCGGGGGTTCACCCATTCCAGGGCCTTCGCGCGCCTGCGCGAGGCCGTGACCGACGCCTTGAGGGCGCCCCATGGACGCTAAGCCGGAACTCGAGGAAGTCGCCTGCGCCCTCTGCGGCGGGAGCCGCACCGGCGTGCGCTTCTCGGCGCTCGAGGGTTGGCCGCCTTCCCGGGGCGACTCATACGCGGCCACGACCGACAAGTTCGGAGCCTACGGCACGATCCAACAGTGCCTCGATTGCGGCCTGCTCTTCACGAGCCCGCGCGTGCGCGCGAGCTCCCTGCTCGAGGAATATCAAGAGAACAAGGACGAGGATTTTTTCCTTCAGAGCGAGGCGCGCAGCATGAACGCCTATCTTTCCCTGGCGCTCATCCGCCGCCATGCGCAAGCCGGCCGTCTGCTCGACGTGGGCTGCGCGACGGGGTTTTTCTTGAACGCCGCGCGCCTAAGCTTCGAGGTCGAGGGGGTCGAGCCCTCGAAGTGGGCCAGGCAATACGCCAAAGACCGTCTCAAGCTCGAGATCGGCTCTTCGACCATCGAGGGAGCCCACTTTCCCGACGCCCGCTTCGACGTCGTGACCTTGCTCGACGTCATCGAGCACGTCCCCGATCCGGCCGGCCTCATGCGCGAGGTCGCCCGCGTGACCAAACCCCAAGGCCTGGTCTACGTCGTCACGCCCGACTGCGACAGCCTGTCTGCGACCTTGCTCGGCTCGCGGTGGTGGGGCCTGCGGCCGGCTCACATCTACTACTTCTCCCGCAAGACCCTGACCCGCCTGCTCGAAGCCGCCGGCTACGAGGTCGTCGAAGCGAAATCCTTCGGCCGCATCTTCAGCTGGGGCTATTGGCTCAGCCGCCTGACCAACTATCCAAGGCCGGTCTACCGGGCCGTCGAGGCCCTCGTCGACGGCCTGGGCATCCGGGACAAGTTCCTCTACCTCGACACGCGCGACTCGGTCGAGCTCGTCGCCCGAAAGAAGGGATGACGCCCGAGCTCGCGGTCGAGGCCGGGCTCGTCGCGGTCGCGCTCGCCCTGCCGCTCTCGATCGCCGCCATGAACCTGGCGCTGGCCGCCTTGACCTTGGCGGTCCTGGGCTGCGTCGTCTCCGGCCGCCTGCGCTGGCGGCGCGACTGGACGCCCGCCCTGCTCGCCGCCGCCGCGTACGCCGCCGCGGCCGCAGTCTCGGCTGCGGCCGGCCCGACGCCGAAGTCGAGCCTGCTTGGCGCCCTCAAGGACTGGCACCGGGTCTGGTCGCTGGCCGTCCTGCTCTTGGCCTTCTCCTCGAGGAGGGCGGCTCGGGCGCCGTGGGGTCTCGCGGCCGGCTTCTCGGCTGCGGCCGCGATCGGTCTCTGGCAGTCGGCGACCGGACGCGCGGGCGCGCAATGGGTGCGCGCCCACGCCTTCATGCATCCCGTCACCTACGGCGAGATGCTCGCCCTGGCCCTGCTCGGCGTGCTGTGCCTGTGGGGACGCCCGGAAGCGGGGCTCGACAACCCGCGCGGCAAGAGCGCGGGAGCAGCCTTTCTCGTGCTGATCGGCGCGGCGCTCGTGCTCAACCAGACCCGCGGCGCTTTCGCGGGCCTGGGGCTGGGGTACTTTGCGGCCTGCCTGCTCAACAAGGAGCTGCGCCGCTGGACCTTGCCGGCGCTGGTCGCAGCCGTCGTCGTCGCGGCGGTCTGGGAGATCCTGCCGACCGGGCGCCCCTTGAGCGCGATCGTCAAGGCGGCGCTGAGCGCGCCGTCGGGGACGCTCAACCCGCAGCTGGCGCGCTGGCGATTCTGGTCGGTCGCCTGGCGCGCCTTCGCCGACCATCCCTGGCTCGGCGTCGGGCCCGGCAACTACAAGACGGCTTTCGAGCATTACTCCCAAGGCCCGCGCTACAATCAGCTCGACTACGGCTCGGCGCACAATCTCTATCTGCATCAGCTCGCCGAGCGCGGCGTGCTCGGCATCGCGGCGCTAGGCGCCCTGCTGTGGACGCTGACCGCGCGGGCTTGGGTGCGCGCCAAGAGAGCGCCCTTCGGCTGGAGCTTGTGGGCCTGGGGCGCGACGGCGGCCTTCCTCGTCATGAACCTGACCGAGGTGGCTCTGCAAAGCGAGCTGGCCGCGACGTTCCTCCTCATGATCTGGGCGTGGCCCGAATCCAATAATTCCTATAATTAGCCGTGGCACAAAGAAAATTGAGCGTTCTGATCCCGGTCTACAACGAAAAGGCCACCGTGCTCGAGCTCTTGAAGCGCGTGCGCTCGGTCTCTTTGCCGGTGGCCAAGGAGATCATCCTCGTCGACGACGGCTCGACGGACGGAACGCGCGAATTGCTCAAGGCCATCCCCGAAGACCAGGCCAGGGTCTTCTACCACGACGGCAACAAGGGCAAGGCCGCCGCCGTGCGCACGGCCATCGACCGGGCCACCGGCGATTTCGCGATCATACAGGACGCGGATTTGGAATATGACCCGGTCGACTATCCCGCGCTGCTGACCCCGCTGCTCGACGGCAGGGCCGAGGTCGTCTACGGCTCGCGCTTCCTCGGCGGGCCGCACCGCGTGCTCTTGTTCTGGCACTACTTCGGCAACCGCTTCTTCACGATTCTGACCAACATCCTCTACGACGTCAACCTGACCGACATGGGCACCTGCTACAAGGCCTTCGCCCTGCCCCAGCTCAAAATGATCCCGCTGTCATCGGAGCGCTTCGGCATCGAGGCCGAGCTCACGGCCAAGGTCTGCAAGCGCGGACTGCGCCTCTACGAGGTGCCCATCTCCTACAGCGGCCGCACCTACGCCGAGGGAAAAAAGATCACCTGGAAGGACGGCCTGTCCTACCTCTGGTGCCTGCTGCGCTACCGTGTCTGCGACTAAAGTGAAGGTCTTCGAGGTCCTCGAGTGCGGCGGCCCCGGCGGCACGGGCAACCAGGTCGCGGCCATCTGCAACGGACTCGACCCCGCGGCCTTCGAGGTCGGCTTGGTCTTCAACGCGCGCGACGGCCGGCCGGAGGACTACCGCAAGGCTGCCTCGGGCGCCAAGACTTTCTTCCATGTCCCGGAACTCACGCGCGAGATCAGCCCCGCGAGCGATTTCAAAGCCCTGGGCCGGCTAAAGGAGATCTTCAAGGCCGAGCGGCCCGACGTCGTGCACCTGCATTCCTCCAAGGCGGGCTTTCTCGGGCGCCTGGCGGCCAAGGCCGCCGGCGTCAGGAAGATCTACTATTCCCCCCACGGCTACGGCTTCCTCCAACAAGACCGCGGGGCCGCCTCGCGCACCCTCTACAAATCGCTCGAAAAGATGGTCTCCGGGATCGGCGAGATCGTGGCCGTCTCGCCCTCGGAGGCGGAGCTCGCGCGCGAGCTTTCGGGCGGACGGCCCGTGCACACGGTCTGCGACGGCTACCTGGGCCAAGACGACGCCGCCTCCGCGCCGCATGAGGGCATCGTGGTCGGCGGCTGCGGGCGTCTGACCGCGGCGCGAAATCCCGACGCCTTCGTCAACCTCTGCCAGCGCCTGACCGACTCGCGCAACGGTCTGCGCTGCGTCTGGATCGGCGGCGGCGAGGAAGAGGCGCGTTTCCGCCGGCACCTCGAGAACATGAACATGCTGGCCAAGGTCGAGCTGACCGGCTGGCTGGCGCCTTCCGCGGCGCGGGAAAAGCTCAGGGGCCTCGACCTCTTCGTGCACTACTCGCGCTGGGACGGCCTGGCCAATTCGGTGCTCGAGGCGATGGCCCAGGCGTTGCCGGTCGTGGCCTCGGACATACCGGCCAACCGCGACGCGGTGGTCCACGGCGAGACCGGGTTCCTCGCCAAGAACGAGATGGAGCTCCTCGAGCTCTGCCTCAAGCTCGTCGACGACCAGCCCCTGCGGCGCAAGCTCGGCGACGCCGGCCGCGCGCGCGTGGCGCGGGAATTTTCCCACGCCGAGGCCCTGCGGCGGCTCTCCGAGCTTTATCGCGGGTGATGGTCCCGCTCCTGCTGCTCGCGGCCGCCGAGCTGATCTGCTTCGGACCGTTCTCCTCGCGCCTGGGCTTTTACCACGACGACTGGATCAACCTCGAGCGCCTCTCGGACGCGGGCGGCTTGTTCGCAGGAGTCCGCTACTACGCCCATCTCGTACTCGAGCGGCCCGTCAACAGCCTGCAGTACCCGCTTCTCTTCGCGCTGGGCGGCCTGCATCCGCTTCCGTACCAGCTATTTTACCTCGCCGCCGAGACCCTCGAGGGCTGGCTGCTGTTCATTCTGCTCAAGCGACTGACCGACTCGCGGGAATTCTCGCTTCTGGCCGCCGCCGTGATCCTGATCTTCCCCACCCACGCGGTCACGCATTGTTGGCTGAGCTCGTCGGCGATGGTCGTGACGGTCGACCTGACCTTGGCAAGCCTGCTCCTGCACCTGCGCTGGCTCGAGGGCCGGCGGGTCAAGGACCTCGCCGCCTCGCAGCTCCTTTATCTTGTCGGCCTGCTCAATTACGAGATCGCGGCCTTCCTGCCGCTCATGCTCGCCGGAGCCTCCATCGGCCGCGGACGCCCCGTAAAAGAGTCGCTGGCCAAGCTCTGGCCCTACGCCGCGAGCCTCGGCGCGGCTCTCTTGTGGCAGCGCGCGGTCGTATCGCTGTTTCTCAACCGCAACCCGCGGCTCGTCGGCTTCTCCCTCAGGCACGCGCTCAAGGCCTACGAGGCCGGCTTCGAATGCGCGGCCAACAGGGCGGTGGATGTCTGCTGGCGCATGGCCCCCGTGGGCGCGGGCCTGGGCGGGGGCGCGATCCTGGCCGCCGCGGCGTTCGCGGCGGCGGCCGGCCTGCTGCTGTCTTGGGGCAAGGAGACAAAATTTTCCGCGCGCGCGGCGCTGGGCGCCGCCGCCGGCGCCTTCATCGGCGCCTGCGCGCCGTTTGCGGCCAGCGCCGACTACACGCCGATGGTCTTCGGCGTCATGAGCCGCACCAACGGCGTGATCGCGATCGGCGCCGGACTCTTGTGGGCCATCGGGCTCAACGCCTTGGCCCGGCGCTCTCGCGGCTCGGCGGGCCTGGTCTTCGGCGCTGTCGTGTTCTGCATGACGCTTGCCAATTGGGGCCACGGCCTGCAGTGGGCGCGCTCCTGGCGGCTTCAGACCGACATACTCAAGGCGCTGACCGCGCGCGCGGAGGCCATCGACGGCCCGGCGACGATCTTGCTCGCCGACGCTCCCGGCGTGCTCGATCCCGGAGGGGCGCTGGTCTTCGGCGCGCACTGGGACATCGGCCCCGCCCTGAGGCTCTCCACCGGACGCAAAGACCTGTCCGCGGACGCGGCGGGCCCGGGGACGCAATTTCTCGCGGACGCGGTGGAGCCGCGGCCGGGCATCCGTTATTCTTATTCGGGACTCTATCTGTATTCCTACCGCGACGACGTCCTCTACCGCCTGACCGGACCGAACCGGCGGCTTCGAATTTAGTATAATCATCTTTTCTTATATGTCCGCATCTCCCGACGGGAAATCCCGTTCCCAGGGCGGCCGCTCAGCCATCGGCGTGGGCGTCATCGGCTACGGCTATTGGGGACCAAACCTCGCCCGCAATTTCGCCGAGAGCCCCGATTGCGAGCTGATCGCGGTCGCCGACTTGAAGCCCGACCTGGCGGCCTTGGCGCGACGCCGCCACCCCGCATCGAGAGTCACCTCGGACCCGAAGGAGCTCATCAACAACCCCAAGGTCGAAGCGGTCATCATCGCCACGCCCGTCTCGACGCACCACGCCCTGGCCCTGCAGGCGCTCAAGGCCGGCAAACACGTCCTCGTGACCAAGCCGCTGGCGTCCAGCTCCGAACAGTGCCTCGAGCTCATCGGCGAGGCCGCGCGACGCAAGCTCGTCTTGATGGTCGATCACACCTTCGTCTACACGGGGGCCGTGCGCAAGATTCACGAGCTCGTCGCCAAGGGGGACTTGGGCGACATCTACTACTACGACTCGGTGCGCGTCAACCTCGGCCTCTTTCAGCACGACGTCAACGTCATTTGGGACCTCGCCGTGCACGACCTCTCGATCATGGATTTCGTGCTTCCCAAGAGGCCCGTGGCCGTCTCGGCGACCGGCATCGCGCACGTGCCGCGCGGGCTCGAGAACACCGCCTACCTCACCCTGTTCTTCGACGACTCGGTCATCGGCCACGTCCACGCCAACTGGCTCTCGCCCGTCAAGATGCGGCGGACCCTCATCGCGGGCAGCAAGAAGATGATCGTCTACGACGACCTCGAGCCCAGCGAGAAGATCAAGGTCTACGACAAGGGCATCACGCTCAACGGCGACGCCGAGAGCGTCTACAAGATGCTCGTGGGCTACCGCGCCGGCGACATGTGGGCCCCGCAGATCGACATCACGGAAGCCCTGCGCGTCGAGGCCAAGCACTTCGCGGCGTGCGTGTCGGGAAAGGAAAAGCCGCTGACTCCCGGCGAGGCCGGCCTGCGCACGATCGCGCTGCTCGAGGCCGCGACGCGCTCCATGCACAACCGCGGCCAGCCCGTCGAGCTGCCCGCACTCCATGCGGGCCGATAGCCCGTACGGGCGTCCTGCGGTCGCCCCGCCGAAGGCGGGGCGGGCCGTTAAGTCGCGCGTCGTGCGCGCGGTGCACGGCCGCAAGACCGTCGCGCGCGATCCCGAAGACGAGCTGGCTCTCTCGGCCCGCCTGCGCAAGACCAAGACCGCCGACCAGCTCTTGGCCCTCTACGGGCGATCCTGCTGGGGCGACGACGCCGAAAGCCATCGCATGCGCCGGTCCGTGCTTCGCGCCTTGTGCCGGCGCTTCGGCCACGGGATCACGGTCGGCGCGGGCTTCGGGTTCAAGCACGCCGAGACCTTCGAGCTCGGCGACGGCGTCTTCCTCGGCGCGCAGGGCTACCTGCAGGGCCGCCATGACGGGCGCTGCGTCATCGGCGCTCATTCGTGGCTCGGGCCGCAATGCTATTTCGACGCGCGCGACCTCGTGCTGGGAGAATACATCGGCTGGGGGCCGGGCGCCAAGGTCTTGGGAAGCGAGCACACGGGCAAGCCGCTGGGCGTGCCGATCCTCAAGACCGACCTGCGCATCAAGACGGTCCGCGTCGAGGATTGGGCCGATGTCGGCACCAACGCCGTGCTCCTGCCCGGCGTGACGGTGGGCCGCGGAGCGATCGTCGGCGCGGGAGCGGTCGTGACCGAGGACGTGCCGGCCTTCTGCGTGGCCGCCGGCGTGCCGGCCAAGGTCATCCGCTCGCGCAAGGAAAAACACTGATGAACGGAAAATTGTTGATCACCGGCGGGGCAGGCTTCATCGGCACGCACCTGGCCGAGCGTCTGGTCCCGAAGACCAAGCTCGTCCTCTTCGACAACATGCGGCGCGACTCTTTGTCGCACGTCCCCGAGCTCAAGGAGCACCGCAACGTCTCTTTCCTGAACGGCGACGTGCTCGACCGCAAGTCGGTCGACAAGGCGCTCTCCGGAGTGTCGGCCGTCGTGCACTTGGCGGCCATCGCGGGCGTATCATCCTACTACGAGCGCCCGCTCGAGACCTTGCGCGTCAACCTTCTGGGCACCGTCAACCTCCTGGAAGCCTCCGCCGAGGCCGGCGTCAAGAAGTTCGTCTACGCCTCCACATCCGAGGTCTTCGGCCCCGACGCTCTCTGGGTCGACGAACGGGCGCCCCACAAGATCGGCGGCGTCTCGGATAAGCGCTGGGTCTACGCCACGAGCAAGCTCGCCTCAGAGCAGTTCGTCATGCGCATGGGCGAGGCCAACAACATGGCGACCACGATCCTGCGTCCTTTCAATATCTACGGCCCGCGCCAGACCGGCGAGGGCGCGATCTCGAACTTCTGCACGGCCGCGATCCTGGGCAAGCCCCTGAGCGTCTACGGCGACGGCACGCCGCTTCGCGCCTGGTGCTTCGTCTCGGACTTCGTCGACGCGGCCGTGGCCGCGCTGGCAAGGCCCGAGGCCGCCGGCGAGGACTTCAACATCGGCAACCCGCGCGAGGTGGAGACGACCTTGGGCTTGGCGCGCTGTGTCGCGCGCCTGTGCCCGGGCACCGAGATCAGGTTCAAGGAGATGGCGCGCGCCGAGGTGCGCTCGCGCGTTCCCGTCATCGAGAAGGCGCGGCGCCTGCTGCAGTTCGAACCGAAAGTCTCGCTGGAAGAGGGCTTGCGGGCGACGCTTGACTGGCACCGCAGCCGCCTGACGGGCGCGAAGGTCTAAGAATGAAGATCGCGGTCGTCGGCGCCGGCAAGATGGGGCTGCCGCTGGCGTGCCAGTTCGCCAAGAAGGGCGCCGAGGTCCTTGCCGTCGACATCAACCCGAAGGTCGTGGACGCGATCAACGAGGGCAAGTCCCCCATCGACGAGCCCGGCGTCGGCGACGCCGTCACAGAGCTCGTCGCCGCGGGCGCGCTCAAGGCGACGGCCGACACGAAGCTCGCCGCCGCGCAAAGCGACGCGATCGTCGTCATCGTCCCGGTGCTGCTCACGGCCGAGCGCGACGCCGATCTGTCGCTCATTACGGCTGCCGCGCGGCAGGTCGGCGCGGGACTCAAGAAAGGCGCTTTGGTCTGCTTCGAGACGACCCTGCCGGTCGGCACGACGGCCAAGACCCTGCGGCCTCTGCTCGAGGTCCGCTTGAAGGCCGGCAAGGACTTCAATCTGGCCTTCTCCCCCGAACGCGTCAAGAGCCGCAAGGTCTTCGAGCATCTCGAGAAAAACCCCAAGATCGTCGGCGGCCTGACCCCGGCCTGCGCCAAGGCGGCCGAGGAGTTCTACAAGCGCTGGCTCGGCGCGCCCGTCATCAATCTCAAGACCTTGGAGGCCGCGGAGCTCGCGAAACTCGCCGGCATGGTCTACCGCGACGTCAACATCGCCCTTGCCAACGAGCTCTCGCTCTACGCCGAAGCGGTCGGCGTCGAGCTCGCCCCCGTCATCGCGGCCGCCAACACCGACGGGGAGAGCGCGCTGCTCTGGCCCGGCATCGGCGTCGGAGGCCATTGCACGCCGGTTTACCCCTATTTCCTGACCAAGAGCGCGCGCGAGTTCGGCGAGCCGGCGACCTTGGCCGAACGCTCGCGCCGGATCAACGACGACCAGGCAAGGCGCGCGCTGGACCGCCTCGAGCGCGAATGGTCCGGCCTTGAGGGCCGCACGGCGCTGGTCCTCGGCCTGGGTTTTCGCCCGCAGGTCAAGGAGCACGCCTGCTCGACGGCCTTCCTGCTGCGCGAGGCCCTCGCAAGGCGCGGCGCATCGGTCAAGCTCCATGATCCGTTGTACTCCGAGACGGAGATTTCGGGACACGGTTTTGTTCCCGGCTCGCTCGACGACGAGCCCGCCCCCGAGGTCGTCGTGCTCAACACCGCTCACGAGGCTTACGCGCGGCTCGACTTCGAGGCCTTGGCCCGCCGCGGGGTCAAGGCGGTCGTCGACGGCCGAAACAGCTGGGACCCCGAAACCGTGCGCGCCGCCGGTCTCCATTACGTCGGCATCGGGCGGCCGGCCTACAGCAACGGCCGCAAGCCCGCGGTCCGCAAGCTTCCTCTGGCGCGGCCCGTGCTCGGCGCCGAGGAGGCCGACGCGGCGGGAGCCGCGCTCGCCAGCGGCTGGGTCATGCAAGGCCCGCAAGTCGCGGCCTTCGAGCGCGAGTTCGCGCTTGCCGTCGGCGCGAAATTCGCCTGCGCGGTCTCGAGCGGCACGACCGCGCTGCATTTGGCGCTATTGGCCGCGGGCGTCAAACCCGGCGACGAAGTCGTCACGGCGAGCCACTCCTTCATCGCCACGGCCAACGCGATACGCTACTGCGGCGCCAAACCCGTCTTCTGCGACATCGAGCCCGGGACCTTCAACCTCGAACCGAAAAGGCTCAAGGCCCTGCTCACGGATCGCACCCGCGCCGTGCTGGCCGTCCACCAGATGGGCATGCCCTGCGATCTCAAGTCGATCTTGAAAATCACGAGGCCCTTGGGCCTCCCCGTCGTCGAGGACGCAGCCTGCGCGATCGGCTCCGAGCTCAATTGGGAGGGCCGCTGGGAGCGCGTCGGACGGCCGCGCGGCGACATCAGCTGCTTCTCGTTTCATCCGCGCAAGATCCTGACCACGGGCGACGGCGGCATGCTGACGACGGCCAACGCGGACTTCGACGCCCAGTTCCGGCTCTGGCGCAATCACGGCAGCGCCGGCGAATCCTACCCCGCGCTCGGCTACAACTACCGTCTGACCGACATCCAGGCCGCCGTGGGCCGCGAGCAGCTCAAGCGTTTGGACGGCCTCGTGCGCCGGCGCCGCACGCTCGCCGCGCGCTACCGCGAGCTCCTCGCGCCGATCAAGGGCCTCGGCCTGCCGGTCGAGCCCGACTGGGCACGCAGCAATTGGCAGAGCTTCTGCGTGCGGCTGCCCTCGAGGATCTCGCGCGAGAAGGCCCAGGACGCGCTCAAGTCCAAGGGCGCGGACTCCAAACCCGGCATCATGTGCGCGCATCTCGAGCCGGCCTACGCCAAAGAGCCCTGGTCGTGCGGCAAAGACGGGCTCAAAGAGAGCGAGCTCGCTCACGAGCGCGGCCTCATCCTCCCGCTTTTCGACGGCATGACCGACGCCGATCTCCAACTCGTCGCAAAGACCCTGCATGAGACCCTCGACAAAGCCTAGCGCGGCCCCCGTGGTCAGCGTCGTCACCCCCGCCTACAACGAGGCGGAGAACCTGCCTTTGCTTTACGCCGAGCTCGGCAAGGCGCTCGACAATGAAGTGCGCTGGGAGTGGATCGTCGTCGACGACCACTCGACTGATGCGACCTTCAAGGTCGTCGCCCAGCTCGCCGCCAAGGACCCGCGCGTGCGGGGCGTGCGATTTACGCGCAACTTCGGCTCGCACCGCGCCATCCTCTGCGGCCTCGAGCGCATGAAGGGCGAGTGCGCGGTCGTCATGGCCGCCGACCTCCAGGATCCGCCCGAGGTCGTGCCCCAGCTGCTGGCCAAATGGCGCGAGGGCCTCAAGGTCGTCTGGGCCGTTCGCGCCAAGCGCGAGGGCGTAAGCCCCTGGTCCTTGATGATGTCGCGGCTGTACTACTTCATGATGCGCCGCTTCGTCGGCCTCAAGGATATGCCCGCCGAAGGAGCCGACTTTCTTCTGCTCGACCGCCGCGTGGCCGAGGCCCTGCGCGAGTTCCACGAGAACCACTTCAGCGTGTTCGCGATGATCACCTGGATGGGCTTCCCGCAGGCCGGCGTCGTCTACGACAAGAGGGCGCGCCTGCACGGGACCTCGGGCTGGAGCCTCGAGAAGAAGCTCAAGCTGGCGCTCGACTCGATCGTCTCGTTCTCCTACCAGCCGATGCGCCTGATCTCGGGACTGGGATTTTTTTCGGTCGTCGGCGGCGGACTGTGGTTGGCGGCCCAGCTGAGCGAACCCGCGGGCCTCGGCGAGGACTGGACTCGCTTTGCCGCCGTGGTGCTGCTTGTCAGCGGCGTGCAGTGGATGATGCTCGGCGTTCTCGGCGAGTACCTCTGGCGCGCGCTCGACGAGGCCCGGCGCCGCCCGCGCTTCTTGATAGAGGAGTCCACCGAATGATGAGCCAGACGGTTGCCCCCCCGAAGACCAAACGCCCGGCCGCCTCGGCGGTGTGGCTGCCGCCTTGGCTGCGCCACGCCCTGCGCACCGTTCTGCATCTGCTCTGCGACGCGCTCGCGATCTGGACGGCCTATCGCCTGGCCTACCTGCTGCGATTCGACCTCGCCTGGTGGGTCCGGCGCTTCCCGGTCCCGGGCGATATTCCCCCGTGGTCGCTCTACGAGCGCATACTGCCGGCCGTCGTGCCGCTGTGGCTCTTGATCTTCTGGTACTCCTCCAAGCTCTACAACAGCTCCTGGATGACCTGGGCGGATCGCTTCCTGCAGATCGTCAAGGGCTGCGTGCTGGGCACGGGGGCCACCCTGGTCGCGACCTACATCTACGGGCGCCTCGCGTACTCGCGCATGATGCTCGTGCTGGCTTTGCCGACCGCGGCCGTGCTCGTAACCTTGGGACAGACCGTGGTGCTCTGGCTCGACGAGTGGATGTCGCGCCACGAGGCCGCGCGCCCAGTCATCATCGTGGGACGCGGGACGGTCGCCGAGATGATCGTAGGGCGCATCCGCTCGCGCCACCCCGAGGCCGCGATCACCGAGCTCGCCGAGCTGCCCGCCCCCGAGGACCTGGAACGCGCGCTCAAGGGCGGTCCTTTCTACGAGCTGATCCTGCTGCGCTCGTCCTTGCCGCATCCCAGGATCCTTGAGGCCGCCGAGCTCTGTGAGGCCCACGGCGTGCGCTTCACGATGGTGCCCGACCTCCTCGAGCTGCGCCTGGGGGAGGTGCAGATGGACCACAGCCTCGGGCTGCCGGCTTATCGCATCGAGCACACCCAGCTGACCACCCTCAACTTTCTCGCCAAGCGCGTCTTCGACTTGGCCTTCAGCCTGTCCCTCCTGCTGGCCACCGCGGTGCCCCTGGCCGCCGTGTGCCTGCTCATCAAGCTCGATTCGGAAGGCCCGATCCTCTACAAGCAAAAGCGCTACGGCTTCCGGGGCAAGATCTTCTTCGCCTACAAGTTCCGGACCATGGTCGCGGACGCCGAGTCAAGAATCGAGAGCGTCAAGGAGCTCAACGCCCACAAGGGGGCCTTCTTCAAGGCCAAGGCCGACCCGCGCGTGACGCGCGTGGGCAAATGGCTGCGGCGCTTCTCGCTGGATGAGTTTCCTCAATTCCTCAACGTCCTGCGCGGCGAGATGAGCGTCGTGGGCCCGCGCCCGCTGGCGCTGACCACCGGCGAGCTCGAGAGCCTGCAGCGCGATTTCGGCGCGACCGCCAAGAAGCGCATGAACATCCTCCCGGGCATCACGGGGCTCTGGCAGGTCTCGGGCCGCTCGGACGTCTCGAGCGAGCAGCGCTTCGGCCTGGATCTTTTCTACATCGAGCATTGGTCGCTGGGCCTGGACCTCGAGATCATACTCAAGACGGCACCCGCCATGTTCCTCGGCAAGGGAGCTTACTGAGATGACCAGCAAGACGATTCCTCTCATGAACCTCAAGGCGCAGTACCAGGGCCTGGCAAGGGAGCTGAGGAAGTGCGTCCTGCGCGCGCTGGACTCGGGCGCCTACATCCTAGGCCCCGAGGGCAAGGCCTTCGAAGAAGAGTTCGCCAAGTCGACGGGAGCCAAGCACGCCGTCGGCGTCTCCTCGGGCACCTCGGCCCTCTCTCTGGCGCTCAAGGCCATGGGAGTCGAGCCCGGCGACGAGGTCATCGTGCCGGCCTTCACCTTCATCGCGACGGCCACCGCGGTCTCGGCCGTCGGGGCCGCGCCGCGCTTGGCCGACGTCGATCCCGTCACCTTGACGATGGATCCCGAAAGCGCGGCCAAAGCCGTCACCAAGCGCACCAAGGTGCTCACGCCGGTGCACCTCTACGGCCAACCGGCCGACATGGACGCGCTGACGGCACTGGCGCGCCGGCGGGGCCTGAAGGTCCTCGAAGACTGCGCCCAGGCCCACATGACGCTCTTCCATGGACTCCAAGCGGGCACGATGGGCGACATGGCGGCCTTCAGCTTCTACCCCTCGAAGAACCTCGGAGCGGCCGGCGACGCGGGGGCGATCGTCACCGGCAGCGAGCGCCTCGCCGGCCTCTGCCGCCAGCTGCGCCACGGCGGGCGCGCGGTCGGCTCGGCCTACGAGCACGAATTCATCGGCGGCAACGACCGCCTCGACGACCTTCAGGCCGCGGTGCTGCGCGTCAAGCTCCGGCATCTCGCCTCCTGGATCAAGAGCCGTAGGAAACTCGCGGCGATCTATAACGAAGAACTCTCGAACCTCGGCCTCGAACTGCCCGACCTTGGCCAAAACGGCAACAAGCATTCCTTCCACCTCTTCGTGATCCGCACGGAGAACCGCGACGGACTGATGAAGCACCTGCAGGCCTCGGGCGTCGGCTGCGGCGTCTACTACCCGATCCCCGTGCACCTGCAGCCGGCCTACCGCTCCCTGGGCTACCGCAAAGGCGACTTCCCGGTCGCCGAACAGGCAAGCCTGACCAACCTGGCCCTGCCGCTCTACCCGGAGCTCAAAGCCTCCGAGGTCCGTCGCGTCTGCAAGGCCGTGCGCCAGTTCTTCAAGTGACCGGATGAGCCGGATCCTCTTCGTCAGCACGTCGACGACGCTCGGCGGCGCCGAGAAGACGCTCTACTCGCTGGCGACCTTGCTCGACCCCAGGCGCTTCACGGTGGCGGGCGTGGTGAGCCTCAAGCCCTTCGGGACCTACGCCCACCGGCTCAAGACCATGGGAGTCCCGGTGCACACTCTGGGCGTAAAAAGCCGTCCGACCTTCAAGGACGTCAAGGGGCTCATCAAGATCTTGGAGCATGAGCAGCCCGACATCGTCCACGCGCTCATGTACCAGGCCATCCAATTCTGCCGGGTCGCCAAGCGGCGGGCCAAGGCCCACTTCAAGCTGATCAGCTCGCCGCGCGTGAGCTACCGGACCAGGTCCACGCTGACCCTCTTGGTCGACCGCGTGCTCAAGGGTTCGGACGACCTCTTGATCTGCGAGTGCGAGGCCAGCCGGAAGTATCTCATCAAGCATCAGGGCTACAACCCGGCCAAGGTCACGACGATCTACAACGGCGTCGACAACGCGAGCTGGCCGGTCTCGAAGCTCGAGCGCGCGCAAAAACGGCTCGAGCTGCGCCTGGGCGCCGGCGAGCTGCTGCTGGGCGCGGTCGGACGGCTCGACGCGCAGAAAAACCACGCCTTGCTGATCGACGCGATGGCCCGGCTCAAGGACCGCCACCCCGTGCGCTGCGTGATCCTCGGCGAGGGGCCCAAGCGCGCCAGCCTCGAGGCCCAGATCCGCCGCAATCACCTCGAGAAGCACGTCTGGCTGTTGGGCGAGCGCGACGACGTGACGACCTGGCTCTCCTGCATCGACGTCTTCGTGCTCCCGTCTTTGTGGGAAGGCCTGCCCAACGCCTTGCTCGAGGCGATGGCGATGGGCCTGCCGGTCGTGGCGAGCAACGTCGACGGCGTCGCCGAGGTCGTCGCCGACAACCAGAACGGCCTGCTCGTGCCGCCGCGCAGCGCTCCGGCTTTGGCCAAGAGGATCGCCGAACTGTGTTCGAACGCCCTTTTACGACAGCGCCTCGGTCAGGCCGCGCGAGAGACCATCGCCGAGCGCTTCACCTTGCTCAACATGCTGGCCGCCTACGAGAAGACCTACTCCGAGATCCGCTAGCGGTCCGGCTCCCATCCAAGCCGCAAATGCCGCGCATTTTGCTTCATAATTCCATAACCCACCAGCCTTGACAAGGTAACAGCCGCCTGTTACACTCCCGATCGTTGCTCGTACGCGCGTAACAGCGCCTCGCCGGGGGCGCAGAAGAATCGGAACACCTTGTCAAAGCGGACTCTGCGCCTTCTCGGCCTCCTGGCCCTTATTGTATTACGCGCGCCCGCGCGCGTCCCCGCCTGGGCCCAATTCTCGACCCCCTACGACCCTGATTTCGCTCCCGATAAGACTCAAACCGAGCAGAAGGCCAAGCCCGAGACTGAAAATCCTCCCGCCGAGACGACGATCGAGCCAGAAGAAACGCCGATCATTTTGCCTCCCTCGGTCGGGCCGTTCCTACTGCTAGACCGCGCCGACCCCGCGCACATCTTCGAGGCCCCCCCCGCCGTCTCGACCGAAGCCGCAAAGCCCCACGATTTCGTCGATTTCGAGAAAAAACTTCGGACCTTCTCGTACAGCCAAGAAAAATGGAACGCCGCCCGCGACCGCCGCGAGCGGGGCATCAACATCGAGGAAGGCCCCATCCCAAGCTTCGGCGGGGAGGGCATCGCGATCTCGACTTCCGCCCCCAAGCCGCCGCCCCCCGAGGTCGAGCTGCCGACCTACGGCACGAGCCTCTCGGTCACCGGACGCAAGGTCATCGGCATGACCTTCAACGAGAAGCGGTTCCTCGCGCCCCAGACCACGACCGGCCGCCCGCAGACGACGAATCTCTTCGACATACAGCAGCAATTGCAGCTGCGCATGCAGGGCAAGGTCGGCCCGAAGATCACGGTCAACGTCGACTACGACGACACCAAGCAGAACCACCAGGACATCTCGGTGGTCTACACGGGCGATCCCGGCGAGGTCGTGCAGAACGTCTCGTTTGGCGACATCGACCTTTCGCTGCCGGCCACCGAGTTCGTGTCCTACAACAAGCAGCTCTTCGGCATCCGCGCCGACGTCAAGTACAAGGGCGTCAAGGCGAGCTTCGTGGGCTCGCGCACGAAGGGCCAGACCAAGTCCAAGCAGTTCTTCGGCAACACCCAGTTCGTCGCCCAGGACGTCATTGACACGGCCTATCTTCGCCGCCAGTACTACGACGTCAGCTTCGGCAACCCGGCGCGCCTTCCGCTCAAGGTCGGCAGCGAGCAGGTGTACCTTGCGACCAACGTCCCGGGACAGGCGAACACCAACACGCTGACCTTCACCGCCGACGACATCGTCCTGCGCTCCTCCTCGTTTACGGGCGTCTTCCAGCAGCTCAACGCGGGCCAGGACTACAACATCGACTACACCAAGGGCATCATCACCTTCCGCACGCCGATGCAGCCCAACTTCGTGCTCGCCGTCGACCTCGTCGACGCCACGGGCCAGAAGCTCAGCGTGGAGAACGGCTCGACGACCATCAAGCTCGGCGGCACGGGACTCTTCAAGCTCATCAAGACGGTCGGCGACGTTCCCATCGAGTGCTCGAGCTGCACCCTCGATGAGGCCGGCTACAACCGGGAGCTCAAGACCTTCTACTCGATCGGCCAGCAGCAGATCGTCCCGGACAACGGCCGCGGCAACTTCATCCTCAAGGTCCTCGACCTCAACCGCCTCGAGGTCGGGCCCACTCTCAACCCGATCCAGAAGTACCCCGACACGATCAACGTGGATTTTGCCAACGGCCTCTTCAACCTGCTCAAGCCCTTCGCGATCGCGGGCGACTCCTCGACCATCGACCCCGACGTCTATTCCCCCACTCCGATCAACAAGCGCCTCATCCACGTCGAGTTCAGCTTCCGCTTCAAGACCTTCTTCCTCGAGCCCAATCTCGTCGCCCAAAGCGAGGTCGTGCTCCTCGACCAGCAGAAGCTCAACCGCAACGTCGACTATTTCATCGACTACGACGCGGGCTTCATCACCTTCTTCAACGAGGACCGCATCCGCGAGCACTCCGAGATCGACATCAGCTACGAGGTCTCGCCGTTTGCGGGCATCACCAATGAGTCTCTGCTGGGGACCCGGGTCTCATACGACATCGGAAAGCGGGTCACGGTGGGAACCACCTTGCTCTATCAGGCCGGCTCCAAGTCGCCGACCACTCCCGCGATCACGGAGCTGGCCAAGAGCCTGCTCGTCTACGACTTCGACAGCCAGGTCAAGGACGTAGCGCTGGGCAAGAAGCTCAAGCTCAAGAGCGCGGCCGGCGAGATCGCGCAGAGCCGCCAGGACTTGAACCTCAACTCGTTCGCGATCATCGACAACATGGAGGGCATCCGGCAGGAGGACACCGTCTCGACCTTCGCGCAGCAGTGGATCATCGCGAGCAACCCGCCGATCTCGGCGATCGGCTCCTCGGGGGTGACCGGAACGGGCGTCCCGGTGGACCCCACGCACTTCAGCCTGCAGACCGAGGACATCCCCGTGCTGACCATCAACCCGCGCGCCCAGGCGACCGCCAAGCAGACGCAGAAGGTCCTCGCCTACAACTACGGTCCCCTGGCCGTCGGCGAGGAGGCCTCGATTGTCTTCCCGTTCTCGGTCAGCGGCGTGGACTTCTCGCACCGCACGATCCTCGAGGTCGTCATGAACGGCGACGCCTCGAGCAATCTCATCAACTTCCATCTCGGCCAGATCGACGAGAACTCGGACGGCAGGGGCGGCATGCTCCTCAACTGCACCGACGGCCGCGTCATCACCAACGCCCCCAAGTCCGAGGACATCAACTGCGACGGCATCCTTCAGTCCAACGAGGACGTCGGCTGGACCTACGCGCCGACCTCGGGCCCCGGGGCCGGCAAGACCTTGGTCATCGGCGCCGGCAACGGCCGCATCGACAGCCAGGACCTCAACGGCAACGGCCGGCTCGATCCCCAGGACTTCTCGGGAAGCGACTTCGGCTACATGGGACAGATCGCCGGCAACGGCATCGACCAGAACAACCTGCCCGAGCCGGGTGCCGGCAACCACACCAAGATCGACTTCGGCGGGAACATCAACACCTGGACCACTCTGCAGATCCCGCTCAACATCAGCTCGGCCACGCTCTCCTCTTGGAACAACGTCCGCCAGCTGCGACTGACGATCAAGCGCGCCGCCGCGGGCACGGTCTCGAGCACGGTGCGCTTTGCGCGCATCGCGGTGGTGGGCAACACCTGGCTTCCCGGCGCGCCGACGGATCCCGCCGTCAACAGCCCCACGCTGGCCACCGAAGGCATGGTCGTGACACCCATCAACAACGTCGACAACCCGACCTACGTACCGATCTTCAACGCGGGCGGCGACGCGACGAACGTCTTCGACGACCTCTACGGGAGCCTGGGCAATCTGCAGAAGCAGTCCAACACGACGAACATCTCCGAGCAGGCCCTGCAGATGAGCTTCTTCAACCTGTTCATCAACCCCGCCGGGACCCAGGCCGTGGTGACGACCAAGAGGGTCTTCCCGCGCGCCATCGACATCAGCCAGCACCGTTTCTTCAACTTCCTCGTCTTCGGCAACGCGGCCGCGCCGGTCAACAAGACGGACCACACCTTCTTCCTGCGGGTGGGCAACGACACCAACTTCTTCGAGGTGCGCCTGCCGCTCAACTTCACCGGCTGGAAAAAGGTCCGCGTCCGGCAGACCGATTCGCGCCGCAACTCTGTGGCCGACGGCTGGGAGTCGGCCACGCCGGGCGCGGTCATCATCAGCTCGGGCCAGCCGAGCCTCCAGCAGGTGGCCGAGATCGTGGCCGGCGTGCGCCGCACGGCCTCGGTGACGGCGGGCGCCGACGCGACCTTGACCAGCGGCACCGTCTGGCTCGATGAGATCCACGTCGCCGAGCCCCTGCCGCGGGTGGGCATCGCGCGCAAGATGGAGATGAACTTCGAGGTCCCGGGCTGGGCGAGCTTCGGCGGCAAGTACCGCGAGGTCGACCGCAACTTTCAGACCCCGACCTCGGTCGTCTCCAACCAGGATAACCGGCAGGATTCGGGGTATCTCAACTACACGAGGATTTCCTACTTCCCGATGTCCTTCAATCTGTCCCGCTCGATCACCGACACGCCCAGCTCGGCCCAGACCGGCACGCTCTCCAATCTCACGACGCTATTGCAGCAAGGCAAGGTCACGACCTGGACGGGCACCGCCAACGGGTCGTTTTCCCGCGGCGCCTTGCCGCGGCTCAGCGTGAACTACACGCGCAACCGGATCTCCTACGACCTTTTGACCCGGCTCGACGACCGCAACACCTACAACACGACCCTCCAGTACGGGGTCCCGGTCAACAGCCGCTTCCTGCCGAAGACCATCGACGGCAATTACAGCTGGTCCCGCTACGACGTCAAATTCGACAACCTCGTGGTCCGCCGGCAGCCCGGCAACTTCAACACCGACGAGCTCAGCCAGAGCCTCGGGGGTCGGCTCTCCTTCCTGCCGTGGACGGGCTCGTCGTTCAACCCCGACTACGCGCTGAGCAAGGTCAGCGAGCGCCGCGACGACTTCACGAGCCCCATCGAGAAGCACCTGCACTACAACAAGTCGCTCCACGAGGGCGTGGGCTTCTCCTCGAACTTCCGCCTGCTCTCCTGGCTCAACCCCCAGGTCAACTACAAGATCGACATCCTCGAGAACAACATTCTGAATGTCTCGACCTTCATCGTCAGCGGCTCGACCTTCGTCTTCGACGCCGGCGACATCAAGACGGTCAACCGCAACGCCAACGGCTCGATCTCCCTGCCGATCACGATCGGCGACATATTCCACAAGACCAAGCTCTGGCGCTCGATGAACATCGTCTCGGGCTACCAGCTCCAGGACGGCGACGTCTGGAACCAGGTGGAAAACCACCTCAACACGACCGGCGAGCTCTGGGTGCGCACTCCCCTGCACCCCAAGGGAGCCGCCGCCGTGCTGCAAAGCCAGACCCTGCGCGACACGTACAACTCGACCCAGCGCTGGTCGCCGCTCGACGCCTACGACATCCGCGGGCGCCTCTCCGCGTTCAAGACGATCTCGATCTCCAACAACTACGTGCGCAGCATCCAGCGCCAGAACGTGACGGGGACCCTCTCCAAGACCATCTCGACGACCTTCCCCGACATCATCGCCAGCATGAGCCAGCTCGAGAAGCTCTGGTTCACGGAGCGCTGGATGGCCAACACCCAGATGAACGCCAAATACTCGGAGCACAAGATCCTCAACATCGGCCAGACCCTGAACCGCGACCAGGCCTTCGGCACGGACCTGCGCGCCATGATCGTAAAGCGCTTCGACAGCCTGGTTGGCTTCAACGCGCGCCAGGCAATCAACGAGAACCTCATCGTCGAGCAGAACACCCAGAAGACGCAGCACCAGGACGCGACCGCCCAGACGACCTTCGACATCCGCAAGTTCCGCTTCACGCCGAAAGTCGACTACGCCCACGACTTCACGGCGCTGGGCACCGGGGTCAAGACCCAGGACGTGACCGTCGTCACCCCGAGCGCTCTGGTGCGCGCCGATCTGGCCCTGCCCCGGGGCCTGCTGCTGCCCGGGACGACCAAGCCGATCCTGTTCTCAAACCGCATCATCTGGACCAACACGGTGTCGCTCGCGCTTCGCAGCTCTCCCGTGACGGTCGCAGACAACTTCAAGCTGCTGTCCTTCAACACGAGCGGCGACTACGAGTTGGCCAAAAACCTGCGCATGACCCTCAACGGGGCCTTCTCGCGCGAGTGGCACAAGTTCCTGCCGCAGGAAGATTTCATCTCCTATTCCTTCGGCACGACCTTGACCTTCCAATTCTAAGCTTGAAATCGCCTCGCGCGCGCGCAACCTGGCGTCATCAGGATTGTCAACTTTTCTGGCCATATGTCAGAAATAGTTGACAATCTTGCGGGAGAGGTGAATCTCCATGGATGACGAGCCGCGACCCCGCCAACTTTAAACCTTGAAATGCCTCCGTCGTGCTGTTACACTCGTAAGAGCGGGACGACCATGGCGGAAGACGACCTCCCCGAAAGCCCTCCCGAGAGCCCTGAAGACCTGCGTCGACGCCGTACGCAGCGCCTTGCCGCAGCCGTGGCCATCGTGCTCGGGCTTCCCCTGGCAGGCCTGGCCTACAAGCTCGGCGTGCCGGGCCTTGCCTCCTTATTTAAGGCGAGTCCAATCAGAGCCTTCATGGTGGTGAGCCCCGAAGCCCCGCCGCGCGAACCGCTCGTGATGGCCACGACGGTTGCGGGTGCCGCCGCCGTCGAGGATTCGACCCGGATGATCAGACTCGACGCGCCTCCGAGACCGCAGCTGATCGCGGCGGCTCCCGCGGTCAAGCCTCAGGCCGCGGCTTCCAAACCCCAGCCTCCGCCCGCGGCGCCGCCGCCCGAGCTCAAGCAGGCGCCGGCGGCGCCCCGCAAACCTCAATGGCCGCACCTGCGCGTCAAGAGCTTCAAGCAGCAGGAAGCCGAGCGCCAGCCGACGATGTTCCTCATGAACGTCGGCCCTCAAAATGCCGCGAGCGTGCAGGCGGCGCCGGCGCAGCCAGGCAAGCAGGTCGTCATCGCCGCGCCGCCTCAGCCGGCACAAGCCCCAACGACGGGTCCGGCGCAACCGGCGGCGGTCAGTGTGCCGAGATCCGTGCCGAAGACGCCGGCGAAGAAGAAAGCCGGCCCGGTTCCCCTTGTTCCGCGGCCGCGGACCGACGGGCGCCAGCCGGGACAAGCGGCCGCCACGCCCCAAACCAGCGTCGGCGCAGCCGATCCGGTCCGCTTCCAGGACGCCGCTCCCGGTCCCGCCTTTCCCTCGACAGCGGGAGGGGCGGACGCGATGGAGCCCGGCCAAACGACCTTCGTCGGCGCACCGGACATCGCCCCGAAGCCCAATCCGCTGACCTCGGGACAGGCTCTGGCCCCCCAGCTGAAAGTCGTCGCGCCCATTCCTTTGGCGCCCAGACCCCGGACCGACAACCGCCAACCGGGGCAGGCGCCGGAGCCGGCGCCCTAGCCGGGTCTGCGCGCCAGCACGACGAGGCGCCTTGAGCCGGCGCGGTGCGCGGCCCCGTCCAGGCCGCCCCACACTTTGCCGACGCGAAATCCCGCGCGGCGCAGCAGCGAGCACAGGCGCGGCCTGTCGTAGCCGCGCACAAAAAATGAAGCGCGCTCAGGCGCGCGGTCGGGAGCCAGGACGGTCCAGGTGTTGGATAGCCCGGGATCGCGCCCCTCGCGCAGCTTGAGCTCCTCGAGCACCAAGGTCCCGTCGGAGCGTCGGAACCAGCTCTTAGCCTGCGCGTGCCGCCGGTTCCAATCGGCGTCGACGAGGTCGATCAGAAAAAGGCCTCCGGGCTTGAGGGCCCGAAACGCGCCTTTGAGCGCACGCAGGTCGTCGGCCGGGTCCTCGAAATAGCCGAAGCTCGTCCATAAGTTGATGACGGCGTCGAACTCTTCGCCAAACGGCAGTTTTCTCATGTCCCCGAGGACGAAGGCGGGGTTGTTCCGGCCTTTGAGGCGAGCGCGAGCCTCGGCAAGATACGCCGGCGTGGCATCGACGCCCGTCACGGAAACGCCGCGGCGGGCCAGCTCGAAGCTGTGGCGCCCGGTCCCGCAGCACAGGTCGAGAACGCGCTGGCCCCTCGAAAGCCGCAAGGCTCTCGCCACGAAGGCCGCCTCGCGCGGCGCCTGGGCGAGCGCCTCGGGCTCGCCGGGATGGAAGATCTCACTTCGAAAGAAACCCTTGAGCCAGCGCGTCGCCTTGGCCACGGCGTCATTCTACCTCATGCGATGTAAGCCGCGCAGGGCCTACCCGGTATGATCGTTAGGCGCCGAAGTCCAACAGGGCTTCAATGGCTAGCCGGGAGAAAGAACATGAGAAAAGTGGAGATAGTGGCCGGAAGCTGCATCGCCCTGCTGGCCATCGTCAGCATCGGGCAGCTGTACCTGGACAGACAGCCGGATCCCCAGAAGGGAAAGCCATCGGTCAAGGATAGCGTGAAGTCCGGGTCGCAGGAGCAGACTCAGACGGAGACCAAGGCCGTCACCATCGACGAGGTCGTCGAGACCTATCTGCCGAGCCTCAAGGAAGGCACCGAGGTGGGCAAGCAGGTCGCGCTGGGAAGCCTGATCGATGAGTTGGAAGGCCCGGAGTTCGGCAGGACCGAGCTCATGAAGGACGCGGGAGAGGCCCTCAGTCAGGCGGCGATCGCGATCATCGAATCGCCCGACGCCGAGGCCAAGGCCCCCGAGGAGCTCAAAGTCCGGGTGGCGGGCTTTCTGGCCGGGCGCACGCACGGCCCGTCCTCGCGCGACTACGCGCTCAAGATCCTCGATGAGGGGACCACTGAGTCGCGCCAAGCCGTCCTGCGCGGGCTGGGCGCCCAGCACGGGGTCGGCGGCAAGAAGGTCTTCGACAAGGTCTCGGAGCTGGGCTCGAAAGGCCTGATCTCGGGCGAGGCTTTGCCGGGCCTCTTGCGCCGCACCGGCGGTTCGAGGGCCATCGAGCCCATCACGGCCGTCATGAAGTCGACCGACAGCCCCAAGGTGATCTCGGCCTGCGTGATCGCGCTGCAGGACACGGGCGAGCCCTCCGTGCTCGGCCCGGCGTTCGAGCGGCTCGAGGCCGTCGGGATGATCGACAAGCCCAAGGCCCTGCCGTGGATCTCCTCGGCGATGTTCGGGAAGTTCATGGAGACCGCCGAGGGCTCGACCCTCTCGCGGGGCATCAAGGCGATGCGCACGCGGCCGTCTCTGGTCAAGGCCGCGGTCTCCTCGCTGGAGAAGGGCCTGTCCAAGGGCGACCCCGACACGCGGCGCAACGCGGCGGATGCAATAAAGAAGGCGGTCGTGGGAAAGTTCATCGACGCCAAGCGCGGCGAGGAGCTCCTGGCCGGGAGACTCTCGGTGGAGACCGAGCCCGTCCTCAAGGCCGAGCTGACCGGGGGCCTGGAGCAGGTCCGCGGAATGACGGCAGAGCCGAAAGCGCCGGAAACCAAGCAGCAGTAAGAACGGCTTCGCACCAGTACCGGGAGCCCCCTGAAACGGCGCGGGGGGCTCCTCTTATTTGGAAAGACCGTCCCCCAGACGCGTGAGCACGCGGCGGCGATGGAACGGCCCCGCGAGGCGGTGGCCCAGGATCTCGAGGCGACCCGCGTCCCAGACCTGGCGGCCCCCCCTCAAGGCGGTAAGCTTCTCGCGCAGGTCCGCGTCCGGGGAGATGACGACGACGGGCCTCTCGCTGACGAAACGGCGCGCGGACATCGAACGCGCGCCGAGCACGTTCTCGCCCGGGTAGCGCCGCCAGTCCTCCCAGCCCGGCCAGCCGTGGGCCGTACGAAGCCTCTCGAGGTCCGCCATGAACTCCATCACGTCCCGACGCGTGCCGTCGCGGGTCAGGACCACAAAGTCGAAATCGCTGGTCGCCTTCGCGCTACCGTCCGCGTACGAGCCGGACAGGATCAAGGCCGTGACGTTGTAGTCCGCGCGCTCGGCGCTCTTCGCTGAGATGAGCGCATCTACCTGCTCCCGGAAAGAGGCGACTATGTCCTGCTGGCGCACGCGGCGAAACTCCGCGTCCGCGCGGCGTTCCGGCTCGCCGAAGAGGGTCTCGATGTGACCGACCACGGATGGCCCGGGAAGAAGCGACGTCTCGATGAGCGCCGCGCCGATGCGCTTGCGCTTGGCGTTGGGCGACTCCGGATTATCGGACGAGAGGACGCGGTCCAAGAAGGACTCGAAGGCCGCCGCTGAGCCGGGCGCGCCCGGCTCGAAATACCTGCGCACCACGCGGCGCGCCGATCTGACCGCGGCGTCGAGCGATATCCTCGGCCCCCAGTAAGACCGCGCCCACCACAGCAGGCCGAAATCGACGGTCTCGGCGAAGAAAGAGCGCGGGTCCAAGACCACCGGAAGGGCGGACCGCGCGCTCTCGCGCCGGCGGGCCTCGTAGGCGCGCCATCGTCCCGCGAGATCGGTCCGGGCCGGCTCCGTGAGCAGCGGATTGCGGGTGTTCGTCGGACGGTCAAAGCGGCGCGCCGAGAGATGGACCTGGACGAAGGTCCGGAAAATCGGCTCTTCCGCCTTGGCCGCGCGATGGACCGTGTAGGAGTCCATCATGGTCAGCGTGTAGGGCGCGTGAGTGACGACGCGGGCCGGATCGGCGGCGTCCTCGAAGGTCTGATGGATGCCGGCAAAATCCTCCGCCGTCGGGACCGGGAAAGGCTGGTCGAAGAACTGCGTGGGCAAAGCGTCCGAGACCAGGTACATGCGGTCGACCTCGCCTCTCTCGTGCGGCCGCCGCGGGTAGCCGTCGGTGTGCGCGTTGGGACGCCGCTGGCTCGCCCCGGCGGCGACGGGACCCTGCGAGACGAAGAGGTAAGCGTAGTACCGGTCGAACTCGGGGTTGATCCTCTTCTCGAAAGAAAGCGCCGCCGCGAGCGTCTCGCGGAACTGGGCGAGACCTTCGGGCAGCTTGAGCCCGGAGCCCGGCTCCTTGACCGTCATGGCTTGGACCTTGCGGTATTGCTCCGCAAGCGGCCGGCTGAATGCCGTCTTTTCGCCGAGCTCGCCGACCTCGATGGGCAGGCGCGGGACCCTGAGGTGGCGCTCGTCCCAAAAGGTGCCGACCGTCTCGAGCTGGACCGCGCGCCGCGGGTCGGTGGGCCGGAGGCTCTTGGCATCGATGGAGCCGGGGCCTGACGCGCCGGAGAAGTGGTCTCGAACGTCAGCCCAGAGCGTGGAGAGGTAGACGATGGCGTACTGCACGGCGCGGCCGATCCTGCCCTTCCAGGTCAGCTCGCGCTCGACCTCGAAGAACGGCGCCTCGTCGGGAGCGCGCGAAAGGGCGGCCTCGATGACCGGGTCAGGTGAGATCACGATGTACGGCCCGCTGTGGATGCGCTTGATGACGCCCTTCGACGGCGGGTCCGCGCTCTCGTGGATGCCGATGGGATGGACCTGAAGTCCAAGCGCCTTCCAGCGCGACTGAAGCCGGCCTTCGAAGGCCTTCATGCGCATGCGCCCGCCGTTGGCGGTGATGAGCTCGATATCGAAGTCGCTTTTGGGGCCGGCGGATCCCGTGGCGAAGCTGCCCAAGAGCACGGCGCCCACGACGCGGTCGGCGGCCCGCCGGCTCTCCTCGGCCACCGTCTCATTGACGGCCTGGCGTAGCTGCGAGAGGACGACCTCCTGGCGCCCGGCTTGGTATTCGGCCGTCTTGGCGAACGTATCCTCGCGCATGCGCGAATTAAATTCCGCCGCCATCTCGGAGGAGGGTCTTAGAGCGACCGCGAGCAAGGCGTCGCGGACGTGCTTGCGGAAATTGGAATGCGCGCGCTTTTCCTTATTGTAGCCCAAAGCGCGATGCAAGAAGGCGTCCAAGGCCTCCTCTTCGCGAGAGCCGACGCCGGGACCCATCAAGTAGTCCCGGAAGGTCTGATGGGCCTCCGCCATGACGGCTTCGTCGCGCCGCGCCGAAAACCCGAGGACGTAGAATATGCCCGACTCGCCCATGACCCGCATGTGGGTGAAGAACCGCCGCGCATCGGTGACCGGCACCGCGACGCCGTCATCTCGGGCCTGCTTCCAGCGCGCGTGGAACGAGGGCCACATGTTGCGGTCCTGGCGGTCGACGATGTGCGTGACCGCGTACCACCAGAACTGGCGGACCAGGACCCTCGCGAAGACCGCTCTATCCTCGAGCTCTCGGCGCAGCGAGGGCCTGTTTGAGGCCAGCGCCGCCCTTCCCGGAGCGGACACTCGGCCCGAGCGCCCCTCGGAACGCGTCTGCGCGGCGGCCAAACCGGATCCGGAGACGCCGGCTCCAGAGTCCGGGACAACGTCGGCCGCGCCGGCGCCGCCGACGCCTTCGCGCGGATCGATGAGCTGGGCGGCCAGATCGGCCGACTCCTCGCCGGAGACTTTCGCCGAGTTTTCGGGCGAGAGAGCTTGAAGGATCGCTCCGGCTCCTTGCGGCTGGGGCAGGGCCGCTCCAGGCTCGGGGCTTTCCGGGCCGGCCGGGTTGGCCGGGATCTCAAGGCCGGCGGCTTTTGGCAGCTCGGGCAGGGCAGGGACGCCAGGAAGCTGGGCCGCGGCGTCCTTGGCGCCGGGGATGACCAGCGGGGTGATGATCGATTTTCCCGGGATTTCCCGATTTTCAACAGCGCCCGCTGAAAAGGGGCACAGGAAGGCGTATAAAAAGGCAGCGGAAGTGATCCGTGACATCAAGGAGGGGTTCCTCATGTCGTTCCTTCATTATATTAGGAAGGAGCATGCGGCCGACAGAATCAAAGGGCCCAAGGCTTGGACAGGGAAAAGACCTAGCTTACCGCGCTCAAGGGCCTACGGCCCCTATGCCCCGGGGCATGTTCTAGCGATAACTTCCGGCTGGCGCGGGTTTTGATATGACTGCTAGTATAACAATGTAAGTTTCCAGGGACCCAACGGGATATAGGGGATAGGAGTCTCCTGGAGAAAGGAGCGGTGGTCCAGCGCCGTGGACGCCCAAATCGACAAACTCATTGAACTTCACGCGGATCGGGCGTTCGCAATCGCGATGAAGATGTGCGGCAACAGGGCCGACGCGGGGGACATCGTCCAAGAGTCCTTTCTCCGGGTGATCAAGTACATGAAAAGCTATGACCCGACCTATCCCTTCGAATCCTGGCTCGGCCAGATCATCCGCAACGTCTACCTCAACAGCCTTCGTCTGGAGGCCAGGAGAAGGTCCGTGCCGCTGTCCGGCTCCGCGCGAGACGACGACGAGGCCGTGTCTCTGGAAGAGGTCCTCGCCGACCCCGCCCCCGGCCCGGAGCGCATCGCCGCGGCGCAAAGCGACAGCGAGCGCGTCCAGCAGGCGCTCGCCACGCTGAGCCCCACCTTGCGCATGCCGATCATCCTGGTCGATCTCGAGGGCATGGAGCGCGAGGAATGCGCGCGCGTGCTCGGCTGTTCCTTGTCGGCGCTCGACGTGCGCCTGCACCGCGCGCGGGCCTCGCTGCGCGAAAAGCTCCAAGACCTCCAGGGAGGGCGATCCTAATGAACTGCGAAGCAGTCCTCAACGTCGAGGACCTCTACACCGAGGACCGCCTGACGCCCTCGCGCAAGGCGCAGGTCGACGCCCATCTCAAGTCGTGCCCGCTCTGCGGCGGCAAGCTCGCCAAGGCTTCGCCCCTCTCGGGCCTCAAAAGCGCGAGCGCGCCCAAAGATCTCAAGGAGCGCATGAAGAAGCTTCTGGCCAAGCTTGAGTCAGCCGAGCCCGCGCCTGCGCCGGAAGCCCTCTCGATGGACAGCGAGTTCTGGCCGGTCGTTGCCTCGATCGCGATCTACCTGGGACTGGCGTTGGCCTTGGCCTGGGCCGGGCCTGGAGCGCCGAGCCAAAAATACTCTCCGGCGACGGCGGAGGCGTTGAGATGAGCGCGAAAATGACCTCGTTCTGGTTTAGGACCTCCGAGACGGTCCTGCTCGTGCTGGCCTTCATGCTGCCGCTGGCCTTCTTCCTGCGGACCTACGACGGCGCCGCGATCAAGACGACGCTCTTCGAGGCCGGCACCCTCGTGCTGGCCTTCGCGTGGCTCTTCAAGGGCTTGGAGCGCGGCCGCTGGGAATTGCCGGAGTCCGCGCGGCCGCTGGCCTTGCCGGCGTTGGCCTTGCTGGCGTGGACGATCGTCGTATTCGCGTCGTCTCCATACAAGCTCGCTGTCTTGCCGGCGGCCCTCAAGCAGGTCCTGCTCTTGCTGATTTATCTGATCGCTCTTCTCGAATTCGGCGGGGCGGGAAGCGCGCGGCGCCTGGTCGGCTGGCTGAGCGCCGCGGCGTGGCTGGCCGGGCTCTACGGCTTTTTCCAGCGCCTGGGCTTTGATCCGTTCCTCTGGAAAGGCTCTTTCGGCCCCCGGGTCTTCTCGACCTTGGGAGACCCCGACCGCTTCGGCTTCTTCCTGGCCTTGTGCGCGCCGCTGACCTTGACCCAATGGCTCGACCCCGAGCGGGACTGGTTCCTGCGCTGGCTCGACGCGGGGCTATTGATCCTGCTCGGAGCCAACGCCGTCTGGACGCAATCGGCCAACGCGATCGTCTCTTTCCTTGCGATGTGCCTGGCCGGCGCCGCCATCCTGCCGCTGGTGTGCCCCTCGAAGGAATCATTGAAGGCCGCCGTGCTGGCGTCGTGTCTGGCCTTGGCGGTCGGGGGCTGCGCCGTCTTGGCGGGGGTCGACGCGAAGCGCTTGCTCGAGGCTCTCTCCGCGCTGGGCCGCAGCATAGCCGAGGCCGCCCAGTCTCCCGTCGCGGCGGGCCTGAGGCTCTGGCTTGCCGCGGCCCTGGCCGCGGCGGCTTGGAGGGCCCGCAGGCTGTTCGTCAAACAGGGAGCGCTGAGCGAGTCCTGCTATCTCGCGGGCCTGTGCGCCGCCGCCGTCGGTTCTCTGGCCGCCTCGGCTCTGAGCCCGGACGGCCCGCCGTCGTCGGCCAGCTGGCTTGCCTGGCCGCTGGCGGGCATGCTCGGCGGCCTGACCGCGCTGGCGCGCCGCGGCGGGGCCGTCATCGTCATCCCCTTGCCCATGGGCGAGACCGCGCGCCAGCGGCTCTACGCGCCGGCCCTGCTCGCCTTCGCGGGGCTCGCGTTCTTCCCCCTGCGCTGGTTCGATTCCGAGATCGAGCACAACACGGCGCTCTACCATTGCAATCGCCGCGACTGGGACCAGGCGCTCGCGCACTTCGAGCGCGTGAGCCCCGGCACCGAATCCTATGTGATGGCCCAATACGGCAAGGCAAGCGCCTATCTGGAATCCGACCGGCCCTCCGAGGCTCTGGCGGTCTACGCCGCCGTTGAGGGGCTCTCGCCCGATTTCATGCGGGTGCACTACGAGAAGGCCCTGGCTTACGCCAAGCTCGAGGACTGGAATAACGCCTCGGCCAGCCACGCGCGCCAGGCGCAGCTCGACCCGTCCTTCGCGGCCAACTACGCCGGCTGGGCGCAGTCCGCCAAGAGAGCGGGCGACTTGATCACCGCCGAGATGGCAGCCAAGGCCGCGATGGCCTTGGAGCCTGGCGACCCCGCCCATCAGACCGCGCTGGCCGAGATTTACATGAAGGAAAGACGCGTGGCCGAGGCGCGCAAGCTCGAGAAGCAGGCCGCCCAGCTCAGGCGAGAAGCAAGGAA
The DNA here is from genome assembly GCA_016194705.1 of Elusimicrobiota bacterium. Taxonomy (GTDB): domain Bacteria; phylum Elusimicrobiota; class Elusimicrobia; order UBA1565; family UBA9628; genus PALSA-1176. The sequence goes on along the minus strand of JACQAZ010000034.1, from coordinate 28,329 downwards.
AAAGCCCCAAGGCTGATGCGCGGACATCTCGATCGGCTTGACATCATCAAAGGCGGCCGCGCCGCCGGGAGTCCCTCCATGAAACGCGCTTTGATCTTGGCCGCCTCCTGTTTCCTAGCCGGGAGCGATGCCGCGGCCTCGCCCGCCGTCGAGCTGTTCTCGCCGCAAGGCACGGTCAAGCAGGTGCGCCAAGCGACCGCGCGCTTCTCCGAGCCGATGGTCCCCTTCGGCGACCCGCGCGGCTTGGTCGAGCCCTTCAGCGTCGATTGCCCGGCCAAGGGTCGGGCGCGCTGGGCCGACCCGCGCAACTGGGTCTTCGATTTCGACGAGGACCTCAAGGCCGGGGTGCGGTGCTCCTTCAAGCTCAAGGACGGCGTCAAAGCCCTCTCCGGCGGCTCGATGGGAGGGCTCAAAGAGTTTGCTTTTTCAACGGGAGGGCCCGCGGTCGTCGAGTCGCACCCGTACGAGGGCGAATACTCGCGCATAGCTGAGGACCAAATCTTCCTGCTGGCGCTCGACGCCGAGGCCGAGCGGGCTTCGGTGCTCTCCCACCTCTCGTTCTCGATCGACGGCGTGCTCGAGAGCGTCGGCGCGCGCCTCATCGAGGGCGCCGAGCGCGAGACGGTGCTTGCGGCCGCGCGTTGGCAGACGCGCGAGCGCGTCGTCGTCGTGGGCGCGCAAAGGCGCCTTCCTCCGGACGCCAAGGTGCGCCTGATCTGGGGCAAGGGCATCGCGACGCCCTCCGGGGTGGAGACCGCTCAAGACCAGACGCTCGCCTACAAGGTCCGGCCGGATTTCACGGCCAAGTTCTCCTGCGAGCGCGCTTCAGCAAAGGAGGGCTGCATCCCGTTCCTGCCGCTGCGCGTCGAGCTCAGCGGGCCGGTCTCGTGGAAGCAGGCCGAGGCCTTCGTGATCCAAGGCCAAGGCGGGAGCTGGAAGCCTCAGAAGCCCAAGCGCGTCGCCCAGGAGGAGGAAAGCGAGGGCGAAGGGTCCGAGGCGGTCGACGACAATCAATTCACGACCTCGGTCTCGTTTGCCGGTCCCTTCCCGCCCGAGGCCGCGCTCACCGTCGAGCTGCCCAAGGACCTGCGCGACGATTCCGGGCGCGGGCTCTCAAACGCCTCGAGCTATCCGCTCTCCGTGCGCACCGCCGACTACCCGCCGCTGGCAAAATTCCCCGCCTCTTTCGGCATACTCGAGCTCAAAGGCGGCGCCGTGCTGCCGGTCACCTTGCGCCAGCTCGAGCCCGAGGTCAAGGCGCGCCTGCTGCAAGTCTCGAACGGCTCCGGCAAGGACCAGGAGCAAGGACTGCTCGACCGCATCAAGGGCAGCCTCTATCAGACCCCCGCCTCGGCCGGACCCTACGAGCTCATGTCGCTCTTGAGCGACGTCCAGAACGCCCGGCGCGAGGCGCCCGCCCTGCGCGAGGGAAAGCCCATCTCGATTCCCAAGCCCAACGGGCCCAAGGCCTTCGAGGTCGTCGGCATCCCCTTTAAAGAGACCGGCTTCTACGCCGTCGAGCTCGAGAGCCCCAAGCTCGGAGCCTCCCTTCTCGAAAAGAAAGGCTCGATGTTCGTCGCGGCGGCGGCGCTCGTCACCGATCTCGCGGTCCACCTCGTGCGCGGGCGCGAGGGGTCGGTGGTCTGGGTCACGAGCCTCTCGAAGGGCGAGCCGGTCCCGGGCGCCGCCGTCACGGTGGCCGACTGCAGCGGCAAGACCCTCTGGGAGGGCCGCACGGGGCAGGGAGGGCTGGCCGCGATCTCATCTCTCCCATCGGCCGAGAGCCTGCCCGGCTGCCGGTATCACCAGTCTTACGAGCAGCGCTGGAAGATGATCGCCGTAGCAAAGCTCGGCGCCGACATGTCGTTCGCGCTCGATTCCTGGGAGGACGGCATCGAACCCTGGCGCTTCCAGCTGCCTTACGAGTGGAACAACGAGCCCGCCGTCTCCCTTAAGACCGTCTTCGACCGCACCTTGCTGCGCGCGGGAGAGACCGTGCACATGAAGCACTTCATCCGCCGCCAGACGGCCGCGGGCTTCGACCTGCCGCCGCGCGAGGAATGGCCCGCCAAGGTCGTCGTCGAGCACCTCGGCGACGAGCAGAAATACGAGCTGCCGCTGACCTGGTCCGAGAACGGGGTCGCCGAGGGCTCTTGGGACATTCCCAAGGAGGCGAAGCTCGGCGCCTACTCGGTCAGCCTGGAAGCGCCTGGAGAAGAGGAGCAGAAAAGCCATCGCCGCTACAGACGGCCCCGCCGCTGGCACCAGGGCGGCTCCGGCGAGTTCCGCGTCGAGGAGTTCCGCGTGCCCCTGCTCTCGGCGCAGATTCAGCCGCCGGCGAAGAGCCTGATTTCGGTCTCGAGCGTGGCACTGCAGCTCGGCGTGCGCTATCTCTCCGGCGGCGGCGTGGCCGGCATGCCGGTGCGTCTGCGCACTCAGCTTCAGCCCAAGGGGGTCGCCTCCTTCGACCGCTTCGAGGGCTTCGAGTTCGCGACCGGCCCCGCTCCAGAGGGCGTCGAGCGCCGGGGGGGGAACCCGGCGTCGCCCGAGATCCGCGCGCAGGACCTGACCCTGGACGCGGCCGGCTCCGCGCGGACTGTCGTCGCGGTCTCCACTTCGGCGTTGACCATGCCGATGGAGCTGCTCTCGGAGCTTGAGTTCCGCGATCCCAACGGCGAGACCCAGACGGTCGCCTCGCGCGCGGCCCTTTGGCCCTCGAGCCGCCTCGTCGGTCTCAAGCCCGACTCCTGGGCGCTCTCCAAGGATTCGCTCAAATTCCAGGCCGCGGTGGCGACGACGAACGGCCGCCCCCTGCCCGGCGTGCCCGTCGAGGTCTCGCTTCTGCAGCGCCGCGTTTTCTCTCACCGCAAGCGCCTGGTCGGCGGCTTCTACGCCTACGACCACACCGAGAAGACCATGCGCCTGGGCGTGGTCTGCCGCGGGATCACCGACGCCAAGGGCCTGGTCTTCTGCCAGGCGCAGTCGCCGGCCTCGGGAAGCCTCATTCTCGAGGCCGCGATCAAGGATTCCTCCGGGCGCCCAAGCCGATCGCACCTGAGCGTCTGGGTCGCGGGCAAGGAGGACTGGTGGTTCGACGTGAATGATAGCGACCGCATGGATGTGATCCCGGAGCGCAAGCGCTACGAACCGGGCGATATCGCCGTCTTTCAAGTGCGCATGCCCTTCCGGGAGGCCACGGCCTTGGTCGCCGTCGAGCGCGAAGGGGTGCTCGACGCCTCCGTCAAGAAGCTCTCCGGCAAGGAGCCCGTCGTGCGCGTTCCCGTCAAGGGTTCCTACTCGCCCAACGTCTTCGTCTCGGTGCTCGCCGTGCGCGGCCGCGTCGGCGGGGTCCAGCCGACCGCGCTCGTCGATCTGGGCCGCCCCGCCTATCGCCTTGGGATCGGCGAGATCCAAGTGGGCTGGAGGGCCCACGAGCTCAAGGTGGCCGTCGCCCCGGAGCGCAAGGTCTACAAGGTCCGCCAAAAGGCGCGCGTCAAGCTCTCCGTGCGCCTGCCCGACGGCTCCGCACCGCCCGCGGGCACGGAGGCCGCGGTGGCCGCGGTCGACGAGGGCCTCTTGGAGCTCATGCCCAACGGCTCCTGGAGCCTGCTCGACGCGATGATGGGGCGGCGCTCCATGGCGGTGCGGACCTTCACCGCCCAGATGCACGTCGTCGGCCGCCGGCACTTCGGGCTCAAAGCCCTGCCCTCCGGAGGCGGCGGCGGGCGCCAGGGCTCGCGCGAGCTCTTCGACACTTTGCTGTTCTGGAAGGCGCGCGTGCCGCTGGATTCCAAGGGCGAGGCCGAGGTCGTGGTTCCCTTGAACGACTCGATCACGGGCTTCAAGATCGCGGCCGTGGCGTCCGCGGGGGCCCAGCGCTTCGGGACCGGCACCGCCGAGATCCGCACGACGCAGGACTTGAGCGTGCTTTCGGGAGTGGCGCCCTTGGCGCGCGAGGGCGACCGCCTCACGGCGATGTTCACCGTGCGCAACGCCTCCGAGCGCCCGCTCCAGGCGCGCGTCAAGGCCTCGGTGTCAGGGCTTGGGTCCGCCCTGCCCGACCGTTCGGTCTCGCTTGCGCCCGGGAAGGCCGAAGAGCTCGGTTGGGACATCAGCGTGCCGCTGGGAGTCTCCTCGATGACCTACTCGGTCGAAGCCTCGGGCTCCGGGGTCTCCGACAAGCTCAAGGTCTCGCAGAAGGTGATCCCCGCGATCCCCGTGCGCGTCTTCGAGGCGACGATCGCCCAGCTCGACAAGGAGCTCAAGGTCCCCGTGGAACGGCCCAAGGACGCCGTGCCCGGCCGGGGCGGCGTGCGCGCGGTATTGACCGCGTCCTTAGCCTCCGAGCTGTCGGGTCTTATCGACTACATGCACTTCTATCCTTATAGCTGCCTCGAGCAGATGACCTCCAAAGCCGTGGCCCTGCGCGACGAGGACCTCTGGCGCCGGAACATGCAGGCCCTGCCCTCCTACCTCGACTCGGACGGGCTGGCCAAGTACTTCCCGCTCATGGACCAGGGCTCCGAGGTGCTGACCTCCTACATCGTCGCGATCGCCGACGAGGCCGGCTGGCAGATTCCCGGCGGCCCGCGCGAGCGCATGCTCGAGGGCTTGAAGGGCTTCGTCGAGGGCCGCGTGCAGAGGCACTCCGCCCTGCCCACGGCCGACCTCGCCCTGCGCAAACTCGCCGCCGTCGCGGCTCTGGCTCGCGCGGGGAAAGCCGAACCCAAGCTCCTCGACTCGATCCCGATCGACCCCAATCTCTGGCCGACCTCCGGCGTGCTCGACTGGCTCGACGTCCTGCGCCGCGTGAAGGTCGCCGACGGCGAGAGGCGCCTGGCCGAGGCCGAACAGATCCTGCGCGCGCGGCTCAACTTCCAGGGCACGACGATGGGCTTCTCGACCGACACCTCGGACTTCCTCTGGTGGCTGATGGTCTCCAACGACGAGAACGCCGTGCGCATGGTGCTCTCGCATCTGGCCGAGGCTCCCTGGAAAGAAGACATGCCGCGCCTGCTGCGAGGCGCGATCGGCCGCCAGCATCATGGGCACTGGGACCTGACCACAGCCAACGCCTGGGGGCGCCTGGCGCTCGAGAAATTCGGCAAGGCCTTCGAGTCGGTGCCGGTCTCGGGACGAAGCGGCGGCGAGCTCGCGGGGTTCTCGCAAAGCCTCGACTGGAGCCCGGGCCTCTCGAGCGGGACGATGAGCTTCGGCTGGCCGCAAAGCGCGCAGACTTTCTCGCTGCGCCACGAGGGAACGGGTAAACCATGGGCCACGATCCAGAGCCTGGCCGCGATCCCTCTCAAGGAGCCCTTCTCCTCGGGCTACAAGATCAAGAAGGGCTGGACGCCGGTCCAGCAGAAGACGCCCGGCATCTGGAGCCGCGGGGACGTCGCGCGCGTGCGCGTGGAGGTCGACGCCCAATCCGACATGACCTGGGTCGTCGTCGACGACCCGATCCCGGCCGGGACCAGCGTGCTGGGCGGCGGGCTGGGCCGCAACTCGCAGCTCGCGACCCAAGGCGAGAAGGGCTCGGGAAATTGGTGGACCTGGCCCGCCTTCCAGGAGCGCTCCTTCGAGGCCTTCCGGTCGTATTACGAGTTCGTGCCCAAGGGAACCTTCGCCGTCGAGTACACCCTGCGCTTCAACAACGAAGGGTCCTTCTCGCTTCCGGCCACGCGCGTCGAGGCCATGTACTCCCCCGAGATGTTCGGCGAGCTGCCCAACGCGGCCATGGAGGTCAAGCCCTAGGCCATGCGCGGAACCTCAATACAGATCGGGCTCGCCTGTCTTGCCGCGGCCGCGGCGGCCGCGGCGACGCTGACGGTTTGGCTGCCGAGCATGCCCGCCCCGGCGGCGGTGCGCGCGCGCTACCGCAGGAGCGAGGCGCGCCTCTTGGACCGCCGCGGCCAGACGCTCTCCGAGCTGCGCGTCGACTTGAGCGGCCGCAGGCTCGACTGGGCCGCTCGGACCGAGGTATCGCCGGCCCTGGTCGCGGCCGTGCTCGCGGCGGAAGACCGCCGGTTCTTCGCGCACCGCGGGATCGATTGGCGCTCGCTTGCCGCCGCCGCTTGGGCTAGCGCGCGCGGGCGCAGGCGCGGCGCGAGCACGATCACCATGCAGCTGGCCGCGCGCCTCGATCACGGGCTGCTGGCGCGCGGCAGGAGCCGCACCCTCGCGCAGAAGTGGCGCCAGCTGCGCGGCGCCTTGAGTCTCGAGCGCTCGTGGAGCAAGAGCGACATCCTCGAGGCCTATCTCAACTTGAGCCTCGGCCGCGGCGAACTGCAGGGGGTGCGCGCGCTTTCGCGCGGCCTCTTCGGCAAGGAGCCCCATGGGCTCGACGACGCCGAGGCGATGGTTCTCGCGGCCCTGCTGCGCGAACCCGCGGCTTCGATCGCGCGCGTCGCGCGCCGCGCCTGGGTCCTGTCCCAAGCCATGGGCGCGCCCCTGCCCGAGGAGACTCTGCGGCTCTGCGCCCGCCGCGCGATCGCCCATCCTCCGCTGATCGCCCCGGAGGCCGACTTCGCGCCCGAGGCCGCGCGGCGCCTGCTGCTCGCCGAGGCCCCCGGCGAGGGTCCCAAGGCTCTTTGGGCCTCCTCCACTCTGGACGGCCGCCTTCAGCGTTTCGCGCGCCTGGCGCTCTCGTCGCGCCTGCGCGAGATCGCGGGCGAGAACGTTTCCGACGCCGCCCTTCTCGTCGCGGACAACGCGACCGGCGAGGTGCTGGCCTACGTCGGCAACGGCGGAGGGTCCTCGAGCGCGCGCTTCGTCGACGGAATCAGCGCCCGCCGCCAGGCGGGCTCGACCTTGAAGCCCTTTCTCTACGCCTTGGCCTTCGACCGGCGCGTTCTCACGCCTGCCTCCGTGCTCGACGACTCGCCGCTCGAGCTCTTCGTGGGTCGAGGGCTGTTTAGGCCCAACAACTACGACAACCGCTTCCGAGGTCCCCTGACCGCGCGGCAGGCCTTGGCCTCCTCGATCAACGTCCCCGCCGTGCGCGTTCTGGGCCTTACGGGAGTCGAGAGCTTCGTCGAGGAACTCTCCCGGCTCGGCTTCTCGGGCCTGGCGCCGGCCGATTTCTACGGTCCCTCGCTCGCCCTCGGAAGCGCCGACGTCACGCTGTGGGACCTCGTCTCCGCGTACCGCGCCCTGGCCCAAGGGGGCCTGGTCTCGCCGCTGCGTCTTGCACCCGGCGAACCGCACAGACGCCCGCGCCGCGTCCTCTCGGCCCAGGCCGCGTTTCTGGCCGCCGACATCCTCTCGGACCGCGAGAGCCGAAGCGCGACCTTCGGCCTCGACGGCCCGCTGGCCACCCCTTACTGGACGGCGGTCAAGACCGGGACGAGCAAGGACATGCGCGACAACTGGTGCATGGGCTTCTCGAGAAAATACACCGTGGGCGTTTGGGTGGGGAATTTCTCCGGCAAGCCCATGTGGAACGTCAGCGGCGTCAGCGGCGCGGCTCCCTTGTGGCGCGACGTGATGGATTTCCTGCGCGAGGACGCGGGCATTCTACCCCCCGCGCCGCCCCGGGGCCTGGTGCGCGCGGCGCTCAGCCCGCTGCCCGGCGCGCCGGCGCGCCTGGAGTGGTTCATCGCCGGCACCGAGCCCGCGGGCGCCGGGCAGCTTTTGGGAGTTCCGGCGCCGAAGATCATCGAGCCCGTCTCCGGCACGATCGTCGCAGTCGACCCCGACATCCCGGCCCAAAATCAGCGCGTCCTGTTCGCAGCGCAGGGTCCCGCCGACGGCCTGCGCTGGCGCCTCGACGGCGCGGACCTGGGCGCGGCGCTGCCCGACTCGGGCGCGAGCCCCGAGCCCGGCCGGCACACCCTGGCGCTGCTCGACTCCTCGGGGCGGACCGTGGACTCTGCGGTCTTCGAAGTCCGCGGAGCCGCGCCGGCGGGGCCCGACGACCTCGCCGAACCCGAAGACCCTCCGGCCGCGCCCTCCGAGCTCTAGCCCCGTAAGCCGCGGCCCGCCTCCGCGATATCAAGGACGGAGGACGCCATGCACGCCAAATACGCCGCCATAACCGGACTGCTGTCGGCGGCGTTTCTGGCGGCGGCCTCGGGCCCGAGGCCGGCGCTCTACGAGGGCCTGGAGTTCTCGAAGGCGGTCTGCGACCGGGAGGGGCGCTTCCTCAGGCTCCTGCCCGCCGCCGATGGACGCTATCGCCTGTGGCTTTCCTTGGGAGAGTTCTCGCCGCTGCTCGTCGCGGCCGCCAGGATCGAGTTCGGTCAGCGGGGCCGCTCGCCGGAGACGGCCGTCTCGGAGGCTCTCGCCCGGCGCTCGCTGGAGGCGGCCGACCCGGCGGGGGAGTCGTTCTGGCGGCGGGCGCGGCTGGCCTTGGCGGCCTGGCGGCTGCGCACGCTCTACGGCCCCGACGAACTGCTCGAGGGCTACCTTAACTTGGCGCCGTATGGAAAAGACATCGACGGCGCGGCGGCGGCGAGCCTGATCTATTTCGGAAAGAACCCCGACCAGCTCAACTTGACCGAGGCCCTGGAGCTCAGCGTCATCCCCGACCATCCGATCCGGGCCACCTTGACAGGCCCCGATAATCCCTCCGACCGCGCCGGCCGCAGCAAAGCGCGCCAACGGCTGCGCGAACGCTGGAAAGAGCCTCAGCGGCCCAGAAGCATCGGCGCCGTGGCGGCCGCGATGCCGGCCGCGAAAGTCACCGACAAGACCAACGCCCTCCAGATTCTCATGGGAAAAGAATAGCCCCCGCGCGTTGCAGGCGTGTTGCGGGAGGATAAATTGCCGGTTAAAGGAACGCGGCGCCGCTAGGCGAGCAGGCGGCGGATCGTCTCGGCGAGCGCTGCGTACTCGATGGGCTTGACGAGGAACTCGACGACGTTGGGCTCCTGGCGGACGATGTGGGCGCTGGCGCTCTCGTTGTAGCCCGTGATCACGATGACAGGGATCTTGGCGTGTTCTCCCAGCTGCAGCCGGTGAAGCGTCTCGAAGCCGTTGAGGTTTGGCATCATGAGGTCCAGCACGATCAGGTCGGGGTTGAAGGCCTCGGTCTTCGCCAGGCCGAGGATGCCGTCGGCCGCCTGCGCCACCTGGAAACCCTCCTGCTCCATGGAGAACTCGAAGAGCTCGCGCAATGAGTCGTCGTCGTCGATGATGAGAAGCCGCCGCTTTCGCGCGGGCTCGCTCACGGCAGGGGAGTCGAGGACGGCTCGCGCGCGATCTGCAGATTGTGGCCGCGCCCCGAGTCGAAGAACTTGAGACGCACGACGGCGCGGGTGCCCTCGTCCATGCGGATGAAGCGCTCGGGCGGCTGCCATTGCGCGTCGAGCGCCGCCCAATCGCCGACCATCGGCAAGTTCCACTTCTCGAAGCGGAAGAGATGGTTGCCGGGCGCCAGGCGCGCGCCCCATCTCTTCTGGGCGGAGCGCGGCGCCATCTGGGTCTGGCCGACGGGCTGGTTGTCGACGAAGACCTTGGTGTAGGAGCCGAGGTCCTCCTCGGGGCCCCCGACGGCCTCGGCGACCAGCAGCAGGACGTTGGCGTCGGCGGCAACAGGCTTGGCGACTTCGTGCGGGACGACGTTGGGAACGGGCGCGGTCCAAGTCGAGACGGCGATGCTGCCCGCCAAGGGCGACGTCGAAATGAACACTTCCGGTGCGGGTCCAGGCTGATACTCCGTGACCGGATGCGCCGCCGGAGGCGCGGATTTGACCTCCGGCCGCGCTCCGCCGCACGCGGTTAGGAGCAATGCGGCGGAGGCCGTTGACAACCACAAAGAATCTTTCATTAACGCGCCTTCAGCCTCAGGCTGTACTTGTCACGAACATTATTCTGGGAAGCGTCGTTTCCTTTCAGCCTGATGAAGTAGGTCCCGGCGTCGAGCTCCTTGTCGACCGACAAGGATTCTCCGATTTTCGGCGCGGTCCAATTCTGAAGCTCCTTGTACTCCTGATCGTAAAGCGTCGCGACGAACTGCACGTTCGGCACGCCGGCCAGCTCGAAGAGCACCGTTCCCTTTTGGTAGACGTTGAACTGATACCAGTCGAGGTCGTTCTTGGGTGCCAGATAGCCGTCCACCGATTCGCCGACCTTGACGGGCTGCGCGGTCGCCGTCGAGTCGTTGGCTTCGAACTCGAGGCCGCTCTGCCAGGGGATCAATGTCTTGGCCAGGGTGTAGGCCTGGTTCGGGTTGGCCTTGCGCCCGGATTTCTCGGAGACGACGAGATAGTAGTCGCCCTTGGGCGCCCCGTAGCCGGTCAGGACCTCGGGCTGGCCCTTTCCCATGTTGTCGGCGACCGCCAGCGGCTGGCCCAAGGCGTCGCATAAGGCCAGCACGAGGTCGAGCCCGTCGACGCCGCTGACCGAGACGCGCAGGACCTGCTTGGCGTCGTCCTTGACGCTGAGCTTGTACCAATCGGCGTCTCCTTCCGGGGCGATCGTGCCCGTGATCGAGTCCTGCTCGAACGGGGTCGCGTCGGGGCGCTGGTCGTTGGGCTCGAACTCGGCGTTGCCTTGATACGGGATCAGCTCGGTCAGTATCTCGTAGGCTTGATCCGGGTTGCCCGCGTGGTTCTTGGCGCGCAGGCGCAGGTTGTACTGAACGGGTCCGCGCACGCCGAAGCTCTTGAGGCTTTCTCCCTCGCCGACGCCGCCCGAGTCGACTTCCTTGACCTTGTAGCCGTTCATGTCGTAGATCTCGATGATCGGGTCGACCTTCGAGACTCCCGAGAGGTCGAGGTTGAGCAGGAACAGGCCGGTGGCGATGTCGATGCGGTACCAGTCCTCCTCCTGCGCGTAGCTCGTGTCAGAGGCCAGCAGATTGGTCACGGGCCAATAATGGGCGCGCGTGACGCCGGGCAGCTCCAAACGGCTGGCGGTGCGCGCGGTGTCGTCGGGCTTCTGGCCGCGGCCGACGGTTTTCTCGAGCTTGACCTCCATCAGATAGGCCTGGGTCGGGTTGTTCGCGGCCGCGTTCTTGTTCGAGAGCGTCAGGTAATAGGGGCCGGGAGGATGCACGCCGACGTCGAGCACCTCCTCGTCGCCGCCGACGCCGGTCTCGTCGACTCTCATCAGCTCGCGGCGATCCTTGTCGCGGACCGAGACCATGAAGTCCACGTCGCGGATGCCGCCGACGTGCGCCGAGAGCACGGCCTCCTGCGCGCCATCGAGACGATAGACGTCGACGTCGGAAGCCCTCTCGACATGCCCCTCGACCTTGCCCGCATGGATCGGGGTCGCCGAGGCGTAGTCGTCGTTGGGCTCCTTCTCCTTCTGCGAGCCGCAGGCGCAAAAAAGCGCCGCCAACATGAGAAGACCCGGGAGTTTATTCATGAAGTCGTCTTGATTCTACTTTTTAGGGCCCGCGGTATCAAAGTCGCGCGTCGGCCGGTTGCGGTAGACTCCCTTGACGAAGTACATCCAAGCGGGCGCTGCCACAGCGCCCCCGGCCATGCCCTGGCGCAGCGGCACGCGCATGTCGTCGTGGCCCATCCAGACGGCCGCCGAGATGTCGGGGGTAAATCCGACGAACCACGCGTCGCGGTAGTCGTTGGTCGTTCCCGTCTTGCCGGCTGCGGGGATGTTGAAGCCCGTCTTGCGCGCCGCGGGATAGCCCGAGCCCTCCGGCCCGAGCACGCCGCGCATGACGACCGTCATCGTCGAGATGGTGTCGGGCTTGAAGATGGGGGGAGCCGGCGGCGGCCGCTGGCGTTCGTCGTGGACGACCGCCCCGTCGCGGTCCTCGATGTAGCGGATAAAATAGGGGGTCACGGGGGAGCCTCCGTTGTCGAAGAGCGCGTAGGCGCGCGCCATGTCGAGCACCGACATGTCGACCGTGCCCAGCGCCAGAGAAAGGTTGCGGTTGCTCTCGAAGAACTCGGCGTCCTTGCCGGTCGCCGCGGCGAGCGCCTTGACCACGTCGCCGACGCCGACCGCCCTGAGCAGCTGGATGGCCACCGAGTTCATCGACTTGTGCAGGGCCGTCTCGAGCGTCACCTTGCCGAAATATTTGCGGCCGTAGTTTTGCGGGTCCCACTTGCGGCCGCCGGGAAGGTCGAAATGGAGCGGCTCATCGGTGAACTCGTCGGAGGGCTTGTACTTGCCGGAGTCGAAGGCCACGGCGTAGACGAAGGGTTTGACCGAGGAGCCGATCGGGCGCTGGGCATCCACCGCGCGCACGAGCTGGTTCTGAAAGTTGAACCCGGATCCTCCGACAAGTGCGAGGATGGCGCCGTCGGAGGGGCGCAAGGCGGCCAAGGAGCCCTCGATCGGCGAACCCGTCACGGCCTGTCCCGCGGCATCCGCCGCGTTCTCCTCGCGCAGTCCCTCCGCGAGCGCCGCTTCCGCGGCCTTCTGGACCTCGAGGTCGAAGGTCGTGTGGATCTTGAGGCCGCCCTTCATCAGCCGTTCCTTCGTGAAGTCCTTGAGCATGTTGCGGCGCAGGAACTCGATCACGTAGGGCGCCTCGTTGACCTTCATGCGCCAGAACGAAATCTCGGGGATGCGCGACCGCGCGGCCATCTTCTTCCAGAACTCCTCCGAGATGCGCTCGATCTGGGAGGCGGGCACGAAATTGAGCTTGGCCATCCTTGTGAGCACGGTGCGTTGGCGCGCCTGTGCGAAGGCGAGGTTCTCGTAGGGTGAGTATTTGCTCGGGTTGGGTATGATGCCGACGAGCATCGCGGCTTCTGCGAGCTCCAATTGCTTGGCCGGCTTCTGGAAGTAATAATGCGAGGCCGACTCGACGCCCCAGGCGCCGTGGCCGAAATAGATGAAGTCGAAGTACATCAGCAGGATCTGGTCCTTCGTGAACTTCTCCTCGATCTTCTTGGCGCAGAAGAACTCGTAGATCTTGCGCCCTGGCGTCTTCTTGCGCGTCGTAAACAGGACCTTGGCGAGCTGCTGCGTGATCGTGCTGCCGCCCTGCGCCTTGCGCATGTGGCGGATGTCGGTCAGTATCGCGCGCGCGGTCGCGCGATAGTTGATGCCGTGGTGCTGGTAGAAGGTGCCGTCCTCGGAGGCGACCAGCGCTCTTCTAAGGAAAATGGGCAGATCGTTGGGGTCGGTGACATACTGGCCCTTTTCGGTCGAGAACTCGCCGATGACCTTCTCGCGGGCGTCGTAGATGCGCGTGGGCACGGCGGCCACCGAGAGCTTGGAGGCCATGTAGGGCACCTCGAAGGTCTCGTCGCCTTCGAGCAGGTACTGCTCGTGAGCGGGCGAGGTGATCGTGAGATAATATTGGTCCATGCGCTCGACGATCTCTTTCTCGTGGCGCTTGTAGGTCCAATAGCCGAAGCTGACGAAGCCGGCGACGAGCAGGCAGCCGGCCAGGAATGCGTAGAGAGCCAGGGCGAGGAGTTTGGGCATGGTCCGTCCTGGTTAGATTACCTTAATATCAGCGGATTCTCAAAAACCTTACCGGGCGGGGAGCTGGCCGCCCGCGCGGCCGCCCTTCATGAGGGCCTCGAGCTGGGCGATGAAGGGCTCGGACAGCTTGGCGCTGGCGGGCGGCATGCGGCGGTACCATTTGAGGGCTTCGGGGTAGTCGCGTTTGCGGTACTTCGCGCTGCCGTAATAGCAGCCGAGGTTGCCGAGCGCGAAGACCTTGACCTGCTTGTCGTCCGCGGCCGAGCGCCAACAGCGCAGGGCCTCGCGCTCGGAGGTGGGCCCGTTATCGACGAGTAGGGCGCCCACGGTCACGGCGGCCTTGAAGTTTCCCTTCCTCGCCGCGCGGCGCAGCCAGGCGATGGCGTCCTTGGGTTTCTTTTGCGCGAAGTAGGCGTAGCCGAGCTTGTACTGAGCGTCGGCGTCGCCAGATTTCGCGTTCTCCAAGTAGGTCGCGGGCTCGGCGCCTTCGAGCTCCTGCTCGTGGATCATGAAGATCACGCAGTTAAGACCCTCGCCGATGGGGGCGGCCTGGGCCCGCGCCGCGCTCGGAAGGGCGGTGAGAAGGAGGACGACGATCAGGACGCGCTTTCCGATTGTCATTCTGGGCCGGATTTGTTCACTTAACGAGTGGCTGAACGGCGGCGGCTACTGGAACTCGTCACTGGCCGCCGGACGTTCAAGCCGAAGTTAGGCGTCAAATATACGATGCCCACATTTGTCGCACAATCCAGTCGTTCTGACTTGCCGACATTTCCCGACACTTTCACATTTAGTGCAGCGTCCCGGCGTATGCGGCGCAAGATATGTGCCCAAATGACGATTCAAGATATGGCCGCATGCGGCACATTGCATGCCCATTCCTTTGAGCCAGCGACGCCACAAAACCATTTCGGAAAAATTTATTCCCGTAAATATCATCGCGCAAATGCCTACAATCCAGAATGCCTGAAGCTGAAGCGCCTTCCGTTCCTGCGGCATGGACTTGAGAATGCTGATGAAGGGTGAAGCCAACAAAAACACCGTGCCGCCACATATGGCTACGAGCATCGCGAAGATTGTTGAGATATAAAAGCTCCATATGATGCTCCCGCTTCGACGCTCGACGACCACCCATCTCGCCTCGAATTCCTCTTTTGTCATTGTACGTTCATCGAATATTAGGCCGACCCGCCTATTCTCGTCTGGTCGGCCTTCAATGGAGTCGCCCTCGTCTTAAGATGCCAATTTGGCATCTTAAGATCAAGGATGCCGAGCAACTGTGGCCGGCCACAGTCGGCCCATTATGCCTTGAACCCGATCCTCCGCTTCGGCTCCTCCGATTCGTCGATGAGCAGCCGTATCGCGTCGAAGACGATTTTGAATCGCGCGTCGTATTTCTTCTCCAGCTCCTTGAGTCGACGCGCCAAGCCCTTGTGGGACAGGATCATTTGCCTGAGCTTGACAAACGCCCGCATGATAGCGATGTTGACGCTAATCGCACGTTGGCTATTGAGTACGCTGGAGAGCATAGCGACACCCTGCTCGGTGAAGACCCGAGGGAGGTACTTCGAATATCGTCCCCACCCTAAGGTGCCAAATTGGCACCTTAGGATTTCTTGCTCCTCCTTGTTGAGCTGGAACATGAAATCCTCGGGAAACCGCTCAATATTGCGGACAACGGCTCTATTGAGGACCTTGGTGGCTACTCCGTACAACTCCGCCAGGTGGCCGTCCAACATGACCTTCTGGCCTCGAATCAGAAATATCCTTCGCTCAATGCTCTCTACAGTGATCATCGGATCCATGGTCGATCACCTCCTCATGAGTATACGATTGAGGAGGGTAAAAAGTTCCCTCTGTATTCGAGAAATCTTCTTGCGCCTCTCTAAGATTCCAAACTGGAATCTTAGAGGGATAGTTTCACCAGCCTCCAACTCTTGTTGACAAGAGTTCTACATGCCTGGCACCATCGCCGCGAATCTCTAAGGTGCCAATCTGGCATCTTAGAGAATGGGCTCTTCCTCCGTCGAGAAAGGGAACTTTTTACCCCCCTCAATCGTATACTCATCATGGATACCGCGACCATCAGCCAAGCCGTGCTGCACCTCCTCTGGCCGGTCATCTGCGCGCATTGCCGCGAGGACCTGCCCAAGAACCACCAAGGACCGCTGTGCCTGGCCTGCCGCCAGAAGCTCGTCCCGCACGAGCCCCCCTACTGCTGGCGCTGCGCAGACAGAGTGCCCTCGGGCCAGGAGCTCTGCCTGCGCTGCGAGGACCGCCCGCACGAATGCCGCCTGATCCGCGCCGTATTTCAGTACAAGGACGCGGCGGTTTCTCTGGTACACGCCTTCAAGTTCCGCGGACGTCGCTCGGCCGCAAGAACGGCGGGGACCTGGATGGGCTTCGCGCTCGACCGCTATCCCGAGCTCGAGGCTCCCGACGCGCTCGTGCCGATGCCGATGCACCCGGCGCGGCGCCGCGAGCGCGGCTACAATCAAGCCTCACTGCTGGCCGAGACCCTGTCTGCCGTCGCCCAGGTCCCCGTCGAGGAGCTCGTCTCCAGGAAACGCGCGACCAAGCCGCAATGGGCGCTGGGACGCGAGCAGCGCGCGAAAAATCTGGACGGAGCGTTCTGCGTCTGCGCCCCCGAAGACAAGGTCAAAGGAAAACGACTTCTACTGATCGACGACGTCTGCACATCGGGGAGTTCCTTCGAGTCGTGCGCGAAGGTCTTGAACGAGGCGGGAGCGTCGTGGGTGGGGGGCTACGCCTTGGTCCGGCAGAGCGGCAGAGCTACTTGAGGCCGAACAGCTTCTTCCACCAAGGAAGCTTGACCTCGATGCGCTTCTCGACGGCCGGCGTGGCCTCCTTGACGGAGACGTAGATCGGGACGCTAAAAAGGAAGGCGGCGCCCTTGCCCACGTCGCTCTCGACCCACATCTTGCCGCCTTGCAGGTGGACGAGCGCCTTGGCGATCGCAAGCCCTAGGCCCGTGCCGCCGACGTGCATCTCGCCGGCTGCGATCTGCACGAACTTCTCGAAGATCTTCTTCTGGTCGGCCTTGGCGATTCCGGGGCCGGAGTCGATGACCGCGAACTCGACGAACTTGCCCTTGTCGGCCGCGCTCAAGGAAACGCGCACCGTGATCGTGCCGCCCACGGGAGTGAACTTGATCGCGTTGGAGAGCAGGTTGATGAGCACCTGCACCGTGCGCTGGGCATCCGCCGTGACGGGCGGCAGGTCGGGCGGAGCGGCAAACGAGAGCGAGATGCGCTTCTTGGCGGCCCAGGCCCCCAGGGCGTCGACGCTCTCTCGGCCGATCTTCTCGGCGTCGGACTTCTTCGGGTAGACCTGCATCTGGCCCGACTCGATCTTGGAGAAGTCGAGGATGCTGTTGATGAGCTCGGCGAGCCGGTCGCTGTTCTTCATCGCGGTCGCCAGCATGCGGTTCTCGTCTTCCTTGAGCTTGCTCGCGACCTCGCCCTGAAGGATCTCAAGAGCCGCCCGGATCGAGGAGAGCGGCGCGCGCAGCTCGTGGGTCACGTGCGCCACGAAGTCCCGCTGCATCCTCTGGACTTCCTTGTATTTGGCCGCGTCGGAGAGGGTCGAGACCATCCCGACGACCTTGCCCTGCTCGTTCTGCACGACCGCGCCGGCCGATTTCAAGGTCTTCTTGACCTCGTCGCCCCCGGCGACCTTGACCTCCGGGGCTATCTTCTTGTCCCCCGGAGGCGTGGCCAGGTTGTCGGCCAAGGTCACGACGTGCTCTTCTCCGGTATTCTCGATGAGATGCGTTCCCGCGACTTGCGCCAGCGTCGTGCCGTAGATCTGTTCGGCGGCCGGGTTCATCATGAGGACCTTGCCCTTGTCGTCGACGACCACGACGCCCTCGGCCATGTTGGACAGCACGCTCTGCGTGCGCGCCTGCTCGTTCTCGATGACGGTCTTCTCCGTGCGCAGGGCGCGGGTGACCTGCTCGACGCGCTTCTCGATGTCGCTCTTGAGGAGCTCGAGGACCTTCGCGAGGACCTCCGCGCGCCTGGCCTGGTCCGGGACGGCGCGCTGGACCAGGACCTCGATGGCTTTCTCGATGGAGCCCTGGTCGACGGCCTGGGTGATGACCTCTTGCGCCTCGGCCGCGATGGCCTCCTGGGCCGGGTCGGCCGGCGGCGCCTCTGTGGGAGGCTGCGCCTCGCGCTCGGCCGTGGACATGATCGAATAGACGGCCTCGTTGACGGCGATGCGCGCGACGCCGTGGCCTTCCAAATAAGCTTTGGCGTCGCTGTTGGAGGCGTCGGCGCGCGAGGCGGCCAGCTCGCAGAAGGCGACGATCTCCTCGTGCGTGAGGCCGGCCTTGAACGAAAGGGAGCTGAGCTTGAAGCGCTTGAACAACACCGGGATCCAGTTCGGCAAAGCGTTGACCGCGCCGATGATGCGGCCGTTGGCGATGACCTTGCCTTGATCGAGAAGGTAGAGGACGGCCCCCTTGGGGGTCTGGGACAGCGCCTGCTGTATGTTGTCCTCGGCGATCTGCAAGGTCGCGGCCACGGCGGGATGGCCGATCTTGTAGAGGGTCATCTGGCCCAAGGTCTTGCCCAAGGCCTTCAAGGCCTCCATGCATTCCTTGTCCCAAACCGTCAATTCCTGCTGTTGTTCAGCCATGTTCACAATTTCGCGACGCCGGGCCGCTCCAGGCCCTTGGTCGCGTTGCGCGCGTCGAAGACCCGCCGCGACAAACGAACCACGCGGGCGTAGTCCACATCGCGATGCGCCGTGAGGATCGCCACGCAGTCGGCCGACCGCACGGCTTGGTCGCTCAGGCGCACCGAGGAAAGCCTGCGTCCGGCCAGCTCGATGCGCGGCACGAAGGGATCATGGTACAAAACTTGAGCCTTGGCGTCGTGCAAAAGCTGCATGACGTCCAGGGAGGCCGATTCGCGGTAATCCGAGACGTTGGGCTTGTAGGCCACGCCCAGCACGAGGATCCGGCTGCCGTTGAGCGATTTGCCGGCCTCGTTGAGCGCCGCGGTGATGCGCTCGACCGTGTAGCGCGGCATCGTCCCGTTGATCGTCGAGGCGAGCTGGATGAAGCGAGGCTCGAAGTCGAGGGTCTTCATCTTCCAGGTCAGGAGCTGAGGGTCCTTGGGAATGCAGTGGCCGCCGATGCCGGGACCGGGGAAAAACGGCATGAAGCCGAAGGGCTTGGTGGCCGCGGCGCTGATGATCTCCCAGACGTCCAAGCCGAGCTTGTGGCAGACCTGGGCCATCTCGTTGGCCATGGCGATGTTGACGGAACGAAAGGAGTTTTCGAGGAGCTTGACCATCTCGGCCGAGCGCGCGCTCGAGACCGGCACGACTTCGGCGACGATCTCGCAATACACCTCGCGGGCCAGGCGCGTCGAGGCCGCGTCCGCCCCGCCGACGACCTTCGGCGTGTTGGCGATGCCGTAGGTCTGGTTTCCCGGGTCGACGCGCTCCGGCGAAAAAGCGAGGAAGAAATCCCGGCCGAGCTTGCGCCCGCCCCGGCAGAGGATCGGAAGGACGACCTCCTCGGTGGTCCCCGGGAAAGTGGTGCTTTCCAACAGAATCAGCTGGCCGTGCTTGGGCCTCTTGGCGACCTCCTCCGTCGCGGAAAGGATGTTCGAGAGGTCGGGCTCGCGGGTCTTGCGCAGGGGCGTCTGCACGCAGATCAGGACCACGTCGCAGGCCGAGAGGCCCTCAAAGCGCGTCGAGGCCTCGAAGAGCCGCGCTCCCGCCGCTCGCTTGATCTCGTCGGAGGGGACATCCAGGACGTAGGACCGGCCGCGGCGCAAGGACTCGACTCTCTCCCGGCTGGTGTCGAAGCCGGAGACGCGAAAGCCCTTGCGGCAGAACTCCATCGCCAGCGGCAGGCCCACGTAGCCCAGGCCGAGCACGCCGATGCGCGCGGTCTTGTCGCGCAGCCGGAGCTTGAGATTCATCAACGCAGTATAGCTCCTATAAGTGAGCTCCGCAACCCGCGGCCGCGCGACCCCAAGGCGCACTTTTTTGTAGTATCTTCGTCTCCATGGGACAGCTCAGCGTCTGCGTCGTGGGCTCCGGCTACGTCGGCCTGGTCACCGGCACGTGCCTCGCCGAGCTCGGCCACCATGTCGTCTGCGTGGACTCCGACGCCAAAAAGCTCGCCTCCTTGAAGGCCGGCAAGGTCCCGATTTACGAGCCGGGGCTTCCGGAGCTGTTCAAGAAGAACGTCAAGGCCGGCCGCCTGAGATTTGCGCCCTCGGTCAAGGACGGCATGGAGGGCAAGGGCTGGCGTGCCCAGCTCGTGTTCATCGCGGTGGGAACCCCTCCGAGGCCCGACGGTTCCGCGGATCTCTCCGCCGTCGAGAAGGTGGCCGAGGAGGTCGCCCGCAACCTCAAGGACTACACCATCCTCATCGACAAATCCACGGTCCCCGTCGAGACCGGCGAGTGGGTCGCCAAGACCGTCTCGCGCATCAACAAGAAGCATGTGCCCTGCGACGTGGTTTCGAACCCCGAATTCCTCTCCGAGGGCTCGGCGGTCCAGGATTTCCTCAAGCCCGACCGCATCGTCCTGGGGGTCTCCTCGGCCCGCGCCGAGAAAGTCATGCGCGAGCTCTACGCGAAGGTCGAGGCGCCGGTGCTGGTGACCGACGTCAAATCCGCCGAGCTCATCAAGCACGCCTCCAACTCGTTTCTGGCGACGAAGATCTCGTACATCAACGCGGTGGCCTCTCTCTGCGAGAAGGTCGGCGCGGACGTCGCGCAGGTCGCCCACGGGATGGGCCTCGACCGCCGCATCGGCCCGATGTTCCTGCGCGCGGGCATAGGATTTGGCGGCTTCTGCTTTCCCAAGGACCTCGAGGCCTTCCACTGGATCGCCAAGCAGAAGGGCTTCGACTTCCACCTTCTCAAGGCGGTCAAGGAGATCAACGAGCAGCAGAAAGCCTGGGTCATACGGCGCATCGAGGAGAACCTCTGGAACCTCGAGGGCAAGACCGTCGCCTTGCTAGGCCTCGCCTTCAAGCCGCACACCGACGATCTGCGCTTCGCCCCGGCCGTCGACATCGTGCGCATGCTCCACGAGCGCAGGGTCCGGATCCGAGCGACCGACCCCGTGGCCATGGCGCGAGCCAAGGCCAGCTCCGAACTCAAAGGGGTGGTCTTCTGCAAAGACGCCTATGCCTGCGCCAAGGGCGCCGACGCCTTGGTGCTGGTGACCGAGTGGCCGCAATACAAGGACCTCGATTTCAAGCGGGTCTCCAAGCTCATGCGCAATCCGCTGGTCCTCGACGGGCGCAACCTCTACGACCCGCAGAAGCTGCGCCGCCTGGGCTTCACTTACCGCGGCGTCGGCCGGCCATGACCGCATGAGGCTCGTCATCACGGGAGGCGCCGGCTTTTTGGGCAGCCATCTCGTCGAGCACTTCCTCGGCCAAGGCCACGCGGTCACGGCCATCGACAATTTCAAGACGAGCACTCCCAAGAACATCGCCGCGTTGCGCAAGAACAGGCGCTTCTCCTTCATCGAGCAGGACGTCACGAGGTTCATGAAGATTTCGGGCGCCGTCGACGCGGTCCTGCATTTCGCAAGCCCGGCCTCCCCGGATGACTACCTCCACTTCCCGATCCCCACGCTCAAGGTCGGCGCCTTGGGAACGCACAATGCGCTCGGCTTGGCCAAGCATAAGAAGGCCGTTTTCATGCTGGCCTCGACCTCGGAGGTCTACGGCGACCCGCAGGTCAATCCCCAGCCCGAGACGTATTGGGGGCACGTCAATCCCATCGGGCCGCGCGGCGTCTACGACGAGGCCAAGCGCTTCGCCGAGGCGATGGCGATGGCCTACCACCGCTACCACGGCCTGCCCGTGAGGATCGTGCGCATCTTCAACACCTACGGGCCGCGCATGCGCAAGAACGACGGCCGCGCCGTGCCCAACTTCATCACCCAGGCCCTCACTGGCCGGCCGATCACCGTCTACGGCAAGGGCCTGCAGACCCGCAGCCTCTGCTTTGTCAGCGACCTGGTGCGCGGCATCGACAAGCTCCTGCGCTCAAAGCTCAACGAACCGGTCAACATAGGCAATCCCCGGGAATTGACCATACTCGAGATCGCCGAGACCATCCGGACTTTGGCGGGCTCGCGCTCGAAGATCGCGCACAAACCCCTGCCCGTCGACGATCCCCACGTGCGCCGTCCCGACATCACGATCGCCAAGACCCGGCTTTCTTGGCAGCCCGAGGTCGGCCTCGAGGAGGGGCTGCGCCGGACCATCGCGTACTTCAGGTCGGGCGGCTAAGGATGCTCTCGGTCGTCATCCCCTGCTTCAACGAAAGCGGAAGCCTCGCCCGCTACGAGTCCGAACTTCTGCCCGAGCTCGTCGCCTTGGGCCAGCCCTACGAAGCGATCCTGATCGATGACGGCTCGATCGACACCAGCGCCGGCCTCTTCTCCATGCTCGCAAGCCGCCATCCCGAGATCAAGATTCTCAAGCACGACCACAACCAAGGCCTCGGGGCGGCCCTGCGCACGGGCTTCGCGCGCGCCAAGGGAGAGTGGATCGCCACCCTCGACGCCGATCTCACCTTCCACCCGCGCCAGCTCAAGGACCTGCTCAAGCGCCAGAAGGAGACCGGCGCCGATCTCGTCAGCGGCTCTCCCTACATGACCCTCGACGGCATGAAGGACGTCCCCTGGGCCAGGCGCGTGCCGAGCTTCATGATCAACTCCGTCTACCGTGGGCTCTTTGAGCCCTCGTTCGGCTCTTACACGCCGATTTTTCGCCTCTACAGCGCGGCAACCCTCAAGAACCTGCCGCTCGAGAGCCGCGGCTTCGAGATCAACGCCGAGATCGCGGTCCGCTTTTGGCTGGCACAGCGGCGGCTGGCCGAGGCCCCCGCCGTGCTCGAGACAAGACGAGAGGGCGTCTCGAAGCTGAGCCGCTTTCGGGAGTTCCAGCGCCACGCCCGCCTCATCGCGCGCCTGGTGCCCGAGCTTCAGCGCCACGCGCACTGACCCCTCAGGGCTAATTTTGTAGAATGGGCGCAATGAAGATCGGCTCTCCCGAACGCCCCCTGTTTGTGGCCATCGTGGGCTCGGGCCCGTCGGGCTTCTACGCCGCCGAAGCCCTGCTCAAGACCAAGGACCTCTCCGTGCGCGTCGACATGTTCGATAGGCTGCCGACGCCCTACGGCCTCGTGCGCGGCGGAGTAGCCCCCGACCATCAGAAGATCAAGAGCGTCACAATCGTCTACGAGAAAGTCGCCGCCAACCCCGCCTTCCGCTTCTTCGGCAACGTCAAGCTCGGACGGGACATCCAAGTCGAGGACTTGACCAAGCGCTACGACCAGCTCGTCTACGCGGTCGGCAACGAAAGCGACCGCCGGCTCGGCGTGCCGGGAGAAGACCTCCAGGGCAACCACTCCGCCACGGCCTTCGTCGGCTGGTACAACGGCCATCCCGACTGGCGCGCGCAGAGCTTCGACTTGAGCCAAGAGAGCGTCGCCGTTATCGGCATCGGCAATGTCGCGATGGACGTGACGCGCATACTCGCCGAGGATCCCGAGCGGCTCAAGGGCACCGACATCGCGGGCTACGCGCTCGAGGCCCTGCGGAAATCGAAGGTCAAGACCATTTGGCTGCTGGGACGCCGCGGTCCCGCCCAGGCGGCGTTCTCGCCGGCGGAGATCCAAGAGATCGGCTCGCTTGAATCGGCCGACCTAGTGGTCGTGGGGTCGGAAACCAGCGTAGGCCCCGAGTCGCAGAAGGACTACGCCGATCCCGAGAACAAGAAAAACGCCGACTACGTCGGTCTCAAGGCCAAAGCCGGAGAGGGCTCGCGGCCCAAGAAAGTGCGCCTGCGCTTCTGCGTCTCCCCTTCCGAGGTCATCGGCAAGGACGGAAAGGTCGCGGCGCTCAAGCTTGAGAAAAACAAGCTGACCGCCGATGCGGCCGGCTCCGTCAAGGCCTCGGGCTCGGGACAATTCGAGACGATCCCCGTCGGTCTCGTGTTCCGCTCGGTCGGCTACCGCGGCATCCCGATCGCGGGCGTGCCGTTCGACGACAAGGCGGGCAAGATCCCGAACCAGAACGGCCGGGTGCAGGGCGCTCCGGCCCAGTACGTCGTGGGCTGGGCCAAGCGCGGGCCCTCGGGCCTCATCGGCACCAACCGCGCCGACTCCGTGGCGACCGTCAAGGCCATGCTCGAAGATGCCGCCGCGGGAAAGTTCGGCGCAGGAGCCGTCGATGCCGATGAAAAAAGCGTGCCCGCTTTGCTGCAAAGCCGCTCGGTGCGCTTCGTCACTTTCGCCGATTGGAAGCGGCTCGACGCGATCGAGATCGAGGCGGGGAAGGCGAAGGGCAAGATCCGCGAGAAGTTCACCACCATCCCCGAGATGCTCGGGGCCTTGGACCCCAACAAGGGGCCCGTTTCCGTCTAGGCCCTTCGACTTCCCCGCCTAGGACGAACGCCTCAGGCCGGCGCTCGCCTTCCTTATTACACTATGCCCGTGAGGCTTATCGCCCCTCTGTGGCTTCTTTTGTCCTTTTTCCGCGCCGCGCCCCTGAGCGCGGCCAACGAGGACTTCCGCGCGCCGGTCAAGCCGGAAGTCCCCGCCGTCAAGCCGGTCGAGAAGCTCGGGATCCCAACGGCCGGCGTCATGGCGTCGCTTTCTCAAGTCGACGCTCCCGCGGCGGCGATCGAGACTCCCTTGGCCGCCGAGCTCGGGCTCAAGCCGCAAGCGCCCTTGGCTCCGGCTTTGGTCCCCGTTCCCGATCAGCTCTCCGCCCCGGCGCCGGGCACGGATGCCGGCACGGGCAAGAGCGCGGCCGACGCGGACTGGCAAAGCCGCGAAGGCGAAAGGCCGCTCAACATCGTGCTGGCCGCGGCCGAGGCGGTGCCGCTGATCAAGACCGGGGGCCTTGCCGACGTCGTCGACGCGCTGGGCCGGGGCTTCGCCGCCCGCGGCCACAACGTCTCGCTGTTTTTGCCCAAACACGCCCAGCTCAAGACCGGCGGTCTGCAGTTCCACAAGAAGGTCGCGACTCTCGAGGTGCCGGTCGCCGGGCGCGTCGAGAAGGCGATGCTCTGGGAGGCCCGGCACGAGGGCGTGCGCGTTTTCCTCATCGAGCACGACGGCTTCTTCAAGCGCGACGCGCCCTACGGCGGCTACTACGGCGACTTCCCGGACTCCGACGAGCGCTTCATCTTCTTCTCGCGCGCGGTCCTCGAGGCGGCCAAAGCTCTCGAGCTCGCGCCCGACGTCGTCCACGCCCACGATTGGCACGCGGCGCTGACCGCGCCGATGCTCAAGCTGTTGTATCGGAACGATCCTAGTCTGGCCGCCGCCAAGGCCGTGGTCACCTTGCATAACATGGCCTTTCAAGGCAACTTCAATCCGGGCAGTCTCGCCAAGGCCGGCTTCGAGCCCCGGCAGTTCACTCACGACCATCTGGGACGCTTCAACTTTCTCAAGGCCGGCATCCTCCACGCCGACGCTCTGACGACGGTCAGCCCCACCTACGCCCGCGAGATTCAGGAGGACCCGCGCTTCGGAGTCGGCCTGGAGGCGGTCCTCAAAGACCGCAGCGCGGACCTGCACGGCGTCATCAACGGCGTCGACCACGAGCTCTGGGACCCCGAGACAGACGGCATCATTTCCAGGAATTACGGCCCCCGGGACGTCGATCTCGGCAAAGCCGCCGCCAAGAAGGCTCTTCAAGCCAATACCGGCCTCTCCATCGATCCGAAAGCCCCGATGTTCGGCGTCGCCGCGAGGCTCGCGCACCAGAAGGGCCTCGACCTCGTGGCTGAGATCGCGCCCGAGCTCGTCCGGCTCGGAGGCCAGCTCGTGATCGTCGGCTCGGGCGAGAAGGCCCTCGAGGACCGCTTCAAGGAGCTGGCCGCGCTATATCCCAAGAACGTCTTCATCCATCCCTTCGATGAATGGTTCCCGCGCCGGATCTTCGCAGCCGCCGACTTTCTCTTCATGCCCTCGCGCTTCGAGCCCTGCGGGCTCTCCCAGCTCATGGCCCAGCGCTACGGGACCTTGCCGATCGTCACCAAGACCGGCGGCCTGGCCGACACCGTGACCGACGTCCGCGAGGACCCGCTGCGCGGCGACGGCCTCTTCGTGCGCGAGTTCACGCCCGAGGCCCTGACCGAGGCGGTCGTCGCCGCGATCGCTCATTTCAACGACGCCAAGGCTCTCGAAATCAGCCGCCATTCGGCGATGATGAAGGACTCGTCCTGGGACGCTTCCGTCGAGCGCTATCTGGCCCTGTTCCGTTCTCTCATGCGGCCCGCCGCGAAATAGTAAAATCACCGCCATGCTCAGCATGTTCGGCTTGATCGTCTACTATCTCGTGCTCCCCTTCCTCGGCGCGGCGCTCGTGCTCAGATTCCTGCGCAAGTACGCCAAGAACGAGCTCCCGCCAGACATCGTCAGGCTCTGGGAAAAGAGACCGATCGAAAAAAAATGGTTCCGGGCGGTGCGGCGCGACGAGCATACGCTTCGCTTCCTGGGGGATTTCGAGACCCACGGCGAGGCCGTGGACTGCGCCTACGCGGCAAGAAAAGGGGCGAAGGCCTCCGGCGAGAAGGCGGCCTTCCTCGTGCTCAACGACAAGGGCCAGGCGCTCGAGGAAGTCGACAGCTAGCGTCCGCGCGCGGCGACCGGAGAGGCCAAAGCGGGCAAGTAGAACTGGTCGACGTATTCCTTGAGCATGCGATTGCCGCAGAAGCGGGGCGCGGCCGAGCGGATCGACTCCTTCATGACCTTGACCCAGCCGTGCGGCGCGCCGTCGGGCCCGCGGTCGTAATAGAGAGGGATGATCTTCTTCTCCAGGATGCCGTAGATGTCGGCCGCGTCCGCGTCGTCGGCGTTCTCGCCCTCGCGGCGCCCCCCCGCCTGGCCCACGGCCCAGCCATTCGAGCCGTTGTAGCCCTCTTCCCACCAGCCGTCCAGAATGGAGAGGTTCGGGACGCCGTTGATCGCGGCCTTCATGCCGCTGGTGCCGCAGGCCTCGAGAGGCGCCAGGGGGTTGTTGAGCCAGACGTCGCAGCCGTGCACGAGGTAGCGCGCCACGTGCATGTCGTAGTCCTCGACGAAGACGACACGGCCGCCGAAGGCCGGGTCCTTGGCCATGCGATAGACTTCCTGGATCAGCGCCTTGCCCCCGTCGTCGGCCGGATGGGCCTTGCCCGCGAAGACCAGCTGGATGGGCCGCCAGGGATCGCGCAGGAGGCGCTTGAGGCGCTCGCGATCGCGCAGGATCAAGGTCGCGCGCTTGTAGCCGGCGAAGCGCCGGGCGAAGCCGATGGTGAGCGACGAGGGGTCGAGC
This sequence comes from Elusimicrobiota bacterium, assembly GCA_016194705.1. GTDB lineage: Bacteria > Elusimicrobiota > Elusimicrobia > UBA1565 > UBA9628 > PALSA-1176. Next base: position 1,637 of record JACQAZ010000034.1, on the reverse strand, counting down.
AGCGCTCCCTGCGCCATGACCTGCGAGGGCTCGGCCAGACCCGCCATCCAGCGCTCGCGCGCGCGCGAACGCAGCATCTTGAGAAAATCCTCCTTGCAGCGCGTGTGCACGCGCCAGAGCTCCTCATCGGGGACCGCGCCGATGCGCGACCACAGCGCGGGGTCGTCCTGGTTGTCCCACCAGTCTTCCCCGAGGTAGCGCGTGTAGGTCCAGCCCAGCTCCTGCTGGGTCCAGGTCGCCAGGTGCACGCCGTTGGTCACGTGCGCGATCGGGACCTGCTCCTCGGGAGTCGACGGCCAAAGCTTCTGCCACATGCGCCGCGAGACCTGGCCGTGGCGGCGGCTGACGGCGTTTCGCCGTCCCGCCAACTTGAGAGCTAGCGCCGTCATGTTCCAACCCGCGGCGTTGGGCGCGCGGCCAAGCTCGAGGAACTTCTCCTGCGTGAGATTCATCGCGAGCCAGTAGCTCTTGAAATACTCGCTGACCATGTGCTCGTCGAAGACGTCGTGGCCGGCCTCGACGGGCGTGTGGGTCGTGAAGACCCCGGAATCGGCGACCTCGCGCCGGGCGTTCTCCAAGGAGAGCCCCGTGGCCAGCCTCTCGCGCAATAATTCGAGAAACAGGAAGGACGAGTGCCCCTCGTTGGCGTGGTAGACCGCGGCCGGCACCTTGAGCTGGCGCAGAAGGCGGATGCCGCCGATGCCGAGCACGATCTCCTGGCGCAGGCGCATCGCTCGGTCGCCGCCGTAGAGCCTTCCGGAGATCTCGCGGTCGGCGGGCGAGTTGCCCTCGACGTTGGTGTCCATGAGATACAGCCGCACGCGCCCGAGCACGACCTCCCAGACCGCGACCTTGAGCTTGAGGGCGTCGAGGCTCAAGTCGAGCATGACGCGCTCGCCGTCCTTGCCGATCAGCGGCCTCACCGGGGAGACGCTCCAGTCGATCTGGTCGTAGACGTTCTGCTGCCAGCCGTCGACTGAGATTTTCTGCTGGACGTAGCCTTGCGGGTACATGAAGCCCACGCCGATCAAGGGGACGCCGAGGTCGGAGGCCGTCTTGCAGTGGTCGCCGGCAAGGATCCCGAGGCCGCCCGAGTAGATGCGCAGGGAATTGTGGACGCCGAATTCGGCCGAGAAATAGGCGATGGCCTTGCCAGAGAAATCCGAGTGCCGCTGCTTGAACCAGGTCTTCTCGGCGGCGAGGTACTCGTCGAAAATGGACACGAGCTGGTCGTAGCGCGATAGGAAGCCCTCGTCTTTGGAAAGCTCCTGCAGGCGCCCCTGGGCCTGCTGGAGCAGGTAGACGGGGTTGTGGTGAGTCGTGGCCCAGAGCGAGCGGTCGATCTCCTTAAAAAGCGCGCGGGCCTCAGGGTGCCAGCACCACCAGAGGTTGTAGGCGAGGTCCTTGAGGCGGGAAAGGCGCGCCGGGACCTGCCACTGCTGATAAGGGTCGGTCATAAACCCATTCTATCACATTGACCCGACCCGCGATGACAACCCAAATCCTCAGATAAGCCCTGAACGACGTTGACGAGCGCGCGAGCGAAGCTCGCGCGCAACCGCACCGCGCGCTGTTTGCGCGGGGCGGCAGGAAGAATGCCCGGATCAGCACGGCGCCGCCGGCCTTCGGCCGTCGGT
>JACQAZ010000032.1 GCA_016194705.1 Elusimicrobiota bacterium | reverse complement strand
TGAGGAGCGCCCCATTAATCATAAGTGTAATACCTTTTATGTAACACCGTCAAGCCCCCGCTCCTTGACCTCTACGGCTTGGATTCTTGTACGGGAGAACCTGCTCAAACTCGAATTTAGCTATTGCGTTTCCCCGTTCCCGCGAGCGGACCGTTATAAACGATTTTTCCTCCGGGAGGAGCCATCCTGATGCGCTGCGTCTCGGGCCTATCCTGGCCGCCGGAGATCATCTTGATGTCGTCCGAGGCGCTTGAGGCTATGGCATCCGGCGGAGGCTCGATCGCCAGAAAGGCGCCGTGCGAGACCTCCCACGGTCCGGCGGCGATGATCGGAACCTGTTTCGAGAGGGCGCGTTCGGTCAGGAATTGGAAGCCCGCTCCGCGGCAGAGCAGCGGGTCGCCGACGATCCAGATAATCTGGGATTGATCCAAGAGTTCTCTCACGGCTGGCGGGATGTCCTTCAGCGTCAGGATTTTCTTCTCCATGACCGTAAACCCGCGCGTCCTTGCGCCGCTGCGTATCGACGCCGCTATGGCTTCATATCCCGGAGTGTAGGCCAATCCCAATTTCCCGGACCACAGATTCTTGGCCGCATCGAGCAATTCCTCGACATTGTAAGAGAGTATTCCAGCGAGGGACGCTGAGGCCAGCCGGCCTCCTTCGATCAGGCTGCCGCCGACAAAATAGACCGAGACATCCTCCAGCTCTCTGAGGACCAATTCCGTGGCTGAGTCGCCGATCGCCACGAGGAGGTCGCTGTTTTGAAGCGCTGCCAGCAGCCGCCCCCTCTGTATGGCGTCCGACATCTCCGAGCGATCGAACTGGTGGATGGTCGGCAGGGGGCTTCCTTGGAATGCCTTCCTCAGGCGCGCCAGGACGGGCGCCTTCAAGGCATCCTGAGCGTCGACGACGACCGTGATCCTTCGTTCGGCGCCGAGCGAAGGCGCCGCGGCCGCAAGCAGGAGAGTACACATCACCGGGAAGATCCTCGCCGCGTTCATTTTGGTCAAAAGGTCACGACAAGGCCCATGATCACGCTGTGAATGTCCAATCTGAGGTCGCCCTGCCCCGACAAGGGCAGGACGTAGTTCAGGAACCCGTATTCCAGCTTGACCCGCACCATGTCCCAGGGCTGCAGCGCGAGTCCGGCGCGGTAGCCCGACAGCTTTTCCTGCCCCCCGCCGTTGTGATGGCCGCGCGAGTAGGTCCATTCGGAGCTCGCGAACGGCGTCAGCGGCATGTCTTGGATCTTCCAAAGCGGATAGGAGACCGTGGCGAAATAGCCGTCCGTCTTCCAATGCGTGTCGCCGACCGCCGCCGCGAAGCCCGCGTCGCCCGACACGTCCAGGTGGAGATACTCGGCCACGAGGTCCAGGCGGTCGACGATGGCATGGAAATGGCCGTTCCACATTTGAAAATATTTCGACCCTGCGGGGTTCCAGGCGTCGACGTAGTAGGAAACCCCCGTTTCGATCTTTCGCCCCGCGATCTCCGCGAAGGTGACCCGTCCGCCGAAGCCCGGCTTGCCGTTCTTGTCGGCGGCCGCGAGGTTGCCCGACACGGCGAGCGCGCCCGGCAAGGTGGGGGAGCGGAATTTCTGCGGATCGGCCGCCAGGCCGCCGTAGCCGTTGACGGCGTAGACGTCCACGTCGATCCGCGCGGCCTGCGTCGGAAACCGCTTCTGCCCCGAGGCGCCGACGTCGGCGATGGGAAGCCCCAAGATCGCGCTCTGAAAGACCGGGGCGGTCAACTCCACGCGCTGGAAGGCGTAGAAACGGTTCTGGTTGTAATAGCCGAAAGGGAGCGTGATCTTTCCCGCCCTGTAGCTGTAGTCGTTCGGGAGGAAGTGTTCCAAATACGCGTACTGCACGCGGATCTCCTTGACCGTGTTGGCGATCTGGCGGTAGGTCAAGTCCACGAGAAAATTCATGTTCTCCCGCAGGTTCGTCGTGGCGAAGAGGCCGACGTTGTTCACGTTGAAGCCGCGACTGTGGACCGAGGTCGCGTCGTTGATCTTGAAGGTGGCCAGGGCCGGCGGGGAGCCGTAGATCCTGGCCCCCGTGTGCGCGGTCGCCTGGAAGTCGCCGTAGCCGGTGAACTGGATCTTGGCTTCGGTGATGGCTGGGTATGCCAACGCCGACAGAATCAGCGTTGTTCTAAAATATCCGGATCCATGAAACATCAGGCGTGCCTCCTGGGAAGCCCTAACGTTGAAATATCTTTTCGATTTCCTTAATCAGCCGGACCGCCTCCAGAGGCTTCTGGAGCACGCCCTGGGCGCCGAGCTTCTCGGCGTCGAGCCGCATCCCAGCGTCCACCTCGGCCCCGGTCATCAGCAGGATCGGCACGTCGCTTAGCCCGCGTAATTGCCGCAAAATCTCCCAGCCGTTCTCCTTTCCCAAAACTATGTCGAGGAGCACCGCGTCGATCTCCTCGAGCGTCACGGCCGCGCGGGTCTCCGTCGTGGTGCCGGCCGCCACGGCGATCATGCCGTGCTTCTCGAGGGTTCGCGCGATCATGCGGCGGAAATCCGGGTCGTCGTCCACCACGAGTATGCGCTTCATATTTTTTTAGAGTTGACACTCTAGCACAAGATTACTAAAATTATAATACTTATGATAATTACAGAGCGAGCGTTCACCACCTTCGAGGTGGCCAAGGCCTGCGGCGTGTTCCACACGACCGTCATCAACTGGGTCAATAGAGGAAAGCTCAAGGCCCGCGTCACGCCGGGAGGCCACCGCCGCATCCAGATGCCCGACCTCCTCGACTTCATGAAGCGGTTCGACATGCCCATTCCTGAGGACCTGACCCATAAGGCTAAAAAGATCCTCATCGTAGAGGACGATCCGGCGGTGCAGCGCATGTTGCGGCGCACATTGCAAGCCCTTTCCGGCGTCGAGATCCAGACTTGCGTGGGTGGCTTGGAGGCCCTGATGGCCATAGGCAAGGATGCCCCGGACCTGTTGATCCTCGACATCCGCATCCCGCAGGTCAACGGCATCGAGGTCTGCAAGGTGCTCAAGTCCAGCGAGCAGACCCGGCCCATCAAGATCGTCGCCATCACCGGCGAGCCCCTGCCGGCGGAGGCCGAGGCATTCTTGAAATCCGAGGCGGACGGCTTTTTCCAGAAACCCTTGCCCACGGCCGAGCTCAAGGCCAAGGCCGCGGAGCTGCTCGAGCTGGAGCAGGGCTCCGTCTCCGTGAATTAAGCTCGGCCGCATGCCCTGATCTGCGATGCTGCTTTCGAAGGCCGTGACGCTCCCATCCGCGGACCAGGGGGCGCAAATGCGCGCAGGAGAGTCCTCCACCGTCCCCGCCGTCCGTCTCCTTCTGCGCTATCTGGAACAGGAAGGTGTGGAATATATATTCGGCATCCCCGGCGGGCCGATCATCGCGCTCTACGAAGCCCTCTATGACCGCGGCGTCATCAAACCCATCCTCACCAAGCACGAGGCCGGCGCGGCGTTCATGGCGGACGGCTACGCCCGGGTCTCGGGACGGATCGGGGTCTGTTGCACGACGACGGGGCCGGGAGCCACGAACGCGCTGACCGGCGTAGCCGTCGCTTATGCCGACCACATCCCGATCCTCGTGTTGACCGCCCAGGTCCCGACGCATCATTTCGGCAAAGGCGCTTTTCAAGAGAGCAGCCCCGAGAGCGTGGATACGGTGGCTTTGTATCGCCCCGTCACGAAGTGGAGCACGATGATCCAGCATCCGGACTCGACCGCTTTTACTATGCGCAAGGCGTTGCGCCTGATGACCGGCGGCAGGCCCGGGCCCGTGCACATCAATCTCCCGTGCAATTTCGCGACCCAGCCGGTGCTCGATGAATTGCTGCCCAGCGCGAAGTTCAGGTTCGACGGGCATGTCTTCGACAGAGCCGCGGTCAAGGAGGCGGCCGCCCGGATGCTGGGCGCGCGCCGTCCCGTCATGCTCGCCGGGCACGGGGTCAACCTGGGCAGGGCTTGGGGGCCTCTTAAGGAATTGGCCGAGCGTTTCCGCATCCCCGTCGCGACGACGTTCAAGGCCAAGGGCGCCTTTCCCGAGGATCATCCGCTCTCGCTGGGAGTCTTCTGCCAGTCGGGGGAGCCGAGCATTCGCGAGTATGTCGCGGGGACGCAGAGCGACGCCTTGCTCGTGATCGGAACGAGCCTCGGGGAGGTCTCCTCATGCGGCTGGGACGCGAGGCTGTCCCGCAAGAAGTCCTTCCTGCAGATCGACATCGATCAGGACGAGATTGGAAAAAACTTTCCGGTCGATGTCGCGCTCGTGGGCGACGCAAGCACGGTGCTTTCCGAGCTGCGCTTCCAGATGGAACGAGAGACGCATAAAGCTCCCGACGTTTATCCTAGGCGGCCCGAGCCGGCGCTCCCCGCGCCTGTCGAGATCGACGACGAGGAATCCTCGCAGGGGCCGCTCAAGCCCCGGGCCGTCCTGCGCGAGCTGCGCGAGTCCCTGCCTCGGGACGCGGCCCTCTTCGTCGACAACGGGACGATCCGGACCTGGGCGGGGCGGTATTTCCCGGTCCATCGCGAGGGCTGCTTCTTCGTGAACATGGGCATGGCCAGCATGGGTTACGCCGTGGCCGGCAGCATCGGCGGCAAACTCGCCGCTCCCGAACGCCCCGTCGTCGCTTTGGTCGGAGACGCGGCTTTCGCGATGAACGGGATGGAGGTCCACACCGCCGTCGAGCACGATGTTCCCGTGGTCTGGGTCGTGATCAACAACGGAGGCCATGGCATGATCTACCACGGCGAACGGATGCTCTACAACGGCAAGTTCGTCAGCTCGATCTTCCGAAGCCGGCTGGAGATCGTGAAGATCGCCGAGGCGATGGGTGCCGCCTCGTTCCTGGTCGAGAGGCCGGGGGAACTGGGGCCGGTCCTGCGGCAAGCCTTGGCGTTGAAGGGACCGTGCGTCGTCGAGGTCGCCGTCGATCTCCACGCCGTGCCTCCGATGGGGGCGAGGGTTCAAGCTATTCAAAAGGAGTTGGCCGCGGCCTGACAATCAAATGAAAAAGAAGACTTCCGACGATCACAGCAAGCTGCTCGAGGTGGTCCTGGCCTATCGCAGCTCGAAATCGCTGATGGTCGCTCTGCATTACGACCTTTTCACCGAGATCGAGAAAGGACGGCGCACGGCGGAGGCCTTGGGGCGCAGACTCGGGCTCGACCGCAGGGCCGTGGGGATCCTTCTCGACGCGAACGCGGCGCTCGGCTTCCTCAATAAGCGGGGCTCGCGGTACGCGAATTCCGCGTTGAGCAAGGACTTGCTCGTGTCGACCAGCCCCAATTACAAAGGAAACAATCTCAAGTACCAGGAGCAGACTTGGGACGCCTGGTCGGACTTGAAATCCGTCGTCAAGACAGGGGCCCCGCGCCTTTCCCTTCTCGAGTGGATACACAAGGACGCCTTCACCGGCGACTACATCAAGGCGATGGGAGACGTGGCGCGGGGACCGGCGCGGGACCTGGCGGGCAAGCTCGGCCTCGGACGCGTCTCGCGGACTCTCGACATCGGCTGCGGCCCCGGCGTCTACAGCGCCGCCATCGTGGAAAAAAATCCGAGGATAGAGGCCGTCCTTCTGGATTTGCCGCGCACGCTCGGCGTCACGCGCGGACTTCTGAAGCCCCACCGACACTCGGAGCGGTTCGCGTACCGTCCGGCGGACTTCTTGACCGACTCTTTCGGCGAGAACGAGTTCGACTTGGCGCTGATCTCGAACGTAACTCATTGCGAGAATGAAGAAAACAACCTCAAGCTCGTCAAGAAAGCGTACGAGGCTTTGCGCCTGGGCGGCAGGCTCGTGATTCACGACTACGTCTCGGATTCCGGGCTCACATCTCCTAAATTCGCCGCGATGCTTGCGGTCCATCTGCTCGTATTCACGGGAAGGGGAAATGTCTATAATCTTAAGGAATATGCGGGCTGGATGCGCCGACATGGATTCAAAGACATCTCCCACAAGCGGGTCGGCGTCGGGAGCATTTATCCGTCTACGGCGATCATCGGCCGCAAGGCTTAGCCTTCTCCTCGTCACGGCCGTCCTGTCGCTGGCGTCCCCCGGTTGGGCCGCGCCCGCACTCACGCTCGCGCGTCGCGATACTTTGGTGGTCTCCGACGACGTCGCCGACCCCGCCACGCTCGATCCGCCCAAGCAGTTCGTCGAAAAGAACTACACCCTGCTCCAGCAGATGTTCGAGGGGCTGGCCCGCATCGACAACGAAGGACGCATTCGGCCCGCGTTGGCGACCGAGTGGGCCTGGATCGACGACAAGACGCTTGAGCTGAAGCTTCGCCACGGTGTAGTTTTCCACAACGGCGAGCCGTTCGATTCCAAGGCGGTGCGCTTCTCGATCGAACGCTATCTCGATCCGAAGACCGGCTTCCCGGCGGCCGGGTTTCTGGGATCGATCGAGAAGGTCGAGGAGACGGGTCTCTATACCGTGCGCATCAAGACGAAGTATCCTGACGGCATCCTGATGAACTGGCTGGCCGCGCTCGTGCTGATCAGCCCATCCGGCTATGTCTCTGAGAAGGGGGAGGTCTACGCCGCCGAGCATCCCGTCGGCACGGGGCCGTTCCGCTTCGTCGAATGGGTCAAGGGGAAACAGATCGTCATGAACGCCAGCGACCGCTATTGGGCGCCCGGACTGCCTCATTTCAAGAGGCTGGTCTTCCGGTTCCTGTCACCGGGCAGCCAGGCCGCGGCCTTGCTTAGAGGAGACGTGGACATCGTCACGGAACTGCCGGGAACCTTCACGCTGCAGGTGATGAAAGGCCGGGTGGCCCGCATCATCAAGAAGCGCAGCTTCTACACGGTCGGAGGGAGCATCAACATTAGCACGGGGCCGCTTTCCGACCTGCGCGTGCGCCAAGCGCTGAACCTCACGATCAATCGGGAGGAACTGATCCGGTTCGACCTGCTCGGTAACGGGGAGCCGCTGGCGTCGCTCTCGATGCCGGGAGAGATCGGCCATAATCCGGAGCTCAAGCCGTATCCTTATGATCCGAAGAAAGCCAGGGAGCTCCTCAGGGAAGCCGGTTACCCGAAAGGCGTGCGCCTGAAGGTGATCATCAAGTACCAGACGGAGCGCTCCGCCAAGATCTTGGCCAAGCAGTTGGAGCGCGCCGGCATGAAGCTCGAGATCCACAAGAGCCCGGACGCGACGCTGAGCGAGGACATACAAAAGGGGGGATGGGACTTCACGTTCGGCGGATGCCCCGATCCTCTCGCGCACTCCTTCTTCGTCCAATCGATCTTTCTCTACTCGCGCTCGCCTTTCAGCATCATGCGCAGCCCCGAGTACGACCGGCGGCTCGACGGCATGGTCGCGACGCTCGACCCGAAGGAGCAGGACCGCCTTGGCCAGGAAGTGGACCGCTATGTGTACGAGCAGGCGTTGAGCCCCTTTACCTATCAGAAGATCAGGACCTACGGCGTCAACACGAGGGTCCGATTCGAACCGTCCATCACGGGCATGCCCTACTTCGACGACGCCTATCCCGAACATGAGCAAAGCGAAAAGCAATAGGCCGGTTCGGCTTTCTCGGGCTCAGACAAAGCGATTCCACGGCTTGCGCATCTTTGAGCTGACCCCGGGGGGACGGGGCCCTTTTTCGGCGCTCAAGATTACGGTCGCGCCTCACAGCCATCTTCCGGCGATCCATCACGCGAAGATGTCGGAGTTTTTCTACGTGCTGAAAGGCTCCGGCTACGGGTGCGTCGGCAGCAGGCAGGTTCGCTTCAAGGTCGGCGAGCATGTGTTCATCCCGCCGCGCGTGCCGCATGATTTCCACACCGGAGCCAGCGTGCTCGAGGCGTTGGTGATCTTCGCTCCGCGCTTCGATCCTAAGCGGCCTGACGTCGTAAGGATTATAGAGCGCTAAACGCCGCGTCCAAGATGAGGGTCGAAGTCGCGCTCGGATCGACCTGAATTCAGCGGCCGAGTTGCGCAAACGGGCTTAAGGGATTACACTATGGCCTATGGAGCCCCCTAAGTCGCGGCAGAGCTCCCTTTCAACCAGGCTCCTTGTCTGGATTCTGCCGGTCTCACTCACCACGACACTGGCAATATCGCTGTCGACCTACCTTATCGCCCGCGGCGTGATCCTTTGGGAGACCCAGCAAGGCATCGCGGCCGTCACGCAGGCCGCCGCCGCCCAAGTCAAGGCCTACTTCAAGCAGCGCGACAACGACCTCGCCACCATCTCCCAATCGCCCTTGTTCAAGGACCATTACATGAACGTCGAGTACGGCCTCGATCAGGAGGCCGAAGTCTACCGGCGCGAGATCGAGCGCATGCTGCTCGACCTCGAGCGGCGCTCGGGCGCCTATCCGCGCCTGGCCTACTTGGACGCCTCGGGCCGCAAGATTTGCATCGTCAAGGATGGCCGGATCGTCGTTCCCGACCGCCCTCTCGAGGAGAAGGATTATTTCGTCTCTCTCAAGAAACTCAAGCCGGGCCAGAGGTTGGTCTCCCCGATCATCCGCGTCCCATGGCATAACGCTCCGATCGTGCGCTACGGCACACCGATCGTGGATGAAGCGGGACGCTTTCGCGGGGCTTTGGTTTTCGCCGTAAGCCTTGAACCGGTTTACGACTCGCTGGGAAGGTTGCGCCTGGGTGTCTCGGGCCGCAGCTTCCTCTCCGCGCGGCCGCTCGGGCGGTTTTACGAGGGCTTGTCCCCGTCATCGCGCGAGACGCTCACCTCGGTGGTCGCCATCCCGGGCACGCCTTGGTCGGTGGTCACGGTCGTCGACCGGCGCGACTTCATCGCAAACCTCGCCTGGGTCAGCACCATGACCTTCTTCTTCGCCCTCATCGCTTCGACGCTTCTTGTGCTCATCATCACGCGCCAGGTGCGCACGTTGCTGCGGCCGCTCCAGGCGCTGGTCCGCGCTTCCGAAGCCTACGCCGGAGGCGATCTCGGCGTGCGCGTCGAGGTCGCGGGCCCGGGGGAGGTGTCGGCGTTGGCGGAGTCCTTCAACGTCATGGCCGACCGGCTCAAGGCCCGCACCGAGGACCTTATGCAGAGAGTCCGCGAGCTCACCGCGCTGCACCGCATGAACGACGCCGTCCTCCGGCAGCTCGGCCGCGACGCCATCGGCAAGGCGAGCCTCGAGGCCGCGGTCCAAGGGCTCGGGTTCGAGCGCGGCATTCTTTATTGGGTCGACGAGGCGCGCGGGCAGGTCGTCGGAGCCTGCGTCCACGGGATGGAGGGGGTGGGGCTGACCGACGACGAGGTCAGAAGGCGCGTGATCTCCTTGGAGAGCGGGCATATCCTGGCCCAGATCACGCGCGCGCGCGAACCCATCTACGTGGAAGACGCCATGAACGACCCGCGCTGCGACCGGGAGGGGGTCACCCGCATTGGGGGCAAGTCGTTCTGCGGCGCGCCCATCGTGGTCCGCGAGCGCGTGATCGCGGTCATCTGTCTGAGCGCGCCCTTGGCCGGAAAAACCATCCCGACGAGCCAGATGCGCAGCCTATCGCTCTTTTGCGGCGCGGCGGGCTTGGCCTTGGAGAACGCCCAACTCGTGGACGCGATCGTCGCCTCCGAGGCGCGCTACCGGACCGCGGTCGAGAACTCTCCTCACGCCGTGGTGGGCCTCGACCAGAATTTCAGGATCACGCTCTGGAACCGCCGCGCGGAGGCCCTCTTCGGCTACCAGCCCACGGAGGCTTTCGGCCGGACGCTCTCCGTGATCTTCGGCGACAAGACCTATCGTCTCTTAAAGCGCCAAGTCGAGACCGAAGGAGCCATCCGCCAAGCCGAGGCGGCGGGTTCGTCTCGCGACGGCCGTAAGCTCGACCTTAACCTCAGCTGGACGGGGCAGAGCGCCGGACCCGGCGGCGCGCGAGAATGGTTCGTGGTCCTGCAGGACGAGACCGAGAAGAAGCGGCTGCAGTCCCAGCTGATCCAGGCGGAGAAGATGACCGCCGTAGGATCCCTGATCGCAGGCGTCGCCCACGAGCTCAACAATCCTTTGGCGGCGGTGACGGGCTTTGCGGAACTCCTCAAGGACCTGCCCGCCAAGCCGGAGGAGAAGGAGGACCTGCGGCTGCTCTACGAAAGCGCTCTGCGCTGCCGCGACATCGTGCAAGGTCTTCTCCTGTTCGTCCGCCAAGACAAGGCCGTGCGCCAGCGTCTTTCTCTGAACTACGTCGTCCAATCCACCTTGGCCCTTTTCGAGTACCGGCTGATCAAGACCGAAGGCATCAAACTGGAAGTCGAATTGGACCCCGGTGTCCCGCAAATCGCCGGCGAGTTCCAGAAGCTCCAGCAGGTCCTGGTCAATCTGCTGAGCAACGCCTGCGACGCGCTCAAGGGGCGCATCGGGCCGCGCGTCATCCGCGCGCGCACACGCTCGAACGCGGAGGGCTCGAGCGTCGAGATAGAAGACAACGGCCCCGGCGTCCCGCGCGAGAAGCGCGAAGTGATCTTCGAGCCCTTCCATACCTCCAAGCCCGCGGGGCAGGGCACGGGATTGGGGCTCTCGATCTCGAAGCAGATCGTCTCGGAGTTCGGCGGGAACCTGCGGTATGAAGACGTCGCCGCGGGAGGCGCGCGCTTCGTGGCCGGATTCCCAACCTGCCCGGCGGATCTGCCCGAGCCAGAAACCGTGATGCAGCTGCCTCCCTCAATGCCGGGGCGCCGTGTGCTCGTCGTCGACGACGAGCCGGAGCTCGTGCAGTTGATGCTGAGGCTGCTGGCCGAAGACGGACTGATCGCCAGCGCCTCGACGGATTGCCGGACGATCATGCGCAGGATCGAGGACGACGAGTTCGACCTGGTCATCACCGACATCGACCTGGGGCCGTCCAAGGGCACGCAGCTTCTGCAGGCGTCACGGGGTTTGACCCGGCCTCCATCGTTCATCTTTGTTACCGGCGACGTTCTCAATCGATCCTTGGCGAAGGAGTTGGCGGAGCTGGACGTCCCCGTGCTGCCCAAGCCTTTCCTGCGCACCGAGTTCCTGCGCTTGGTGCGCCGCGTCCTCCAGCAGCGCCCTTCGTCGTCCCGGCCTCGCCCGGCTTAGCGCTTACCTGATGCGGACAAGCTCCGAGACGAACAGTGGTCCGCCGACTCCCGGAAACTCCATGAGTCTCGCGGGCGCGCAGACGAACCGCTCGTCCAACGCTGCGTAGACGCCCGGTCCGATCAAGATCTGCCCCGGATGCGCCGCCTCTTCGAGCCGGGAGGCGATGTTGACGGCGCTCCCGATGACGCTGTACTCCGCGCGCTGGGCGTTGCCCAGGCACCCCGCGGCGACCGGTCCGCTGTTGATGCCGAAGCCGAACTCGAGCCGGCCCAGTTTCTGCGTCGCCGCGCGGGCGCGCAGGGCGGCCCTCGCGGCCGCCGCGGCCGGCTCCTTATGGTCCCGGGGCGCTCCGAACAGCGCCATGGCGCCGTCTCCCATGAACTTGTTGATGCTCCCGCCCTCGGTCTGGACGGCCTCGATGAGGCAGGCCAGCATCTCGTCGAGCTGCGAGGCGGCGTCCTCCGGGCCGACGAGTTCCGTAAACGGCGTGAAGCGGCGCACGTCGGCGAAGAGGATGGTCGCCATCCGGATTTCGCGGCGCTCGGCGGCGCCGTCCGCTGCCTGGAGGACGTGCTCGGCGATCTGGGGGGAGAGGAAGCGCGCGATCGTCTGGCGCGGGCGCCGGGCTTGGCGGCGGCTTTCCTCGCGGCGCCGGACCAGCTCCTTCAGCGAGCCCAGGCTGAAAGGCTTGAGCAGATAGTCGCAGGCTCCGTCCTTGACCGCGGCGATGGTTGAGTCGAGCGAGGGATAGACCGTCATCAGCACGACGTCGGCCTCTCCCGCGGCGCGGGCGCGCCGGAGCACCTCGTTGCCGTCGACTTTTCCCGACATGGTGAGGTCGGTCAGCACCAGGTCCCACGGCTCGCCCAGCCGCGGCAGGGCGTCCTCTCCCGAGGCGCAGCAGGACACCTCGTGCCCGTTCAGCCTCAACGCGCGCTCGCAGACGTCGCGGACGCCCTCCTCGTCGTCGACGATCAGGATCCTCATCGTGCCGCCTCCGTCAGGAGGCTGTTGGCGAGCTTGACGCAGCGTCCGGCGGCGCGCTGGATGCGTTCGAGGTCTTCGCGCTGTTGGGAGCCCCCGGGCGCGTCCTTCATGAGGAGCTCGACGCTCCCTATGATCACGGCGAGCGGGTTGTTGATGTCGTGCGCGATGCGCGGGGCAAGCTCCTTGAGTCCCTCGCGTTTGATCGCCTCGAGATCGGTCGCGGCTTTGCGCTCGAGCGCGAGAGCCGCGAGGTCCAGCTTCTCCCGGCTGGCCTGGAGCTCGGCGCGCTGCCGCCGCTCCCGACGGGCCAGCGGCAAAGTGACCGCGGCGGCCAGCGCCAGCACGCCCGCCTTGATGACCAGCTCGCAGGGCTCCCAAGGGATGGAGTTCCAGATGTCTTCCAGGTAGAAATAGCCGAGGAAGGCAGCGCCAATGCCCACGGCCAGCAGCACGTGGCGGAGCTCGAGATAGAGGCAGGCGGTGAAGATGGGGAGCAGGTACATGGGCCAGAAGCTCGATTGGCCGCCGCCCGAGACCGAGAGGGCATATGAGATCAGGGCGAGATTGGCGGTCATGGCGATAAGCGGGACCGATTGCCGGCCGCGGGACCGCCGCAGGGCCAGCTGATAGCCGAGGTTGACTCCCAGCAGGGCCAGGAACGCCCACAGGATGTCCGGATAGAGGACCAGCGGGTTGTCGCGGTTGATCACGGCGATGGACCCCATGACTACGCAGAAGGCGAGCTCCTGGTAGTGGAAGGCCGTTTGCTCTTGGTAGGTGAGGCAGGCCGTGTCGGGCTGCATGCCGGTTCCCTACGCCGAGCGCCGATCGAATGCAAAGCGGCTCAAGCCCCGCTCCGGAGTCGACTTGAGGAAAGCCTTCATCTCCGAGGCGACCTGGACGACCCTTGCGTAATGCTGCAGCCGCCGGCGCTCGTTGGTCACGATCCCCATCGAGAGGCGGATCAGAGGCCAGCGCCGCCAGCGTCCCTCCCGGTCCTTCGCTTCGATGAAGCCCCGCGCGCGGTCCGGTTCCGCGTAGAAGTCGAGGACTCGGCGGTCGAACGCCGTGGCCATTTTCTGCGCGACGGCCGGCGCCTGCGCGGGAGAGGTCATGAAGACGAAATCGTCCCCGCCGATATGGCCCAGGAACGCCTCCTCGACGCTTGCCAGCGCGCCGGAAAGCAGGCGCGCGGTCTCTTGGATCGCCCAATCCCCCAAGGCGAAGCCGTAGCGGTCGTTGTACGACTTGAAGCGGTCGATGTCGGCGTAGCCGAAGGCGAAGGGCTTGCCTTCCCTGATCCTGCGGCTGACCTCCTCCTCGATGGCGGGGCTGCCCGGCAGGCGCGTCAGGGGGTTGGCGCCGATGTCGCGGCGCACGCGGCAGAGCAGGCGTCTGACGCGCGCCCGAAGCTCCTCGATCGAGAACGGCTTGGCGACGTAGTCGTCGGCTCCCAGGTTGAAGCCGCCCACGCGGCAGGGTACGTCGGAGAGGCCCGTGACCATGATCACGGGGATCATGCTGGTGAGCGGACTGCCGCGCAGCTCGTCGAGTACGCGCCAGCCGTCCTTGCCCGGCATGGACACGTCGAGGAGGATCAGGTCCGGGGCCTCGCTCAGCGCCATGGACAGGGCCTGGGAGCCGTCCGCGGCGCTGAGCACCTCGTAGTCCAGCGGGCGAGCCTGAAAGGTGCGCTTCAAGGTCTTTCGGATCTGCTCCTCGTCGTCGGCGATCAGGATTCTGGTCTTCATGAGGACTCCTCCTCTATCCGGCAGCGGCGCAGCAGGGCGTTCACTCGGGCTTGAAGCTCGTTGAGGTTGAAAGGCTTGGTCACATAGTCGTCGGCGCCGGCGCCGAGCCCGTCGGCCTCCTCGTCGAGCTCCGAGAGCCCGGTCAGCAGCAGGATGGGAATGTCTCGGGTCGCGGAGTCGCTTTTAAGGACCTTGCAGACCTCGCGCCCGTTCATCCCCGGCATGCGCACGTCGAGAAGGATCAGGTCCGGGCGCAGGGCGCGGACCGCCTCCAGCGCCTTGAGGCCGTCCGAGGCCTCCAAAGTGTCCAGGTCCGGGGAGGCGAGGCTGCGCGCCAGCACGCGGCGTATGGCCGCGTTGTCGTCGGCGATGAGGATGGTGGCGGGTTTCATCGTTTCTCCTTTGAACTCAGATTCCGCACTGCTGATAAAGGGAATAGGCTTTCTGGTCGACGGCCACGAAGCGCTGCACCTCGGTCGGCGACAGCGCGGGGACGGCGCCGCCGCGGTACCAGCGCGCCAGGCGGTCGTAGAACTCCTGCTTGAGCTCGGGGTCCGAGATGGTCGAGCCGGGGTTGACCTTGATCTGGGACAGAGCCAGGCCTTGACGCAACTTGAGCGCCCAGTAGCGGGCCTTGAGGTCGAGGATCGAGCTCTCCATCCTGTCGATCCGGATCGGCGCGTTGGCGCAGGGATCGGAGGCGGGCGCGTCGCGCAGCTCGAGGAAGGGTTCCGCGGGCACGGGCGGGGCCTCGACGAACAGCTCGGGGGCGGGGATCTCGATGGCGCCGTCGCGGCCGGAGGACCAGGAAAACAGGCCCGGCGCGTCGAGCCAGTCGCGCTCGGCCTCGCGCTCGCAGGCCGCGATGATGATGCCGGTCTCGACGTCGATGAGGCGGGCGTTGACGACGACTTGACGGCCCACGGTGACGTAGCTGCCGGTGACGATGCCCTCCGCGGCCGAGACCTTGCCGATGCGGCGCACGAGCGCCTGGTCGAGCAGGCCGGTGCGGCCCAGCGAGTGCTCTCCCATGATCCTGTCGAGCAGTTGTCGCTCGACGGCCTGGACCTTGCCGGTGCGCACCAGAGGCGTGGTGAGCCGCTCCGCGATGTTCCAGCCCTCGCGGCTGTCTCCGCCCTCGGCCGAGGCGAAGGGCAGGACGGCGACTCGCGAGATGCGGGCGCCGCGGGCCGCGGCGGCGAGGTCCCGGGCGATGGCCTTGAGGCCGCTCGCGGCCAGGACCGGCGAGGCGAGGAGCAATCCAGCGGTCCAGCCGAATCTCCGGGTCAGGCGCTTCATCGTTCCTCCGTCGTCCCGCTGCTTGCTCATGACGGGAGGATAACGGATCAAGCTGTGCTCCGGCTTACGCGGAAAATAAGAAGAGCTTAAGTTCGGAGGCGGATGTTACTCTGCGAACTTGTAGCCGTGGCCGGTGACGCTGACGATGCGCTTGGCGAGCTTGGCCCCGAGCTTCTTGCGCAGGTGGGAGACGTGGACCTCGACGGTGCCGGGGTCGTTGTAGTCGGCGGGATCGTAGCCCCAGACCGTCTCGAGGAGGTAGGTGATGCCCAGCGCGCGGCCGGGCTTGCTGATCAAGGTGGCCAGCAGGTCGAACTCCTTGCGCGTCAGGGACACTGACTTGCCGTCGACCTTGACGGTCCGCCCTTCGGGATCGAGCTCGATGCCCGACTTCTTGAGCTTGGCCTCGCTCCTGACGACCGCCGAATAGCGGCGTAGGACCGCCTGTAGCCGGGCGAGGAGTATGGGCATCGAGACCGGCTTCATGAGATAGTCGTCGGCGCCTCCGGCGAAGCCGGCCAATATGTCTTTCTCTTCGATGAGCCGCCCAGACATGATGACGACCGGGATGTGACGCGTGGCCGCTTCCTTCTTAATGACGCGGCACACCGAGTGGCCGTCGAGGCCCGGCATCTCGGCGTCCACGAGGATGATGTCGGGCTTCGATTCGCGGACCAGCATCAGTGCCTCGGAGCCGTTGTCGGTGTGCACGACGCTCATGCCGCTCGAGGAGAGGTATTTTTGGATCACGCCCCGGACCGAGGCGTCGTCGTCTACGACCAATATCTTGTTGGGCATCGCGTTGGACCGAGAGTCCAAATATACCCTATTTTTAGCGGAGCCGGCTAGAACCGGTTCCATAGGACTCGCGCGAGCTCATCGGCCGCGGCCAGCGACGCCGAGGCCGAGGCGACGGCCGAAGCCGAGGCCGATTCGGGGTCGGAGCCGAGCGCGGCGGCCTCCTGGGTCTTGGTCCAGAGGACTGTTCCCGTGGCCGCGTCGACTGCCTCCACGGTCAGGCTGGCGCGCGAAGAAAAGAACGGGCGAACCCGAGGATCTCTGAAGGGCTTCGTTTGAGCCTTTCCACGGATCAACAGGTCGGGCTTGGCCTCGGCGCTCGCCAATATTCCGCCGCGATCGAGAAGACCTTGGCGCAAGGCCTGCGCCGCTTCCGCGGGGACCTCCAGCGCGAACTTCAAGTCCGGAGGAAACGCGTCCTGCTTCTCCGGGGCCGGTTCAAGAACGAGCAAGGCGCGTATGCGCACCTTGAGGAACCCATCCTCACGCTTCTCTTCAAGCACCTCGAAGCGCTCGATGCGCCCGCGCGCGTCGGCGGTGATTTTCTGTTTGAGTTCGACAGCCGCCTCGACCGTCGTCCGGGCCCTCACCGTCACCCCCGCGGCCTTCTCGACCGCGCGCCGTTGCGCCTCGGCCAGCGCCCGCGCCTTGGTCCCGCAGGGGTCCTTCGCGTCGAGAGCGGCCCAGCCCTCGGCCGTCACCGTCTCGCCGCGCGGGCGGGGACTCAGAGCGGCGCAGCCGGCCAGCGAGAGGACCAGCAGGCCCGGGGCCAGCCCTCTCACCGGAACCTCACGCCCATCATCTTCTCGAGCCGGTTCTTGGGCAGGCGCATGGTCACCACGCAGCCGTTGTCGGAGGTGAACTCGCTCTTGAGGATCTCGGCGCCGCGGATCGTCTCCTTGAGGCGGGCTTCGAGCGAGGAGTCCTTCTCGATGGCGCGGTCGACCGTGACACCGCCCTCGAGCTCCACTCCCTTGACCATGGAGAGCAGTTCGTACTGAGCCTTGACGATGGCCGCGTCGCGGGACAGGGCCTTGCGCTGGGTATCGGTCTTGAGCGCCGGGTCCGAGGCGCCGATGCCGATGGCCTCGACGTAGAAGGCGCGGTTGGGGGCTTGGTCGATGGTGTTCTGGACCTGGCCTTGGCGCACCCGGCTTTGGATCCCGCAGCCGGCGGTCGCGGCGGCCAGCGCGAGCAGTGCGGCTGACTTTGTTCTATGCATCGTTCCTCCTTTGAATTTCATGCGGCGACGCGAGAGCGGCGCGCACCGCCTCCTTGATTTCGTGGGTATTGAAAGGCTTGAGCAGGAAGCGCGCGACGCCGAGCCCGGCGGCGCGCTCGGCCTGGCCCCGCCGGGGCGCGCCGGTCATCACGATGGCGGGGACGGCCGGATATTCCGCCTTGAAGTGCGCGACGAAGTCGAGCCCGTCGCCGTCGGGCAGGCCCAGGTCGCAGAGCAGCAGGTCGAACCTCTGCGACTTTGCGAGCCAGCGGGCTTGGGCGATGGTGCCTGCCGTGATCAGTGTCAACTCCTTTCCCTGAAGCAGGCGCAGGCAGAGCCGGGCGATGGCGTCGTCGTCGTCGAGCAGCAGGGCCAGCGGCGCGCGTTTCATCTCCGAAATGGTAGCTCCCGAAGGTTGCCAAGGACTGATGCCGCGCTTAAGTTTCGCTTAAATGAGCAGTCTCGGTTTTGCGTGATGCGGCCGCGGCGAGATCGACCGTAAAGGTCGCGCCTTGTCCGGGCGCGCTCGCGGCGTTGATGGCGCCCCCATGAGCAAGCACGATGTCGCGGCAGACGGCGAGGCCGAGCCCCGTCCCTTTGCCCGCGGGTTTGGTCGTGAAGAAAGGCTCGAAAATTTTCCCGATGACCTCGCTAGGCATACCGGAGCCGTTGTCCGTGAAGCGGATCAAAGTCCTACCGGAGCCGGACGCGACTTTGATCGCCAGGCGCTTGTCTTGCCGGTCCTCCACGGCGTGGGCCGCGTTGAGGATCAGATTCAGGAAGACCTGCTGCATCTGGAAGGCGTCGGCCAGGATGGCGGCGTCCGGGTCGTCGGTCTCAACGCTGATCTGGATTCTCTTCGAGTCGATGTCGAGCCGCGCAAGCCTGAGCACCGACTCGACCAAAGAAGCGACCGGGACGACCTCCTTCTTCGGTTCGCGCTTGCGGCCGAATTGGAGCAGGTCCGAGACGATGGTCTTGCAGCGCTGGCCCTGCTCCATGATGCAGTCGACGTCCTTGCGTTGGCCGGCGCTGAGAGCGCTTTCCTGGATGAGCAGCTGGGCGAAGCCCAGCAGGCTCGCCAGAGGGTTGTTGAGCTCGTGGGCCACGCCGGAGGCGAGCCGCCCGACGGCGTTCATCCGTTCGGAATGAATGAGCCGGCCTTGAGCCTCCTGCAGACGCTTGACCATTCTCGCGTTATAGACCGCCTGGGCGAGCTGCGCGCCGAAGATCGTCATGTGGCGCTCATCGGCGGCGTTGAATGGGTCGGCGCGGGAGGCCCGGCCGACGCGCAGCTCTCCGAAGGTCTCGCCGTCGGCGCGCAGGGGATGGACGAGGCTCGCCCCTTCCCTCAAGGATACCGCCCCAAGCGCCGCGGCGGTCTCGAGCCTGCCGTCGTTAAGCAGCATGACCTGGACCTCGTCGGCGCGCAGGACCGACCGGGTCAGCCTGGCGACCAGCGGCAGCAGTTCGTCGAGCTTGATCGTCTGGAACATGGCCTTGCTGGCCTCGTAAAGGCCGACGACGGCCTTGAGCTCTCTTTTCTCGAGCGCCTTCTCGACCAGCGCCAGCAGAGCGTCGATATGGAAGGGCTTCTGGATGAAGTCATAGGCGCCGTGCTTCATGGCCTCCACCGCGTCGTCGACGGTCGCGTAGCCGGTGGCCAGGATCACCTCGACATCGGGGTTGATCTTCTTGATGGCCGCCAAGGCTTCCAGGCCGCCCAGGTTGGGCATTTTGACGTCGCTGATGACGAGCTGGATGTCCTCGTCGCGCAGCCGCTCCAGGGCTTGGCGTCCGTCCTGGGCCGTCGCGACGCGGTAGCCCTGCTTGCCGAGCTCGTGGGCGAGCATTTCTCGCATCCCGCGCTCATCGTCGACGACGAGGATCTTGGCTGAATTGTTCATACGAGTATCTCCTTAATGCGTGCGATCAGGTGCTGAGGGTCGAACGGCTTGAGCAGGAAATCGGAGGCGCCGCGGCGCATGGCCGAGACGGCCATCTCGACGGTCCCGAAGCCGGTGATGACGATAGCCGCCGGCCGCTTCTCGTCGCGGCTCAGGGCCTCGAGGAGTTTGAACCCGCCCAGCCGCGGCATCGTGAGGTCGGTTACGATCAGATCGACGCCGCCGCGTGCGACGACGGCCAGGGCTTCCTCCCCGTCGCTGGCCGTCGCGATGTCGAAGCCGGAGCCGCCCAGGTACCACCGCAGCATGTCGCGCATCCCCTCTTCGTCGTCCACGATCAAAACTCTTTTCGATCCTCGCATGGGCGTTCAGCGCTCGTCGTAAGGGACGACGGAGGTCGTCGCGAGCTTCTCGAGCTCGATCGACTTCACGCGCTCCTCCATCTCTCGTCCCGTCTTGACGGGCAGCTTGACCGTGAAGACCGTTCCCCCCGGCCGGCTGTCCACGTCGATGGTCCCGGAATGCTTCTGGACGATCTCGCTGATCAGGCTCAAGCCCAGGCTCGTGCCCTGGCCCGCCGGCTTGGTCGTGAAGAAGGGCTCGAAGATTTTCGTCAGCAGCGCGGCCGGGATCCCGGTGCCGGTGTCGGCGACTTTCAGGCAGATCCAGGAGTGCGGCTTGTCCTCCAGCAGCTCGGTCGCGATCGACAGGGTCCCGCCGTTGGGCATGGCGTCGACGGCGTTCTTGGCGAGGTTCAGGACGACCTGTTGGAGCTGGTTCTTGTTGCCGAGGATTTTCGGAAGGTCCTTGGCCAAGTCGACCCGCAGCCGGTCCTGGGTCATCTTCACCTGGATCTGAATCAAAGCCATGGCCTGCTCCACGGTCTCGTTGAGGTCGATAATGCCGCGGTCGGACCGGGAGGTGCGCGAGAAGGTCAGCAAGTTCTGAACCAAGTTCTTGCAGCGCAGGGCCTCGCGCTCGATGGACTTGACCGGCAGCTCCAGCGCGTCGCCGGGCTTGACCTGGCGCGACATGCCTTGGGAGAACCCGAGGATGACGCCCAGGGGGTTGTTGATCTCATGCGCCACGCCGGCGGCGAGCTGACCCAGCGCGGAGAGCTTCTCGGACTGCTGCATCCTCGCCTCCAGTTTTTTGATCCCGCTGACGTCCTTGGCGCCTCCGATGTACCCCGCTGTTTGACCGTCTTTTGATCTCAGGACCGAAGCGGTGAAGAGGATGGGCGTCTTCTCCCCGGACTTGCCGATGAAATGCGTGCTGATGTTCTGCAAGGAGTCCCGTCCCTTAAGCCCGCCGAGGCTCGCGCCCGAGAACAAGCCGACCTTCTCCTCGAACAGCATGGATGCGGCTCTGCCGATCAACTCCTCTTTGCCGTAGCCGGACAATGCGGCCAAAGAGGGATTGGCCAAGGTAATGAGGCCCTGCGCGTCGGTCACGAAAAGGGGGTCCTGCATGCTCTCCAGTATGTCGTTGAAGAAATCCTTCGAGATCGTGGTGCGGGAGAGGTCAGCGTTCATCGCGTTGAATTCCCGGCTCAGCTGCCCGAGCTCATCGGTGGACGTCACCGCGACGCGCCGGCTGAGGTCGCCGTGCCCGGTCTGCTTGATCGCGACGAGGAGTTGCGCAATGGGCCGGATTACCAGGCGGGAGAGGTAAAGCGCCATCACCAACGACACGGCGAGCGCCGCCAGTGTGATCCCGATCCCGAGGCGCAGCATGGTCCGGACGATGGACAAGGTCTCGGCGCGGCGCTCCTCCTGGGCTTGTGCGTCCGCGTCGGCGGCCCCGGCAATGATGTCCTTGAGGTTGTCCTTTGCGGCCATCATGGCGTTCCTTTGCGCCTTGATCCTCGTCCGGCCTGCGCGCCTCTCTTTCATCTCTATGAGGAGCAGGGATTGCTGCGTCATGAGGTCCTTGGCCCGCGTGAACTCCAAGAGCCCGGCGCGCATCCTCGAGGGGCTCAGGCGCTCGTATTCCCGGGCCCATTTGTCGAGTTTTTCCATGTAGGCCAGGAGCTCGTATTTGTCGTCCGCCAGAGGCGTTCCCTCGGCCTGGCTGGACCCGGACCCAAACACCCCGAAACTCTGAGAGGCCTCCGCCAGTTCCAAAGTGGCTGCCCTGAGCTCGAGGAGGGCGTGCATCCTGGGGGCGCTCTGGTCCATGAAGAGCAAGAGCGTGGATTGTATCCGCCTCGCCGAGACGATCCCGCTGAGCCCGACCAGCCCGACAAGCACCGCCATCGAGAAGAACGACAGCAGGCACTTCATCCGAAAGCTCGGTGTCTCGCGCATCATGTCCTCGCGCCGGCCGCGACCCTAGCGCGTCTCCTTGAGCGTCGTGTCGGCCATTCTTGAGCCAAGGAGGAAGCCCTGCTTGTTGTCCTGCGGGAAATGGATGCCTCCCCAGGTCCGGCAATCGGTCGCCTCCCGAGCATTCAACAGGAAGGACTGCCTTTCCTCGGGAAGGTAGTGCGAGAGGACGACAGCGGACGCCGCGGAGATCATCCCATGGGCGGCGGGATAGCTCGGATGGTTGGGAGTCGGCATGACGGTCTGGATCGAGGCATCGAGCATGAAGGGCCGCTTCTTCCAGTAGGTGTACTTGTTGTGGAACACGACGATCACCGCGTCCGCGACGGTCCGCGTCAGGGCCGAGCGTACGACGAGAGCCTTCTCGAGCGGGACCTCCCTCGATCGCAGGGACTCATCGGCGATCTCCAGCCACTGTCCGGGAGGGGTCTTGGTTCCTGGCCCTCCGGCCCAGAATACGACGGCCTTCCTCTGATTTTCGGCCGCTCCTGCCAAGGCCGCCTTCACCTGCCTGAGCTGCTCGCTCATCTGCGGACTGCCGTCGGCGGGGGGCGCGGGCGCCATGAACGCGGCCGGCGACTCTATGTTCCAGGGCTTCCAGGATCCCACGTCCCGGCCATAATAGGGGCTCATGCCTTTCCAATACTGCTTCCCGCTCTTTTCCTCATAGGGCTTGACCGCGCGGTCGTCCTCGGCGATCCTCGCTTTGACCTTGGCCAGCACGAGCGACGAAAGCCTTTCCGAATAGGGATCGGCGGCCGCCGGGGGAATGTCCTGCGGGAAGAAGAGGCGCAGCACGTCGCGCGTGACGGGGACCAAGCTGCCCGAGAACCTGCCCGTTGCCCTCGATGAAAGGGCGGCCGCGTCCTTCTGGGCCGTCGCGAGATAGGCGTAGACCTTCGCGGCGTGGATATCTCCCATCTTCCTGGCCGAGACGAGATCAAAGGCTTTCTGATCCCATTGGTAGAGATCGGCCGAGCCCATCCGACCCGCGGGCTCGAGCTTGCGCAGCGACTGGACATCCTCTGCCGCGTAGCCGAAATAGGGGGACATTTGCGACGGTTGCCGGGAACCGACGAGCGCCAGGAAGGCCGCGACGACCAGCAGAGCTCCCGCCGTCCGGACAGCACTTTTCATATTCATGGATTCCTCCTTTTCGTTGGTCAGGTATCCCAAGCGTAGCAGACGCGGTTGTGAACGGGTCTAAGCGGCGCTTAAGTCATCCTTAAGCCGGGGCGGGGGCCTCAGACTTTGTGGTAGGGAACGACCGAGGCCATGGCGGGCTTCTGCGTCTCCAGGGCGCGCAAGCACTCCTCCATCTCCCGGCCGGTCCTGACCGGAAGCTTGACGGTGAAGACCGTGGCGCCGGGGCGGCTGGTCACGTCCAAGGTCCCGGAGTGCTTCTGGACGATCTCGCTGATCAGGCTCAGCCCCAGCCCCGTGCCCTGCCCGACCGGCTTGGTCGTGAAAAAGGGCTCGAAGATCTTCTGCAATAGAGCGGAGGGGATTCCCGTGCCGGTGTCGGCGACCTTGAGACAGATCCAGGAGTGAGGCTTGCTTTCCAGTAGCTCCGTCGCGATCGACAGGGTCCCGCCGTTGGGCATGGCGTCGATGGCGTTCTTGGCGAGGTTCAGGACGACCTGTTGGAGCTGGTTCTTGTTGCCCAGGACCATCGGCAGGCCCTTGGCCAAGCCGACTTGGAGCGAGACCGAGGTCAGCTTCACCTGCGTCTCGACGAGAGCCATTGCCTGCTGGATGGTCTCGTTGAGACTGATGACGCCTCGGTCCGACTGAGAGGTGCGCGCGAAGGTGAGGAGATTCTGGACGAGCGTCTTGCAGCGCAGGGCGTCGCCCGCCTTGACCTGGCGGGACATGCCCTGGGAGAACCCGAGGATGACGCCCAGGGGGTTGTTGATCTCGTGCGCCACGCCGGCCGCGAGCTGGCCCACCGCCGAGAGCTTCTCGCTTTGCTGCATCCGGGCCTCCATTTTTCTGCGTTCGCTGATATCGCGCACCAAGGCGATGAAGCATTGGCGGCCGTCGTGATCCGCGAGCCCCAGACTGACCTCGGTCGGGAACGTCGTGCCGTCCTTGCGTCGATGTTTGCCCTCGCGCAGGGCCTGCCCCTGAAAACTCAGCGTGACGGCCAGCTGCTCCAATATGGCGCGGCTGAACCCCGGCGATATATCCATGACCGTCATGCCCAGGAGTTCCTCGCGGGTATAACCCAAGAGCTCGCAGGCCCGCCTGTTCATGTCGATGAAGCGCCCCTCGGCGTCGGCCAGGAAAAAGGCGTCCGCCGCGTTCTCCACCAAGACCCGGAACCGTTTCTCGCTGGAGCTCAACTCCGCGGTCCTTCTGCCGATCTCTTCCTGGATGGTGCGGTTGGTGTCCTCCAGCCGGGCGCGGTGCCAGGCGATGTCGCGCATCTCTTGTATGCTTTGCAGGCAGGACCTGACGAGGAACACGTCCTCGTAGACGACCCAGGCGGCGTGCTCCGCCCAGCGCCAATTGCTGACGCTCAGGACGCCGTAGACCGATTGCGGCCAGTAGAAGCCGCGCAGAAGATGATCGGCCGCCACGATGACCGAGGCCGTGATCAGGACGCGCCAGTCCCGGTAGAAAGCCAGGAACGCCAAGGAGCCGAAGACATGGAAGTGGGTCTCGATGCGTCCGCCCATGAGGTGGATCAACAGAGCCGACATCAGCGCCTGTCCTGCGGCGATGACGTGCCGGGTGGGCGTCTGTCCCGGGCGTTTCAATGCGAGCAAAACCGGAAGAAGAGTGATCGCGCCGCCCAGGAAGACCGCCGCCCAGACATGGATGTGGGTCTGGCTCATGGGACCCGACCATGTCTTTGGGGAGATCCAAAAGGCGGCGGCGATGGAGCCCAGCCATTGAAACAGCATGAGCCCCATGAAGAGCCGGTCGGTGCGCCCGTTGATGTTCCGCTGATGAGCCGAGAACAGCTCCTCGGTGCGCCGCGCGATGTTCATATCCCTCCGTCGACCTTCGGTCTTGCCGCGGTGAGGGCGCAGCCGTAGACGGGGGTGCCGCGCGGAGAGGTCTTTTCGCCCATGATCAGCGCATGGACCGCCTCGGTCCCCTGATTGCGGCCGGAATGGCCGCGCGACGAGGTGATGCCGCCGCTGAAAAGCAATCGGCCTTGCGCGTCATAGAGCAGGGTCTGTCCGGAGGTTAGGGCGCCCCAACGGCGGGACTCGACGGCGTCGTCGTCGCGCAGGGGCGTCACGCCGGGGATGGCCGCGGCGCTGCGCCACAGGCCGGTCTTTTCCCAGCCTTGCGCGGCCCCTGCGGGCGCGTAGAAAAGGACGAAGGCGGACACGCGTCCCCGCGCGCGGGCCATCAGTCCGTCGAGCTCTCCGATGCTGGCCCGGCTGCAGGGACAGCGAGGGTGGAGGGCCATCAGCAGGATCATGCGGCCGGCCGGGGGCGCAATGCGGCTGTCGGCCGCCCAACGAACGGGCGCGGCAGCGGCGGTTCCCGGTTTCGTCTCGTAACGCTGGAGCCCGGCCATCCCTAGACAGACGATGGAGAGCCATAATGAGACCGCCGTCCACAGATCGATGCGGATCATCGCAACGCATCCTTGCGGCGGAACAGGGCCTTGACCCTGGCTTTGAGAATCTTGGGAATGAAGGGTTTGGTCATGTAGTCGTCGGCGCCCAGCTCCAAGGCCAGGGCCTGCGAGTCGGACTCGCTCATGGCCGTGATCACCATGATGGGAAGGTCGGAGAGGCCCAGCTCGCCGCGCAGCTTCTTGACCACGGCGAAGCCGTCCACCTCCGGCATCATGAGGTCCAACAGCACGAGGTCGGGCTTCCTGCGGACGATCTCCTCGATGGCGGCCTTGCCGCCGTCGGCCTCGGCGGCGTCGTAGCCGTCCGTCTTGATGGTGTCTCGGATGACGTTCCGGTTGTCGGCGTTGTCGTCCACGATGAGCACGCGCGGCTGCGCTCTGATCGGGCGGGAAGCGGGAGGAGGCGCGGGAGGCTGCGGACTCCCTCCTTTCTGGCCGTCCTGAGGATCTAGATAGGCGGCGGCCTCCTCGAGCGTGATGTTCCCTTGGGCGACGTGCCAGAGGGCGTCCTCGTGCAGGGTCTTGAGCCAGCCGCGCCGCCGCGCCTCTTCCCTTAGCCTGAGATGGCCGTCGGGCGAGGCGAGGATGTCCCGCGCGGCCTGGTCGCCGAGGTCCAGGAATTCGGTCAAGGCTATGCGGCCGAGAAGCCCCGTGAAGGCGCAGCGCTCGCAGCCCTTCCCCTTGAACCGGCCCGGCGCGGCCTCGACGCGGCACTCGCCGCAGATGCGGCGCACGAGCTTTTGGGCCGCCACGCCGACCAGCGCCGGCGCCATCTTGAAGCGCTCGACGCCCATGTCGAGCAGGCGGGTGACCGTCGAGAGCGCGTCGTTGGTGTGCAAAGTCGAGAAGACCATGTGGCCCGTCAACGCCGCCTGCAGCGCGATGTCGGCGGTCTCGCGGTCGCGGATCTCGCCGACCAGGACCACGTCGGGGTCTTGGCGCAGGATGGAGCGCAGCGTCGAGGCGAAGTCGAGGCCCGCCTTGACGTTGACTTGGACCTGGTTGATGCCCTCGAGACGGTACTCGATGGGATCCTCGACGGTCGTGATGTTGACGTTGTCGGACTTGGCCCGGTTGAGCAGGGAATAAAGCGTGGTGGTCTTCCCCGAGCCGGTGGGCCCCGTGATCAGCAGCAGCCCTTGGTTCGATTGGGACACGCGCAGCAGGGCGCTCAAAATCTCGGGCCGGAAGCCCAGCGCCTCGAGCGGCACCTCGGCTTGGCGCCGGTCGAGTATGCGCAGCACGACCTTTTCGCCGAAGGACGTCGGGATCGTGGAGACCCGCAGGCCGATCTCCTCGGTCCCGACCCTCAGCTTGGCGCGCCCGTCCTGCGGTCGACGCCGGTCGGCGATATCGAGGCTGGCCATGATCTTGATGCGGGTGACGAGCGGCCCTTCCCCGATGTGCTTGGGGATCTTCATGGTGCTGCGCAGGTCTCCATCGATGCGGTAGCGGACGACGGTCATCTTGTCGTCGTGCTCTATATGGATGTCAGAGGCCTTCATGCGGACGGCCTGCGCGATGATGAGGTTGGCCAAACGGATGACGGGGGCGCCGACTGCTCCGTCCTTCCTTTCGGAGCGCGGGCCGTCGCCGGATTCGATGAATTCGACTGGGGCTTCGTCGGGCAGCTTCTTGAGCAGGTCGAACAGGATCGCGTCGGCGCCGTAGCCGGTCGCGACCAGGCCTTCGATCCTCGCGGGCAGCCCCAGCACGGGGACCGGCCGGCGGCCGGTCAGCGCCATGACGGTCTCGAGGACCTCGTCCTCGATCGGATTGGCCATCAGCAGGACGATCGCCTCTCCGTCTAGTTTCAGGGGGAGGATCAGGCGCTCGCGGCACAGGCGCTCGGGCACTAGCGAGAGGGCCAGCTTGTCCAGCGCGCCGGCCTCCGGCTCGGCGAAGGGGATGCCGTACTTGTCTTGGACGGCTTGCGCGAGCTGCTCCTTGGTGAGCAGCTTTCTTCCGATGATCTCCTCGGAGGCGTGCCTCGCCTCGCTTTGCCGCAGAGCTTCCGCGTCATCTCGGCCGAGCAGCCCCTTGGAGACCAGGAGCCGGATCAGCCATTCGTCGCCGCGGCGCGTCAAGGTCGGCATATCATTCACCCACCGTAGCGCGGATTTTCGCGACCACTTCCTTGGGGATGCAGGGCTTAGGAACGTAGCCGTCGCAGCCGGCTTCCTGGGCCTTGAGATCGTCGCCGGCCAAGGCGTAGGCCGTGAAGGCCAGGATCGGGATGTCCTTGGTCTGCGGCATGGCCTTGATGCGCCGTGCCGCGTCCCAACCGCTCATGACCGGCATCGCCATGTCGAGCAGGATGAGGTCGGGGGCTTCGCTCAACGCCGCAGCGACGGCCTGCTCCCCGTCCTGAGCCTGGCACACGCTGTAGCCCGAGGCGGTCAGCGCGGCCGTGATGATGGCCCGGTTGTCGGCCTCGTCGTCTGCGACCAGTATCTTGCGGGCCATGTTAAGCCGCCCCCGCCATGGCGACCAGCCGCTCTTTGAGAGCGTCCATGATCGCAGACAGGCTGATCGAGCCCTTCTGGATGATGCCTTCGGTCTTGCGCATGAGCTCGGCTGTGTCCTTGGGGTCGAGGTCGCGGCCGGTCAGGATGAAGATTCGCATATCGCGCGGGAAGCCGGGCTTATCGACCTCGGCCAGCACGTCGAAGCCGCTCATGTCGGGGAGCGTCAGATCGAGGAATAGGATGTCGGGGGGCGCCGTCTTGATCCGTTCCAGGGCTTCCTGGCCGCCGGTCGCGGTCTCGACCGAATAGCCTTCGTTCTTGAGCCCGAGCTGGATCAGTTCGCGCACGCCCTCCTCGTCGTCGACCACGAGCACGCGCTTGCCGCAAACGGTTTCGACTCCCTTGAGCTTCTCCAGCAGCGTCTTGCGCTCGAAGGGCTTGACGATGTAGTCGGCGATGCCTAATGAGAAGCCCAAGGCCTTGTTCTCCATGATGGACAGGATGATCACGGGGATGGACCGGAGTTCAGGGTCGTTTTTTAGGGACTGGAGCACCGACCAGCCGTCGCGGTGGGGCATCATGATGTCGAGCGTGATGACGAAGGGCTTGATCTTGCGGGCCAGCGCCAGGCCCTCCTCGCCCGACGAGGCGCCGACCATCGTATAGCCCGTGCCTTGCAGGCTGTCGCGCAGCAGGCGCAGGACCTCGGGGTCGTCGTCGACGGCGAGCAGGATCTTCTTGGGGGAGGCGCTGACGAGCTCCGGAACGGCCGCGGGCACGAGCGGGTCCTGCGGCGCCACCGCCGCCGCCATGTCCACGGCGAAGGTCGTGCCGCGCCCGAGCTCGCTCTCGACCGATATCCTGCCGCCGAGCAGCTCGACGAGCTTCTTCGTGATGGAAAGCCCGAGGCCCGTGCCGCCGTGCTTTCGGGTCGCGGCCCCGTCTAGCTGCTTGAACTCCTCGAATATGGCCGGGACGTCCTTGGCCGCGATGCCGGGGCCCGTATCGCGCACGCTCAGGCGGACCTCCGAGCCTTTCGTCTCCACGGCGATCGTCACGGCTCCCTGCTCCGTGAATTTGACCGCGTTGCCCGCGAGGTTGATCAGGATCTGCTTGACCTTGGTCTTGTCGGTCTTGACCAGGACCGGCCCCGCCGCCTGCGAGGTCAGCGAGACGCGCTTCTCCAGGGCCAGGCACTGCATCGTGTCGGCCACCTCGCGGACGACCTCGGCGGCGTCGAACTCCTCGATGTGCGTGGGCATCATGCCGGCGTTGAGCTTGGAAAAATCCAAGATGTTGTTGATGAGCGCCAGCAGGTTCTTCGAGTTTGTGAGGACACGGCTCAGGGCGTCGCCCTGGGCCGCGGGGACCTCGCCGTAGATCTCGTCCAGTATCAAGGAAGAGTAGCCCACGATCGCGTTGAGCGGCGTGCGCAGCTCGTGGCTCATGTTGGCCAGGAACTCGGACTTGAGGCGGTTGATCTGCTCGAGCTCCCCCACCTTGGCCTTAAGCCGGCCGTGCTCCAGGGCGCGCTGCAGGATGTTGCAGAGCTGGTCGAGCTCGTAGGGCTTGCTGATGTAGTCGTAGGCCCCGAGCTTCATTGAATCGACCGCGGTCTCAAGCGTCGCGTAGCCCGTGACCATCACGACCTCGATATGGGGTTGAGCCTCCTTAAGCGCCTTGAGCGTGTCGACGCCGCCCATCTCTGGCATCATGAGGTCGCAGAGGGCCAGGTCGAAGCGCTGCCCTGCCGCCTTGGAGACCGCGTCCTTGCCGTTCTCGGCGACGGACACCTCGTAGCCGCGGCTGGTCAAGCCGTACACGAGCATGTCGCGCAGGCCCTTCTCGTCGTCTATCACCAAGATCTTCGCTTGTGTTTGCGCCATGTCGCTCAGAGAATAGCAGGAAGCGCTGTAATAAAATTTGACTCGCGCTTAAGAAATCCTTTCCGCGGTGGGAAGCTGCCGAGCGGCAACTTACTTCAGTATAGGGGGCTCGGAGGTTATGGTTGAATATTGAGGCACCGCCAACCGAAAGGGGCGGCAACGGTCTAGGTCAACCTAAGGCAAATGATTCAGCGCTCTACTCGACCAGTTCGTCATGCCCCTGTCCGCTCCCAGGGATCATCAGCCGCGCTTCTCCGGGGTCCTTGAAGGCATTGGCGGCCTCGAGCGCCCGCCGCGCGGACGCGAAGTCCGAAAAGTCGATGCTCGCGGAAAATTGCTGGGCTTTGTCGATCATCCGAAGATACGCGGCCGGCTCCGCGCGCCGGCTATGGGCCCGGAGCGCCCCGAAATAATCGTCCCGAGACACCGTTGGGATGATGATCCGGCGCAAGCCGGCCGCGACGAGTTCGGCGTTCATCATGACCCGCGCGATGCGGCCGTTGCCGTCATTGAAGGGCTGGACTTCCGAGATCAGAAACATCATGAACGCCGCTCTGGCCGAGGGCGAGTCGAGCACTTTGTAGAACTCAAAGCCCTTCGCCAGCGTTCCGTGCACGAGATCAGGAGCGACGAATACCGTCTCACCCGCGCGGTTGAGCTCCGACTTGATCTCGCCGGGCCCGGTCTCAGGTCGCGCGTTGAGAATGGCTTCATGTCGAGTCGAAAGCAGCGCCCAGAGCTTGCCGGCATCCTGAGGAAGCTTGCGCAGCTCGGAGAGGTTGGAGACGACGCGGTAGGTCCCGAGGACATCGTGCGCGTCTTTCGGTCTCGCGCTTGGAATCTTGCCTTCAAAGATGATCTCTCGCGCCTCATCGACCTCGAAGCGGGTGCCTTCGATGTAGTTCGAGAAATAGGCCTCGAAGAACGCGAGCGTGAGCAGCGCCTGCGAACGGGCAAGCGGCTCGGCTGTCTCGCGCAAGGGCGTTTTCCTCAAAGCGGAGAAAAGAGACTCGAAGAGCCTGATCCGATCCGGGTCAAACGCTTCGCCCGCGGCGCGGGCCAAGGCCCGCGATGACTTGAGCCCCGAGGCCGGCTTGGTCTTGAGCATGGCGCCTATGATCTTGTCGAGCGCCTTGAACTCCTTGAGCAGGCCGAGCCCCTTCGCGGCGCGCCGGGCGTCGTCGCGCAGCGCGTTAAGGGCTTTCTCGCCTCGAAGGCGCAAGAGCCTTTCCAGGCGTTCCTCAAGCTCTTTTCGAGGGATGGCCTTGGACGACGACGCCCCGCTCCGCGTGCGCTGGATATTTTCCAGGAAAGCCCGAGGCTGCGACGCGATGAATAGAGCTCCCATGAAAGGTTTGTCCGCGGCTCCGGCCGGGGGGCCTTTGAGAAGCCTGACGGTAAGCCCAGGCAATCGAACCGTCCGCGAATAGGATGTCGTTAGAAATACTTCCCATTTGGCCGTAGGCTTGCCTTCCAACGCTGTCCGGTGACTGAGGGTTGCCTTCGGAAAAAGACCTCCTAGAATCTCATAGAGATTGTCTTGGACTACCTTCGCGGGCGGATCGGATAGATTCGTGGTATAAAGGCGGGGAGCGATCTTTCTGGCCTTTCCCGCTCGCAACAGGCGGCGCAGGCGTTTTGCCTCCTTGTTGGCCGACGTCCCAAAGATGATCTCCGATAGTGGTGTCATTTTTTCCTTTCTATAAGCCGCCAAGCCGCCCAATGGCCTATATTTTCATACTAATATAGCAGAGAAGGCCTAATTTTTCAATGCTAAAAGCTATTGAATGGTAACGCCCTATTGAAATTCAGTGGCCGCCATGCTATACTTGTATTACATCGGAGGTGATGCGATCATGTTCGCCATTCGGCTGCCCCCTGAAATCGAGGCGAGGCTCGATACCCTGTCCAAGTCGACAGGGCGCACGAAAAGCTTCTATGTCCGCGCGGCTATCCTTGAGCATCTCGACGACATCGAAGACGTCTACCTCGCGGAGAAACGCCTCATCGGAATCCGCGCCGGTCGCAGGCGTACCATCCCGCTGGAAAGAGTCATGAAGCGGCATGGCTTGGCGCATTGAGTTCGACCCCGGCGCGGCGCGCGAACTCGACAAGCTCGACTCTCAGGCCTCCAGGCGAATTCTCAAGTTCCTCTCCGAGCGCATAGCGCCGTCGAGCAATCCCCGGAGCTTCGGCGAAGCCCTCAAAGGCTCTAAGCTTGGGGAGTTCTGGAAGTACCGGATCGGCGATTATAGGATCATCGCGAGCATCGAAGACCGCCGATTGTTGATTCACATAGTCAGGATCGGCAACCGCCGCGACGTGTACCGCCAGTGATGGAGCGGGGCTTAAGCAGGATTTTTGACAGACCCCCATAAGTCCAGTTCATGCTGGCTGGTTTGCGCCAATTGGGCTTGGCGATGGACACTTTTTGGACACTTGCCTTTGAAGGGGCGAGTAGAACTAGAGTTCATGGTCTACAATAGTTCAATTAAATTAATCGCCATTTGATATCGACTAGGAGCGGGGGAGAGGAGCAAGCAAGGGACATGAGTAATTTGCTTTTTTGATTGGACGATTGCTCTAATTTTTCTGAAAAATGTCCGGCAAATGAGTTAAAATGCAAAGAAGCCGCCGGGATAGCTCAACGGTAGAGCAATCGCTTCGTAAGCGATAGGTTGTGGGTTCGAATCCCATTCCCGGCTAGTTTTTTTTGGAGGCGCTCATGAAGACCATCAAGGACGTCATGCAGGTCGCCGATGCGGCCGTCGTGGTCGCGGATCAACAGGGCGCAATCACGTACGTCAACGAGAGTTTTTCGGAGGTTTTCGGCTGGGACGGAGACGAGATACTGGGCCGTTCCCTGACGACCATCATCCCTAAGGACCTTCATGACGCCCACCACCTCGGTTTCTCGCGTTTCCTCACCACCGGCGCCCCCACCTTGCTCAGCCAGCCGCTGAAGCTCAAGGCGATCGCCAAGGACGTCCGTGTCTTCGATGCCGAGCACTTCATCGTGGCTGAGCTCCGGGACGGCCTCTGGACCTTCGCGGCGACCATACGCCCCCTGAGCACGTGAGCGATCCGGCCGCGCTCGTCGATCAACTGCGCGCGACCCTCGGAAAGCTGGAAGTCGCGCTCAGCGCCGTCAACGACGCGATCGTGTGGACCAACGCGTCGGGTAGGATCCAATGGTGCAATATTCCTTTCGCCGCTTTAGTCGGTCGGCGGCACCTCGACGTGCTCGGAGAGCGGGTCGTCGACGTGCTGCCGCTGATGGAGCGGGGGCGGCCTCTGAAATCGGAAGAGCACCCTGTCAATGTCGTCCTCGAATCTCGGGTCGCGGTCTCCCGAGAGTACGAATTCCTGAGGGGCGGGAGTCCGTTGGCGCTTGAGGTGCACGCCGCGGTCGTGACTCTGAGCGCGCAGGATTCGTCGTCCATCCTGACAATCCGGGACGTGACCGAGCGCAAGCGCGGCGAAGACTCCGTCGCGGCGGCCCGGGCGGCGGCCGAGGCCTACAGCAAGGAGCTCGAGACCTTCAGCTATTCCGTGGCTCACGACTTGCGCGCCCCCTTGCGCTCCATGGACGGATTCAGCAGCCAGCTCCTCCTCAGGTACGCCGACAAGCTCGACGCGGAAGGACAGGACTTCCTGCGCCGCGTGCGGGCGGGCTGCGTGCGCATGGGACGCCTCATCGACGACCTGCTCGCGCTTTCGCGCGTGACGCGCATGCCCATGCGCCGTGAGCGCGTCGACCTCAGCTCCTTGGCCAGAGAGACCGCCGAGGCTCTGCGCAAGACCTTCCCGGAGCGGGTCGTCGAGTTCGCGGCCGCCGATGGGCTTTGCGTTGAGGGGGACGAGAGCTTCCTGCGCCTGGCGGTCGAGAATCTTATCGGCAACGCTTGGAAGTACACCGGCAGACACGCGAGCGCGAAGATCGAGTTCGGAGCGAGCGAGTCCGCAGGGCGTCGAGTCTATTTCGTGCGCGACGACGGCGCGGGCTTTGACATGGCTTTCGCCGGGAAACTCTTCAAGCCTTTCAGCCGTCTTCACACGATGAAGGAATTCGAAGGCTCCGGCGTTGGTCTGGCGACGGTCGAGCGGATCGTCGGCCGCCACGGCGGCCGCATCTGGGGAGAGGCGGAGGTGGAGAAGGGCGCCGCCTTTTACTTCACGCTGTGGGAGGAAGGACATGGGCAAGAGAATCCTGCTGGTCGAGGATAATTCCGACGATGAGAAACTGATCGTCACCACGCTCAAAGAGAACGCCGCTGCCAATGCGATCGTGGTCGCCGCCGACGGTCAGGAGGCGCTCGACTACCTCTTCGCCGCCGGACCACACTCCGGCCGCGACGTGCGCGACCTGCCGACCGTCGTTCTTCTCGACCTGCACCTGCCCAGGGTGGACGGACTCGCGGTTCTCACGCGCATCCGCGCGGAAAAATCCACCAAGCGGCTGCCGGTCGTCATCTTGACTTCGTCGGACGAGGCGGACGACCGTCTGGCCAGCTACGACTGCGGCGCCAACAGCTACGTGCGCAAGCCCGTGAATTTTGATGATTTCGCGAAGACGATCAGGGAGCTTCAGCTCTACTGGCTTCTGCTCAACGTGCCCCCGACGAGCTGACTCCTTTTCTCTTGTCGCGATATCTTATAAGATGCTGACCGGATGAAACGGACCCGGCAGTCGCTACTGACCGTCCTCCTCTTCGTCTGCCCACTGCTGTTCTTCACGAACCTCACGCGAAACCCTTACGTCACCCAGATCTGCCTGGTCAACCTCGCCCTGCTGGCGTGGACCGCGCTCTATTTCCTGCGGGAGGGCGCCGCGTTGCCGCGCACGCCGGTGGATGTCCCTCTGGCCGCCTGGCTCGGTGTCTGCCTGCTGAGCTGGGTCGTCGCCTACTTCGGCCACGCGCCTTTTTTTCGCCCCGCGATGGTCAACGAGGGGCTGCGCAACACGATGTTCCTCTTGATCAACTGCGGGGCCGCTTTCTATCTCGGGGCGTCTCTCGGCCGCGAAGGCACCGATGAGCCATCGGCGTCTTTGGGGGGGTGGGCGGCCTTCTGCCTCGGCTGGGGCCTGCTTTGGACCGCCTTCCCGCTGATGCGCGGCTCCGGGGTCGCGCCCGCCGACATCTGGGGCCATTTGTGGGACGGCTATGGGGCCTTCGTCTGGCTCGCCGGACTCGCAGCGGCGCTGTGGCTCACGCGGCAGGGCCGCGCCGGGGATTTCCTGCACCTGGTCTTCGCGACCGCCTTCCTCTCTTCGGTCTACGGGGTGTTCCAGTATTTCAACGTCGAGTTCATCTGGCCCAACGTCCTCAACCCGTACGGCGGCCGCTCCGTCTCGACCTTCGGCAATCCCAATTTCATGTCCTCTTACGACGTGATCGTCCTGCCGGCGGCCGTGGTGTGCTTCGTGCAGTCGCGAGGCGGCAAGCGCGCGCTCTACGGCGCCGTGGCCCTGGCCGTCGAGGCCGCGCTGCTGTGCAGCTTGACGCGCTCGTCATGGATCGGGGCTCTAGTCGGCGTCGGCTTCCTGTTCCTGTGGCCCGAGTTTCGCCGCGAGCTCTCCGCGGCGCCGCGGCCCTGCGGCTTGTTCTTCGCCGCGGCCCTCGCGATGGCCCTGGTCTGGCCGTCGAGCTCGATCTCGAGCGGCTACACGCCGAGCGTGCTCGGGCGCTTGGGCGAGGTCGGGCTCATCCTCAAGCCCGAAGCGGCCTACAGCCCGTTCCATCAGCGGCGCCTGATCTGGTCGTGCGCCTGGCTCATGGGCCGCGAGAATCCGCTGACCGGCAAGGGCTGGGGCCTCTTCGAGCTTTACTATCCGTTCTACCAAGGCTGCCTGCTCGACGCTTACGACTTCTACCGCAACATGCGCACCCACGCCAACAACGCGCACAACGAGATCCTCGAGATCTGGTCGCAGACCGGCGCGGCCGGCTTGGGGGTGTCGGCGTGGCTGTGGCTGACCTTCTTCTGGGCGGTGCGCCCCATCCTGCGCCGCGGCCGGCCGCAGGACGGCCTCTGCCTGGCCGCGGCCGCCGGAGTCGCAGGCATGCTCGCCGACAACCTGCTCAACGTCTCGCTGCACTTCGCGGTGCCGGGCTTCACCTTCTGGTGGGCGGGAGGGCTGGCGATGGGCGCGGCTTCCCGCGGCGGCGGCGAGCGCCGGCTGCCCAAAGCCGCCGCCTGGGTGGCGGCCGCGCTGGCGCTGGCTCTAGCGCCATACTGGGTGCGCACCTGGGGGCGCGAGGCGTGGTACTTCGCGGGCTTCAAGCTCCTGCGCCAGTCCGACCAAGTCCCCAACATGCGCCCAGCGGCGGTCCGGGCTCTCGAGGTCTCCCGCGCTTGGGGCCCGCCCGAGGTCAACGCCCTCTACGAGCTCGGGAACTCCTACGCCCGCTCGGAACGCTACACCGACGCCGACAGGACCTACCGAGAAGCCCTCGACGCCAACGCGGGCTACGACGAGATCTACTACAACATCGCAGCGCTCGAGGGCGCGCGTCTGGGGCGGCCTGCGAGCGCCGTCGATTTTTTTCGGGTCTCCTGGGCCGTCAACCCCCTCTCTCCGGAGATCTACAACAGCCTCGGAAACATGTACCTGCAGAATCCCGGCAAATATGGGCCCGACGGGATCGCCCTGCTCGAGCGCGCGGTCCATTTCTATCCCGCAAACGCGAACCATTGGAACAACCTCGGCTATCTCTATACTTTGGCCAAGCGCTACGGCGACGCGGAGAAAGCCTACACCGAGGCTCTGACGATCGATCCGGGCCTCGAGCTCACCGCGCGCAACCTCGCCGGGCTCTCCGCCCAGACCCACCGGCCCCCGCCGCGCATACTCGCCGAACTGCGCCGCCTCAGCGAGCTCGACGCGCTCGTGGCCAAACGGGATTTCTCGGACGCGACGCTCAATCTCGCCGTCGGTCTCGGCGCCGCCTTGCCCTCGGTCCCCAAGGCGAGGTTCCTTCTCGGGAGCCTGCTACTGATCCGCGGAAGGCAAGGCGACGCGGTGGGGCATCTCGAATGGGTCGTAGCGCGCCAGCCCGAACATGTCGTGGCGCGCTTGAACCTTGGCCAGGCCTACAAACTCCTCGGGCGCCGCGAGGAGGCCGTCGCGCAATTTCGGGCGGCGCTCGGGCTCGATCCCGGCAATGCTCAGGCCAAGCAGCTGCTCGAGTCGCTGCGGTGAGCGGCGTAACAATTCAGTAATCATTTATGTTTATATTTCATAGTGTCTTCGGCATTTGCCGTGCGGCCTCAGGCCCCCGCCCAGGGGGCCGAGGCGACCTATGCGATCATCTAGACGACTATTGGCGTTCGTGGCGGCGGCGATGATGGCCGCGCCGTTGAGGCTGCGCGGCCAAGACGAGGCGGCCAGCTCGAATCCCAATCTATCGCGGCAGATGCAGTTGGCCATCCGTTACTACGACAAGGGCGACGAGATGCAGGCGCTCGATAGGTTCATGGACATCCTGACGAAGGGCGATCCGGCCGAGCGCAACATGGCCAACGAGTACATCAACCTCATTAATCACCGCATGAACACGGGCGAGACCGTTCCGGCGGAGCCCGTCTCCCGCCGGCCCAATCCCGCCGTGGCGGAGCCCTCCGTTGCCCCGCGCGCGCCGGCCCCCGCCCCGCGCGCCGCCCCGGAAGTGCTCGTCGAGCCCGCCAAGAATGAAGTGGCGGCCGCGGCCTCGCGGGCGCCCGCGGCGTCGGTGTCAGCTCCGGTCTTCGCTCCCGCCGTTCAGGCGCCCCCGCCGCCGCAGCGACTGTCGGCGCCCGAGGTCCCGCTGCCGGCCGGCGACAAGGCTCTGATGAAGAAGGAGATCAAGGCCAAGATCCGGGGCGCCGTCGAGGCGGGGCTTAAGGAGCTTCGCGCGGTGGAGGGAGTCAAGGTCCTGATGATGGAGAGCGGGGACCCCCAGGCCGTCGCCATCCCGTCGTCGCTGCTTTTCTCTCAAGGAATCGCGTTTCAAAAAGACGCCACGCCGATCTTGGAGGCCCTGACAAAGATGATCTTCGGCCTGGGCAGCGCGCAGGTCGTCATACTTCCCGAAGGAACGGCGGTGGGCGACGCGAAGATCCTGGATATGCGCAGGACGATGGGCATCTCCGCGAATTTCTTTTCGACCGGAATCGCTCCGGCTCGGGTCAGGGTCAACTTGTTGAACGCTCAGGTGGACATCCCCCGTCCCCTGCTCGATTTCAGGGGCATCGTGCTGCTCTTCGTCTACAATCAGCCCCTCAATCTCGTTGTCGACAGTTCGATCGGCGAGGAGGGGGGGCCTCCGATCTCGCTGGGCATCTATCCGACGGCGTTTCGCGCCGAGCGCGCGGAAGGAGCGGTCATCGAGTTCTCGGTTCAGGATCCGCCCGCGGGGCTGGTCTCATGGAAATTCCAGCTCCTCCAGCCGACTGCGGGCGATGTCCGGGACCTCGCTCCGCTGCAGGACGTCGTCGGCGGCAGCCCGGTCTTCCACCAGATCTACTGGAACGGCCGCCAGAATTACTTCGGCCCGGCCCTGCCTGCGGGCCGCTACGAATGCGTGCTCACGGCGACCGACGCCAAGAACCGGCAACGCACGCTCCACCGCTGGATCTCGCTGATCGATTCCTCGGGAGGTCTCGGGGCGCCGGCCGCCTCGGCGGCGGCTCCAAGAACGGTCCCGACGGGAGCCGCCGGGCCGCCCGCGACCGACTTGTCGGTGGGCGCGGCCAAATCCGCGACCCTCATAAAGGAAGCCCGGAAGTTCTCCGCCGTGGAGATCAAGAAAGGCGGGGCGAGCTCCGCCCGAAAGGGACGGCGAAAAAAGAAGCCCGCGCCGGCCGTCTCTGAGCCCAAGCCCGACGAGGCGGGCGCCTCTGAGGCCCCGGCGGCCGCCGCGCCCGCCGCCAAAGCCGAGGACAAGCCCACGAAGCCTTCCTCCGGCAACTTCGAGCTGGCGTTCGCGCAGAACACCCATCAGCTCTCCGCCGACGCCGAGAAGAAGCTCGCGCAGGTCCACGAGACTTTGGTCTACTATCCGATGGAGAACCTGAAGATAGTGGGCTACGCGCAATCCTCTGAGACCGACGCGGCCGGACTGGCGGATCGCCGCGCCCAGATGGTCGCGAGCCTCCTGATCAATAAGTACCAGGTCGAGCCGAAAAAGATCCAAGTGACTTCGACGGTCGTCGCGACCCCGACGCACAAGGTCGAGATCGATTTTGTGAAGAACGAATAGCTCCGATGGCGCTCGAAGAGATCATCGACGTCTTGGCGTTCGGGGTGACGGCTCCCAGGGTGTCGTCCTGCCTGGGCCTCTACCTGAGCCCGGAGACGGTCTACATCTCGGAGACCCATATCGAGAAGGGCAAGGCCGTCGTCGATCACCTGGTCCGCATCCCCGTGCCGGCCCCGGAGGGAGTCAAGGCGCCTGGCGGGCCGACGACGGCCACGCTCAACACGGACTTTCTCATGGACAACGCCAAGCTTTCGGCGCTGATCCGCCAGTCCATGTCGCAGGTCCGCTGGAACAGCAAGGACGTGATGGTGACCCTGTCGCACCATCTCGGGCTCCTGCGCTACTTCGCGATGCCGGCCGTCGAGCGCCGTTTCTGGAAGTCGGCGGTCCCCCTGGAGGCCAAGAAGTACATCCCGATCCCGTTCGAGGTCCTGAGCCACGACTATCAGGTCGTGCCCCTGGGGCCCGACGCCAACAACAAGCCGCGCCAGGGCGCCCTGGTCGCGGTGACCCAGAGGAAGAACCTCGCCAACATCACCGCTTTGCTCGAGAGTTTGGGACTGAACTTGATCGGCATGGAGGTCGCGCCCTGCTCGGTCTTGAGGCTCTGGGAGACATTGGAGAAGAGCTCGGCCGGGAAGACCCACTGCCAGGTGCATTTCGACGGCGGGAACATCCGCATCCTGCTCGCGGATAAGGGCCTGCCGGTCTTCTTCCGCGAGCTCTTCCTCGGCGCCGATGCCGCGATGACCGACTTCCGAAAGGTCGACCTGGGAGGCTGCGTCGCGTTCGCCCAGAAGCAGTTGGGAGTGGGCAATCTGGGGCAGCTGCGCGTCAGCGGGGCGGCCTCGGCGCTGTCCTCTTGGGCGGAGGCCTTCACGCAGGAGGTGGGAGCCAAGGCGGTCGTGCAGGACACGGCGGCGCTGCTCGGCATCAAGGGCGGCGACTGGGGGGGTTACGCCTCGATCGGGGCTTCCATCAAGAACCTGGCGCCTTCTCCGATGAACCTCGATCTGGGCAAGGTCGGAAAAGTCACCGACGATGAGCGGCGCACGGCGCGGGACATCCTCGGCCTGACGGGGGGCGTCGCGCTGATCCTCGCCCTGTTCGGGGTCTTCAATACGTTGTTGTATGAGTACAAGGCGCGCGAACTCAAAGCCTACAAACGGGAGCCCGAGATCGAAGGGATCTTCGCGGGGAAAAAGGACACGGACATCCAGGACATGCTCCGGCTGATGCAGACCCAGATGGACATGTCCAAGTCCCTCGATCCCGACTCGGGCCTCAAGGTGACCTCCGTTCTCAAAGACGTCACCGAGAGCCTCCCGGACAAGGTCTGGCTGACGAACTTCAGCCTGCGCAACGGCCTGATCAACGCCACCGGCGCGCTCGACTTGAACCTGTCGGGGCACGCGGTCGCAGCGACCTTGCAGCAGGAACAGGATCTGTGCTTCGCCTACCGCGATCGCCTGCAAAAATCACCGATCGTCGGGAAGTACTTCAAGGACATCCAGGTGTACGTCAACGGCAAGCCGATGGACATCAGCCAGGCGGGAGCCGAGGGCCTCGACCAGGGAGCTCTCACGCGGCGGTTGGAGGCGAGGACCGATTTCCGCATCGTCGCGCGGGCCAAGAAATGACATGGCGAAATTGAACGCGGAGCAGTTCGCCCAGTTCATCAGGGGAAGCCAGGAGGAGCTCGGCGTCGTATTCTCGACGCTCCGGGAGAAGGGCACCAACCGTTTCGGACGCACCCTGGCGGTCGGCTTCATCGGGGCCTTTTTCAGCTTCCACTTCGTCTACCAGCCCCCGATGAAGAAGCTGGCCGGCCTCAACAAGCGGATCTCGGCCGCTCGAGCCACCGCGCAGTACGCCGACCAGTTCAAGGACCTCCGGGACCGCCTCAACCTGTTCTACGCCAAGCTGCCCCCGGTCAGCAGCCGCGACCGCTGGCTCACCGAGACCGTCCTGGAGACGATGAAGGCCGAGAACATGATCTCGGAGTCGATCATGCCCCCGGACGAGCAGGTCCAGGCCGGCTTCGTCTTCCAAAGGCTCAACGTCTCGGTGCAGCTGAAATTCTCCGAGCTGATTCCGTGGCTCAACCGGGTCGAGGGCAACAAGCCCATGCTGCACATCGGCGCGCTGGATCTGGGCAAGCGCGACGAGCCTCTTGGGGTCAACGGGATCTCCTGCGAGATCGGCACCGTGATCCCTCTCAACAAGCCGGGGCAATGATGAGGAACGAGCGATGAGCAGCAGGAATCTGTTGACCTGGCTGATCCCGCTGGCGGCTTTGGTCATACCAGGCTTTCTGTTCTACAACTGGTGGAGCACGCTCAACCAGCAGTCTCGCCGAGACCTCGAGAGGAAGGTCAAGAGCAACGCGGGCCTGGCGGTCTTCATGGGCAACTCAGGCAAGAACAACCTGAAGAACCCCCTTTCCGACGCCGCGGCGCCGGCCGTCGCCGCCTCGACCGAAGCGGCGTCCGGGGGCGCCGTGCCCGGCTCGAACGCGGCGCAGGCGGCGGTCGCGACCGCCGTCTCGAGCTCGACGGCCGCGGCTGGGCCGGGCGCTCAGGGCCCGCAGGGCGCCGCCGGCCCCGATGCGTCCCAGACCGTCGCTTCCGCCTCGCCCGTCGCCGGCGTCGTCATCACCCGCGACCCGACTCTCTCGCCCTACGATCTGGTCCGCCTCGAGCAGATGCGCCTCGAGGCGGAGATACGCAAGGGCGAGATCAGCGACGCCGTGAGGCGGCCCGTCAAGAAGCCCAAGGAGCCTCCGATCGAGAATTCGATCGACCTGCAAGGCATCGTCGCGGTCGGCGCCGGCAACAAGGCGATCATCAACGGCGAGATGGTCGGCGAGGGGGAACTGGTTCTCGGAAAGGCCAAGGTCGTCAGGATCACTCCCCAGGCGGTGGTCTTCACTTATAAGGGCCGCAGATTCAGCAAGTCGATCAGCAAATAATCCCTTCTCCGGGAGTCCTCCCCTCTGTAATAAATCAGCAATCAAACGGAGCTATATTTTCGATGGCGCGGCATGACAACTGTGAAAGACATCGAACAGCGCTTCGTAAGCGGATTGCGGCGGTGGCTCGCCGTCGCCGCGGCCTTGGCCCTCGTCCTTGAGTCGGCGCAGCCCGCCTTGGCGCAGCGCCGCAAAGCGGAACCCGAGGCCAATCCCGCCTTCCAGCAGCAGCTCAAGGCTCCGGCCGGCGGCGAGGGCGGCGCGCCGATCGGCGAGCCCGCAGCCGCTCCCGCCGCGGGCGAGGACGTTGGGGTCGGAGGCGACGCCGGGAACGTGCAGGGCATCCAGATCGGCACCACGCCGCCGGCCAAGGTCGCCGCTCCGACCAGCGGCAGCCCGCTCGACGCGCGCGTCACGGTCCGCGTCAAAGGCGCGCCCCTGGCGACCTTCCTCGACACCATCTCGGCCCAGGCCAAGATCAACTTCATCATCACGGAGGGTCTGGAGGCCAAGCGCGTCACGGCCTTCCTCCAGAACGTCACCGTGCGCGAGGCCCTCCAGGTGCTCCTCGAGATCAAGGGCCTGAGCTACCAGCAGATCGGCAAGAGCAACACCTACATCGTGACGCCGCGTTCCAAGCAGGTGGAGAACCTCATCACGCGCATCTACACCTTGAGCTATATCCCTCTCATCCCGCTGGAGTCGGCGGCCAGTTCCGCGGGAGGAGGAGGAGGGGGAGGGGCGGCGGCGGCTCCTCTGGGCGCCGCGCCGACGACGAGCGTCGCGATCATCTCGGTGCTGCAGAGCATCCTCTCGAAGCTCGGCCAGGTGGCCACCGACCCGCGCACGAACTCCTTGATCGTCACCGACGTTCCGGAGGTCTTCCCCCAGATCGAGCAGATCATCGCCGAGCTCGACAAGAAGGCGCCCCAGATCATGATCGAGGCGCAGATCGTCGAGATCAACTCCGAACGCACGAAAGAGCTCGGGATCGACTGGGGCGGCGTCCATGGAGAGCTCGCATCCTTCACCGGAGGCCTTCGAACGACCACCTTCCCCCTGCGCATGCCCAACGACCTGGGCAAGCTCCGCTTTCTCGATCCGCTCCTGAACGAGGTCACGAGTGCCGGACCCGCGACCGGCAACCCGTTCACGGGCCGCATTCAGGACGGCGCCAAGCCTCAAGGCCTCGACTTGACCCAGTTGTCCGTTGCGGTGAGGGCGTTGGTCGTCCGCGCGGAAGGGCGCTTCCTCGGCAAGCCCAAGATTCTGACCCTCAACAACAAGCCGGCCGTCGTGCAGATAACGCGACAGCAATCGGTCTCGCTCCAAACGACCCAGGGCGGCGCCGCCGCGGGGGGCTTCTCGGGCTCCTCGGCCGAGCGGCAGAGGACGGGCGTCCAACTGACGGTCACG
This sequence comes from Elusimicrobiota bacterium, assembly GCA_016194705.1. Classification (GTDB taxonomy): domain Bacteria; phylum Elusimicrobiota; class Elusimicrobia; order UBA1565; family UBA9628; genus PALSA-1176. The sequence goes on along the minus strand of JACQAZ010000032.1, from coordinate 30,329 downwards.
CCCCAGGTCAACAAGGACGGCTATATCACGTTGCTTCTCGAACCGAGGTTTACAGATATTCAGCGTTCAAGGCTCAATGCTGACGTCTTCGACCCGATCACGCGTTCGGCCTCGACCTTGGTCCGCATCAAGAACGGGCAGACCTTGGTCCTGGCCGGCCTGCTGCAGTCTACCGAATCCAAGACCATCCGCAAGGTCCCTTTCTTCGGCTACATACCGCTGCTCGGCTGGCTGTTCTCGAGCAACAGCTCGGATCGGACAAACACGGACTTGGTCATCTTCATCACGCCGACCATCGTCAACGACTAGCCGGAGCTCCGATTTCGCGTTTTCCAGCGGCTGCCCTTGACTTTTTTCGCGACCCGGCTATACTCATAATGAAATGAACCAGAAGATGGCGTTGGCCGACATCCTCGTGGCCAGCGCGGTCATCACGACCGAGCAGCGCGACAAGGCCATCAAGACGGCGGCCCAAGCGAAATGCCTGTTCGGGGAGGCCGTCGTCAAGCTCGGCTACGCCAACGAGGAGGCCATCGCGGTGGCGCTTTCGAAGCAGATGGGCATCCCGTACGCCTCGCGCGAGAACAAGATCCTCAAGGTCGAGAAGGGGCAGAGCCTCGAGAAGGTCGTGACCGAGGCCTATGCGCGCGAGCATCTCGTGCTGCCGCTCTTCCTCGACGAGAACGTGCTCGCGGTCGCCATGGCCGAGCCCGACAACGTGCTCCTCCAGGACAATCTCCGGGTCATGTGCCGAGTCGAGATCCAGCCTTTCGTCGCGACGAAATCGCAGATCCTCAAGGCCATCGACGAGTTCTATCAGAGCGGCACCAGCCTCATCGAGAAGACCGTCGACGAATCTGATCGCGCTGCGGCCGCCGGGATCAACACCGACGAGGTCCAAGAGATCGACACCTCGGAGAACAGGCTCGACCTCGACCAGGCGATCTCCGGGGCCAAGGACGCGGCGGTGGTCTCGCTGGTCAACGCGGTGCTCAAGCAGGCGGTGGCCGAGCGCGCCTCGGACATCCACCTCGAAAGCTACGACGAGCGCGTCATGCTGCGCTTCCGGATCGACGGCGTGCTCTACGAGCGCATGGCCCCGCCGAAGAAGACCTTCCTCGCCGTGGTCTCGCGCGTCAAGATTCTCGCCAAGATGGACATCGCCGAGAGAAGGCTGCCCCAGGACGGGACCTTCTCCGTGAAATTGCAGAACCGGCCCATCGACCTGCGCGTCTCGATCTGCCCGACCGTCTACGGAGAGAAGGTCGTCATGCGCATACTCGACAAGGGCGCCGTCGAGCTCAACATCGACAAGATCGGCTTCGAGCCCAAGCAGAAGGAGGACTTCCTGACCGCCGCGGCCCTTCCCCACGGCCTGATCTTCCTGACCGGCCCCACGGGCTCCGGAAAGACGACCACCCTCTACTCGGTCCTCAACACGATCAAGACCATCGACATGAACTTCATGACCATCGAGGACCCCGTCGAGATCAAGCTCGAGGGCCTCAATCAGGTCCAAGTGCGCGCGAACATCGGCCTGACCTTCGCATCCGCCTTGCGCTCCTTCCTGCGCCAGGACCCCGACGTCATCCTGGTCGGCGAGGTGCGCGACCAGGAGACCGCCCAGACCTGCCTGCGCGCCGCGCTCACCGGCCACCTCGTGCTCTCGACTTTGCACACCAACGACGCCATGTCCACCGTGGTGCGCCTCATCGACTTGGGGATCGAGCCGTTTCTGCTTTCCAGCTCGCTGGCCCTGTGCGCGGCCCAGCGCCTGGTGCGCGTGCTTTGCCCCAACTGCAAGAAGCCCTACAAGCCGTCGGGACCCGAGCTCGAGATGTGCCTCAAGGAGTCGCTGCTGGGCGACGCGGCTCCCGATCCGGCCTCGGTCACCTTCTACCAGCCGCGCGGGTGCGACAAGTGCGCCCGGACCGGCTACATCGGACGCAAGGCCTGCTACGAGGTCTACCGCATCATCCCCGAGATGCAGGAGATCATCTACAAGTACGGAGGGGACTTGGCGCGCCTGCGCGAGGTCGCCCACAGGAATGGGATGTGGACCCTGAGGGCCAGCGGCTGGCGCAAGGTCCTGACGGGCCTGACCACCGCCGAAGAAGTCCTCTCGGTCACCACCTTCGAGGGCTGACGCCTTCCATTGACAAAGGCTGACTCTCCTGTTACACTCATAAGGAAACATGGGACGTTTCTCTTATACGGTCCAGGATAGCAAGGGAGAGACCACCTCCGGCGCGATCGACGCGGCCGACGAAAACGAGGCCATCACCGCGCTTCAGGGGAAGGGTTTTTTTATCCTTTCCCTGACCTCCGAAAAAACGGTCCAGACCCAAGGCGGCACCAAGGCCCGGGCATCGGGAGCCGCGGTCGGGACCCGGGACCTGGTCTTTTTCGCCGAGCAGCTGGCGACCTTGCTCAACGGCGGCGTGCCCCTGGTGCGCGCCCTCTCTTTGCTCGGCGAGCATTCGAGCTCCAAGGGACTTCACTTCGCTTTGGCCCAGGTCACCAAGGACGTCGCCAGCGGCACGGCCCTCTACAAGGCCCTGGAGAAGCACCCCAAGGCCTTCGACAACCTCTGGGTCTCGCTCGTTCAGGCCGGCGAGATGGGCGGCCAGCTCCCGAAGGTGCTCAAGCAAATCGCCAACTATCTCCAGGCCCAGGCGGAACTGACGGGGAAGGTGATCACGGCCCTGGCCTACCCGTCGGTGCTGGGCACCATGTCGATGGGCGTGCTGGCTTTCTTCATCGTCCGGATCGTGCCGGTCTTCGCCGAGATATTCAAGAGCTTCAACGTCGAGCTCCCGCCGCTGACGGCCGCCATCATCTTTTGCTCGACGATGCTCGTCAACCACCTCGCGGCGATCTCGTTCGTCGTGATCGGGCTGTGGTTCATCTGGAGCGCCTACACCTCCACCGAGATCGGCCAGGAGACGAAGTGGAAGATCATCTTCGACATCCCTTTCTTCGGGGCCTTCATCAAGAACATCATGATCGAGCGGCTTCTGACGACGCTCTCGACGCTCATCGAGTCGGGGGTGAGCATCCTCAACGCGATCTCGGTCCTGGAGGGCGTGTTCGGCAACAACATCATCTTCTCGCGCCTCTTGAAATCCGTCAAGAACGACGTCGCCAGCGGCAAGTCGATCTCGGCCGCCTTCCGCAAGACGGGCGTGCTGCCGCCGTTGGTGACCGAGATGATGTTCATGGGCGAGGAGTCGGGCAAGCTGCCCGACATGCTGGTCACCCTCTCGGGCTTCTACCGCGAACAGATCGACCAGTTCACGCGGCGCTTCACGGCGATCATCGACCCCATCCTCGTCGTCGGCATCGGAGGCCTGGTCGGGACCATCGTGCTGGCGGTCTTCCTGCCCATCTTCAAACTGTCGACGTTCGGAGGCAAGTGATGAAGCCCATAACTCGCGCTCAGGCCGGCTTCACTTTGATGGAACTGATGGTCGTCGTCACGATCATCGGAATACTCGCGGCCTTCGCGATCCCGCAGTACCTGCGCTCGGTGGAGACCAGCAAGGCCGACGACGCGGCGGCGCTCATGAACATGGTGGCCACGACCAACCGCATGTTCGCCCTCGACCACGGGGGGGTGTACAATTCCGGTTATCTGACGACCGCTTGTACGGGAGCGATCCCGAATCCCTGCGACACCACCCCCGGCAGCCCCTGCAATCTGGTCTACTGCAAGTATCTGGCCCCGCAGGACTTCGACAAGAAGACCTACATCTTCGCGGCCGACACCCCGGCGGGCAGCACCTTCTGCAACTCGGCTTGGCCGGGAGGCATGGGGGTGCAGGGGACCACCTTGCTCGCCTGCACGGCGCGCAAGAACGCGACCAACTGCACGACCGCGGGCGTCTCTTGCACCATCGGGGTCGGCTCGCTTTCTCCTTACACAACGTGGGGCTACGGCGTGGGAACTTCGGGCGTGGTGACCAGCATCGGGGGCGCGCCGGCCGCCGTGCAGCCTTAGGGCGCGCCGGACGCGGGGACGCGGAGGGGGTATGAAGAAGGCCGGACGCAGCGGCTATACGCTCTTGGAGGTCATCATCTCGATGATGCTGACCGCCATCCTCTGCAGCGCGGTCTTCAGCATCGCGATCACGGCTCAGCAGAGCAGCAACAAGATCGACAGGCGGGTCATCGCCAACCAATGCCAGCGGCACTTGAGCGAGATGCTGGCCAACTACGTGTCCGGCGACTACTCTGCCACCAACGACCGGATCGCGGGCCCGACGAGCACGACGCCGGGCGTCGCGTCGTGGTACATCAACGGCGCCACGGGCGAGGACGGCCGCGTCATCGTCGACAGCTGCGGCGCCTGCTACGCGCTCAGCCCGGGCGTCCACACGCTGACGAATTTCCTGCCGGGGTGGTTCGAGGTGCAGCCGTTCAACGGAGCCATCTCGTACACGATCACCAACACCGCCCTGACCAACGGCAACCAGCCCAATGTGAGCATCAGCGTCACCTGGACGGAGCCTTGATGAGACGGGGGTTCTCCTTGATCGAGCTCCTGATCGCCGTCTCGCTGGCGGTCGTCGTGATGCTCGCGATCGTCTCGGTGTCGACGAACATGGTCCGCCAGCACCTGCAGGCCTCTCACAAGGGCGAGGTCAACGGCCAGACCTTGGCGGCCTTGGACCGGATGAACAAGGACATCGAGGGGGCGAGCTATCTCTTCATCCCGACCACGGCGACGCCTACGGGCGACACGGTCGGGGGCTGCTACAATTGGGAGGCCAAGTTCCAAGGCTCGGCGACGGGGGGGCCGCTGACCAACGGCCCGATCACCTACTTCCTCTACTGCGTCGACGCGACGCGGTTCGGCAACATCTACCGCTGGACGGGCACGGTGGCCTCCTGCTCGCCGGCCCCGACCTACACCGCCTGCACCGCCGCCGGGACCGCCAACGGCGGCACCAACGCGGCCGAGCTGTGGATAGCCGGGGACGGGGCGACCCACGGTATCTCGCGCTCCGACGCGTTGTCGGGGGTGGGCGGCTATTACTTCATGAAGTCGCGCGTGACCAACGGCGTCGAGGTCCACTACATCGTGGGCAACTCGACGCCGACCGCCGACGGCGCCGGCCGGCCGGGCCAGTACGTCCCGCATTTCTACAAGGTCGATACGCGGATCAACATGCTCAAATCTTTCAACAACACCTCCGATTGATGAAACAAAAAGGCTCGGTGCTGGCCTACGTGCTGGTGCTCGCCGTGGTGGTCATGATCATCTCCGCGGGGTTGGCGCGCCTCATGCTGGTCCGCTCGATGGCCACACAGAGGCTCGCCGACGGCATTTCCAAGACCAAGAGCGACGACGGCTCCGTGATGGCGCTGGTCAGCGCTTGGACGCAGAGCGGACTCAACCAAGCCTGCGACGTGGCCACGGCGGCCACCGTGGGTTACACCTGCGCCCCGGGGACGGCTCCCTGCACGTGCACCTGCACGAAGGCGGGAGCGGCCACGGTGGGAGTCAAGCTGATCAACAGCACGACCTACCAATTCTACGTCGATTCCGACCAGGCCACGCCCACCTGCCCTTGAAGCGCCTCATCGTCACGGCCGACGATTTCGGCATCAGCCCGGCGGTCAACGAGGCCGTCGTGAGGGCCTACCGGGACGGCATACTCCGCTACGCGAGCCTCATGGTCGACGCTCCCGCGGCAGCGCAGGCCGTGAGCCTGGCCAAGGAGAACCCGGGGCTGGGCGTCGGCCTTCATCTCGATCTTTGCTCGGGCGATCCGGCCGCGTGGGGCCTGCGGTATTTCTTCTTTCCCGCCGACCGCGCGCGCGTCGAGCCCGAGATTCGGCGCCAGATCGAAAAAATGCTGTCCTTCGGCCTCAAGGCCACTCACGCCGACGGACACTGCAACATCCACGTGCACCCGACGGTCTTCCCGACGCTGGCGAGCCTGGCGCGCGAATACGGCATACCGCGTCTGAGGCTTCCCGGAGGGGAGGCCTGGCTTTGCGCGAGCTTCGAACGCCGCCGCGTCGCGGCGCGCCTGGCGGTGGCCGCGGTCTTCCGGTGCCTGGGCGACGGGCTGCGGCCCTACGGGACCGGACTCGCGATCCCCGAGAGGACGCTCGGGCTGCTGCGCTCGGGCCTGATGAGCGAGGAGTATTTCTTGTGGCTCATTCGGCATCTTCCGGAGGGCGTGAGCGAGGCGTACTGCCATCCTTCCTCGGATCCCGGTTCGCGTGTCGTCGACGCGCCTCGGCCCGGACACCACACGGTCACCGAGCTCGAGGCTCTTCTCAGTCCGCGCGTGCGAGAGGCCTTGGCCGAAGAAGGGATCGGCCTGGAGGCGGAGGCGCGGCCTGCCGCGCGCTGAGCGCGTAGAGCGCGAATCCGAGGCACGCCCAAAGGACCTCGCGCGTGTGTCGGATCAGGCCGAAGGAGAGTCCAAGGCTCGCGCGATAGCCGAGAAGCTTGAAGATGGCGGTTTTTCCGGCCTCCTGGGTGCCGACCTTGGCGGGCACAAAGAAGGTCATCGAATCCACGAGGTTCGAGAAGACCTCGACGGCCAGCGCCTCGAGAGGTGAAAGGCGCAGGCCCATGCACCAGCAGATCAGAAGAACTTCGAGGCCTCCCCAGGCGTAGCCCAGCATGAAGCACACCGTAGACGCCATGAAGCGGCCGGGGTGGCGCCGCAGGTAGCCGCGCATCTGCTCGCGCAGCGCGCCGACTCGCGGGCTCCTGCGCCACAATCGCTCGCTCCAGCTTCGCGACGAGGTCAGGACGAAGAGGGCCGAGCCGATGAAGGCGATCGCAAGGACCGTCCCGCACACGCTCCACGCGAGTTCGCGGCCCGCGAGGACGTCGAGGCGGCCCAGGAGCACGAAGATCAGGCCCACGAGAATGAAGGCCATCTGCCCCAGGGCCTGGGCGAACTTGGCGACGGCGACGCTGGAATTCTTGGCGGCAGGCGTTGCGGCGTCGCCGAGCAAGGCGGGGCGCACGAGTTCGCCCGCGATGGTCCCCTAAGGGGTCAGGTAGTTGACGCCGTCGCCCGCGATGCGCACCTTGACCAGGAGCCAGAACGGCAAGTCGCCGGCGTCCTCGGCGCCGAAGGCGTAGCGCCAGCCCAGCGCGTTGAGCATGTGGTCGAAGATTTGGAAGGGGAGGATGGCCAGAAAGCCCCAGCCGACCGAGGAGACCTGGCCCCAGACCGCCGTCGGGTTCAGGCGCCATAGGAGGACGCCGATGGTGGCCAGGCCCGCGAGGACGATGAGGCGCTGCAGTGTCTTCATCGCGGCCGAAGCCCTAATCGGCGGCCGCGGGCGTCGCGATCTTGGGAGGCCGGGGCAGGACCGGGACCAGTTTTCCTCGGGTCTCGACTGTATAGAGTTCGCCGCGCCAGAGCACTTGGGTCGCGCGAAAGCCGGAGAGCCAGGCGCCGAAAGCCACCCAGTCGCTCAAAGGGATGAGCAGCGCGCTCGTGGAACTCTGGCGGCAGCCGGCCAACCGAGCGATGGCGAGCTGAGCGGCGCCTTTGGCCGCCCAAAGAGCGGCCAGGAGCGCCAGCGACCAGCGGTCGGGGCCGAAGAGCAGGACCTTGAGGGTCAGCAGGGAGAACCCGTGAAGCATGACCGTCCCCAAATAGCCGGCGGGGCGGCAGAGGCGTATGGTCCTCGCCCAGCGGGCTTGGTGGCGGAGATGCTCGATGCCGTTGACGAGGTCGGGGGTCGAATCGACGACGCAGTCGGCGATCGCGAGGCGGAAACCCGCCGAGCGCACCGCTTCGCCGAGGACGAAATCGTCCGCGAGGTGATCGGCCATCAGCGCGAAGCCCCCCACGCTCTCGAAGAGCTCCCGCCGCACGAGGATCGCCGCTCCCATCGCAAAGCGCATCCCGAAGGCCGCCGCCGTGACGGCCTGCGGCAGGAACTGGGCGTTGACCGAGAGGGCCTCGAGCCGCGCCCACAGCCCGCGCGGGGTGGTGGATTGGTAAAAGCAGGTGACCAGGCCGGTTCCGGGGTCCTCGAGGCAGGCGACCATCCGCCGCAGGAAATCCGGCCTGACCTTGACGTCGGAATCCGACATCAGGATGAGGGGATGCTTGATCAACGGCGCGGCATTCGAGAGATTGTTGATCTTCGGGTTGAACCCGATCCTGCTCTTCGAGACGACGATGCCGATGTCGATCCGCGGGAACTCTTTCTTCAACGACTCGAGGGCGGGCAGGGCCGGGTCGTCGGAACTTGACAATGTGAACAGGAGCTGGAAGCAGGGGTAATCGAGGAGGCAGAAGCTGCGCAGGCTCTCGGCGAGGTCCCGGTCGAGGCCTTTGATGGGTTTGAGTATGGTCACTGAGGGAGGAGTCTGGGCCGACACCGCCGGCCGCCGCCTCAGGCGGAAGAACCGGTAGGCCGCCGCGATCGAGACCAGCGAGAACGACAGCGAGAAAAGTCCGATCGACCAAGCCGCGGCGGCCGCGAGGGTCTCGCCGACGACCTTGGCCAGCAGCACGAACAGCCCGACGACCTCCCAGTCCATCGGTCGGACCTAGGCGGCGACCTGTTCGGGGGCCGTCGCCGGGGTCTCGACGCGCGATCGAGGGGCCTCGGTGCGTCCCCGCAGGTAGTTGAGGAATTCCTTGCCCTCGCGCAGACGCCGCCTGCGCTCCTCGGGGTCCTTGGCCATGTTGACGAGCATGCGCCAGATCGGCGTGGGCCGGGCGTAGAATTTGGAGTAGAAGCGCTTGACGCCCGATTCGATGTCATCGGCGGTCAGATGCTCGTACTGGATCGCCGAGGCCTGGGTCCCGTCGTTGCGAACCAGCGCGTCCTCGTCGTACCATTTGTTGGCCATCACTTGGCGGTAGAGCTCGGTGCCGGGATACGCCGCGGCCAGCGAGACCTGGATGGTCTCGACGTCGAGTTCGCAGGCGAACTTGATCGACTCCTCGATGGTCTCCTGGGTCTCGCCGGGCAGCCCCAAGATGAAGGTCCCGTGGATCACGATGCCGAGTTTCCGGCAGTTCTTCGTGAACTCGCGCGCGATGTCGAGGCGGATTCCCTTCTTGATGTTGTTGAGGATCTGCTGATTGCCCGACTCGTAGCCGACCAGCAGCAGGCGCAGGCCGTTGTCCTTGAATATTTTCAGGTACTCGTAGGGGACATTCGCCCGCGAGTTGCACGACCAGGTGATGCCGGCAGCACCCAGCCCGCGCGCGATCTCGGCGGCGCGGTTGAGATCCGCCGTGAAGGTGTCGTCATCGAAGAAGAATTCCTTGATCTGCGGGAACATCCCCTTGGCGCGGACGAGCTCCTCGACGACCGAGGACGCGGAGCGCGTGCGGTAGACGTGCCCCCCGACGGTCTGCGGCCAGAGGCAGAAGGTGCAGCGCGCCGGGCACCCGCGGCCGGTGTACAGCGATAGGTAGGGATGCTTGAGGTAGCCGATGTAGTAGTTTTCAGGGATGAGGTCGCGCTTGTAGACGTCGACGACCGAGGGCAGCTTGTCCATCTCGCCGATGAGCTGGCGGTCGGGATTGTGGCGAAATTCGCCGTTGTCGCGGAAGCTCAGCCCCGCGATGTCGGCGTAAGGACGGCGCTCGGCGACCTCGAGCAAGGTGTAGTCGAACTCTTCGCGCGCCACGAAGTCGATCTGCGGCGAGGCGCAGAGCGACTCCTCCGGGAGGACGGCGACATGGGCGCCGACGAAGCCGATCACCATGTCGGGGTAGGCCGCCTTGAGGGCTTCAGCCACCTTGACGTCGTTGGAAAACGACGGCGTCGAGGTGTGCATGACGCAGAGCTCGAAGCCCTTGGCCCTCTGGAGGACCTCGGGCAGGCTCAAGTCGTCCGCCGGGGCGTCGATGAGCTTGGAATTGGCGATGAGCGCCGCGGGCTGGGCGAGCCAGGTGGGATACCAGAACGACCTGATCTCCCTGCGTGCCTGGTAGCGGGCGCCGGCGCCTCCGTCGAACCCCGAATACGAAGGGGGGTTCAGGAACAAGGTCCTCATTGTGGCCATCGTCGCTCCATGCGGCTCAAGTGTTAAGCTGAAATTCCCATCCATTTTACCAAAATACACGCTGGCGGACAACCGGTTTATCTGGTAGACTGGGATAAAATGCGGCGTGTATTGCCCGGCGCTCTGATTCTGCTCGCCCTGGCCCCTTCCCGCGCGGCGGAGACCGGTTGGCACCAGTCCACATTGCCGCATTTCATCGTCGCCACGCAGTCGGCGCGCAAGCCGTCGGGCTTCGATCTCGGCCTGGAGCGCATCCACCGCCGCCTGCGCTTCGACCTGGCGATGTTCTCGCCGTGGATCTCCAAGGAGCAGGTCAAGCTCTACCTCTATCGCGATCAGAAGGCCTACGCGGAGGGGGAGTTCAAGCCTCCCCCCTGGTCGAACGGCCTGGCGTTGTACGATTCCCGCGCGGTCCTGGTCTTCGAACAGGAGACCGACAAGAAGCTCATGGAGATCATCGGACACGAGACGACCCATTTGCTCTTCGAGAGCTATTGGGGGGAGGTCGGCAAGGAGCCGCCGGCCTGGCTCAACGAGGGCCTGGCGATGATGGAAGAGGTCGATTCCCTCTCACACCCGGAGGCCTCGGAATGGTACCGGGCGATGGTGGAACTGCCCGGCCACGAAATCCCCCTGAGTCAGTTCTTCGAGACGACTCCCACCAAGGACTTGGCGGACACCAAGGACAAGGACAAGGTGGGAGTCTGGTACGCGCAGGCGTTTTCGACGGTCTATTTTCTGTTCCGCACCCATTCCAAGCTCCAATTCCAGGACTTCTGCCGCAAGCTGCGCGAGGGGCAGACCGTGCAGGAGGCTTTGTGGCAGGCCTATCGCATCCGCGACGAAAAGACCTTCCAGAAGCAGTGGCTGAGTTGGCTCAAGGAACCCTTCCACCGCCGCAAGATCGACGCCGCCCTGCAGGCGGAGGGCTCGGCCAGCTCGGAGCCCCCGGGCGACGAGCGGCACAAGATCCGCGGGCTCAAGGACGGGTTCCAAACGAAGATCCACTGAGGCGCGCGCCGGCGCCCAGCACGGCCTTGAGGTAGCGGCCCGTGTGCGAGGCGGGGGCCTTGGCGACCTCGGCGGGCCGGCCTGAGGCGATCAGCCTGCCGCCCGCGTCGCCGCCTTCAGGGCCGAGGTCGACGATCCAATCGGCGGTCTTGATGACGTCCATGTTGTGCTCGATGACGAGCACCGAGTTGCCGCCCGCGACGAGCCTGTGGAGGACCTCGATGAGCTTGGCCACGTCGAAGAAATGCAGGCCCGTCGTGGGCTCGTCGAGGATGTAGAGGGTCCGTCCCGTGTCGCGGCGCGAGAGCTCGGCGGCGAGCTTGACGCGCTGGGCCTCCCCGCCCGAGAGGGTCGTCGCCGACTGGCCGAGCGCGATGTAGCCCAAGCCCACGTCGTCGAGCGTCTTCAAGGTGCGTACGATGGGCGGGTGGTTGGCGAAGAACTGGAGCGCCACCTCGACGCTCATGGAGAGTACGTCGGCGATGCTCTTGCCCTTGTAGCGCACCGCGAGGGTCTCATCGTTGAAGCGCTGGCCGTGGCACTCGTCGCACTGGACGAAGACGTCGGGCAGGAACTGCATCGAGATTTGCAGCTGGCCGTCTCCTTGGCAGTTCTCGCAGCGGCCGCCCTTGACGTTGAAGGAGAACCGGCCGGGCTTGTAGCCCCGCGTCTTGGACTGCGGCAGCAGCGCGAAGAGCTCCCGGATCGGCGCCCAAAGCCCCGTGTAGGTCGCGGGATTGGAGCGGGGCGTGCGGCCGATGGGGCTCTGGTCGACCACGATCACCTTGTCGAGATTCTCGAGCCCTTTGATGGCGCGGTGCTCGCCGGGCGCGTCCTTGGCTCGAGAAAACCTCTGCGCCAGCGCCTTGTAGATCACCTCGTGCACCAGCGTCGACTTGCCCGAGCCCGACACGCCGGTCACGCAGACGAACATCCCCAGGGGAATCTCCACGTCGATATTCTTGAGATTAAACTGAGTGGCCCCGAGGACCCTCAGGGAGCCCTTGGCCTGGCGGTTCTCGGTCCGAGGCAGCGGGGCCGCTTCGCCGCGCAGGTACGCGCCGGTCAGCGACTTGGGCGATGAGAGGATCTTCGAGATGGGGCCTTGGGCCACGATATGGCCGCCGTGAACGCCGGCGCCGGGGCCGAGGTCGACGATCCAGTCGGCCGAGCGGATCGTCTCCTCGTCGTGCTCGACGACGATCAAGGTGTTGCCGATGTCGCGCAGCCGCCGGAGCGTGGTCAAGAGGCGGGTGTTGTCGCGCGGGTGCAGTCCGATCGAGGGCTCATCGAGAACGTAGAGCACGCCCGTGAGGCCGGAGCCGATCTGCGTGGCCAAGTGGATCCGCTGGGCTTCTCCTCCCGCGAGCGTCTCGGAAGCCCGGTCGAGAGTCAGGTACTCGAGACCCACGTTGACGAGGAACTCGAGCCGCGCGATGATCTCCTTGAGGACCTGGCGGGCGATCACGCGATCGGTCTCGCCGAGTTCGAGGTCCTTGAAGAACTGGTGAGCCTCGCCGACCGAGAGGCCCGTGAGCTCGCGGATGGAAGCACCCCCGATCCTGACCGCGATCGACTCGGGCTTGAGTCGAGCGCCTTTGCAGTCGGGGCAAAGCTTGCGGCGCATGAAGCGCTCGGCGATCGCCCCCTTGACGAACTCCGACTCGGTCTCGGCCGTCCTCCGTTCGAGATTCTTGACGACCCCCTCGAACTCCTGGTCGTTCTTGGCCCAATGCGGCTTGTAGGTCCCGCCGCCGTAGAGGATGATCTCCTTGTGCTTCGGGGGCAGGTCCCGCCAGGGCAAGTCCCGCGCGATGCCGTGCTGCTCGCAGATCTGCTCGAGGATCTCGGTGTAGTAGCCCGACCACGATTTCTTCCAGCGGTTGGTGCGCGTGGTGACGGGGTCGGACCAGGCGACGAGCGCCCCGTCCTCGATCGAGAGTCCCGGATCGGGGATGATCATGGCCGTGTCGACTTCCGTCTTGAACCCGATTCCGTCGCAGCCGGGGCAGGCCCCGTAAGGCGAGTTGAACGAGAACAGGCGCGGCTCGAGCTCCGGCAGCGAGAGCCCGCAGTCGGGGCAGGCGTGATGCTCGCTCATGAGCGCCCCCTCGGAGGGGCGTCCCGCCGGCTCGACGCGCACGAGGCCCTTGGATTCCTTTAGGGCTATCTCGATCGAGTCGGCGATCCTCTGCCGGTCGTCGGCGACGACCTTTACTTTGTCGACGAACAGCTCGATGGTGTGCTTGACGTAGCGCGTGAGCGCCGGCACGGCGTCGAGCTCGTGGCTCTTGCCGTCCACGCGCACGGTCAGAAACCCCGAGCGTTTGAGGCGCTTGAAGAGTTCCTCGTAGGTCCCCGGTCGGCCGATGACCAGCGGAGACCAGATGGCCGCGGACTGGCCGTCGTATTTGCGCAGGACCTCGTTGAGGATCGCCTGGGCGGACTGGCGTTTGACGCGCTTGCCGCATTTCGGGCAGTGCGGCTGACCGACGCGGGCGAAGAGCAGGCGCAGGTAGTCGTAGATCTCGGTGACGGTCGCCACCGTCGAGCGCGGGTTGCGGCTGGGATTGCGCTGCTCGATCGAGATCGCCGGCGAGAGGCCCTCGATGAGGTCGACGTCGGGCTTGTCCATGAGCTCGAGGAACTGGCGCGCGTAGGCCGAGAGGCTCTCGACGTAGCGCCGCTGGCCCTCGGCGTAGAGCGTGTCGAAGGCGAGGCTCGACTTGCCGGAGCCCGAGAGTCCGGTCACGACGATGAGCTTGTGGCGCGGCAGGTCCAGGCTGATGTTCTTAAGGTTATGCTGCCTCGCGCCGCGGATGACGATTTTATCCATTCGGAGTCAGTTTAGCATTTCGCGGGGACGCTTGCCCGCGGCGGCCCCGGGCGGCGCGGATCGGACCGCCCGCTCGTCGAGAGAGGGAACATTTAGGGGGTCTCAATCGTATGCAATAGTGGGCCGCGGCAGCGGCGGCGTGACTGGTGCCAGGCATTAAGACTCTTGCCGGCAAGAGTTGGGAGGGGACGATGAATCTGAGAGACGCATGCAAAGAGCTTTCAGACACACAGCTGGAAGAAAAGTTGAAGCGATTGCGGGACGACGAGAGGGCGGGTCTCGTTGAGTTGTTGGTTCATCTGGCGGAGTTCGATGCCCGCAAGCTATACGCGCAAGCGAGCTGTCCATCCCTATTTGTCTATTGCACCTCGCGGTTGGGCTACTCCGAAGCGGAGGCCTATCGGAGAATCTACGCTGCCAGGAGATCGGAGCGATTCCCACTCATCCTAGAGATGCTTCAAAAGGGCGAGACCCATTTGGAAGGCATTGCGTTGATCGGGCCTTACCTGAGCGAGGAAAACCACCGGGAAATCCTGACACGCATCTGCGGCAAAGGCAAGAGGGAGATTGAAACATTGGCCGCCGGTCTGTCCCCCGTGCCGGATGCTCGCGACGTTGCTAGGAGGATTTCCGCTGTGGCGCCTAGTCGAGCGTGCGGGTCAGAGCCCTCGGAACCGTCAGCCGGCGCGGAGGTCTCCGGCGAATCTCCCGAACATGAACCCGTCCCTGCGCCCGAACCCCTGTATCTTCGCCAGGACATCCATCCGACTGCGGCAGAGCGAGTCAGGTTTGCGTTTACCGGTAGCGAGCATCTATTGAATCTGTTGCATCGGGCCCAGGAAGTCCTGAGGCACAAGTATCCTGCGGGCGAAATGGAAAGAATATTTCAGGAGGCTCTGGAAGCGCTGTTGGACCGGAAGGATCCCGAGCGAAGGCTTCGCGCCAAAGAGGAGAAGGCGGCCGCGGGTCATGAGCGCGAGCCGCGTCCGCAGTCGGTCTGGGCGTTCGCGATGCGGCACATACCGCAGGCGGTCAAGGACGCGGTGTGGCGCCGCGACGGAGGGCAGTGCGTCTACGTCGGATCCGACGGGGCGCGCTGTGTCGAACGCGGCGGTCTCGAGTTCGACCACATCGTGCCGTTCGCGCTCGGCGGGCCATCGAACAACGCCAAGAACATCCGGCTGCTTTGCAAGACCCACAACCTGATGACGGCGAGGCAAGCGCTCGGAGAAACGGCGCTGCGCCGCCAAATGGGCGTCGCCCCGATCAACGGAGGAGCTTCACCGCCGACTTCCGGCTGATCAAGGTGTCGCGGCACTCCGAGGCCTTGGGCTTGGGGTAGTCGAGGTTGTAGTGCAGGCCGCGGCTCTCCTTGCGCGCCATCGCCGACAGGATGACCGCGGTGGCGACCTCGGCCAAGTTGCGCAACTCGATGAGGTCGGGCGTCAGGATGAAGTCCCAGTAGTACTGCTCGATCTCGCGGTTCAAGAGGCGCATGCGGCGCAGCGCCCGCTCGAGGCGCTTGTCGGTCCGGACGATGCCGACGTAGTTCCACATGAGGCGCCGGATTTCCTCCCAGTTCTGCGTGATCACGACCGCCTCGTCGAGAGGCTCGGCCTTGCCGGGGTTCCATGGCGCGGGCTCGAAGCGGGGGAGCTTGTGGCGGCGGCTGGAGTCCTGGAGGCGCAAGAAGACGCGGTGGGCGAAGACGCTTCCCTCGAGCAGCGAATTGGAGGCCAGGCGGTTGGCGCCGTGGAGCCCCGTGCAGGCCGCCTCGCCGATCGCGAAGAGGCGCGGGATGTCGGTCTCGCCCCATTCGTTGGTGCGCACGCCGCCGCAGAAGAAATGGGCAGCCGGGACGACGGGGATCGGGGCGGCGGCCATGTCGATGCCCAATGAGAGCAGCTTCTCGCGGATGTTCGGGAACCGGGACTTGAGGAAGCGCACGGTCTTGTGAGTCATGTCGAGATAGACGCATTCCTCTCCGGTGCGCTTGAGCTCGGCGTCGATGGCGCGCGCGACGATGTCCCTCGGGGCCAGTTCCGCCCGTGGATCGTATTTCTTCATGAACCGCGTGCCGTCCTTGAGCTGGAGCCGTCCGCCCTCGCCGCGCAGGGCCTCCGAGATCAGGAAGGAGCGCTCGGTCGGGTGGAACAGGCAGGTCGGATGGAACTGCACGAACTCCATGTTGGCCAAAGTCGCCCCGGCGCGGTAGGCCATCGCCATCCCATCGCCGGTCGTCACGTCGGGGTTGGTCGTATAGATGTAGACCTTGCCGGCGCCGCCGGTCGCCAGGATCGTGGCGGGGGCCGAGAAGGTACGGATGAGGCCGGACTGACGGTCCATCGCGTAGACCCCGCGGCAGCGTCCTTCGGGGTCGAGGATCAGGTTGATGCCTATGTGCTCCTCGAAGAGACTGATGTTGGGGTTCCTGCGGCAGGCCTCGAGCAGCGCGCGCTCGATCTCGCGCCCCGTGATGTCGCCGGCGTGCAGGACGCGGCGCTGGGAGTGTCCGGCCTCGAGGCCGAGGTCGGCGGCATCGCCGCCGCGGTCGGCGGAGAAGCGCACGCCGAGCTCTTGCAACTCGCGCACGCGCGCGGGACCCTCCTCGACGGTCAGGCGGACGATGTCCTCGTCGCAGAGCCCCGCCCCGGCAACCAGAGTGTCCTCCGTGTGCTTCTCGAACGAGTCTCGGGGGTCCATGACCGCGGCGATGCCGCCCTGGGCGTAGTTCGTGTTGGCGTCCGAGGCACGCTTTTTCGTGACCAGGCACACGGTGCCCAGCGCCGCGAGTTTGTGGGCGGAGAGCAAGCCCGCGATGCCGCTTCCAAGGATGATAAAATCGGATCGCTGGTTCATGGAATTCCTTGCCTGTGCAAGCCAATTTTATCATAATCGGGGGTGACCATGATCCGAAGCTTTCGGGGCAGAGTTCCGCGCATCCACAAGAGCGCCTTCGTCCACGCCAGCGCCGAGATCATCGGGGACGCGGTCTTGGGCGCGAAGACCTCCGTTTGGCCGCACGCGGTCCTGCGCGCCGACGTCGACGCGATCCGGATCGGCGAGCGCACCAACGTCCAGGACTGCGCGGTGGTTCACTGCCGCGAGGGTCGCCCGGCCGTGATCGGGAAAGGAGTCACCGTAGGCCACGGGGCGGTCGTCCATGGCTCCCGGATCGGAGACCTCTGCCTCGTGGGTATGGGCGCTATCGTGATGGAGGCCACCATCGGGCGCGAGTGCCTGATCGCGGCCGGGGCGATGGTCCCCGCCGGCATGCGGATTCCCCCGCGCAGCATGGTCATGGGCGTCCCCGCCAAGGTCCGGCGCAGGCTGTCTCCCCGGGAACTCGCCGGTCTGCGCCGCAGTTCGCTGGGCTACACCGCCCTTGCCGAGGCCCACCGGCGGACCTCGCGGGTCATCGGCTGATGCTCGGCTTCGCGGCGGGAGTCGCGACGGGGGCGCTGTTGGCGGCGGGCGCGGGGTATTGGCTCTACCGGAGGCACAGCCGCGCGCTGGGCCGCTTCTTCGCATTCGCGGCCCACGAGATCAACAACCCGATCACGGCCGTCAACATGACGATCCTCAACCTGCTGAGCGGAGTCTTCGGGGAGGTTGATCCGGGCCAGCTCCAATGGCTCGAGATGATGCGCGAACAGCTCCTGCGGCTGACCGGGATGGTCGGGGAACTGCGCGATTTCATCCATCGCCAGATGCAGGACGACCTCATGATCCATCTCGAGGGCATGACCGTCAAGGACCTCGTCGAAGGGGGCCTGCGCGCGGTGCGCAACGGCTGCCTGCATGCCGGCGTCGGACTCGAATCCTCCGTCCCTGATGGGCTTCCCGACGTCCTCGCCGACCCGGACCGGCTCCCGCGGACGCTCAACAGCCTGCTCTTCCACGCGCGCAAGTTCCGCTCCGAGGGACCGCTGCTGGTCTCCGCGGGCCCGCTCGACGACGGCCGCTCGGTGGAGATCGTCGTGGAGTTCCAGGGACCGTTGCTGAGCGCCGAGCAGGCGCGCCAGTCGCTCGATGTTTTCTTCCCGGCGCGCCAGCGCAGCGACCAGAGCCTGATCGCGACGGGCCTGGGCTTGGGCGTGCTCAAGCATCTCATGCGCCTCCAGGGAGGAGACCTCGAGCACGAAGCCGACGGCAAGGGGCGCTCGAGGCTGCGTCTGACGGTCCCGGCCCGGAGGGCCGGCCCGTAATCCATTTGTAATCGATGACTGCTAAGCTCAGGAGGAGCGCATGGCGAAAATCCTGATCGTCGAGGACGAGAGGCCCGTGGCCGAAAACCTGCAGGCCCTGCTGGCCGCGAAGGGCCACGAGGTCGCTCTCGCCTTTGACGGCCCGGAGGGCCTCGCCGCGGCCCGCGCCAACCCGCCGCAGGCCATGCTCCTGGACATCATGCTCCCGAAGATGGGAGGCTTCGACGTCTGCCGCATACTCAAGACCCAGTCCGAGACCAAGAAGATCAAGATCATCATGATCACGGGCCTGGGCCGCATGGGCGACGTCGAGACCGCCTTCCAGAACGGGGCCGACGACTACATCATCAAGCCCTTCGATTCCGAGCGGCTTTTCAAGAAGCTCGATAAGGTCCTCGCCCCGGGCAAATGACCGCGCCGCCGCGCGCGGTTTACCGGCGGCTGCTTGCGGCCTACGGCGCGCAAGGCTGGTGGCCCGTCACCGTCAAGGCCTCGGAGGGCCCCGTCTACCGGCCGGACTTTCGAGGCGCGCTGACGGAGCGCCAGCGCGCGGAGGTTTGCGTCGGCGCGATCCTGACTCAGAACACGAACTGGAGGAACGTCGAGACCGCCCTGCGCGGGCTGCACCGAGCCGGCGTCTGGGACCTCGGGCGGCTCGCGTCCTGGCCTCCCCGCCGGGTGGAGAGGCTCGTTCGTCCCTCGGGATACTTCCGCCAGAAGGCCAAGAAGCTCCGCTTGTTCGCCCGCCATGCCGTTTCACGGGGGACATCGCTGCGGGACTGGCTTTCCGGACCCCTCGAGGCATTGCGCGCGGAGCTTCTCTCCCTGTGGGGCGTCGGACCCGAGACCGCGGACTCGATCCTGCTCTACGCGGGAGGGCGCCCGAGCTTCGTCGTCGACGCCTACACGGTGCGCATCGGACGGCGGATCGGCTGGTTCCGGCGTCATGACTACGCGCACGTCCAGCGGTTCTTCACCGGGCGCCTGCCCGCCTCGCCGCGGGACTACGCCGAACTTCACGCCTTATTCGTCGAGCTCGCCAAGCGGCATTGCCGGTCCGCGCCGGTCTGCTCGGGCTGTCCGTTGAGGGAGGTCTGCCACCATGGCCGTTCGGCTGCGTCCGGGGCCTAAAGTTGCCGCGCTGCTCGCGGTCCTAGCCCTGCCGGAAGCCGCGTATTGGCTCGGCAGCCGCGCGGCGGCGGCCGTTCCGCCGCCCGGCGATTGTGCGGTGCTGGTGCTGGGTTTTCCGACGAAGAAGGACGGTTCGCCGTCGAGCCTGCAGCGCTACCGAGTCGCCACCGGCGTCGACCTTTTCCGAGCGCAGCGCTGCGACCTCATGGTGCTCGCCGGCGGCTCGCCGCATTCGCCTTTCGTCGAGGCCGAGACGATGTCGCGCTTGGCCTTCGAGGCGGGGATCCCGAAAGACCAGCTGGTCCTCGAGCCGCGGTCGAGGAACACATGGGAGAACATCGCGTACTCCTTGCCGCGCCTTGAGAAGAAGCCGCGCGTGTTCCTCGTCTCCGACGCGCTCCACATCCACCGCGCCAAGCGCTATTGGTGTCGCCAAAGGCCCGACCTCTGCGCCAACGCCTATCCCGCGACGCGCTACCTTCCGCTGCGGCTCTACGCGATGAAGTGGGTCGGCTTGCTCGCGGAATCCTGGAGCTTCGTTCGGGACTCGTTCAGAACAGATCGCCAGGGTCAGCCGGCCACTCGACCCTAAACTGCTTGGGGCGCTGGGCCTGCGGGAGCCTGCGCCACGTGACGAAAGCGTCGAGGCGGTACTTGAGTCTGGCGGCCAGCTCCAAGCCGTTTGAGGAGCGCAGGCGCTCCCGGTCGCGCTCCCACTCCTGCCGTTGTTTGTCGGAGATGCGGCCCCCGGAACGGACGAGCCGGTCGAGCGCGAGAGACTTCCTGCCCACACGCCCGTACTCGCCGACCTTGAACAACCAGGGCTCGACTTCGGGCGGCAGGCGCGGGCCGGCGGCCGCGCGGGCTCTGCCGGGGAGTCCCTCCAGATACCCGAAGAGTTCGTCGAGCTCCTTGGAGTCCCGGGTGGCGCGGTAGCGCTCCAGCCGTCCCTTGAGCGTGACGGGGAAGGCGCGGTGCCGGACCCAGCCCTCGGCCCAGAGCCATAGACCGAGCCAGCCCATTTTCGCCGCTGGAGGGGGAGCGGAGATCCAGGAGGACTCCACGAGGTCGAAGTGATGGTCCAAGAGGGCTCGGGTCGTGATGAGCGGGACCATGCGCATGCGCATGCGCCAGCGCCACCACTGATCCGGCACGAAAGGAGCCTTGCGCGAAACCAAGGTGTAGGCTAGAGCGCGCTGCGCGCTCATGCCGAGAATGTGGAACCACGGCAGCAGCCCGCCCGGCCAGCCCCGATCCTCGCTTGGAGGGAAGAGGCCTGCCAGGGCCCCCAGGTCCCCCAGAGTGCCGCGCACGCTCAGGGCTTGGGCGAGTCCGCCGTCAAATGCGGCCAGAGTCTCGCGCAGATCGGCGGCGCCGCGTCGACCGGTAGGAAATCGATCCAGCGCCAGATCAGCCACGATCGCGGGATTCTGCCGTGAGGATCGCAAAGCCCCTCCGGCGAAATGCGCCTGAGCGGAGAGCTTGTCGACCCAAGGGGCGAGTTCATCGTAAAGCCCAGGGTTTGCGCGCAGCGCCGGTTTGAGCTTCAGAGGAAGACTTTCGATTTCCTGCAGCCGCGATCGAAGCGGCGCGGAGCCGCGGTCGAACCAATCCCGCTCGATGGCCGCGCCGATCGTGTCGCGCCGGATCCAAACGGGCGCCGGGTCGGAGATCCACGAGGTCGAACATTCGCGCGCGAGCAGCTCGAGCCAGTGGGCGCCTTCAGGTCCGCCAAGCTCCTTGATGGCGCCATGCCACGATCTCTCGGGATCGTACCGCGCCGGATCGCGCGCGAAGTCGGCCGCGGTCGCCAGCGGCAGTTTGCTGGCCTCGGCCAGCGGGCTTGCGTTGGAGACGAAGGCCTCCTGCGAATCGACCAGGCCCGCGTCGCGGCCCAGAAGAGGGCCGAGGTAGAGAGGCCCCGCGTCGACGAGGCGGTCTTGGACGGGATAATTGTCGCCCAAGACCAGCTTGTGGCGGATGTAGGCCCGGAAGCGCCGGCCTTCCTCATTCGTGATCGTCTCGGGGATGATCCCGGGCCCGGTCCAGGCCACTAGGAACCGCGGATCGAGCCTTTCGGCGACGGCGTCGAAATACTTCGATGGAGCGGCCTTGCTCCAATACAGCGCCGGCACGACGGTCATCTCGAGGTCCGGAAATTCCGGCGCGAGGCCGCGCAGGACGCGGTCGGCGAAATCGACCTGCCTCGGATCGGGGTCCGTGTCGTCGAAGGCGATGACGAGCTTGCGCAGGCCCAAGCGCAGGACCGCGCGGAACTTCGCGGCGGCGGCGGCCGCTTCTGTCGCATCGTCGAGCCGGGCTCCGAGAGGGCTCAGGCTCCATGCGAGAGCCACGCCCTCGGCCTTGGCGCGCTTCTGGAGCCTGGCGAGCTGAGAAAGGTAAGCATCGGTCAGGGGCTCGCGCCAGTCCTTCCTGAGAAGCGGGTCGTCCTTCGGCGCGATCACGAAGAGGTTGTCGCCGTGCCGCGCCATCCAGTCGACCATGCGGCTCCGCTGCTCCCAGGTCCAGGGCCGGCCGTAAAACCCCTCGAGGACTCCGCGCCATCGGAAGCCGGCGGTCCGGGCCTGGCCGCAGAGGACCAGCAGAGCGAGCGCGGCGGCGGCCCTCCTCACTTCAGGAGCTCGTCGCAGGCCTTCAAGATGATCGCGGTCGCGGACGGCCCGACGGAATTGGTCTCCTCGTAGTGGGTCCCGGCAACGTGGGGCTCCATGCTGCGGTTATGAGCGACCTGGAAATCGTAGGCCGGGATGATGTAGCCGAGATGGTCGTTGGCAAGGCCGACGATGATCCCGGACCTCGATTTGAGCTTCTCGCGCAGGTAGGGCCCCTTGGGGGCGCGCTTGAGGTCGGGCGGATTCGGATTCGAGGGATCGACGAGCGGATACCCGAAGCGGTAGCGCCCGTCGTAGCCGCCGATGGCCAGCTCCGGCAACAGCTCCCCCGGTATGCCGAGCAGCTGGACCGGCCCCAGGCGCACGAGCGAGACCTCCGTCTCGACCCGAGGCCTGAGGGCGTCGGGAAGGGGGAAGGACATCAGATGCCGAAGCGAGAGCCAGTAGGGGCTCAAGGCGCCCATCGGCCGCCCGTCGGCGTGGAAAAGCTTGTGGCCGAAGACAAGGTTCGGCAGGAAAATCAGGTAGCGCGAGTTCTCGACGGGCACGCGCACGATGCGGGACTCGAAGCCGACTGGGCCGCCGGAGGCCTCGATTCTTTCCTTCCGGAAGGCGGCCAGGGCGAGGTCGGCGACGCGCTCGCCGACGCGCTTGACTTCGGCGAACTCATGCCGCGTCCCCTTGGAATGGTCGACGTCGGGCGTCATCATGCCGCCGATCGCTCCCGAGAAGTAGACGCAGGGGCCGCCCGTCTTGGCTTCGACGCGCGCGCACAGGGCCCCCGGGAAGTCGGGGGTGAGCTCCCGGTTGCCCCGCTCCATGACCTCGGGATGGCAGGACCAGCGAACGAGCGTCCCCAAGGACTTGCCGTCGTCGCGCAGGAACTGGACGGCGTCGAGCTCCGGGTCGATGACGACCGGGTCGCGAGAGTCCCTGCAGAGGCCGTGCGGCTCGACGTCGGCCCTCGCGGCCGAGAGCCGCGCGGGCTCCAGTCGCGCGGATAGTCCGCGCACGAGCTCGACGACCGTCTTGAGCATGCGGGAATGGTAGCGCGCGTCGACGCCCGACACGGCCGGAAAGCGGCCCCAGAGCCCCTCGGTGTCGGGTCCGGAGTGCGTGTGCGTCGCGGCGAGGAAGAGATACTTCTTGCCGCCGGTCCAGCCCAGCTCGCGTCGGATCGCCTCGACGTCCTCGCGGAAGGTGCCGATGTTGTCCAAGGCGACCAAAGCCACGGTCTTGTCTTCGTCGGAGACCACGAGAGCCCGCGCGTAGAACGGATCGTGGACACCCGTGGGCCGGCGGCCCGACGCGCCGTAGCCCGCCATCCAGGTCGTCTCGGTCCTGAGGTCCGGAGTGATGTCGGCCTTGCCGGCGGCGACGCGGAAGCCGTGCGCTCCCGCGAGGCTCGCCGTCAGTTGCAGCAGCAGCGCCGTGAAGACCATCTCTGCGTAAATATACTATAAATGCCCGATGCCCCAGAGGTCGATGGCCGTCCTGACGGCGTGGCTTGCGGGCCTTTGGCTCGTCGTTGCGCTGTCCCAAGGAGGCGTCGCCTGGACGCCCGCGTTCCTTCTGAGCCTGGCCATGCTCTGGAGCTCCTACCTGTGCGATCCCATCGGTTTTTGGGACAGGAACGCCCACGGCACGGTCTTCTTCGCAGCGCTGGCGGTGTATCTGTCGACTTTCCGGTGGCGCGGCGGCGACGACACGCCGGCCTCGATCCTGCCTATCGCGATCCTCAAGCACGGGACTTTGGCGCTGGACCCCGTCATCGACCCCTGGCTGACCGGGAAATGGAAGGATTTCGTGGTCGAGGCCGGCGGCCGCAAGCTGAGCCTGTTCTCGATCGTGCCCGGAGTGCTCGCCTCGCCGCTCTATCTCCTTCCCATTCTTTGCGGGGCGAGTCTGACCGACCAGTCCCTGCACAACCTTTCCAAGGTGAGCGCTTCCCTCATGACGGCCGCATCCGCTTCGGTCTTCTATCTCGGCGTGAAACGCCGGTGCTCGGCGCGCTGGGCGCTGGCCGTCGCATCCTTCTACGCCCTGAGCTGCTTTTCGTTGAGCGTCGCGAGCCAAGGTCTTTGGGAGCACGGCCCCGCCCAACTCGGCTTGGCCCTCGGTCTGCTCGGCCTTTTTGACGGCGCCGACTGGCTTTCGGGCTTCGGGTTCGGGCTGGCCGCGGGCGCGAGGCCCGACACGGCGCTGTTTGCGACGGCCGCGGGGTGTTATCTGATCTTCCACGAGCCGCGGCGCCTGCCCCGGTTTCTGATGGGCGCGGCGGCGCCCCTGGGGCTGCTCGCCGCCTATTGGCTGCATTACACCGGACGGCTCGAGCCGCCGGAGATGCAGTTTCACGCCCACGCCTTCTCGGGCGTCAAGCCCGAGGCCTTGCTCGGCCTTTTGCTCAGCCCGACGCGCGGCCTGTTGTTCTTCTGCCCGGCGGCGCTCTTCGGTATCTGGGGGGCCCTGCGCCTTCGCGGCGCCGCTGTGTGGCTGCTGGCCTCATGCGCGGCGAGCTGGGTGCTGGTCTCGTCTTACGGCTATTGGACCGCCGGGATGACCTACGGTCCCCGCTACCTCTCGGGAGCTGCGACGATCCTTCTATTTTTCTGCGCCGACCTCGAGGGGGTCATGCGCGGGAAGGGACCGCGGCTAGCGGTCTTCGCCGCGGCGGGAGCCTTCTCCATCCTTGTGGGAGCCTTGGGCGCCTATCTCAATTGGCCCGGCTCGTTTTCGTATGAAGTACAGCAAGCCCAAGCGTGGTGGTGGAGCCTCCACCCGGCGGCCCAGCTCCTCGCCGACGCCGGAGGCTTGGGGCGGCTGCCGGTCCCTCTGCGCGCGGTGGCCGCCGCCGCGGCGCTCGCCGGAACCGCTTGGCTCGCGGCGGACTTGGGCCGCCGCCTGTCGCGGTGATCGGGCAATAACCTATAATCGCTGGGATGAGCGAACGGGATTTTCACGCCGCCGAACGCCTGCGCGAGCGGGGGTATTTCGACCGCGCGGCCGCATTATATAGGAAGGTGCTGAAGTCGCCGGCCCGCCGGGACCCCGAGCTTTGGATTGAATCCTGCCTTGGTTTGGCCAGCGTGCACCGGAGTCTTGGCTCGGCCCCCCAGGCGCGCAAGCTGCTCCAACGGGGCGCGCGCCTTGCTGCGGAGCTCGGGACCGGCGAGTATCGTCAACGCTTCGCCTTGGAAGACGCTTTGGTCGACCGGGCCGAAGGCCTCTACGCGAAGAGTCTCGAAAAGCTCGGAGCCTTTTTGAGACGCTTCCAGCGCGAGGAGGATTGGGCCGGCGTCGGCTTCGTGCTTTGGGCGATGGGCGGAGCCCGACGGTTCTCGGGAGACTTGAAAGGCGCGGAGCACGATTTTCATTCTTCTCTCTCGGCCGCTAGACGCGCTAAGGATATTTCGGGGCAGGTCTACGCGCTTTTCGGCTTGGGCGGAGTCACCCGCATCGCCGGCCGACTGGAAGAGTCGCGGAAATATTACTCTGAGGCCGGACGCCGGCTTAAGGGCAGCGACGATGTGTTCGGCAAGGCCTATGCGCATTGCGGGTTGGCCAACGCCCTGCGCCAACTCGGTCTCTGGCAGGAGGCCCAGAGCCATTACGAACGCTCCCACCGCTTGTATTCGAGCCTCGGCGACGCGGTCGATCTGGCTTACGTCGATTGGGGGCTAGGCAAGATCGCCCTGCATAGGGGAGAGCTCGCCCGCGCCGAGGGCAGGTTCGGGCGGGCCCTGAAGGGGTTCGCGGGCGGCCGCGAGCAGCGCGGTCTGGCGCTGACCGAAGCCGCGCTGGCGGGCCTCGAGCACGCTCGCGGAAAGAGCGCCGCGGCGGATCGGCTTTTCGCGAGAGCCTATCGCAGGGCGCGAAGCGCGGGTCTGCGCACCTACGTCGAGATCTTCACCTGAGGGCTTAGCCCCTCAGATCTTGAAGTCCTCGCCGAGGTACAGCGAGCGCGCCTTGGGATCATCAAGGAGGCGCTTGGAGTCGCCCTCGACGAGGATCTTCCCGTCGTAGATCAGGTAGGCTCGCTCGATGATGGGCAAGGTCTCGCGCACGTTGTGGTCCGTGATCAGGACGCCGATGCCCTGCGCGCAAAGCTTCTTGATCATCTTCTTGAGTTCGCCGACCGTGATCGGATCGATGCCGACGAAGGGCTCGTCGAGCATGATGATCTTGGGATTGTGGATCATGGCGCGGGCGACCTCGAGCCGCCGCTTCTCTCCGCCCGAAAGGGTCCAGGCCGGCTGATGACGCATGTCCCAGAGGCCGAACTCCTCGAGCAGTTCCTTGACCTTGCGCATCTGCTGGATGCGGCTGGTGATCGTGCGCTCGAGCACCGCGCGCAGGTTCTGCTCGACGCTCAGGCCCTTGAACACGGTCGGCTCCTGCGCCAGGTAGCCCAGGCCGCGGCGCGCGCGCGCGTACATCGGCAGAGCCGTGACGTTGTCGCCGTCGATGAGGATGCGGCCGGCTTCCGGCCTGATGAAGCCCGCGAGGCTGTAGAACGTGGTCGTCTTGCCGGCTCCGTTGGGGCCGAGGAGACCGACGATCTCTCCGGAGTTGACCTCCAACGAGAGGCCTTTGACGACCTTGCGCTCGCCGTAGGTCTTGTGGATCTCGGTGGCCGCCAGTCTCATCGTTCGGGCTCCTCGACGGGCTTCGGATGCGCCCTCTTTTCGGTGAAATCGAGCCAGCCCCGCGCCTTCCCGTCGGCGGTCAGGCGGCGCGGATTCTGGTAGGCGTTGACGCTGTCGCCCTGCAGAGCCCCCACCCAATCGGAACTCGACTCGTCGAAGCCCGGCAGCTTGAGCAGCACGGGACGGTGCCCTGAGAGTTTGAGGTCCCCGCTGAAGCGGTCGTAATCGGCGCGGTCGGCCCAAGCTTCGAGGCGCGGCCCCCACAGACGGACCCCGTCGACGGCCGCAACGCGGTTTTTCCCTTCCCACTCGAGCCGCGCGGAGCGGCCGTGGTCGGGCTCCTCGTCGCGGGGCGTGCGCGTGAACTCGACTCCGTCCTTGCCGGTCAAGCCTCCCTTCTCGGTCTGTTGGCTGAAGACCGCCTGGTCGCCCTGGGCCGCCATGGAATCCCCGTCCTCGAGCAGGCTCTCGACGCGCACCTTGCCCTTGGCCTGCCAGGCCTGGGTGGCGTGCTTGAACAGGGCCCAGTCGGAGGTGAAGATCGTCCTGCCGCTGCGATAGCGCACGTCGCCGATGAACTCCTCCTCCTTCTCGGCGCCGCGGCGAACCTTCCATTCCTTGCTGGAGACCACCGAACCCGCGACGGGGCCGGCGGCCTGGGCGGGCGCCCGCAAGGCGAGCAGCAAGACGAGCAAGATCGGCGTCATTGCGGAGGCTGGCCGTCCACGACGGAAGTCTGGTGGAAGATGCGGATCTCGGAGAGATCGGGATTGGCCTCGAGCCCGCGGCCGCGCAGCATTCCCCCGGGGCGAGTCACCACGACCTCGGTGTCCGTGAAAAATTTCTTTTTCTGCGAGGAATAATCGAGGGCCTGGGTCTTGACCACGGAGTTGTCCTCGACGGAGGTGACGACGACCGAGCCCGAGAGGTGAAGGTCGGCGGTGTCGATGTTGATCTCCCCGCCGTCGGCGCTCAGGCGCGTGACGACGCGCGATTTCTTGAAGAACTCCATGTGGGGCCTGGTCAGCAGCGCTTGGCGCTTCTCCTCCTTGAGAACGGCGGTCTCCGCCTTGAGCGCCCAGGCGGGGCTTCCGAGTTCCGACTGTTCGAGCGTGAAGGCATCCAAATTCTGGTGGGGCTCTTGGGCCTCGGGCGCTGCGGCGTTGCGGCAAGCGGCCAGAGCCGCGAGGAACAGCGCCAGGGACGTCCTCATCGCGGCGATCCGGTCTCCTCGGCGGCCGGGGGGGGAGCCTTGAGCGAATCTTCAGGCAGGAATTTCTCACCCTTGCGCAGCCAGGGAGTCATCTCGATGGGGATCTTGCGGATGTTGTAGGGCCGGGGCAAGGTCTTGAGGGCCGCGCTGACGCCGAAGTAGAAGACGACGACCAGGGCGTAGATTATTCCGAGGGTCCGCAAGTGCCACTGCGCGTCGGGGAACCACGCCGGCGGGATCGTGAGGTCCCGCGAGCATTTCCGGCAGGCCTTGGCCGTGTCCTTGTTCTCTTGGCCGCAATTCAGGCATTTCATTTTTCGCTCACCTCTTGACCAAAGCGTCGATGGCGCGGGCCTGGCGCACGAAGCCCGGGACGTCCTTCAGGAAAAGCGAATTCGGACCATCGGACAGCGCGTTTTTTGGATTAGGATGGACCTCCAAGAAAAGGCCCGCGACCCCGACCGCGACCGCCCCGCGCGAGAGGGGAACTGCGTATTGGCGCTGCCCATCGGTGGCGCTGCCCAGGCCGCCCGGAAGCTGGACGGAGTGAGTGGCGTCGTAAACGACGGGGTAGCCGAAGGATCGCATGATCTCGAAAGAGCGCATGTCCACGATTAGGTTCCCGTAGCCGAAAGAAGTTCCACGCTCCGTGACCAGGATTCTGCGGTTGCCCGTCGATTCGACCTTGCGGATGGCGTTCTTGATGTCCCAGGGCGAAAGGAACTGGCCCTTCTTGATGTTGACGGGCTTGCCCGTGCGGCCGCAGGCCAGCAGGAGATCGGTCTGACGGCAGAGGAAGGCTGGGACTTGAAGGACGTCGACGTAGCGGGCGGCGAGCTCCGCCTGGGCGGGCTCGTGCACGTCGGTCAGAACCGGCACCTTGAGTTCCGCGCCGACGCGGCCCAGGATCTCGAGGCCCTTCTCGAGGCCGGGCCCGCGGTACGAGGAGAGCGAGGTGCGGTTGGCCTTGTCGAAGGAGCACTTGAGCACGAAGGGAATCCCGAGCTTTCCGAAATCGTCCTTGAGCCGGCGGCCTACCTTGCGAAGGAACGCCTCCGATTCGAGCGCGCAGGGGCCCGCGATGAAGGCCAGCGGACCGTTGTTGTCGAAGACGACCTTGCCGACGGTGACCTTAGGCATGCGTGTGCGCGTTGCGGGGCCGCTCGATGAGCCGGGCACGGTCGACCGCCGCCGAGACGAAATCAGTGAACAACGGATGGGGCTTCTCGGGCCGGCTTTTGAATTCGGGGTGGAACTGGACGGCGAGGAACCAGGGATGGTCTTCGAGCTCGACGATCTCGACGAGGTTCTTCGGGGCGTGGATCCCGGTGGCCTTGAGGCCAGCGTCCTCGATGAGCTTGCGGAACTTGTTGTTGACCTCGTAGCGGTGGCGATGGCGCTCCGAGATCGAGGCCGACTCGTAGGCCCGGTGCGCCAGGCTGCCCTTCTTGAGCTGGCAGTCGTAGGTCCCGAGCCTCATCGACGCCCCGAGCTCCTTGATGTTCTTCTGCTCGGGCAGGAGGTCGATGACCGGGTAGCGGGTCTTGGCGTCGAATTCCGTCGAGTGGGCTCCCGCGAGCTTGAGCACGTTGCGGGCGAACTCGATGATCGCGATCTGGAGGCCGAGGCAGAGCCCGAAGTAAGGGATCTTGTTCTCGCGGGCGAGCTGGGCGACGCGGATCTTTCCCTCGATGCCGCGGTCCCCGAAGCCTCCGGGGACGAGGATGCCGTGGACTCCCGCGAGGTGCTTCTCGACGTCGGGGGCGGTCGTCTCGAGGAACTTGACGTGGATGCGGGCCTCGTTGTCGATGCCGCCGTGGATCAAGGCCTCGTTGACCGACTTGTAGGCGTCCTTGTAGTCGGTGTACTTCCCGGCCAGCGCGATCGTCACCTCGTGCTTGGGGTTCTTGAGCTTGGTGCAGACCTGGGTCCAGGAGTCCAGGTCCTTGCTCTGAGTGCGCAGCCGCAGGAGCATGATGATCTGCTCGTCGAGCCCCTGTTTGTGGAACACGAGCGGGACCTCGTAGATGCTCTCGACGTCGGGAGCCTCGATGACGGATTCCTTGGGCACCGAGCAGAACATCGAGAGCTTGGCCTTCATTTCAGGCGAGATCGGCTTCTCGGCGCGGCACACGAGCACGTCGGGGTTGATGCCGATCTCGCGCAGCTTGCCGACCGAGTGCTGCGTCGGCTTGGTCTTGAGCTCCTCCGAGGCCTTGATGTAGGGGACCAAGGTCACGTGGAGGTAGAGGACGTTGTCCTTGCCGAGCTCGAGGCCCATCTGGCGCGCCGCCTCGAGGAAGGGCAGGCTCTCGATGTCGCCGACCGTGCCGCCGATCTCGATGATGGCGACGTCCGCGCCCTTACTGACCGCCCGGAATCGATTCTTGATCTCGTCGGTGATGTGAGGGATGACTTGCACCGTGGTCCCGAGGAAATCGCCCTTGCGCTCGCGCGCGATGACGGTCTCGTAGACCTTGCCGGCCGTGAAATTGTTGCTTTGATGCATCTCCTTGTTGAGGAAGCGCTCGTAGTGCCCGAGGTCGAGGTCGGTCTCGGCGCCGTCCTCGGTCACGTAGACCTCCCCGTGCTGGAAGGGGTTCATCGTGCCGGGGTCTACGTTGATGTACGGGTCG
>JACQAZ010000035.1 GCA_016194705.1 Elusimicrobiota bacterium | reverse complement strand
CGATCGATTCTTTGTAAACGTCGAGACCTACGAACATGGTAGACTCCTTCATAGCTCGCCTCCTTTGTGTGGCTCTGTGATAGCTCACGCTACCATAACCCACGTTTCAAAGGACGGCGAGCTTCTGCTTTCAGTCAACCATTGTGTCTATGCGGTGTAGCTTCCCGTGATTATTCTTCATCTTTGAAGACGAACGCGCCGATCGATGCGCCTAGAATTGCTGCTGGTGCGTTTGCGACGAGGAAAATGAACACGAGATAAAGGCCGACCGGATTCAAGCCCTGAGCAAACCCCATAACCAGTGGCGCAAGCGCAATGATTGCAATTGGGATTAGAGCCTTAGGCGTTTCAGTGTACCGCTTAACGCGCTTCGCGCCAACTATTACTGAACCTATCACGGTGGCAATGAAGCTAATCTCAATGAATGTCGAAAACTCCGGTTTGAAATTAGCCCATATGATTACGGGGAGCACCTCAATAATCCCAGCGATGACGTATGGGGCGAGGGAAGGTGGTCTAATGCGTTCAGGAGTGTCGCTCATTTCTCATGATGAGACATATACGCATAACGACAATTATACTGGTCGGCATAACGTAGGCCGGTCGGCATAATCTTTCCGGTCAGATGTCGAGTTAAGTGTAGCCCCGCAACGGAAAATTATCAACAGGGTGCTTCTCGTCACTTTTCATTATGGCCGACCGGGCGGGGCGGCCATAATTCCAGCCCTATCCTCCAACGCCAAGCGGTCCGGTGGACTCTGCACTCCGAGTCCGCCGCGATTGAGCACCTGATTGTAGATCATCGTGGTCGTTCGGCGACTTGAACGTGACCCGAATGGCCACCAATATCGAGAGCGGCGGAGGCTAGGCTCAACAGGACTAAAGATCCGGCTACCCGCCGGATTCGTTGCTGTCTTTCTCGGAGCGCTTGCGAAGCGAGGCGTTGAGGACCTTCTTGCGCAGGCGGATGGATTTCGGGGTGACCTCGATGAGCTCGGTGTTGTCGATGTACTCGATGGCCTGCTCGAGGGTGAAGATCTTCGGCGGCTCCAGCTGGATGGCGTCGTCGGTCGCCTTGGAGCGCATGTTGGTCAGGGCCTTGGCCTTGCAGGGATTGACGACCATGTCGACCTGGCGCGAGTTCGAGCCCACGATCATGCCCTCGTAGACCTCGATGCCGGGCGCCAGGAAGAACTCCGAGCGCTCCTGGAGCGCGTTGAGGGCGTAGCCCGTGGTGCTGCCCGGCTCCTTGGCGATGAGCACGCCGGTCGGGCGCTTGGCGGGATCGCCGCCCTTGGGGCCGTAGCCGTGAAAGCTGTGGTGCATCATGCCGGTGCCCTTCGAGATCGCCATGAGCTCGGACTTGAACCCCATGAGCGCCCGGGACGAGACGACGTACTCGAGACGCACGCGCGTCGTGCCCTCGGGCGCCATGTTGAGCATCTGGCCCTGACGCCGTCCCATGTTCTCGATGATCGTGCCCTGATAGGCGACGGGCGCGTCGACGACCAGGTGCTCCATGGGCTCGCAGACGACTCCCTTGATCTCGCGGTAGATCACCTCGGGCCGGGAGACGGCGAGCTCGTAGCCCTCGCGGCGCATCGTCTCGATGAGGATGGAGAGGTGCAGCTCGCCGCGGCCGGAGACCTGGAAATGCCCCTCGCCGGCCAGCTGCTCGATCTTGAGGCCGACGTTGATCTGCTGCTCCTTCAGAAGCCGTTCCTTGATATGCCGCGCCGTCACCAAGGTCCCTTCGAGCCCCGCGAAGGGGCTGTTGTTGACCATGAACTCCATCGAGAGCGTCGGCTCGTCGATCTGCAAAGGGGGCAAGGCGACGGGATTCTCTCCCGAGGAGACGGTGTCGCCGACGTTGATCGACTCGAGGCCCGCTAACGCCACGATGTCGCCGGCCTGGACCTTGTCGACGTCGCGGCGAGCGAGGCCGAAATACTGCTGGAGCATCGTGATCTTGCCGTTGATGATCTGGCCGTCGGGCTTGATCAGCGCGCACTGCTGGTTCTTGTTGATGGTCCCGTTGCTGATGCGGCCGATGCCGATCTTGCCGAGGTAATTGGAGTAATCGAGCATCGTGATCAGCACCTGAAGCGGCTTGGTCGCGTCGACCAGCGGCCCGGGGACATTGGAGAGTATGGTCTCGAAGAGGGGGGTGAGGTCTTTGCCGGTCGTGGCGGCCTCGACCGAAGCCCAGCCCGCCTTTCCCGCGGCGTAGACCACCGGAAACTCCATCTGAGGCTCGGTCGCGCCGAGGTCGATGAAGAGGTCGAAGACCTTGTTGAGCGACTCTTGCGGCCGGATGTTCGGGCGGTCCATTTTGTTGATGACGACGATCGGGTGCAGGCCGTAGCTCAGTGCCTTTCTGAGCACGAAGCGCGTTTGCGGCATGGGGCCCTCGACCGCGTCGACGAGCAGCAAGCAGCCGTCGACCATCTTGAGTATGCGCTCGACCTCCGAGCCGAAATCTGCGTGGCCGGGGGTGTCGACGATGTTGATCGTCGTTCCTTTATAAGGGACCGACGTGTTCTTGGCGAGTATGGTGATGCCGCGCTCGCGCTCCAAGGGATTGGAGTCGAGGACCTGGTCCTGGGCCGCGTCGGCCTTGACGTGGAACTCGCCGGTCTGCTTGAGCATCGCGTCGACGAGAGTGGTCTTGCCGTGGTCGACGTGGGCGATGATGGCGATATTGCGGACGTCCTGCCTGCGCTCTTCAGGCGCCGGACTCGTCACTTAGAATCGGGAGCCGGCTGGGGAAGGACCGAAGGGACGAACGCGTAGCCCGCCGCCTTGAGCTCGGCCAGCGAGACCTTCAACTCCGCGGCGGACGCCGGGTCGCCGGTCTGGAGGGTGACGGTGGACTCGTCGGCCTTGAGGACTTTGCCTGCGACGCCGCCGACGACGATGCGGTCCCCGAGCGAGACGGGAGCCGGAGTCTTCGCGGCTCCGGTCGAGGCCGGGGGAGGGAATCTTTTCTTCGCGATCGCCAAGTCCTCGGGATTGCTGAAGGAGGTGAACTTGCTGTCTTTGAGGATGGCGAAGGAAATCAGGGAATGAGTGCCGTCCTCGTGGGCGAGGATCACGTACTGCAGGTTCATGTCGGAGACCTTGCCGAGGATGCCGTTGACCAGGATCCAATCCCCGATCTTGAAGGACTTCCTGCCCTTGACCTTCTGCCTCTTGAGCCGGAAGGCCTGGATGAGGTTGGAGAGGATGTCCTGGGTCACCAAGGTGAAGGCAAAGCCCGTTGCGACCGAGCCCTTGAGCAGCGCGGTAAACGAGGTGCCGGCCGCGCCCAGGCCCCACGTCCCGCCGACGGAGTAGGAGAGGATCTCGGCGACGAACTTGACGACTCGCGTGGTCTGCGGATGCCATCCCGCCTTCTCGCCGAACCGGGAGATGAAATCGACGACCAAAGAGCGCACGCTGTGCACCGAGGCGAAGATCGCGGCACCCTTGACGAGAGAGAGGACGGTCACCAAGAACGGGAAAGCGGCCAACAGAGGCAGGGCCATCGTGGCGGCGATCGCGGCGGCCGCGCCGCCGCCCAGCCAGAGCCAGGTCTTGCGGCTCGCCGAGCCCAAGGTCTTCATCACCATCCCGCCCGCCTCGAGCGGCGACACCTTGGGCTTCTCGAGCGTGATCTTGCGGTCGGCTTCGTAGGGCCGCAGGACGGTGATGATCTCGCCGGCCAGCTGAAGGTAGGTCAAGGGAGTCGGCGAGCCGTTCGGGAAGGCCTCGTTGCGCAGGATCACCTCGGTGAGCGTGAGGTCCTCGACCTTGTAGATCTCGGTGCCGAGCTTGATGCGGTCGCCGATGATGAAGGAGTGGTAGAAAAGGACCTTGCTCGCCTCCACGGCGTTGCCGATGACGTATTTGCTGGCGATCGTGACTCCCGCGGGGATCAGGCTGGCCGCGTTCTCGGTGACCCACGCCGGCGCTCCGCCAAAATGCAGGGCCGCGAGCGTCCCCAATCCCCAGACCGACATCGAGGTCACGAGCTGCGCCGTTTTCTTGCCGTCCGCGTCGGCGCCGCGCCAGTCCGCGATCTTGCCGACGATCCAGGTGGCCCCTTTGTTGACGAGCCACAGACCCAGCCCGGCGGCCGCGGCCGTCAGGTACGGCGCGTACTGCGTCGCGAAATGCGTGAGCCAGTGCGGCATGACGGCGGGCGCCGCCGGGACCGCCTTCGCGGCCGTCTCCGTCGCCGCCTGGGCGGCCGCGGAGCCGAGGAGGACCGCGGAGGTCCCCGCGACCGCCCGGCCGGTCCGGCTGCGAAGCAAAGAGAAGCGGGACACGGGACCCGAGGTCATGACCGGCACTCCGGAGACGCTGTCGCGCAAACCCGTCCAAGCGCGGTCCTGGGTCGACTTCTCCCCGGTCAGCGCGGCCGACTCGACGCGGTCCAGCTGGGCCGTCGCCGTGACTCCGGCCTCGGCCTGGGCGTCCTCGGCGGTCGCTTCGATGGCCGCGTTGAAATCGGCGGCGTGAGGCCCAACGATCGAGCCCGCGCCGGGCGCCGTCAATTCGGCGCCGGGAGCGAAGAGGGTCGCGAGTGCGGGGCCGAGCAGGGCGGCCGCGTCGATGGCTTGGGCGTCGGCCGAGTTGACGGCCGGAAGGACCGAGAGCCGTCCCAGCCCTTGGTCGACCCCGGGTGCGAGTTGGGTGTCGACCTTGATGATCGGCAGGACGAGGGGGGCCTTGCCTTCGCCCTTGACGACCCCCTCGACGGCGAAAGCGGGAGCCGCGCTGGCCAAGACCAGGCTCGCGGAGAGCGCTACGCTGAGAATCTTGCGCATTGCGTGCATTATATCAGAGGAATGGGGCGCCCGCTTGAGTCCAAGGTCCTAGACGCAAGGCGATATTTGGCCCAGGGGTTTTTGTATAATGGAGCCGAGATGACACACTACCCCGCAATCCGCAAAAGCCTCGCCCGGCGCCTGCCGGACGGCCTCATCCTGCTCTCCGGCGGCAATCCCGTGCCGCGCAATCACGACGTCGATTTCGTCTTCCGCCAAAAATCGGATTTCCTCTACCTGACGGGGGTGGAAGAGCCCGGCTGCTTCCTGCTCATCGACCCCAAGCGCGGCCGCGAGGCCCTGTTCCTGCCCCGCATCGACAACCACCACCGCGTCTGGCTCGGCGACGTGCCGGGGCCGCGCGAGGCGCGCAAGCTCTACGGCGTGGCCGAGGCCCACTACTGCGACGAGCTTCCGAGGGTCTTGAAGGACAACCTCGGCGGGTACCGCAAGCTCTACGCCGACGGCGACGCCGCCAAGCGCGCCGCGACGAAAAAGCTCAAGGTGGCCGCCGCCGAACTGCGCGACGCTCTCGACGAGCTGCGCATCTGCAAGACCCCCGGCGAGCTCGACCTCATGCGCAGGGCAGGCGAGATCAGCTCAAAGGCCCACAAGGAAGTCATGCGGCGCACGCGTCCCGGCATGTACGAGTACCAGATCCAGGCGATCTTCGAGGCCGAGTGCCTCAAGGCGGGCTTGAAGCACCTCGGCTATCCGAGCATCGTGGCCGCCGGCCGCAACGGCGCGGTCCTGCACTACCACGCCAACAACGCCCAGCTCAAGAACGGGGAGTTCCTGCTCATCGACGCGGGGGCCGAGTGCAAGGGCTATTCGGCGGACATCACGCGCACCTTCCCCGCCAACGGCAAGTTCACTCAGCGCCAGCGCGACATTTATGGCGTCGTCCTCCACGCGCAGAAGTCCTGCATCGAACGCGCGCGGCCCGGCATCATCTCGGCCGACCTCCACCTGCATTCCATGACGGTCATCGCCGAAGGCCTCAAGAACCTCGGGATCCTCAAGGGCGAGACCTCGGGCCTGGTGGAAGGAGGCGCGGTCAGGCTCTTCTATCCCCACGGCCTGACCCATACCCTCGGTCTCGACGTGCACGACACCTTGGGCGGCAGGAAGCGCAGGCTGCCCAACCCGACCAAGGTCCCGGTTCGCTTCGTCGCGCGCCTGGAGCCGGGCTTCGTCGTCACGATGGAGCCCGGCGTCTACTTCATCGAGGCCTTGCTCAAGGACCCGGAGCTCCGGCGCAAGCACCGGGGCTCGGTCGACTTCGAGAAAGCGGAGAAGTTCCTCGATCTCGGGGGCGTGCGCATCGAGGACGACGTCGCGGTCCAGCGCAAGGGGCCGCCTCTCAACCTCACGAGCGTGCCAAAAGAGATCGCCGAAATCGAAGCCGCCTGCGAAAGGTAGCTCTGCGGCTACCGGGCGTCGGCCGGGATCACCTTCGGGATCAGGAAGATGTCTCTCTTGGTGCTCGCCTTCGGGCGTCCGATCCAGACCGCGTTCCTGACCGCTGCTCCCGCCAGCATGCGTCGCTCGTCGAGCTCGGCCTCCCTGAGAGGGGGGGACATCTCGTCGATGTAGCCCTCGAGGTAGTCGCTCTGGGTGATGGTGAGCTCGTAGCCGCCGTTGGCCAGCGGCGGCAGGATCGTCTTGAAACGACCGCGCGCATCCGTCTTCACGGCCCAGTCCTGGGGGTTGCCCCTGACTTTGAACACGAGCTGGGCTTGGCGCACCGGCTGCAGGGTGATCAGGTCGAAGACCTGGCCCTCGAAAGACCAGATCGCGGCCGCCTCGGGGGT
>JACQAZ010000002.1 GCA_016194705.1 Elusimicrobiota bacterium | reverse complement strand
GACGGCCGCCTTCTCGCGCGCCGGGCCCGAGAAGACGGGCTCGAAGCGGGGGTCCTGCCGGAAGCCGGCGGCTCCCGATAGGCCCGCGACGGCATCCTTGAGTTCCTTGCCTTTGAGATCGAGGTCGATCGCGACGAAGGTCTCCGGCGATGCGGCCGCAGCCTGGGCCCGCGTCGGCGCCGAAAGACCGATGGCTTGCGCCGCCGGGCCGCCGAGGATGTGGCTGTCGTAGTCCTGACGGATCAGAGAGCTCGCCTGGTCGGGTGCCACGTCCTTGATCTTTTCCGGGGGCAGGGCCAGCGGGGCCGCGATCCCCTCCCATAAGGAATACCGCCTGCGGTCGTCGGACGACGAGGGCGCCTGATAGGCCGGAAGCTCGACCTTGGGAAGCCCGTCTTCGCGCGCCGACTCCGCACCCTTTTGGTATCTCAGCGAGGCCGGATCGCGCTTGAGGAAGGCGTCGGGAGTCTTCTTCGGGGCGGCCGGGGTCTCGCGCTTGGCCGCGGGATCGGGCTTGGGCCCTTGCTCGAGATATTCCTTGGCGCCCGAGTCGGGCTCATGGTAGCTGCCGCCCTCGCCGAAGAAGGATGAGTGGAACGGCCGAGCGCCTTGGGGGGGCGTCTTGGCGGGCGGTTCGGCCAGAACCTTCGAGCCGAGAAAGACGGAGGCGAACAGCAGTGCCGGGACCGCCATACGGCTTGATCATACTAAGCCGGGGAGTCTAGGTCAATAGTCCTATGATGTTCTGGGTCTTTGGTCCCATGGAGCCCGCGCAGGCGCACGGCGATCGATACCGCGCCCAAGGCGAGACCTGCCAAAGCCGACCAGCCGGTCTGCGCCAGCGCCAGCTCGCGCGGAGCCAGCTCCTGGCCCACGGAGGCGATGATGCCGATCGGCGCGAGAAGCCCAAGCAGGAACCAGATGCGCGGGTCCTTGAGCGTCTGATCCTCCAACGAGGCGCAATCGGGGCAATCCATGCGCCAATTGATCAGGAAGAAAGCCTGACAGAGGCACGGCCAGCCGATGAGGACTTCGCGCCAGCGCCAGTCCCACCACCAGGGAAGCGCAGGAACGGACTGCAGCCGCGCGGTCCAAGCGGACAAATGGGCCAGGGCCAGCATCCGTCGCGGCTCGACGAGGACGACCGCTGCGGACGCGGCGGCGAGGAGCCCGAGGAACTGGAGCCAGGACATGGGAGCGGCGAGCCGCTCGGACCACTCCTCGAGATCGATCGTGTAGAGCGTCAGCATGGCGATGACCAGCGGCGCGACCAGCGCCGCGCGCGCCCAGCCCGAGAAAGGCTGCAGCCAGCCCAAAGAGTCGAAACAGGACCGGGCCGCCAAGCCGACGAGCACGGCCGCAAGACCTGCGGCAACGACGCCGGCCAGGAGCTGGACTACCGGAGCGGCGACGGGCCAATGCGCCATGGCCGCGACTCGAGTCCTTTTGAGCACGACGAGACCCGAGCGGGCCGCGAGCAACGGCCCGAAGATTCCGAAGAGCCAAAGCAGGAGCTGGCTCAGTCGCCGCTGCAGCGGCTCGAGACCCGGCGCCGCCTCCGGCGCCTTCGACGGCAAGGAGAGAGGCACGCCCCGGCGCTTGAGCTCCTGGAGGACGGTCCGAAGCTTGTCGAAATTGGCCTCGACGCCCGTCTGATTGAGGCGCAGCACGAGCAGTCGCGCCGGCTGGCTGTAGACGACTTTGAGCAGGCGGGGCGCGGCGGCGTCGACGGGAAGCACGGCCGACTCGAGCTGCGCGTCAAAACTCCCCTTGTGGGGTCCGACGAACCCCTCGACGCCGCCCTGGCGCCAGCTCACGGGAACGGTCCCGTAAAGGCCTTCAGGGACTCCGGACTGGGCGTAGACCTTGGCCAAGCCGCTTGCCTCGAGCGACTTGACGACATCGGGGTCGTAGATACCGAGCGGGGCCGACTCCAAGGTTCCCGAGGCCGCCAGCGGCTCGGGGAAATGCACGAGGTGGTAGCCCGACATCGCCGAGGTCGACGCGGCGATGCCGTAGCGTCCGGCCGCCTGCAGCACGACCTCGAGAACGGTGGCGTCCTTGATCCAGACCGTGTCCGCCTTGATGGGAACGGCAGGAGAGACCAGGCCCGCGGCCCTCCATTTCTCGACCTCGTCGCGGGCGAACATCAGAAGTCCGCCGCGGCGCGCCATGGCCTTGAGGCTTTCCTCGCGCACCACGACGCCGCCAAGGCCCATGACCTCGGCCCGGCGCCAGAAGTCCGCCAACGACAGCCCTTCTTTGGCGCAGAGGACGGCGGCGTCCTCGGCGTCCACGGCCGTCAGCAGGAGCCGCTCTCGCCCGCGCACGCCGAAGGCCAGCACTCCGAGAACTCCCGCGGCCGCCACGAAGAACAGATTGCGCAGCCACTGGCGCCGGCGGAAGATCCGCCCCGTCACCGCGGCCTCGCGGCGCGCTGGCGGGCCCGGCGGTAGGTCTCGAGGTAGAGCTCGACGGACTTGTCCCAGGGGAAGAGGGTCTCAAGGGCCGCGCGCACGCTCTGCCGCCAGTCGGGGCCCGCGTAGGCCTCGAGCGCGCGGTCGAGAGCGCGGCCGAGCTCGTCGGCGTCGCCCGGCGCGCAGAGGAAGCCGTTGACCCCTTCGCTGACCGTGTCGGCCAACCCGCCCGTGCGGCTGGCCACCGGAGGCGTCCCGTAGCGCATCGCGATCATCTGCCCCAAGCCGCAGGGCTCGAAGCGCGAGGGCATCAGGAAGAGGTCCGCTCCCGCGTAGACTCGCCGGGCGAAGCCGTCGTCGAACGCGTCTCTGAGAAAGACGGCCCCGGGATTGCGGCGCGCGAGCCCCGCGAAGGCTTCTTGAAGGGCGGGATCTCCCGTTCCGACGACGACGAGCTGAAGATTCTTAAGCCTCGGTTCGAGCGCCTTGATCGCGAGATCGAGCCCCTTCTGATGGTCGAGCCGCGAGACGATCCCGACAAGCGGCTTCTTGGCGTCCAGAGCGAGGCCGCCCTCCTTCTGGAGCGCGCGCTTGCAGGCCGCCTTGCCCTCGGCCGAATCCTCGGCGGAGAAGCGGCGCTCGATCGACGAATCCCTCTTGGGATTCCAGAGGTCTAGGTCGAGGCCGTTGAGTATGCCGCAGAGCTCTCCCTCGCGGCGCTTGAGAAGCCCTTCCATCCCGAAGCCGCGCTCGGCGGACTCTGTGATCTCGCGGGCGTAGGTCGGGCTCACCGTGGTCAGACGGTCCGCGAAGACCAGCCCCGCCTTCAGGAAGCTCATCTTGCCGTAGTACTCGAGGCCCTCGGCGGTGAAATCTTCCCAGCCGAACCCCGCGGCGGCCATGCTCTCCTTAGGGAAATTCCCTTGGTAGGCCATATTGTGCACGGTCATGACCGAGGCGGTCCCGGCGAAGAACGGATCGGCGCCATAATGGCGCTCGAGGTAGGCGGGGATGAGGCCGGCCTGCCAATCGTGCGCGTGGACGATGTCCGGCTTGAACCCGACCTTCTTGGCGCCCTCCAGCACGCTGCGGCAATACAGGATGAAGCGCCGGTCGTTGTCGGCGTGGTCCTTGCCGTCGCGCCCGTAGAGCCCGTTGCGGTCGTAGAAGGGCGGGTAGTCGACGAAATAGACCGAGACGGTGCGCCACTGCATATACTTGAGGTGAGCTTCAATGCGCTCGGCGCCCAGCGGAACGCTCAACGGGATCGACATACCGCCCTGCAGGGGAGCCGCGTCGACGGAGAGGTACTTGGGAAGGAACAGACAGACGTCGTGGCCGGCCGCGCCGAGCTTCTGGCCGAGGGCCCCGACTACGTCGGCCAGACCCCCCGTCTTGCAGAACGGGACGGCTTCACTGGCCGCTAGAAGTATCTTCAGGGGTCTTGTCCTCTCGCCAGATGTTGCGCGGCTTCTCCTGCGGCGCCGAATCGGCCCCCGCCTCCGGCACGTTCTCGATCTTGTCGACGATCTCTCCTGGGCCGGGAGCCTGAGAGGGTTCAGGCGCGGGAGCCTTCTCCGCCTCGGCGAGCTGCGCGACGAAGGTCTCCAAAGGCGGCAGGTCTTCCAAGTTCTTCAAGCCGAAGTGGCGCAGGAACTCCGGCGTCGTGCCGTAGAGGAGCGGGCGCCCGACAGATTCCTTGCGGCCGACGACGCGGATCAGGCGCTTCTCGAGCAAGGTCTCGAGAGCCGCGATCACCTCGACGCCGCGGACCTCCTCGATCTCGGCGCGCGTGATGGGCTGCTTGTAGGCCACGATAGACAACGTTTCATGCGCTGCGGTGGAGAGCCTCATCGTCATGCGCTCGGCGAAGAGCTTGCGCACGAAGGGCGCGTAGCTGGGCCTAGTCGCCATCTGGTAGCCGTCGGCGACCTCCAGGAGCTGAACGGCCGAGCCTTCCTGGTCGAGCTTGAGCTTGAGCTCGTCGACCAGCGCCTGGATGCGCGGCGCGTCCTTGACGCCCGTGATCTTGCAGAGGTCCGCCAGGCTCAGGGCGTGGTCGGTGATGAAGAGAAGGCTCTCGAGGGCTTTTTTGAGCTCGCTATTCTCGAGGGGCAGCGTCTGCGCTTGGGACATCGGCGGTGACCTCCTTCCGGTACACGGTGATCTTCGCGAAATTTTCTTCCTGGCGGATGAAGATGCGTTGGAGCTTGACGAGCTCGAGCAAAGCGAGGAAGCAGCTGATGATGCCGCGGCGCCGGCCCTCGTCGGCGAAGAGCTCCTCCCAGCTGATGTAGGGCCGCTTCTCGAGTATTCCGAGGATCTTCTGTATCTTCTCCTCGATCGGGTATTCCTCGCCGAGGACCTCCTTGGCCGTGTCCTCGGCGCGGTCGAGCACCTCGCGCAGGGCCGCCATGAGATCGAACATCGAGATCGCCAGGGTCTTCTCCGAGTCGTCGAAGTGCGGCGCCCCGCGGTAGTAGACGTCCTTGAACTCGTCGGCCCGCTTCTCGAGGAAGGCCGCGGCCTGCTTGAACTTCTGGTACTCGAGGAGCTTGGCCACGAGTTCGGCGCGCGGATCGGGGCCCTCGTCGCTCTCGAGCACGCCCCGGCTCGGCAGAAGGGTCTTGGCCTTGATGGCCATCAAGGTCGCGGCCAGCACGAGGAATTCGCCGGCCAGATCGAGGTTCATCTCCTTCATCATGTCGAGGAACGAAAGGTACTCGGAAGTGATTCTTGAAATCGGAATGTTGTAGATGTCGAGGTCGTCCTTCTTGATCAGAAACAGAAGCAGGTCGAGCGGCCCTTCGAACATCTCGAGATGGACTTCGTAGGCCATTAGGCGATCCTCACGGCACGGCGGACCTCTTCCATGGTCTGACGCGCGATCTTGCGGGCCTTCTCGGCGCCGCGCTTGAGAACGTCCGCGACCAGCTTCGGGTCGTTCGCGTACTTCTCTCGCCGCTCGCGGAAATCGGCAAATGGCTTCTCCATCTCGGAGAGCAGGTCCTTCTTGCAGGCCACGCAGCCGATCTGGCCGGCCATGCAGACTTTTTTTCTTTCTTGGACGAACGCGTCGTCCGCGTAAAGCTTGTGCAGGGCGTAGACCGTGCAGCCCGGAGGGTTCTCCGCGCACGGCTCGGGATGGCCGGGATCGTCCTTCTTGATCCGGGCCGGGTCCGTGTACATCGTCATGACTTTTTTCTGAAGCGATTCCTTGCTTTCGTAGATGTCGATCGTATTGCCGTAAGACTTCGACATCTTGCGGCCGTCGGCGCCGGGCACTTTCGGCGTCGGCGTCAGCAGCGGCTGCGGCTCGGCGAAGACCTGTCCGAAATGGTGGTTGAACTTGCGCGCGATCTCGCGCGAGAGCTCGAGGTGCGGCAGCTGGTCCTGGCCGACTGGGACCTTGGTGCCGTGGTAGAGCAGGATGTCGGCGGCCTGCAGCACGGGATAGCCGAGGAAGCCGAAAGTCCTCAGGCCCTGCTCGCCCGTCGGGGTGAGCTGCTCGTAAGCCTCGGGCGGCATCGTGGTCTGCGTCCCGGCCTTCGCGCGCTTCTTCGACTCGGCCAATTCGACGAGCAGCTCCCTCGCCCGGGATTCCTTGGTCTTGGCGAGCTCCTGCAGCTGCTCCTTCCAGGTCGGGTTGTTTCCAGCGAACCCAAAGGCGTGACCATGCCGAGCAAGAGCGCCAGCTCGGCGGTCTCGGTGACGTCGGACTGCTTGAAGACGATGGATTTCTCCGGATCGACGCCGGCCGCCAGCCAGTCGAGAACCATCTCGCGCACGTTCTCCTGGAGCTTGGAGGTGTCGTCGTAGCCGGTCGTGAGCATGTGCCAGTCGACGACGCTGTAGACGCAGGGGAATTTCGACTGCAGCTCGACCCAGTTCTTGAGCGCGCCCCAGTAATTTCCGATGTGCAGGCACCCCGTCGGGCGCATGCCTGAGAAGACGACGTCCTTGCCGCTCACCAGATCAGCCCCAGGCGGGCGAAAAGCTCGAGGGTCAGGCGAGAGGGCGCCATGACCAAAGTGTTCACGAGTCCGAAGGAAACCAGCAGCACGACGATCATGAAGCCGTACGGGGCGTGGCGGTCGTAGCTGAGGCGGTAGCGCAAGGGCAAGAGCCCGCTCATGACCTTGCCGCCGTCGAGCGGGTG
Source organism: Elusimicrobiota bacterium (assembly GCA_016194705.1). GTDB lineage: Bacteria > Elusimicrobiota > Elusimicrobia > UBA1565 > UBA9628 > PALSA-1176. The sequence continues at coordinate 53,682 of JACQAZ010000002.1, read as the reverse complement.
CACCGGCAGCAGGTTGAAGAAGGCCAGAAAAATGTTGACGCTGACCGCGAAGAGCAGCGCGTTGCGCAGGTTGTACTGGAACAGCGGGAAGACCGGCGGCAGGCTCGCCACCGCGCGGAAGAGGATCGCCGCCGTGAGGCCGAGCGCGAGGTTCGAGACGGGCCCCGCCAGCGCGACCCGGAACGTCCCCCAGCGGCGCCCCCGAAGGCGCGTCGGGTTGACCGGGACCGGCTTGGCCCAGCCGACCATCGGCAGGTGCGAGAGCATGCAGAAGACCGGCAGGAGCACGGTGCCCATGATGTCGATGTGGGGAAGGGGGTTGAAGGTGAGCCGCCCCGCTCTTTTTGCCGTGTCGTCTCCATGGCGCAGGGCCGTCAGGCCGTGCGCCACCTCATGGACCATGATCGAGAAAAAAAGGATCGGAAGCTGGACGATCCATTCCACGGTCAGATATTATCCTTTTCCGACGGGGCAGGCAAGGGAATTACCCCGCGCCAAGCCCGTTTCAAAGTATAATCGGAAGGCGACGGTGACTAAGATAAAACCCTTGGCGCTGCTTTCCGCGCTCCTGCTGATCGGCGCCGCGCTGAGGTTCTGGTTCGCTTGGACTTGGTACGGCCACTACGAGCCGCGGGCCGACCATGACGAGGGCTACTACGAGTCGGGGATCGGGCTGCTGAGCGCCCACGCGTTCTCGACCGGGATTCCGGCGACGGTCCCCCGGAGCTGGCGCGGGCCTATCTACCCGAGCTTCATCGCGCTGGTGGAATCGCCGTTTTCCCGGCCGAGCCCCGGCCATGTCCGCCTCGCTCAAGCGGCTCTCTCCTCGGTGAGCGTCGGCCTGGTGTTCGTCCTCGCCCAAGCCGCGGCCTCGCCGGCCGCGGGGCTTGCCGCCGCCGGCTGGCTCGCCCTGCATCCCGCGCAGATCGCGCTGGTCTCGAGCCTCAACATCGACGGCTTTTACTCCTTCTGGATCCTGGTCGTCGCGCTGGCGGTCCTCGTTTGGATCCGACGGGGCGGCGACGACGCCTCGTCGGCAGCGCTGGGACTCGCTCTCGGCGCGAGCCTCTTGTGCCGTTCGAGTCACTACTTGCTGGTTCCGCTTCTGGCCGTCGCCGCCCCGCTGTGGTGGGGCAGGCGCCTCAAGGCCGCGCGCGCCGCGGCGCTCTTCCTGGCGGCGACGGTCCTGGCCCTGGCGCCGATGATCGCGCGCAACGCCCTCCAGTTCCGCGAGTTCATCCCGCTGCCGGACCGCAACGCCGGAGCCGTCGTGTTTTTCGCCGGCGCCATGGGGGAAGGCTCGAATTGCTCGCTCGAGCGCGCCCTGGAGCTCGCGGAGACCTTCTCTCCCGGCTTCAAGAGTCGAGGCCTCTCGGAGGAAGCGCTCCACTCCGCGTTCTTTCATCTCGCCTTGCGCCGCATCCTCGATGACCCGCTGCGGTACGCGCGGCGCTGCCTCGCGAACGCGTTCGCGATCTGGGCGCCGCTGTGGCTCTACGCCCTGCTGGCGGCGTGCGCTCTCGTGCTCGCTCCCGGACGCTTCGCCGTCGCGGGCCTGGGCCTTGTCGCCGCGTCGTTTTGCGGCTACGCCGTGGGCGGCGGGACCGCCGAGCACATGGCGGCCGCCGTGCCCCTGCTCTGCGCGCTGGGCGGCATCGCGCTCGCCTCGGCGCTGACGCGCCTGGGCTTGCGGATGCCGGCGGCCTTGGCCAAACCCGTCGCCGCCCCTCGCGCCTTCTCTTTCGCCGTTTTGGCGGTCGCGGCCGCGATGTACGCGGCGATGACCGTCTTCATCGCGCTCGAATCGCGCGAGTGGCGGCGGACGACGGCGTCCGAGCGTGCTCCGGACGCCCGCGAGCTCGAGGTCCTTCGGCTGGCCGCCTCTTCGGGGGATCAGGAATCCCAAGCGGCCTACGCGGCCGCCCTCTTTCAATCGGGCGACGCGGCGAAGGCCGCCGTCGCGACGCGCGCGGCCCGGAGCGGCTCAGCCAAGGCCGGGTTGCCCGAGCTGTTTCAAAGAGCCGAGCTGTTCCGGCGGCGAAAGGAGTACGGCCGCGCGCTGAGAGTCGCGCGCGAGATTCTCGACCGCGATCGCGGCAACCCCGGCTTCTGGATCGGTCTGGCCGACGCCGAGCGCGACGCGGGACGCCGCAAGGAGGCGGTCTTCGCTTTGGACGAGGTCGTCCGTCGTTCTCCCCCTCCGGAAACGCTCAGAGCCGTCGCCATCCGGTATCAAGACCTGGGGAGCATGACGAAGGCTTCCGCGCTCCTCGAGACTCTGCGGAAGAGTCAGCCTTCGCGCCCGGACCTCGCCGTCGACGCGGCCGTCGCCCGGTTCCGTTCCGGCGATCCGTCGGGTGCGGTCCGAATCCTGCGCGAGACGTCCGCCGCGGCGCCGGGTTATGTTCCCGCCGCGCTGAACCTCGCCGCCATACTGAAAGGCCAAGGGAAAATAGCCGAGGCCTCCGCTGTCTGCGAGAACGCCCTTTCCCGCGTCTCTGCCGGCGACCCCATGAGGGCTCAGCTGCGCGAGGCCTGCGCGAACTCCTCGCGCTAGAGGGTTTTCATGTCGATCGTGAAGCGGTAGCGCACGTCGCTCTTGAGCATCCGCTCGTAGGCCGCGTTGACGTCCTTCATCGCGATGACCTCGACGTCGGCCAGGACCTTGTGCTTCGCGCAGAAGTCGAGCATCTCCTGGGTCTCGGCGATGCCGCCGATGACCGAGCCCGACAAGTTTTTTCGTCCGCCGATCAGCGAGAAGGCGTTGACCGGGACGGGCTTGGGCGGCGCCCCGACGATGACCATCGTGCCTCCGGTCTTGACCCAGCCCAGGGCGGCGTTGACGTCGTGGTCGGCCGAGACCGTGTCGATGATGAGGTCGAAGCGGCCCAAAAGAGCCGGTCCGGCTTCGGAGGTCAAGGCGAAGTCGTGCGCTCCGAGGCGCTTGGCGTCGGCCTGCTTCGACTTGGAGCCGCTCAAGACCGTCACCTCCGCGCCCATGGCGGCCGCGAGCTTGACGCCCGCGTGGCCCAAGCCGCCGAGGCCGAGTATGCCCACGCGGTCTCCCGAGCCCACCTTCCAGCGCTTGAGCGGCGAGTACATCGTGATGCCGGCGCACAAGAGCGGCGCCACGCGCTCGAGGGGCTGATCCGGCGCGACCTTGAGGGCGAAGGACTCGTCGACGACGATGTGCGAGGAGTAGCCGCCGTGGGTCGGGGTGACCCCGTCCTGCTCGGTGTTGCTGTAGGTGAACGAGGTATGGACCTCGCAGTGCTGCTCGAGCCCCTTCTTGCAGGTGGCGCACTTGCGGCAGGAGTCGACCATGCAGCCCACTCCGGCGATGTCGCCGGCCTTGAACTTCTTGACCTTCTTTCCGACCGCGCTCACGCGGCCCACGATCTCGTGGCCGGGGACCATCGGGTAGGTCGAGAAGCCCCACTCGTTGCGAGTCTGGTGGATGTCGGTGTGGCAGATCCCGCAATGAGTGATGTCGATGCGGATGTCGTTCTCTCCCGGCTCGCGCCGGGTGAACTTGAACGGCGCCAGCGGCGAGGTCGCGCTCTGGACGGCGTAGGCTTTTGCTTCGGACATGGCTGTCTCCTTTTTCGTGCTCCGTCAATCTTGGCAATTATTTGAGGGCGTTGTCCCAGTGCTCGACGAGGCGGCCGCCTTCGACGCGGAACATGTCGAACCAGAAGCTCTCGTAGGTCTTCGACTTGTCCGTGGGCTCCGGCCGCCGGACCTTCCACATGAGCGTGACGAGATCCCCTTGAGCGACGACCTCGTCCGGAGGCTCGCGCAAGGCGGGCTGGACCGGCTTAGGCGACTTCCATTTCGACGCGAAATATTTGAGGAAGCCGTCCCGGCCCGTGGCGACGAGCGGGTTGTGCTGAATGTAGCCGGGTGACAAGTAGTCCTTGGCGGCCTCGGCGTTCTGCGCCTCGAAAACGACGCGGAAGAAGTCGAGCACGAGCTTCTTGTTGGCCTCCTCCCGAACTCCTCCGGCCCGGACTGCAGTCGCGGCGCATAGCACCGCTATCACGGCGAGAAACAGGCTCTTCATGGTTCGTTCTCTCCTTTTGTGAGTCTCACAAATGCTCGACGACGTCGGCCCGCTCGAAGCGGACCTTGGGCAGGGCCGCGGCGTGATCGTCCCCGGCGCGGTAGCCGGCGGCCGCCAGAACGACGGCGGTGTAGCCCTTCTCGGAGAGGCCGAGGATCTCGTCGTACTTCGCCGCGTCGAAGCCCTCCATCGGGCAGGCGTCGACGCCCAAGGCCGCGGCGGCCGCGAGGAAGTTGCCCAGCGCGATATAGACCTGGCGCGCCGACCACGCCTGCAGCTCGGCCTTCGACTTGGACAGCGAGCCCAGCATCATCTGCTTGAAGCCGTCCAATGACGAGGCGGGAACCTTCCTGACATGAGCGATGCGCGCGATGTAGCGCTCCACGTCGTGGGCGCCCAAGTCCTTGCGCGCCGCGAAGACCACGAGCCGGTCCGCGTCCGTGATCTGGGCCTGGTTCCACGACACGGGCCGCAGGCGGGCGCGCAAAGCGGGATCGTCGACCACGAAGAACCTCCACGGTTGGAGGCCGTATGAGGATTGCGAGAGCACGAGCGCCTCTTCCAGCGCGTCCCAAAGCCCGCCCGGGATCTTCCGGTCCGGATCGAACCTCTTCGTCGCGTACCGCCTGCGGAGTCCTCCCAGCAGCGCCTCGGGAGCCGCGGCCCCGTCTTTCTCCAACAGGTCAGTCTTCATTTTTTTCTCCTTTAATCCTTCAGATACCCGAATTTCCCGTTGTTGTAGTCCTCGACCGCCTGGTTGATCTCGTCGACGCTGTTCATGACGAAGGGCCCGTAGTGCACGAGCGGCTCCTCGATGGGAGCCCCGCTCAAGAACATGACGATCGCCTCGGAGAGCGCGTCGACGACGACCTCGTCGCCGTCGTTTTTGAACAGCACGAACTCGCCCTCCGATACAGCGGGCGAGCCGTTGGCCGAGACCTTGCCTTGCAGCACGAGGAGCGCGGTGTTGTAGTCCTTGGGCGTCGGCAGGCGCGCCTTCGCCCCCGGTTTGAGCCGCAGGTCGAGCATATGCGCGGGCGTGAAGGTCGAAGCCGGCCCCTCCGTCTCTTCGTATGCGCCCGAGATCACCCGCACGACACCCTTGCCCCCCGCAAGCTTCGCCTCCTTGATGCTCGCGTCGGTCAGCGCCTGGTACTTGGGCGCCGCCAGCTTGTCCTTCTTGGGCAGGTTGACCCAGATCTGGATCATGTGCAGAATCCCCCCCGCCTTCGCGAACTTCTCCTCGTGATACTCGTTGTGGAGTATGCCGCCTCCGGCCGTCATCCACTGCACCTCGCCCGGATTGATGACGCCGCCGTTGCCGGCGCTGTCGTGATGCGCGACCGAGCCCTGATAGGCGATCGTCACGGTCTCGAAGCCGCGGTGCGGGTGCGTGCCCACCCCGCGCTTGAGAGTCGTGGGCTCGTATTTCTCGGGCCGCTGGTAGTCGAGAAGGAAGAACGGGCTCATCCGCTTCTCGAAATCGGTCGCCGCCGGGAAATAATTGCTGACATGGAAGCCGTCGCCGACCCAATGATCGGGCGCTCCCTGGAAGACTCTCTCGATCGTCCTTTTCATAGGGCCTCCGATTACTTCGCCTCTTCCGCGACGATGTCCAAGGCCAGCTTCTCGCCGTCCCTGAGCACCGTGATCGAGGACCTCGCGCCGATGAGGCCCTCGGTGAGGATCGCGTGAAGATCGTCGATCCCCGAGAGGGTTTTGCCCGCGAAGGCGATCACGAGGTCGCCCTCGATCACGCCCGCGCGCTGCGCCGGCCCGCCCTCCTCGACGCCGAGCACACGCAGGCCGCGCCCGGCGGCGTCCTGGCCGGCGATGCCGAGGTACCCGCGCTTGAGCTTGCCGTGCTTGATCAGCTCGCCCGCGACGACCTTCGCCGTGTTGATCGGGATCGCGAAGCAAATGCCTTGCGCGGGAAGAATGATGGCCGTGTTGACGCCGACCACCCGCCCGCGGGAGTCCACGAGCGGACCGCCCGAATTCCCGGGGTTGAGCGCGGCGTCGGTCTGGATCACGTTGTCGACGAGCCTGCCCGTGCTCGAGCGCAGCGAACGCCCGAGCGCGCTGACCACCCCGGCCGTCACCGTCGCTTGGAACCCCAGCGGATTGCCGATCGCGATCACGAGCTGGCCGGGCAGCAGGGATTGCGATTCGCCCATGACCGCGGGGGTGAGGCCCTGGGCGTTGACGCGGATGACGGCGAGGTCGGTGTGGGGATCGTCGCCGACGACCTCGGCTTCGAAGCGCACGCCGTCGGTCAAGGCGACCTCGATGCGCGAGGCCCCGTGGACGACGTGGCTGTTGGTCAGGATGTAGCCGTTCGAGGTGAAGATGAAGCCCGAGCCGCTGCCTCCCCCCTCGCGCGGGCCGTACGGGGTGCGCGTCTTGTGGCGCACCTCGATGTTGACGACAGAAGGGCTGACCCTGCGCGCGGCCGAGCTCACCGCCTCGGAATAGGCGTCGAGGAGAAGCCCGTCGTTCTTCGATTCCGCGGGAGCCATGAGACCTCCGCTTCCTTTAGTATTACCATCCACATGGTCATTTATTAACATAAATTTTTACGCCTTGAGCGCCTTCAAGCAGGTCCCCGCCATGGCCCCCGCGTTCTTGAGCGCCTCGGGGCTCTTGGCCGCCTTGCACATCAACGTCGCGCCTTCCAGAAGCGAGACCAGCGCCCGCGCCGTCTGCGCCGAGTTCATGCTCTTCTTGAAATATCCCGCCGCCTTGTGCCGCTCGAGGAACAAGCGCAGCTCGCCGGTCCAGAAATCGAGGTAGTCCGAGATCTTGCGCCTCATCTTCTCATTCTCGTCGCTGAGCTCTTGAGCGACGTTGCCCATGAAGCAGCCCTTGAAGCAGCCGCCTTTCTCCATGCGCTCCGCGGAATCGGCGAACATCCCCTGGACCGTCTTGATCGGGTCATGGCCGTTGGAAAACCGCTTGGCGACGCCCTCGCGCTGGCAGACCGAGGCTCGCTCGAGCACGGCCAGGCCCAACTCGTTCTTGCTCGGGTAGTAGTGAAAGAGGTTCGCCTTCTTGAGCCGCGCGCGGCTTGCCACGTCGTCCATGCTCACGCCCTTGAAGCCGTGCTCGTGGAAGAGGCACTGCGCGGCTTCGAGGATGCGTTCGCGCGCTTCTAGGTTCTGGGGTCTCGGCATACAATTACCATCCGCATGGTCAGTATATCATGGTCCCGCGTTTTTGTCAAGGCCTTGGTATAATCTCCGCGATGCTCTCCCTGCTGCTTGCGCTCTTGACGCTCCCGGCCCGCGCTCAATCGGCCTACGAGATCCAGATCTACGGCGCCGACACGGTCGAGAAGGGCAAGACGATGGTGGAACTCCACACCAACACCTACCCCGACGGCCCGGACGAGCCCGGCGAGGTGCAGCCCGACGCCCACGCCTGGCACGAGACCCTCGAGCTCACCCACGGCTTCACCGACTGGTTCGAGACCGGCTTCTACACCTTCACGAGCGCGCGCAGCGGCGAAGGCTGGTCTTACGCCGGAAGCCATCTTCGGCCTCGCGTGATGGCGCCGCATTCCTGGGGCTGGCCGGTCGGCGCGAGCCTCTCGCTCGAAGCCGGCTATTTCAAGCCGCGCTTCCAGGAGAGCCGCTGGGACCTCGAGATCCGGCCGATCGTCGATTGGCGGCGCGGCCGGTTCTACGCCTCGATCAACCCCGCGCTCGAGCGCGCCCTGCTCCTCTACGGCGAGGGCTCGCGCAGCTTCCAGTTCGCTCCCGGCGCCAAGCTCAGCTGGGACATGACCAAGCAGGTCGCCTTGGGCCTCGAATACTACGGCGGCATCGGCCCGGTCGAGAATCCGTCCCCCCTCTCGGAGCAGCAGCATCAGCTCTATCCCGTCATCGATCTCAATTTCTCGGAGGACTGGGAGTTCAACGCGGGCGCGGGCTTCGGCCTCAACCGCGCGACGGATTCCCTGACGCTCAAGCTGATCTTGGGCCGCAGACTCGGGACAAAGTCATGAAGGCGCGCCCCGAGCGCTGGATCTACCACCAAGTCTTCTCCGCCTTGCTGGCCGCCGCGCTGGCCAGCGACCCGTTCTTCGACGCGCTCTCCCGGCTCCTGCTGGGAGGCGCCGACGCCGGGCTCGCGGCCGAGGCGCTGCGGCTGCCCCGAGGGGCGGCGATCGTCTTGCCGCTGGCCTTGTTCGCCGCCGCGTTCCTCTGGTTCCGGCCGATCGCCGTCTATCTGGGGACCTCGCGGCCTGCCGACCGCGGCGAGGCCCTCAAGAGGTTCGAGGGCAGCTACGCCTTCCTCTGCGTCCTCTGGCTCGCCGCCTTCGCGGCCGGCGGCGCCCTGCACTGCCGCGCGCTGCATCGCCTCGCGCCGGGAGCGGGCTGGGAAGTCTACGCGGCGGGAATCGTCCTGCCGGACCTCTTCAGCGCCTATTACGCGGTCTATTTCACGGTCCTCTACCTGGAGCCGCTCTTCTTCCTGAAGGTCGCCCATCGCTTCTACGAGGGCGAAGCTCTCTATGAAAGGAAGGAGGGCTTGTCTCTCGGTCTGCGCGCCAAGCTCTTCTTGATGCTCCTCAACCTCCTGCTGATCCCGCTGGCGCTGGTCGCCCTTTCCCTGCTGCAGCCGGAGCCGGGCCGCGCGCGCGAGAACTGCCTGCTGCTGATCGCCGTCACCTTGGTCTACGCCCTGGGCTACTCCGAGATGCTCTACCGCAGCATCGCCGAGCCGATCTCGGGGCTCATCAAGAAGATGGAGCGCGTGCGCGGCGGCGACTACGCGGTCAAGACGAGCGTCCTCTCGGGCGACGAGATCGGCGTCATGAAGGCCCATTTCAACGACATGGTCGAGGGCCTCGCCGAGCGCGAGCGGCTCAAGGACACCTTCGGGCGCTACGTCTCGGTCGAGGTCGCCAAGCAGCTGCTCAAGTCCGGCAAGGTGCGCTTGGGCGGCGAGAGCATCGAGGCGACGATCCTGTTCTCCGACATCCGGGATTTCACGCCGATGAGCGAGAAGATGTCCCCGCAGGACCTCGTCGCATTTCTCAACAGCTATTTCTCCTTCATCACCGAGCCCATCGGCGCGCACCACGGCGTCGTCAACAAGTTCATCGGCGACGCGGTCATGGCGATCTTCGCGCCGCAATTCGGCTCGACGGACCACGCCGGCGACGCCGTGAAGGCCGCCCTGGCCATGCGCGAGAAGCTCGCCGAGTTTAACGCCAAGGGCGTCGTGCCGCATGAGGTCCGCTTCGGCGTCGGCCTGCACACCGGAGTGCTCGTCGCCGGCAACATCGGCACCGAGAAGCGCCTCGAATACACCGTCATCGGCGACACGGTCAACGTGGCCTCGCGCGTCGAGTCGCACAACAAGGCGTTGAACTCGACGATCCTGATCAGCGAGGGCGTCTTCAACCGGCTGGCGGACAAGCTCAAAGGCGGGCTCAAGGTGGAGCGCTGCGAGAACGTCAAGGTCAAGGGCAAGGAGCGCGCGCTGGTGCTCTACAAAGTCCTCTGATGTCCCCTTGACAACGGAGCGAGTTCCTGATATACTTCAGTTATAGAAGTATTTGGGATTTAAATAAATGAGCCTCGATGACAAGGCGCGCCGCCTGACGCACGACCTCCAGACGGTCCTGGAGGGAGTCTCCGTCGCGGAACACAAGAACCCGGCGGTCGCGGAGCAATTGAGCGCGCAGGAGATCCGCGTGCTTAACACGGTTGGTTGCGAGGAGTGCTGCATCATGAGCACCATCGCGGGCGCGATCCGGCTTTCGTTGAGCAGCGTGACGGGGCTCATCGACCGGCTCGTCGAGAAAAAGCTCGTGCGCCGCGACCGCTCGAGCGAGGACCGCAGGACCGTACAGGTGGAGCTCACCAAGGAAGGGCGCGAACTGCACGAGGCCGCGATGCAAGGGCGCGTCGAGTTCGCGCGCGACCTCTTGACGTCGCTGAGCGCCGACGAGCAGGAGGCCCTGGTCTCGCTTTTCGGCAAGATCTCACAACGCATCAAGACGGAGAAGAAGCAGGCCTGATTTTTTTTGCGTGCGATACTTCGACTTTCAAAGTATTTAAATTCAGAAGGAGGAGACCATGGAAAATCAAGACAAGAAGGACGAAGGCCAGGGGTGCTGCACGAAGGGCAAGTGCTGCGGCGGCAAGGCGCTCGCGGCCGTCGCGCTGCTCGCGGTCGGAGGCTTGGGCGGCTACTTCTGCGGCCGGCACTGCGGCGCCAAGGATCAGCCCGCGGCCGTCAGCGCGCCCAAGTAGCTCGCGATGCGGCGGGAGCGCCCCGATGACGCAGTCATCGGGGCGCTTCGCGGGGAGAGTCAGGTCAGATGGCGACTTCGAGGGTCGCGCGCGGCCAGCGCTTCTTGGCCTTGTCGTTCATGACCGAGATCCAGCCGACGATGGTCTCACGGATATTGGCTCGCGCCTCTTGGCGGGTGCGGCCTTGGCTGACGCAGCCGGGCAAGGCGGGGACTTCGGCTACGTAGTATCCGGTGTCGTCCTTCTCGATGACTGCGCGCAACTTCATGGTCTGAGTGTAACAGAGGTGCTGCTATTCTGCCACCCGCAACTTCCAACTGTACGCGCGTACAGTTCAACTGTGCCCGGGCACAGTTGCGGTTCAGACCCTTCCGCACGGTAACGGATGGGTCAGCCGCGCGCGCTATTGGCGCTCCTCACCGGCGCGCGGCGGCTGAACCCGATGTTCGGCGGCGCCATTACTGTTTCCAGACCGTGAACCTAACGGTAACACCGTCAATGACCTTCTCCTTTGGAGGCATTTCAAAATGCTTCCCGCCGTCACTCCTGTTCAACTCGATTGAAACCTGGCTCGAATCCAGCCAAACGACCTTCGGCGTCTTGCGACAAGAGATTACGGCTAGATTCCCAGGGAGGATTGGTTTAGGCCTCGTCGCGTCGCGCAGCGAGACATGCTGCCAGAGAACATCCGGGTCGTTCGCAGCTTGGATCTCCTCCGTGACGTCAATCAAGTGTTTCCCGTCCGGCGAAGCGCTTGAGAAATGCTTTCCATACTCACGGGAGCATCCCGTTTGCCCGAATGATAACGCAGCGATGAGAAGGAATGCCGCTTCAGGCTTGAGCGTATCCACACGAATCATTTGGCTTATACCGTGATCCTCTTAGTCCGCCGAACGACAATTATACTGGTCGGCCTAATATTCGCTGGTCGGCATAATCTTTCCGGTCGGATTTCGAGTTAAGTGTAGCCCCGCAACGGAAATTTATCAACAGGGTGCTCCTCGTCACTTTTCATTATGGCTGCCCCGCCCGGTCGGCCTAACCTCTTAACGGTTTCGGAGGGTTTTTTCCAACCAATTCAGCGCTTGAGCGCGCGACTTGAGCCGGCCTTTCCATTGGAGCATCGCCGCAGCATCCAGTATGTCGCCGAAGTCCTTCCCCGGCCGCAGGCCGCGCGCCTGCAGGTCGCGGCCGTTGATCAAGACAGGCTTGAGCGCCGCGGGAGGGAGCTTGGGGAATAGCGTCGCGAGCACGCGGCGCGCCAAGGGAGAAACGGCGGACCGTGGAGAGGCGCCTCCCGCGGCCAAGTCGAGAGTCTCCTTGATCTGCGCGGACAGCGCGTGCTCGACGGGCAAAGCGGCCAGCAGTTTGAGCCCCTCGGCCTTGCCCAAGGCGGCCAGCATCGCCGCCAACCGCTCGGCGGCGCCGGTCAGCGCCGGCGGAGGCGGGCGCAGGCCCGGATGCAGCAGCGAGAGATACCCCCACGCGCGCGTCTTCTCGAGGGGTGCGGCGCAATCCTTCTCGTGCAGGATCCTCATGAGTTCCTGAGCCAGACGATGGCGGGACAGCTTGGCCGCGTGCCCCTCATCGAGCGCGCGCCGCGCCGCTTCGACGAGCCCGGGCGCGGGCTTGAGGCCGAACCGGCACAGGTAGCGGGCCGCGCGGAACACGCGCGTCGGGTCGTCGCGGAAGCTCGCGGGGTGAAGCGTGCGCAGGACCTTCGCGCGCAGGTCGTTGAGGCCGCCGTAGGGATCGATGAGCTCGGTCGTCCCGTCGGGCGCCAGGCGCAGGGCCATCGCGTTGATCGTGAAGTCGCGCCGGAAAAGGTCCTGCTCGATGCCCGCGGGCATGACCTCGGGAAGTGCCGAGGGCTCGGGATAATTCTCGCTCCTGCACATCGCAAGATCAAAGCGCAGCGTCTTCGAGACGACGCGCCAAGTGCCGAATTGTCCGAACGCCTCGGCCGTACCATGAATTCTTTCCGCGCACAAGCACGCCAAGGGAGCCGCGTCTCCGTCGCAGCAAAGGTCGTAGTCGAAGACCCCGCGTCCCAGGATCCAGTCGCGGACGGGCCCGCCGACGGCGAAGAGCGGCAGGCCGCGCTCGGCGGCGGCTTGCGCCAAGGGCCTCAGCAGGCGCAGGGCCGCGGGAGGGATCCTCAATGGCTTCAAGGGGCCTTGAGCGTCGAGGGCGGCGGCAGGCCGGCCTTGGATGATTTTAGATCGTCGAAGTAGCGCCGGTAGGCGCCGAGCCGGTCGTTGGCCGCCAGGAGCTTCTCGAGGCCGGCGATCACGCCCTGGCGCGTGGCCGCGGCCCTCGAACCGTTGGCAGAGAACGGCAGCGACCCCGGGACGTCGTTGTCGCGCGCGTAGCGCGGGCTCACGCGATAGAGGGAGAGCCCCAGATCCTTGGCGATCCACTCCATGACCTCGCGCTCCTCGCCGCGGAAATCCTCGAAGTCGAGCAGCTCCGCCAGGCCGTCGACGCCGAAGAAGATGATCGGCTCGACCGTCAGCGGGAACTCCGCGCCGAGGACCTTGCGCATCTCCTCGAAGTCGGCGTGCATCTTCTCGCGCCAATACCTCTCGTTGGGGCGGAAAGACTCGGGGAACACGAAGGCCAGCAGCTCGGCGGCGGGCTCGAAATAGATGTAGGGCTCCTCGGGAAAGAAGGGCTTCTCGCACTCGTCGCAGATCAGCAGGTTGCACTCGCGCGCCTTGACCTGGAGGCGCAGGTCCGGGTCCGTGTCGCCGCGGATGAAGCTGTAAAGCTCGGCGTCGAAGGGCTCGCAGCCTTTGGGACACTTCGCCTCGATCCGTCCTCTAAGAGACATACCTGCCTTCCATTATACCTATTGAGAAATACGCTTGAAGTATTCCTTGATGACCCCGTCGTACGACGAGGGCCGGCTCTCCTGCAGGGACTTCTTGAGCTCCTCGCGGATTTCTTTGGGCGGAGCGTAGTCCTTCGGCGGCGGCAGCGGGACAAAGCCGAGCTGCGCGCCGCTGCCCGGCCCTCCGGTGATCACGCGAAACGCGCCGGAGGACGGACGCGAGAACGGCTGGCCCATGCCCGATTGCTTCGACCGGGCCCCGCCCATCGCCTGGCTCATGGCCTGGCTGCCCTCCGAGAGCAGCGAGAGCGCGATCTCCTCGCGCTCCTTGGCCCGCGTGGTGGCGCCGCTCGACAGCGCGCCTTCGGCGGCCGACTGCTCGCTCTGGGCTCCTCCCAATTTCTGCAGGGCCTCGCGCGGGACGCCGCCGGTCTCGGCGTCGATCCCCTCGAGCTGGGACCGCAGCCGCCGGGTCTTGGCCAGAGCCTGGCCCTGGGCCTCGCCGACGGCGCGGCTCTCGGGGCTCGGCGCCTCGGGAGGCAAGGAGGGCCCGGCGTCGAGCCGCTCGCGGATGTCGTCCTCCTCCGCGGCGACGGCGTCCCAAGGATGGCCCGGCTCCATGCGCAGGCGGGCCGAGACGCCCCGCAGCCAGCTCGCGGAATGCGCGACGCGCCGCGTGTCGAGCTCGTCTGCGACCGAGCGCATCAGGCCGAGCGCGTCCTGCGGGAAGCCCGCGCCGCGGGCGGAGGCCGAGGAGACCAGCACGCCCTGCCTGCGCGCAAGGTCTGCGAGCATGTCCTTCTGCGCCGCCACCTTGGCCTCAAGACGCTTGGCCTCCAAGGCTTCGGTCCTCTCCAGGACCTTGGTCTGGTCGTCGATGACCTCGGACCAGAGGGCTTGCGCCTTGGCCAGGCGCTCGGAGGCCTGGCGCGCCTCGTTCGAGGCCGAGGCGTCGGACGACGCGTCGGCCAGGGCGCGCTGGATCTTGGCCAGGCTCTCGGAGAGGCGCTGGGCGATCCGGGCCGCGGCGGCAAAATCGCCGCGGGCCAAGGCCTTTGAGAGCTCGTCGGCCTGGGCGCGCGCCTGCCCCAACGGCAGCTCGTAATTCTTTCGCGAGCGCGCCTCCGGCGCGTTCGGGTCGAGCTTGGGGAGCGAGAGCATCGCCGCCTGAAGGTCCTCCATCTGTTTTTGGAGCTTTTCGAGGCCCTCCTTGAGCTTGGAGACGGCCTGCGCGTCGGCTCCGCCGCGCTGGGTGAGTCCGTCGAGCTGCGACTGCAGCTCGGAGCCCGACTGGCTCATGCGTCCCGCCTCGCTGTAGAAGTCCTGGAGGCCCTGCAGCTTGCGCCCGTCCGAGAGCAGCCTCTGCGCCTGCCGCGCGCGGGCCGCGAGCCGGGCGTGGAGCTCTTGAGCCCGCGCGGTCTCGCCCGCGCGCGAGGCCCTCAGGGCTTCGGGGAGCTCGCCTTGGCGCGCCTCCTCCAGCGCGTCGGCCTGGCCGCGCGCCGACTCGGTGAGCCCCGGATTGGCGTAAGGGTCGCGCTCCATCGCTTTCGACCAGCGGGAAAACTGCGACGCGGCATCAACCCAGGCCTGCGGCAGCCCCGCCAGCTCGCGCTCGAGTTCCGGGCTCGGGCCCGAGGCGAGCCGCGAGAGCGCCGAGTCCTCCCGCCGCGCCAAGTCCTTGAGGCTCTCCTCGGCCTTCGTCCATTGGGCCTCGGTCTGGGCGTGGCTCGCCGCGAAGTCGACGATCTCGACGCTGCCCACCGCCGAGAGGCCCGACTGCCCCGGGGAGGCGTTGTCGACCGCCTTGAGCTGGAACTCGACCTTCCCAAAGGGTAGCCCCGCGAGCTCCCAAGCGTAGTCGCCAGTGAACTCGCGCTGGCCGGAGAATTCGCGCAGGACGAGCTCCCGGTTCGGCGTCCCGCGGGAGCGGATGAGCAAGGAGACCTTCTTGAGCGCGCCGTCGTCGACGGCCGTGTAGGAGACCGAGACCGTGTCCCTCGGGCTCGCCGCCAAAGGCTCGAGCGGGGAGAGGAGCTCGATCTTCGGGGGCAGGTCGGGAAGAGCCTTGATGGCATACATCGCCGATTCGGCGTTGACCCGGCCGTCAGGGGTGTCCAGCTCGAAGCGCAAAGTCGCGTCCTCGGCCGCCACAAAGGAGGCCTCATACTCTCCCGAAGGGTTGAGCTTCATGGAGATCGGCGAGGGCAAAATGGAGAGGCGCAGCCGCGCGGCGGAGAGCGCCTGGTTGGGCCTCCCGGTCAAAGTGAGCAATGTCCCGCGCAGCACGGCTAATGGCTCCGCCGCGGTCAACGCCGCGACGGCGGGCTCGGCTCCGTGGATGCGGACCTGCAGAGATTCCAGCTCCGGCACCGCGACCGGGACCAGCTTGTAGGTGCGGCTTGCGAGGTCCCTCCAGGTCAGCCGATAACGCAGGGGAGCGCTGAGTTCCTCGATGGAATAGCCCGCCTCGGCCTCGGTGACGGAATCCCAGCGGGCCGCCTTCCAGCCGCCCGTTCCCTCGAGCCAGAGCGTGAGCTCCCGGCGGTCGCGGCCGGACGGAGCCTCGGCCGAAAAGCGCGCCGAGATCCTCGCCGGCCCACCCCAGGGCACGCGGGCGTCTCCGGGCGCCACAGCGACGAGCCGCTCGAGCGGCACGTCGCGCCAGGGCGCCAGAACGCGCTCCCAAGAGGCGCCTGCCCCCAGCCACGGCATCGCAGCACCGCCCAGCATCGCGGCCAGCGCGGTCCCCCGGAGGGTCCGCGACGCCTTCCAGCGGAACAAGGGCTCTTCCGGCGCGGCCGCGAGAAGCGACTCGGTCCGCCTCAAATGCGCCTGGCGCAGCTCCTCCGAGGTGTGGGGGCTGCACCCGAGGCGGGCGAGCTCCCAGGCGGTCTTCAGGTGGTCCTTGAGTTCCGGGAAGCGCGCGGCGGCCGCGTCGAGCACCGTCTCCCACCGAAAGCCGCGCCACGGGCGCAGCACAAGGCTCCAGGCGCCCCAGAGCAGCGCGCAGGCTCCCGCCAAGACCAAAGTCCAGCGGGCCTCACGCGGCAGGGCGAAGACTCGGTCGATCGCCAGCGCGACGGCCAGAACAGAAAGGGCCGCGCAGGCGAGCAAGGCCAGGCCGCCGCAGAGCTCCCGCCTCAAGTATTGGGCCCGCCACGCCTTTGCCTTCTTGGAGAGCTCCATAGGATCTATTGTAGCGCCAAGCGCCGGACCGCGCCAGGGGAGGCCCCGGAGGCCGCCGCGAGAGCCGAAAGCCTGCCGCGGCCGTCCAGGTCTTGCGTCAGATCGTAAAGGAAAATGGAATGACCGGCCGTGAAGGCGGGCCGGCGCGCCGCCAGCCACGAGAATGCGCCCTTGTCCGCGTAGTAGACTCCCTGGCGGTTCGTCGCCGAGACGGCCAGCAGCACGGGATCCTCTCGGCGCGGTTCGGCGATCCCGTCGCGCCGCTCGACGTTGCTGACGGCCCCCACGGGGACGTAGCGGATCCCGTAATACGAAGGATCGGCGACCCCGAAATATGAGAGATAGATCGTCGGACCGCCGCGGCGTTTGAGCTCCGCGCCGAGCTCCTTGAGCCCCTGACCCCAATCGAGGTTCGAGTCGACCAGCCAGGCATAGCCGTTGTCGGGGCCGCCCGCGAGCTCGTTGAAATAGGCGAGATGGTCAGGATGGACCCGCAGGACGCCCAAGCAAAGCCAAACGGCCAGGGCCAGCGCCGCCGGACGGCCCCAGAGCGGCCGCGCCCAGGCCCAGGCCGCGCCTTCGGCGGCCAGCACGATCAGGAAGGGATAGACGGGCAGAATATGGCGGTAGCCGATCTGAGTCTTGGAGGCGCAGGCCAGCGCGAAGAAGGCCGCCGGCGGCAGGATCAGCCAAGCCGCGTCGGCGTCGGGCTTGCGCAGGCGCAGGATCAGACCGGCGGCTCCGGCGATAAGCAGAGGCAGGGGAGTCTTGAGCGCCAGGGCCGCGGGAAAATAGAGGGGCGATCCCGTCACCGAATGAGCGCCGCCCAAGAAAGACGACCTGCCTTGGCCCAGGCGCTCGAAGGTCTGCGTCAGACCTTCCCAATACAGCGGCAGGCCCGAGAAGCGGTACGCCAAGGCCAGCGCGAGCGCGCTCGAGAGGACCATGAGGGCGGCCCCTCCCGCGCCCATCGGTGCGCGTTTGGTCAGCCGCGCCTCGCCGAGCAGCCCCGCGGCCACGAAGGCCGGAAGGACCACCATGTTGAACTTCGAGGCGAGCGCCGCGCCGATCGCAAGACCCGCCAACAGCCAGGTGCGCCGGTTGCGCGGCCCGCGCGCGCACAGAAGAAAGGCGAGGAAAAAAAACACCGCCGCGGCGGCGTCGGTCGTCACCAAGGCGGCGTTCGAGGTCAGGGGCGGACAGAAGGCGCAGAACACGGCCGCCGCCGCGACGGCGACGGAGCCGCTCGGAGCCGCCCAGGACAGGATCGCAGGCACGAGAATGACCGTCCAACTCGCCAGGCACCAACGCCTTGACGCGTTGAGCATGCGCTCGGCCGGCACGAGGTTCGAGTAAAGGAAGGCGTCGGCGTAATTGTAGAGACGGCCCCAATAGGCGCTTTGCCGCAAAGTCGAGAGCTGGAAACGAAGCAGGGGGAGAGCGGCCCACATCTCGGCCAGGGGGGGGTGGTCCTTGTAGTTGATGGGCAGTCCCGCGGTCAGAGCCAGATAGCCCGACGCCAGGTGCACCGGTTCGTCATAGGTCGGGGCCGAGGACTCGATGAAGCCCCAGCCCAGCCAGACGGCCGCCGCCGACGCGGCCAGGGCCGCTCCCCAAAACAGACGCCGCGAGCAGGGCTCGCTCGAAGTCACGCAGGGAGTATACGAATTATCAGCTGGGGACGATGTCGGCGGAGGGAGGAGGGATGGGCGTCAGGACGACCGGTTTGCCCTTGCGGTTCATGCTGCTCTCGATCGCGGAGAGCTCCTTGAGGTCCCGGCGCTTCTGCTCGTAGATGCTCGTGCTCAGCGTCGGGGTCCTGGCGTTCTCGATCTCCAGCATGACATCCTCGACGCGCTGCGTCGGGGCTTGCTTCTGGTGCCACCCGGTGCGCATGAACTCGCCCATGTCGGCCACGGCGTCCCACTCGTGAAAGAGCCCGTCGAGCAGGACCTTGAGCACCATCCCGACGCCCAAGAGCCCGCAAGCCAGAGTCACCATGAACCGCATGTAGAGTTCCATACCCACTGTCATTGTAGCCCCCGCGGCGGCTCCCCAGCAGGGCCTTTGAGGCAGGCCGATGGCCCTGGAGGACCTAGGCTAAAATAGGACTTTAGACCTATACCGGCTGTCAGCCCGCGGCGCAGAGCTCGGAAGCCTTATCAAGGAAGGCGGCCGACTTCGCGGAGAGCGGCCGCGAGGTCAGAGAGACCTTGAGCTGGCCCACGGTGCGCGCGCCGACGAGAACGGAGGCCACCCACGGCTTGCCCATGAGCCAGCCGATGGCCGCCTGCGCCTGGGCCGATTCCTCCAACCGCGCGACTTGTCCGAGCACCTTCATGAGTCCCCCCAGACGCTCCTCGGGAAGCTCGGGGAAGGCCCCTGGACTGCTCCGGCGCCCCTCCGGGAGCGACCCTGGGCGCGAATACTTGCCGGTGAGAAAGCCCCCTCCCAAGGGACTCCAGGCCAGGACCGGCACCGCGCTGGCCACGGAGACCGGGACGAGGTCGCCCTCGATGAAGCGGCTGGCCAAGCTGTACTGCACTTGGTCGAATTCGAAGCGATGCCAGCGGTTGGTCGCCGCCAGCGCCAGGGCCTCCTGGAGCTCGGCTCCGGAGAAGTTAGAGCAGCCCAAGGCCCGCACCTTCCCCTGGGTCATCGCGCGGTGGAGGGCCTCGAGGGTCTCGTCCAGCGGCACGCCGGGGTCCCAGCCGTGCGGCATGTAAAGGTCGACGTAATCCGTCTTGAGGCGCCGCAGGCTGTCGTCGAGGCCCTCGGAGATGTGCCTGCGGGAGAGACCGCGCGAGTTCGGATCGCCGGGCCTCATCTCGCCGAGGACCTTGGTCGCCAGCAGGAGCTTGGAACGGCGGCGTTTGCCGAGGATGCGGCCGAGCATGCTCTCCGAGGCGCCGCGGCCGTAGATGTCGGCCGTATCGATGAGGTTGACGCCGTGGTCGATGGCGACCGAAACCAGGTCCCGCGCCGTCTTCTCATCCACGGCGCCGATCCCGTGCCAATCGGCGCCGAAGTTCATGGTCCCAAGGCCTATGGCGCTGACCTTGAGCCCGGAGCGTCCCAGGGGGTTGAGTTTCATGGCGGCGGTTCGAAGATTATATGGTAAGATGCGGCGATATGAAAGCGAAGAACTCGCCGCTTTCGCTCGCCCTTCTCGCCGTCCTGTGCCCCCCCGCCGTCCCGCAGGGCGTCGATTCGCCGCAAACCCGATCCGCCGTGCTGTCGCTGGTCCAACAGGCCAGGACGGTCGCGCCGGACCTCGACGACGAGGAGCCCGGCGAGGTCACCGACGAGGAGGCCTCGCGCCCTCCGACGCCGGTTTCCGAGGGGATCTACCGCTCCTCGCGCCCCAATATCGCGGCCTTGGATCATCTCTACGATCTCGGCGTGCGCACCATCTTGAATCTCGAAAACAAGAAGCATCACGAGGAAGAGGAGCGCGCCTTGAGAGCCCTCGAGTCCCGGCGCGCCGCCGAGGGAAAGCCCTCCTGGCGCATCGCTTCCGTCAGCGTGCCCATGAGCGGCCTCCATCCCCCCTCCTTCTCCGAGCTCGACAAATCCCTCACGGCTCTGGCCGACGGGACGCGGCGGCCGATCCTCGTGCACTGCAAGCACGGCGAGGACCGCACGGGTGTGGTCGTCTCGGCCTACCGCGTCGAGGTCGAGAAGAAGAAGACGGTGCCGGAAGCGGTCAAGGAGGCCAAGTCCTTCCGCTGCTGCCATTTGGTCCTCGTCGGCGAGGACTCCCTGTTCCGCTACCTCTGGCTCTACCACTGGCGCCGCTGGTAGGCCCAAAGGCCTCGCCGGCTTCCCCAACCGCCCCAGGCGCTCCGGCGGCGTTCCCGCTAAGATAATCCGATGAGGCGCTTCATCGCCGCCGCTTTCCTCGCGTTCGCCCCCACGGGAGCGCTCGCCGACGAGCCCGACATCGCCGCGCAATTTCTCACGCTCCAGGAGCGTCTCATGGAAGCCCAGGCGCGCTTCACGGCTCGTCAGTTGGAGTCCCGGCGGCTGGCCGCGGGCGATTGGGCGCGAGCGCCCGGCGCCCAGGCCTGCGCCGCCTTCGTCGCCCAAAGCCTCAAAGACTATGCGGGCATCTCGGCGTCCCGCGACCGGCGCTCGCGCGAGGCGGCCCGCCTCATCGATCTCATGTCGGAGCGTTTGGCCCGCGGCTCGGACCTGCGGCTGTCCGCCCTCTGCCCATCCGAAATCGGCGATTCACCGCGGTACAACGCCCGGTCGCTGAGCGCCGTGCCCTCGGCGCGCGGCCCAGGCGATGCCGAGGAGGCGCTGTCCCGGACGGCGGCGTCCAAGGCCGTCGTGATCGACCGCGGGCTCATCATGGCGGCGGGCTCGGACGACGAACTCGCCGCGGTCGTCGGGCACGAGTTGGGACACCTCGCCCTCCAGCATCTTCCGGCCCGCCGCGAGCTCGCGCTCATGGGAGACGGGAAGTCCTTCTCAGAAGGACTGGGCGCGCCCTCCGACGACATCTCAGCCCGGCGCATGCGCTGGTGGGGAGAAGGCTACCTCATCGAGACCGAGCTCGAGGCCGACGCTTTCGGCGCCGCGCTCATGGCCCGCGCGGGCTACGATCCGCGCGAGTTCGCCGCCGTGCTGGCGAAGGCCGAGCCCACGGCCCTGCTCCTCGACGCGCGCGGCGAGGCGGCCGTCAGGCGCGACTTCGCGCGCCGCAACGAGGCCGCCGCGAAGTTTGCCGCGCAATTTCCCGTCCTGCGGCCGCCCACGGCGCCCCCGAGGGTCCTGACCCGGCTCAAGGCCCTGCTCTCAAGCGACCGCCATCCCTAGCGCCACGCGCGAGCTGGTCCGGCAGGGAAGGGGCTAGTCGCCGAAGAGGATGAAAGGCGCCCAATAGAACGGGTGCTCGTAGCCCTCGCGGCGCAGGTCCGCGCGAGCGAGGCGCAGAGCTTCCCGCTTCGTCTTGCCCTCGTGGAGGTACTGGAAGAACCTCTCGGCGAAGAGCGTGGTCGAGTCCTCGGCCACGTTCCATAACGAGACGAGGACGTTGCGCGCTCCGGCATATTGGAACGCCCGCCCAAGGCCCATGACGCCCTCGCCGGTCAGACGCTGTCCCAGCCCGGTGTCGCACGCCGTCAGGGCTACGACGTCGGCGTTGAGGCGCAGTCCCATGATCTTGCTCATCGTCAGGAAGCCGTTCTGGGGAGGCTCATTGCCGAGCTGATTGAGGACCAAGGCCGGCTCCCCGATCCCCGAGACCGTCCCGTCCAAGATGCCGTGGGTCGCGAAGACGACGTTCCTGTACTGCGACAAATCCATTTTGGACAATTCGGCCTCGCTGGCTTGAGGGCCGATCAGCTCGTCGGCTTGCGAGCCGAAAAACTGCGCGAGACCCTCCGCGAGCACGCTGGTCTTGTCGAGCCGCGGAAAGACGAAGCTCTCGTCGCCCTTGACCTTCTCCTCCGTCAGGCTGTAACGGCTGCCTCCGACGCCCATCGTGCGTCCGACGGCGCCCATCGTGCGGATGGCCTGGGGATCGAGCGCGGCCTTGGCCAGGGGCGTGCCCCGAAGACGGCTATCGGAGGTGTTGAAGATGGGGTCGGCGACGATGAGCGCCTCGCGCGGCGTGGCGCCGCGTTTCGAGAAAGCGCGCAGCTCGGTCAGAGCGGTCGCCGACTGGGCGTAGGCTATGTCGTACTCGTCCGCCGCGTAGCGGACTCCAGCCGGCACGGGACCGTGGCGGCCGGATGGAGACTGCAGCTTGCGGGGCAGGGAGACGACCAGACTCTCGAAGGGGAGGATGCCCAAGATCTCGTCGGGGACGACGATGAGCCGCGAGCCGGGAGGGATCGATTTGACCGCTGGCTCGAGCAGCAGCTGATAGAGCTTGTGCCCGAGCTTGGGGTCGTAGGCGGCAAGGCCCGCGCTGTCCTGGACGCCCTCAAAGTAGCCGCGGTACTTTCGCACGAGTTCGCTCAACTCGTCGCGCGTGAGCCGCACGTCGTAGCTCGAGACCACCTTGCCGTCGCGCACGACGAAGGCCTTCGTGTACGGCTCGGTGACCTCGAACTCGATGAGGGTTTCATCCGGCGCGAGCCCGATCTCCTCCGCGTGCACCGGCCGCGGGTAGAGCGCCGAGGCGTATTCAGGGAATTGCCGGCGCAGGTCGGCCACGAGTTTCTCCTGCTCTTTCTTGAGGCCCGCGAGTTCCCTTTCCGCCGCCGCGAATCCCGTCTTGTCGTTGGCGCGGAAGGCGCCGTCCGAGCGGCGCACGGCGGCCGCAATCGAGTCGATGAGGCGCTGCTCCCGTTCGGCCAGGCCTTGCGGCAGGCGGGTCTGAGGAGTCCCATAGAGACGCGCGGCGGCTTCGGCGAAGACGCGGGCCCTCGTGAACTCGGCCGCGTAAAGCGAGCCGCGCAAGCCTTCCTTTAAAAAAGGCAGGGCGCGCACCATTCCTTCGTGCGGCTCGATGCGGGGGAAGCTCCAGTCGCTGGTGGCCAGGAAATGGATCCGTCCGCTCTCGCTGAGGCCGTCGCGGACGCGTTCGAGAAGCTTCTCCCCCTCGTGGTAGCTGGCGGCGGCATCGGCGTAACGGCCCAGCCCCTCTTGCGCCAGCCCGATCCCGGAGCGCAGCGCGATCAAGACCGTGTAATCTCCTTCCTTTTCTGCTTCCGGGAGCAGGGATTGCCAGGTCTTCAGGGCTTCGGCGTGGCGCTTTCGTATCAGATCGATATGAGCGAGACCCAGCTTGTGGCCGACCTGGTTGAACTTCTCGGCGGCTTTGCCGTATTGTTTGCCGTCGAAGTACGAGTAGCCGATGTTGATGACGCCGCCGCCCCAGTTGTTCAGATTGAGCATGCGCTCGTTGTAGGCCACCGCGTTCTTCCAATCGCCCATGTCGAGGTAGGCCTCGCCGAAATTCCCAAGGAGGCCGATCATCTGGGCAGCATCCTTCGATTTCTCGACCTCGGGCATGGCCAGCTTGTAGTGGCGCAGGCTCTCTTCATAATCGCCGATATGGTCATAGACCAACCCCAAGGTGATCTCCGCGCCGGCGACCCGTCCGGGGGAACCCAGCTGCTTGGCCAGGGCCAGGCACTCATTGGCGGAACGCAGGGCGGCGGGGAAATCCCCGAGATACATGCGCTCCGTGGCGATGGAAGCGAGCACCGGGATCTGATTGTCCCTGTTCCCCATGCTCTGGGCCAAGCGCAAAGCCTGGTCGAGGGTCTTCAAACCCGCGGACGGATCGCCGGTGAGGCGCTGGGCTCCCGCGTACTGGAGCAGAACGACCAGCTCATTCTGCTTGTTGCCGGTCTTGCGCTGCAGCTCGAGGGACTCCCGGTAGAACCCCAGGGATTGTTGATAATGTCCGCGTGACGCGGCGGTATCCCCGAGCCGCCAGAGGGAATCCGCGATCCCGGGCTCATACCGAGTCCGCCGGGAGGATTCGAGCCGCGCCTTCCACGCCCGCTCCGTGACATCGGGGTTGTTCAGGCGCTCGAGCATCGCGGCGATATTGAGGCGCAAAGCATCGACGCTCTTGTAATTCTTAAGCTTCTCGGCGATCCGGATAGCGCGGTTGAAGCAGAGGATTTCCTGGCGTCCGTCGTTTATGGCTCCCCAGAAGCTCCCGAAGCCCCAGAGGACCCGCATCTCCGCCTCCTCGTTGCCTTGCCGCAGGAAAAATCGCCAAGCATCTTCATACCGATGGATCGCCTCGTGGAAACGGCCGAGGCCTTGCAGCGCGGCGGCCTCGCCATACAACGCCCAGCCTTTGGCAGCACCGGTCTCCCCCGGGAGCTTGAGCGCCCGCTCGGCGTGCTCCAGAGCACCTTCGTAGTTCCCTTGAAAAAGCATGGCCGAGGCCATGTTGACCAGGAGCCCCGCCTCCCCCGGCCCTTGCAATCCGGCAGTCCGGGCGAGGGAAAGCGCCTTTTGGTAGGCCTTGAGCGTGTCCGCGTCGCGCCGTTCGCTCCTCGCCTTGTCGCCCTCCGCGACCGCGGCGTCGGCGTGGCGTCGCGCCAGAGCCACGCGCGGCGCAAGCCACAGGGCGCGCGCTTCGTGGGCGGCGGCCGAGGCGTAGGCGCCGGCCTTTTTTTCCTGGGCCGCGGCGCGCTCGAGGCAATTGGCCTCATCGCCGAGGTCTGAATCGGACGCGAAAAGGGCTCCCGCCTTGGCAAAAGTCTCCCCCGCCTCGCGGGCGCGGCCCGCGCGGCCTAGGGCGATGCCTTGGCGGCGCAGCAGATCCGCCCGAGGGCCGGACTCCCTCGGAGGAAGGGCCTGCAGGGCCTCTGCATAGAGCCCCACGGCCTTGTCAAATTCGCCCGACGACTCCGCTTTTTCCGCCGCGGCCGTTGTTTGTTCCTGAGCCGCGGGCGCGGTCGCGACAGCGGTCAGGTCGTCCGGGTTTGCTTCCGCCTTGCCGGAGAGAAGAGCTTCCCTTTCGCCTTGCACTTCTTTCCATTCCTTCTCGCATTGGGCGGCCTCCGCTGCGTGGCCGAGCTTCCGCAGGAAGGGGCACATGTAAATGTAGGCCTCCATCACGGTGTCGCCGCCCACGGTCCAAATGTTGAAGACCATCTTCCGCTGCAGAGTCAGGGCTCGCCCGTAGTACTCCAGCGCAAGCTCTTTGCGGCCCCGTTCATGATTGTAAAACGCCACCTTGCCGAGAAAGGACTCGATGACCGCGGGATCCTCGCTCTTCTCAGCCAAAACCAGCCCTTCCTCGCTGAAGCGAACGGCGGCCGCCAGGTCGCCTTTGGCGTAGCTCTTAAGGATCTCCTGTTGAAGGTCGAATATCCTGGGATCGACCTGCCGTCCCGGCATATTAAAGATGCGGATGTCGTCTTCGGCCGCTCGTGAAAGGACCGCCAATAGCGGCAGGACCGCTGAAAGGAGCATGACGGCGCGCTTGACGGAGGTTGTTGGCATTCCGGGCTCGGACGCGGAGACCAAAGAAGTATAGGCCTGCGCTCCAAGCAAGTCAATGGCGGTTCGCCTTGACTTTTCCTTGGATCGGGGCTAACCTGGAATCAATATGCAGCCCGCGTACATGAAGCCTCTCGCCCTGCTGCTGGCGGGCGGCGCCATCTACGCGGCGGCGCCCCCGAAGACCGCCTGGCGCTTGGGCCTCGAAAAGAGCGCTCACCCCGAGGATTTTTTCCTGCAAGACTCCGCCGGCAAGAACTGGAACTACGCGCAGTGCCGGGGCAGGCCGACCCTTTTCCTTGTCTTCACGACCGCGTGCCCCGCGACGCCCGACAGCACAGCCCTAATGAACGGGCTCTTCGAAAGATTCAAGGACACGCAACTCTGCTTCATTCCCGTCGCATCCGACGACGGAGGATGGGCCACGATCAGGCCATGGATGGACGCGACCAAGATCCCGTATCCAGTCTATTACTCCGCGGGCTTTCCTAACGACATCTGGCCAAACTTCGTGCCGGCGATGTTCCTCGTCGGGCGCGACGGCGCGGTCCGCAAGCCGTTCCAGGCCTGGTCGGGCAAAAAGAGCGATATCGAGAACTGGATTCTGGCGCAGCTCTACGACGGCTCCCCCGAGTCGAAGATCCCGATAAAGTCCTTCAAGGAGCAGGACCCGACCTTGGAACAAGAGTACAAGGCCCGGGACGACGTCCTGACGCAATCGGGCCGGCTGTTGGCGTCCCACGACTTCGCGGGCCTCGACGCCTTCGCGGCCGGGCTTCGCGACCGCAAGGAGCGCTTGCCGGGAGGACGCTGGAAGCTCTCTTCCTTCTATGACGGACTGGCCGACGACTTGGAGAACGCCGACGAAGCGGCCTGGCAGGGCCGCCTGGAGGCGATCAACCAGTGGATCCAGGCGAGTTCCGGATCGGTGACGGCGCGAGTGGCCCTGGCCCGCGTCTATGTCGAGTACGCCTGGAAAGCGCGGGGCGAGGGCTACGCGAGCACGGTCTCGGAAGAAAATTCCCGTGCGTTCCACGACCGCCTCGCCAAAGCTCGGGAAATCCTCCAGGAAGCGGACAAGCTTCCGGTGAAATGCCCCGAGCTCTACCACACTCTGCAGCGGGCGGGCGGCGGTCTCGGGTGGGACCGCGTCGAGTTCGATGCCCTCTACCGCAAGGCCGTCGCCTTCGAACCCGACTACGCACCCTTCCACATCGCGCGCGCGTGGTACCTCCAGCCGCAATGGTACGGCAGCGACAGGGAGCTCGTGTCCGCTGCGGAGGATGCCGCGCAGGCGACCAAGGACTTCGAAGGCATGGGGCTCTATACGCGGATCCTTTGGTACATGACCGTCAAGAATTATTTCCATCCTCAGGATCTTTTCACGGCCACCCCCGCATCGTGGCCCAAGATGCGTCAGGGTTTTGTCGACATCCAGAAAAAATATCCAAGCTCCTACGGAAATCTCAACGGCTTCGCTCACTTCGCCTGCCTCGCCGGCGACAAGGCGACCGCGCGCAAGATCTTCGACCAGATCGGCGACCATTACGACAAGGACCTCTGGGGCAGCCCCGCGGGCTACATGCGATGGCGCCGTTGGGCCGACGAGACGACGCTGCGGGACCGGATCATCGCTCTGGCTCCGCGCAAGGGAGGCGGCTCATGACCCGAAGGACCGCTCTCGCGCTCGCAATGTTGGCCGCGACTGCTGCCCCTATCCGCGCCAAAGACAACGCCGGGATCAAGAGCCTGGACAAGGCGCTCAAGAAGCCCTCCGCCGTCCTCGTCGAGAAACTCAAAGGAAAGGTCTGCGTCATGGATTTCTCCGACCTCTCCCAGGCCGGCTACACCTCCGAGTTCGGGCAGAAGGTCGCCGACCTCCTCTCGAACCGTCTGGTCAACCATGGCAAGGACGGCTTCGCCGTCATGGAGCGGCGCGAGCTCGTGAAGATCCTCCACGATTCTATCCTAATGGTCGGAGACGACGCTCAGGCCATGCAGGACCTGCAAAAACAGGGCGGCATGGACATCCTAGTCTCCGGGACCTACAGTGTCGCCGAACCCGAGGTCTCCATCGATATCAAGGCCGTGGACGCGCGCACCGGCGCCTTGCTTGCCTCGGCCACGACGCGATTAAAGGAAGCCGAGGGCCTCAAGAGCATGCTCTCGCACCGGTTCAAGGAGTTCGGCCCAGCCGAGCCGGAGACCGCGGCGAAACAGAAAGGCGAGCCTCCCTCACAAGACCAATCGCGGCGGAGCGTCAAGGGCGACGAAGGCCATCCGGCCGTGGACATCCTGGAACTCGAGACAGGAGTCTTCTACGAGGGAGGCGACGGCAAGCTCTACCCTCTGCGCGAAGGGATGGTGATGAACTCGAAGGACAATTACGCGATCTACTTGCGCCCGAAGCAGCCTTGCTACGTCTACATCTACCAAGTTGACTCGTCGCAGAAAGCGTTCAAGCTCTTCCCGAGCGCGGATTTGGAAACGGCGCAAAACCCGGTGTCGCCGCGGGAGTATTGGGTCCCCAACGACAAGGAGTTCCTCTTCCTCGACGAGAACCACGGCCGCGAGCAGATTTACATCTTCGCCACGCGCGCCCCCGCCGCCGGGCTCGACGGGATCCAGGAGATCAAGCTTCCCGACATCCAGCAGGCCATCCGCACCATGGGCGTGGCGGGCAAGCGCGGCTCGGAGGTCGTCACCAAGGCCAAGGGCACGCAAGGCAACGCGGTGGACCTCATCGCCAGAAAACTCTCCGCGCAGGGCGACTTCTTCTACAACCTATCCTTCATACACCAATGAGGCTGCGGCCTCATCTCTTTTCGGAGTCGAGCTTCTTGATGAGTTCCGGGATTTCCGTCATGCAGGGATCGATCTCGAAGGCGCGCTTCCAGGCGTCCTTGGCGCGGCCCTTGTTGCCCATGAGATAAAAGGTGCTGCCGCGGATGGCCCAGGCCTTGGCCTCCTCGGGGTCGCCGCGAAAGCGCGTGACCTGCGCCGTGATGTCGAGGGCCAGCTCGTACTTGCCGTCGTAATCGGCCTGCTTGGCCTGGGCCAGGATCGCGCTGACCGCCTCGCTGCCCGAGCCCCCCGCCGGGCATTGCCTCGGCGGGGTCTTGCAGCCGCAGCTCAGCGCGAGCGCTCCGATCAAAATGGCCCTGCGTCCCATCTCAGGAGGATAGCCTCGGGGCCTCGCCGCGTCAAGACCGGCCCCGCTATAATCGGTCGGTGAACGACCGAATCCCCGTTCCGGGGATGGCCCTGGCTTCGCCAGGACCCACACCGCTCAGAGCCCGAGCTCAATCACCGCCCGACGCTTGGTCCTTGCCGTCCCACTCGTCGAGGCCGGGATCCAATTGCCAGCCCTCGTCCAACATCCTTCGAGGAGGCGCCCTCGATGGCTTGGTCTTACTTCAAATCGAATCTGTCAATGCGCGCGCATCGTCCGATGCCGCTAAGGCAGCGTTTGGCCGCCGATCTTGACCGCGCCGTCGCCCTTCTCTCTCAAAGCCGCCGACTTCCGGGCCTGCGCGGCCCCAGCGGCCGCCTGGCACGCGGCTTCCCCGATCACGTAGGGATCAAGGTAGAGCCCGTAGCCGGGGTTCTTCGGATCGCGGATGGAACGGTACTGCGGCAGATACTCGAAGCCCGCGGCGGTCAGCGCGGACATGGGGACGGCGGCGATCTTTTTCTCAGGCGCTTTGTCGTCCCAGCCCTCTGTGCGGGTGAAAGTCATGTTCAAGCCGGCAGCGTCGCTTTGGATCGTGAAGTGGCAGAACTCTCCTTTGCTGGGCGAGACGCCGCTGTCGACGAAGGGGCGTATCGCCGCGGTCAGAGTCCGGAACATCGGAGTGTGTGTCTGCTCCGTCGGCATGAGCTGGCCGCGCGCTTTCCTGGCTTTCTCCTCCCTCAAGTAGGCGACGTGCTTTATTGCGTCGACCTCCTCTTGAGCGCGCCTTATGGAGTCGCCCTCGGCTGGAGTCAGGGCGCCCACGATCCGGCCGTCCTCCCAGCGCTTGCGATCCAATTTGTACCCGCCAAAGGCCGGAACCAGGAAGATGCAAGCGAACCTTTCCGAGGAACCGGCCTCGCAGCGCGTGAGATCGTTCTTAAACATGACCTGAATCCGGCGCGTCTCCCATCTCCCGCCATGCTGATCCTTATAACCGACGCCGACGGGCCCCTCTTTTAGGGTTTTCGCCGATACGCCGTCGAGTTTGACGCCGAAGCGGGCGAAATGGGCGACCTCGCCAGGGGCGGGGCCGACTTCCCATAGCCCTTCATCGGGAATCACGCGTCCCTCGGCATCGATGACCGATCGGAATTGGCCGCTCAACAGCTCATATGAATCGGCCGGTTCGTCGGCCCTGACCCGGCTGACGGCCGACAGAAAGATGACGCCCAAGAAGAGAAGCAACAGAGGGGGTTTAGTCATATCGTCTCCTCCAAAGATCACCCCAGTATTGCGCCGTAATCCCTCTGTGTCAAGGGGGCATCCCCGCTCCGCAAAAGATATAATCTCAGCGATGAGGCTCGACCCGAAGAAGACCGATTTCTCCCGTCTCGTGTCGTTGCTCAAGAAGCTCGCGGCGATCTCAGCGAAGGCGGACCCCAAGGCCGAGCGGAACTGGGTCGAGGAGACGATCAAGACCTTGCAGGCCGGTAAACTCGAGGATTTCGACCTTACCGAGTTCGTGACCCAGGCCTACGAAACGGACCTCGCCAAGCACGAAGACAAGCGGCCCGTCTGGGATTACGGGCAAGCCGTGCTCGCGATCTGCGCAGAGATGGAATCCCTCGGGCTCCACGGCCCGAAGACGCAAGCGGTTCGCGATTCCCTCAAAAGCTGGAAGCAGGACGCCTCCCTCTAGCTCGACCCGCCGGCCATTCCCCGCCAGGCAATATTGTCGATCCTCCCGGTGAACTCTCGTCGAGAGAGGGAACAAAATAGGGGCCTCATTCGTATATATATTGAGGCTTGATTTTCATCATGAACCCCTTTATACTGAGGTATCGCTGAGTGACTCGGCGAGGGAAGCTGCTGCAAACCGTCCTCGACGGCGCGGCCGACGCGGCGATTCCCTTTGCCGGTCTTTGCGGCCTCTTGCGGGCGCTTGGATTCTCGGAACGGATCAGGGGGAGCCATCACATCTTCCACAAAGACGGGGTCGCGGAGATCATCAATCTCCAGCCGAAGGGCTCACTCTGCAAGCCATACCAAGTCAAGCAGGTCAGGGAACTCCTCGGGAAATACAAATTGGGGGGACAGCATGATTCCGCCCTATGAAGTGATTATTTTCTGGAGCAAGCAGGACAAGGCCTTCATCGCCGAGGCTCCGGAGCTTCCCGGATGCATGGCCGACGGCGGCTCCCGCCGCGAAGCCCTCTCGAACATCGAGCGCATCATCAAGGAGTGGATCGAAACGGCCAAAGCTGTCGGCCGCAAGATCCCTCAACCCAAAGGACGCTTGATCCCCGCCTAGGCCTCCCGCCTCCTCCCTGCGGCAAAATATATAATGGAGCCGTGAGCGAGTTCCGCCTCAAGTCCAAGTTCAAGCCGGCCGGCGACCAGCCCGAAGCCATCGACGCGCTGGTCGCCCGTATAAAGGAAGGCGCCCGCTCCCAGGTCCTGCTCGGCGTGACGGGCTCGGGGAAAACCTACACGGCCGCGCAGGTCATACAGAAGCTCAACCGGCCCGTGCTGGTCATGTCGCCCAACAAGGTGCTCGCGGCCCAGCTCTACGCCGAGTTCAAGGCCTTTTTCCCGGACAATGCCGTTGAGTTTTTCATTTCGTACTACGACTACTACCAGCCGGAAGCCTATGTGCCCTCGACCGACACCTACATCGAGAAGGACTCCGCGATCAACGACCGCATCGACCGCCTGCGCCTCAAGGCCACGAGCTCGCTGCTCTCGCGCCGGGACGTCATCGTCGTGGCCTCGGTCTCCTGCATCTACAACATCGGCTCGCCCGAGGGCTACCGCAAGAGCTCGATCCCGCTCGAGGTCGGCTACAAGATCACCCGCAGCAGGCTGCTCGAGCAGCTCGTCGGCATCTACTACGAGCGCAACGAGACCGAGTTCACGCGCGGCAAGTTCCGCGTCAAGGGCGGCGTCGTCGACATTTTCCCCGCCTACATGGAGACCGCCTTGCGCATCGAGCTCGGCGACGAGGGTGTCGCCGCGATCACCGAATTCGACCCGCTCACGGGAACGAAATACAAATCGCTCCCGCGCGAGTGGATCTATCCGGCCAAGCACTTCATCACGGAGCAGGCCGAGCGCGAGCGGGCCATCGCCGGCATCGAGGCGGAGCTCAAAGAGCGCGTGGCCTGGTTCAACTCCAAGAAGAAGCTCTTGGAGGCCCAGCGCCTCGAGCAAAGGACCAAGTACGACGTCGAGATGCTCCGCGAGATGGGCTTCTGCCACGGCATCGAGAACTACTCGCGCCAGCTCTCGGGCCGGCCGGCGGGCGAGCGGCCCTTCTGCCTGATCGACTTCTTTCCGAAGGACTACCTGCTGCTCATCGACGAGTCGCACGTCTCGGTCCCGCAGATCGGCGGCATGTACGCGGGCGACCGCAACCGCAAGCAGACCCTCGTCGACTTCGGCTTCCGCCTGCCCTCGGCGCTCGACAACCGCCCTCAGAAATTCGCCGAGTTCGAAAAGCTCATGGGCCAGACGATCTTCATCTCGGCCACGCCGGGACCCTACGAGCTCAAGAAGAGCTCGGGCGAGGTCGTCGAGATGATCGTGCGCCCCACGGGCCTCGTCGACCCCGCGGTGCTCATCAAGCCCTCCGAGGGACAGCTGACCGACCTCATGGAGCGCATCAAGGACCGCGCGGCCAAGAAGGAGCGTGTTCTCGTGACCACGCTCACCAAGCGCACGGCCGAGGACCTCACCACCTTCATGGTCTCGAAGGGCCTCAGGGTGCGCTACTTGCATTCGGACATCGAATCCCTGGAACGGATCCAGATTCTGCACGAGCTGCGCCAAGGCAAGTTCGACGTGCTCGTCGGCATCAACCTCCTGCGCGAAGGCCTCGACCTTCCCGAGGTCTCCTTGGTCGCCATTCTCGGGGCCGACCACGAGGGCTTCCTGCGCTCGGAGACGACCTTGATCCAGATCTCGGGCCGCGCGGCGCGCAACGTCGGCGGCGAGGTCGTGCTCTACGCGGACACCGAGACCGGCTCCATGAAGCGCGCGCTCGAGGAGATGGCCAGGCGCCGCACCAAGCAGCTCGCCTACAACGCCGAGCACCGCATCACCCCCAAGACCATTGTGAAGGCGGTCGAGGAATTGGAAGAATTCCAGAATGCGGCCAAACGCTCGGGCCTCTCGCTGCTGCGCGAGACGGGAAAGCCCCTCTCGGCCAAAGACGTCCCGGTGCTTTCCGAGGAGCTCGAGGCCCGCATGAAGGACGCCGCGGACAATTTGGATTTCGAGGCCGCGGCCGAACTGCGCGACCAGCTCTTCGAGCTGCGGGAGATGGCGGCGAGCCGGCCCAAGGCGAGGTCCTCGCGATGACGTGGCTCAGCCTTCTTATTCCGCTAGGCCACGCCTTCGCGGGCCGCGACGTCCAGGTGCGTCACGTCGGCGCCATGATCGACGGGCAGGGAAACCGCGCGCACATCGTGGGGCAGGACGAGGCCTATTCCGTCAGCCTGGGCAAATCGGTGCTCTGGCTCTACGGCGACACCTTTTACGGCCGCCGCAGGCCCAACGGCAAGCCCGACATCGAGGGCGCGGTCACCAACAGCGCCGCGCTCACCCTCGACGACGACGCCTCGGACGGAATCACGGGCATCATGCCGTTGGTCGACGCCAACGACAATCCGCGCGCGGTCCTGCCGTACGATCCCGCCGAGAAACCGGCCGATCTGCGCCTGTGGCCCGGCCACGGGATCAAGCTGGGAGGAAAGATCTACCTCTACTATTCGCTGGTCGACATCACGGGTCCGGGCGACTGGGACTTCAAGCACGCGGGCCAGGGGCTGGCCGTCGGCGAGGACCCGCACCAGAGCTTCACGCGCCTCAAGCGGGCCGATCTCTACGAGTTCTGGACGCGCGAGGAGCCGCGCTTCGGGGTCGCGGTCATCCAGGGCAAGGACGGCTGGGTCTACGTCTACGGCCGCCGAGAAGACAGGCCCAATGCGCTGCACCTCGCCCGCGTCAGGCCGGAGGCCATCGAGCGGCTCGACGCCTACGAATACCTGGCGTCGAGCCGGACGGCCGCCTGGACGACTCAGCTCTCGAGCGCGGCCGCGATCTTCATGGACGCGCCGCCCGAAGCGTCGGTCTCCTACAACCAATACCTCGGCCAGTTCCTGATGCTCTACAGCCGCTTTCTCGAGAAAGACGTCGTGATCCGGACCGCCCCCCACGCGTGGGGCCCCTGGACCCGTCCCCGGCCGATCTATCACTGCAAGCCGAGCAAGCCCGACGCGTACTGCTACGCCGCCAAGGAGCATCCCGAGTACGCCGGCGGCGGCGGCAGGCGCGTCTATTTCACCGTCGTCGACAGCGGCGAGGCCGAGGGAGGCGTGCCCGAGCTCTTCGAGGCGACCTTCCGGCCGACGCCAGCGCCGACGACGGCCGAGCACGTCCACAAGAAGACCCATGAAAACCAGCTCCCTCATTAAGGAAGCCCTGGCCGAGGACCTCGGACAGCGGGGCGATGTCACGACGAAATTCTTCGTGCCGGCTCATGCCAGACTCTCCGGGACCATCGTGGCCAAACAGCCCGGAGTCATCTGCGGGACGAAGATCGCCGCCCGGGTGTTTAATCTGCTCGGCTGCCGTGCGAAAATCCTAGTCAAGGACGGCAGCCGAGTGGCGCGCGGCCGCAAAGTCATGACCGTCTCCGGAGGCCGCGCGCTCTTAACGGCGGAACGGACGGCCTTGAACTTTCTCCAACACCTATCCGGCGTTTCATCTCTCACCAGGCTTTATGCCGACAAAGTCCGCGGCACCCGCGCCAAGATTTACGACACCCGAAAGACGCTTCCCGGCTGGCGCGCGCTCGACAAGTACGCGGTCAGGTGCGGCGGTGGAAAGAACCACCGCATGGGACTCTACGACGCCGTGCTCGTCAAGGACAATCATTGGGCCTCGGGCGTCGACGTCGTCTCGCAGGTCAAAGCCGTCCGCCGAAAGCATCCGGGCACCATCGTCGAGCTCGAGGCCGCCGACATGCGACAGGTCGGCCGCGCTCTCTTCGCCAAGCCCGACATCATCCTGCTCGACAACATGAGCCCTTCCTTCTCGCGCAAGGCGATCTCTTCCATCCGCAAGGCCCTGCCGAAATGCGAGATCGAGATCTCGGGCGGCGTCGATCTTACGACGGTCCGCTCGCTCGCCGGCCTCGGCCCCGATCGCATCTCCATCGGGCGGTTGACCCACAGCGCCCCCGCGCTCGACTTGAGCCTCGAGGTCGCGTGACGCTGCCCGGCATCTCTCAAGTTCTCCATCTTCCCGTCACGGACTCGACGCAGACGGTCGCGCGCTTCCTCGCGGAGCAGGGCGCTCCTCACGGCACGCTCGTCTGGGCGGACCGACAGACATCGGGGAAGGGGCGTCTCGAGCGCAAATGGAAATCGGCTCCCGGAGGGCTCTACATTTCGCTGATCCTGCGCCCGGATTTCCCCCCCTCGCGCCTGGCCGAGCTCAGCGTCAGGGCCGCCGAGGCGGCGGCGCTCGCGCTCAGCGGCCTCGGCGGGATCGAGACCGCCGTCAAGCCGCCCAACGACGTCTACGCCCTCAAGAACGGCCGGGCGCGCAAGATCTGCGGCATACTCGCGGAGGCCTCGGGCGATTCGCGCAAGACAGACTGGATCGTGCTCGGGGTCGGCGTCAACGTCAACAACAAGCCCGCGCTCGCGACGGCGACGAGTCTGAAGTCCCTGACCCGGAAGCCCTGGAAAGCGGCCGAGGTCCTGGCCGGATTCATGGTAGAATTCCAGAAGTCCTACAAGGAACTCAACCGAACCTGATGCCTCTCATCGAGATCAAGGCCCTTCCCCCGCGCCACGCCGCCGACGCCTCGCGCACTCTTAAGAACGCGGCGTGCGAGCTCGCCAAGGTCCTGGGGGTGCCGCCGGAAAAGGTCCGCGCGGTCTGGACCCAGCTCGCTCCCGGCCATTACGCCGAGGGCGCCGACGCGCCGGAGAAGGCCCAGCTCGGCACCCACCCGCCGGTCGTCCACATCACCTGCTTCGAAGGAAGGCCGCCCGAGCTCGTCGAAAAGGCGATCGAGTGCGTCGCCGACAACGTCTGCCGCGACCTCCTGCTCGCGCCGGGAAACGCCTTCGTGACCTACACCGAGGTCCGCGCGGGACGGCTCTTCGTCTCCGGGGCGATGAAAAGATGAACCGGCTCAAGGACAAGGTCGTCCTGGTCACCGGCGCGTCCTCGGGGATCGGTTGGGCCACGGCCGTCGAGCTCGCCAAGCACGGCGCCCGGCTCGCCCTGGCGGCCCGCCGCGCCGACAAGCTCTCGGAGCTCTCGAAGCTCCTCAAGACCGAGACCTTCCTGGTCCCCTGCGACGTGACAGACTTCAAGCAGGGGCGCCAGGCGATCAAGGCCGTGGTCAAGACCTTCGGCCGCTTGGACATCCTGATCAACAACGCGGGGCTCATGGCGACCGCGCGCTACCACGAACAGGACTTCCACGAGGTGGAGCGCGTCCTCAGGACGAACTACCTCGGCGCCGCGGTCCTCATCCACGAGGCCCTGCCGGTGATGCTCAAACAGAAGGAGGGACACATCGTCAACGTCGCCTCGATCGCGGGGCTCCTGGGGATGCCCTACATGGCCGCCTACGCGGCCTCCAAGTTCGCGCTCGTCGGCTTGACGGACTCCCTGCGCCGCGAATACTACCGCACCGGAGTGACGCTGACGGTCGTCTGCCCCGGCTCGGTCGACACGCCGATGGCCGTCGAGAACCTCAACGACGAAGGGCTCTCCCGCCTGGCGCGTCCCAAGACCGCCGAACAGATGGCCCACAAGATCGCCCACTGCTGCGTCAACCGGCACCCGCGCCTGATCTACGGCGACGTGCCGGGCGCGATGATCCATTTCGCCCACTGGGCCCCGAGGCTGACGGACTGGATCCTGCACCACACTTACGGGAAGGCCCACCCCCTCGGACGATCTCGGGGAAACCCCTAGTTTTTTTCGTATAATAGCGAGGCACGGAGATATGACGACCATGGCCGACACGTTCCTGACGCGGGCGGGCTACGAGAAACTCATCAACGACCTCGAGCCGCTCAAGA
This sequence comes from Elusimicrobiota bacterium, assembly GCA_016194705.1. Classification (GTDB taxonomy): domain Bacteria; phylum Elusimicrobiota; class Elusimicrobia; order UBA1565; family UBA9628; genus PALSA-1176. Next base: position 17,126 of record JACQAZ010000002.1, on the reverse strand, counting down.
AGATGAAAAGCCAGCTCTCCCAAGACATCGCCGAGGCCCGCGAGAAGGGCGACCTCAAGGAGAACGCCGAGTACCACAGCGCCAAGGAGAAGCTCGGCGAGGTGATGGGCCGCATCGCCAAGATCAACGACAAGCTCCAGAGCGCCAAGCTCATCGACGACATCAAGGTCCCCAATGGCGTGGTCTCCATCGGCGGCAAGGTGACCGTCCAGGACGAGGACGGCGACGAGACCACCTACATCCTCGTCGGCGAGGACGAGTCGGATCCGGCCGAGGGCAAGATCTCGGTCTACTCGCCGCTCGCGCAGGGGCTGCTCGGCAAAAAGCAGGGCGAGAAGGTCACCGTCGAGCTGCCCGCCGGCCCGCGCGACTTCAAGGTCCTCAAGGCCGGACCCGCGACCTAGCTCTTGTCCCTCGCGGAACGGCTCAAGCTCAAGGCTCGCGAGCTGGGCGCGGAGCTTGCAGGCATCGCCGCGGCATCGCCGCTTCACGAATCCTCCGCCTATCACGCCTGGCTCGAGGCCGGCATGCAGGGCACGATGGACTACATGGCCCGCAACGTCGAGTCTCGCGACGACATCACCGCATGGTATCCGGAAGCGAAATCCGTCCTGATCTGCGGCTTTAGCTACGCCGATCACACGGGATCGGAGGGCCGCCCAGAATCCGGCCGCTTGGCCCGCTACTCCGTCCTTCCGGATTACCATGACGAACTCAAAGGCAGATTGAAGGCTCTCCTGGAATGGCTCAAGACCGAGTCGCCCCGAGCCGACGGCCGGGTCTTCGTCGACACGAGCCCGCTGCTCGAGCGCCTCTACGCGCGCTACGCGGGCGTCGGCTGGGTCGCCAAGAACACGATGCTCATCTCGCCGAAGCTCGGCTCGTATTTCTTCCTCGCCGGCCTGGCGCTCAACATCGAGCTCCCGGCCGACGAGCCGGTCGCCGATCATTGCGGGTCCTGCACGCGCTGTCTCTCCGCCTGCCCCACGGACGCCTTCCCGCGCGAGCGCGTGCTCGACGCCAGCCGCTGCATCGCCTATTTCACGATCGAGCACAAAGGCCCGATCCCGGAGGGCTTCCGCGAGGGCGTCGGGGATTGGGTCTTGGGCTGCGACGTCTGCCAGGAGGTCTGCCCCTTCAACCGCTTCGCGCGAAACGGCCGCGTGTTCTCGAGGGTCATGGAGACCTCCCAACCCTTGGAGGCTCTCGCCGCGCTCGACGAGCCGGAGTTCAAGCGCCGCTTCGGCGGCACGCCGGTGTCGCGTCCCAAGCGCCGCGGCATCATCCGCAACGCTTTGCTCGCGATGGGCAACTCGCGGGACCCGCGCCATCGCGCGACCCTCGAGCGCTTCGCGCGAGATCCGGACCCCGTCCTGCGAGAGCAGGCCGCCTGGAGCCTCGCGCGTTTGCCCGTTCCGACGCAAGAGTGATAGACTAGCGCATGCGAGGCCTCGCGCGAGCGCTGCCGCTGCTGCTTTTCCTTGCCGCCGCCGTCCGCGCGCAGCAGACCCCGCCGGCCGCCCCGCACCAGGATCCCGAACTCGTTCCGGCGCAGGGCAAGGTCCCGCCGGAGCTCGCGCGCCCGACCGAGAAGGCGCCCTGGATCGTGCGCTGGATGGTGCACCCGCGGCATCGCGGCATGTTCATCAACCTGCCGATCATCGACACCGATCCCAATCGCGGGATCACCGTCGGAGTGCTCCCCATACTCGTCGTCCCCGCGCAGAACAGCGACCGCATCGAGCACATCCACGCGCCGTCCTTCACCTACAACAAGAACTTCAAGTTCATCCCGACCTACCGCTACTACTACTACCCCGACGAGACCTCGAGCCTGGTCGTGCGCGGCTCGGCCTCGGTGCTGGCCGAGAAAGAGGCCCTCTTGATGTACCAGAACAAGTACCTCTTCGCGACCGACATCGACTTCTACTTCCGCGGCCAGTGGAACGTCGACGGCTCCAACCGCTTTTTCGGCTTCGGGCCGAATTCACTCAAGGACAACGAATCCGACTATACCGAGGACAACATCGGCTACGACCTCGCCGTCGGCCTGCCCCTGGTCAGCGAGGAGAGCCATTGGAGGGCCCGTCTCCTGAACCACTTCATGGGCGAGAAGTTCTACGCGGGCAAGATCAACAGCGTCGCCAACATCACGGACCGCTTCCCGGGCCTTGTGGCCCGCCATCGCCAGACCGTCAACGAGACCCGCGCCGCGCTGGAGTACGACACGCGCGACAACAGCGTCACCACGAGCAAGGGCGCCTACTTGAACGCCTTCGCGGGCTGGTCGGTCGACGGCTTCTCGAGCGCCTTCGACTACACGCGCTACGGCCTCGATGCCCGCTATTTCTACAAATGGCCCGGTCGGCCGCACATGACGACCGCGGGCCAGGTCAAATACGACCAGGTGCTGGGGGTGGCGCCCTTCTGGCTGCAGTCCCACGTCGGCGGAAAGTATTCCCTGCGCGCCTACGGCGACGGCCGGTTCACGGACCGCGGGGCTCTGTTCGGCCAGCTCGAGCAGCGCTTCATTTTCCATCAGGAGAAGCTCTCGGGCGTGACCACCGACTTCGAGCTCGCCCCGTTCGTCGGCCTCGGGGAGGTCTTCGACAACCCGAAAGTCGCGACCGCGCGCTACGCGCGCCCGGTCTTCGGCGCGGCCGTGCGCGCGGTGGCCCGCCCCCAGGTCGTGGGCTCCGTGGACTTCGGCGTGGGCCAGGAGGGCCTGGCCGTATTCATGGACATCAATTACTCTTTTTAGGTCCCTCCGGGCTTCTGGAGCTTTCGGCCCACGCCCGGCGTCCCAATCGGCCCAGGCGCCTTCCCGAGAGTCCTGCTAAACTCTGTTGACCGGAGGAAAACCATGAACTACGCCGTCATCGCCGCCTTGTCCCTGTCTCTGCTCCCGTCGGCGGGAGCCCAGGACTTCAAATGGGACAGTTCCGATCCCGCCCGCGCGGCGGCGCCTCAGCTCGACGCGGCGAAAAATTTCAGCGCGGCCAAGGCCGCGGCAGCCCGCGCGGCGGCGGCCCAGCCGCCCTCCGACGTCAAACCCGGCCGCTACCGGATCGCGATCGAAGGCCTCGCGTACGGCTCTCTGCTGACCCAGCGCTACAAGCTGACGGGGTCTTTCGTCGTCGGCGAACGCGACGTCAATTACGAGCGCGTGCTCACCAGCGTGGACCTGACCATGGAGCTGCTCCCGGACCCGCAGTGGCAGCTTTCGGGCGCGACCTTGAAGTTTCCCCAGCCCGGCTGCGGCCAGCGTCTGATCCAATACATGAAGGATGCGCCGCAGGGGGCCGAGATCCTCATCGAGCTCGAGACCTGCTTCCGGGGCGTGCAGACGGGCACCGTGCTCGACTCTCGGCTCTCCGATCAGCCCCGCTTTTTCCTTTGGCCTTTCTGCTCGAAGGGCTTGAGCGGCTGCCGCATGGGGATGCTCTCGGGGCTCTACACCGGCACCCATCTCGACTCCCGCTTCAACGCGACGGGGGACACCTTCCCGATCGTCGTCGAGCCCGCTCCCGAGCCGTCCTCAGCGCCCTGAGTCGAAGGAGAACCTTTCGCCGGCCTTGAGCCGCGCGATGATCCGGGGCAGATCGACGACCCCCGCGATCCGAGCCGGGCTCTGGCCCCCCGGGGGGATGCTCCCCGCCCAGGCCGAGACCTTCGTGACGTCCTCGCCGCGGCAGCCGTCGTCGGGGCAGGCCTTCGAGACCCGGCAGTCGCCCTTCTGCTCGTAGTCGACCTCCCCGCGCACGAGGATGCCTTCGACGAGCCCGGTCTTGCCGTTGAACACGGCCGAGCCCGAGTTGCCGCCGAAGGTGTCGGTGTTGGCTCGGAAGTAGCCCTCGGGCGAGGCGTCGCGGACCTTGGCGCCGCCCGCGACCTTCGTGGGAAGCCCGGCGGGGTGGCCGATCACGAAGACGGGGTCGCCGTTGGCGATCGCAGTCTTGGAGAGCGACAGCGGCTTGTGACCGGCGACCGGCCGGTCCAGCTGGGTCAACGACCAGTCGGCGCCGCCGCCGTCCTGAAGGCGGCCCAGCAGCTTGGAGCAGGAGTACACCTCGCCGGCCGGAACCGCGTCCGGGACGTCGCCTTCCTTCTTGAGCGCGAAGCCGAAGACGAACTTGACGCCCTTGCAGCCGTCATCGGACGTGACGCAGTGGCCGGCCGAGGCGATGACGTCGGGAGCGACGAGAAAACCCGAGCAGAAGGCGCCGTTGTGCTGGTCCCAGAACTTCTCCTCCGGGCAGAGCCCCATGCTCTTTCCGTAGTGCGAGGTCCCAAGAGTCGCCGTGGGGCCGTTGACGCTCACGCGCGAGGCGTCGAACAAGGCCACGGTCGAGTCCGCCAACGAGAGGACCTTGTCCTCCTTCACCTGGTAGAGGTCGACGCGGTCGTCGGAGCCGTAGATCGTGTCGTTGTCGACTTGGGCGAGCGCGGCCACCGGCAAGGACAGCAGGACAGCCAGCATGATGGGCTTTCTCATGGTTCCCCCCTCCGCGGAATGACCCGGCGACCCGATTCAACACAATTGGGGGATATGGGTCAATAGTCCTAGAGATATCTAGGTCCTTTGGCCTACGCGCGTGCCGGGCCGGACGCCGCGCGAGGGCGGCGATCAATCCTTATGGCCACCGACGACGCCACGTTGGGCGACGAGGATGCTCACAGCCTTGAAGACGGCTTCGTCCCGCTTGGCCGGGTCCTCCTCTTCTCCGATCTTCTCCACGGCCTCGGCGGCCTCCCTGAAATTTGCGAGCTTGTCCGAGACCTTGTGGGTCTTCTCCGCGGCCTCGAACATTCTATGCAGAGCGCCGAACTCCTCGTGCTCAAGATGCTGATGATGGAGGGCCTTCTGCAGGACGACGGCCCTTTCGGCGCGTTCCACTCCCCCGAGGGTCTTCGGGATCAGCATGGCGGCTCCGCTCATCATGGCTTCGACGCCCATGGATTCGACGTAGTCTTCTCCGAGCACTTTCCCAGCGCCCATCGCATAATAACCGGCGCACTTGAGCCCATGGAACGTTTCTTCCCTGTTGGCGAGGTTCCCGGCCTTGTCGCATTCCTCCGCGCCCAGTTCGTAGAAGACTTTCTCGAGATTCTTGAAGCCGAAGTATTCCGCGGCCTCCACGGCGAGTTCGTCTTCGGACGGTTCCTCGCCGGAGTAGGATTTCCATGCGCGCCCCCAATAGCGACGGCGACTTTCCAGCCAGCGCGCCCGCATGAACTGGAGGGCTAGCGGCTTCTCCTTGTCGGTAAGCCCCTCGAGAGAATCGTGGAACAGCCCGGTGATCCGTTTCTTATCGTATTCTTCCCTGTTCGCGGCCATGATCTTGTCCGCGGCCCGAAACTTCTCCCTCGCGCGGCCCAAGGTCCCCCGGAGTCCGTCGAATTCAAAGGTCCCGCCGCGCGCCGCGTCCAGGACCTTCGCAATCCCCTCGCCCTCCCGCAGCGCACCATGGCGGTATTCGTTGAGCTTCATCTGGTGGAGCGTGTACTTGCTGCCGATCTTGTCCACCCAAAGGCCGCCGTCGTCCGCCCGCTCGCGACGCGAGCCCAAGACGCCTTCCCTCTCGCGCAGAAGGCGAGACAACGGGGCGTGCGCCATGGAATCCAGGAACGCGTCTTCCGCCGCCGCGGCCGCGCCGGAATGATACCCGCGGACATGCTGGACGCCGCCCATCAGCAGATGAAGCGCGCTTTGGAACGGGGACATGACCGGATCGACGATCCCTTCTTTGGCGACCGTCCCGACCGTGAGGAGCCCTTCGTAGCCCGCGCGGTTGACCCTCTCGGAGCCGCGCTGCCAGCGCGCCCAGAGAGATTCGGACAGCTTCGGATCCGGCTTGTACTCTGGCCAGACCCATTTGCCTTCCGTGAGCGCGACCTCGGCGACCGGGTGGAACTTGAGCCCCGCCTTGCCTTCGAGCTCCGACCGCTCGACCAGGATCTTGCGGGGATCATCCCCAAATGAAAATGCAAGGATCTCCTCAGGCTTGGCGGCGTCCGCGACGAAGTCGGCCTGAAGCCGCCCGCCCTCCATTCTGCAGGTCAGCGAAGAAGGTGCTTGCTCTGCGATCCGGCCGTCTTTTCCCCGGGACACCGCGCGCATTTCGATGCGAAGCTCCCCATCGCGCCAATAGACCTGATCGACGGCGTGCGTCACCTCGGAACCACCGTCCCGCGCGATTTCTCCTTTGAGGGCCGCGGCCAACTCCGGCGAAACGGCCGAGAGATCCTTGAGCAGCCTTTCAATGCCTTCCCGATCCTGGGCCTCGCTCTCTCCTACGAGCGACGAGAGGTCGGGCTTGCCCTCGCGCATCATCCTCAGGAATTCCCCGGGCAGGAGATGAACCTCGCGGCGATAAACGCCGCTTTGCGCGTCCCTATGTTCCTCGACGTAGCCGCCACCGTCGACGGGGAAAGCCCAATCGACCGGCTTTTTTTCGCCGGGCGACGCGGGTTCGAGGCCTTCTCGACCGACTTCGGCCGGGATTCCCTCGGATCCCATCTTGAGATAGAGGATCATCTTGCCATCGGGAGAAGCAACGGGCCAGACCCCCTTTGGCAAGAGCAGCCCTTCGCCCTCTTCGAATCGCATGACCAATTGACCGCTTTTCGGATCTGGAGACCAAGTCGGCCCCGGTGTCCCTGGTGAGCCGAGCGTGCCGGAGGGGCTGGGAGTCCAGTCGAACCACTGCTCTCCCGCCGGACCGGACCGCTCAAAATAGCCGTCGGCGCTCATGAAGCAGGCGTTTTGATCCTTGTATCCGATCCAGATGCCGCGATGCTCGCGGCCGTCCTTGCCGCGGACGACGCTCCCCGGCCGAAAACCCTCGACCCGGTCGCGGACCGCGAAATGGCGCTTGATGACGTCTCTCTGCCATGCCGCTTCCGGGGTCAAGTCGATTCCCAAATCGCCGAAGGCCTGGAAGGCGGCCTCGGCGAAGTCGAACCCCGAAGACAGCTTGGATCCTTCGGGCAGGCCGCCGCCCGCGGCTTTCGGCACTTCGCCGGGTTTGAGAGAATGCGAAGCGCGCCCTGGCGCCGTTCCCGGGGAGGGAGCCCCCGGTTCCGCTTTGCCCTCCGCCGCGGCGTTCGGCACGTGATAGGCGAGAGTGACGCTCAGCTGCTTTAGCTGCGCGTTGATCTCGTCGAGGCGCAGGCGGCCTTCGGCGGGCAGGGCCTCGAGTTCCCGCGCGTGGGCCTTGCGCCAATCAAAAAGAACGTTGAGCTCCTCGCGGGCCTGATCCATGCTCTTGCTCCGGACCAACGCGTGGAGCGTCTCGAGGCGCCGCTCGAGACCGACGAGCGCCGCCTGGGATAACGATGAGGACGCTACCTTCTTGGCTTGGGACGGTCCCTCCTCGGCAGGTTGGTCCCGCTTATCGCAGGACTCTCGGTACCTGTCCAGCAGGACCTTGAGCTCCAATAGGTCGGCGTAGCCGCCGTCTCGGTCTGGGTAGCCTCCATCCTCGTAGACGAAACTCCGTTTCTCTTCAGACCACGCAAAGTAAGGATGAATAAGCCGGATGCATTTCCTAAGCTTCTCGCGCGTCTCCGCATTGGGATCCGTTCTCAGTTCTTGGAGCTGTTTGTATTGGTCGGGCCTGATCGCATCGTTCATCAATCCGCGCGCCGTGACCGCGAGGTCCTTGAGCTCCCCGCCCCCGAAGGCACCGGCGGTCTCAAGATCGGGCTCGAGCTTCTCCCACTGCGGAATCAGGGCCTCGTACAACGGAGGATTCCTCTGCGCCTCCAAAGCGCGCGGGATGAATCCCTTGAGCTCCTCGTAGAGCTTCTTCTCCGGCTTTTCCGCGGCCGGCTGGGATCCGGACGGGGCCCACGCAACGAGGAGCAAGACTGCTGCGATGAAGCCGCGCTCTCGGGTGCTCATCGTTCCACCAACGAGCGGCGCTTTCGAAAGAGGAGGGCCGCGGCCGCGACCGCCAAGGCCGCCCCCAGGATGGCCATCAGATAGGCGGCGAGGCGAAACATCCCGCCGCGGCGTTGGGGTCGGGCATCACCTTCCCCTGACTCCTCGCGGGAACGCACAAGGCCTGCTCCGGAGTGATCCCGTGTTTCGCCTGGCCTATCGGAGGAGATTCTTTTCGGCGCGTTCGCCACGGATTCCCCGCCGGCGACGCTCGGGCCGGCGCTGGCGGCGAGAGTCTGCGGCGGAGCGGACCCGCCTATTGAGGGGGCGAAACCGCCGAGCATGGCGGACAATCGGGAAAGCACGCCCTCGCCAAAACCTCCTTTCAACCGGCTCTTGGACGCAGCCAGCTGCTGTTTGTCCTCGGCCACTTTCCTAAGGTAGCTCTTGGCCTTGGCCAGGATGCTCTTGAGGTCGTCGGCGGGAACGTCCTCGCCTTTCTTGTACGATGCCTTGGCGTGGGCGTTGCATTGCCCGGAGACGAGGTCGCAGGACTGGGAGCGCTTGAAGTCGCGGTCCTTTTCGAGCTCGATGTGCTTGAAATCGGTATCGCGCATATCGGCGTTCGAGCGGTAATCGGTCTTGAGCTCGTTGAACCCCGCGCGCGACACGCCGCCCTTGTCGGGATCGAGGTAGTTGGAGTTTCGCGTGAGCGCCGTGGGCTCGGAGTCGATCAAAGTCCTGAGGTTCGCGAGATCCGCCGGCGTCGCGGGGCTGCCGTCCTGTCTGAGGACCAGGCCGGCCCCATTGGGGCCGGTGCCGGTCCGCAGATTCAAAGTCTTGAACGCGTCGCGATAGGGTCCTGCGGCGAGAAGAAAATCGTTCATAGAGAGAGGATGGGAGGGATCTCCGGAGCCGCCGGCGCCCGGTTTATTTCCGGGGCCGCCGAAGCTGCCCATGCGGGCGGCCGCGCCGGCTCCGCCGGGCAATTCCTCCTCATGCCGGAGCGAATTCTTCATCGTCCCGGCCAAACGGGCGGCCGAATCCAATCCCTTTTGGGCTCCGTCGAGCCTGTTGGGATCGGAGCGCAGTTTTTCAATGAGCGCCGCGTCGGCTCCGGGGGTTTCCGAGGAGCCCGCGCTTCCCGGTCCAAGTCCAGCGCCGGCATCGCCAAGCGGCGGCTTGTTCGGATCCCGCGGCGCCGCTCCCGGCGGTTGACCGCCCGGATCGATCTGCGACCCGGCGCCGTCGCCGGCGACCTCCTTTCCAATCTTTTCCAGTCGTCCGAGTTGAGCCGTCATCTTGCCCATCACGGCTTTGACCTGAGGATCGTTTTCCGCGCCTTTATTGCGAAGCAGCAGCTGCGCGAGCTGCTGCTTCAATCCATCTCTGCCCTCCAGGCACGATGGACTGGCGTTCGCTTCGCAACGCGCCAAGTACTGGTCCACCGCCAGCCTGAGGCTTGTCGCCTCCGATAATGCGGCCTGCTCGGCCTGGTCCAATCCAAAACAGGACGGGACCACCCAAGCGATAACCATGGGCAGAATAAGGGATTTCATCGGATTCCCGGGACAGAGACGGGACTTACAACTTATATAGCCCCGGGAGGGGAAAATGTCAATGCTCGACGAGCCGTCGCCGGCCTATCCCGCCAGATTGTTGATCGCGCCCATGATGAGGTCCTGGATGTGGGCGAACATCCCGGGCATGAACTTCTTCATCGCGATGCCGGCGACCAGCACGACGCCTACGATGACGCTCATCATGAGCAGGTACTCGACGGTGCCCTGGCCGCGGCGGTCCTTCATGAGCTCCGACATCCTTTTCATAAGGCCTCCTTCCCGCTTTCGCGTGGCGTCCGTCAGACACGGCAGGCCCCGAAAAGGTTCTCGGAAAATTGCTAGTCTACGCCCGTGGACAAGCGGGATGACCGGACGGCCATCTTCGCTTTCCTCATCCTGATCGCGCACGTAGCATTGGGCCGCCTCATCTCCCGGTGGATGGGGACGCCTTCGCACTTCACCTGGGACATCTGGCTCCGCCGCTTCGCCGTCCGGTCGGCGACTTTGCGTCCTGCCACGCTGGCGGCCTGCCTCACGCTGGCGGCCTCCCAAGGGGGCCTTGGGCGGTGGGGCTGGCGGTCGAAACGGCCGACGAGAGCCTTCTTGCTCGGCTGCGCCGCCTCGGCCGCTTTCGCTTCGCTCTATCTCGCGCGCGCGAGCACGGTGGTCTTCTCGCACGGCCAGCTCGCCGTCGGCTGGGCCTCGGCGGCCTCCGTGGCGCTCTTCGAGGAGGCGCTGTTTCGCGGGCTCATCTTCCTCAGTTTGCGCGCGCGCCTGGGAGCCTTCGGCGCGGCGCTGGCCTCGTCGGCGGTGTTCACCTTTTACCACACGGTCGCGGTCGATTGCTGGGCTTCGATCTTCATGTTCGGCTTTTGCGCCTGCGCCTGCCTGCACGCGGGGCTGGGCCTGCCGTGGCTGATGCTCCTGCACGCGCTCGTCGACGGGGCCTGGTTTCACTCCGGCGCGGATTTCCGCCTGCCGGTGGCCCAGCCGGCGGTCTTCTGGCTCGCGCACGCGGCCCTCTACGGCGCCTGCGTGCGCGGGATCTTTCTACTTCGGGAAAAAGACGGACTACTGGCCGAGGTGGGCGGAAGCGCCTGAGATCATCCCCTGGATCTGCGAAAATAGCCCCGGCAGGAAGTGCTTGGCCATCAGCCCGCCGGCCAGGACCAAGGCCAGCGCCGCGGTGAGGACCAGGACGAGCTTCAGGGCCGGATGGGAGTCTTCGGCGCGTTTCTTGTCGGCGGCAAGCGCCAGGGCCGTGGCCAACAGCCTCGCGGGGAGCTTATCGGCTCCGAACTGTCTGAAATCGGACGAGGCCTTCTTGACGCGCTCGAGATAGGCCGAGCACTCGGGACACGAGACCAGGTGCGCCTCCACGGCCTCCCGCTCGACCGACGGCAGTTCGCCGTCCAAGAAGGCGGTCAGCTGTTCCTTGTTGATGTCATGTCCCATGCCGCTTCTCCTCTTTCAACAGCTCTTCGGCCAAAATGTCCCGGGCCCGCGCCAATCTCGACTTGACCGTCCCGAGCGGAATGTCCAGCGACTTGGAAATCTCCTCGTAGCTGCGCCCGTCGAGCTCGCGCAGGACGAGCACCGCGCGCTCCTCGGGAGTCAGCTTCTTCATCGCGGCGTCGATCTGCCTTTTTTTCTCGGCGGCCTCGGCTTCAGCCTCCGGCGTCGGATCGGGCCCGGCGACGTCGGCCGGCTCGCAGAGCGTCTCCTCGGCGCCGTCGCGAGAGAAGAAACGCAGGAAATTCCACTTGGACTTGGATCTCAGCTGGTTCTTCCAGGCGTTCACGGTGATGCGGTAGAGCCAAGAGCCGGGATCGGCCTCCGCGCGGAACGAAGACCAGCCCCGGATCGCCTTGATCAGGGCCTCCTGCGCCAAGTCCTCCGCGTCGGCGCGGTTTGCGGTCAAGCGCAGCGCGAGGTTGTAGACCATGGCTCCATAGCGCCTCACGAGCTCCTCCTCGTTCATCTCAGACACGCGGAGACCGCGCCGGGTTCTCGGCCAGCCATAGGACCATCATAGCGTTTTTGCGCGGGCCCAAAGACCCCCCCGAGAGGGCCGGAGGACACAGGCGCCGAGACGGTCTCGGCGCTATACTCAGGAAGATGATGCGAAACCTTTGGATCGCCGCCTTCCTGCTGCCGGCGAGGCTCTCGTCGGCCGCCGGGCCGGAGATCGTCAAGGCGGAGGCTCCGGGCCAGACGGCGCTGAGCCTCCCCGCTCTCAATGCGCACGGCGGCCTGATCCTCGGCGTCCTCGCTCAACCCGGCCGACTCGCCGGCGCGAGCATCCCGCTCAACGAATGGCAGCACGTCGCTTTCTCGGTGCTCACGCCCGATCAGGCCGGACTCGGCGACCCCAGCATCCAGGCTCAGCCGGCCGCCGAGTCGAGGCTCGAATACAAGCACACCGTGCGCGCGGTCGCTATCGCCGAGCGGAGCGCGGCGCTCTTTCGGCACGACTACAGCTGGCTCGCCCTTGGAGCGACGCCCGAAGGCGACTATCCGATCTCGTTTCCGCAAGGCCCCGCCTTCTCCGTCTCCGTGGCCCACCTCGACCGCTCGACGCCGGAGGAGCGCGCCAAGGAGGTGGGCAAGCTGATCCGCGACGCATGGAGGCGGCCCGAGACCCCCGTGGAGTTCGGCCCCGGCGTGCCGGAGCGCATCCAGGCTTTCATGGCGCCGCACTTGGGAATCATGAGCCGCCTTGTCGAACGCCACGAGCGTTATCTCCATGGCGACCCGGTGCTCTCCCAGGACGAGAAGGCCGACAAGCTGCGCGAGCTCGCCTCGCTCAAGCAATTTTACGCCGACGTCCAGGGCGGCCGCACGCATTACAAGCACATGGAGGCCGTGATCGCGCAGGTGCTGGCGTGCGAGCGGTCGATCTTGCGGGACTATCAGGCCTACCGGAAGGCCGACCCGGCCTCCGGAAAGACCGCGGTCGGCTTCGAGATCGAACAGATCGCGCATTATCGCGAGATCCTCAACACGCTTTACGAAGTCGGCAGCCAGATCGACTCGAGCAAGGCACCCGGCCCGATCGAGAGACTGTTCGGCGGCGCGCTCAAGCTCTACATGAAGTTCCGGCTCTGGCTCGCCTCCCGCGGCCGCTAGGACCGCGTTCACCCGGCCTCATTCCAGGTCCTTCCCGTGACCAAAGTCCTCTGGCGCAGAGGCGTCCGATCCCGCATACTTAAAGTCCGTGGTCAATCGAGCCGTTCTCCCCGCCGCCCTTCTGCTGAGCGCCTCGCTCGCGCGCGCCGACGCCGGGAAGAACCCCTTCGTCCGCGAGGATTGGATCGCCACCGTCGAGCCCGACCGCCCCACCGAGTGGGGCGACCAATGGGCCATCAACAACTTCCTGCTGCCCTACCGCGTCCTCCAGACCGGCAAGCACCGGCTCGAGAGCCGCTACTTCGACAACTACCGCTTCGGCGCCGAGACCGGCGGGCTCAAGGGCGCCGCGCTGCGCGTCGTCGCGGGGACCGTACCGGACTTCGGCCTCTTCATGGGGACGCAGAACATCCACCATCAGACCGGCCACGACGCCGCGGGCCGCGAGTTCATCGACGAATACGGCGACGGCCATGCGACGCGCAGCTTCCGACAGATGCTGCCGCGCTATCTCGGCGGGCGGGAGCTGAGGACCGAGGACCGCAATCCCAACGGGCGCGGCGCCGACGCGAACTCCCGCGCCAACGTCCAGCCGATGGAAAGCGAGAACACCTTCGCCTACGCTTCGGCCAAGGACCTGCTTGAGGGCGGACTCGTCAACGCGACCGCGGTGGAACGCTATCTCTTCCTGCGCGCGCGCTTCCTGTTCGACTACTCCGAAACCGGCACTCTCGACCAGCACTTCTTGGACGGACGCAACTGCCGGTTCGGCTGCGCGCAGGAGTCGGGGCCGCCGTTCTCGACCGACTTCACGCAATACCTGTACGCGGTCAACGCCGACCGCTACGGCGTGGCAAGAGTCGATCAGTTCCGCCTGAGGATGGGCGACATCAAGAACGCCATCTGGATCCAGCTCGCCGATCCCATGATGTGGTCGGCGTTGTACGCCTACGGGCGCGACTACGTCGGCCGCGGCTCGAACACGACGCGCGTCCCCATGCTCCCCGTCTCCAAGGACTGGAGCTACATGCCCTCCTTGCGCGTCTACTTCTCGCCCTTCGGCATCGACTATTTCCAGGACAACTACTTCCGACGCAAAGGGGTGCTGACCAACGTCTACTGGATGACCGGCGACAACCGCTACGAAACGCGACGCGGCGGCGGTGTCGACGTCCAAGGCATCCCCTTGCCGCGGCGCGGAAAGCTCGGCATCTTCCTCTCGCTGCACGAGCAGCCGCTGCTCGCCCGCATCAAGTCGTCGGGTAATCTGGGAAGCAATCCGCTCGGCGCCTCCGAGCTGGGGCGCACGCACGTCGCCTACAACCTCGGCGGCTCGATCGAAATCCCGGTCTGGCTCATCGACAAGAACGGCGACGACCCGCGGCGGGTCTTCTTGTATGGCCGCGGCGGGACGAAGAACTTGAGCTGGTTTCCGGGAGACTATTTCGCGGGCGGGACCTACCTGCAGCTCGGGATGGGGGCGCGGCTCTGAGCTACCGGCGCCGGATTTCCTTGCGCGTGAACTCGGCGATCAGCCTTCCGGTCCTGTCGATGTAGCCCCAGCGCGCGCCCGCGGCCAGCTATTGACATAATGACATATATATAGCATACTATATATATGAAAAAGACGATGGTCTACCTTCCCGAAGAGCTCCACAAGAATCTCAAGCGCCTCGCGGTCGAGCGCGACACGAGCATGGCCGACATCATCCGCGACGCGGCCATCGCCGTGCTCGAGGAGGAGATCGATGATATCAATGACGCGAAAAAGGCGCTGCGCGAGTTCCGCGCTGAGCCCTCGTCCGCCGTTCCATTGGAATCCTACCATAGACGGCGCGCCCGCTAGTGCCGCGCCAGGTCCGCGTCGCTCGTGCCGCCGCGAAACAACTCGACGCCGTTCCCAAGAAGGACTACCTGCGCATCTACGACGATATTCGCAGGCTCGCCCAGGACCCGCGGCCGGATGGCTGCGTCAAACTGGAAGACGACCTCTATCGGATCCGTTGCGGCGCCTACAGGGTGATTTATTGCGTGCTGGATCAGGAAGGAGTCGTGCTCGTCGTCAAAGTGGCACGACGCTCCGAGAAGACATATCGAGATTTGCCGTAACGCGTGGCTGAACGGCGGCGGCTACTGGAACTCCTCATGGCCGCCGGCCGTTCACATTTGATTTTGTTTCGCCATCCATTCAAATCCCCAACCTTGCAGGTTTTCGGAGGTTCGCCGTCAAAATCCTTTCCTCCTTTCCTCTGAAATGAATTTCAAAAGTTCCTCGCTGATTTTCTTGGTCAGCGCCATGCTGGATCGGGCTGTTTTATTGTCGTGGCAGTGAAACGAAATGGATCTGATTTTATGTGAATCCCATGGATCGTAGGGATCCCCGCGGAGAAAATCCTGTTCGGAGCGCGCTACCGCCAGTTCGGACGTGACGCGCTTGATATTTGATTTATCTATCTCCCGGGCTCTCACGCAAATGCCAAATAGGCGATACTCGATGCGAAAGCCCTTGCCTCGGCTCACGATTCTTTCTTCCTCAAGACGGCTCCACGCAGCGACGTAGGCAAGCAGCGCAAGCGAAAAGCCAACCCAAATTACGCCGCTTGTAACCATCTCAAGCCAAACGACGCCTATTGTCCCATCATATTTGCCAAAGGAAACTGCCCAGAATCCAGCGAATATCCCAATAATCAATACCAATAGGATGATGATCGAAAAAGCTGGACACGATGGCTTGATGGAAAAATAGAGCCCATCCTTTTCGACTTGTTTGATCATAAATCAGTGTATCGTTCAACGCCAAGGATCTCCCGCGCCCGCTATGAGGCCGTTCTGCGGGCGGCGGGAGAATCCCTTGGTTAGGCGCTTCACTTGAATTTTTCCCATCGCCGGCGTGTTGCTGCATAATCTCGCCGCAATCTGCCGTTTTCATTTCTTCTAAAATTGATGAAAATAGGTGTAAGAAAATTCTTCATCCATGGCGCCTTCACCCGGCTTGGCAGATGGTATTTTTCGTCTGA
The DNA here is from genome assembly GCA_016194705.1 of Elusimicrobiota bacterium. Lineage (GTDB taxonomy): Bacteria > Elusimicrobiota > Elusimicrobia > UBA1565 > UBA9628 > PALSA-1176. The sequence goes on along the minus strand of JACQAZ010000002.1, from coordinate 1,533 downwards.
ATCGTAACAGACCACCTCGTAAGCATGCCGAAGATTTAATTCCCGCTTAAGGTGTTGGAGCTTCTTGTAGTCCTTGAGCACAGGGAGATGCTGTAGGTCTCCAGGGAACATTTTCAGCTCAATAATGTCATACAGGATCGAATTGCGGAAGATGGCGATGTCTGGTTTGAAAATCTGCCCTCGTGCATTTCTTACCAATGGCTGCGCCCGAACGATCCACTTGGTGGACCGTTCCCCGTCGAAGTATTTTCTGAGCCAAAAATAGGCGCAGACTTGAAGATCAAACTCTGAATAAATTCTGAGGTCGAACCAGTCATTTACAACCTCGCGTTTCAAGAGATCCACAATCCAGCCGTCAGCTTTCATCAGATGACCGAATCAGAGCTTATTGTGCATGTCCAGCGCGTTCTATGGTGCTCATCAAAATCCCCATGAACTGTTCCGCCTCTGCGTCTGAAGGCGGGGAGACACAAATCTGTTCGCGTCCAGATTGAATTCGCAACATCCTCGGCTTGTAAAACCAAAAGGCGCACAGCGCGCCTAGGCCCACAACGATGGCTGTAACGCCGGCCGAGCTTGTCTGCTCGTTGAATAGGAGGATGAACCCGATGGCAACCAGCGTCGCACCAATCGTCAACAACGGCCGTTGCCTGCGCCAGCCGAAGAAAACCGAATCGACTGCGGAGACCGGGAAGATGGTCGTTGCGTGGGTATACCATCCTTCCGTGATGGTCAGCCGAACTCGGGTATCTGTGAGAGTAACGCCCGCGCAGTTTGAGAGAAGTTTCTCATCTTCCATTGGTTCCTCCAATTACACCATGCGCCTAACGTTGAAGCTCGGCCGACGCGGCGAGCAACTGTGCCCGGGCACAGTTGGCCGAGCCGCGGGCGCCCGCAGCTGATGTTAGCTTGCAGCATTGTGCCTGAAGCCGCCCCGCCGTGCTCGCTTTAGGCACCCAGATTTTGGAAAAAGTTTTTCCAATTGATCCCACTCTTCAATCCATCCTGTTGTGCTTCTGGCAGACATCCAACTTTCGAGACTCCGGATTATAAAGGCCGCAAAAAGTGGTGTGGTAGGTATGCGAGTCTTTTTCTTCTAAAACGTCTTTGTAACTGACGTCCCCGAAGAAATAAATCCGGATTTGTTTCTGTGCAATGAGGTCATCGAGCTTAATACCGCTTGGTGACTTCGTATTGATCCATGTTCCACGGGAGTTTAGGGGAAGTGAAAGGCCCGCTCCTAAGACAGTGCTCGAAATCTCCGCATCCGGGGGTTGCGCGGGATTTCCCGGGGAAGGACATGGCCAGCTGTCAGTCAATGGCTTATTGGAAGGAGTCATTGCGACGTCTGAACAGACCTCCATCTTGACCGCCGGAGTTCGCCCAGTATTTACGGCTCATGACAGAAAATTGTGAGCGTGCGCCCAGCCCCACGGGCGGAAGTGTCCCATCCATGGGGTACAGGCTTGGATGATCTTGAGCTTCATGTACTGCTTGTCCCTGTAGCCGTAAGCCCTGCGGATGACGTTCTTC
>JACQAZ010000036.1 GCA_016194705.1 Elusimicrobiota bacterium | reverse complement strand
TGCGCTATCATTGTTTCACCTCGCGGGTGAAAAGTTTGCGCTTTTCACCTTAACGCCCTCGGGCGTGATTCCTTCTCGGGAACGCGAGGTATTTTATTTTTTAGGCGGGGCCGGAGCCAGTCCTTAGCCGAGGATCAAGGGAGGTCGCTTCCCCTTGACAGACATCGTCGCCGACTCTATAATCTGAGTTTGCACTGGAGATTGGCATGAAAACTCTTCGCCTCCCATCTATCGGACTGCCCTTCGTGACTGCTTGTCTTGGAATACTACTGGCGGCTTGTTCTACCTCACCACGTCAGTTGAACGCGCCCACACCGGAAGACACATTCGCGGGGTTCCGACCCCTTTCTTCTCCGAGAAAAAAGATTCCCATTGGCGCGGCCTGGATCAAGGGCGTCGGACCCATTGAGAATGACGGGCTCGCGGAAGCAGATCGGAACGTCTCCGGCTCCCTGAGTTCGCTATACCTTAAGCAGCACAGTGAGCTTTCGGGCGGAATTAGCCTCACCTTGCGGAGCATTTTAGGCCTCGATCTGAACGGAAGCGCAAATTCCATATATGAGTTGAACACTGGCCCCATCGATATCGTGACTGTCAAGGACTACGCGAAATTGGGCCCGCTAAGTGGCCAATATTTGTGGGAAGGACTGCGCCTCTCCAGCTTTACGGTCACGGACACTTCGGGGAAAGCGACGACCCTAAGGGCGCAGATAGTTGAGGCTCTCCAAAAAGTGACGGGAGGCCCGCGAGGGTTCGTGACCGCCGATAGTTCCAATACGGTTACCGCCACGGGCCAGGATCTGTTCGTCGGGTTCCGCATAATGGAATTCAAGCTGCAGCCGTCGCAGATCGTGAGTAAGATCATCCTCAATAGCCCGGAAAGTCGGCCGTTTTTCGAGGCGGGCAAGGATAGAGAATACACGCTTCACTTCGCAGTCGCAGATTCTACTTCAAGCGCCGTATCCGTCTCGCCCAACAAGAGCGGATGCGCCGCCGTCATGAGAATCGACTTGCCGCATAACGCCCGAGCCGGCGGCGTACCCAACGTCAAGCAATGGGGGATGTCCTGCGCGAAAGGTCAGGATTCCGACATTTATTCCTTGGAAGCCTACAGGACAGGAGAGAAGCTCTTGATCCTAGACGACCTGCTGATTGAACCCACGCCGCGATTCAGTGTCGATTTTGACCTCCACAGTGCTGCGGTCAATGGAGTCAGTGGGATGTTCGAGGTCCGGCAAAAGGCTTACGAGATGACGCCTGATCCGCATCCTAGCGCGCAGGGTTGGACTAAGGATTAGCGGCACTCCTGTGGCACAGCCGGCAAAATTCTTTTAAGTCCGCCAGCAACTGCAGCACCGACCCGTGCGTTAGGACCTCAAGATTCTGCTCCAATGATTCCAGAGCGCCGTTTGCGCCCGGACCGACAAGTTCCGCGAGCCTGTTGACTTCTGAAGTAGAACAGTTTCTCGTGCCGCATCCTCCCGCGAAACCGTTGATGGCAAGAAGGGCGGTCTGGAAATGCTGATAGTGATCCCTCGATAGGGAGTGTCCCCTATCACGATCAAGCGATAACTGCACGGAGTCGAAGTGTTGTCTAACATAATCTCTTTCCGCATGCAAAAGGGCCCGTCGTGGACAATTACGCTTGAGTCGATCCTTGACCATCTCATCTACATTAGTAGCGAAGGCTTCCAATTCCGCGCGAGACAGGACTCGATTAGACTGTAGAACATGCTTTCCGATGATAATCTGAATATCGTCTTTCCCGCCGTAACCCTCTGGACCGACGTCTTGGGGCACGATGCTCTCAATGTCGATTGGCCCGTCTCGCACGACATCCTTCTTCCGCTTAAGTTCCTCTTGCAACGCGTCAAGCCCCGACGGGTCGCGGTTTTGCCTAATCTTGGGCCACTGAATGATCGTCAGCTCCTTAAAAAATTCGATTGAGCGACCTATCTGGTTGGAGAACTCTTGGGTAATTGCCGTGAAGGCCGACGCAGTCTCATTCTGCACCTCATCCTCGGTGTGCGCTGAGGGGAGCGCCTGGATACTAGTGAGTCGCGCCATAATCGTCTTCATCGCCTTATGATCACTTTCACGCACGCCCCACACCTTGATTCGTAGTCTAAGATGGTCGCCCTCAAGCGGAAAACCTTTTATCATTGGCAATGGGCCGGCCCACGTTTGGCTGCTGACTTCTCGGAGAGTGAGAAAGTTCGGCACCTCAGTCAGATGCGCACCGGTCGTCTCCAGCCAAACGGCAATAAGCACGTCAGAAACGGTCGCCGGAGCGTGGGCCAGACCCCTCGAGCTGCCGTTGTGCAAAGTCATCTCGATGTAATCGCCTTCCTTAATCAGACTTTCGTCGGGTTCTCCGGAACGAACTGGCTCACGAAGCTCCGCCAAGGCAACCTCACCGAATGACGCATGGACGCGCGATGACGCGCCCAGCCATAGTGTGAGCAAAAGGATCAGCCAGCGTAGAGCCGGTTGAGCCTTCCGATCCTTCATGGTTTGGAACCGTCCTTGGGAATTAGAGTCAAGACCCTGTTGGCGCGGTCAGCCAGCCCCATAAGGTCATACAAGCGCGCGGCCTCCTGAAGGGGATATTGGGCGGTGGGAGCTTTGTCTTCTACCTCCAGTCGGCCTAGGCCCTCGAGGGCATTCGCTTGACAGAGACGATAGTCCGCTGGAGCCCTGCACAAACCGAGCGCCTTCAGATAACCCTCCCGCGCTTCTGCCTTTTGTTTCTGGCGCAAGCTAAGATCCGCCTGCCCTATCAGAGTCTCGGCTCTCCCCCTCAATGATTGCACTTGCGCGTAGCCTTTGGCCGCCTCCTCATACTTCTTCCGCGCGAGGAGCGCATCGCCGCTCCCAGCCTCGAGTTCCGCTTCAGCCTGGCTAAGTTCGGCTATATCCGAGATTCTATCTCCCAGGCCCGAATAGAGGCGGCGGGCTTCTGATAGGTCTGCCGAAGCTGCTGAAGATGCGCCAATGGACCATTCGAGGCGTCCTAGTCCGGTCAGCACGCCAGCGATTCCCCATTTTGTTCCAAGTCGGTCGTATATCTTGCGCGCGTCGGCATAGTCTTGACGAGCGTCGGCGGCCCGGCCAAGAGTACGGCGAGTATCCGCGCGGGCGGCGAGCGCATTGGCTTCTCCGAGGGACGCGCGGATCGCTCGATACAGTTCCAGGGCGCGGTTGTACGCCGCTTCCGCATCCGAATACTTTCCCAGGTCGTCCTTCAGACTGCCGGTATACAGGGCCGCATTCGCCTGCCCAAGTCGATTGTCTTTCTCGACGAAGATGCGGTTCGCTTCGTCCAATTGGCGGGCTGATGCGTCGGTTTGCCCTGCATTCTGCTCAAACGAAGCCAGGACGGAGAGAGCGGCGGCCCGTCCCACACGATCGCCGGCCTGATCGTAAAGTCTCAGGGATTCTTCAACCAATGCCCGGGCGGCCGCTACGGAACCTTGACTCTTCAAAATGATGGACTGCTGGTTGAACACATGGGCCCGGCCCTTCGAGTAGCCGGCAGCAACATAGAGCGCGTCGGCTTTTCGATAACGCTCCATCGCTCCCTCCAGGTCGCCACGAAGTCTCTTTATCTCGCCTTGTTGGAAAAGACATGCGCCAGCCGGGATCGGGAACTCCTTGCTGTCGAATCCCGAGCAAGCCCTGTCATAATCTAGCAACGCGGCGTCGAAATCTCCGGAACGACGCTCTTCATCCGCTTTCCCTCCCACGGCAAAGGACTGGTCAACCGGTTTTCCTGCCTGCTGGTATAATCCCGCAGCCTTGGAATAATAATTTATGGCTTTGTCATGCTCATAGATTGCGCTGTATAGTTCGGCCAACCCCGTCATGACGTCAGCTTGGCCCCGCAAGTCTTTTCCATAGATTTGAAGGGCCGCATCGTAGTGGCCTTGGGCTTGAGTGGAGTCGCCCGCTATCCTGAAACCATCGGCCAAGCCAAGCACCGAGTCAGCCTCGCAAAGCTTGTCTTTGCCGCCTACGCATACGTCTGCGGATTGTTTGAAATCGACTATCGCATTAGTGGTGGCTCCGCGCGTGAGATCCAGACGTCCCAATTCGCGGAGCGTCGTCGCAGCCGACGACCAGTCACTTGTCTGCAACGAAAGAGCGATCGCCTGTTGAAAGGAATCCCGAGCCTTATCGTACTCGCCCAGCGAGACGAGGCGGTGGCCTTGCTCCAGGCGCTCTTTCGCTGTGACCGTAAAGAGGTCGGCCGGCGACTTATCCGGTGATTTGCCCAAGACGTTGAACTTGACGACCCTATAGATGTCGGAATCTCTGTCGATTGGGCGGTACATCAGCTGCGGTCTCCCACTAACCGTAAAAAGACTCGGTCCGTATGCGAGCAACGACTGAGGAGAGACAAGCGGATCCCGCAGTCCCACGATCGCACTCACGGGAACTTTGCAGTCGAAGACTGCTGCACTCAAGCCGCCGGTCCGTCGGCAAACGAACCGCTCCCATTTCTCCTGTATCTCGCGAATTCCCATGTCCAACGATCTTTCGGAACGTCCAAACGAAAGATCTCGCGCAGTACCCAGGTCCGGTTCCGGAGTCCCGATCAAAATAATGCGTGAAATCCTATGCAGCGACTCGGTATCCTGGTCCTCCTCCATCGTTGAGATAAGATTCTTTAAGGCGAGGCCGCCGAAGCCGCGACCTATAAGTGAAATCGATTGAAACCTCGCCCAGTCGGTCGCCAGCTTCTTTCGGAGATCCCTCACAAAGAACCGCAGTTCCCTGAGATCGGTGAGCGGGTAATCGGATTCAAATACAGCTTCGTAATTATCGTAACCGGTATCACCCTTGAGCAACTCGGGAAAACGGCCCCAATCGAACACAAAGGCAACACTGTAAGTATCGTAGCCGGTGCCATGACGGTGCACCTCGGGAAACCTACCCCATGAAGTCCCGCCATCTTGGGTGGGACCGGAGACGAAGATGATAAGATTGTTCCCCGGCTTAGGACCTAGTGGGAACATCATCTGCGCGCGGCTTTGGAGAATGGAAGTCGTCGCACAGCCGTTGAGCACAATCAAGGCTGCCAGACCAGCGAGAGTGGAGACGCGCCGCATAGTCAGTATGGGAGGATAGCTTTGATCCGGGCCCTCGTCAAGCCCAGGTGAACTACTGCCCCCCTCCTTGACGGCCCGCGTATGCTCGTAGGAGGGGCAGGCTAGGAACGAGTGGAAGGTCGCCGACGAGTCTTCCAGCTACTAAAGGGCCGGCTCGACGTCCACGACCGCCGGCTCGCTCACCTCGAGAAAAAACCGGCCTGACAGGCTGAGGCCTTTCGTTGACCCGACGGGCCCAAACTGTTAGAATCGGCCCATGGCGCGCATCATGATCGTCGACGACGAGCGGGACGTCGTGACCTTGGTCAAGTTCCTTCTGGAAAAGGACGGCCACGAGGTCCTCTCCGCCTACAACGGGGTCGAGGCCCTAGCCGCGCTGGGAGTCGACCCCGACAACGAGAAGGCCCCGCTGCCCGACATCATCGTCCTCGACGTCATGATGCCGCTGATGGACGGCTACACGGTCAGCGCCAAGCTCGCCGAAAAGGAGCGCACCCGCGGCATCCCGCTGATCATCCTGACGGCCAAAGGCGAGACCCGCGACCTCTTCGAGCTCTCCCCCAACGTCGCGTCCTACATCGACAAGCCTTTCGATCCCAAGAAGCTGCGCGACCTGATCGCGGGGATGCTCAAGGCCAAGAGATGAGCGCGAAGGGCAAGCTGACGGTGCTGGTCGTCGACGACGAGCCCGAGATCGTCACTCTCCTGCGCTTTGTCTTGGAAAAAGAAGGCTACGCGGTCACCGAGGCCGGCAACGGGCAGACCGCGCTCGAGATGCTCGGCATGGAGCCGCCGGACGCGGGGAAGCCCTTGCCCGACCTCCTGATCCTCGACATCATGATGCCCATCATGGACGGCTACACCCTGAACATGAAGCTGCAGGCCAGCGACCGCACGCGCGCCATCCCGATCCTGGTCCTGACGGCCCGGGGCCAGAAGATGCGCGACCTCTTCGAGATGGCCCCGAACGTCGCGGCCTACGTCCAGAAGCCCTTCGATCCCAAGATGCTGCGCGAGCTCATCGCGGGCATACTCGCCGGAAAGACGGCGTGACGGAAAGGCCGGACGCCGCCCCCGCCCCCACGGAAGGCGGTCTCGACGAGATACTGGCCCTCAAGAAGGCCAAGGTGGCCGAGCTCAAAAGCCGCGGCGTCGACGCGTATCCGGCTCGCCCTCCAAAGCGTTCTCATACCTGCGCCCAGGCCGCGGCCCTTTGCGCGGGGCTCGAGACCGGCACTCACGGGACTCAAAGTCTCGACTGCGCCGGGCGCCTGGTGCGCTACCGCGACCAAGGCAAGACGATCTTCGCCGACCTGCGCGACTTCTCGGGACGCATCCAGCTCTACATCAAGAAGGACGCGGTCGGCGAGCAGATCTTCAACCTCGTCAAGAAGGACGTCCACGCCGGGGATTTCCTCGCGGTCTCGGGGGCGGTCATGAAGACCAAGACCGGCGAGCCCACGATCGCGGTCTCTTCCGTCATCCTGCTCTCGAAGTCCCTGAGGCCGCTGCCCGACAAGTTCCACGGCTTGAAGGACGTCGATTTCCGCTATCGCAACCGCCACCTCGACCTCATCGCAAGCCCCGAGACCCTCGAGAAGTTCGCCCAACGCTCCAAGATCATCACGGCGATGCGCTCGGTCATGGAGCGCCGCTGCTACGTCGAGGTCGAGACCCCGATCCTGCTCTCGCAGGCGGGCGGGGCCTCGGCGAGGCCGTTCTCGACGCACCACAACGCGCTCGACCAGGACATGGTCTTGCGCATCGCCACCGAGCTGTATCTCAAGCGCCTCATCGTCGGCGGCTTCGACAAGGTCTACGAGATCGGCCGCATCTTCCGCAACGAGGGCATCGACACGCGCCACAACCCCGAGTTCACGATGATGGAGAGCTACGAGGCCTACTCCGACTACAACGGCATGGCCGAGCTCTTCGAGGAGCTGGTAGGCTCCGCGGCCGAGGCGATCGGCGTCTCGGAGGTCGACTACGGCGGGAAGAAGATCTCCGTCAAACCGCCCTTTAAGCGCGAATATCTGCCGGAGCTCTGGAAAAAATACTGCGGGGCGCCGATCGAGGACATCCTTCAAGGGAAGGGATTTGATCGCAAGGGACTGCTCGCGCTGGCCTCCAAAATCGGGGCGCCGGCCGGCGAGAAGACGCCGTCCGCGAAGGTGTTCGAGCGCATCTTCGACGCGCGCATCCTCGAGCACTGCGAGCAGATGACCTTCGTCTTCGACCATCCGACGGCCATCACCCCGCTGGCCAAGCTCAAGGCCGGCTCGCAAGGGATCGTCGAGCGCTTCGAGGCCTTCTGCGCGGGCCAGGAGTACGCCAACGCCTACTCCGAGCTCAACGATCCCGAGGACCAGCGCGACCGCCTCGTGGAGCAGGCCCGCCAGCGCAAGGAAGAGGGCGACCAGGAGGCCGACGTGCTGGATTCTGACTTCGTCGAGGCGATGGAGGCGGGCATGCCGCCGATGGGCGGCATGGGCGTGGGCATCGACCGCCTGGTCATGCTGCTGACCGGCCAGACCTCGATCCGCGACGTGATCCTCTTCCCGACGCTCAAGCGCGAGGAGCTCCCATGACGGTGACCAAGTCCGACCTCATCAACTACGGCTACGCGCGCGGCCTGACCTTGTCCTTTCTGCTGCTCTCGGCCAGCGGCATCATGGGTCACGAGGACCATGTGATCCTGCGCTTCATCGTCTGCTCGGTCGCGCTCTGGGGCGTCCGGTACGCTCTCGCTCTCAAGAACCGCCTGTGGACGATCCTGCTGGGCGCCGGCGCGCTCGTTTTCAATCCGGTCTGGCATCCCCATGGCCTGGGACGGCCGGTCTGGATCGGCCTGGACTTGGCCGTGGTGGCGGTGTTTGCCGCCTCGATCGTCGGCCTCTCGTCGCGATGAGCCTCGAACTCTTCATCGCCCTGCGATACCTGCGCGCCAAGCGCAAGGGCATCTTCGCGACGGTCACCTCTCTCATTGGAGTCGCGGGAGTGACCGTCGGCGTCGCCGCGCTCATCACGACGCTCTCGGTCATGAACGGCTTCCAGGCCGACATTCAGAAGAAGATCATCGGCGCCCAGGCGCATCTGACCGTCTACGGCGTCTACAGCAAGCTCGGCGCGGGAGACCTCTTGGCCAAGGTCAAGGCCGACGAGGCCGTGCAGGCGGCCGCGCCCTTCGTGCTCGGGCAAGCCATCTTGAGCTACGAGAATCGTACGTTGGGGATAGTGCTCAAGGGCCTCGATCCCGGCCAGGAATTCCAAGTCAATGACCTCGCCAAGAGCCTGCGCCAGGGCTCATGGGACCATTTGAAGGACGGCAAGAAGCCCGGAATCGTTCTCGGCGAGGAGCTAGCGCGCAACATGGGCATCGAGGTCGGCGACGAGATCGTGCTGGTCTCGCCGAAGGGCGCCGCCGGCGCGCTGGGCATACTGCCCAAGATGCAGAAATTCAAGGTCGCGGGACTGCTCCACACCGGCTACTACGAATACGACAGCACGACCGGCTACGCCGACCTCGAGGCCGTCTCGAAGTTCTTCGGCGTGGAGGCCGGAGCCACGGGCATCGGCGCCAAGCTCAAGGACCTAGGCGCCGCCAACGCTGCGGCCGCGCGCCTTCAGCAGACGCTCGGGCCCGTGCACCGCGTGCGCACCTACAGCCAGATGAATTCGACCCTATTCGCCGCGCTCAAGCTCGAGAAGATGGTGATGTTCCTGATCCTGACCTTGATCATTCTCGTGGCCTCGCTCAACATCGCCTCGACCTTGATCCTGCGCACCGTCGAGAAGACACGCGACGTCGGGCTGTTGAAGGCGATGGGGGCCACGCCCAGACAAATCAAGAGGATCTTCCTCACCGAGGGGTTCTTGATCGCGGGCGGCGGCCTCACCATGGGATTGGGCCTGGGGCTGCTGCTCTGCTGGCTCATCAAGACTTACCCGATCGTAGAGCTCCCCTCCGACATCTACTATCTCTCGCAGGTCCCGGTCTCGGTCCAACCCAAGGACATACTCGCCGTGCTCTCGATGGGACTGCTGCTCTCGCTGCTGGCCACCGTCTATCCCGCCTCGCGCGCGGCTAAGGTCGATCCCGTCGAGGCCATCCATTATGGGTGAAGTGGTCCTCGAGGCGGTCGGCCTCGTCAAAACCTACGGAGAGGGCGAGACCGCCGTTCCCGTGCTCAGGGGACTCGGCCTGACGCTCTCGGCCGGCGAGCTCGTCGTCATCCTGGGACCGAGCGGCTCCGGGAAATCGACGCTCCTGAACATGCTCGGCCTCATGGACCGTCCGGACCAAGGAGAAATCCGCTACTCGGGCGTGCCGACCTCGCGCCTGGACGAAGAGGAGCAGGCCCGCTTGCGCAGCGAGCGCATCGGCTTTGTCTTCCAGTTCGACGCTTTGCTCCCCGAGTTCACGATCTTGGAGAACATCACCATGCCCTCGCGCTTGGCCTCCCGCGAGAGTCTGGAAGACGCGCAGGCCCGGGGCCTGGAACTTCTGGGGCATCTAGGCCTCAAGGACATCCGCGACCGCTTCCCCTACCAGGTCTCCGGCGGCGAGCGCCAGCGCGCGGCCCTGTGCCGGGCGCTGATCAACAGGCCGACCGTCCTGCTGGCCGACGAGCCCACCGGCAATCTGGACAAGCGCAACGGAGAATTGGTATTTAAGGACTTGAAGGCCATGGCGGAGACCTCGGGAGCCGCCGTGTTGATGGTGACCCACAACGAGTCGGCCCGCGACTACGCGGCCAGAGTTTTGCAGATGCAGGACGGAGTGATCAGCCTTGAATCCGAAAGGGTGAAACCATGAAGATCTACATCGACGGCGAGTACTACGACAAGGCCGACGCCAAGGTCTCGGTTTTCGACCACGGCGTGCTCTACGGCGACGGCGTCTTCGAGGGCATACGCGCCTACAACGGGCGCGTCTTCCGCCTCGAGGACCACCTCTCGCGACTGCAGGACTCGGCCAACTCCATCCTGCTCAAGCTCCCGCTTCCCATCAAGGACATCGAGAAGGCCATCCTCGACACGGTCCGCGCCAACGGCCTCAAGGACGCCTACATCCGCCTGGTCGTGACCCGGGGCGTGGGCGACTTAGGGCTCGACATGCGCAAGTGCAGGTCCGGGGCGACGCTCTTCATCATCGCCGACAAGATCGAGCTCTATCCCGACGAGTTCTACGAGAAGGGGCTGACCTTGGTCACCTCGACGATCCGCCAGAAGGGCCTCGACCAAGTCACGCCGTCGGTCAAGTCCCTCAATTATCTGGCCAACATCATGGCCCGCGCGGAGGCCACGGCGGCCGGCGCCCAAGAGGCGATCATGCTCAACGCCCAGGGGCACGTCTCCGAGTGCTCGGGCGACAACATCTTCTTCATCAAGAAGGGCAAGATCTTCACCCCGCCGACCTCCGCGGGCATACTCGTCGGCGTCACGAGGCAGGTCGTGCTCGAGCTCTGCTCGGAGAAGCTCGGGATCAAGGTCGTCGAGCGCAACTTCCCGCGCTACGACCTCTACTCGGCCGACGAGGTCTTCCTGACGGGAACGGGCGCCGAGGTCATCGCGGCGGTCAAGATCGACGGCCGATCCATCGGGAAAGCCGTTGCCGGCCCTCTGACACGCCAACTCATCAAGTGCTTTCGGGAATACGCGCGGTCGCACGGCACGCCGGTCTACGAGGAAGCCAAGGTCAAGTAGCGCGGGCGGTGGCCTCGAGGGTCTCCAGATCGCGCAGGAAGGAGCCCGCGCTCGCGTAGCGCCTCGCAGGATCGGGATCGAGGGCCTTGGCCATGACCGCGTCGAGGCCGGGCGGCAGGCCCGGGGCCGCGGATGATGCGGGCGCGAAGGCCTTCTTGAGCTTGTTCATGAGCATCCCCGCGCCCGAGCCCGTAAACGGCCTCTGTCCCGTCAGGCACTCGTAAAGGCAGACCCCCATCGAGAAAACGTCCGACTCGGGGCGCGTGGCTCCCTGCTCCTGCTCGGGGGCCATGTAGGGCGGAGACCCGACGACCGCCGTCGCCCGCGTGCGCGAATGGCGCGTGACGGCCTCCTCCACGACGCGCGCGATGCCGAAGTCCATGACGCGCACTTTCCCCTCACCGTCGAGCATGACGTTCGAGGGCTTGATGTCGCGATGGATCACGCCCTGGGCCCGAGCGTGGTCGACCGCGGCCGCGATGCCCTTGAGGTAGTCTCGCGCCTGGACAAACGGAATGCGGCCCTGGGCCGCGATGAGCTCGCTGAGCGTGCGCCCCGCGACGTACTCGAAAACGAGGTAGACCTCGCCGCCTTCCTCGACGATCTCCTTGATGTCGACTATGTTGGGATGGCGCAGCTTGGCGACAACCCTGGCCTCAGCCACGAACTTCTCCTGCTCGCGCGGGTTCCAGCGAATCTCCTCGCGCATCCGCTTGATCGCCACGCGCCGGCCCAGGACACGGTCCTTGCCTTCATAGACCACGCCCATGCCGCCGGCGCCGAGCTGGCGGCCCAGCTCGTATTTTCCCGCGAGAAGATTCGAACCGCTCGCCGGAACCAAGACAGGCGCGGGAGGCTCGCCGCGGCGGCCGGCGGCCAGGAACAAGAGCAGCAATACGCCCGCTCCGCCCGCGGCCAGCCACGGCAGGCGCCCAAAGCTCGAAGGCGGCGCGGCCCCTCGGATAGGCACGCTTCCTTCCCCCTGCATCAAAAGCTCGGCGCCGAAGTCGGGCTGCCCCTGCGCCATCGCCAGGTAGCGTTCGAACTTCGGGGATAAGGTGGCCGCTGTCTTGAGCTCGGCGAGCGCCCCGTCCCGGTCGCCGAGGCCCGCCAAAGCGATCGCGCGGTTGAAATGCGCCAGCGCGTCGTTCGGATTGGCCGCGAGCGCGGCGTCAGCCGCGGCCAGGGCCCCGCGATAGTCCTTGAGCCCGTTGAGCGCGTAGGCCTGGGCGTCGAGCAGGACCGGATTGTTCGGCGCGAGCTTGAGCCCCTCCTCGGCCGCTTTGAGCGCCGCGGGGTAGTCCTTGAGGCGGCTCTCGGACATCGAGAGCAGGGCCAGCGCCTGAGGGTCCTTCGGATTGAGGGCCAGGGCCTGCTTTAACAAAGCGGCCGCGGCCTTCGGGTCATTGACGCTCAGGCTCCTTTTGGCCTGGGTGGTCAAGGTAGCCGCCGAGCGCGCCGAATCGGTCTGCGTCGTCGCGCCGCCGGGAGCGCCGGAGTCCCGGCCGGGGACCACCGCGAGCGCTCCCTGGGATCCGGAGCTTGCGCCGGTGGCCTCGGCCCCCGAAGCACCCGACGGCGTCAACGACCCGCCGAGCAAAGCCTCCTCCGGCTTCATGAAGCCGAAGCTCGAGGGCGGTCTGCCCGCGCCGAGCTTCGGAGCATCGCGCACAGCAGAGCCGTAAGCGGCGTCGCCCTGTTTCGGAAGTCCGGGATTGGTGTCCCAGGGCAAGTCTTTGCCGGGATCGCCCTTCGGCGGCTTGGGGCGGGGCTCGGGACCGGGATGCTCTCCCCAAGTGTACTGCTTGGCCTCTTCGGGCGAGAAGACCCTCTCGACCACCGGCTTGGTCGCGGCCGCGACCGCCGTGCGGTACTCCGGAGCGGAGTCCTCGCGCGGACGAAGACCTTCGAGCGTCGTGCGCAGGCCCTGCCTGATCTCCGCAAGCTGCGGCTGATACTCCGGCGCCTCCGGCGTGCGTCCGAGGACCTTGGCCTCGTCGGCCAGATCGAGGTACTTGTTGGCGTGAACGAGCAGTTTCCCGGCGCTTTGGAGGTCGCAAGACGGATCGCGTATGCACATGTCCTTGAAGTCCTGGACGCCCTTGTAGGCGCCGGGGCCGAACCCGTCGTCGAATTTTTGGGCAGGGTCCTGGCCGGGCGGGGGTGTCGGCGGCGGACCGCCGCCGGGAGGCGGCGTGGTCGGCGGCGGCAGGGTCCCGCCGGTTCCGGTGGTTCCCGCGGGCGGCAATCCGATGCCTTGGTTGTGGTCCTGCAGGAGCGCGTTGAGCGCTGCGGCCTCGTCGTCGCCGCCCGTCTGCCCCGTGTTCGTCTTATTGGTGCCGGGCTGAGCCGCAGGGGCGGCGGGCTTCGCGTCCGCGGGGACCGAGAAAGCCGCCAACGCGGCGAAGGCAAGCGCCGGAAGAGGGGTCATCACTTCTGCTTAGTGTAGGCCCAAAAGGTAGAATTGTCAATCCGGAACGATGGCAAAGAATTGGTTAACCTCGACGGAAGGCCCTTGACAGCCCAGCAAGGCGGGGCTAAACTTTGATCGAGGACGTCCAGCCATGCGCCGATTGATTTTTTCCGTCGCCTTGACCGTGTTCGCGCTCGCCTCCTGGGCGGCCGCCGCGGACACAAATGCGGTCATGTCCTACCAGCAGTCGCTCATCTCCATCGTCAACAACGGCGGGGCGCAGGACGCGCAGCAGACCTGCAAGGACAAGGTGAGCGACGCAGACCCCCTCAAGCTGATGAGGTGCTGCGTCACGCGCCTCATCGTGGCCGACGTGCTGGGCGGCAAGCTCGTTCCCGGCTTTCCTCCTTACTTCGATTTCAATTACACCAACCCAGGAGTCGAACGACAGAAGGTCATCCCGCCTTTCCGCGCGTACCTGGCGTCCCAGAAGCCATAGCCCGCCGCCGATACCCCGCAGGTTTTGTATTATGGCTTTATGAAGAAGCCCGCACGACTTCTCTCATGGAACGTCAACGGCGTGCGCGCCGTTGAGAAAAAGGGCTTCCTCGGCTGGCTCCAAAAGGAATCGCCCGACGTCCTCTGCGTCCAGGAGACCAAGGCCAGGCCCGAGCAGCTCTCGCCCGCGCTCGTGAACCCCGACCACGGCTACAAAAGCGAGTGGCATTGGGGCGAGAAAAAAGGATACTCGGGGGTCGCGACCTTTTCCAAGATCCCCTCAAGAAGAGTCGACCGCGGATTCTCGATGCCCAAGTTCGACAACGAGGGCCGCGTGCTGACCCACGTCTTCGACGACTTCATCCTCTTCAACATCTACTTCCCCAACGGCAAGGCCAGCCCAGAGCGGCTCAAGTTCAAAATGGAATTCTACGCGGCCTTCCTCAAGGTCCTAGACCGCTACCGCAAGAAGGGCGAGGATAGGATCGTGATCTGCGGCGACGTCAACACCGCGCACAAGGAGATCGACCTCGCGCGCCCCAAGGAGAACCGCAAGATCTCGGGCTTCCTGCCCGAGGAGTGCGCCTGGCTCGACACGCTTCTCGAGCACGGTTTCATCGACACCTTCCGCGAGTTCGAGAAGGGCCCCGAGCACTACACCTGGTGGGACATGCAGAGCTTCGCGCGCGAGCGCAACGTCGGCTGGCGCATCGACTACTTTTACATCTCCGCGAACCTGCGGTCCCGCCTCAAGGGCGCCTTCATCCTTCCCGAGGTCATGGGCTCCGATCACTGCCCGGTCGGCATCGAGCTTGCCTGATCTGCGCCGGCTGTCGCTGCTGCTGCTGCTCGCGCCCTTGTGCGCCTGCGCCACCTGGGGAAAGCACGGCGTCGACCTCAAGACCGCTCCAAGGCTGCGCATCGCCCTTCTGCCGATCCGCTGCTCGGCGAAGATGAAGGACCCCGTGCGCGTCGCGGGAGAGCTGGCCGCCGCGCTCTCAGACGACCTGCGCGACAGGCCCGAGTTCGACCTCGTCGCCACGGTCCTGACCGCGTCGACCTCGCCGCTGACCGCGGCCGAGCTGCAAGCCCTCGGAAAGCAATTCGGCGCGCAGGCCCTCCTCGAAGTCGACGTCGGCGGCTACGGAAAGATCAAGACCACGACCTTGCTCGCGCACCTGGGCCCCTCGGCGCTCAAGGGCACCGTCGAGGGGGCCCTGGTCGTCGGTCCGGCCGGGCCGATCGCTGGAGCCCTGGTCCTGACCTATTCGATCCTGGAGGGCGCCGTGCTCTGGACGTCGGGGACCTTTCTATTCAACAGGATCTACACGCCCGTCATCCTCGACGGGAGACTTTACAGCGCCGTCGACGGCCGCAAGATCTGGTCCGACGCGGCCATGGCGCTCATCAACAGCGAGGCCTTGAAACAGCTGCCCACGGACAAACAGCACGACAAGGAGGCGCGCTTGAGCCTCGCCGCGGAGAAGGCCGCCGCCAAGCTCGTCTCGGAGCTCACCGAGGAGACGCGCCGCAACCTCAGGTCCCAAGCGCCCAAGCATGGGGCAAAGTCCTAATCGACTTGCGCCGGTGCTCCTGCTGGCGTTGCTTTCGGGCTGCGCGACCTGGGAAAAGCACGGCCTCGACCTCACGACCGAGCCGAGGCTGCGTTTGGCCGTCCTCCCGGCGCGCTGCTCGGTCAAGGTCTCCGACCCCGAGCGCGTCGAACGCGAGATCACGGCCATGCTCGAAAGCAAGCTGCGAAAATATCCTTGGTTCGAGGTCGTCGCCTCGACGATGGACGCTCAGGCCGTGCTGGCCGTCGAGGTGGGCGGCTACGGAAAGATCAAGAAAAAATGGTTGGTCTGGCTCATCGGCGCGGGCCTGATCGAAGGGACCGCGCAAGGCGTCGCCGTCGCCCAGGTCGCCGGGCCATGGGCGGCCGTGGGCATCGCGGCCGAGGAGATCGTTCAGGAGGCCCTGACCTGGGGCGGAGGGGCCTTCCTGTTCAACAGGATCTTCACGCCCGTGATCCTCGACGGCAAGCTGACGAGCGTCCGCGACGGTAAGAAGGCATGGTCCGACACCGCTTTCGCGCGCATCAACCGCAAGGCTTTGAAGAAGCTCCCGGCGGAGCAGCGCAAGGACAAGGCCGTGCGCCTGCGGCTGACCGCCGAGAAGGCCGCAGAAGAGCTCATCGAGAATCTCGCAAAGGCCGCCAGGCGCAACATCGACGCTCAGGCCTCCGCCCGCTAATTTGATAGTCTTGCCCCTATGCGGCGCGACCTCAAGCGGCTGGTGTCCGGCCTGGCCGCCTGCAAGCTCGGCGCCCTCGCCTTCGTCGCGGCTCTGCCCTGGCTATGGCCGGGGTCTTTCAACTTCGGGAACTTCCAGGCCAATTTCCATTGGCCTCTCGATGCGGCGCCTTCCTTCGCGAGCCTTTTCCGGACCTGGGACGCCCAGCACTTCCTTTATCTGAGCCAAAACGGCTATCAGCCCGGCGCGCTGTCCAACAACTTCTATCCCCTCTGGCCCCTGCTCATCCTCGCCGGAGCCCTGCCGTTCGGGAGCCATCTGATCTCGGGGCTCGTCCTATCGAACGTCCTGTCTCTGGCCGCTCTCATCCTCTTTTTCATCTTCGTGAAGGAAGCGCGGGACGAGAAGACGGCCGTCTGGTCGCTGTTCCTGCTTCTCGCCTATCCGGGAGCCTTCTTCCTTTGCCTGCCCTTCTCAGAATCGCTGTTCTTCCTGCTCGTCATGCTCGTCTTCTTCGGCTTTCTTCGGGGTCAGTTCGGCCTTTCGGCCGTTGCCGCTTTTTTTCTGCCGCTGGCCCGCCCGCAAGGGATCCTCGTCGCGCCGGCGTATTGGTTCTGCCTTTGGAAGCGGGATAAGGTCAAGCTCGCCGACCTCTCGCTATGGCTGAGCCCGCTCGCGGGCGTCGCGGCATACTTGCTTTTCATGCTCCATGCGACCGGCGACGCCTTCGAGGGCTTCAAGGCCTACCGCGACATCTTCCCTGACAGCCCGTCGGCACTGCGCCTGCTCGATCCCGTCGGTTTCGCGGCGACCTTCTTCCATGTCACGGCCTGGCACGGCACCTCCGGCTCGCTGATGGAGCGTCTCTTGTTCGTCATGTTCCTCTGCTGCCTGCCCGCCCTATGGAAGCGCGACCGCCTGCTTTTCCTCTACGCCCTGCCCATGGGCCTGGTCCCGGCAATCTCCCTCTCTTTGGTCTCCTACACGCGCCACCTGCTGCTGGTCTTCCCAGCTTTCATCGCCGTCGCCGGCTTTCTCGAGCGCTTCCCTCCCTCGCTCCGCTGGGCCGTCCTCTCGGGATCCGCCGTTTTCCAGCTCTACCTGCTGGCCCGTCACGCAAACAATTTTTGGGTCGCATGATTTGGTAAAATCGGCCATGCCTTCCCCCGAAGACATCCCCGCGACGAAGCTCGACCCGAAAGCCGTTCTGCCCACGCGAGCCCACCCCGATGACGCGGGACTCGACCTCTACGCCCTCGAGGACGCCGAGCTTTCTCCCGGAGACGGCAAGGTCGTGCGCACGGGAGTCGCCGTCGCGGTCCCGGCGGGGCACGCCGGCCTCATCTGCGACCGCTCCTCGATGGCCCGCCGCGGCCTCAAGACCGCCGGCGGCGTCATCGACGCGGGCTACCGCGGCGAACTGGGAGTCGTTCTCTGGAACATCTCGGGACAGGTCCAGAAGATCGCAAAAGGCGAGAGGATCGCGCAGCTCTTGATCATGCCCGCCGCCACGCCGGCGGTGCGCGAGGTCCCCAGCCTCGACGCCACGGCGCGCGGCGCGAAAGGCTTTGGCAGCACGGGCAAGTAAGGCCTTCCTCGCCCTCTTCCTGCTGGCGGCTCCGGCCGCCGCGAAGGACCGGCAGCCCTATCTGGTCGACGCCTCTTCCGTCGCGGCGACGGTCTGCTGGCGCGAGGCGAAGAAAGACGAATGTCTCTCGTTGTCGGGCCTTGCGCCCGGCGCGGAGTTCGACTACACGGTCTCCTCGCGCGCCTACACGGCCAAGACCTTGCCGGCCTCGGGGGCCAAACTGCGCTTCGCCGTCTTCGGAGACTCGGGCATGGCGACGGCCGGTCAGAAAGCTGTCGCCAAATTGCTCGAGACCCTCGATCCCGACATGGTGGTCTTCACGGGCGACGTCGTCTACCCCACGGGCCTCGACAAGGACTACGACGCCAAGTTTTTCAAGATCTACGGGCGGACTCTCTCGAGGCGGCCTTTTTTTCCGTGTGTGGGGAACCACGACTACGGGAACGTGCGCAAGTCGGCCGCGATCGGCGAGCGCCGGTACAAGGACGGCTACGAGCGTCTGCTGCGCCGCCCGAAATATTACGCCTTCGACGCGGGACCCGCCCATTTCGTCTCGCTCGACACCAACGCGGCCGCCCCCATCGCAGCCGCCGAGCCCATCGGCATCGACAGCGCCCAGCGCCGCTGGCTCGAGAAGGACCTCGCGGCTTCCAAAGCGCGCTGGACGATCGTGTTCATGCACGTCCCGCTCTTTTCGACCTACTACAACCACGGCGACAACGCGGGGCTGCGCGCCTCCCTGCAGAGCCTCTTCGAGAAGTACCGCGTCGACGCCGTCTTCGCGGGCCACGACCACCTCTACCAGCGCAGCAAGCGCATGAACAAGGTGGTCTACCTGACCGTGGGGACCGGGGGCGGCACGGTCATGGCGGGGCCGGTCGAGGAGCATCCCTGGCTCGAGAAGGAAGTCGTCAGCTACGGCCTGGCTTTGGTCACGCTCGAAGCCAAGAGGCTGGAGCTCTCCTTCCTCGACGACCGCGGCGCGGCGCGCGACGGCTACCTCATCGACAAGCCCTAGGCTCATTTGAGATGATCTACAAGACAATGGTTCTCTTCCCGTATCCTTCGGAGTCGAACCATTCCCTTCGGTCATGAGCAAGGAGACCGCCGCGGTCTGGTCCATCTGCCGCAGGCTCGAGACAACAGACCCGCGCTTCGTCGAGATCGAGTCCAAGCGCAAGGTCGTCCCCGAGCAAGCCAAGGACCTGCGCAAGCACCTCCTCAAGCTCAAGAAGGTCCACCACGACAAGCGCGTGACCTTCTACGACCAGTACCTCGACACGCCCGACCTGCGGCTTTTGAAGCTCGGAGCCAGTTTGCGCCTACGCTACAAGGGAGACGGCTCGAACGTCTACCTCCAGTACAAGGGGCCGGGCTTCATCGCCAAAGGGCTCCTCTACCGTTCGGAGTTCTCGTCCGAAAAGCTCGAGCACGTCGTGCGCGAGGAAAGCCACCACGACGTGGTGCATTTCACGAATACCTCCGTTCGGGAGATTCTAGAGGAGCACGTGTCCCCGGAGATGTCCCACGCCATGCAGCGCCACTTGGGGCTCGGGGTGATCTCCCGCATCAGCCGCGGCCCGATCCTCTGCGCTTACGAGAAGGACAAGTTCTTCGTGGACGAAGGCCCGGCGTTCCTCGAGCCCTCGCTCGACCACATCTTCGCCTTCCACGTCAGCCCCTCGGGGATCCACTCGGTGTCGACCTTCTGGGAGTACGAGAACGAGGTCAAGACCGAGGGCGAGGGGCTGGAGGCCAAGATCGAGCACATCCCCGAACTGCTGAAGTTCGATCGGGGGCTGGCCAAGAAGTTCGACCTGCGCCCGGAGCGGCTCGACAAGTACCACCGCTGCGCGAGCTGCTTCCTCAAGCTCTCCGGACGCAGGCGGCGCCGCCGTTAGGCTGGACTTAGGGCGGCCGTCGAGTTCTTGAAGCGGCGGTGGATCCAGAGCCACTGTTCCGGACGCCGCCTGACCCATTTCTCGACGCGCGCGGCGACGACCTGGGTGGCTCCGGCGATGTCTTCGAGGTCTGTCCCGAGGTCGAGCTCGGGCTCGATGACGATGCGGTTGACGCCCGCCGAGTCGCGGTATCCGTAGGCGGGAACCACGGCCGCGCCGGTGCGCTTGGCCAGCGAGGCCACCGCCGAGAGCGTGTCGACCTTGCGGCCGAAGAAATTGACAGGAAGCCCCATCGGCGGCCGCGCGTACTGGTCGTTCATGAAGCAGATCGAGCCGCCCTTGCGCAAGGTGCGCAGCAAGGTCGTGATCGAACCCGGGTGATAGGCCGCGGTGGTGCCGGTCGAGGAGCGGCAGGCCGTGATCTTGGCGTCGAGCCAGCCGGGCTTGAGGACCTTGGTGACGATGACGGGCTCAAGACCCGCCAGGCCCGCCGAGGCCGCCATCGTCTCCCAGAACCCCAGGTGCGGGCAGAAGAAAATGACGCCCTTTCCCTTGGCGCGCGCCGCTCTCCAGTGCTCGACTCCCTCCAAGACGGAGTTTTTCGCGATGTAGCGACGGAAGTGGCCGGGGATCGGGGAGAAAAGGTGGACGTATTCGAAAAAAAGCGTCCCCATGTGTTCGGTGTTTAGCTCCATGAGGCGGCGCGCCCCCTTGGGTCCGAGCTCGGGCAAGGCGAGCATGATGTTGGCCAGCGCGATGCGGTTCTTGAACAGGCCGAAGAGAGCGGCGGCGCGGCCCAGAAGCGGGCCCAGCTTCATCTCGGCCCAGCGCGGAAGGAAGGAGACGGCAAGACCGAGCGTCGTGAGCAGGCACCAAAGCGGGACGGACCAGAGGATCGACACGGCGGCCTCCTGACCAGCTGTAACAAGGTCGGCAGGACGCCGGGGGCACTTGGATAGGTCCCCTATATTATGACATGAAAATGCCGCTCTTTTAGAGCGGGATGCGGTACTCGAGGATGGTGCCGCGGTACTGGTTCTCGGCCAGAGACTGGAACATCTCTTGCGAGCGCACCGTGCGCCCGGGCCGGGACGGCGTGACGCGCTCGTAGGTTCCGTCGGGCTTGAGATTCCAGGCCTTGACGGTGTCGGCGAGCCCGCCCTCGAGGATCACGTCGCGTACGAAATGTCTCAGAACGGTATCCTTGACCGGAAAGGCGATCTCGAAGCGCGTGTAGAAGTTTCGCGGCATCCAGTCGGCGCTCGAGAGATAGACCTTGTCGACGCCGCCGGCGCGGAAGTAGTAGATCCGGCTGTGCTCGAGGAAGCGGTCGACGACCGAGACCACGCGGATGTTCTCGCTCAAGCTCTTGATGCCGGGGCGCAGGCAGCAGATCCCGCGCACCTGCAGTTCGATTTTCACGCCGGCCCGCGAGGCCGCGTAGAGCGCCTCGATGATGTCCGTATCGACCAAGGCGTTCATCTTGCCCATGATGTGGCCGCGCCCCCCCTCTCTCTGGATGCGCGTCTCCTCATGGATGAGGCGCAGGGTCTGGCTGTGCAGGTTGCGCGGGGCGACCAGGAGTTCCTTGAATCCCGCGTGAGCGTCGCGGCGGCGCAGGGCGTCGAAGTAGGCCGATATCTCGGCGGAGATGGCGGGATTGGCGGTCAAGAGGCCGAGGTCCGTGTACTGCAGGGCCGTGCTCGGGTGGTAGTTGCCGGTGCCCAGATGGAGATAGGAGACCTCGCTCTCCCCCTCCTGCCGGAAGATCTGGGTCACCTTGCTGTGAACCTTGAAGCCGCCCATCGGCTGGACGACGCGCACTCCCGCCTGGCGCAGGTCCTGGGCCCAGCGCAGGTTGTTGAGCTCGTCGAAGCGCGCCTTGATCTCGACATAGGCCGTGACCTTCTTGCCTTGGCGCACGGCTTCCTTGAGCGACTCCATGATGGGCGACTGGCGGCTCGTGCGGTACATCGTGTGGTAGATGCGCGTGACCTTGGGGTCGCGCGCGGCGCGAGAGAGAAACGTCACGACGGAGTCGAAGGAATCGTAAGGATGGTGAAGGATGATGTCGTGCTTTCGGACCATCTCGAAGAGGCCGCGGGTGTCGGCCAGCGGCGGCGGCACCTGCGGGCGGAGCGGAGGGTAGCGAAGGCGCTTGGAGCCGCGCACTTGGTAGAGGTTGGCCAAGGTCCGCAGGTCGAGCGGCAGGTCGAAGCGGTAGAGCGCGCCGGAGTCCAGGCCCAGCGACGCCGCCAAAGACAGGGCGCCCTCGGAGTAGGACGGCGCGTCGACCTCGAGGCGCACGACCTTGGCCCGCGAGCGCCCGAGCACGGCCTCGGCGATCTGGTCCTCGAGGGACTCCTCGTCGTCGGGGCGGTAGCGCAGGTCCGCCTCGCGGATGATCTTGAACGGAAAAGCCTCGATGACTTCCCGGTCCGGAAAAAAGTCCTCGGCGCGGTCTGCGAGCCAGCGCTCCGCGAGCGCGAAGCGCCTATGGCCGCCCCGCCGGGGCAGCTCGATGAGGCGCGCCTCGCGGTCCTGCAGCGTCAGTATCGCGTATTCTCCGGGGAACCTCACGTAGACGTGCAGGCGCTCGCTCATGAGGCTGGGGGGTGCTGGCTCCGAGGACTTGCGCAGGACGTACTTGATCTCGGGCAGACGGGCCTTCATCTCCCGGTCGAGCCGGGAGTGGCCCTGGAAGTCGGCGTGGATTCTGATCCCCTCGCCCTCGAGCGCCGCGAAGATGTCCTCGAGCACCGAGGCCTGCCTCGCCTTCTGCCCGATGACCTGCTCGCGTATCTGCGCCAGTGCCTTGGCCGCGGTCAGGCCGTCCGGGAAACGGCGCAGCGGGTAGCGGCGGGCCAGGCGCGAGATCTCTGCCACCCGGACCATGAAGAACTCGTCGAGGTTCGAGCTGACGATCGTGCAGAAGCGCAGGCGCTCGAGCGCGGGCACGCGCGGATCGGCGGCCTCGGCGAGCACGCGGTCGTTGAATTTGAGCCAGCTTAAGTCCCGGTTGAGAAAGCGCGAGATGGCCGGCGCGCCCGCAGGCGCGGCGTGGGCCGGCACGCCCCCGCCGACGCCGTCGACGGGAGGAAAGGGCAGCCACTTGCTGATCTTGGGGGGAAGGGCGGGCACCGGAATCGATTTTACCACCTTTGGCACCTCTTCACTATACCCTGGAGAGGCGGCGAACAAATGTGAGCCGGGTCAAATCCGCGTGACGGACAAATGAGGCGGGATAAATTTGCTAGCCTTGGGACGGAATGAAGATACTCGTCGTGAGGCACGCTCCGGCGGGCGATAGGATCGCGTACCGCAAGTCCGGCAAGCCCGATGCCGAAAGACCGTTGACCCCCGCCGGACGCCGCAAATTCCGCAAGGCCGCCCGAGGCCTGGCGCGCGCCGTACCCGAGCTCGGGCTCGTCGTCTCAAGCCCTCTGGTCCGCGCCCGGCAAACCGCCGGGATCCTCTCGAAAGTCTATCCCAAGGCCGCTCTCAAAGAGTTCGACGAACTGTCTCCGGGAGCGGCGTACTCCTCATTGGCCCGGAAACTCGCCGTCTTGTCCAAGAGAAAAACCGCCGCTTTGGTCGGCCACGAGCCGCATCTGAGCGGCTTCGTCGGCTGGCTGGCCGGCGGCCGAAAACTCCGCTTGGAGCTCAAGAAGGGCTCGGCGTGTCTCCTCGCGTGCGACGGCGCGCCGCGGCCCGGCAAGGGCCGCCTGCTGTGGTCTCTGAGCCCGCGCCTTCTGCGCAAGCTCGGATGACCATGACCACCATCCTGATCGTCGAGGACGAGAAGCCTCTCGTCAAGATCCTCAAGTACAACATGGAGAAGGAAGGCTGGCGCGCCGTGTCCTGCGACGACGGCGAGAAGGGGCTCGACGCCTTCAAGAGGGAAAGGCCCGACCTCGTGATCCTCGACCTCATGCTCCCGAAGCTCGACGGTTTCGAGTTCTGCCGCCGCGTGCGCTCCCAATCCAAGACCCCGATCCTCATGCTGACCGCCCGCAAGGAGGAGGTCGACAGCATTCTCGGCCTTGAGCTCGGCGCCGACGATTACGTCACCAAACCCTTCAGCGTCAGGGAGCTCACGGCCCGGATCAAAGCCATATTAAGGAGGACGGGGGCGGGCGAGGCCTCCGCGGCCGGCCTCAGGGCGGGCGGCATCGAATTGGACGCCGAGCGCTACGAGACCCGGATCAAAGGAAAATCCGTCGCGCTGAGCACCAAAGAGTTCGAGCTGCTCAAGTGCCTGCTCGAGGCCGGAGGCAGGGCGCTCACGCGCGAGCAGCTCCTGGAAAAGGTCTGGGGGTACGAGAAGGGCCTCGAGCTCGACACGCGGACCGTCGACCAGCACGTCAAGCGCCTGCGCGAGAAGCTGGGCTCCGAAGCGAACCGCGTCTTGACGGTCAAGAACGTCGGCTACCGCCTCAAGGAAGACTGATGTCTCCCTCCCTCTGGGCCGCGGCCGGCCTCATCGCCGGTCTCGCGTGCGCGGGGCTTTGGATCCGCCTGCGCTGGTCCAAGCCGTTGGAAGGCATACTGTCCGCGGCCGAGCGTCTGGCGCGCGGCGAACACGAGGCCCGCGTGCACACGGAGGGCGGAGGGGACCTCTTTCGACTCTCCTCCACCCTGAACCTGCTCGCCGAGCGCTTCTCGCACGACATCAGCGAGCTAAAGCGGCTCGAAGGAATAAGGAAGGACTTCGTCGCGAACGTCTCACACGAACTTCGCACGCCGCTGGCCACCATCAAGTCGTTCGCCGAGACCTTGTCCTCCGGCGCCATCGAGGACGAGGAGCACCGCCTCGAGTTCGTTCAGGAGATCGAGAAGAGCGTGGACCGCATGACCCGGCTCGTTGACGACCTCCTCGAGCTGTCCGCCCTGGAGTCCGGCAAGATGCCGCCGAACTTCGAGCAGCTTTCCTTAATGAAGCTCGCCTCCGAGGTGACGGCGAGCCTCAAGCCTCTGGCGGGAAAAAAACAGATCGTGCTGAGGCTCGAGCCCTTTCACGATATCCCCGAGGTGCGCGCCGACCGCGACCAGCTCAAGCAGGTCTTCACCAACCTCCTCGACAACGCCATCAAGTTCTCGGGCGAGAAGGGCACGGTCCGGATCTGGGCCGAGGCGCAGGAGAACAAGACGAGGGTCGCCATCTCGGATACCGGCATTGGCATCCCGGACGCCGACCTGCCGCGCATCTTCGAGCGCTTCTACCGCGTGGATAAGGCGCGCTCGCGCGAGCTCGGCGGCACGGGCCTGGGGCTTTCCATCGTCAAGCACATCGTCGAGCTGCACGGGGGCTCGGTCTCCGTCGCCAGCCGGATCGGACAGGGCTCCACCTTCAGCTTCACGCTTCCGGCGATCTGACCGTCACGCGCCTGTCACGCGCCTTTTGCCCCCCCGCCATGGGCCGCCATCCTTCGACTTTCCTATGATCTTCCTATGAACTCGGCAAAGAGAATCAGCCTCAGCCTGCTCGCCGTCGCGGCCTTCGCCGCCAGCGCCTTCGCCAACGAGGGCGTCAGCCTGGAAGTCAGCAAGATCAAGGACCTCAAGCTGCGCATCTACGGCTTCGTCGAGACCGACTTCATCACCGACACGACCGCCGGCTTCAACGAGGAGCAGGGCAACAACCTCGTTCCGATGCACAACACGGCCACCACCGCCGGAAACCTCCTGCCGACCGCCGTCCACAACTTCGCGGGCGAACACGCCCGCTCGCAAATGAGCGTGCGCAACAGCCGCCTGGGCTTCGAGCTCACGCTCCCGAAGACCGAGCAGGGCCTGGCCTCGCAGGCGATCATCGAGCTCGACTTCCTGGGCAACAACGCGCCGAATACGCAGCCCGGCACGGCCCCCGGCACGCAGAGCGAGCGCGACTTCTTCAACAACCCTGCCTTGCGGGTGCGCCACGCCTACGTGAACCTGACCTACAAGGACCAGTTCAACGCCAAGGTCGGCCAGTACTGGTCGCTCTTGGGCTGGCAGCCCTACTACTTCCCAGGCGAGACGGTCGTCCTAGCCAGCCCCGGACTGCTTTATCGGCGCTTCGCCCAGGCGCGCGTCATGCACACGCTGACCGTCTCGGACTGGACGCTCGAGAGCGCCGCCGACATCGCCAAGCCGGCACAGATGAACTCGGCCTCCCCAGAGTACCACGGCGGCCTGCGGCTGGCCTCGACCAAGTACAAGGCCGCCTCGATCGGCGGCGCGGGGACCTCGATGGTCGGGCTCTCGGCGGCAGTCAGCGGCGCCCTGATCCCGATCCAGACGGTCGGCATCGGCGATCCCGTCGGCCAGGCCTACGCCTTCGACGTCGCGATCCCGATCATCGCCTCCAAGGACGGCAAGGACCGCTCGAACACCTTGATCGCCATGGGCGAAATCGCCGGCGGCAACGGGACGGGCGGGCTCGAGTACTCCGGGCTCACGCTCGGCGTTCCGGGCATCGCGACCAAAACCAACCTAGCCAACACCGGCACTCCGGTCATCGATACGGGCATCGCGGGATTCAACCTGGCCGGCAGCGCAGAGCTCATCCGCTACCGGACCTGGCGGTATCACTTGCAGTACTCTCTGCCCGGCGGCCGATGGGCTCTTTCCAGCGGCTATGCCCAGGTCGAGGGCCGCAACCTCGACCGTTTCGGGGCCTCCGGCACGATCGGGACCAACGGCAACACCGTCGCGGCGTGGTCGGCGCTAGCGCCCAAGATCCAGTTCGGCTACGCGAGCGTGTTCTACGACGCGGCCTCGTGGCTGCGCTTCGCCGGCGAGTACAACCACACCAGGGTCACCTACAACGATCCGAACAACCGGTTCGCGACCAACAACCGCTACCAGTTCACGACGCTCTTCATATTCTAAATCCGTGGAATTGCTAGACTAGACCCCGCACGACCCGATGGAGGAGTCATGTTCAACCTAATACCCAAAGAAGAAAAGTTTTTCGAGCTCTTCGACGCGCAAGCCGCCCACAACGTGGAGTCGACGCGCGTCTTCCACGAGCTCTCCAAGAAGTGGAACCTTGAGTCCCCCTTGTTTCAGAAGCTCCAGGACATCGAGCACGAGGCCGACATCAGCACCCACGAGGTCTACGACCGGCTCAACCGGACCTTCGTCACGCCCTTCGACCGCGAGGACATCCACGAGCTCGCCTCCGAGCTCGACGATATCGTCGACATCGTCCAGTCGACTGCGTCGCGCATGCAGCTCTACCACGTCGACCACAGCACCGAGGACCTCCAGCGCATGGCGGGCATACTCGTCGACGCCTCCGAGAACGTGCGCAAGGCCGTCTCCGAGATGAAGAACACGGAGAAGAGCCGGCGCGTGCAGGACTACTGCATCGAGATCAACCGGCTCGAGAACGCGGGCGACCGCGCGCTCGAGCAGGCCCTCTCCAAGCTCTTCCTCGGCAAGCCCGATCCGCTCGAAGTCATCAAGTGGAAGGAGATCTACGAGGGGATCGAGGAAGCCATCGACAAGTGCGAGGACGTGGCCAACATCATCGACTCGATCCTCGTCAAGCAGGCTTAGGATGCCGCACCTCTCGGCCGGCGTGCTCGCCATCATCGGCCTAGCCTACCTCTTCGACTTCCTCAACGGGATGCACGACGCGGCCAACTCGATCGCGACCATCGTCTCGACGAGAGTCCTTTCACCTCGCTTGGCCGTGGCCTGGGCGGCCTTCTTCAATTTCGCGGCGGCCTTCTGCTTCGGTGTGCATGTGGCCAACACGATCGGCAAAGGGCTCGTGAACCCCGCCGTCCTGGACAATGCCGTCATCCTCGGAGCTCTCTTGGGCGCGAGCCTTTGGGACTGGCTCACCATCACCCTCGGGATCCCGGTCAGCTCGTCCCACGCCCTGATCGGAGGCTTGGTCGGTGCCGGCATCGCCAAGGCGGGCACGAGTTGCCTGCTCTACGAGAAACTGCTGACCACCGTGGCGTTTATTTTCCTATCGCCGATGATAGGGCTGATCTTCGGCTTCTTTCTGATGGTAGCCGTCATGTGGATCTTTCGGCGCCGATCTCCCGGGCAGGTGGATTCGTTCTTCCACGCCGGACAGCTCGTCTCCTCGGCGCTGCTGAGCCTGTCTCACGGCGGAAACGACGCGCAGAAGACCATGGGCATCATCTCGGTCTTGCTCTTCGCCAACGGCGCCCTCGGGGACAAATTCTACGTGCCGTGGTGGGTCATCATGAGCTGCTACGCCGTGATCGCGCTCGGCACTTTGCTCGGCGGCTGGAAGATCGTCCACACGATGGGAAACAAGGTGACCAAGCTCAAACCCGTCGGCGGCTTCTGCGCAGAGACGGGCGCCGGGATCTCCATCTTCATCTGCTCCCAGTTCGGCATCCCTGTTTCGACGACTCACACGATCACGGGCTCGATCGTGGGCGTGGGCTCGGTCCAACGGCTCTCGGCCGTGCGCTGGGGGATCGCCGGCCGCATCGTCTGGGCCTGGGTGCTCACCATCCCCTGCGCCGGGCTCACCGCGGCGCTGACCTATCTGCTCATCAAGACGCTGATCTAGCGATGGCGCACCCCGCCCTGCTGCCTCTAATCTTTCTCGTCGCCCTTCTCTATTCCTCGGTCGGCCACGGCGGGGCCTCGGGGTATCTCGCAGCGCTCGCGCTCTGCGGCTTCGCGCCGGCCGAGATGAAGGCGAGCGCGCTGATCCTCAACCTGCTGGTCGCCGGCATCGCCTTCTTCAATTATTGGAAGGCGGGACACTTCAACGCCCGGCTCTTTTGGCCGTTCGCCGCGGCCTCGATCCCGCTCGCCTTCCTCGGCGGACTGATCCAGCTTCCGCCCCGGACCTATTCCTTGCTGCTGGCCGCCGCCTTGGCCGTCGCGGCGTGGCGGTTGATCCTTCCAAGCGGGGCACCCGGTTCCCGGTCGACGCCCCCGTCCCTGCCGGCCGCCGCCGCGACGGGCGGAGGGATCGGGCTGTTGTCGGGCCTCGTCGGCGTGGGAGGCGGCATCTTCTTGAGCCCGCTGATGATCTTGCTCGGCTGGGCCGACGCGAAGACGACCGCGGGCGTCTCAGCCGCCTTCATCTGGGTCAACTCGGCGGCCGGGCTCTACGGACACCTGAGCCAGCAAGGGGCGCAGACCTTGTCTCTGTGGCCGCTGGCCGCCGCCGCGGGCGCGGGAGGGCTTGCCGGTTCCTATGCGGGAGCCAAGAAGCTCACGGCCGTCTGGCTGCGCCGACTGCTCGGCCTAGTGCTTTTGATCGCGGCCTTCAAGCTGGTGCGCGTCGCGCTTTGACCGGCGTGACTAGGCCAGCCGGTAGGTCGTCGCCCGAGTCTGGCCCTCGCGGATCACAAGACCCGATTCCACCATGGGTTTGACGATCTGTCCGACTCGAGCGCGGGTGAGGTCGAAGGCACTTTCGAT
The DNA here is from genome assembly GCA_016194705.1 of Elusimicrobiota bacterium. Lineage (GTDB taxonomy): Bacteria > Elusimicrobiota > Elusimicrobia > UBA1565 > UBA9628 > PALSA-1176. The sequence continues at coordinate 15,722 of JACQAZ010000036.1, read as the reverse complement.
GTCCGGCGACTTCGATCGGCCTTTGTCCCGCAGGAATCGCAGGACGTCCTCTTGGCGTTTGGTGAGCCGGACGCGCGGGGCCTTGGCGCTGACCTTCAAGGACATGATCCGATCCCGGGTCTTCTTGAGCGTTTGGACCACGGCTTCGGCCGCGTACTCCAGCCAGTAGCTCAAGTCGTCGTCAAGATCGCGGGCTTGTTGGATCTTGTCGTAGTAGAGTTGGCGGTCGGCCTCGTAGAACTCATCGAGCGCGAAAAGGTGCTGGGTGTCGAACCCCCGCGTATAGAGCAGCCAGATGCCCAGGGCCCGCCCTATGCGGCCGTTGCCGTCGGAAAACGGGTGAATGGAGACGAGGCGATGATGGGCCACGGCGCTGACGATGACCGGATGCAGGCGTTGAGCCTCGGCCCCATCAATCCAGGAGATCAGTCCCTGCGTCAGATTCTTGGCCCGCTCCGGGCCAGGCGGGGCGTAGACCGTCCTTCCCTGAGGGTCGACGACGCGGTTGGCCTTGGTCTTGTAGCGCCCCGCCTGCGCCGGCGCAAGAACATTGCGGGTCAACAGTCCGTGCAGGCGCAAGAGGTCCTTCTCAGCGATCCTGGAGCCTGATTTCCGGCTCCAGATCCATCGCATCGCGGCCAGGTAATTCTTGACCTCCCGGGCCGCCTTGTCCGGCGCTCCGGTCGCCTCGCCGCGCGCCAGGGCTTCTACTTCGGGCAGGGCCAGGGGATTGCCCTCGATGGCGGTGGAGGAGTGCGCCAGGCGCGCGGCGGTGTCCCGCTGCAGGGCAGGCAGCCAGGACACCTCCACGACGGCGGCGTCGATCCAGGCCTTGAGCTCGGTCGCCTCGGTCAACAGCCGCAGCAGATCCGGCGAGATCCGCAGCCTCGGCTTGTACATACCCATAGTATAGGGTTATGTAAAGTTTACGTCAAGTATTACGTCAAGCCAGCGTCTTGCTCAAAGCGATCTTCGCGTTGAGCAGGCGCGAGATCGGGCAGCCGGCTTTCGCCTTGTCGGCGAGCTCGTCGAACTTGGCGGCATCGGCCCCCGGAACCTTGGCGACGCAGTCGAGGTGGATCGCGGTCACGGTCCAGCCGGCCTCGAGCTTCTCCATCGTGAGCGTCGCCCTGGTCTTGATGCTCTCGGGCTTCAAGCCCGCGCCGCTGAGTTGAGCCGAGAGCGCCATCGAGAAACACGCGGCATGGGCGCCCGCGATGAGCTCCTCGGGGTTGGTCCCCGTGACGCCGTCCTCGAAGCGCGTGGCGAAGGAGTACGGAGCCTGCTTGAGCGCGCCGCTGTCGAGGCTGATCGTGCCCTTGCCGGTCTTGAGGTCTTCCCTCCACTCGGCGGCCGCGCCTCTTTTCATTCCGGCTACTTGCGGTAGCGCTCCTTGAGCTTGTCCGCGAGCTTGCCGAGCTCGGCGCCCAGCTCGCTCAAGCCGTGGGCGACGTTCTCGTAGGCCTTGCCGCCGACGTCCTTGCCGGCCTCCTTGCCTGCCGCGGCGACCTTCTTGAGCCGGTCGCCGAGGTCCTTGCTCTCGCGGCTCTTCTTGGCCGCCTCGATGGCCTCGGCGGTCTTGCCGCCGACTTTCTTGAGGCTGGCGGCCATCTCGGAGCCGAGCTCCTTGAGCTCGTCGGACTGGGCCGCCGCCACGATGGATTTTTGGATCTGACGGCCGAGCGCCGCCAGCTCTTCGAGCAGATTTTCGGTGTTCTTACTGGACATAAGGGCCTCCTTACGGGATGTGAAGAGTATACTATTCCTGGAGCCGCAAGCCCTTGACCAAGCCGTCCCGGGCCCAAGCCGAAAACCAAGCTTGGATCTCGTCGGTCTCCGCCCCCGATGCGGAACAGGCCTCGGAGAGCCCGCCACCGTTCATGAGACGCTTGAGAGTCGCGAAGGCCCGCTCCTCGAGCGTCTCGACCTTGACCCACTCGTCGTCGCGATAGACGGCAAGCCACGACGGCCGAGTCGTGCGCCAGACGCAGCGCGCGGCCTTGGCGGGCTTTGCGCGTTGAGCCCACAAACGGTCGACGGGCCAGGAGACCTCGAAGAGGCGCAGCGTCGGATCGAAGACAAGCTTGGCCTTCTCCCAATCCGCCGCAGAGAGCTTCGCAAAGACCGCCGGATCGAGGGACGGCAGGCGGTCGGTGTAGAGCGCGCTGAGGACTTCCCACTCGAGCCGGCAGAGATCAGGCAGGTACGGGAAGCGCTTCGCGAGAGCGTGGCTTCGCGCGAAAGCGGGCAGTCGGGACCCTAAGTCCGAGACGTTCGGGGAATCGGACGGGTTCTCGCGGAGATAGTCGGCGACGAGACGCCGGAAGCCCTCCTCGCCGAGCGCGCGCTTGACGGCCGGAAAATCGCCGCCCAAGGATTCCAGCAGGCGCAGGAAATACGCGTCGGCATAGACCGCCAGGCGCTCGCGCGCCGGCAAAGGCGGAGCGTCCACGATCCAGAGGCCGGCTCTTTTTCCCTCCTCGGACTTCAAAGCCTCGTCGATGCCGTCGGGCGCGGTCCAGACCTTCCGGAGCCAGCCTTGCAGCTCAGACAGCGGCGGCGAGGACGCCATCTTGGACCTCCTTGGCTTTGGCGGCTTCCTTCTCCAGCCGCGCGAAAGCCGGGATATGCTCGTCCCACTCGATCAAGGTCGGCACCGGGCCGAAGCGGCGCACGGCGCTCGCGTAGAGCGTCCAGACCGGGTCGGAGACCGGATGGTCGTGGGTGTCGATCAGAAAACCGTTTTCCTCCGAGTAGCCGGCCAGGTGCATCTGCCGGACGCATTCCTTCGGGATGCCTGAAAGAAAATCCTCGCCCGCAAATCCGTGGTTCACGGCGCTCACGTGAATGTTGTTGACGTCGAGCAGCAAGCCGCAGCCCGTGCGGCGGACGATCTCGGCCACGAACTCCCATTCGGTCATCTCGGAGTGCCTGTAGCTCAGGTAGCTCGAGACGTTCTCGATGGCGATGGCCCGGCCCAGCAGTTCCTGGACCTTCGAGATACGCGACGACACGTGGTCGACGCTCTCGCGGTTGTAGGGCAGCGGCAGAAGGTCGTGGAGGTTCTGCCCGTGGGCTCCCGTCCAGCACAGGTGATCAGTCACGATCCAGGGCTCGACGCGATCGGCCAGAGCCTTGAGCTTGTTGAGATACGCGAGGTCGAGCGGGTCGGTCGAGCCGATCGAGAGCGAGACGCCGTGCAGGGCGACGGGATACTCGCGGCGGACCTTTTCCAGGATCTCGAGGGGGCGGCCCCCTGACCCGCCCCGCAGCCCCATGAAGTTCTCGGAGATGACCTCGAACCAGGGGACTGCGGGACGGCGGGAGAGCACATGGTCGTAATGCACCGTGCGCAGGCCGAGGCCCACGCCCGAGACGCCCACGCGCTCCTTCATGCGGTTATTTCTTGGGCGCCTCGGCCTTCGGGGCTTCCGTCGTGCCGCCCTCGATGGCGTCGCAGGAGCTCTTGGGCATCGGGAGCCAGCCCTGGCCCTTGCAGGTGTTGTGTCCGGCGCAGGCGTGGCCCGGTCCGGAGCACTTGCCCATCGCCTTGCACTTGTTGACGCCGTAGCAGTGCACGTTGGCGTCCTTGTCGGCCTTCTTCGCGGCGGGCTTGTCGCCGGCTGAGGCCAACGCCGCGACGCCCATGAGGCCCGCGACGGCCGCGCTCAGCAGTTTGCTTTTCTCTTTCATTCCTTCCTCCTTCGGCTATTTCTGGCGGATGCCCTCGACCTCGATGGTGATGTCGACGTCGTCGCCGACGAGCACCCCTCCGGTCTCGAGCGTGTCGTTCCAGATCAAGCCAAAATCTTTGCGGTCGATGCGCCCCGTGGCGGTGAAGGCCGCGCGCTCGTTGCCCCCCGAGTCCTTGGCCACGCCGCCGATCTCGAGGTCGAGCGCGATCGGCTTGGTCGTGTCGAGTATGGTCAATTTGCCGAGGAGCTTCGTGCGATTGCCCTTGACGGCGGTCACCTTCGTCGAGACGAAGCTCAGCTTGGGGTATTTCTCCACGTTGAAGAAATCCTCCGAGCGCAGATGCTTATCTCTTTGCGCCGTCTTGGTGTCGACGCTGGCCGCGTCGATGGTGGCCGAGGCCTTCCAGGCCTTGGGATTCTTGGGGTCGTAGTCGAAGGTCCCGTCGAACTTCGTGAACTGGCCGGTCACGTGGCCGACGAGATGCCGGACCCTGAACATGACGCTCGTGTGCTCAGGATCGAGCTTGTAGGTCGCGGCGTCGGCGGAACCGGCGAGCAGCGCGGCGAGCAAAACAATAGACGGTCTCATCATGGATTCTCCCTTTGTCTTTCGCGGCACATTCTACAACAATTGCTCACAGGTGCAGGAGCTTGCCGCCCTGCTTCTCGTAGTACTTCTGATGGTAGTCCTCCGCAGGGTAGAAGTCCTTGGCAGGCTCGATGCGGGTCGTGATCTCGCCCATGAATTTTCCAGACTTGGAGAGCTTGTCGCGCGAGGCCTCGGCTTCTTTCTTCTGCTCGGCGTCGTGGAAGAAGATCGCCGAACGGTATTGGTACCCCCCATCCCTATTGGGCGCGGTCGGGTTGGCCAGGCCCCAGAAGACATCCAGGAGCTTCCCATACGAAACGCGAGCGGGGTCGTAGTCGACGTCGACGGCCTCCGCGTGGCCCGTGTTGCCGAGGCAGACCCGCGCGTAGCCGGGGTTTTTCACGTGACCTCCCGTGAAGCCGGCCATCGAGGACCGCACCCCCTCGACCTTGTCGAAGGCGGCCTGCACGCTCCAGAAGCAGCCCGCGGCGAAGGTGGCCTTCTTCGACGCTCCCGCCGCGGTCTTGCCGAAGAGCGCGGCGTACTTGGAGTAGCCTTCCTTTGATAGATCGGCGGCCGCGATGAAGCGCAGGGCCGCCGAGTTGATGCAGTACCGGCGACCCGTCGGCGCCGGGCCGTCGTCGAAGACATGGCCCAGGTGCGAATTCGCGCTCTTCGAGCGGACCTCGGTCCGGGACATCAGATAGCCGCGGTCGGTCTTCTCGACGACCTCGTCCTTGCCGACCGGCCGCGTGAAGCTCGGCCAACCCGTGCCGGAGTCGAACTTGTCCTTGGAGGAAAACAAGGGCTCCCCCGAAACGACGTCCACATAGAGGCCATCCTCGTAGTTGTTCCAGAAGGCGTTGTGAAACGGCGGCTCGGTGCCCTCCTCCCGGGTCACATGATACTGCTCGGGGGTCAACCTCTTGCGCAGTTCCGCGTCGCTGTAAGCCTTTTCCTTGTTGTTCATGCCCCCCTCCTTGCTCATCGCGAACCGCGCACCCAGCGCGATCGACGCCGCTATCGCCGACATCATCAGGATGGTCTTTGTCATGTGATCGATATCCCCCTTCGCCCATTACTTCGCCGCAAGGTCCAAGAAAGTTACAACCCGGTGTTTCTGTCGATGAAGTCCCTGTAACTTTGTATCCTCGGGGAACGCAGTATTAAAGGAGAGGAGATGGGACTCGATTCCAACCAGGATCGCCGCTTCTCGGAGCTGATGAGAAGCGCCCAGGACGGCGACAACGCGGCTTACGAGATTCTCCTGAAGGAAGTCTCGGCGATCCTGCGGGGCTTCATCACGGCGAGGATCGGCGCGCGGGACGCGGCCGAGGACGTGCTCCAGGAGGTGCTTTTGTCGATGCATAAGGCGCGCCACAGCTATGATCCCGTCAGGCCGTTCGCCCCGTGGATGTTCGCCATCGGCGAGCACCGCTTGGCCGACCATTGGCGGCGCTCCCGGCGGCTGGCCGAACGCGAGACGACTTTGGAGGACGACTTGGACCACTTTCTGGCGCCCAATGAGGACGACATGGGCCTCAGCGACGAGCTCAGTTCGGCGCTGTCGGGATTGCCGGAGAAACAGCGCCAAGTCATCGTCCTGCTCAAGCTCGAGGGCCTCTCGATCAAGGAAGCGGCGTCAAAGTTGGGGATCAGCGAGTCCGACGTCAAAGTGAGCGCGCACCGCGGCTACGAGGCCCTGCGCCGGAAGTTCAAGGCCTGAGATCATGAAGACCGACGACTTGATCAAAAGACTCTCCGACGAGCTCGAGCCCGTGCGCCGGCTCGACTCGCCGTCGCGTCGCGCGCTCAAGGCGCTGGCCGCGGCGCTTCTCTGCGTCGGGAGCGGCGTCGCCATCGCGGGACCGCGGCCGGACTTGACGGCGTGCGCGACGCGGCCGGCCTTTCTGACGGAGATTCTATTGATTCTATTTGCCGCCGTTTCCGCCGCCGTCTCGGCGTTCATTCTGAGCGTCCCGGGACTCGAGAAAGGCCGTTGGACCCGCTGGCTGCCCGCCTTGCCGGTCGCGGCGTGGGGCGCCTTGCTCCTTCTAAGGCTCAAGAAGGATTTTGCGCCTCTTGACCTCGACACGCTGTCTGCGGCGCCGGGCCTGCACTGCGCCAGGGCCCTGCTGATCTTCTGTTTCCTGCCGGGTCTCGTGATGTTCGCGATGCTCCGGCGCGCCGCGCCGCTCAAGCTCGGCTGGAGCGGCAGTCTGGCCGCGCTCTCGGCGGTGGGCCTGGCGGCGGCGGGGCTTCAGTTCTGCTGCCTCAGCAGCGACCCCGCCCACCTGCTTTGTTGGCATTTCACACCCATGCTGGGATTGGTCGCAGTCGGTGCGCTTTTGGGGCAATGGCTCTTGCGAAGGACCTGACCCTCTCAAGGCTTGACTTGGATCAAGGCGCTTTTTTCCGCCATTTTGATACAATGCGCTTGAGGTGACCATCATGAGAAATACCCCCCCTATCAAGCACGCGAAGCTCCAGGCGTGGGTCGACGAGACCGCCAAGGTCGGCCAGCCCGACCAGGTCTACTGGGTCGAAGGCACTCCCGACGAGAAAAAGCGCCTGGAGAAGCGCGCGGTGGCCCGCGGCTTCTTCATACCCATGGACCAGGAGAAGTACCCCGGCTGCTTCTACAGCCGCTCCAACCCCAACGACGTGGCGCGAACCGAGCACCTGACCTACATCTGCACGAAGAACAAGGAAGACTGCGGCCCCACCAACAACTGGATGGCTCCGGAAGAGGGCTACAAGAAGGCCGCCGAGGTCCTCAAGGGAGCGATGAAGGGCCGCACGATGTACGTGATCCCGTTCTCAATGGGCCCCGTGGGCTCGCCGTTCTCGAAGATCGGCGTGGAGATCACCGATTCCCTTTACGTCGTGCTCAACATGCTGATCATGGCCCGCGTGGGCCGCAAGGTCGTCGACCAGCTCGGAACCGACGGCGCTTTCACCAAATGCCTGCACTCGCGCGCCGACCTCGACGTGAGCCACCGGCTCATCCTCCATTTCCCCGAGGACAACGCGATCGTCTCGACCGGCTCGGCCTACGGCGGCAACGCGCTGCTGGGCAAGAAGTGCCTCGCGCTTCGCATCGCCTCCTGGCAGGCGCGCAAGGAAAGCTGGCTTGCCGAGCACATGCTGATCCTGGGCATCGAGAAGGACGGCAAGACCGAGTATGTGACCGCGGCCTTCCCTTCGGCCTGCGGCAAGACCAATCTCGCCATGCTGATCCCGCCCGAAGGCCTCAAGGCCAAGGGCTACAAGATCTGGACCGTGGGCGACGACATCGCCTGGCTGCGCGTGGGCCCGGACGGCCGCCTGTGGGCCTGCAATCCCGAGGCCGGCTTCTTCGGCGTGGCGCCCGGCACCAACTCGAAGTCCAACCCCAACGCGATCAAGACCGTCTCGAAGAACTCGATCTTCACCAATGTCGTGCTCGGCGACGATCTCTCCGTCTGGTGGGAGGACGGCGAGGGCGCGCCCCCGGAATCCGGGACCTCCTGGGACGGCAAGCCCTGGAAGCCGGGCATGAAGGACAAGGACGGCAAACCCATCCCCGGGGCTCACCCCAACAGCCGGTTCACGGCGCCCGCCGGACAGTGCCCCTCGATCGCCCCGAATTGGGAAGACCCCAAGGGCGTGCCGATCTCGGCGATCATATTCGGCGGCCGGCGCGAACATCTGGCGCCACTGGTCCTCGAATCGCTGGATTGGAACCATGGGGTCTACGTCGGCGCGACGGTAGCCTCAGAACGCACGGCAGCGGCCGTCGGCAAGGTCGGCGAGGTGCGCCGCGACCCGATGGCGATGCTCCCCTTCTGCGGCTACCACATGGGCGACTATTTCGGCCATTGGCTCGGGATGGGCAAGACCATCCCCAAGCCGCCGAAGATCTTTCACGTCAATTGGTTCCGCAAGGATTCCAGCGGAAAATTCCTGTGGCCCGGCTACGGCGAGAACCTGCGCGTGCTCGAGTGGATTCTCGCGCGCTGCCGCGGCGAGGGCAAGGCTCAAAAGACTCCCATCGGCTTCGTCCCGGCCAAGGACGGTCTCGATCTCATGGGTCTCGACCTGCCGGCCGGAGTCATCGACAAGCTCTTGGAGGTCCGCTCTGAGGAGTGGACGGCCGAGCTCGATGGAGTGAAGACCTTCTTCGACCAGTTCGGCGCGAAGCTCCCCAAGGAGCTCTGGAAGCAGCTCGACGCTCTCAGAGACCGGCTCAAGACCAAGGTCGCCGCGTAAAGACGGAACAGGAGGCATCAACATGTGCGGAAAATGCGATAAGGTCGTGGGCGCGGTGGCCTGCGGGTCCAACGGCGTCGGCATCCTGCTGGTGCTCGCCGCCGCGGCGTGCCGCCTCGGTCATTGCTCGGTCATGGGAATCACGCCGAAGGGGCTCGCGATCGGCGCGGCCCTGATGCTGCTCGTCTCGATCTCGGTGCACCTGTGCAAGTTCGTCTGCTTGTCGGGCTGCAAGACCGAAGAGCCTCACACCCACTAAGCCTCGTCACATCGTCGTATTTTTGTACGATTGACGCCGGATGAGAGGCTCCGCGTGTCTTCTCCTGCTCCTGGCAGCCATGCCGGCGCGTGCAGCATCGACGCCCGTCCCCTCGACGGCCTCCGACCGCGGGACGAAGGACTCGGGGGTGCCCGTTCCCCTGCAATGGATGATCCGGCAGACCAAGAAGGGGTTGTTCGTGCCGCTGCCGGTCGTGGACACCGATCCCAACAGCGGGACGACCTTCGGCGCCATGCCGGTCTGGGTCGTCATCGGAAGCTCGGGCGCGCTCCGGCACATCCACGCGGCGGCTTTGACCTACAACCAGTTCTTCGGCATCGCGGGACAATACCAATACTTCTATTTTCCTTCGCCGCAGACCAGCCTCCAGGTGCGCCTGGGCGTCTCCCGCCTCTTCAACCGCGAGATCGTCGCCGACTACGCGACGACCGCGTTTTTCGATCGGCCGGTCGCGTTCAACGCCCGCTTGGAGCATTCCAAGGACGGGTCCGGACGCTTCTTCGGGTTCGGACCGGCCAGCCCTCAAGACGGGGAGTCCAACTACACCCTCGATACGGTCAACTACAGAGTCTTCGCCTCGGTCCCGGTCCGGGAAGACAGCCCCTGGCGCGTCGGCGCCCTGCACCGCTTCGAGGCCAACGACATCTCGGGGTCGTTTTCGTCGATCCCGGACACCATCGTCAAGTATCCCGAAGTCGCCAAGGACGTCGTCGAACGCCACCACAACACGACCCTGCGCGCCGTCTTGATCTACGACACCCGCGACAGCCCGATCACCACGACTCGCGGCACCGACGCAGAGGCCTTCGTCGGCGGAGCCAGCAAGAGCGCGCTCAGCGAGTACAACTATTACCGCTACGGCGCCGAGTTGAAGCATTTCCGGCCCATCGCAAGTCCGAACGAAAGCGAGCCCCGGTTCGTGACGGCCGCGCGCATCCGCTTTGAGGATATCAGGGGCAGCGTGCCATTTTGGCTGCTGCCGAGCTTGAGCGGAAAATACACCCACCGCGGCTACGGCGAGGGCCGCTTCACCGACCACAGCATGGCCGTCTTCGGCGCGGAGCAGCGCTGCCGCCTCTATGAAAGGAAGATCTCCGGCGTATCGGCCTCGCTTTGGCTCGACCCCTTCTTCGCGTACGGGACCGTCGCCTCCAACCCCGAGGAATTTCAGGCGAAGTACTTGCGGCCAGTCTTCGGAACGGCCCTGCGGTTGGTCGCGAAATCCCAACTTGTCGCATCGCTCGACTTCGGGGTGGGCCAGGAAGGCCTCAAGGCCTTCATCGACATCAACTACAGCTACTGAGCGGCCGCCTTGACAAAAACCCGGGCCAGGGCTAAACTCCCCACGACAGGGAGGACACGCCATGCTCAACATCGGCTTCTTCAAAGGCCAGCCCACCGACTACGTCATCAAATACGTCGCCGGCAAGGTCCGGCGCGAGGGGCAGGGCCTCGCGTTCTACTACCTCAAGCACAACACCCAGATCGTCGCGATCCCGACGAGTTCGACGGACTCGAGCTTCGTCTTCAACGAGGTCACCAAGACCTTCCAGGCGGTGGTCCTGCAGGGCCAGTTCACCTACCGGATCCAGAACCCCGGCCAAGCGGCGACGCTGCTCAACTTCACGATCGACCCGGCCCGCCGCTCCTACACGACCAACGATCCCGAGCGACTCGCCCAGCGCATCGCCAACATCATCCAGATGGAGGCGCGCGTCGAGATCCAAAAGCGCTCGCTGGAGGAGACTTTGCACGACTTCCAGACGATCGCGGTCGCGGCCCTCTCGCGCATCCAGGAAAAAGCCAGCTTAAAGTCCATGGGCGTAGAGCTCATGAGCCTTTACGTGCAGTCGGCCAAGCCCATCCCCGAGGTCGCCAAGGCCCTGGAAGCCGAGCAGCGCGAGTCGCTGCTGCGCCGGGCTGACGAGGCCATCTACGCCCGCCGCGCGGCCGCCGTCGAGGAGGAGCGCAAGATCAAGGAGAACCAACTCGCGACCGACATCACGCTCGAGGAGCGCCGCAAGGAGCTGATCTCCCTGCAGGGCGCCAACGTCCGTCAGGAGGCGCAGGACCACGCGAAGGCCATCGAGCTCGAGATGGGCGCCTACCGCTCCCAGGACCCCAAGACCTTGCTCGCCTTGGCGCTCAAGGACATCGGAACTAACGCAGGCAAAGTTGGGAGCCTCACTATAACCTCCGAGATCCTCGCCTCGCTCTTGAACGGCTCGAAGTAGCCCATGCCGGCATTCGACCAGATCGTCGTCATCACGAAGAAGACGGCTCTTGATGAGCTCGTCGAGCGCTTCAACAGCCGCGACCAGGCCCGCTTCTATGTCGAGCACATGGGAGCCTCGTTTTCCGAATACCAGGCCTCGCACGACGCCTACCAGCGCGCCCTCGAGCTGCTGCGCCGCTCGCTGCCCGGGGGCGTGCGCGCGCAGTTCGTCGAGCGCCAGTTCCTGCCGACCTTCCTGTTCGGCGAGAGCGACCTCGTGGCGACCTTGGGCCCCGACGGCCTCGTCGCCAACACCGCGAAGTACCTCAAGGACCAGCCGCTGCTGGCGCTCAACCCCGACGCGCGGCGCGTCGACGGCATCCTCGTCCCTTTCTCCGTCGAGCAGGCCCCGGAGGCATTCTCCGCCGCGCTCTCCGGGGGCCTGCCGGCCCGCGGGGTCACGATGGCCAAGGCTTCCCTCAACGACGGCCAGACGCTCTACGCGATCAACGACCTCTTCATCGGCCCCCGCTCGCACGTCTCGGCGCGCTACCGGATCACCTTCTGCGGCCGCAGCGAGGACCAAAGCTCGAGCGGGCTCATCGTGACGACGGGAGCGGGCTCGACGGGCTGGTTCCGCTCGCTCTTGACAGGCGCCGCCGGCCTGGTCGACGGCTTCACCAAGGCCCGCGCCAACGCGCCCGTGAGCGAAGGATACCGCTTCGACTGGGAGGCCGACCTGCTCTATTTCACCGTGCGCGAGCCCTTCGTCAGCAAGACCTCGAAGGCCGGCCTGGTCTTCGGCCGCATCGAGCCTGGCCGGGAGCTCGAGCTGGTCTCCTACATGCCGCAGAACGGGCTCATCTTCTCCGACGGCATCGAGGCCGACTGCCTCGAGTTCAACTCGAGCGCGATCGCGCGCATCGGCCTGGCCGAGCGCAAGCTCAACCTCCTCGTCCCGGCCCGCGTCGCAGAGCTCTCCTACCGCTAACGCACCCACCCGGCCAGTATCGCCGAGAGAGCGCCCGTGCCGACGAGCAGCCAGAGCACGATGCCCTGAGCGAAAGGGCGCCAGCCGACCTCCTTGACGGCCGAGCGCGAGAGCCCCGAGCCGATCAGAAACAAGGTCAGCACCAGGGCGCGCTTGCCGGCCGAGGAGACGAAAGCCCCCGCAGCCTTGAGCTCCGGCACGAAAGTCACCAGCGCCGCGGCCGCGAGGAAACCGAGGATGAACCATGGCTTCTTGGCCTTGGCCGCGCCCTCGGCGGGCTCGGCGTGCGGCCAGAACAAGCCCAGCGCGAAGGTCACCGGCACGATCCACAGCGCGCGCGCAAGCTTGACGGTCGCGGCCACCTCGAGGGCCTGCGGCCCGTACTGCAGCGCCGAGCCGACCACGGACGACGTGTCGTGGATGGCCAACGCGCTCCACAAGCCGAAGGCTCGCTCGGCAAGGCCGAAATGACGGCCCAGGGGCGGGAAGATCAGAAGCGCCGCCGCGTTGAGGCAGAACACGGTCGCCAAAGCGACGGAGATCTGGTGCGATTTTGCGCGGATCGCGGCGGCGGCCGCGGCGATCGCGGAGCCCCCGCAAATCGCGGTTCCCACGGAGATCAGAAGGCCTATGTGACGCTCCACCTTGAGCAGCCTGGCCAGCAGCAGTCCCAGCGCCAAGGTCGCGGCGATGCCAACGATCGTGTAGCCGAAGCCTTGCAGCCCCACGCGAGCGACGGCCAGCAGATTCATGCCGGCGCCTAGAGCCATCACCGACCAAGCCAGAAGCTTGGCGGAAGCCGCCTTGGACTGCTTGGCGTAAGGATTGCCGAAGGCCAGCGCGACGGCGATCCCCAAGACGAGAGCCGCTCCGGCCGAAACTTGCGGGAGCAGGCAGCCGGCGGCCGCCAGCCAGAAGACAGCCTCGTTCATGCCGGCAGGCAGGCCTTGAGACGCGATTCGAGCTCTTTGCTCTTCGACTGGTCCTTGATGCCGCCCAGGTTGATGCGGACGTTCTCGGCCGCGCAGAGCCCGGCGGCCTTGAGCAGATGAAGGGCGCAGTTCATGTCCGAGGCGACCGCCGCGCCGGATGAGGGCAGGGCGTCCTTGACGACCTTGTGCGCTTCGGCGGCCGTCGCGGCCGTCTGGAGCGGCACCTCGGCCGCGTGGATCAGAGCCGCCTGCATCCTGGCGGGCCGCGCCGGATCGTCCTTGGGCAGGCTCATCGCGTCCATGAATTTGTCGAAGGCCGCGGCGTCCTCCCCGGTCAGACGCGATAAGTCCGCCCTGAGGAGCTTGAGGGCTCCGGCCGCCTTCTCGAGGCCGGGGCGCTTGCCCTCGTCGAGCTTCTTCGACTTCAATGTGATGCCGATGGCCATGAGGCCCAATCCGCACCCCATCGCTCCGGATATTCCGGCGGCCGAGCCGCCGCCGGGCGTCGCGTCGGTGTTCGACAAACCGTCGGAGACGATGTCGGCGGCTTGGCGCCAACCGACAGCCTGCGTCGCGCCGACCGCGGCCAGGCGGTTCTCGAGAATCTGGACCTCGGCGTTGAAATTCTCCAAGGTCAAGGTTTCGATGGCGAAGTCGAGCAAGGCTTGGCGCGGCAGAAGGCCGACGATCTCGGCGGTCTTGACCGTGCCGCCGTGCTCCTTGGCGAGTTTGAAGACCTCGAAGATGACCTTGCGCATCGGCGTGGTCTTGTAGTCGGTCAGCACGGTCGAGATCTGGACCTGCTTGCGGGCCGACAGGTCGATCTCCTTGGCGCGCACGCAGGGGAGTCCCCCGCCGGAGGCGCGCACGCGCTTGGCGATGTCCTTGCCGGCGGCAATGTCGTGGATGTCGAGATTGAGGTTGAGGTTGATGATCTGCTGGCGCGCGCCGACGGCGACGGCTCCCGCGGTCGAATGGATGCGGTTGGGTCCAAAATCGGGCTTCTTTGCCGGGTCCTTGCCGATGAGCTCCTTGAGGCCCTCAAACTGGCCTTTGCGGACATTGGCGAGATCCTTGCGCTCGGGGACCTTGGCCGCGTGGTCGTAGAGATAGGCTGGGATTTCGAGCTCACGCCCGATGCGCTCGGCGAGCTTTTCGGCAAGCTTGGCGCATTCCGAGATCGTGATCCCGTCGACCGGGATGAACGGGATCACGTCGACGGCGCCCATGCGCGGGTGCTCGCCCTTGTGCTTGTTGAGATCGATGAGCTCGCGGCACTTCTTGGCGACCTGGAAGCAGGCCTCCAGGCACGCCTGCGGCGCGCCGACGAAGGACAGCACGCACCGGTTGTGGTCGGCGTCGGTCTCGACGTCGAGTATGATGACGCCGGCGGCCTTGGCCGCGGCGACGATCGCATCGACCTTTTTCTTATCCTTGCCTTCAGAGAAATTCGGGACGCATTCGACCAAAGCGCTCATGTCGTCTCCTTACGGCTTGATGACCAAGGTGCGCAGCTCAGTGAACTCCTCCATCGCGTAGCGCGCGCCCTCGCGGCCGGTGCCGGAGTCGCGCGTGCCGCCGTAGGGCATCGCGTCCGAGCGGAAGGACGGGATGTCGTTGACGATCAGCCCGCCGACCGGGATATGGTTCCAAGCGGAAAGGACCGAGTTGAGGTCGTTGGTGAACACGCCCGCTTGCAGTCCGTAAGAGCCGGAACTCATCCTCTCGAATGCGTCCGCGCGCGTGCTGACCCGGTCGAGCGTCGCCACCGGGCCGAAGGCCTCCTCGCAGGAGAGCTTGCAGGAATCGGGCGCGCCCTCGACCAGAGTCGGCTCGATGACGTCGCCCGCGCGCTTGCCTCCGCAGACCAGCTTCCCGCCGCCGGCGACGGCCTCCTTGATCCAGTCCTCGACTCGGTCGGCCGACTTGGAATCGATCAAGGGGCCGATGTCGGTCTTTTCATCGAGAGGGTCGCCGATCTTGAGCTCCGCGACGTTCTTCAAGAAGAGGTCCTTGAACTCCTTGTAGACCGGCGCCTCGACGAGGATGCGCTGAACAGAGATGCAGACCTGGCCCGAGTAATAGTACGCGCCCCAGGCGCAGCGCGCCGCGGCCCAGGGCACATCGGCGTCGCGGGCCACGAAGACGCCCGCGTTGCCGCCGAGCTCCAAGAGCACGTGTTTCTTGCCCGCGATCGACTTCAAGTGCCAGCCGACCTTCGCGCTGCCGGTGAACGAGAGCACGGCGAAACGATCGTCCCGGACCAAGGCCTCCGCGGCCTCGACGGGCGCCGAGACCACGGCGATTGCCTCGGAGGGCCAGCCGGCGTCCTTGATGAGCTTGGCGAGCTTCAAAGCCGTGCGCGGAGCCTGCGGCGCGGGCTTGAGGACGAAAGGCATCCCGACGGCCAAAGCCGGGGCGACCTTGTGCGCGACGAGGTTGAGCGGAAAATTGAACGGCGTGATGAAAAGACCCGGGCCCCGCGCGATCCTTCTCGTCAAGGCGATCCTGCCTTCCGTGTTGGCGTCGAGATCCAAAGGCAGCACCTCGCCGCCGAAGCGCTTGGCCTCCTCGGCCGACCAGCGGAACGTGAAGACCGCGCGGCCGACCTCTCGCCGGGCTTCCTTCAGAGGCTTCTTGACCTCCTCCGAGATAAGCTTGGCGAAGGCCTCGGCCTCTTTCTCGATGCCGTCGGCGACCGCCGCGAGTATCTTCGCGCGGGCGTAGGAGGGAAGGGCCTGGGTCTTCTTGAACGAAGCCGCGACCGAG
>JACQAZ010000003.1 GCA_016194705.1 Elusimicrobiota bacterium | reverse complement strand
TCGCGCTCAGGGTAGAATCCGAAGCAATGCGGGCACGCCTGGTTGCACACGTTGGTCATGTCCATCTCGACCGTGACGGGCTTGGAGGAGCCGGTCTCCAGCCACTCGGCGACGCGGTCTTTGTGCGCGAATATCTTGTCAGGAGCGAAGGGCCGGGAGACCGGCATCCTGCCGGGCTCCGCCGCGGGCGAAGCGATCGCGAGTCCATTGGCTCCATTTGTCCCAATAGACCCGGCGGTTGCCGCCCCTGAGCTCTTCGTACCGCATGTTGGCATAGCCTCTTCCTCCAAAATGATGTATGTAGACGTCCTCGGCGATGGCTAGCTCGTAGCCCGCCAATCTCACGCGCAGGCAGTAATCGTAGTCCTCGAAACCGCCGGGGCCGAAGCGCTCGTCGAGCAGGCCGACCTCGCCGACGACGCGGCGCGGAATCAGGAAGCAGAAGCCGACGAGCCAGGGCGCTTGCCGCGCGCGGCCGCGCCGCTCCCGCGACCAGGCCCGCGACCACTCAGGGAGCTCCTTCGGGGTTCCGTAAGACGGCGGCCACAGCACCTGCAGGCCCGCGGCCTGGTTCGTGTAGGGCCCGACGAGGCCGACGCGCTCGTCGCGCTTGGCGCAGTCGGCCAGTCCCGAGAGCCAGCCCGGCGTCACGACCGTGTCCGCGTTGAGCAAGACGAGGTTCTCTCCCCGCGCGGCGCGCATGCCCTGGTTGTTGCCGCCCGCGAAAAATCGGTTCTCCTTGTTGCGGATGACGCGCACGGGGACCTTCGAGGTCTTCTGGATGCGCACGAGGTCCTCGTAGGCGCCGTCCTGGGAGTCGTTGTCGACGAAGATCAGCTCGTGCGGCTCGGGCGTGAAGCGCCGGATGCTGGCCACGCAGCCGCGCAGGTATTTTCGGTCGTTGTGGCAGAGGATGATGATGCTCGCCAAAGGCCTCGCCGCGTGTCTTTGAGTCATGCCCCGAGCTCGACGACGCGGTCCAGGATGGGGTTGGCGATGCAATTGAGCCAGCAGTCGCACTTGCAGGAGTCGACGAACTTGCGCTCGGAAGCCGCCTTCTTGGACGACCAGAGCGCGTCGAAGCCCTTCTCCTTGACGCTGCCGATCGTGCGGTGCTTGTTGACGGGGCAGAAGAAGAGGTCGCCCTCCGGGGAGAACATCGCGTAGCGCTGGCCCGCGAGGCAGTCCTTGAAGAAGCGCGCGGGTCTTTCCCCGTACTTGCGCAGGTAGCGCCAATACAGCAGCTTGGACCACAGCCAAAGCGATTCCTTCTGCTTGCCCTCCAGGAGCTTTTTCACGGCTCCCTCTGAGCGGCAGATGTCAAGGAGGATCGCGTCGAGCTGCTCGGTCACGCGCTCGAGCTCGGCTTTCTTCCAAACGGATGTCTCCGGCGCCTCGAAGCCCTGGTGGTTGACGACCATCTGAGCCCCGAACCAAAGCCCCAGCTGCTTGACGTGCTGGTAGGTCGCCCAAAGCTCGCCGTAGTTGCGCGGGGTGATCGTGAAGCTGAAGCTGAAATCCATGCCCGGAAATTCCGAGCGGACCATGGCGGCGGTCTCCATCAAGCCCTTGAACGCGCCCTTCTGTCCGCGGACCTCGTCGTGCGCCTCCTCCAATCCGTCGAGCGAAGAGCCCAGCCAGAGGTTCTTAACGCCTCGGTCCCGCGCCGCCGTCAGGCGCCTTCGGACCATCTCCGTGTTCCAAAAATTGGTCAGCACGCCGATGCGGGCCTTGGGCAGCTGCTTCGAGAGAAAAACGAGTATGTCGTCGATGTCGGCGCGCAGCCAAGGTTCGCCGCCCGTCAGCACCACGATCTCGACGTCTTGAAGCAAAGCCGATTCCGTCACGAGCTTCTTGATCTCGGCAAGTCCCATCTCCCGCTTCACGGAGGCGGGGTCATCGAAGGGCATCTCCCAGTGGTGGCACATGACGCACTTGAGGTTGCAGCGGTGGGTCAGCTCGAGGTGAAGCTCGCGCAGGGGCTCAGGGTGGCGGCGCTGCTCGAGCTTGGAGAGCCCGCGCTCGACCCAGGCGTCGAGCTGGCGCAGGACGAAGTCGACCTCGGTGCGCTCCTTGATCAAGCGGCGGGCTCCAGCTCGCGGTCCGTCCGCTCGGAGGCCCTTTCGCCGAGCAGGCCGCGGTAGAGCGCGTCGAGCTTGTCGCAGGACGCGCGCCACTGGTAATGCCGCTCGACGAGTTCCCGCGCGCTCTGCGCAAGCCTCCGCCGCAGCGCGGGATCCTCCGCGAGCCTCAGGCATTGCCGCGCGAAATCGGCCGGGCTGTCGGCGACCAGCAGGTGCTCCTCGGGACGGCACTCCGGTATGCCTCGCTGCACGACGGTCGTCGCGACGACGGGCAGGCCGCGGGCGAAGGCCTCGAGGACCTTCCCCTTGATCCCGAAACCCAGCCGCACGGGAGCGACGAAGATCTTGGCGCGGTCCAGCGACGGGCGAATGTCGCCGACGGTGCCCGTGACCTCGACTCTGGGGCCCGAAAGAGCGCGCACCGGATCCGTCGGCGAGGAGCCGATCAGGAGCAGGCTCGCCTGCGGCCGGCGGCGCCGGATCAAGGGCAGGGTCTCGCGGCAGAACCAAAGGGCCGCGTCCTCGTTGGGGAAGTGGGGGTAGTGGCCCACATAAGCGAAGTCGACCGGCGCGCCCCCGTCGGGCTCGGGCCGGAAGGCGAAGCGCTCGAGGTCGACGCAGGTCGGGATCAGCGAGACCTCGGCCTCGGGCACCGCGCGGCCAAGCAGGGCCTGGTCGCCCGGCGTCAGCGCGACGAGCCCGTCGAAGCGCGAACAGACCTCGCGATGGTAGCGGCGCGTGGCGAGCCACTGAGGGATCTGAGTCCAGCGCTTGAGGCCCGTCCATTCGCGGAAATACGAGTTGAACAGAGAGAGGTGGCTCAAGTCGTGCTCGGTCAAAACGGTCAGGACATTCTTGGCGTAGTAGGCGTAGAAGGCCATCTGCAGGAACTCGATGTGGACGAGGTCGACGCGTCCCTGCGAGGTCAGTTGGGACAAGGAGGAGGCCAGCTCGGGCGAGAACCACTCGCGCGCCGTCTGCGGCAGGACCGGGGCCGCGGCGCGCGGGACCTCGGTGGTCTCCTTCGGAATGGCGTGGACCTCGGAGAATATCTTGCTCAGAGCGAGCGCCGCCGCGTTCTGCTGGAAGCGCCGCTCGCCGGTCTTGCGAACGAAAGTCAGGAGAGAAAAATCGTAGCGGTCGACGAGCCTGGCGGCCAGCGAGAAAATTCGCAGCAGGCCTCCGTTGTCGGGCGGGTACGGCGGCATCGGCGTGACGAGCAGGACTCGGGGCCTGGCCGTCATTTCTTCGTGCCCCGGAAGCCCTCGGCGACGACCGGGTCCATGCGATAGCCCCGGGGCTCGAGGGCGGTCGAAAGCGATTCCATGAGCTTGAGGCTCCCCTTGCTCCACTTCTCGACCAGCAGCTCGCGCTGATCGTCGTCGGCGGCGCCCTGCGCCGGCCTGCGCGAGGATTGGCGGCAGAAGACCAAGGCGTCGCGGGCCTGGTAGACCGGATAGCCGGCCTGCTGCAGGCGCAGGCAGTAGTCGATCAAAGCGTACTGCGGGTCGAGGAAGCGCTCATCAAGAAGGCCGGCCGCCTTGACGGCGCGCCGGCGAAGCAAAACGCAGCAGAAGTGCGAGAGATGGTCGACCTCGTGCCAGTCGCCCTTGCGCCCCAGCGCCCAGGCGGCCTCGAAGAGGTCTTCCCGGACTCCCGGCTTGGCGCCGGGGCGTCTGGCGCAGTCGACCGGAGCGGCGCCGCCCGCGAAGGGCAGGACGCGCATGCCTTCCCAGAGCGTCCGGAAAAGATTCTGCGAGGGTTTGAACGAGTGGGCGCAGAGCCAGAGATATTCGGCGCGCGAGCCGGCGAGCACGCAGTTGAGCGCGGCGACGGCGTCGACGCTCGAGACGCTCTCGGATGCCGAGGCGCGGCCCGCCACTTCCTTGGCGCCGCGCAGCAGCGCCGCTGATTCGGCGCGCGGCAGACCCGGCGCGCTGAGCTCGACCGAGCCGCGAGCCGCCCCGCGGGACTTAGCCGCGGCCGACATTGCCTGCGCGAACTCGCGCGCGTTCCAGCGGCCCGTCGCCGCGGCGGCCGGGGTCTCTCCTCCGAGCATGACGCCCGCGCGCTGCAGGACCAAGGCGTCTCCGGGCTCGTCGACCCAGACCGCATCGGCGAAGCTCAAGGCGCGCTTCCAGCGTGTGCGCGGGTCCTGCGCGCCGTCGGCGAGCCCGCCGAGGGCTTGATTTGCCTCGGGCAGGTAGCAGACGATCGTTTGAGCGG
This sequence comes from Elusimicrobiota bacterium, assembly GCA_016194705.1. Lineage (GTDB taxonomy): Bacteria > Elusimicrobiota > Elusimicrobia > UBA1565 > UBA9628 > PALSA-1176. Next base: position 49,786 of record JACQAZ010000003.1, on the reverse strand, counting down.
GAGCCAGCATGCGCAGGGGCTTGAGCCACTGCTGCGCCGCCTCGGCCCCTGCGACGATCACGGCCGAAAACTCCCGCGTGCGCACGGTCTGGCGGATGCGCTCGAAAAAATCTCCCTGGGGAACGGTCCAATCGGCCTTGACCTCGACTCCGTTGACGGCGAGCGCCGCCCTGAGGGTGCGCCAGGACAGCGGCGGCGCCTGGGGTATGCACTGCACGCGCGCCGTGCGCGACAGGCGCGTCAGGAGTTTGTACAGGGCGCGGTCGGCGGGAGAGCCGTCGGGATCGGGGGGCCGCGGCGCGATGGCGAGGATGTCTTGTTGCATGGGCAATGGCGCGTTCTGCGATCCTGTCGGATTGTACTATATTATATGGAATGAGGCGCCCGAATATCGGGGAAAATCCGGCATTGACTTCGGCGCCATTCCGGGGTATTCTTGTTCCAGAAATGGGCCAAGCGTTAGGCATTTTTTCAAAAAATCGGGAGAAGATCATGCGATTGGCATTGATAGCCATTCTCGCCAGCTGTTGCGCATTCGCCGCTGCCGCAGACCAAGGTATAACTTTTTCAAATAAGCTGGCCTGGGAGGCGACAAAAGACGCGGTGCTGGAATTCCCCCACCCAGAAGAATTTGCGATTACATATGGGATAGCAGGCTTCGAGAACGCACTCATGTTCCTAGGACGCGGGAATGCGAGCCTTGCCGTTAGCCTGTTAGACGAACGCGCGGCAGGGAAATCCCTCCCCAAAGAGGTTGGACACTTCGAAGAAGATATGAAATCCCATGTCTCGAACTGCACAAAGGGCCAGCCAGGCCAGGGCAAGCTCAAGAATGGCTGGGCTGCTTCGTGGACTCATTTCAGCTGTAAAAACAAGGACGGTACATCATCAGAAACCTCCATGGTTGTTTTTCGGGCAGCCGGGAGGCTGTATCTTCTTTCAGGGCTCAAAGTCCCGCCGAGCTGGGCCATTGAAATGGCTGGGAAAGGTCGGCTCAAAAAATGATTCTACAGGAGAAATAGATGGGATTCCCCGCGACTGGCTGGAAAATTCAAAGCGACATCCGCTTTAAGACTTGCAAATGCGGAAGCTGGAATCAGCATTGGCTCACCGTTTCGAGACGCACGTGGCCGGCGGTCTGCTCGGTCCCCGGGTGCTTCAACAAGGCGACTCAAGGAGCGCGCGTCGTCAATCCGGGAGACCCCGGAGCGTACATCATTCCGGCCTGCGATTCCTGCAACGCGCGCGCCGATGCCTTCGCCGTAAAAAACGGCACCATTTTCGTCGACGCGGACAAAGCCAAGACCTGCGAGAAGCCGGAATGACGAGCGACGCTACTGCGCCTTGTACAGATCGTAGAAAACGCTGCCGTACGGCTCGGCGTGGACGGCGGGATTGAAGACGAAGCCCTTGAGCCAGGTCCGCTGGACGCGGCAGTTGGTCTTCTCGGCGATTGGAACGTAGGGGAGGTCCTCCTCCATGATCGCCTCCAGTTGGTCGTAGAGCTCGCCGCGCTTGGCCTCATCGAGCTCGCCCGCGGCCCGCTCGACGAGCCGGTCCGCGCGGGGATTGGAATAGCCGAGCTGGCTCGGGTAGAAGCCTGCCGAGTGCATCAGCGGGAAGGCGATGTCGTGAGCGTCGGGGTAGTCCGCGGTCCAAAAGGCGAAGAAAAGCGGAATGGCCCGGCGGCGAAGCTGGTCGGTCCGCGTAGGCGCCGAGAGCGAGCGGAGGTCGATCCGGAAGCTCGGGTTGAGCGACTCGATATTTTTCTTGAGCATCAGTGCTGCGGCCTGCACGACGTCGTCTCCCTCCAAGAGCGCCAAAGTGAAGCGAAAGCCCTTCTTCCAGACATCCCCCGCCCAGGCGCGCTTCAAGTGCGCCTCGGCTTGGCCGAGGTCGAAGCGCACGGCCGGCGCCCTCGCCTTGGGGCCCCGCAGCCCCGGCGGGATGAGGCCCGTCGGCCGCGCCCCCTCGCCGCGCAGGGCCTGGCGGAGGTACGCGTCGTAGTCGAAGGCGTAGGAAAAACCCCGGCGCACGTCCTTATCGGAGAAGAAGTCCGGAGGGATTCCCTGACCGTCGAGCCTGCCCGAGCCGACATTCGGGTTGGCCGTCGTGGTGCTGCCGTTGAACTGGAAAAAGAAGGAGATCGGCGTCTGGAGCTTGCGCAGCCCGCAATCGACGCTCACGCCCTTGATGCCCCGCAGCTGCGGCGCGTTGATCGGCGAGGCCGAGATGACGTCGGCGTCGCCGGCCTGCGCCATGAGCTTGCGTGCGCCGAAATCGGGCACGGACTTGATGAGCGCTCGCCGCAGGCGGGCCGGGCCGCGCCAATACGCGTCGTTGCGCTTGAGCCAAATCTCGCGGGAGACCGGGTCGTAGCGCTCCAAAGCGAAGGGCCCCGTGCCGTTGGCCAGAGTCATCGGCAGCGCGTCTTGAGAAGAGAGGTCGTTGAAGCGCTTCCAAGTCTGCGCGCCGCCGTCCCATTGCCCGTGCGCCGCGCACCAGGACTCCGAGACGACGCGGCCGAAGTTGGCCAAGATGCCCAGGAAAGGGGCGAACGGCTTGGCCAGGCGCACGACGACGTCGCCGTTCTCCACGGCGACCGCCCGGGCCGCCTGTTCGTAGAGCCCTTCGATGGGCCGGTCGTCGCGGCGGCTCGACACGACGCCCAAGACGGGCTCGAGCAGCGCCTGGGAATTTCCGCCCGCGCGGTCGCTCAAGAGGAAGCGCAGCAGCGAGTAGCGCACGTCCTCGGCCGTCAGCGGCGAGCCGTCGTGGAACTTGACCCCCTTGCGGATCGGGAAGCGGTAAGTCAGGCCGTCGGCGGAGATCAGGCCGTTCTCCCGCGTGGGGATTTTCGCCGCCAGCCGCGGCCTCAAGTCCTTGGGCGCGTAGCCGGCGCCCTCGTAGTCGACGAGCGTCTCGTAGATGTTGAAGAGTGGGTATTGGCTCGCGCTCCAGTCGGGATCGAGGCTCTCGACCTCCCAATAGACCGCCTCGACGAGCGTGTCGGGGTTCTTGACGGCGGCCCGCGCCGGGACGGCCAGCCACACCAGGGCCAGCGCGAGACGCATGCTACTTGAAGACGGTCTTGCGGTAGTGCTGGAGCTCCGCGATGGACTCGCGGATGTCCTCGAGGGCCTCGTGCTGCTTGGTCTTCGAGTAGACGTACTTCTCATCGGGATACCAGCGCGAGACCAGCTCCTTCACCGTCGAGACGTCGATCGACCGGTAATGGAAATACTCGTGCAGGACGGGCATGTACTTGACGAGGAAGCGCCGGTCCTGGCCGATCGTGTTGCCGCACAGGGGCGCCTTGCGCTCGGGGCAGTACTGGGAGATGAACTCGACGGTGCGCGCCTGGGCCTCGGCGACCGTGACCTTGGACTTGAGGCAGCGTTCGCTGAGGCCGGATTTTCCGTGCTGCTCGACGCACCACGGGTCCATGTAATCGAGGATCTTCTTGGGCTGATGGATCGCCATAACCGGGCCTTCGGCCAGGACATTGAGCTCGCTGTCGGTCACGATGGTGGCGATCTCCATGATCAGGTCTTTCTCTGGCTCCAGGCCCGTCATCTCGAGATCGAGCCAAGCGAGGTTTTTCTCGTCCTGCATCGCGGGCCATCATACAAAAATAAGTCGCCGGGTTGTGACATCGGTCACAGCGACCTTGGTCGCCTTGACAACCCAATAAGGGTCTGTTAGACTCTCGAAAGACAGGCTCATCAAGAAGCCGAGGAGGACTCGAATGAAGAACTTCAGCAAGATCAGCGCGCTTTTGTCGGCGGCCGCGCTCGCCGTGATGGTGACGGCCTGCGGCGGCGGAGCGGTCAAGGGCCCCATCGCGGCCCAGGCCCCCGACTGGGTCAATAAAGGAAGCGGCGCCTTCAAGGACGGCGGCGCCGGGGTCTTCTACGGCGTCGGCATCGCGCAGGGCATCCGCAACCGCGCCCTCTCGGTGACGGCCAGCGACGACCGCGCCCGCGCGGAGATCGCCAAGATCATGAACACCTACGTCGCGGTGCTCAGCAAGGACTACATGGCCTCCACCACCGCCGGAGACATGAGCAAGTCCTCTGAGGAGCAGCACGTCAGCCAGACCTTGAAGTCCTTCGCGAAGTTCACCCTCCACGGGGCGATCATCGTCGACCACTGGAAGGACCCGACGGACGGCACGATGTTCGCGCTCTGCAAGCTCGACATGAAGGCCGTCGAGCAGACCTTGGCCGACTCCAAGGAGCTCGACAGCAAGGTCCGCGACTACGTCAAGGCCAACGCCGAGAAGGCCTTCGACGAGCTTCAGGCCGAAGAAAGCAAGGCTCACTAAGCCGGCTGGCGCGGAGGACCTATGAACAAGGGACTCATCGTCCTGGCGGGCTGCGCCTTGGCGGCGGCCGGGCTCGCGGGCTGCGGCGACACCTCGGTCAAGCGGATGGACGTCGAGGAAGTCAAGGACATCAGCGGGCACTGGAACGACACCGACTCCAGGCTGGTGGCCGAGGAGATGATCCGGGACTGCCTGTCCCGGCCCTGGCTCTCGGGCTTCGGCAAGCAGCCGACCGTCATCGTCGGCACGGTCAAGAACCAGAGCCACGAGCACATCGCGACCGACACCTTCACCGAGGACCTCCAGCGCGAGCTGATCAACTCGGGCAAGGTGCAGTTCGTGGCCTCCAAAGGGGAGCGCGGCGACGTGCGCGACGAGCGCCTCGACCAGGACACGAACTCCTCCGAGGACACGCGAAAGGCTCACGGCCAGGAAAGCGGGGCGGACTTCATGCTGAGCGGGATCATCAGCTCGATCGAGGACACCGAGGGCGGCAAGACGGTCGTGCTCTACCAGACCAACCTCAAGCTCCTCAACATGACGACCAACCAGATCGCCTGGAACGGCTCCAAGAAGATCAAGAAGTTCGTCAAGCGGTCGAAAGCCGGCTGGTGACGTAGACCATGCCATTTGGGAAAGCGGCCCCGACAAGCTGCACTGTCGGGGCCGCTCTCTTTCTCCTCTGCGGCTGCGGCTCCGGCCCGTCGGGCTCCTCCAAGAAGCAGATCAACACCTTGCTCGCCCAGCAGAACTTCTCGGCGGCCGAGCAATTCGTCGACGGCCTCAAGGAGAGCGAATACAAGAAGAAAAACATGGTGCTCTTCTACCTCGACAAGGGACTCATCGAGCACCACGAGGGGAAGTACAAGGAGAGCGACCAAAGCCTCGACGCCGCCGAGAAGCGCATGGAGGAGCTCTTCACCAAATCCGTGACGAAGACCGCCGGCATGCTCGTGCTCAACGACAACACGGTCGACTACGCCGGCGAGCCCTACGAGCGAGCGCTGACCAACGTCTTCCGGGCGCTCAACTTCGTATTCCTTAATCAACCGGAGGAGGCCCTGGTCGAGTCGCGCAAGGTTGAGCAGTTCCTGCAGGAGCTCAACGACCGCCTCGGCGGCAAGAAGGTCTACAAGGACGACGCCTTCGCGCGCTACCTCGACTCCCTGCTCTACGCCGACGAGGGCAAGATGGACGACGCGCGCATCTCGATGGAGGCCGCGACCCAAGCCTACGCCTGGTACGCCAAGGACTACAACACGCCGGAGCCTCGCTTCGAGTTCCCCAAGAACGAAGGCCCTCACGGCGAACTCGTCTTCGTCCACTACAACGGGATCGCGCCGCGCAAGATCTCGAAGACCTTCCAGATCGCCTGGGGCCAGGCGATCGCACTGGCCCAGCAGTCCAACGATCCCGACAAGCAGCAGTTCGAGAACGGCCTCCGGGCCGGCATACTCGGACACGCCATCACGGTCTCCTACCCCGAGTACGTTCAAGACCCCTTCACGATCGCCGGCTCCGAGGTCAAGGCGGGAGAAGAGGCCCCGGGCGAGACGGTCTTGATGGAGGACGTTTCCGCGATCGCCACGAAGACCCTGGCGGACCGCAACGCGCTCATCAAGACGCGCGCGATCGCCCGCGCGACGATCAAGTTCGTGATCGCCGAGGCCGTCGCCAAGGCCGCCAAGGACGCCTGCGCGCGCCAGTACGGCGCCAACTCCTGGCAATGCCTCGTCGGCGGCGGTGCCGCGCGGATGACGGCCCACGGCGTCGCCGCGGCCACCGAGGTCGCCGACACCCGATCCTGGACCACCTTGCCCTCGCAGATCCGGATGGCGCGGCTCAAGCTGCCCGTGGGCAAGCACGACGTGCGCGTCGACTTCAAGAACGCGGCCGGCGGCGTGGTGTCGAGCCATGTCTTCAAGGACGTCCAGATTCGAAAATCGAAGAGGACCTATCTGAGCCTACGCACCGCGCTTTAGACCGGAGGAACCGATGAGACTCATTCTTTGCCTGCTCGCCGCGCTGACCGCCGCCGCCCACGCCGACCCGAGGAACCCCAAGCCCGATTGGATCGACGGCAAGAGCGTGCAATATCCGCACGAGAGCTACCTCCTCGGCGTCGGCGAGGGCGACGGCCGCCAATCGGCGGAGGACCGCGCGCGCGGCGAGATCGCCAAGATCTTCTCGTCCCAGGTCAACGTCAACACGAACCTGACCGAGACGGAAAGCAACGCCTCGAGCGGCGGGAAGGCCCAGAAGAACGACTTCCAGCAGTCGATCTCCAACAGCGTCCAGACCATCTCCCAGAAGGCCCTGGAAGGAGTGGAGATAGTCGAAAAGTGGCAGGACCAGGCGACGCGCCAGTTCTACGCGCTGGCGGTCCTCGACCGCCAGAAGGCGATCCTCGCGGTCAAGGACAAGCTCGCGGAGTTCGACAAGGAGGCAGTGCAGTGGAAATCCCAGCTCGACGCCGCCTCCGAGAAGCTGCCCCGCGTCAAGGCCGCGCTCAAGCTGCTCGCGGTGCTCAAGGCCAGGGAGGACGTCAACGCCGAGCTGCGCGTGCTCGACCCCGGCGGCAAATCATCCCCGAGCCCCGTCGACGCGGCCGCCGTGCGGCCACAGGCCGCCAAGGCGCTCTCGGAGCTCGACGTCGTGGTCGCCATGTCGGGAGACGCGGCCACGCAGGTCAAGACGGGCATCGTGAAGGGCTTGAACGGCTTCGGCATGCAGGCCAAGTCCGGCGGCGAGGGCGACATCCTCGTCCACGGCGAGGTCGCCACGCAGCAGATGGAGGGCGACGGCTCGAAGTGGCGCTGGGCGCGCAGCACGGTCACGGTCAGCCTCAAGGACGGCAAGACCGACAAGGTCATCAGCGCGTTCGACGTCTCGGACCGGCAGGCCTCCGCGGACTATAAGGAAGCCGTCCGGCGAGTGCACGTCTCGCTGGCCAAGAAGGTCGCCGGCCAGCTCAACGAGGCGATCACCGCCTACTTCGAGAATCAATAGGTCTTCCGTGGCCAAAGGCGACTCGAAACTCTTCAGGTTCTTCGCCTGGGCGCTCGGCCTGGGAATCCTGGCGGTCGTCTTGGCGGGCGTGGCCTTGCGGCTCTTCCTGCCGCCGGAAAAGATCCAAAAGCTCGTCGTCGAGAAGGCCTCCGAGGCCCTGCGCCGCGAGGTGCGCCTGCGCGGCGTCTCGGTCAGCGTGCTCAAAGGCCTCGCCCTCGACGGCCTCGAGGTGTCCGAGAGCCCCTCTTTTGCGGCCGGGACATTCCTGGCCGTCAACGAGTTCCAGCTCAAGGTCGAACTGATGCCTCTGCTCCACAAGAAGGTCGTCGTCGACAAGATCACGGTCGTTGGTCCGCTGATCAGCGTGATCAAGGACAAGAAGGGGCGCTTCAATTTCGACGACCTGGCCGCCCCGCCTCCTCAAGAGAAGAAAGCGGCGGCCAAGCCTAGGAAGACTAACGCCGCCCCCACGGCGATCGCCTTCGAGCTCAAGGTCAAGAGGGCGGCGATGACCGGCGGCCGCGTCGAGTACACGGATCGCGGGACCGGAATGTCCATGAACCTGACCGGCATCGAGGCGGCCGCCTCCCAGCTCGAGTTCGACGCGGCCTCGGGCGGCCTCTCGGTGACGCTCGACAAGCTCGCGGCCAGCCTCGCGGGGCTCGAGGTCAGCGTCGGCGGCAAGGTGAGGCTCGATCCCAAGAAGCTCGAGGTCCCCGACATGCGCGGTCGTCTTGGGGACGGCGAGCTCAAGCTGGCGATGACGGCCCGCGACTATCTCAAGGCTCCTGAGGTCTCTCTCGACGTGAGTCTGAGTTCGCTTGACCTCGACCGGCTCATGGCCGTCAAGCAGGCGACGCTGGGCTCTTCCGCCCCTGCGAGCGCCGCGGCCGGACCAGCGGCGTCCGCTGCTCCCGCCTCGCAGTCAGCGACGACTCCTCCTCTGAAGACGAAAGGCCAGGCCGTCGTCGGCCAAATGACCTATAGCGGAGCAAAGCTCAACGAGACCAAGGTCTCCTGGGAGCTCTCGGGCATCACGCCCGACCTGCGCGGCGTCGGCGGCTGGGCCAAGCTCCACGTCGCCGGCGGCACCTTCACCGGCGAGAAGAAGGAGGGCGGCCGCAAAGGCCTCATGAAGGCCCTGATGATCCCCGTCACGGTGCTCCAGACCGTCGGGGGCCTGCTCTCTCCGCTCAAGATCGTCCCCGACTTCAACCACATCCTCTTCACCGAGGTCGTCGGGGACTATGTCTTCTCCCGCGGCGTCATGACGATCCGCGACTTCCACATGGACAGCGCCGCGGCGGGAGTGAGGACCTCGGGCAGCGTCGATCTGGGCGCCCAGCGGCTCAGCCTGCTCGCCGCGATCCAGCCTGTCAACGTGGCCCCGATCGAGATCGACGTGACGGGGAGCTTCGACAAGCCCTCCGTCAAGCCGCGCCTGACCAAGCTCCTCGCCAACCCGGTCAAGAACATCACCAACCAGCTGCTCAAAAGCCTCTTCAAGAAGTAGGGCGTTAGGCTCGGTCGGACCTAGGTCTCAAGACTGCCCGCCCCGGGTCCCAAAGCCCTATAAGAGGAAGGGCGCTTTCGCGTTAGACTATCTCTATGAAAAACCCCCTCTACCTGATCCTGCCGGCCCTTTTCGCGCCCGCAGCCGCGCTCGCGGTCCAATTTGAGGTCCGGCCGGTCGACGGGGGTCAAATCAAGCTCTCCGAGCCCGTCAAGGTCATGCCGACGATCGATTTTTCGCGCGTCCCGGGGCTCGACGCCGCGCTCAGGTCTCCGGTCACCCCGCAGACCATCGATCTGAGAATGGCTCCGACGGTCCTGCCGACGGCGGCCCTCAGTCAGGAAGCTCCCCGCGCCGAGGCCCCGGCCCCCGGAGCGAGCCTCGAGGCGACGACCCAGCGAGTCTCCGCCGATATCGAAGCCGCCGGCCCTATCCAAGACGCGGCCCCCGGCGACGCCGCCGGGCTCGGCGGCCGGCTGCAAAGCGCCCTTCAGGGCCGCGCCGATGACGGCATTCCCTCGGGGGCGACGGCGGCCGGCCAAACCCCCGACCAGAGCGCCAAGCTGCGCAGCCTCAAGCAGATCGTCTCGATCTTCACGGAGCACTACGCCCCCATCGAATGGAAGCAGCGCCATCGCGGCGTCGACTTCGTGGCCGAGTATCAAAAGGCGCGGGCCAAGGTCCTCGCCAAGCCCGGCATGTCCCAGCACGAGTTCCAGGGCATCCTCGCCGATTTCGTCGCCTCGGCGCAGGACTACCACGCGGGCATCAGCTTTTTCTCGACCGAGAAGGCCGGCCTGCCGCTGATGATCCTCGGCGCGGGCGGGAAGCACTACATCGCCTACGTCGACCGGACCAAGCTGAGCCCGGCGGAGTTCCCCTACGAGCCCGGCGACGAGGTCGTCTCGTTCGGCGGGCAAAGCGTCTCAGCCCTGGCCGCCTCCTTCACGAAGGTCCCAAACACTCCCGAGACCGACGCGCGCCTAGCCGAGATGAAGCTCACCAACCGCTCGCGCCGCTCCGGCGCGCAAGTTCCGCAAGGCGGCGTCGAACTCGTCGTCAAGACGGGCGACGGGAAGTCCCACGCGTCCAAGCTCGACTGGAATTACCAGCCCGAGCTCATCCCCACCGACGTTCCGCAGCGCGGCGTCGTGCTCGGCCCCGAGACCGACAACGGGCTCGCCTCGCCCGGGGCTCCCGTCCCCGCTCCCGCTCCCCGGCCCGCGCCGCGCTCGGCCGTTCGCCAGCTGCTCGAGAGATTCCTGCCGTCGATGGCCCATCCGATGGCCGGCCCCTTCTCGGAGCTCGCCGCCGCGAGCCCCGACAACGGCTTCATGATCGGCGGCAAGAAGACCTACGTCCCCGCGCTCGGGACCGTCGTCTGGGAATTGCCGCCGCAGATCGCGGCACAGGTCCCCTTCGTCGTCAAGATCTACAAGGACGCCGCGGGGCGCAAGCTCGGCTACGTGCGCATCCCCGACTACATGGGCGGCGGCAACACCGACGCGGCGGCCCAACTCTTCGAAAAGCTCGTCGAGAAGCTCCAGGCGGAGACCGACGGGCTCGTCATCGACCAGGTCAACAACCCTGGCGGCAACATGTTCTACATGAACGACCTGCTCTCGATGCTGACCGACAAGCCTCTGGCCGTGGCCAAGCACCGCCTGATGATCGACGAGAGCGACGCTGCGATGGCGGCCGAGATCCTCAAGCAGGCCTCGGACCCCGGGATCATGCAGGAGATGGAGCAGGTCCTCCAGGAGATGATGCAGGGCTTCACGGCCGGGCCCAAGGCCATGCTCCAGCCGCTGGTCGACTACGCCCACTTCGTCCTGTCCGAGCTCAAGGCCGGTCGGCGCCTGACCGACCCGACCTACATCTTCGGCGTCTCGCAGATCGAGCCGCACCCGACGACGCGCTACACCAAGCCCATCGTCGTGCTCATCAACGAGCTCGACTTCTCTGCCGCGGACTTCTTCGCGGCGGTCATGCAGGACAACAAGCGCGCGGCCATCTTCGGGGTGCGCACGGCCGGCGCCGGCGGCGCGGTCAAGTCCGTCGAGATTCCCAACCAGTACGGCATCGAGCACCTCGCCTACACGTGGACCATCGCGGTCCGCCCGGGCGGCAAGCCCATCGAGAACCTGGGCGTCCAGCCCGATGAGCACTACGCGATCACGGCCGACGACCTCAGGAGCGGTTTTGCGGGCTACGCCAAAGCGCTCGAGGCTCTGATCGGCCGGCTGCTGCCGCCGGGCTCATCTGTGGTCGTCGCCGACGAGGGCCCCGGCCCTGGGCCTGGGCCGATGCGCCGGCCCATGAGGCGCCCCCGCTCCCGGCCGGAGTAGGCTATTTCTTGAAGATGTCGAGGATCTGCTTGACCGGCTGACCGACCTGGTTGAGCGTGTCCTTGGCGCCGTCGACAGCGTTGCCGACTCCGCCCTTCAACAGCTTCTCCGCCTCGCCCCCCGCGCAGACTCCGTCGGGCTTGCTGATGCTGCCGCAGATCACCTTGTGCAGGCCCACCACGCCGGCCTTGACCTGGACGTCGAGCTTGACCTTGTCGCGCGGCAGGTCGACGCGGCCCTCGTTGATGTTGACGAAGAGCTTGTCCCCGGAGAGGTGGAACTCCTTGATGTCCACGACGCCCTTGTTGATGTCGTAGTCGCCGGTTAGTTCCGAGAAGCCGATGTCCTTAAGGTTCGGGAAGATCCCGATCCCGCGCATGATCAGGATCGGCACCGCCATGACCTTCACAAGCGGGTTTTTCTCCGCGATCTTGTCGAGGTCGAGCAGATGTCCCCCGCCGACGCTGAAGTTCGCTGTCCCGTCGAGCTGCTTGAAATCCGGCGTCACGCCCGTGAGATTGCACTTCAGGCTGGCCTTGTCGAGGGTCGCGAACGGGTGCACGAGCCTCTGCACGGTGAACGAGTCCCAGATCTTGATGCCGAAGGGCTTGACCGGCGGCGCGGCCGCGGCAGGCGCCGAGGGGCCTTTCGTCTTGGCCATCGAGTCCTTCGCCGCCAGGAGCTTGCCCACATCGAGCGAGTCGATCGTGCCCTTTTGGATCTCGATGAAGGGGCTCTTGAGATAGTTCTTGACGCTGAGGTCCATCTCGAGATTCCCATCGTCGAGCTTGCCCGCGATCGACGGAAAATTGATGCGCCCCTCGTCGAAGCTCCCCTTGCCGTTGAACTCCGAAAGCTTGACGCCCCCGGCGGCGAGCCGGATTCCCCGAAACTCGAGGTCTCCTTTATAAGAGGCGGTCCCCTTCGAGGGCTCGCCGGCGACGAAGACCCGGAACCGGCCCACGCCCTTGAGGCCCATCTCCCGGGTCTGCGGCGAGAAATCGGTCAACTCCTCGAGCACGAAGCCGGGGCAGTCGACGGCCAGCGAGAAGAAGGGGGCCGTCTTGAGGCTCTTGACCGAGCCCTTCATCGCGACCGAGTTGCGGCCCATGGCGAGCTTCAGGAAACCGATCTCGACCGCGTCCTGGCTGCCGGAGAGGCGCGCCTCGAATTTTGAGGCGGGCACTTTGAGGTCCGGCGGCATCGCCGCGACGAAGGCGACGTTGGAGGATTCGAACGCCGGAAGCTCGGCCTTCAAGTCCATCGTCAAGCTGGGCGCGGCCGTCAGCTTGCGGACCGATGCGGAGCCTTCGACGGAGAGGCGCGGGTTCTTGACATGGAGTTTCGAGACCTCGAAGTCGGAGCCGTCGAAGCGGAAGACGGCGTCGGCCTCGGTAGCCGGCCATGAGAGAGCCGCGGGCACGCTGACCTTCGGGATCAGCTTGAGGGCGGAGAGGTCTTTGCCCGTGAGCGCCGGCAGGCGCAGGCGCACCGAGCCGTTGACCGTGCCCGAGGGCTTCGACCTCATGCCTCGGACCTCGCCCCCCGCCTTGAGGGTCATGTACTGGTTCTCCAAGAGCAGCTCGGCGACCGACAGCGCGTCCTTCGTGTAGCGCAGCCGCGCGGCCGTCTTCGCGGGCGGCAGGTCGAGCTCCGGCGGGACCTCGACCTTGTAAGCCTTCAGGAAGGCGAGGTCGCCGGCTTTGAGCTCGGGCAAGGAGAGCTTGGCGTCGACGTCGAGCTCGGGCTCGAGTCGGCCCGAGGCCAAGCCCCGGACCCGCCCCGACGCGCTGACCGAGCCGGCGTCGCACTTGAGGCTCAGCGCCTTGACCTCGGCGGCATCGGGCTGAAGGCGCAGGTCGGCCGAGAGCTCCGCGGCCCGACCGGCGAGCCCGTCGGGCGGCGCCATCTTGTAGGCCTTCATGACGGCGAAGATTAACGGAGTGATCTTCGGCGCGCTCGCCTTCATCGACACGGTGAGATCGGGCTCGGGCTTGCCGGAAGCGAGCTTGCGCAGCGACCCGGAAACATCGGCCGCGGCGCCGTCGGTCTCGAATCGCAGCGACTTGACGAGGGCCTGCTCGGCGGTCGCCTCGACCACGGCCTCGAGCTTGAAAGCCGGCAGCGCCAGGCCCTCGGGGACCCCGAAGGTCTTGAGGCTTCCGGCTTTGAGCGCCGGAGCGCCGGCCTTGATCGTCAGGGACGCGTTTTGGGTCTTGGTCCCCGCGTCCGCGATCTTCCCCGCGACGTCGGCCGAGATCGGCTCGGAGCCCGGCGGAGCGAACTGGGTCTTGAGGTCGAGCACCGGAGAGCGCGCGCCCTTGACGGTGCCAGAGACCTGAAGCCTGCCCTCGGGGACGTCGACCGAGGCCTTTGCCATGGAGACGGCGACCTTGTCGAGGTCGAGCTTGGCCGGGCTGATCGTTCCTGAATAGGAGACGGAAGCCTGGACCGGCCGTTTGGCGAGCTTGCCCGAGACCTTGAAGGAGACCTCGGCCTGCGTCTCGCCGTCGAGGCTCAAGTCGCTGATCTGGGCGGAGATCTCGGAGAGCGTGAGCGAGTCGCCGGTCGCCGCGTCGGCGTACGAGACGCGTCCGTCGGAGACGGCGATGTGGCGCACGTCGAGGACCATCGGCGTGGGCGTGGCCGATTTCCCGGCTGAGCCCACGAGCGACGCACTCGAGCCCGAAATGTCCGAGAAGTTGTAGCGGCCCGCGCCGACCTTCTTGAGCGTCAGCCGCAGCCCGCCCAGCGAGATCCGGTCGACGGCGACGGTGCCGTGAAGGAGCGGCATGAGGTCCACGCGCAGCTCAAAGGTCTCCGCTTTCGCGAAGGTGCCGGCCTTGAAATCAGGGGCCTCGGAGATCTCGAGCCCGGAGACGGTCAGGCCCTTCATCGCGCTGAGCTCGACGCCCTTGAGCCGCACCTCGCGGTGGAGGTATTTGCGCGCGTTCTCGACGATGAGCTCGCGGACCTTGTCGGGAGGGAGGTACTTCTTGAGGATCATCGGCACGAGGAGGGCCGCGAGGAGGAGCAGGACGGCGCCGGCGGCGGCAAGCTTGAGCAGGACCTTCATAATCTTCATCAGCGCGATTATAACAAAACTCGGCAGGGATGGAACCAAACCGCTATTGACAAAGCATGGACCGTCTGTTAAAGTCTAGTCGACCTTATGCCTCTCCGCCTGCCGAGACGGATTCTTCTCGTAGTGCTGGCCGCGGCTGTCCCCGCGCTTTCCGGGACGACCAAGGCCAAGGCCGCTCCGAAGCCCCGGTCCTCGAGCTTTTCAAGCCTCATGCACCGCGTTTCCGCCTATCTCAACTCCGAGCCCGTCCGCGAGGCGCAGGTCGAGGCCGCGGTCGCCGCCGTGCGCGGCGGCATCCCGACCGACCAGGGCGAGGACCTCGACCAGCGCCTGCTCGACCGAATCCATCTGCTGCGCCAACGCCTGCTTTCCTCCTCGCCCTCGGCCGACGACGACACGAGCCTGCGCAAGGCCTACGACGCCCTGGCCGCCTCGCAATGGGTTCAGGCCTCGGAAGGAAGCCCGGGCTCCGAGGCGGGCTCCGAGGCGCTCAAGTCGGTCCGCCAGTGGGAGCGCCACGCCGAGGGCCTGCCGGACCGCCTGCGCAGCTACCTGCAGAGAGCAGCCGTCGCGGATTTCAGCGGCAAGAACCTGGCCATACGCGGCTGGGGCGAGTACTGCCGCGGCATCACTCCGGCTCTCTCGGAAGCCCCGGCGTCCGACTCGACGCTCGTCTTCGATCCCGACACCGCCAAGCTCGACGAGGCGCTCGCCGGCCTCCAGAAATCGTGGCTCGAGAAGAAGCTCGCCAAGGACGACGAGGCCCAGGCCCACTACCTCGCGGGCCAGGTCTACGCGGCCCTGGCCACGGCCCCGCTCAAAGGGGTCGCCGGCGGCCAAGCGAAGGTCGCCTCGACTCCTTCTCGCGCGGTCGACCTGGCGATGCCATCCAAATCAGCAATGCCAGGTCCCGACACAGCGCCGGATTTCTCGCCGCGCCAGATCTACGCCAAGGCGGCTCGCTCGGTCGTGCTGATCCTCTGCGCGGAGTCCGGCGGCACCGGCGAGCTCGGCAGCGGCAGCGTCATCGATTCGGCCGGCCATGTGCTGACCAACGCGCACGTGGTCATCCGCGACTCGACGGGCCAGCCGTGGCCGACGATCCGGGTCTATCTGAAGCCCCCCAAAATGACCGGAGATCCCAAGCAGGACCTCGCCAACCCGATCGGCGGCAAGGTCGTCTCGTTCGACCGCGGGCTCGACTTGGCGCTCGTCGAACTCGACGACGCCCCGAAGGTGGCCCCGCTGGCTTTGGGGGACCCCGACGACGTCGTCGTCGGCGACCACGTGGCCGCGATCGGCCACCCCGAGCAGGGCGGCCTTTGGACCCTGACGACCGGCGTCGTCAGCACTTTGGTCGCCAACGTGGGCGGGGTCAAGGGAAAGAACGTCTTCCAGACCGACGCCTCGATCAACCGCGGCAACTCCGGCGGTCCGCTGCTCAACGCCAACGGAGACATCATCGGCGTCAACACGCTGATGTCCCGCAAGGCGGCCGACGGCCTCGCGATCACGGCGGTCAATTTCTCGGTGAAGGCCGACGTGGCCAAGAACTGGATCGCGAAAGCGGGCATGAGCATGGACTACGCCAAGCCGGCGGACTCCGCGCCGGCCAAGACGATGGTCGCCGCCGCGCCCAAGCCGGTGCCAGCGCCCCCGGCGCCTGCCAAAGTCGAGCCCGCGCAGATGGGCGGCGAGGTCCAGCCCGGACCCAAGCCGGCCGTCAAGGCCGAGCAGAGGCAGATGGTCACGGAGAGCAAGCCGTTTAATAAGGAAAAGCTCATCGAAGAAGAGATGAAGGAGATGGAGGACCTCGAGGAAGAGATGCACCAGGAGGTCCTCAAGCACAAGCCGCAATGAGGGCGCTGCTGGCCGCCGTCCTCCTCGTCGCCGCATCGCTTCCCGTTTGGGCCCAGCCCCGCCAGAACCTCATCGAATACGTCACCGCCGCCGTCAACGGCGACCGCGCCTACACCCCGCAGGAGCGCGCCAAGCTGCTCTCGGCGATCTCGGAGCGCTTCGCCGACTACCGCTTCAAGGCCGTCCCGCCGGGACACCCCGAGGCGGCGCAAGTCGTCATGCGCATGATCGTCGAGGGGACCTTCGACGGCACGGAGCCTGCGCGCATCGCCGACGTGGCTTTCGCGGCCTATCAGGCGATCGGGCGCGGAGCCCCGGCCGACGTCGTCGAGGGCATCGCCCTCTACGGCTACCGCAAGAAGATCTCCGCCGACACGATCTCGACGTGGTCCAACGGCTACAACGAGATGGCGCAGAACAAGGTGCCAGGCGGCGTCGCCGCCGACCTCGTGCGCCTCGCGCTGGAGAAGGATTGGGACGATCCGACCTTCAACCTGCTCAAGTGGGGCCTCGTCCAGGCCGCCAAAGAAGGCTTCGACGTCAAGGACTTCGCCGTTTACGTCTTCGGAACGCTCTCGCATAACCCCGACGATCGCCCCGGCGCGGTGACCGCGAACGCGACCGCGTACTTCCGCAAGCTCAAGCGCACGCACGAGGCGCCGAAGCTGCCGAGCTACGAGGGCATCTTCACGCGCGAGCCCTTCCCGAAGGCCCTCTACGAGGCCAAGCCGAAACAGGCCCCCGCGGAGCCGGCGGTTCCCGAGCCCGCCGAGGCCGTGACGCAGGAGGCCCCGCCGGAGACTCCCCCAGCGGCCCCGGAGGCTCCCAAGACCGAGGAGCCGACGCAATCCGAGCGCGCCGTCGACGCCGCTCCCGCTCCGGGTTCGACCGCCGGCAGGCCTAAGAGGCGCGCCCCCTCCCGCAAGCCTTCGCCGCGAGAGAATCCCGAAAGTGATTCCACTCCGGCGCAGCTGGGCCTGGCGATGAAGGAGCTTTGGCCCGACCTCAACACCGCGGCCCGCTCGTATCTCGGGACTCCGTACGTCTGGGGAGGCGAGACCCACCGCGGCATCGACTGTTCCGGCCTCACCATGAGGAGCTACGCCGAAAACAAGGTCAAATTGCCCCGGCACAGCAGCAACCAGTACCATGTCGGCGACAAGATCGAGTCGAAGTCCGACCTGCACGAAGGCGATCTGGTCTTCTTCAACACCATGGGCGTCGGCGTCTCGCACGTCGGCATGATCGTCGACGCCCGGAACCGCAAGTTCATCGAGGCCTCCTCCTCGCGGGGCGTCATCATCACCAACCTCGACCAGAAATACTACCTGCCCCGGTATCTCGGCGCCCGCAGGGTCGTCCCCTAAACCGCGGGCCTAGAGGACCTTCGTGCCCGGCGGCGGCGAGGGCGGGGCGTCCGGCGGCCTCGGAGAAACGGCCGCGCGCTTGAGCCTCTCTTCGATCCTCCGCAGCCGGCTCTGCGCGGTCAGGCGGACCAAGGAGATCAGGTAGACGAAGACGATGATGCCGAGCTCCACTAGCCTGATCTTGATGCTGAGCTCCGAGCGTTCCATGCGCCTCTGGTGGATTTCCTCCCTGCGCCTGCGCTCGGCCAGCACGTCGGGGTCGACCTCGCGGGACCAGTTGTCGAGCCACCAGTCAATGTCGAACGCGAACTTCGAGACCTCCCAGTCGGGGTCCCGGGCGAAGCGCGCCGAAACCTTTCGGAGGCGGGGGTAGGCCTCTGTCTTGAAAGTCGGGTCCGACCAGATCTCGCGGCAGACGATCTTGTCGAGAATCAAGGCCCGCAGCTTGGGCTCTGGCACATCGAGGCAGGGCAGAAGCCGATCGAGCAGCGCGACGCTCGGCGCGGCGCGATAGAGGTCGAGGTCCGCCCGACAGGCCGCGGCGCTCGGGAGCTCAGCCGTGGGGCCCTCGTTGAGCGAGGCCTCTGCCGCGCCGCCAGGCGCGGCGAGCAGCGCCGACAGGAGTAGTCCGGCCGCCAGCACGCAGGTCCTCTGCGCCATCGTCATGGAAGCGCCGATCCCGCGAGAAATTCCAGCCCGCTTTTCGCCCGCATTCCCTTCCACACCCCAGAGTTTGCCCCCCAAATCGCGGCGCGTCAAGGTATAATCGCTGGGTGAACGACCCGATCCGCGTTCCGCGGACGGCCCTGGCGCTCCTCCTGGGCTTGGCCGCGCTGCGTTTCGCCCATTGGGGCGCCTCCCTGAGATGAAGGAACTGCTCGCGCGGACCCAGGACCGGGACGATTTCTCGGTGATCTACACGTCCCACGGCGACGAAGAGCTCGGCGATGTGCTCAACCGGGACTACTACGGATTCGCTGCCGAGATCGAGCCGGGCATGTTCCTCAACGAAGGGCAGGATTTTCCCTACCTGATGCGGGGGCTCTACTACATCATCGTCGAACGCGAGTCGGAGGTCGCCGGCGTGCTCGATCGCACGGGCGTCGACGTATTCATGCGCAAGACCCTCTGGCCGGAGGCGACGCTCGGCCGGCTGCGCCTCTACTCGATCGGCCTCAACGAGGAGGTCCTCAAGTCCTACCGGGAGGCCGCCGCCGACGCCCGGGCCGAGCCGGCCCTGCGGGCGCAGGCGCTGGTCGGCCTGGGTTTCTTGGCGCTCAAGACCGAGCGTTACAGCGATGCCGTCGCCGCGCTTGCGCAAGCCGAGCTCCTCGCTCCCGGGGACCGGAAAGCCCATTACCTCGCGGGGATGGCGCGTTATCTGTCGTTCGACGATGCCGGCG
The DNA here is from genome assembly GCA_016194705.1 of Elusimicrobiota bacterium. Lineage (GTDB taxonomy): Bacteria > Elusimicrobiota > Elusimicrobia > UBA1565 > UBA9628 > PALSA-1176. The sequence goes on along the minus strand of JACQAZ010000003.1, from coordinate 30,874 downwards.
CGGCGAATGACTTCGAGTGGGTCGTCGCCCATGACACGGCCAACGTCCATGCCCCTCTCTATCTGGCCAACGTCCTGGCCGGCCTCGGCCGCGAGGATGAAGCGCGCCGCTGGTACGGAAGGTATTATGAGGCCGAGCGCCCCGCCGCGTCGTGGTCCTTCCGGGCGCGCGCGCTTCGGCGCCGAGGCCATAGGCCGGGAACAGGCCAAGGCCGAGCGGGCCCCCAAAGGAGCCGCGGGATGGCAGGCCGCGGCGCAGGCGTACTTCTTCCAGGGGTGCGCGGAGCGGGCCGTCGTCGCGTTGTCCCGGGCGCTGATCCTGGAGCCGACGCTCAAGCGCGTGATCCGGCTGGCCAGTCTGCGCGCGTCACTGCATCAATACGCGCTGTCGACGGTGCTGATCCGCAAGAGCCTGGAGAAGGGGGGCGGCGACGTGTCCCGGCTCGCGCTGGTCCGGCTGCTGGAGCATAAGAAAGCCTTCGATGAGGCGCGCAAGGTCCTGGCGGAGGTCCCGGACTCCGGACCGGCCGCCGCGGAGGCGGCCGCCCTGCGCAGGGAGCTGGACCGCTACTGACCCAGGCCGCCTCGTACGGAAATTCTAGCCCTCATCCACCAGATAGCGGTACTCGAACTCGCAGAATTGTGAACGGCATAGGGTGGGTTCCTCGCGCAGGGCGAACCCCTCGTCAAAGACGTTTCCCAGCGGATCCCAGCGCCTAAATTGGTAGGGCCCGCAGCGGTAAACGGTCCCGTCGGGCATCACTCGCGCGTAAATGAAGCCGCTGCGGCACATCCTGCCCAAGGGCTTTTCGCGGTGGATGTTCATGATGTGCTTGACCAAGTCCGGCTGCTCGCCGTTGTTCGCGTCCCCCTTGAGGTCGGCCGTACGCCCCAGGATGAGGCTTCGCTCGCTTTCCGTGTAAGAGGCGGGATACTCGCGCCCCTCGTAAACCCCTTGGAATGGATAGACGACGAAGGTCACGCCGGCCTTCGCGAACCCTTCACGAAAAAAATCGACCCTCGCCAGCAGGGGCGGCCAGGCCACGAGGCGGCAAACGTAGTTGATGCCGTTGTCCTTCAGGAAGACGGCCTTGGCGATGAACTCGCCCAGCTCGGCGGTATGGGAGTGGAAGCTCGTATCCAGCCGGATGCGGCGCTTGCCGACCTCGGCGACGAAGCGGCGCAAGTCAGGCCAAGACCAGGAGAGGTTCGTGTCGAAAGAGACGTAGTGAATCTCGGTCATGGCCTTGAGCAGATCGACGAAGCCCAGATAATAGGAAGGCTCTCCGCCCGTGATGAATATGTCTGATGAGCCGTACTTCAGGTGCACCCGCCTCCAGGCTTTGATCCAGTCTGCCATCGGGATGTCGGGGCGGTCGTCCTGAAGGACCTCCGGCCACCAACCTTCGTAGACGCAGTAAGGACACCGATAGTTGCAGGCGTATTGCATCTGCCACTGGAGCTGGAGCTGGCGCGGCTTCGGCCGGGTCAGCGCCGGAGCGAGATCAGAGTGCTCTGCAGGCATCTTTCGACCGCTTTCGTCCGGATTCTTCTTCCATACCGTAGAGTTTGCCTCTCAATCAGCGATGCGTCAAGTTCATTTTGCGCTAGGCTTGGTTCTGAAGATAGACCGCCGATGGCTTGCTCTTGGCAAAATCCGCCGTCAGCAAATAGGCACGAGGGGCTAGAACCAGGAAAGTCCTGGTCTCGCCCTAGAGCTCTCTAGAAGGCTTCGATTGGGCCGGGAGGATGCATTTGAGCAGCGGCCAGCAGGCCAGCGTGCAGGCCGTCCCGATCAGGGTCAGCGCGGCCATCGAACCGTAGGCGGGATCGGCGAGGAACGACAGCCTGGCCTTGAGCGCCTCGTAGAGGTTTCCCCCCAAGGTGTTCGAGGCCGACGCCGACAGATTGAACACCGACATGTAGACAGCGAAAGCGGTCGCCTCGGCCCCCGCCGGACAGCACTGCGCGGCCAGATCCATGAGCGCCAGGCGCAGCGCGACTCCCGCAGCTCCCCAAATGAAGGTGACGACCGCGACCGAGACGGGACCGAGGTAAAAAAGGTAGAGGAGGCTCAATGGCGCCCCCACCCAGACCGCCGCGCGGACCATCGCCGCCGTCGAAAATCGGCGGCCGATCACGCGGCCGTAGAAGGCCGCGCCCAGGACTCCCGCCGCGCCGCTGAGCGTGCTCAGAAAGCCGATGTAAACCGGGCTCAGTCGGAGATGGCTGCTCTGGTGATAGAACTGAGCCGTCCCGAGGAAAGGGTAAAAGCTCCAAAGAAAGATGACCGCGCTCAGGGCCCAAAAGTTCCGGCTTGCGATGAGTTCGCGCAAGCCGCGGGTGCCTCGACTCAAGACCTCACTGGCCCGCGCCTCGCGCGCAAAGTACGCGGAACCCATGATCATCATTGGGAACACCGCCGACAGGCCGAAGATGCTCCCGTACGACGCGTGCCTCACGAGCCAACCGCCGCCCAAACCCGAGACGACCAGAGCCGCGTAGAGGGTCGCGATCTGAACCGCCTGGAAGACTCCGGTCGCGCCCGCCTGCTTTCCTTGCTCGACCATGACCCCGTCGCACACGACGTCGGAGCCGACGGTTCCGACGTTGACGAGGATCAGCAGCGCCAGGAGAAGCCCGTAGGTGTAGCTCTTCAAGCCGGCCAGGACGATGAAGGACGCCGCCGCGAGCCCCGCGACGATGACGATGTGGGGCCGACGGCGGTAGCTCCGGATCGGCAGGAGGTCGGTGACCAAGCCGTAGAGCGGCTTGACCAAGAAAGGCAATGTCATCCAGAAGGTGAAATTGGCGCTGCCCGCCGAGTCGAGGCCCAGTCCGTCCTTGAGCAGGTACGAGATGGGCTCGTAGGCCAGGCCCCCCATGCCCTGGGCGAAGTAATTCACCGCGAAGAAGACGTAGATCGGGTCGAGACCCATGGGCGGTCTATTCTACACGTTTGTCGGGTCTGGCGGAGCGCCCGAAATTATTGTTCAATGGCAGGGCGCCATGAAAGCCCTCTCTTGGATCTTCCTCGCGCTGTTCCTGGCAGCCGGCGGCTCCGCCGCGGCACAGGAGGACGAGGCGAACCCGATACCGGTCGCGGGCCAACAGGGCGACGACGCCTACCACCCCGCGGCCGAGCCGGCCGCGGGGCCCATGTCCTTGGACGACGCGCGCACGAATTTCGGCACGGTGATCGACGCCTTCATCTCGCAGCGCAGCCCCAACGGCTACTGGCCGCTCAAGGACAAGGCGACGGGACAGATCAAGCGCCTGAAGCTCCTGGCCAAGGACCCCAAGAGCCTCCGAGAGGAGGGCGGCGGGGGCCACTACGCGGGCCTTGTCACCTTGCAGGACGCTGAAACCCGCGAGCGCATCACGGCGGAATTCCTCGTGGATTTTACGGGCACTGAATGGAAGGTCGAGCGCATGAAGCTCGTGCCCAGGCCCAAACCCAAGAAGAAGGAGACGGCCATCAAGCGCGCCCCTGGCAAGCCCGCCGAATCAGCGCCTGCCCCTCCCGCCGGCCAGCCGAATTAGGGACGCTCCGCGGTCCCCATCGCGAGCAGCGACAGTTCGAAGAGGACGATCGTGGAGACCGCCAGGCAGACCTGCCCCACGACGTCGGGCGTGAAGAGCGCGGGGAAGACGAAGCAGGCGAAATAGATCAGCCGCCGGTAAGGCGTCAGCTGGCCCTTTTCCAAGATCCCCATCCAGTTGAGGATGTAAAGGACCAAAGGAAACTGGAAAACCGCGCCGAAGGCCAGCGACAGAGTCTCGACGAAGCCGAGATAGGCGCTCAGCGTGATCAGCGGCCGGACTCCCGCCGAGCCGTATGAGAGGAAGAACTTCATCGCGGCGGGGACCACCGCGTAGAGGCAGACCGCCACGCCGCCCATGAAGAGCCCGTAGGCGAGCGGCACCATCGTCAGAAGGCGCCGCCGCCACCGCCGGTCGAGCGCTCGCGCGGTGAACAGCCAGACCTGGTGGAGCAGAAGCGGCAAGGTCAGCAGCAAACCTCCATAGAGAGCGAGTTTGATCCTTGTGTGGAATGCTTCAGCCGGCGCGATGAAAACCAATTGTCCCACCGGCCGCGCGAGCCGATCGAGGAACCGGTCGGAGTATTCGAAGGCGAGCGCGGAACCGGCGCCCCAGATCAGCAGCGACTGTATGAGGCGACGGCGCAGTTCAACCAAGTGATCCGTGAACGGCATCGGCGGATCATCGACGAGTTCCGGGGTCATGGCCGTTTCGACGGTGCTCATCGCTGTTTAATGCAGGGCGCAGGTCTCTTGGTTCCCGGGGAACCACGGCAGAACGACGAGCTCGATGCCGAGTTCCCGGACCGCCTTCTCGGTCTCCGCGTCCGGGAGTCTTTGATCGTAGCCCAGGACGAGGATGTCGGGCTTGACCTCGCGAAGAGAGCCGGCGAAGCTGTCGGGATGGCCGACCACGATGCGGTCGGCCAGGTCCAGCTCTTTCATCCAGCGCACTCGCGTCGCGGCGGGGACCGCGTTGGGCTTCTTGTTGTGGGCGTCGTTCGAGACGACGACGACGAGCTCGTCTCCCAAGGCCCGGGCCGTCTGGAGCATGCGGACGTGAGCTTGGTGGATGCGGTTGAAGCATCCAGCGGCGAAAACGGTCACCTTCTTTCGGGCAGGCAACGGGTCCGGGGCTTAAGACGGCTTGACGGGGGCCGTCTCGGCCTTCTTTGCCGGCTCCTCGTCGAGCCCCTCTCGCAGCCCCTGCTTGAACATGTTGACGGCCCGGCCGCATTGCCGAGCGAACTCGGGAATCTTGTTGGGCCCGAACAGGATGAGGCCGACCACCAGGATGACCACCAACTCGCCGATGCTGAAATCGCCCATCTCTCTCACCTCGCCATGCGCCTTGACTACCGGCCTATTTTAACATTTTTTGCTAGAATCCGGACTCCATGCTCAGACTCGCGCTCCTGCTGCTGACTCCGCTGCTCTTCGCCTGCCGCAAGGCCTCGACCGGCCAACCGCCCGGCCGGGCCTATTACGATGCCCTCAACTGCAGGGCATGCCACCGGATCGGCGACGAGGGAGGCCTCGGCGGGCCCGACCTCACTCTCGTCGGATTGCGGCACACGCCCGCATGGCTCGACACTTTTCTCGAAAACCCTCAGGCCTGGCGCCCCGGCACCACCATGCCCAACCCTGATCTCTCCCGCAAAGCTCTTGTTGCTTTGAGAGACTACCTCTCCGGCCTCAAAGGACAAGCTTTCAACGGCGCGCCGCCTTGGAACGATCCGTCGCTCGTCAAGAAGCCGGTCGAGCGCGGCCTCATGATCTACGCCCGCGCGGGCTGCATCGCCTGCCACGGCAAGGACGGCCGGGGCGGCTACCCCAACAACAACGTCAAGGGGAACGCGATCCCGCCGCTGTCGGGAGTCTCCCGCACCTACACGAAGGCGGAGCTCGCGCGCAAGATCAAGAACGGCGCCGTTCCGGAGAGATCCGATCCAAACGGACCCTCCCCTCTCGTCGCCATGCCCAAATGGGGAGAGGTCCTCAAGGACGACGAGATCGCGGCCGTCGTCGACTATCTCTTCTCGCTCAAGTCCGGCGCGCCTGACGCCGGCTTCTAAGAGCCGCCGAAGCTGTCCCGAAGGCGGGACCAGAGGCCGGGCTTAGCGGAGGGAGACTTCGGCTCGTCCTTCCAGCCGAGCTCGGAGGCCATCTGCTCGTTGAGGCGCCGCGCCCGGAATGCCAGGACTTGGGTGAAGGTGTCGACGTGCACGATCGAATTGGGGATGGCGTCCTCGTGAGGCTGCTCGCTTCCGCCTCCGAGCCTGCGCATCAGGTAGACGAAGACCTGCCGCAGCGGTTCGATGATCTCCTGGACGGCCTTCTGGGCGCCCTCCACCGAGCCGGCGTTGGCGCCGAGGATCTTCTTGAGGACGTGGCTCAGCAGTTCGTCGCTCGCCGCGAAGGGAGAGAGTCCCTGCAGGTACGGCTTGACGCGGCGGCCCACGGGGCACTCGCTCGAGAAGACGGCCAGCTCGACGAGCACCGCGCCCACCATCTGGAGGGCCCAGGTCACCGTCTGCTTGCGTCCGCGCTCGTCGATCGCCGTGGCGGTCACCGGCTCCGTCGAGGTGTGGTGGCGCAGGCGGTCGAGCGTCGTTTGAAGGGACAGGGCCGCGGGGCAGGAGCCGCCTTCGCCGGGGAGCGGACAGCAGGGGCATTTCTCGAACCCGAGCCTCGTCCAGGGCGCCGGACCGCCTTTGACAAGCGGAATCACCGTCCCCGTCGGCTTTCTCTCGATCTCGAAATGGGCGCGCTTGCCGTCCTCGAATTCTAGGATGATCTCGCGGTACCAGCCGATCTCTCCGGGCTCCTGGGCTCCTTCAGGCATCGGGCGGCCTCCCTTAACGCGCTCCTAGTATGCGTTCCATCTGCATGAGGATCTCGACGGCGACCGTCTTGTCCTTGACAAAAAAGTTCTTCTTCGCGTTGACCACGACCTTGGTGACCTTCGGCGTGATGGTCGTCAACTTGAGGTGGATCGTGAGCTCCTTGGTCTTGGCCTCGATCTTGACGGCGTCGTCGATCTTCTCATCCTTGGTCTTCTCGATCTGCATCTTCGCCAGCGCCTGCACGGCGGCGGAGTGCACCTGCGTCCGAGGGTTCGTGAACGAGCGGTACGCCGCCTGCGTGAAGGTGTAGCTGATGCCTTGGCTGGCGCCCGCGACCGCGACCGGGATGCAGCCCCCCAGGGCGAGGAGCGATCCTAGAGGAAGCCGCCGCAGCAGCCGCATGATCCCCGTTGGCATCAAGCTCAGATTCTAGCATAAGGCTCGCGATTGATTTCCGCCGTCAAAAGCTGTAATGTCGGAGAGACCGATTATGGCCGAACTCCAGGACATCCTCAAGGCCGCGCTCGCCCAGAAGGCCTCCGACGTTTTTCTGGTCACCGACCACCTCCAATGATCAGGCGCTCGGCGAGCCTGGCGGTGCTGCAGGGCTTCCCCGCGATCGACGCCAAGGAGGCCGGGCGCATGATCCTCTCGAACCTCTACGAGGAGCAGCGCAAGATCCTCCAGGAGAATTTCGAGGTCGACTGCACCGTCGCCCTGCCCCAGCTCGCGCGCTTTCGCATGAGCATCACGACCCAGCTCAAGGGGCTCCACGCGGTGCTGCACCTTCTTCCCTCGGCCGTGCCGCGCGCCGAGGACCTCGACCTGCCCGAAGCCGTCATGGGCCTCGCGACTCTCTCGCGCGGCCTCGTGCTCGTCACGGGCCCCGCCGGGTCGGGCAAGTCCACGACCTTGGGCTGCCTCATCGAGCAGATCAACCAGAAGCGCGAGGTCCATATCGTCACGGTCGAGGACCTCATCGAGTATTATTATACTCCCAAGAGCTCCATCGTCTGTCAGCGCGAGATCGGCACGCACGCCAAGTCCTACGCCGCCGCGCTCAAGACCGTGCTCAAGCAGAAGGCCGAGGTCGTCCTGATCGGCGAGATCCGCGACCGCGAGACCGCCGAAGCCGCGCTGCACATCGCCGAATCCGGACCCTTGGTCTTCAGCACCTTGCCGACCACCGACTCGATGCACACCATCGAGCGCTTCGTCAACCTCTTCCCGGTCGAGCAGCACCGGCAGATCCAGCTGCGGCTGGCCTCCAACCTCAAAGCCGCCATCTCGCAGGTCCTGCTGCCGCGGGCCGACGGCAACGGCTTGGCCGCGGCGCGGGAGATCATGATCATGAACCCGACGATCGAGAACGCCATCCGGGAAGGCAAGACCCCCCAGATTTACGGTGCCATAGAGGCCGGCGCCAAGTCCGGCATGATCACGATGGACAAGTCCATCCTGCGCCTGGTCCGGAGCAAGCTCGTGACGCCGCAGGTCGCGCTCGAGAAATGCCACCATCCCGACGAACTGCAGTCCGCGATGGCCGCCCTTAAGTGATTTTTATCACTTGACGGGCGCGCTTTGCGGCCCTACACTAAGAGCATAGGCGCCCCCCCTCGCCGCCTGGGAAGGCGATGAAATCCGCTTCGTTCTTCAGCCGAATTCATTGGGCCCATGGCTTCCTGGCGGGAGCCTACCTGCTTAGCCTATTGGGGCTCTATCTCGGCGTCTCCAACGAAGAGACCTCGGCCCGCCGCTCGCTGGCGCTGGCGGCCTACTCGAACAAGATCCACGCGGCCGCGCTGAGCTGCCGGCGCCTGCTCAAGTTCTCGCAGGGCCGCGGGAGCCTCGCCCAGGCCGCGGCGGCCAGGCGGGAGACCTCGCTCCTGCTCGCGCAGAGCCGCTCCGCCGCCAGGGACAAGGTCACTTCCGAGGAAAGCGCGGAACTCGATAAGCTCTCGCGCTTCGTCCACGCCTCGGGAACCTTGCTCGGGAAGATCTCTCGGCTCAAGCGCCAGGGACGCGCCAAGGAAGCCTCCGTCCTTTACGAGACGGGCCTGCGCCCGATCGTCGAGGGCTACATGGCGTCCTCGGTCGAGGAGCGCCTGCGCGGCGAGCTGGCCCTCCGCATCGAAAACCGGCGCGGCGCGCGGCTTTGGACGCGAGTCTCCTTAGGGGCCGCGGTCGCGTTCGCCGTCCTGACCTGCCTGGTCTTCTGGCTTTGGACCCGGAGGCTGGTGGACTACGCCTCGCGCAACGTCGAGAGGGTCCGCCGCGCGCTGAGCGCCTTGAAGTCCGGGGATTTCCGCGTGACGATCGAGCCCGACCGTTCCGACGAGCTCGGCGCCCTGTGCACGAACCTGAAATCCCTGGCCGCACGGCTCGACCGGGCCCAGGGACGGCTCGACGCGGTGACCCAACTGGCCAACGAATCGTCGCACGCCATCAACCAGGTCGTCTTCGCCGTCAGCGACTATGTCGCTTTGGCCCGCCGCAAGCGCACACTCGAGCCCGACGACGAGCATGGCCTGCTCCTCATTCTGGAGCGGACCGCGCGCTGCAACCTACTGCTGGGCCGCCTCTGCGAGCTCGTCGCCGGGCAGAAGCTCCTCTCGGAGGACTCGCCGACGCTCCACGAAGCCGTCGAGGACATCAGCGGCTACCTCCACCGCGGGTCCAAGACCCTCCCGCCCCCGCCGTCCGACCGCGACGATATTGCCAATCGGCACCTGTAAGCACTGGATGATAATATCCGGTACTTGCATCCCGTTCTTCTATTTTGGTACATTCTTTTCGCAACGATGAACGGCTACTATGGCTGGGGCCTGCCGGTCGCGGCGTCGACCTACGCCCACGACATCGACTTCGGCATCATCATGATCCACGTCGCGATGTTCGTCATCTTCATCCTCTGGGGAATCTTCTTCACCTACCTCCTCATCCGCTACCGCCGCCGCGAGGGGGTCCCCGCCGAGCGGGAGCGCGACCACGGGGCGCTCAAGAGCCTCCTTCCCGACATCATCGTGATGATCTTCGAGATCGGCCTCATCGTGTTCTACGCGATCCCCTCCTGGAGCCGCATCAAGATGAACTTCCCCGATCCCTCGCAGTCCAACCAAGTCGACGTGATCGCCGAGCAGTTCGCCTGGAACGTCCATTACCCCGGCGCCGACGGGAAATTCGGCCCCCGCGAGCCCCGGCTCGTCCACTTCTCCAACCCGATCGGCCTCGACCGCGACAAACCGGCGGCGCAGGACGACATCGTCTTCGCCAACGAGATCCACATGCCCGTCGGCAAGCCGACGCTCATCAAGCTCTCGTCGAAGGACGTCATCCACAGCTTCTTCGTGCCGGAATTCCGGATCAAGCAGGACGCCATGCCCGGCATGGTGATCCCCGTCTGGGTCACGCCCACTCAGACGGGCACCTTCGAAATCTCCTGCGCCCAGCTCTGCGGCTTCGCCCACAGCTTCATGCGCGGGGAAGTCGTGGTGCAGACGCAGGAAGACTTCGACGCCTGGCTCAAGAGCCGCGCGCCCGCCAAACAGGAGGCGCCGGCGAAAGCCTCGGAATCATGGTGAAGAACTCCCACTCAAGTCCTCACGACTCGCACGCCCCCCAGAGCTTCTGGTCGCATTACGTCTTCTCGACCGACCACAAGATGATCGGGCTCCAATACCTGATCACTTCGTTCATCTTCCTGCTGATCGGCTTCTCGCTGATGATGCTCATGCGCTGGCAGCTCGCCTTCCCCGGCCATCCCATTCCTCTTATAGGGAGTCTCCTTTCCTCCGCCGTCGCGCCCAACGGCGTGATGACCGGCGAGTTCTACAACCAGCTCGGCGCGATGCACGGAACCATCATGGTCTTCCTGGGGATCGTGCCGCTGGGCGTGGGCGCCTTCGGCAACTATGTGATGCCCCTTCAGATCGGCGCGCCGGACATGGCCTTTCCGCGCCTCAACATGATGTCGTATTGGCTCTACCTGCCCGGAGGATTGCTGATGCTGCTTTCTTTCCTGCTCCCGGGCGGCGCGGCCCAATCCGGCTGGACCTCCTACGCGCCTCTGGCCATCATCAACCCAGGCCAGACCGTGTGGCTCCTGGCGATGGTCATCATCATCACCTCGTCGCTCTTGGGCGCGGTGAATTTCCTCACGACCGGCCTCAACATGCGCGCTCCGGGATTGAGCCTCGACCGCCTTCCCGTCTTCACCTGGGCCCAGCTCGTGACCGCCGTGCTTCTGCTTCTGGCCTTCCCTCCTCTCGAAGCGGCGGCCATCCTCCAGCTGATGGACCGCGTCGCGGGGACGAGCTTCTATCTGCCGGCGGGGCTCGTCGTGCTGGGCCAGCAGGTGAAGGCCTCGGGCGGCGGCCAGCCGCTGCTGTGGCAGCACCTGTTCTGGTTTCTGGCCCACCCCGAGGTCTATGTCTTGGTCCTGCCGCCCATGGGAATCGTCAGCGAGATCATCGCCAACGGCACGCGCAAGCCCCTGCACGGCTACAAGACCTTGGTCGCGTCGATGATCTCGATCGGCGTCATGTCGTTCATCGTTTGGGCCCATCATATGTTCTTGAGCGGCATGAGCCCGATGCTCGGCAACTTCTTCCTCGTCACCACGATGATCATTTCGGTTCCCTCGGTCGCGATCCTGACCTGCCTGATCTACAGCCTCAAGGGCGGCTCGATCCGGTTCACCGTCCCGATGCTTTGGGCGCTCGCCTTCATCCCTCTCTTCGGCATAGGGGGGCTCACCGGTCTGCCGCTGGGCCTGACCACGACCGACATCTATCTCCACGACACGTATTACGTGATCGGCCATTTCCACTACGTCGTCGTGACGGGCTCGATCATCGCTCTCTTGGGCGGCACGTACTATTGGTTCCCGAAGTGGTACGGCCGCAAGATGGACGAGACTTTGGGCCGGATCCACTTCTGGGGCACGGTGGTCTGCATGAACGGCATCTTCTTTCCCATGTTCATCCAGGGCATGGCCGGCCAGAACCGTCGCTATTTCGACCCGACCGCGCACCTTCACAACCTGCCGACCCAGCCCCTGCACGTGGTCAGTTCGGTCTTCGCCTGGCTGCTCTTCTTGTTCCAGCTGCCCTTCATCTACAACTTCTTCAGCAGCATGTTTAAAGGAGAGAGAGTCGACGATAATCCGTGGGAAGCGACGACTCTCGAATGGGCTTGCCCTTCGCCCCCCCCGCACGGCAACTTCGTCAAGACCCCGAGGGTCTACCGCGGGCCTTACGAATACTCCTTGCCCGACCAAACGCGGGACTGGCTGCCGCAGCACGAGGAGGCTAAAGCCCTGACATGACGACAGCCCTGGCTCATCCCGCCGACGCCCCGAGCTCCGGCGTCACCAACGCCAAGCTCGGCGTTTGGCTGTTCCTGGCCTCGGAAGTCATGCTCTTCGGAACGCTCTTCACGACCTATCTCGTCCTGCGCATGGGCGCGGCGTCCTGGCCTCGCGGCTGGGACGTCCTCAACGTTCCGCTGGGCATGCTCAACACTTTCGTGCTGATCACCTCGTCTGTGACCATCGTGCTTTCCTACGTGAAGGCGGCCGAGAAAGACCTCGCGGGCTTCCGGGCCTACATGGCAGCGACGATCGCGCTCTCTTTCGTCTTCCTGGTGGTCAAGGGCTTCGAGTACGGCGCGCACTTCAAGCACGGCGAGTTTCCTTCGACGAACATCTTCAACGCCGTCTATTTCACGATGACCGGGCTGCACGGCTGCCACGTGATCGGCGGGATCATCGTCAACACCGCGCTGCTCTACCTGAGCGGCGAGGATTTCGAGCACCCGCTCTTCGCGGGGCGCGTCGAGGGCGCCGGCCTGTATTGGCACTTCGTCGACATCGTCTGGATATTCCTCTTCCCCGCCCTCTACCTCCTATGAGCGACCACTCCACCGCCGCCCACGACGTGCGGCCGTATTACTTCGTCTTCGGCGCCCTGCTCGTCCTGACGGTCGTCACGGTCCTGGTCTCCTATTGGCACCTGCCGCCCGGCCCCGCCATCGCCGTGGGCCTGGCGATTGCCACCGTCAAGGCGAGCCTGGTGGCCGCGTTCTTCATGCACCTCAAGGGCGAGCGGGTCATCATCTACGGGCTGCTGGGCGTGACCACGTTCTTCGTGATCATCCTGTTCCTGCTGCCGATCACCGACAGCAACTGGACTTCCGAGCGCCGGCCCGACAAACCCGCGCTGGCCGCTCAGGCCGAAGCTTCTGAGCACTGAGATGTCCCTCAAGCATTTTCATCTCGTCTTCATCGCCTGCTCCGAGGGTCTCATGGCTTTCCTCGAGAACTGGTCGCGGGCGCAGCGCTCGGCGGGCTCTCCCGATTGTGGCGCGGGCTGGATCGCTCCGTTGGGCATCGCTGCCGGCCTGGTCTACCTGGCTTGGTTCGTGCGCCGCTACCGGACTCTTCAATAGAATGAACCTCGTCCTCTCTCTGCTCGCCTCGGTCTGGTGCGACCCCGCCCAGGCCTGCGCGGTCTGCTTCGGCAAGACCGACCAGGTCGGGCTCATCTGGGGCATCACCTTGGGCATCTTCGCGCTGTTGACCTTCACCTTCTCCGCTTTGACGGGCATCTTCTTGCTCGGGCGGCGCATCGAGCGCGCCCGTTCCGCCGTCGAGGCCGGGGCCGAGGCCTCATCGTGAGCCAGCCCTTGCGGACTTACGCGCGGCTGACCGCCTGCACGGCCTTCTTCCTGCTGATCGCGGGCGGCCTGGTCACCTCGACGGGCTCGAGCCTCTCGGTGCCCGACTGGCCGCTCTCTTTCGGCACCCTACTTCCCCCCATGATCGGAGGAGTGCTCTTCGAGCACGGACACAGGCTTCTGGCCGGGGCCGTCGCGCTGATGACCTTCGCCCTGACCCTATGGTGCTACCGCGCCGAGCCGAGAATCTGGGTGCGCCGCGTGGCCTATTTCGCGGCGGCCGCTATCGTCGCCCAAGCCGCGCTCGGCGGCCTCACGGTCCTCATGCGCCTGCCCCCGGCGGTCTCGGTCGCGCACGCCTGCCTGGCCCAGCTGGTCTTCTGCGCCTTGGTGGCGATCGCTCAAGCCGGCACCTCGTGGTTCACCGGCCGGTTCAAGCCCGTCCTCTCGGCCGGCTGGCGCCCCGGGGCGGCGGCCTTCGCCGTCCTGTACGCGCAGCTTGTCGTGGGAGCGGTCGTGCGTCATACCGGCCGGGGCGCGGCACTGCACATGGCCGGGGCCGGGATCGTGGCCGTCGCCTTGCTCAATCTCCTGGGGCGGGGCTTGAGCGTGCATCGCGAGGCGCCCGAGCTCGCGGCGCCCTCGGCGCTCCTGGGCCTGCTCTTGCCGGCGCAGATCGGCCTGGGCGTGCTCTCCTATCGTGCCAAGTTCTCTCCCGATTTCCTGTTCGCCTTCGACCGCACCGCCTTGCTTACGACCGCGCATCTCGCCGTGGGCGCCTTGATCCTGGCGACGACGGTCGTCTGGACTCTGCGGGCGTGGAGGCTGGGAGGGGACTTCCGCCCATGAGGGACTACATCGCGCTGGCCAAGCCCCGCATCGGCGTGATGGTGATGGCCACGACCGCGCTGGGCTTTCTGCTTTCGGGCGCTCAGAGCGGCCCGCGCCTATGGTGGACGGCGCTTGGAGCGGGCCTAGCCTCCGGCGCCTGCGGGGCGCTCAATCAGTGGCTCGAGCGGCGCGCCGACGGGCTCATGAAGCGCACGGCCGGTCGCCCTCTTCCCGCGGGGCGCATCAAGGCGTCCCGAGCCTTGGCGTTCGGCCTGTGCCTGTGTCTCCTCGGGCTCGGAATCCTCCGGCTGAGATCGGGGAAGCTGCCTTGCCTGATCGCGGCTCTCACTGTGGCCGCCTACGTCCTGGCCTACACTCCGCTCAAGCGGATGACCCCCCACACGACCTGGATCGGGGCGGCGGCTGGAGCGGCGCCTCCGCTGATCGGCTGGGCCGCCGGCCTCGGGCATTTGTCCCCGCAGGCCTGGGTCCTGTTCGGCATCCAGTTCCTCTGGCAGATCCCGCACTTCCTGTCCTTGTTCTGGCTCTACCGCGAGGACTACGCGCGCGCCGGCTTCCAAGTGATGCCCGTCGTGGATCCCGCCGGCGGACTGACCGCCGCGCAGATCGCCGTGCACTCGCTGACCGTGCTTCTGGCGAGCCTCATGCCGATCTTTCTCGGGATGGCCGGCGTTGGCTATGGTCTGGCGGCGCTGCTCCTGAGCACGGCCTACCTCGGCCTGGGCTTGAAAGCGAGTTGGACCTTGGCCGTCGTCGACACGCGCCGGCTTTTTCTGGCCTCCTTGGCCTATCTGCCCATCCTGTTCGGCATGCTCTTGATTGGAGGAGTCTGATGAGACTCAAGATTGAGCGAATCGTCCTCATCTGCGCGATCGCGGGGCTTTCCGCCTGCCAAAGCCAGCAGACCGAGCCCGCCGCGCGCGGCGAGGCTTATTTCAACTCTTACGGCTGCGTGAAGTGCCACGCGATGGGCGACAAGGGCGGCACCTACGGCCCGAACCTGTCCTTCATCGGCTTCCGCAAGAGCAAGGACTGGCTCGACATGTGGCTGCGCAATCCGCACTCCTGGCGTCCCCAGACGGTCATGCCGAACTTCCATCTCAACGACGAGACGCGCACCGCCCTGGTCGCCTACCTCTCGACGCAGAAAGGCCAGGCCTGGGCAGACAGCGGCCGGCCTTGGAACCACCCGGAGCTCAAAGGAGACTCCGTCAAGCGCGGCGAGGTGCTCTTCAACATGGCGGGCTGCGTCGCCTGCCACTCCCAGAACGGCCGCGGCGGCTATCCGAACAACAACGTGGCCGGCGGACAGATTCCGTCGCTCGCCAAGGTCTTCGAAACCTACACCAAGCCCGAACTCGTCAACAAGATCCGCGGCGGCGTGGTCCCGGCGCCGGCGGATCCCGGCGCGCCCCTGCCGATGATCAACATGCCCAAGTGGGGCGAGGTCCTCAAGGACGAGGAGATCTCGGCGGTCACCGACTTCCTGATCTCGCTCAAGCCCAAAGGCGGCGCGGCCAAGAAAGACGACTGGTAACGCCGCGAAGTCTTTCGCACCCCTTCTTTTATCGACCCTGATCGGCTGCGCCTCGCCGACGCGCCTGCGGCCTTTCACGACCGACGGCTGCACCATGTTCCCCAACGGCACGTCGGAGCGCAAGGATTTATGGCTCAAGTGCTGCGCGGAGCACGACTACAAATATTGGAAGGGCGGAACCAAGGAAGAGCGCTTCCTAGCCGACATAGAACTTCGGGATTGCGTCACGGCCGTCGGCCGCCCGAGAACGGCGCAGTTGATGTTGAGGGGTGTGCGGGCGGGCGGAACGCCTTACCTCCCCACCGGCTTCCGTTGGGGATACGGCTGGCGATATCCGCGCGGGTATAAGCCGCTGTCGGCGGATGAGAGGAAGCTCATCGAGGATTCCCAGCGCCGCTGACGGCGGCTACCTGTCCCCCGCGAGCTCCAAGCTCAGGATCGGATGGAGCTCCATCCCGTTGGGCGCCTCGCCCTCCTGCTTGCCGTGGACGATGTCGTAGAAGGCGGGACCGACGACGACGACCGGAACGGGCGGCTTGAGGGCGGTGAAATCGCCCACGCGCCCCGGCCTTGAGATGACGCTTGAAAACAGGATCTCGCGGACTTTCCTGAATTGCGGGACGTATGCGGACTTGCCGGCGCACGCCGGGTTAGGGGACTCGATGATGAGCGTGAGCTTCGGGTCGTCGGCGTCGGCCAACACGAAGTGGTAGTCCTGGTCCTCCTCGTATTGATAGCCCAGCAGTCGGCCGTGGACCCGGTACGCGCTGTGCTCCTCGGCGAGACGGACCGCAGAGTGAGTCGGCTTGTGGGCCGCCGCGGGCTGCGGCAGCTTCAGCAATTCCGAAATCTTTATATCCTTAGGCTCCGATTTGCCGACGCCGGCGTCCTTGTCGGCGAGAGTCTTGATGAGCCACCGCGAGGAGTGCTCGGCCCGGCATGGCTCGTCGACGAGGCTCTTGATCTTCTCTTCGTCTGCCTTGATTTGGGCGGATTTCTTGGCTTGGTACTCCTTGAGATTCCTGCGCACGCCATCCTCGTTCTGAGCGCGCCCCGCCAGCGCGAGGAAGACGAGGATCGCCAGGGCGCGCGCAGCCGGCTTCATATCCGAGAGTATACGCCCCGGACGCCCGATCCGCAAGAGGCGATTGCGGGATGGGACGCGACAATGCTACAAACTCGGAGCAGCGGGAGGTGAACGATGGATGAGACCGAGAGCAAGACCCAGTTGGGCGTGTCGCAGAACACGGAGGCTCTGCTGTGCTACGTCTTCGGCTTCGTCACGGGGTTCATCTTCCTTCTTCTCGAGAAGGACAACAAATTCGTCCGGTTCCACGCCATGCAGTCCCTGGTGACCTTCCTGGGCCTGTTCGTCGCCTCGGTCCTCTGCCATTTTGTCCCGGTTTTCGGCTGGATCGTAGGCCTGATCCTCGTCCCGCTGCAGGTCGTCCTCTGGGTATTGCTGATGTTCAAAGCGTATTCGGGGGAGCGCTACATGCTCCCCATCGCGGGCGAGATCGCGCAGAAGCAGCTTTCTGTCTAGCTAGGCCGCCGGACCGAAGGGAAGAAGCAGAGGCCGCCCGGAGAGCTTGCCCAGCCGGCGCGAACCCGCGAACACCGCGAGCTCCTCTGCCGACGCCCGGACGAGGTCTCCGGAGCCGAGCAGCCGCGCATCCCCGCGCGCCAGCTCGGAAACCGGGGGGCGCAGGCCTCGGTAGCGGACCGACGACCCTTTGGCGACGCCCTCGAGGACGGCGAAGCGATCCCAGTCCCAAAACACCACCGGCTTCGAGAGGCAAGCCGCCAGCCGCGCCGCGTGCTCGGGCACCAGCCGGCGCATCGCCGACCAGATCGCGCGGGCCTTGGCTAGGCTCCGCGGACAGCGGTAGGAGCAGGAGTGCCAGGGCACGAGGTTGAGCGCCGCCAAGTCGAGCCCCGGGTTGGCCTTCTCGAGCCTCCTGTGCCGTTCCTGGTCAGCGGTGCGCCGCGAATAGCCGTAGAAGACGTTGTTCAGAAGAAAGGGCCAGGGCCCGCGCGGCGGGCTGAAGCGCCGGATGCGCCGCACGATGTCGCAGTGCGCGGCGCCGTCAGGACCCTTGTCCTTGATCCAGGCCACGTAGCGCCGCACGCAGCAGGCGGGATAGCCGAGCGCAACCCCCGGGTTCTCGGCCTCGCGCGACCAGACTCGCGCGGCGGCGCGCGCCGGTGCGATGCCGCGTCCCAGCATGACCTCCCGCCAACCCGGGGCCGAGTCCGGACCCGGCGCAAGCTCGACGCGCTTTAGGGCGAAGGCGCGGCAAAGGCGGTCCACATATGCGTTTTCGGTCTCCCGGAAGGAGCAATGCGTCGCGGGCTTGACTCCCGCCAGCATCGCGACGAGCTCGACGGGCAGGTTGCCAAGACTGCGCACCGGAAAGCTCCGCCCGCCCGGCAGGCGGAAAAGGTAGTCCATCAAGAGGCCCCGGCCGTCACCGAATCGACGACGGTGGGCGAGATGGCGCGCGCGCGGCTCAATTCCCGCCGGGCGCCCGCCGCGTCCCCCTCGAACTCGAGGCAGGCGGCGCGGCCAAGGTAGGCCCAGGGATCGCGCGGATCGAGCTCGAGCGCCCGGTCGAAGGACTTTCGCGCGGGACGCGGACGGCCGAGGGCCAGCAGCGCCTGGCCTTTCCAAATCCAGACTTGGCCGTGGCCCGGATGTGCCGAGAGCGCCGCCTCAAGATCACGCAGCGCGCCCGCGGCGTCGCCCTGCCGCGCCCGCACCTCCCCCCTCCAGGCCGACGCCCAAAAGCAGCGGGGATCGAGGGAAAGCGCCTTGTCGAAGTCCCGAGAGGCGTCCTCGAGGCGCTGGTCGCGCCTGTGGAACGCGCCGCGCCAAGCGTAGACCCAGGCCAGGCTGCGGTCCTTGGCCACCGCCGGCGGCTCGGCTCCGAGGAAGTCGAAGGCGAACGCGCAATGTCCGTCGATGCTCATGGCCGCTTGCACGTCGTCGAACGCCTCCTCCGCGCGGCCCAATCCTCGTCGGATCTCGCCTCGCAAAGCGAGCATCCAGGCGCTGTAGGGCCGCCGCCGAACCGCCAGCTCGATCTGCGCGTGGGCCTCCTGGAGACGCCCCGCCTTGCGCAGGATCTCGGCCCGCCAGGCGAAAGCCTCGGCGGGCGCGTACCTCTGGGCCAACCGCGTGTCCCGAAGAGCGCCGTCGAGGTTCCCGCCCTGGCGGCGAGCCTTGGCGCGAGCCACGAAGCAGGCGCCGCGCCTGGGCGCGTGCGCCGCCGCGCGTGCGGCGCTGGCGACGGCCTTGGCGTAGAGACCCAGGCCGCGCTCGGCCTCGCTCTTGAGTATCCAGGCCGACGAGTCCCTTGGAGCGGCCCGGATCGCCTCCTCGGCGTCGGCCAGCGCGCCGCGAAAATCCGAGAGGCGCCGCCTGGCTTCGCCGCGTTCCGCGATCAGCCCCGCCTCTCCCGGGCGCAGGCGCGCGGCCTCGGTCCGGTCCTTGAGGGCCTCTTCGTGCCGCCCAAGACAGAGCCAGGTCTCGGCGCGCGCGGCGTAGAGACCGGCTTTCTTGGGAGAGCGCGCGATCAACTCTGCGTAGACCTGCGCCGCCTCCAGATAGCGGCACCGCTTAAGCAGCGCTCGAGCCGACGCCAAGGTCGGAAGGGTTCTCGAGCGGCGCCGGCGCGAGGCAAGCCAAGCCTTGACCCTCGCGCGCTCCGCGGCGGAACAGCCCGGCTCCGAGGCCGCGGCCTCGAGCTCGGCTGCGGCCTCGGCCGCGCGGCCCAGCGCGGCCAGCGCCCAGCCGTGGGCGCGACGGGCCGCGGGGTTTTGCGGATCGCGCAGCAGGGCCTCCGCCGCGTCGGCGCGCGCCTCCTCCGCCTCTTGCAAGCGCCTCGGCTTCTTAGCCGCCACCCACGCCCATCCCGAACTCGTAGACGATCCGCCCTCCTTGGTAGGCCGTCGCGAGCAGCACGCCGGCCGCGAGCAGCCAAGCCAGCGCGAACTCGAGGCGCCAGCGCCCCGGCCAGAGTTTCCTCCAGATGGAGAGGGCCGTGAAGAGGCCGACGGTCCAGAAGCCGAGCTCCTTGTGATCGGCCAATGCCTCCCACGCGGGAGGGACGTGCGGCGCGGTCTTCTGCGCGAGCAGCCCCAGGCCCATCGCTGACCACGCCGCGAGCGTGCCGAGCCAAAGCAGCCAGGAGACCGCGGACCCAAGCCACTCGGGGGCGCGGCAGCGCAACGACAAGGCGCATGCCGCCAGTCCGACGCAAAGCAAGGCGATGGGAAAATGCACCGCGATCGGGTGCAGCAGGTACCACTTCATCGCGGCGTCCTACTTGCCGGCTTTCTCGGCTTTCTCGACGATGAAGGCGGGAAGTCCGCCGCGCTTGGCGACCTTGCCAGTGATCGCGGCTTTCTGCCCGCCAAGCGCCCGGGCGTCCTTGTAGCCCTGCTCCTGCTTGTGGTCGTTGACCAGCACATAGACCTTGCCGTCATTGCTCAGCAGGCCCGCGGGGGCTCCCTCGGCCAGGCAATCCTTGGCGCACTGGGCGTGCTTCTCGCCCTTGCCGCCCTCGGCCATGTAACAGGCCAGGTCGAGGACCTCGCCCGTCATGGTCTCGGAATGGCTCTCGACGCCTTCCTTCATCGCCTTCTCGCCGTGGCCCTCGTGGGCCCGAGCGGCCCCGGCGAGCATAGAGACCGACAGCAAAACGATCGCGTAATTCTTCATTGTGTTCCTCCCTCGTGCTTCTCAGTCCCATTATAATCATCGGCGGCGAGCACGGCAAGCTCCGCCGAGGCGAGGGATTGGCGTCTTGGCCAAAGCCACTGGGATAACCCCCGGCACCGAGCCTTGAGACGTTCGCGCATGGGATCGCCGACCGGCAAGTCGCTGACCAGCCGCTGGTATACGGCCAAGGCTTGGAGGTTCGGCTGAGGAAGGAGCAACCGGTCAAGCTCGGGCGGGAGTTCACCCGTGGCTATGCGATCATAGAGAGCGCCGGACTGTTCATTCATCAGGTTGGACTCGACCCAACGCACGATCTCGACCGCCCGTTTGATCTGTCGCCGGTCGCCGGTCGCCTCATAAGACGCGGCGAAGCCTTCGGCAAGGGCTAGCTGGTCAACGAGCAGACCCGCGACGCTGTCCCTGGCGAGAAGTTGGTGCCGCACTCCGCCCGCTCGGACGCCTTCCTTCCACCAGCGTTCCAAGGTCCTCAAAGCTTCAACCTTGCCAGCGCCGTGAAGCACTGTCTGCGAATCGAGTATGGCGGCAGCCATGGCGCCGTTGCCTGCGGCGAAAATGCGCTTGTCGACGGCGGGGACGCCGAGCGCCCTTCTCCTGCTCTCGTCCTTTGCGAAGTAGAATTCTCCCTCCACGACGCTGCCATCGGTCCGTTTCAGTTCTCCGGACTGGCTCGCGAAATAGCCTCCCTCCGTGTTTGTGAGAAACCGGTCGACGTAGCGTTGGGCGCGCCGAGCCTCATCGGGTATGCAGGAAGACATGACGCGGATTCCATTGGCTTGGTCCTCGAGGAGCTTCTCGTATCGAGACCGCATGTAATTTTCGTCGGAGAAATATCCGCCCCAAATCGAATCCGCGGGAATCCGACTTCCGATCACTTCCCGACAGAGAGCCTCTTTATTCGCCAGCAAACGGATGCGTAAGCCGTACCAGTACGGCTTGGGGAACGGGATTCGACGGCCACCAGCGAACTTGCGAATATCGGCGAAAGGAGGCATCGGCCCCTCGATGGGCTTCGCGTCGAAGAGTTCTGCCTGCCTGCGCACCGCATCGTCGAGGTAGCCAGCGTGACCGCGGTAGGCGTCAACCATGGTCTGAGCCCAGGGCAAGATGAATTCCCTCCCATAGTCATAATAGTGCGTCTCGCCGAGGCGCGCCCCGGACGGCAGCAGGAGACCGATGAACGACGACTCAGGAGAAAATAAATAACGCAACGCCATGTCCGGCCTAACGTCAGCATCAACTCTGACCGGAATGAATTCCTTCTCGATGAAGGCAGTCGCCGCAGGATCATTGAAGAAGGTTTCGTCCAAGCGGTGACAGGG
This sequence comes from Elusimicrobiota bacterium, assembly GCA_016194705.1. Taxonomy (GTDB): domain Bacteria; phylum Elusimicrobiota; class Elusimicrobia; order UBA1565; family UBA9628; genus PALSA-1176. The sequence continues at coordinate 9,360 of JACQAZ010000003.1, read as the reverse complement.
CCGCGACCATGTGACGTAGAGATTCAGCAGCGTCAGGCGGTTCTTTTTTTTTGCATCCTTCAATGCGGAGGCATTCCAATCCCGCCAATGCACCAGCGGTGGCGGCACTGGCCTTCGGACGGCCAGCAGAGGCGGCGGCGATCTTCGGCTCAAATGGCCGTACATCCATGCCGGCAGGTCGCCCTTCGTGAACGCGAGATACGCCGCCGCCAGCCCGCAGGCGATCGTGAACCAGCCGATGACGAGCATCGACATCCGATGCGCGGCCTTCGACCTGGCCTTCTTCGCTGCGGCTTCAGCGTCGAGCGGCTGGCTTTCCATCGAGGAGGGTCTTGAACTGCTCGAGGTCGTTGGTCGGCAGCTTGCAGGCGTAGTTCTCGCAGACGTAGGCCGTCGGCTTGCCGCCGACCGGGACGACCGTCTTCAAGAACGGCAGCAGCTTGGCCAGGCGCTCGCGATTGGAGTCGTCGACGCGGAGCAGGATCTTGACGGGCATGAAGCGGCCGTTCACTTCCTTTAATAGGGCCGCCGTGCCGGGCTCATCGGCGCCGCCCGCGATGACGATCTGCCGCGGCTTGGACAAGGCGAAATCCGCGGCGCAGAGCATGTACGCTTGCGCCATACCGCGCTGGGCCATCAACGGGCCGAATCTCTCGAGCGTCCTCTCGGCTGCCTCGCGGAGGTCCTTGCGCCCGGTGAACTGGGCCAGGCGCAGCAGGTTCAGAGCGCCGACCGAGCTCGCGCTGGGCTCGACGTTGTCCGAGTCCTCCATGACGCGCAGCAGGAGGCTCGAGTCCTTGTCCTTCTCCGTCATGTAGAACCCGCCCTCGGGCGAGCCGAAGCGCCTGACCTGCTCTTCGGTCAATTCGAGAGCCCACTCGAGCCAGCGCAGGTCGAAGGAGGCTTCGTAAAGATCGAGCGCGCCCTGTGCGACGAAAGCGTAATCGTCGGCGATGCCGGGAACGGCCTTCGAGCCCAGGCGCCAGCGGCGCCACAGCGTCCGGATCTTTGCGGCGTAGAGCTCGGAGCGCAGGAAGGTGGCGGCCTTGGCCGCGGCGTCGAGATAGCGCCGCTCCCCGAGCGCCTGAGCGCCCTTGGCCAAGGCCGAGATCATCAGGCCGTTCCAGGCCGAGAGGACCTTATCGTCGAGGCCTGGCTTGGGGCGATGAGCGCGCTGAGCCAGGAGTTTGGTCCGCGCGGCGGCCAGCGCTGCCTCGCCCTCGGCCCGCTTCCTTTTATAGCGCCTGGCGGCGTCCTCGACCGTGTGCGCGGCGTAGAGCACGTTCTTGCCTTGGAACTCGCCGTGAGGATCGGCCAAAGAGTTCCCGCCGGGCGTGACGCCGTAGCGGTAGACGAAGAGGTCCGCGTCGGGCCCAAGGGCCGTCTTGAGCTCCTCCTCGGTCCACAGGTAGAACGCCCCCTCGGCCTTGTGGGAATGACCTTCGTCTTTGACTCCCTTCAACGCCAGTTCCTGAGGCAAGCTGTCGGCGTCCTCGGCGGAGTAGAAGCCGCCCTCCGGCGAGGTCATGTCGCGCAGGACATAGTCCAAAGTCTCGCGCGCGACGCGGGAAAACTCCGGTTCGCGAGTCGCCTGATAGGCCTCCACGAAGTTGACGGCCAGCTGCGCGTTGTCGTATAGCATCTTCTCGAAATGGGGGACGCGCCACTGGGCGTCGGTCGAATAGCGGTGGAAGCCGCCGCCGAGCTGGTCGTAGACGCCGCCGCGCGCCATCGTCGACAGGGTCTCGGCCGCGAGCTTGAGCGCCTCGGCGGAGCCCGAGCGGGCGTGGTAGCGAAGCAAGAAGCTCTGGTTGACCGGCATCGGGAATTTCGGCGCCCCGCCGAAGCCGGCATGCTCCGGATCAAACGACCCCTCGTAGGATTTGAAGGCCGCCTCAAGCCATGCGGAGTCGAGCGCCTGCTTGCCCGCCGCGGCCGACGCGTAGCTCTCGAGGGCTCCGGCGAGCTTCTTCGCGTCCGAGTTGATGTCGCCGCGGTTGTTCCTCCATAACTCGGCGATGCGCTTGAGCAAAGCCGGAAAGCCCGGCTGGCCCCAGCGCGCCTCGGGCGGGAAGTAGGTTCCTCCGTAAAAGGGCTTGAGCTCCGGAGTCAGGAAGACGTTCAAAGGCCAGCCGCCCTGCCCCGTCATCGCCTGGACCGCCGTCATGTAGATCTTGTCGACGTCCGGCCTCTCCTCGCGGTCGACCTTGATGCAGACAAAATCCTTGTTCATCTGCGCGGCGATGACGGGATCGGAGAAGCTCTCGCGCTCCATGACGTGGCACCAGTGGCAGGTCGAATAGCCGATGGAGACCAGGATCGGCTTGTCCTCGCGCCGCGCCTTGGCGAAGGCCTCCTCTCCCCAGGCGTACCAGTCCACGGGGTTGTGCGCATGCTGGAGCAGGTACGGGCTCTTCTCGTGCGCCAAGTGATTGGGCTTCATTTTGTCGTCGGACGCGCGAGCAACGACCGCGACAACGACGAGGGCGAATGCCGGCCGCCAGCGCGCCACGGTTTCAAGATAGCAAAAATGCGCCCGGACCTTGTCTAGGACTTTAGTCCTATTTTTGCGTGGGTCCTTTGCCGGGCTTTTTCTAGGCCCTCGAACAGAGCCAATGGGACAATTAGTTACCTAATATTTAGGTGGCTAATGATTAGGCGCCGTATAAATGAACCGTCCGGGGCCGGAGTCGCCACGGGATGCGCGCGGGACCAGGATCGTCCGCGAGCAACTAGCAACGAAAGAGGACATCAATGAGAAAGGCACTTGCCGTGATGTTGACGATGGCCCTGCTCCAAGGCTCGATCGCTTCAGCCGAGGAACTGGTCGCGCAAGCCGCAACCCCCGCAACCTCCAGCGCCTTGCAGGAACTGGGAAGGGCCGCTTTCGACGCCTTCTTCGGCGCGACGGCCGACAGGCAACACGGCGGCTCGGCTCCAAGCCCGCATCCCAGTCCGAGCCCGAGCCCTAGCCCAAGCCCCTCGTGGCCAAGCCCGCATCCCAGCCCGAGCCCGAGCCCGAGTCCGAGCCCCTCATGGCCGAGCCCAAGTCCTTCGTGGCCGAGCCCGCATCCCAGCCCGAGCCCGTCGCCGAGCCCGCGTCCCGACCCGAGCCCCTCGCCGAGCCCTCGTCCTACGCCCAGCCCGTCGCCGAGCCCGCGTCCCGACCCGAGCCCCTCGCCGAGCCCTCGTCCTACGCCCAGCCCGTCGCCGAGCCCGCGCCCCGAGCCGAGCCCTCGTCCCACGCCCAGCCCGACGCCGAGCCCTCGTCCGACTCCCAGCCCGACGCCGAGCCCTCGTCCGACTCCCAGCCCGACGCCGAGCCCTCGTCCCACTCCCAGCCCGACGCCGAGCCCTCGTCCCACGCCCAGCCCCTCTCCCGCGCCTTCTCCTAGGCCCAGGCCGGACAAGCCGGGCGCGCCGACGAAGCCCGGGACCAAGCCCACGCCTCCGACGAACACCAAGCCTCCGGTCATCGTCAATCCAAAACCGGCGGAGCCCGGCAAGCCCGGCACTCCTTCGCGGGTGCCGCAGCCTCCGAAGATCGAGAAGGGCAAGGTGATCGACCCGAAAAAGAACGGGACGGTGAAGGACGTCAAGATGCCTGCGAAGAACGGCCAAGGCCAGGCGATCACGCAGAAGCCTCTGCAGAACGCCAAAGGCAGGACCATCGCGCCGAAGCAGAACAACATCACCATCATCAACAACAAGACGTACGTCACCAACATCAAGAACGTCCAGAAGAACTGGAACCGCAATGACCACGGGTACGGTTGGCACCGGTGGGACGGACATGATGTCTGCCACCACTACGACCGCTACGGCTACCACTGGTGGGGCTGGTATATAGGAAGCGTCTATTTCTGGACGCGGTACTATAACGACTACTACTGGTGGTACGACCCCTACTGGCACCGCTGGTGCTACTGCCACGACGGCCGCTGGTGGTGGAGGGATCCGTCGCGGGTCGAATACGTCTACGTTTGGACCGACGACGGCTACTACCGGTACGAGGATTCGGACGGCGGTGTGGTCATGGAGCCCGATCCCACGCCTCCGGTCGACAGCCCGCCGGATCCCGAGCCGGCCCCCGCGCCTTCGGAGAAGGTGTACACCAGCGCGGACGGCCTGCGGGTCGTCAAGATCAGCGGAGACGGCAAGAAGACGGCGTATCTCTACGACACCTCCGATCCCCCGGCCTTCGAGCCGGTTTGGCTCGGCGACGGCGTCGACGAGGTCCGCTTCAAGCTCGACGACCAAGGCGTCCTGTCCCAGATCCTCACGATCCTGGACAACGGAAGCTTCGGAGTCTTCGACAAGGACGGCTACGTCATCCAGGCCCCCGGCAACGGAGGCGTTCCGGCGCAGCCTCTTCCCGATCCCGGGTCCGGCACGCCGGACTCGTCGTTGGGACAGTCGCTCAGCAATTCCGCCGCGTTCAGAGCGCTGAGTAGCGGCGCCGTGGGCTGGTAACGGCCCAACGATAGCAAGGAGAGAGCCTGCCTCGCAGTTCGGGGCAGGCTCTCTCCCTTTCGGGCGCCGGATTGGGACTTTCGGGCAACAACCCGTGAGCCCAAAGACTGCTCGACCTGGGGGCGATGGCCCTAGCCTAAGGGTGAAGGACTTCCTTATAATACCGTCATCAGGCTCAAACAATGAAGACTCCGAATCAGGCTCCCATCCCGGCGCCCCAAAAAGTTTATTTCATCAACGCCTGGGTCGATTACGGCGTGATCGGAGTCTTTTCCATCCTGGCTTTTCTGGCGCTGCGGTTCTTCTATACTGGCGAACGCACCAGCGCCGCGATCACCTTCGCCGCGCAATTGGCCTGGATCTGCAACTGGCCCCACTTCTCCGCCACGAGCTACCGCCTTTACCACTCGCGCGACAATATCCGGCAATATCCCTTCACCGCCATGCTCGTGCCCTGGGTCGTGCTGGCCGGGGTCTTCGGCTCCTTTCTGTCGCCGGCGGTGATCGCGCCCTACTTCATCAAACTGGTCTCGATCTGGTCGCCCTACCATTTCAGCGGCCAGACCTTGGGCATTTCGCTCATTTACGCGCGGCGCAGCGGCTTCATGGTGGGCAAGCACGAGAGATTCTTCCTGTCGAGCTTCATTTATGGGACCTTCATCGCGCAGACGGTCCGCTTCGAGAAAGGCGCTCAAAGCTTCAACGACTCCGGCATCGATTATCCGAGCATCGGCCTGCCGGCGTGGACCAGCACGGCGGCCGAGTCCTGGGTCTATTTGACGGGAATCATCCTGCTGATCCTGATCGCCCGCTGGTGCCTCACGAACAAGCGCCTCATCGCTCCCATCGTGCTTCTGCCCGCCTTCACGCAGTTCGTGTGGTTCATGCCGGGCTCCGATTGGCTTTCCTTCACCGAGTTCGTCCCATTCTTCCATAGCCTGCAGTATCTCCTGATCGCATGGTCGATGCAGCTCAAGGAGAAGATGGACTTGGAGAGCATCCAGCCCTCTCCGGGCTACGTCGCGGCCGAGTCCGCGCGGTGGGGATTCGGGAACTTCGTCGGCGGAGCTCTGCTCTTCTTCGGCATCCCCCACTTCGTGGCCCATTTCGGCGTGCCGGTGGCCTTCTCGACGATCGTGATCGTCTCCGGCGTGCAGATTCATCATTTCTTCATCGACGGCGTGATCTGGAAACTGAAGCGCAAGACCGTCTCCTCCCCGCTGATGGTCAACATAGACGAATTGCTGAGGTCACCGGCGAGCTTAGGCTCCCCTGGGCTCAGCCGCCAAAACGCATGAGCGCGACAAGGTCTAGGCCGCGCGCGTGCTGGCTTGCCGCGATCGTCTTGAGTTTGGCGCCCGCCGCTGCCGGAGCAGGGCAGCCGCGCTTGGCTGATGAGAGGATCATCCTGCATACGATCGCGGGCGACATCGTCCTCGCCCTCTACCCAGACGTCGCGCCGCGGCATGTCGAACAGATTCTCAAACTCTCGCGCGCGGGACTTTACGACACGACGCACTTCTTCAGCCTCGTCCCCGGCTTCTACTCGCAGCTTTCAGGCGCCACGGACCGCAGCTCCCCCCCGAGCCCCGATCAGAGGGGCTTGGTGCATCGCCTCAAGGCCGAGTTCAGCGGTCTTCACCATCAGCGGGGCACTCTGTCGATGGCGCGCGACGACCGCGATCCCGACAGCGCGGAGACCTCCTTCTCGATCATCCTGGCCGACTGGCCCGAAGGAGACCGCCGCTACACCATTTTCGGGGAGGTGGAGTCGGGGATGGAGGTCGTCGATGAATTCCTGAAGGTCCCCCGCGACGCGGAAGGTCGCCCCGTCATCCGGCTCTCGGTCTTGAAAGCCGAGGTCATACGCAAGGCCGGCTTGGCGGCCGGACGCCTAGCTCCCGCGCAGCCCGTGGATCTTTCCCAAGCGGGGCCCTCGATGGCTCTGGTGGGACTCCCGCAATCGGAAGCCGTCGCCTGCGGCATTCTCCTCATGGTGCTGATCGGAGTCGGCGCCTTCGTATGCGCGACCCGTTATCCCGCAGCCGTCGTGCCGCTGAACCTGATGAACGTTCTCATCGGCATCTTCCTCCTCATGATCATCGCCACCCCCATCGCGCACCAGCACCCCGCCCTCGCAGTCGCCCTCTTCGGAGCGCTCCTCGGCACCCTCAAGCTGATGAGCCGATTCGAAAGCCCCGCCTCCTAGCCCAGAATAGGCCTTTAGTCCTATTTTTGTATGGGTCCTTTGTCTAAATTTATATAGGTCTAAGGACTGTTCCGAAGGTACCATTAGTTAGCTAACATTAGGTGCCTAATGATTAGGCGCCGTATCTGAGGAACCGTCCGGGGCCGGAGTCGCCACGGGATGCGAGCGGAATCTAAAGCAGTCCGCGAGCAACTAGCAGCAAAAGAGGACATCAATGAGAAAGGCACTTGCCGTGCTGATCACGACGGCCTTGCTTCAAGGCACTGTCGCCTCGGCCGAGGAACTGGTCGCACAAGCCGCTACTTCCGCAACTCCCGCCGCGATGCAACAACTGGAAATGGGCGCCTTTGACGCCAATGTCGGCGCGATGGCCGATAGGTCACCGAGCCGGCCGAGCCCGAGCCCGCGGCCAAGCCCGAGCCCCTCGTGGCCGAGCCCGCGCCCCAGCCCGAGCCCGTCGCCGAGCCCGCGCCCCAGCCCGAGCCCCCCATGGCCGAGCCCAAGGCCGACTCCGAGCCCCTCGCCGAGCCCGCGTCCCACCCCTAGCCCTGCTCCGGCGCCCTCACCTAGACCTAATCCAGGAAACCCCGGCAGGCCGACGCAGCCTGGCAACCCCGGCAATCCGAGCAAGCCGACTCAGCCCGGCAATCCCGGACGCCCCCCGGCAATCCGAGCAAGCCGACTCAGCCCGGCAACCCCGGACGCCCGACGCAGCCTGGCAACCCCGGCAATCCGAGCAAGCCGACTCAGCCCGGCAATCCGGGCAAGCCGACCCAGCCCGGAAACCCCGGCAATCCCGGCAAGCCGACCAACCCCGGCAACCCGAGCCAACCCGGCAAGCCGACCAACCCGGGAAATCCGGGCCGCCCGACCCAGCCCGGCGCGCCGACCAAGCCCGGCACGCGGCCGACGCCTCCGTCGACCAATAAGCCGCCGGTGATCGTCAACCCTAAGCCGACCAATCCCGGTCAGCCCGGCAAGCCGACGCGAGTGCCGCAGCCTCCGAAGATCGAGAAGGGAAAGGTCCCCGATGCGAAACGCGACGGCACCATCAAGGACGTCCGGATGCCCGACCGGCACGCCGACGGCAGGGTCATCACGCAGAAGCCTCTGCAGAACGGCAACGGACGGGTGATCGCGCCCACGCACAACAACATCACCATCATCAACAACAACACGTACATCACCAACATCCGCAACACGCAGAACAACTGGAACCGGAACGACCACGGCTACGGTTGGCACCGCTGGGGCGGCTACGACGTCTGCCACCACTACGACAACTACGGCTACCACTGGTGGGGTTGGTATATAGGAAGCGTCTACTTCTGGACGCGGTATTACAACGACTACTACTGGTGGTACGACCCGTACTGGCACCGCTACTGCTACATGTACGACGGCCGCTGGTGGTGGAGAGATCCGGTCTATGTGGAGCGGGTGTACGTCTACACAGACAACAGCTACTACCGCTACAATGACTCGACCGGCGGAGTCGTGATGCAGCCCGATCCGACGCCTCCCGTCGAAACTCCGCCCGATCCGACGCCCGCTCCGGCTCCTTCGGAGAAGGTCTACACCAGCGCGGACGGTCTGCGGGTGGTCAAGGTCAGCGGAGACGGCAAGAAGACGGCGTACCTCTACGACGCCTCCGAGACTCCGGCCTTCCAGCCGGTCTGGCTCGGCGACGGAGTCGACGAGGTCCGCTTCAAGCTCGATGATGCCGGCAATCTGGCCCAGATCCTCACGATCACGGACAACGGCAGCTTCGGAATCTTCGACAAGGACGGCTACGCCATCCAGGCCCCCGGAAACGGTGGGGCTCCGGCGCAGCCTCTGCCCCAGAACACGTCCGGAGTGCCGGACTCGTCCCTGGGACAGTCGCTCAGCAAGTCCGCCGCGTTCAGCGCTTTGAACAGCGGCGCTATGGGCTGGTAACGGCCCCAAGTTGCAAGGAGAGAGCCTGCCCCGCCGTCCGGGGCAGGCTCTCTCCCCCCGGTCTCTAGGTCAAAAGGCCCAAGAATCGATGGGCCTCTTGTCCTCGCAATCGTGGGACCCCGAAGTCATCGCCGCGGGCTTTGAAGGCAGTAGAATATAGCGTCGCGAAAGCAGCGCCCGTCCGTGGCCGGCCAAGAAGCCACGGGATGCAGGCCGCCACTGGGATGGCGGACGGCAACTAGTGACGTACGAGGACACCATGAGAAAGATGCTGGCCACGGCAATCGCCGCGGCGATGCTGGTGCAGAACGCAACGGTGGCGATGGCCCAAGCCGCCGTCGCGCTGGTACCAACCGAAGGGGTCGCACCGATGTCCGCCAACGAGGTGCAACTCAACAACATTCAATCGAGGTTCGACGAGATTCTCGGCGAGTTGGATTCCGCGCCGCAGAAGGGAGCTCCGCCGAAGAAGGATCCGCCAAGACAAGATCCCCCAAAGAAAGATCCGCCCCGGCAGGACCCGCCGCCAAAGAAAGATCCCCCCAAGCAGGATCCGCCAAGACAAGATCCCCCGAAGAAGGACCCGCCCCGGCAGGACCCGCCGCCGAAGAAAGATCCGCCCAAGCAGGATCCGCCAAGACAAGATCCCCCGAAGAAGGACCCGCCCCGGCAGGACCCGCCGCCGAAGAAAGATCCGCCCAAGCAGGATCCGCCAAGACAAGATCCCCCGAAGAAGGACC
>JACQAZ010000031.1 GCA_016194705.1 Elusimicrobiota bacterium | reverse complement strand
GGCGCGCTCGAGCAGCTCGATGGCCTTGGCGAAATCGCCGCGGTCGTAGGCCGATTCGGCTTCGTCGAGGGGCGACTGGCTGAAGGGGTTGAACACCGGCGCTAGTTTAGCTCCTCAAGCACCGGATTTCAAGCCCGCACCCTGGAATGCCTACGAGGGCAAACTCTTCAGGGACTCCAGCAATTCCGTCGCATCGGCCACGCGGACCTTGGGGTCGAGCGCCAGGGTCGCGGCGAAGAGCAGCTCGGTCTCCTTGGGGAGATCCGGAGCAAGGAATTGAGGCGGCGGATATTTGGTCCGTTCCTTCTGCACCAGGAAATCGGGACCGGGGAACGGAAGATGTCCGGTCATGGCTTCGTAGAGGCAGACCCCCAACGCGTAGATGTCCGAGGGACGGCCGCAGCGCCCCAGGTGCTGCTCGGGGGCCATGTAGGCGGGAGTGCCTGAGGTGTCGGCGTGCGTGAGCCTGGCGACGGTCTCCTTGGCCTCGCGCGCGATGCCGAAATCCATGACCTTGGCGTAGCCGTTGGCGTCGACCATGATGTTGGAGGGCTTGAGATCGCGGTGCAGGATGTGACTGCGGTGGGCGCAGGCGATCGCCTCGCAGACGTAAGTGAAGAGCCGCTGGCATTCCGGCAAGGACAGACGCTTTTTCTCCGCGAGGATCTGGGACAGAGGTTTGCCGTCGACATAATCGAAGATGAGGTAGATCTCGCCGTTTTCTTCGACGACTTCGTGGATGGCGACGATGTAGGGATGGCTCAGATGGGAAATGATGCGCGCTTCCCGAAGGAAGGTGTCGCGCTGCTGAGAGTCATCCTTGATCTCGGAGCGCATCTGCTTGACGGCCACGCGGCGTCCCAGTGAATGGTCGAATCCCTCGAACACGATTCCCATTCCGCCGGTTCCTATCTTCCCTTTGAGCTCATAGCGCCCTCTCAGTAACGGGGCGGCGGCGGGCGCTCGCTCGACCGAAGCAAGCGGAGCCGCGCCGCGAACCGCCAGCTTCACTCCGACGAGGATCCCCGCCCCCATGGTCACAAAGAGAACGGCAAGCGGAGTCAACGGGAATCCCCCCGCGCCGGCCGGTTCTTTCCGGGGGGGAGCAGTTTCACCGGCGGCCGGCGCGGCGGAGCCTGCGTCGGGCCTTGCGAGGCGGTCCAAGGCGAAGGACCGAGCGTCGAGCAGCGCGCGATCGCCCGGCGCGAGGGCGAGCCCTTGATCCGCGTCGCTGAGCGCCTCTTTGTAGCGGCCGGACGCGTTTTGAGCGGCGGAACGCACGAGGTAGGCCTGCGGCGTAGGGATCACCCCCAGGCTCGCGGAGGCCTCGGCGATCGCGGCCTGGAAGTTCCGCTGGGCCAGCGCAAGAGCGCCCGCGTCGATGAACGCCCGGGCCCTTTGCCGGCGTTCTTCTAGGAAGTCGGGGACGGGGTCTTCGGTCCTGCGCATCCGCAGAAAATGAACCTCTTCATAGGCAAAGAGGCCCGGCTTAGTCTGGATGGGGGACTGCACGTAAGCGAACCCGTGCTGGGTCGCCGGCGCGTTGCGCTGGCGAGCCTCGTCTTCGCAAAGACCCGGGCGCTCGACCTCGCGCACCGCGCCGGAGTCCGGGTCCGACTCCTCGACCGTGTAGAAGCAATGCGCGGCCGGAGGCGGGGGAACCGCGCGCAGGCTCATCGGCTGCAGGAGCGCCGCCATCACGAGGAGTCGGCGCGGCATGCTTCTATTTCTGAAGGAGCTTGTCGACGAGTTCGTCGGGCGAGACGCCCTCGGCCTCGGCCTGGAAGTTGAGCACCACGCGGTGGCGCAGTACGGGCTTGGCGACCGCCCGCACGTCGTCCTCGGAGGCCGCGAAGCGGCCGGCCAGCACCGCGCGCGCCTTGGCGCCGAGCACCAGGGCTTGGCTCGCGCGGGGACCTGCGCCCCACGAGACGAGCTTCTTGACGAAGTCCGGCGAGGAGCCGTCCTTGGGCCGGGTCTGGCGGGCCAAGCGCACCGCGAGGTCGACGGTCGAGTCCGGCGCAGGCACGCGGCGCACGAGGTCTTGGAGCTCGATGACCTGGGAGGCGCCCAGGACCTTCATGAGCTGGACGTCCTTGGCTCCGGTGGTCTCGACCACGATGCGCCGCTCCTCGTCGCGGGACGGGTAGTCCATGGAAATCTGCAGGAAGAACCGGTCGAGCTGCGCTTCCGGGAGCGGGTAGGTGCCCTCCTGCTCGATGGGGTTCTGCGTGGCCATCACGAAAAAGGGCAGGGGCAGGGGCCTGGTCTCGCCCGCCGAGGTCACGTGGTATTCCTGCATCGCCTGAAGCAGCGCGCTCTGAGTCTTGGGCGGCGTGCGGTTGATCTCGTCGGCCAGGATCATGTTGGCGAAGACGGGACCGGGGACAAAATGCAGGGCGCGCTGGCGGCTCTCGCGATCTTCCTGCAGGATCTCCGTGCCGGTGACGTCGGAGGGCATCAGGTCGGGCGTGAATTGGATTCTCGAGAAGCCGAGATCGAGTATGCGCGAGAGGCTCGAGACGAGCAGGGTCTTCGCCAGTCCCGGGACGCCCATCAAGAGGCAGTGCCCGCGCGCGAAGAGGGCGATGAGCATCTCCTCGATGACCTGGTCCTGTCCGACGATGACCTGGCGCAGCTGCGCCAGGATCTCCCGCTTGGCCGCCAGAAGTTTCTCGGCGCGGCCGACGTCGTCCGAGGTCGAGGTTGATGTCGCCTTCATCGGGTATAGCCTACCACAAATTATCGAGCGCCGACGACCTTCCGATGCCGGCCCAAGGCCGCCAGAGCCAGGAGGATGACGGCGCCGGCGCCCGCCGCCAGGCGGCGCCGGCCGAGACGCTTGAGCCGGAACTCGCGGGGCATGGGGATCTCGGGCGTCTCCTTGACCAGTTTGGGCTGGGCGCCGGGCCCGAGCTCGAGGACCTTGAAGGTCTCGCCGACGAGGTCGACGGCGCGCGGTCCCTTGGCCAGGACGGAGTAGCCCCAATAGCACCAGGGCAGATACCCGGCCGCGAACTGGCTCGCCCCGGCCGGATCCTTGACGCGGCCCCAGGCGTAGACCAGGTCGGGTCCCGGCGGAGTCTCGAACAAGACCGGATCGGAGATAGAGGCCGCAACCACTCCCTCGACGGTCTGCACCGTGCCGCGCACGACCTGCGGCTGATCCTTGAGGGGGGTCGCGTCGTCGACCATCTTCATGACCATCAGCTCGGACCCCAGACCCTGCACGGCCAGTACGAACGAGAGCTTCTTCTCGCGCTCCGAGAGCGGCCGCGCGGCCACTCCCTCGGGCAGCGAGAAGGCCAGCTGCCCGTCGAGGCTCTGGGCTTGCCTGACCAAAGCGGGACGGGCGGAGGCCGAAGAGCCGTCCTTGAGCGAGCCGATGATCGAAGGAAGCAGGGTGTCGGGGACCGCGCTGTTGAGCGTGCCGAGGAACTTCGCGCCGTTGAGGTCGATCACGGCGACGATGAGGCGCGGCTTTCCCTGGAGCTCGGCGCGGACGAAGTGCGCCGTGGCGCCGTTGTCGTAAGAGGCCTCCTCGACGCTGCCCTTGATCGCGAAGCCCAGGCCCGACTTTTTGTTGAGCTCGGTCAGGATGTCGAGCAGGAAGGCGCGGATCGCTCCGCGGTTGTCCAGGGGGCTTGCGGCCACGCGGGCCAGCACGAAAGAGCTCGATTCGGGGCCCTTGAAGGCGGCGACGAGATCGGGCGCGCTCCGAGACGCCGTGACGTCCTCCCAGCCCGGCGGGGCGTCGATCGTGAAGGGAGAGGGCTCAGCCGCCCAGCCGAAGCCCGCGGCGAGAATGACGAGGGTCGCCACCATGGGACTCTAGTTTAACAGCCCGGGCGGCCGCGCGCAAGCCCGGATCACCCCGGCAGGGGGAGGCCGCTGACCACGCGGCAGGCGTCGCGCGCGATGAGGAGCTCCTCGTCGGTCGGGATGACGTAGGCCTTGAGCGCGGAAGAAGGCTTGGTGATCGCGCCGAGCCCGCCGTCCTTGAGGGTCTCGTTGCGGCGGGCGTCGAGCTTGAGGCCGAGGCAATCCAGCCCGGCGCAGACGCGCCGCCGAATCTCGGGCGAGTTCTCGCCGATGCCGCCCGTGAAAAGGACGGCCTGCGCCCCGCCCATGTCGGCGAAGTAGGCGCCGATGTAGCGGCGCACGCGCGCGCAAAAGATGTCGATGGCCAGCCCCGCGCGGCGGTCCCGGTTGTCGGCGACTTCCGCCAGGAGGTCGCGCATGTCTCCCGTCAAGCCCGAGAGGCCGAGCAGGCCGGACTGCTTGTTGAGCAGGCCGTCGATCTCGGAGAGCGACATGCCCTCCTTGAGGGAGAGGTACTCGACGATGGAGGCGTCGATATCCCCGGAACGCGTGCCCATGAGCAGGCCCTCGAGCGGCGTGAAACCCATCGAGGTATTCACGGAGACGCCCTTCTTGATCGCGCAGGCCGAGCAGCCGTTGCCCAAGTGGACCGAGATGACGTCGACCTTGTCCTTGGCCAAGCCCAGCATGCGGCGGTAGCGGTAGGCGACGTAGCGGTGAGAGGTCCCATGGAACCCGTAGCGGCGGATCTTGTGGCGGCGGTAGAGCTGGTAGGGGATTCCGTAGAGGTAGGCCGTCTCGGGCATCGCGGAGTGGAAGGCCGTGTCGAACACCGCGACCTGAGGCACGCCGGAGCCGAAAAGCTCGCGCGCCGCGCGGATGCCCTTGAGGTTGGCCGGATTGTGCAGGGGCGCGAGCTCGACGCAGTCCTCGATGCCGGCGACGACCTTGGCGTCGATGAATGTGGAGGCCTTGAAGCGCTCGCCGCCGTGCACGACGCGATGCCCGACGGCGTGGATGTCGGCCAGGCGGCTGACCCCGGGAATGCGCGCCTGCTCCGAGACGAGCCACCGGATGATCCGGTCGACCGCCGCGCGATGATCCTTGAGGGGCGCCTCGTCCTTGTGCGGGGGACGGCCCTCGGCCGAGAAGGTGATCAAGGACAGGCTGCCGACGCGCTCGACGATGCCGCGCGCCAGGCGCCGGTCCGAGTCCTTGGCGATGCTTTCCTTGTCCGTCGCGATGACCTGGAACTTCACCGACGAGGAGCCGCAGTTGACCACGAGGACGTTCATGCTCGCCTCCGGGGGCCGCGCCAGCGCCAGCCCCGGATCTCGGGCAGGTCCTCGCCGCGCTCGGCGATGTAGCGCTTGTGCGCGGCGAGCTTCTCGCTCAAGATCCGCTGAAACCGATCGGCCCGGGCCCCGAGCCCGAGCCGAGCCAGCGCGTCGGAGGCGAGGTGGAAGCGGTCGAGCTCGTTGAGCACGACCATGTCGAATGGCGTCGTCGTCGTGCCTTCCTCTTTATAGCCCCGGGCGTGTATCCGTCTTTGGTTGGGACGCCGGTAGGTCAGCCGGTGGATGAGCCAGGGGTAGCCGTGGTAGGCGAATATGACCGGCTTGTCCTTCGTAAACATCGAACAGAATTGCGCGTCGCTCATGCCGTGGGGATGCTCCTCGGGCTCTTGCAGCTTCATGAGGTCGACGACGTTGACGACGCGGACCTTGAGGCGGGGCAAGAACCCGAGCAGCAGCTCGCAGGCCGCCAGCGTCTCCAAGGTCGGCACGTCCCCGCAGCAAGCCAGCACGATGTCGGGCTCGCCGCCGCCGTCGGTGCCGGCCCAGTCCCAGACCCCGATACCGGCCGTGCAGTGCTTGACCGCCGCGTCCATGCCGAGCCACTGGGGCGCCTCCTGCTTGCCGGCCACGACCACGTTGACGTAGTGGCGGCTGCGCAGGCAGTGGTCGGTGACCGAGAGCAAAGTGTTGGCGTCGGGCGGGAGGTAGACGCGGATGATCTCGGCCTTCTTGTTGACGACGTGGTCGATGAAGCCGGGGTCCTGGTGGGAGAATCCGTTGTGATCCTGGCGCCAGACGTGCGAGGTCAGCAGGTAGTTGAGCGAAGCGATCGGAACGCGCCAGGGTATGCCGCGCGTGACCTTGAGCCACTTGGCGTGCTGGTTGAACATCGAGTCGACGATGTGGATGAAGGCCTCGTAGCAGCTGAAGAAGCCGTGCCGCCCGGTCAGCAGGTAGCCCTCGAGCCAGCCTTGGCAGAGATGCTCGCTGAGGACCTCCATGACGCGCCCGTCATGGGACACGCGGTCGTCGTCAGGGCTCAAGCGGGCCTCGAGGCAGCGCGCGTCGGACTCGAACACGGCGTCCCAACGGTTGGAGGCGGTCTCGTCGGGGCCGAAGATCCGGAAATTATCGGCGTTGAGCTTGAGCGCGTCGCGCAGCAGGCGGCCCTGCAGGCGCGTGGCCTCGGCGCTGACCGCGCCGGGACGCGGCACCTTGACGGCGTAGCTGCGGAAATCGGGGAGGCGCAGGTCGCGCAGGAGAAGCCCTCCGTTGGCGTGCGGGTTGGCGCCCATGCGCCGGTTCCCCTCCGGCGCCAGGGCCGCCAGCTCGGGGCGCAGGCGCCCCTCCTCGTCGAAGAGCTGCCGGGGCTTGTAGCTCTTCATCCAGCGCTCGAGCAGGCGGACGTGGCCCGGCTTGTCCATGTCCCCGAACGGGACCTGGTGCGCGCGGAAGGTCCCCTCGATCTTCTCCCCGTCGACGACCTTGGGTCCGGTCCAGCCCTTCGGCGTGCGCAGCACGATCATCGGCCAGACCGGGCGCGCCCCGGATTTCCCGCTCCTCGCCCGCCGTTGGATCGCGGCGATCTCATCGAATATGCGATCCAGGGTCGCCGCTAGGCTCTGATGCACGGAATCGGGCTCATCGCCCTCGACGAGGTAGGGCGCCCAGCCGCAGCCGCGCAGCAGCGCGTCGAGCTCGCCTTCGGGTATGCGCGCGAGCACCGCCGGGTTGGCGATCTTCCAGCCGTTGAGGTGCAGGATCGGCAGCACGGCCCCGTCGCGCCCGGGGTTGAGGAACTTGTTCGAGTGCCAGCTCGCGGCCAAGGGGCCGGTCTCCGCCTCGCCGTCGCCGACGGCGCAGGCCGCGATGAGCCCGGGATTGTCGAAGACGGCCCCGTGCGCGTGGGCCAGCGAGTAGCCCAGCTCGCCGCCCTCGTGGATCGAGCCTGGCGTCTCGGGGGAGGCGTGGCTGGGGATGCCGCCGGGGAAGGAGAACTGCTTGAAGAGGCGCTTGATGCCGCCCTCGTCGCGCGAGACCTTAGGGTAGAGCTCGGTGTAGGTGCCCTCGAGATAGGTGTTGGCCGTCAGCGCGGGGCCGCCGTGCCCGGGTCCGGCCAGGAAGATCATGTCGAGATCGCGCGACTTGATCAGGCGGTTGAGGTGGGCATAGAGCAGATTGAGGCCCGGCGTCGTTCCCCAATGCCCCAAGAGGCGCGGCTTGACGTGCTCGCGCCTCAGCGGCCGCCGCAGCAGGGGGTTGTCGTAGAGGTAGATCTGCCCGACGGCGAGATAGTTGGCGGCGCGCCAATAGGCGTCGATGGTCTTGAGCTCGGAGGGCGCCAGCGGGCGGCCGCGCACGCGCTTCACGACCGCAGTCTAGATAATAATTAGGCGCGGCCGCTAGCGGGCCTCGGCGGCGCGGCCGATCGCGAAGATGCCGAACTGCGGGACCCAATGGGAGTGGCGGCGGTAGTCGTCGCGCCAATACTGCGGGTGCCGGTAGTGCCACACGACGAGCGCGCGGTAGGCGTCGAGATATTTCGCGTCGTTGGTCGCGCGGTAGAGCGACCAGAGCCCCCAAGCCCGCGAGAAATTGAGGCCCGCCTCGTGGGGCGAGGTCGGCTCGACGGGCTCGAGCTGGGCGTCAAGCTCGGCCTGATGCAGGCGCGCCCAGTCGGCCAGCCGCGCGGGCTCGATCGCCTTGGACAGCAGCAAGGTGTCCATCAGGCGCGGCTCGAAGAACCTTTGGGCTGAGATCGGATTGGAAAAAAAGTGCGCCTCGACCTGGGCCGAGACGAAGGACGCGACGTCGGTCTTTCCGGACTGCGCCGCGTAGTCCGCGAGGTTGGCGAAGGCCCAACTCGCGTTGTCGTATTCATGGTCCTCGAAGGCCGGGGCATTCTTGCCGTAATAATCCACCAGCGATCTCGCCGCGAGGTCGGCGAGCTCATCGAGCTCCTTCGAGCTCTTCCCGAAAGCCCGCCTATATTCCACGTCGAGCTTCAGGAACCAGGCGCGGCCGTAAGGCATCTCGAAGCTCGGCGACTGCTTGAGCGAGCGCAGCTCCTCCTTGAGCCCCTTGGGGGTCAGCGCGCCGTCGATCAGCGCGGCGTAGCGGCGGTCGCCGGTCAAGGACGTGTAACGGGAGAGGGCGGCGAAGGCGTGGACCGCCGAATGCCAGTCGACGCAGCCGTGAAATATCGCCGACGAGGTGTCGCGCCTGGCGACGCAATCGGCCGCGGGGCGGGCGAGACCCTCGAGCATCGTCTTCCAATCCGCGCCGAAGACGTCCTCAGGACCGCCGGCCGAAATGGGAGGCTTGGCCTGCGGCAAAGACGCCGAGACGATCATCGTCCGGACGCCGGCTCGCGCCGCGTCGAAAGCCTCCTCGAGAGTGACGGCCCGAGCGCTCGGCAAAACGAGCAGAAACGAAAGGGAGAGCAGACCCGTGGTGCGGCGCAAATCGATCGTTGTCATGCCGAGGTCCGGCGCGTCAAACGAGATTATACCACGCGCGGGCCCGGATCACTCGATGATTCGGACCTCCCGCCAGACTCCGGTAGGCATGGGCCACGACGCTCCCCATTCGAGCCGTCCCCGACCGCGGCGCGAACTCCGGAAGGATTTCTCGAGCAGCGGCAGCTCGGCGGCGGGCCACAGGATGAAGGTCGGATCGTAGTCGACGATCGCCTTGGCGATGTCGAGATCGTGCTGATTCCGGATCAAGGCGTCCGTCGACTGGAACGGGATCGCGGGCTCGTAGAACCACAATTCCGCCGGCGCGAGCAAACGGTCCTGTCCCTTCAAGGACCGGAGTTTTTGCGCCTGCTCCTCCGACAGGCGGCTGATGTCGGTCTGCCCCCGGAGCCATTGGAGGTGGCCGGCGACGACGGCCAGATAGCACGCCGCGCAGTACGCGATGAAGATTCGCCCGAAGCGGATCGGCTTGAGGGCGCGCCAAGGAGGCCGGACCTCGTCGGGCAGGAGGAGCAGCAACGGAGCGGCGCCGAGCATGAGCAGCACGGAGGGGCGGTAGCGCGCCAAGTAATTCAGCCGCCCGACGAGCTCGAACGAGACGCTCTCCGACAGAACGGCGGCGAGTGCGGCGCAGGCGGCCGCCGCCAGCGTGATCCGAAGCGGCTTCGGCCGGAGCTTCAGCTGGAGCAGGACGCCCAACGAGGCGGAGATCACGGACAAGAAGGCGAACCTCGCGAGGATCGCGTAGAAGACGGCGATGTGCGCCGCCGCCAGGATCAGCTTGTCGGCCAGGCCGAGCTTGAGCTCGCCGCGCAGCAGAAGCTCGATCCCCGTCAGCCCGCAGAGGAGGAGCCCGGGGGCCAGGTAGATGTAATACGAGGAGAAGTACGATGCGGTCAACAGGAAGAAAGAGAGCTCCGTCAGGACGCAGATTCCGAGCAACTCCCTCTGCTTCGAAGTCAGCCGCCCCCGCTGGCGGATCAGCAGAGCCGTAAGCAGCAGCAGGCACGAAAGAAGCATGTGCCACGCATAGCCCTGCTTGCTGGTCAGATAGAGAAACCGCGCGCTCTGCCCTGCGATGTCGATCGGCTCTCGCCAGAGCCGCAGCAGCGGCGGGACCTGCAGGCCCTTCCAGAACTGCAGGAACTGAGTCCCGCGGTCGATGTCGATGGCGTCCATCGCGCAGATCGCGCCAGCCGCGGCTCCGATGGCCCACCAACAGGAGCGTCCGCTCTTGAGAATCTTCCCGCCATGCCGCCAGAAGAGCATTGCGGGCATCGGGACCAGGATGAAGACGGCGGCCTCGTGGAAGGCGAAGGCCCCGGAGGCCGCGAAGCCCGCCAGGACCGACCAGAAGCGCCCGTCCCAGCGGAAGAACCAAAGCCAATTGAACGCCATGGCGAGAAAGACGAAGGCCTCCGGACGGCCCGAATGCGTGACGTTGAAGAAGGGCCTTGTGAATCCGAACAACAGGAGCCCGACGGAGTAAAACCATGGGAGCTCGAGCGTCCGGATCATCAGCACGACGAGGAACAAGCCCAGCAGGCCCGCCGCGGCGCTGCCTAGACGGGATTGGCGCACGCCCACGCCGGCGTGATGCAGGATCCAGCCCTGGGTCTTCATCGCGCCGTTCCACAGGGACCAACCGTAAGTGTTCAGCAGATTGCGCTGACCCGGAGGGATGATGCCGCGCCACAGCGAGAGTTCGTCGTGGTAGGCGTAATCGGCCTGCGCCGCATCGTCGAACAAGAAGGAGTAGCTCGAGGAGATTCCAAGCGTGCCGAGGTGGAAAGCGATCAGCGCCAGAGAAAGACCCGCGTAGGCCCATGCCCTCACCGTGGAGCTTCTTGCCCGCGACCCTAGAATGGGAACAGCCTTCTAACCGTAGCGTTTACGGCCACGAACGCCGTGTCGGGTCCCTTCTCGCTGACAGCGTAGACGCGCGCGCCGTGGGACATTTGGGCCAGGTAGGGGAAGTAGTTGAGGATATCCGCCTCTGAGGCGCGCAGGAAGAAATATCGGTCGAAGAGGACCCGCCCCTTGCGCTTGCCCATCTCGGCCCAGAGTTGTCGCACCAGACTGCGGCTGCGCGGCAGGTAGAAGCTGTCGCGAGGAAAATTGAAGGCCTGGCCCGCGTTCGGGCAGAAATACCGGCCTCGCTGGTCCTTCGCGAACAGCCCGGCCTTTACGATCATCTCCAAGGATGCCCGAGCGCCGGCTGCCGTGATGCCGAGCGCGGAGGCCAGCCGGGCCGGGCTCCAGCGGCCCACGTCGTCCGAGACCGCGATCCAGCACCAATAGGTCCGCCAATCCGACAGGAGGACCTCGGCCTGAACCTGGGTGACGGCCTTGCTCTTGCCCGCGTAGATCCTCTGGGAGGCGCGCTGCACCATGGACGTCAAGCCGTGCGGGTCCGGCGGGCGCGACAGCGTGCGGATCAGCAACTCGGCGAGTTCCTTGCGGCCCAGCAGGGAGCGCAGGTACGCCGTCGCGAAGCGCTTGGTCTTGCGGGAGTCGCCCGCGATTTTGAGTCCCGCGGCGATGCGCAGGGCGAACTTCGCCTGAGGCACCGAGCGGCCTTTCTCGATATAGAGGTAGCCTTTGAACGTGCAGCCCAAGACCCTCGGGCCGCACGCCTTGTAGAACGCCCACGCCGAGGGGAAGCCCGCCTCCGCGCGCAGCTCGCGCAGGACCGTAAAGAACTCCGCCATGGCGGCGTATTCTAGCACATTGGGGAACAGAAGCTTCATATCGGCGGGCCCGCGCGGCAATGGGCGTCCCAGTGCTTTTTCGGGGCCGATTCCGGCATCACGGCCCAACGCGAGACCGAAGGCGCCGGGTACAATGATCCCACTAGCAAGCAGGCGCCATGACGTCCGGCGCCTGACTCCAAAGGAGGTACATCGTATGATGCAGGAAAGAGTCAAGCGCGCCGTCACCTTGATGGCGCTGCTCGCGGTCGCGGCGTCCGCAGCCGTTTACGCCGATGAAGGACTCGAGCGATCCGTGAAGGCGGGGAACTCCGCCTTCGCGGAAGCTGAGCAGGGCATCCAGAAATCGCTCGGCAACGCGCAGAAGCAGTTGGCTGAGAACGCAAAGAAGAGGCAGGACCTGAAAGTCAGCTCCATCCCTGGCCTTCCGGGTCATTATTACCCGGGGACCATCGACAACCCGCCTGATGTGGACTGCGGCCCCAGCCGCATCCTCGTCTACGTGGGCAACGACCAGTGGGCGTGCTACACCCGCGGCGGCGACAAGGCGTTGGGGGCCAGCTCCATCCCCGGCCTTCCGGGGCACTACTACCCCGGCACCATCGACAAGGCGCCCGACGTGGATTGCGGCCCGAGCCGCATCCTCGTCTACGTGGGCAACGACCATTGGGCGTGCTACACCCGCGGCGGCGACAAGGCGTTGGTGTCCAAGACCATCCAAGGCCTTCCGGGGCATTATTACCCCGGCGCCATCGACAAAGCGCCCGACGTGGACTGCGGGATCGGCCGGCAGCTGACCTACTGGGGTCTCGACCAGTGGACCTGTACGACCAGGGGCGGCGACAAGTCGTTGGAAGCCCTCGGGGCTCCCAACTCGGCTGACCCGTACGTGCCCAAGAAGGACAGATGGGGAGGCCTCGAATGCCTGCCCGGCTGGCAGCTGGTCAACCGCGACTACATCAGCCCGTCGCAGCCCGGGGTTATCATCAACCCCTCGTGCGTGCGCGGCGGCGACAAGGACGGCGGACACGGAAAATAGTTGACTCAAGACGTTGATCGCATGAGCTGGCCGTCCCGTCCCGTGCGCCGAATGCACGGGGCGGGGCGGCCCTCGCGCAAATGAAAGAGGAGGCGGTACGATGAAGGATGCGGCAAGACTTCTCGCGGCGGTGCTCGTGCTCGGGACTCTTGAAGCTTCCGCGCAGGAAGCCCGGTTCGTCACGGCCGTCTTCTACGGCCCCGAGGATCGTCGCCAGGAACCCGTACGAAGCGACGCCCGCGTACAAGCCTGGGCCGACTCAACCGTCGCCCTCTTTCAAGCGGACGCCGTCTCCCTCGATCTGTTCTCCCGCCGGGCGCGTCTGGCCTCGCAGCCAGTCGGCCGCAGGTTCAATCTATGTCCCGATGAGCCTTTCTACTCTCAGCCCTCGGGCGCTTTCTGTTCAGGCGCCCTGGTGGGTCCCGACCTCATACTGACCGCGGGGCATTGCTTCCTTCATAACCCGTGCCGCGAGGCGCGCTTCGTCTTCGGCTTCACTTTGGGCGAAGGCGGCCGGGCTCCGGACACCGTCCCGACCGGGGAGGTCTACGCCTGCGCAGAGGTCGTGGCGCGGCGGTACGTCCAAGCCAACAATGATTGGGCCCTGGTCCGCCTGGACCGCCCAGTGACCGGCCACGCGCCGTTGCCCATCGACCGGTCGGCAGGCGGGCCTGCCGACGGAACCCCTTTGTTGATGATCGGCCATCCTTCGGGCCTGCCGCGCAAAACGACCGGCGGCGCTCGAGTCTACGACGCCTCGCCCGAGAACTATTTCGTCTCGAACCTCGACAACTGGGCGGGCAACTCCGGCAGCCCCGTCTTCGACGCCCGGACGGGACTCATCGAGGGGACGTTCATCTACGACGACGCGGGCGAAGATTTCGCGCCGCGCGGCTCCTGCAACGTCTCGGTGCGGTGCCCCAACGACACCTGCGTCGGAGCGCGCGCGACCAAGGTCTCCTTGATGGCGGAGCTGATACCGCCTCTACCGTCTTCGCGGCTTGACGATGAGCTTGTGCCTCGGTGAATCCGGATCGGCCCACACGAGCAGGCGTCCGCTGACGGGATCGCGCTGGACGCGCCACCTCTGCGCCGGGTCCGACAAGGCCACGTCGAGTTCCTCGTCGACCGCATAGACCTTGTCGGGCAGCTCAATCACGGTCGGGGTTCCGGGCCCGAGCTTTCCCTCGCTCCACTCGACCTCGAGAGCTCGCTCGGCCGGGTCGTACCTGAACCGCTCCAAGGTCCCGGCCACGGCGCGAGGATGGGGACGCGCGATATGGGCGGCCAACGGATAGTCTTTTCCTTCCGGATCGATGAACGTGAAACCGTCCTTCTCCACGGGATTGAGCTCCCAGAGGGCCGAGGAAATGAGCTTCTCGTCCATCAGATCGGCGTGGTCGCGCACGTACTGGTCCGAGCCGCTGCGATCGCGCTCCATGCCGTACTCCCCCAGCCACAAGGGCAGGCCCAAGCTCTGCGCTTGGCGGCGCAGGTTGTCGAAAGCGTCGGCCGTCCGGTCCCTGTTGCCGTCGTAGTTCGGCTTCATGCCGAGGATCGCGCGGATATCGACGAAGGGATCGTACCAGTGGGGGGCGTAGACGGCGTTGGGATCGGAGGGCTTGATGGCTGCGAAGGGGAACCTGGAGGGCCCGGGTGTCTTGAGCCCCGTGAACGGGAAGACCGCGGCCAGGGCCTGCGGCTCGAGGAAGATCACGCGGTCCTTGTCCTGTTCCCTTATCGCCTCCGTGATTTCCTTATATAGCGTCGAGAGCTCGCGCGCCTCGAACCGCCAGGGAAGCCCGACGCCGGGGAAGGGCTCGTTGAGCAGATCGTAGCCGATGACGGCTTTCGAGTCTTTGAGTCTTGAGACCACGTGGGCCCAGGCGCCGGCCAGGCGCCGGCGCTTTTCCTTGGCATGAAAGAAGGAGGCGAAGTTCGCGATCACCTTGGGGTTGATGTAGTTGAACGGGAAGGGAGCGATCACGTTGGGAAACCACGGGAACTTGTCGGGCAGATGAACCCAGTCCGGCATTCCGTCGCCGCCGAAGCGGCGCGAGAATTGGTCCTGGTGCATGTCGAGGACCACGTAGATGCCGCGCGCCTCGAACCAGGACAGCTCCTCGCGCACGCGGTCCAGGTACGCCTCGTCGAACAGGCCGTCCTTGGGCTCGACGGCCTCCCACGTCAGAAGGAAGCGCACGTGGTCGAAGCCCATGCGCGCGATGGCGTCGACATGCTCGGGCTTGAGCCAGCCGGCAAACGGCGGCCTCTTCGAGCGTTCGGAGAGGTTGATTCCCCGCAGCAGCAGCTGGCGGCCCAACGCGTCGCGCAGGACCCCGTCTTGGACCGAGGGCCGCGACAAGGGATCGCCCAGCATCGCCCGCGACACAGGGGGAGCGGCCCGCCGGCCGGCCCGCGCCGGACCGGGGCTCAACGAGGGTCCGGCCGTGGCGGCCGCCCGCTCGGTTTGCTCGCGGGGCAGCGGCGGCGGCGCCTCGGAACTCCTCAAAAAGGCGAGGACGACGGCCACGCGAGGGTCGAGCGCCCCGGCGTCGCGCGTCTCGAGTGTCCAGGATCCATTCACCGCAAACAGTCGGGCCGCGGGCTCACCATTGGCGTCCCGCAATATCACTTCGCGTTCGGAGGGGCGGACAGGGCCCGAACGGGCGGTCTCGGCGCCCTGCGCGTCAAGGATCAGGTAGGAGGTCTCGCCCGCGGAGCCCGGCGCGACCCGTATCGCGCCGAGCGGCGCGCCCGAGGCGTCCATCAAATCGATGCTCCTGCCGTCCCGTGCCGGCTTGAGCTTCCCCGCGCTCACATCCCACGCGCCGCCGTCGATCCGATAAGAGTAGCCATAGGCCCAGTCGGGCGTGCCGGCGATCGATTGGAGCACGGCGCTTCCCCGGCTCGTCTGTCCCGAGAGCACGTCGAAAGTGGCGACCTCGAGCCGTTGGTCGGGGACGGCGCCGCGGATGACGCCGGCCGCGACGGACGCTGGCCCCTGCAACGCGCGGACTTGGCCCACGATGTCCGAAACGGAGATCCCGCGATCGAAATTCACGGCCGGGGTCTCCCCCGCGGCGGGAAGACAAAGAGCCGCCGCGAAGAAAGCCAACGACTGTATCCTCTGCATCTTGGCACCTCGGGGACGGCGGGCCCCGGTCATCGCTCGCGGGGCCCGCCGTGACCCTCAGGTCGCCTCATCCGTCATTTCTTGCCGCCGCCCTCGTGCTCGTGGCCGCCTTCGCGGCCATGGCCGCCTTCGTGTCCGTGGCCGCCTTCGCGGCCGCCGCGTTCGCCTTTGCCGCCTCGACCGCCCTTGCCTCCGCGCTCGCCCTTGCCATTCTTGTTCTCGCGGCCGCCTTCGTGACCGTGCTCGTTGCAGCGCGGCAGTCCGGGAGAGCAGACGCCGTCCTGGAAGTCCGGCGCGGCTTTCTTCTCCTTGTCTTCTCTGCGCTCGGCGAATTTCCTTAGGAGCTCGTTGAGCGACGAATGGAATCCCTCGGACTGCTTGGTCGACTGCTTCTCAGGCGATTCGCGGCCTTCGGCGTGCGTCGAGGCCGGCAGCGCCAGCCCGAGCACCAGCGCCGCGAGACTCCTGGCGATCCTGATTCTTTCTTTCTTCATGTCACAACCTCCCTGCTTCTTTTCGGGCGGCCGCTGCCGGCGCGCCTCCATGCCTTGAGTCTAGCTCAAGGGCGCCCCACGGTCGCGGGTCGCAAAGGGAAGAAACCTGGCGGCGATCGCACTGGAAACAGCCCTTCGCGCGCCGGGCCGCTTTGTGAAGCCGCCGTTCACCTATCGCCCATTAGGCCCTTGGACCTATGGCAAATTCGGCCGGCTCGATTATAATAACGGAGATGCGGCTCTCAGCGAAAACCGTGCTGGCGGGTTTGGCCTTAACCCTTGCGGCCTCGACTGAGGCGCGCGCGGCGTCGGCCGCGGAGGAGCTCCTGGCCGCGTCCGGCGCGCAGTCCTCCGGCGATTGGGTCCCCGCGGACGCGCCCGCCGCACCGGTATCCCAGGACTTCTGCCGGGTCGAGAACTTCACGATGACTTTGGAGGGCTGGACCGCGACAAGAAGCTCGCGGTGCGCGAGCTCTGCAGTCTTCAGCCCATCGAGCCTCGGCGCACCTGCCTTAAGGGACCCTGCTTAAATCTGGCCTGCCGCGCCCTGATCCACTATCATGCCGTCTTCGAGACGGCTCCCGGGCGCGCGCGCCCCTGGCCCTCGTGCAACTTCAATCAAGAGCGTCTCGGAACGCGCAGCCACAACGACGCGGGCGCGCAGAAGCTCGACGAATGCCAGCCGCGCGCGGCCACCGACGCCTCGGGGGCGATCGCGGCCTGGGGCGAGGGCTACAGCCTCAAGCCCGTCGCGGGCAAGCCCAACACCTTCGAGCTCGATTTCTACGACATGCCGGGTTGGGCCGTTCTCTACCCGGTGACCCGGGAGCCGAACGCCTACGCCCCCAAATGGTTTCCGATCGACTGGCACTACATGTACCGGGCCTATTTCGGGCCCAAGCGGCAAGGAATCTCCGAGGCGGAGTACCATTACGTGCGCGTCGACATGGCGGCCGCCTCGACGCCGGAGCCCGCGATCGCCCTCGACCAAAAGGCGCAGACAAGCGGCGATTGGGCGCGCTACCAGCGGGAGCTGGAGCCCCTCTCCGATCCGATCTGCCGCGCGCAGGCCGCACCCTAATCTGCTAGCATAGGCCCGTGGACGAGCGGAAAATCGCCCTGCTTCATTTCGCCGCTCTGCTGAGGAAGTACCGCGAAGGGCTGGGCCACCGCAACGCGCACTCTTTCTTCACGGCCCAAGGCGGCCGAGGCTTCTTCGGCTGCACCTACCGCGCGTATCTCTACGTCGAGAAAGGGCTGTCCGTGCCGTCTCCGGCGCTGGTCGAGAAGCTCGTCGCCACGCTCTGGATCGCCGCCGGGCCCGGTTGAATCGCGACCGGCGATTTGGGATAATCCCGGCATGGGATTCCAGGTCGGCATCAAGGAGATCCTCGTCTCCGGCGGAGTCACGCTCGCCCTCCTCATCCTGCTGTCGGTCTACTCCATCGCTCTCATCTGGGAGCGCTGGCGCTTTTACTCTCGCTCGACGGCCGGACAGAAGACCTTCCTTGATAAGGTCCGCTCGATCATCGACAAGGGCGATCTCGCCGACGCCGTCACGGCCTCCAAGGCCTACAAGGGCCTCGCCAGCGCGGTCGTGATGGCGAGCCTCGTCGGCCCCTCGAACCGGGACGAGCGCAAGCGCTCGGCCCAGCGCGCCGCGGACCGCGGGGTGTCGCTGCTGCAGCAGCGCATCACGATCCTCGGGACCATCGCCAGCGTCGCCCCTTTCATCGGCCTTTTCGGCACGGTCGTCGGCGTCATGCGCGCCTTCAAGGACCTCGCCTCCGCCGCCGGGGCCGGCCCCGGCGTGGTGGCCATCGGCATCTCCGAGGCCCTGGTGTGCACGGCGACGGGCCTCTTCGTCGCGATCCCGGCTGTGGCGGCCTACAACCACTTCAACCACCGGACCCAACGCTTCGCAGAGGAGATGGGCTGGATCTCCGAGGAGATCCTCGAGAGCCTCTCCGAGAAGACCCACCGCTGATGCCCATCGAGCGGCGCCGCGCCTTCGCCGAGCCAAACATGGTGCCGCTCATCGACGTCGCGCTCATCCTCGTCATCATCTTTATGGTCCTGACTCCGATCCTCGTCAACTCTCAGCTGACCGTCAAGCTCCCGAAGGCCGACTCCGGCGTGCCGACCGAGGCCGCGACCACGGTCACCGTCGAGATCAGCCGCGGCGGTTCGGTCACGATCGACGGCGCGCCCGTGCGCTGGAACAACATCGAACGCGAGTTGACGCTCCACCTGCCCCGCTCGGCGCACAAGACCTTGCTCGTCCAAGCCGACCGCTCGGTCGCCGTCGAGAAGGTCGTCACCGTGCTCGACGTCGCCAAGAAGCTCGGCGTCGGCAAGCTCGGCATCGGCGTGATTCCGAAGTCGGCTTCGCAATAAGAGAACCCATGGCGCGCAACGGCGTCTCAGAGCTCATGCCCGAGGAGCTCAAGCCCTATCTCAAGTATTCCGTCGGGCTCCATGTCGCCGCCGCGGTCGCCGCCCTGCGGCTGCTCTCGGGTGCTGCGGTCAAGCCCGGCCAGGTGTACACGATCGACTTCGTCGGGCCCTCGGCGATGATCTCGAGCCAGGCCCAGAGCGAGGCCGAGAAGTCCGCGGCCTCGGCCGTCGTCGATTCCGGAAAGCCGCCGCCCGACGCGCAGTTCGACGAGTTCGGCCGTCGCAAGAAGCATGCGGCCTTCGTGCTGCCTCGACCGAGCTTGCTCAAAGGGTTCCAGGCTCAAGAGCCGGAAAAACAGCAAACGGCGTCCGGGCCTACTACGCAGGCGCCTGCGGCGGGCGCCTCCTCCGCCGAAGGCGGAGGAGGTCCGGCGGGAACAGGAATTGAGACCGACATGCCGAATTTTCCCTACCCCTGGTACATATCCCAAGTCCGGGCGGCATTGTGGAATCAGTGGTCGGCGCGGATGCCGAAGGAACAAGGCTCTTGCACGATCGTCTTCTCGATACTGCCCAACGGCAGCATCGTCGACCTCCGCGCCGAGGACTCCTCGGGAAGTTCGGCCTTCGACCTCACGGCCGAGAGCGCGGTCCAGGACGCGACGCCCTTCGCGCCGCTGCCGCGCGAATTTCACGAGCCCTTCCTCAAGATTCACGTGACGCTCAAATCCCAATGACGGCGGGAGCCCCATGCTGACCTTGTTTCGCCTTCTCTTCTACGCGGCCGCCGTCTACGGGGCCTTCCTGGTCGCCTTCCCGCAATGGGACGGCATGGTCTATCACGTCGCCTCGCTGGCCATCATCGCCGGCGCCGCGGTCGGGATGTTCATCTTCCTCAAGGTCTTCGATCTGAGCTCCCGGCTGGCGAAGATCGCTTTGGAACTCGGCTTCGCTGCGGTCGTCGCGCTGTGGTTCGCCTGGACGATGCCGCAGAAATCCGGCAAGACTCCCTGGGAGCAATGGGCCGAGGGCCACCGGCCCAATCAGTTGGAGGCGCGCGACGGCTTCGCGCGGATCGGAGTCAATCCGAGCTCGCCCGCGGCCGCCTTCATCGTGTCGCTGTTCCCGCGCTAGGCCGCACGAGCTTGAAGACGGGGCGGGGGGGGACGACGTCGAGGCTCCAGACCGCGCGGTCTGCGTAATATTGCTCGAGGCGGCGATCCTCCTCTTCGGAGAGCCGCCAGGCCCAAACGACCGGCGAGCGGTCGATGTCGGCCTCGTTGGCAACCCAATCGTCGTGGTAGGTGGAGCCGCGGCCGTAGCGCACCAGAACGAGGTGGCGGCCGCCCATCGCCTTCATCTCCTCCAGGGCTTGGAGCCGGTAATAGCTCCACGCCGTGCGCGGGTTGGCCGCCTTGCGGCCGAGGAAAAGGACCGAGCGGACCAGACACCAGCCGGTCGCCGCAATCACGAGAAGCCGCCCCACGGGCCTTCCCCGCCAGCGCCAATCCCAGGCGCCGCGCATCCCGCACACGACGAGCAGGAAAAACAGCGCGCCCGCAGGCGCGCTGTAGTGCGGATAGTAGAAGAGCAAAGGGAAAACGAGGGCGGAAAGAAACGCCCAAAGGAGCCCTAGGCGCAGCGCGAGCGGACCGCAGAAGCCGAGCAGGGCAAGCCCAAGGAACAGCTTGATCGGGAGCGGCTCGAGCCATGCTTCGTCGAAGTCCGCGAGCTTCTCCTTCAACGCGCCGAGCAATCCCCCGAGGCTCCGCTGCCGCTCGTACTGGCCGAGGTTCCACTCGCGCCAAAGGTCGCGGATCTCCGGGACCCCCGGGTCGGGAATCTCTCGAAGCCCCTTTTGCCAGACGAACAGCGGCGCCGGATTGTAGGTCTCCTCGTAAAGCAGGTATGGAAGTTTCCAAGGGCTTCCCGTCACGCGCCAATTGTAGTACGCCATCCAACTCCCCACGAGGACCATGATCCCCGCGAAGGCGGCCCACACGCTCTTCGAGCGATCGGGGCTCTTCCAAAACAGCGAGGCGCCCAGCGGGACGCACAGCGCCAGCCCCTCGAGCGGCCGCGAATTGGCCAGAAGCGCGGCGCCCGCCGCCAGGGCGAGCCCGGATCCCCGCGACGGCTCGTCCCAGGCCCGCTTCCAAGCCCCGACGAAGAGGGCTCCTCCCAAGAGCGCGGCCGCGCCGCCCCAGTAGTTCGTCAGCCAGTAAAAGAGCAGCGGATGACCGCCCGCGAGCAGCCCGCCAAAGAACGCCCACTCGGCGGGCAGGAAGGCTAGGAGCATCCAGTAGACGGCCGCGGCGGCCAGAGCGGCGCTTACGACCGCGCCCCAGATCGGCGCTCCCGCAAAGACCTGCCCCGCCGCGAGGAACAATCCTTGCGCGGGCGGGTACTTCGACATGTAGGTCGGCGCCGCCAATTCGTTGACGCTTTGGAAATGCCGAAAAAACGGGTGCGCGGGGTTGGTCAGACGGCCGTGCGCGAAAGTGTCGGCGGCGAGCAGGTAGCTGAATTCGTCGTGAACGATCGGCGGCGGCGCTCCGTGCGCGGCGACGTAGACGATGCCCGCCGCAAGGGGCAGACAGGCGACGGCCAACGCGGCCGCCCACGGCTTGCGGGCGAGGCTCGCGAAAGTCAAGGGCGGCGCCCCGTCAGCGCGGCGCGGTTCAGCTTGAAGCGCGTCCGGGCCGCGGAGACCTCGAGGATCCAGACGTTGCGGTCGGTGTAGTAGCCCGCCAGGGCCTTGTCCTGCTCGGGGGTGAGCGACCTCGCCCAGATCACGGGGGAGAGTTCCATGTCCGCTTCGTTGTAGACCCATTCCTGATGCACGGAGTGGTCGGCGGCGTAGCGCACTAGAACCAGCTGCCTGCCGGGAAATCCCAGCATCCGGCCGCGCGCCTCCTCCTTGATGACGCTCCAGGTGTAGTTGTCCAGGCGAGCGTAGGCCCAGTAGTGTCCCAACGACGACGCCAAGGCCCACGCGGCGGTGAGTACCACGAGCCAGCGCCCGGCCGCCCGGCCGCGCCAGCGCAAGCCGTCGAGGCGCCTGAGGACCAACGCCAGAACCGCGAAGAAAAGCCCGCCCAACGGCGCCGAAAAGTAGGCGAAGGTCGTCGCGCGCACGGGGAGCGTGACCGCCAGCACGAGGGCCATGAGCAGCCAGGCCAAGACGGGGGAAGCGAGACAGAGCGCGGACGCGAAGAAGAGTAGGACCGGCGGCGGCTGCAGCCAGGCCTCGGAAAGCCGCGCCCATTTCTCGAGGACCACGGCCCGGTAGCCCGGCCAGGTGTCCTCGCGGCGAAAGGCGTCGCGCTCCCAGTGGTTCCAGTACTCGTCGAACTCCTTGGTCTCGTAAGTCCCGGGAGGACCGGGCTTCTGCCAGACGAACAAGGGTTCGGGGTTGTAGGCGCGCTCGTAGGCCACGTAAGGGGGCAGAAGTGCGTCGCCGGTGACCCTATGGTTGTAGTACGCCATCGCGCAGGCGCCGGCGGCCAATACCGCGGCCGACGCGGGAGCAAAGCGCTTCCAGGCTCGGCGCTGATCCCACAGGAGCAAAGCGCCCAGCGACGCGCCCAGAGCGAAGCCTTCGAAGGGCCGCGTGTTGGCGAGGATCACCAAGCCCGCGCCGAAGACGGCACCCTCCCAGGGCCGAGGCTTGTCCATCAAGCGGCGCCAGGCGCCGACTGCGAGCGCGCCGCCCAGGAGCGCGACGCCTCCGCCCCAATAACTGACCGTCCACGAGAAGATCAGCGGGTGCGTCGCCGCGAGGAGCCCGACGAGCAGCGCCCACGGAGGATCGACGAAGGCCAGCAGCATCCAATAGATCGCGGCGGCGGCGCAGGCGACGCCGAGGAGGACGCCTGCGATGGGCTTGCCGGTCAGAAGCTGGCCAAGGGCCAGGAACAGGCCCTGCCCCGGGGGCTTGCGCGAGGACATCGTCGGCCGGCTCAGTATGTCGAAGGACTCGAAGTGGCGCCAGAAGGGATGGGCCGGATTGGCCAAGCGGCCGTGCGCGAAGGTGTCGGCCGCGTAGAGGTAGCTGAACTCGTCGTGGATCGTCGGATGGGGCGCCCCTTTGAGGGCGAAAATCACGAGCCCGACCGAGAAGGGGATCGCGGCGACGCAGGCCGCCGAGGCGACGCGGTTCTCGGCCAGCCGCAGGAAGTGACTGGAAAGCCGCTTCATGGGAGCCAGCTTACCTAAATGGCGCGGAGCGGGCAAGTTGGTATAATTCCAGGGCCTCCGATGAATCGCTCATCTTTGTTTTTGCTCGCCCTTTTGTGGGTTTTTCTCTCCTTGTACTGCCGCCAGGCGCAAGCCAGCTGCGGCTCTTCATCCTGCCCGATGGACGCAGGCCTGCACGAGGAGCCGCGCAAGGGAGCCGTTCGGCTCGACGTGTCGCTACAGTACATCGATCAGGACCGGCCGCGCGCCGGCGTCCATCCGGCCGCCGTCGGCCAGGTCCCCAACGCCGAGCACAACGAGATCCGCACGATCAACCGCGTCTGGAACGTCCGGGCGGACTACGACATCGACGCGCGCTGGGGCGCGAGCCTCCAGCTCCCGATCATCGCCCGAAGCCACGACCACCTCTCGGTCGACGACGGCTCCAACGAGCATTGGAGCTTCACGGGAGCGGGCGACCTCATCGCCTTGGTCCGGTACGCGGTCATCACCAAGAAGGACGAGACGGGCCCCTCGGTGCTCCTGACGGCCTCGGTGAAGTTCCCGACCGGCCGCACGAGCGCGCGCAACGAGAAAGAGCGAGCCGAGGTCTCGATCCAGCCGGGCACGGGCTCCTTCGACTTCACGGGCGGCGCGATCTACTCGCAAAACGCCGCCAAGCTGCCGAACCTCCAAGGGCATTACTCTTGGCTGCCCCTCTTCGTGAGCGGCTCGTACCGCGTCAACAATCCCGGCAGCCGGCGCTACCGGATGGGAGACCAGGTCCAGGCGAACGCCGGAGGATCGTTTGCGATTCTCGACCGGCTCGACCTCCTGGCCCAGGCCAACCTGCTCGTCAAGCTGCGCGACGACAACGGCGACACCGGCGAGGACACCTCGTTTACGGGCGGTACCTTCGCCTATCTGAGCCCCGGACTGCGCTGGCATCTGACCAAGGGCCTCTCGACCTACGGATTGGTCCAGCTGCCCGTCTATCAATACGTGAGCCAAGAACAGATCAACTCGGCTTGGAACCTCGTGGTCGGCGCGACCTTCGAATTTTGATCGAAAACTTGCCAAGAACCGGGATTTATGAGATGATAATTTCCATCCGCGCTGTGTCCGCGGCAGGAGGCAAGTCATGGCAGTCCAAGAAAAGTCCGGAGTGAACATCTCGGCCCAGTTCTCGACCTTCGATGTGCTCAAGACGGCCCAGGCCAACAACCTGCCGGTCAACCTGAACCTCAGGGGCGGGGCCCAATACTCGGCCAAGGTGAAGGATCTGGGCCAGGGAGCCGTGGTCCTGCAAGGACCCGCAGGCAAGGATTTCTACGACGTCTACGTCCCCCTCGCCGAGATATCTTCCATCGAGCTGAAGGTCCGCGACCGCTGAAGGCCGCCGGCGCCGCCGGCGCCGCCGGCGCGAATCCTAATGATACGCTGGCAGAGCAGGTTGATCGTCATCGGGGTCAACGTGGGCGTCGGGCTCGGTCTGATGCTCTGGAAGGATCGAGGGACAGGCCGGCCTCCTAAGGAGTTCCTGGGGGTCGCGGTTCTCTTCGGATTCAGCGTCGCCGCCGTCCTGTTCGCGGGATTTGGATGCATCTCTCCCGCGTGGACGGCCCGGATGAGGCTGGCGGCCTTGTTCGTCATGACGATGGCCGGCGTATTTCTTTTCGTCCTGGCGTTGACCGCGTTATTTGCCGCCCGGCGCGGAGTCGAGCATCTCCAGCCAGGTCGGAAGGGACGGCTTGCTCGCGGTCGCCGCAGGCCTGCTCGCCCGCCAATTCGCCTTCTTTTTCGTAGGGACCTGCATGGGCTTGCCCATATGGCTGCCCCTGTGGCTCATGAATTTTTTCTTATTCAAGACGCTTAAGTAAGGACGCCATGAATCCGGCTCAGCGTCAATTCGTGGTGTCCTCGACGGCGGTCGCATTGAGAAGGGGAAGGATCTGGCCGTCCAACCGCCGCATCAAAGCCTCTTTCTCGGACGGCGCCAGCTGCTCCGTGCCGTCCTCCTTGCGGTCGAAATGGACCTCGGCCTCGTACCGGTCCGTGCGCCCTTCGCGCACGATGCGAATCTGGAACCGCCGCGGCGGGCCCGTGGAGACGTAGTAGCCCTCGTACTCGCCGTCTCGCAGTTCCCAGGGGATATCGCCGTGAGCCGACTTGAGCAGCGGCAGCATCGCCTCAACATCGAGCGGGCTCCGAAACGACCGAGATCGAACATCCAGCCTGTCGCTCAGAGGAGGGCCGGAGCAGTCCGTAAAGCCTAGGTGGGGAATTTCTGAAAGAATATTGACGGATTTATACCCATATTGTACGCTGGGTCCTATGCGAACGACCCTCGCTGTCCTATTGCTGGCCTGCGCCCCCGCCGCGGCCGACCAGCTCATCCTGAGGGATGGAAGCCGGATCAAGGGTGAGTTTTTCAGCGCCACCCAATCCAAGGTGATCTTGAAGACCGGCCAGGGGATTGCGGATTTCAGAGTCGAGAGGATACGGGCCCTGGTCCTGGGCGACGAGGACCGGGACCTCTCCTCGGCCATGGCCCGCGCCGACGCGCAGACCGGAGACGGTCTCGTCCTCAAGGCCGACGGCTCGGAGTTCCGCGGGCATTTCACCGGGGGAACCCCTCGGCGCCTCTTCTTCCAGGCCAGCGGCGAGGCGTTCGTCGACTTGGCCCGCTCCGACGTCCGGGCGGTGATCTTCGTTTCGGCGACGGCCCAACCCGGCCAGGCATCCGAGCCGGCACCGGCGGCGCAGCCGGATTCGGGGCAGGCCGATGCCTCCCCGAAAGAGGTGGGCGCCGCGAAGTCCCTTCGGCCTGCGCACACGGGGCCCACGTTTCAGCCCAAGGTTCGCCCGGAGATAGCGGCAGATGTCCCCAAGGGCTCTCGCGCTCCCACGGTCATCCCTCCGGGCAAGACCGGCAAGCCCACAGCTCCGGTCATCAGCAGCCCGACGACAAACACGGTGCCGCCGAGGCAGGTCGCCCCGCGGGATCCGGCGATGGTGCCGCCTACCACCACCAACCCAGCTGCGAATCTTCTGGTCACGGACTGGAACCCGAAAAGAGTGGCCCAGAATGAGACCCAAGTCGACTTCTTGCTCGAAGGCCACGGCCTGGTCACACCGGCCAATGTGCGGGTGGAACCCCAAACCGGCGTGCTGTCCGTGGACTGGCGCGGCGGCGTCACCACGATCGAGCCTGGTGACCTCATCCGAGCGCCGAGAAACGGGGACTCCCGGACCAACGGCGCGACGACCGGCGTGGTGGATACGGTGGATCCTCACGACAAAGCGAGCGTCAGCAGCCTGAAAATTCGCGTCGAGCTGGCGTCGGTCGCGCCGGGCGACCGCAATCTTCGGGTGACTTGGCCGTCCGGCCGCGAGGACGTGTTTCCCTTCACCATCTTCCCACCCGTTCCAACCATCACCAGTCTCACCCCGAATGCGCTTGCCTCCGGTTCAGAGGCGACCGCTACGCTTACCGGTACGAACCTGACGGGCGCGAGAATCTTTTGGGCGCGTTCTGATCGGGACGCTATCGAGAGCGGAGCTTCAATCAACTGGAGCGACCCGCGCGACCCGGAGGATAGGAGTGGTCTGGGAATCGAGATCCTCGGGGCGAGCGCCAGCAGCCTGTCGTTCCGATTGAGGCCAAGACTCGTTTCGGAATACTCGTTTGGCGTGCCGCCGGCAGTAAACGGTGTCATCGCGGTGGCCACGCCCAACGGAACGGCGTCCACGCCGTTCACCGTCATGCCGCCTCCGCCACGGCTGGCGACGGTAGTGCCGAACGCGGTCCTACAGGACAGCGATCTGACGGTCTCTTTCACAGGATGGCTCATCGGGGATGGAGTGACAGGCGCGACGATCAGCGGCACCGGAGTGACCGCGACATTGGTCAGACGGCCTTCGACTTTGTCTTCTGGAGAGCAACTGTCGGGGCAACTCCACGTCGTAATCGCGAAGGACGCGGCTCCGGGCAACCGCACCCTCACAGTTACCACCGCCGGTGGAAGTGTGGCAGCGCAATTTACCGTACAGCAATCACAGATCGGGTATCTCGAATTCTCCTACAAGGATTGCGACGACCGTGACGCTCTAAACCCCAGAAAAATTGCGGGTCTTGGCGATGACTACGACGACATTTGGTTCCGAGGGCTGCGATTAATAAGCGGGTGGAAAGTGGTGTCCGTGGAGTTCCAGAAACTATGCCTCTTAGGTGCAGCAGACCTTGTGGAACGTCCGACTACAGCCGGTGAAACACCTTACCTCAGGGTCCACCGATCGATACCTACCGTAGTATCAATTGGCGGTGGGGATAACCCACCCGGACCATCCGTGGATACCGGATACTGGGGGCGCCTGGTCGTGAGGGGTCCTGCTGGGAGCCTGCCGTGTTCGGACGCAGGATGCCGGGACGCGGCTTCGGCGGGGTCACATACTTGGGAGGGCAGCGGCGGTTTTCTTCCCGATCGCAACGACGGCAAGATTATCCTCCGATTGCCTTGATAACACTGGTGTGGCCGCTCCCTCCTGTATTGTGATGACACCCTTTGTCCTCGGGGAGTCCGAGAGGGTGGCGACAGGCTGTCGAAGCGGCATCATTTTTTCAAGACATCATCGTCCGGCGGATAAACCACGACCATCATATCGGCGACGTGCGTTATGAGCAGCATATGCATCGTTTTCTCCGGAGCGTTTCCATCCAACTCCCTGATGATGTCGTCGAACATTTGGAATCCCTTTCTGAGATCCGCATATAGCTTTTCAATGTTCTCATCCTTTTCGTATTGGCCGATGATATCCGAAAAATGATCGCATACGCCGCGTACGCGCGCCTTCTCTTTCGCCGACGAATCGATAGCGCCGGCCTCCTTCCGTATAAAATCGATATTCCATTTCAAGGTCGGAATCAGTTGCATGTTTGACATACTTCAAGCTGGACCTAGCCCTAATTTCAGCATTTTAAACAGGCTGAGCGCTTGTTGCGCCCGCTTCGCGCCGGCGCGGCGCGGGCCTCGCGCACCTGGCCGCGGGCCGCGTCGAGCGCGGCGCGCGCGCTGCTCGCCGCGGCGGCCCATGGCTCGGAAAGGGCGCGCGAGATCCTGGAACGCGACGCGCGCCTCAAGCCCACGTTGAAGAAGCTTGCCCGGGACAAGGGCCTGCCGCGCGAGCTGCGGCGGGTCCTGCGCGAGCTCAAGCCTCAATAAACAGTTCGGTCGCGGCGATTGTCAGCTGAACCGAAAAAAGTTAAGATAGATTATATCTTCTCGATTCTGGAGAGGTGGGTGAGCGGCTGAAACCGACGGTTTGCTAATCGTCCAGGCCCATCCCGATCCTGCCCGTAAATTTCTCGCCGGAGACCCGGTTTCTCGATGAGAAACCGCTGAAACTTCCGCCATCGCCAAGTTGTACCGAGTTGTGTCCAAAGTGGCGATTTTGGACCCGCGATGGACACTTTTTGGACACCAGTTTTGCCGGGGTAACTCAACGGATGCTAACGGCACACGGAATATGAAGCGGCCAGCCCCAAAAAGCTATAATGCTCCTCGCCCGACATGATGCAGCACAGCCTGTTCCCCGATCCCGAAGCCCTGAAAAGCAAGATCATCTCGCGCCGCAAGGACTTCGACGCGCTCTTCGAGGGCTTTACCAAGCTTAGGGCCGTTTCCTATGTCGTCTCGCCCGACCTCCTTCTGGAGTTTCTCGACAAGCGCGGCTTTGAATCCCTCGAAGTCGTGGTGGGGGAAAACCTTGCCGACGCCTACCGGCAGGACCTCGCGCAGAAAGGCGCCGAGGCGACCGAGCGCTTGGCCGAGCTCCTGCAAAAGGGGACGCTGCGTCTGCTAGTCCCCGACCGAACCTTGCACACCAAGCTTTATCTCCTGGACCGTCCCGGGCAAAGCCGCGTGATCGCGACCTCGGCGAATCTCACCTTGACCGCCCGCGAGGCATCGCGCCAAGTCAACTACGCCTGGTACGCGGACTTGCCGGCCGGGCACGCCTGGCTTTCCAAGGTCGAGGCCGACTACAAGGCCCACGCCGAGCGCTGCGCGGTTTTCTTGGGGGACTTGGTCGAGCTCTTCGAAAAGGACCGCCAGACCCCGCGCAAGGAGCTGGTGGAGGCGTGGCTTAAAGGGGCGTGCGTCGAGGAAGTCGACGTCGAAACGCGCCGCCTCATCCAGGACATCTCCTCGCGCTCGATCGCGCTTGACGGCGGCTCGGCCGAGCCAGTCTTCTCGGTCAAGCTGCCCGAGACGACGGCCGCGCGCCGCCACGCAGAGAGGTTCCTGGCTCCCCTCAACGCGCTGACTTCAGGCGGCGAGGCGCGCCTCAACGGAAAGGGATTCTTGCGCTACGTCCAGGAAAGCCACGGCGTGCCCGTCATGCGCGTGGATGCCGCCAAGGGCGAGCTGCGGCTGGGTCTTGACGGCGAGGTCCGCGTCGTGAGCGAGCCTTTGCCCGAGGACAAGGCGGTCGACGCGGCGCTGGCGCATCTTGA
Source organism: Elusimicrobiota bacterium (assembly GCA_016194705.1). Classification (GTDB taxonomy): domain Bacteria; phylum Elusimicrobiota; class Elusimicrobia; order UBA1565; family UBA9628; genus PALSA-1176. The sequence goes on along the minus strand of JACQAZ010000031.1, from coordinate 1,105 downwards.
ATCCTATTTCGAGACGGTCGACCACGGCCAGGCTCCGGACCACCGCTTTGCCAAGGTGAGCATGTTCGAGGCTCTCCTTTACCTTTTCTCGGCGCCGTTTGCCAACGAGTACATGCGAGTCAAGAGAAGCCGCTACGGCGCCATCGACTCGCGCGGCCCGCGCTTCCTCTATATCTACGGCCCGTCGCAGAACGGCAAGTCGACCTTCCTGCGTCTGGCCTTAAAGTTGATCGCGGGCAAGAGCTTCGAGCCGCTCAACGGAGGAGATTTCGCCAAACGGAAGATACTCGGCGCGGCGTCTTTGGGGACGTGCTTCCCGCTGGTCTTCGACGACCTCGTCTTGGCTCAGCGCTACGGCCTCTTCGAGGAAGTGCTCAAATCCTACTGGGAGGTCTGGTGGAAGGAGGACATGGTGTCACCCCAGATCATCCTCTCCTCCAACGCTTACACCCTGCGCGACTGGGCCAAGTCGCGCGTCAAGCGCCTGGACTTCGACGTGCACTTCGCTCCGGGCGGGCAGGGCAAGGAGGCCTTGGCCGCGATCTTCAAGACGGAAAACCCGGTCTTCCGATGGTTTTCCGGCCTGTACCTGGAAAGTCTTCAACAGCCCGGGCCGCTGGCCGAAGACGAACTCGAGCCCGCGCGGCGGGTCTTCGAGACACTCTACGCCCGCGCCGGACGCGCACTGCCGGACTATTTTCCCGCCGCGCCCATCGAAACGCTCTACGATCCTGGCCGCCGCGCCTGGCGCGATCTCCTCGACCGCCTGCGCAAGGCAAAAGTGGAGTGGGATTCAGATCGCGCCAGCGTCCATTTTTCCGAAGACCTTCAGCACTACGAGATCAAGGAGTACGAAAGCCTATTGCCCGCCGGGGTCAAGCACCGCCGCCGCGGCAAGGCGCTGGTCATCGAGACGCCCAAGGAGTTCCGCGCCTGGCTCGAAGGCGGCGAACGGGAGTCCCGAAGCTGGCTTTCTCGCCTATTGCGGCGCTAGACCAAATGGAGGACGCCATGAAGACATTGGATCAGTCGACGCAAACGCGGGCCGCGGATTGCTTCCGCGTCGAGAAAAACCTGCGGTCGTGGGCTTCCACGCGGGTCATCT
>JACQAZ010000005.1 GCA_016194705.1 Elusimicrobiota bacterium | reverse complement strand
TTTTCCTTCGATCTGGCCGACCTGTTCTATTGGGTCTGCCTGCCGCAGCGGGCGCACTTCGAGGCGACCTACGCGGCTTTCAACGAGTTCAAGGCGCTGCATTTTCAGCTCGACAAGATCGAGGTCATCGTCAACGAGCACAACCTTCCCGGCGCGATCGCGCAAAGCGAGGTCAATCGCTTCTTCGGCGTGATGCAGAAAAAAGTCATGGCTTATATGCCGTGGGAAGACCTGCTCCCGGAGTACGCCAACAACCAGAAGATCCTGGTCGTGGAGAATCTCCAAAGCGAATGGGTCAAGCAGCTGCGCCTGCTGCTCGGGCGCACGATGGAGGTGCAGCCCTCGCTCAAGCACTGGGACTCCGACATGTCGGCCGACGAGTTCGGGCAGGCCGCGGACTTCATCTGGAAGCCGGCCTCCGGAGGGGGGGGAGGCGGAGCGGCCGCGGCCCCGGTCTCGAAGCCCATCACCTCCGCCAGCGGGGGCGGCGACGTCCCCGAGTTTTGGAACGACCTCAAGGGCAAGCTCCACAAGAGCGTGGTCTCCGCGATGGAGACCGAGCGCATCCGCCTGACCGAGTCCAGCGACCCCAAGCAGAACGAGGAAAACCGCAACAAGGTCTCCGCGATCATCGAGAACCTCCTGCAGAAGGAGAGCAACCTGCCGCTCTCCCGCGCCCAACGCGAGCAGTTCACGACCGAACTCGTCGACGAGATCCTCGGCTTGGGCCCGCTGCAGGCGCTGATGCGCGACCCGACGATCAACGAGATCATGGTCAACGCCTACGACAAGATCTACATCGAGCAGAAGGGCAAGCTCGTGCTGCTGAGCATGAAGTTCCGCAGCGACGAGCAAGTCGTGCAGGTCATCAAGCGCATCGTGGCCCCCATCGGCCGCCGCATCGACGAGTCGGTGCCGCTGGTCGACGCCCGCTTGAAAGACGGCTCGCGCGTGAATGCGATCATAGCGCCGCTGGCCGTCTCCGGACCGACGCTCACGATCCGCCGCTTCTCGGCCAAGCCCTTCACCTACAAGCAGCTCATCGGCTTTGGCTCCTGCACCGAGCAGATGATCGAGTTCCTCAAGAACTGCGTCATCCTGCGCAAGAACATCATCATCTCCGGCGGCACCGGCACCGGAAAGACGACCTTCCTGAACATGCTCTCGAACTTCATTCCGGAGGACGAGCGCATCATCACCGTCGAGGACACCGCCGAGCTCAAGCTGATGCAGGACCACTGGGTGCGCCTGGAGAGCCGCCCGCCCAACATCGAGGGCAAGGGCGAGATCACGATCCGCGACCTCATCAAGAACTGCCTGCGCATGCGCCCCGACCGCATCGTCGTCGGCGAGTGCCGCGGCGGCGAGGCCTTGGACATGCTTCAGGCCATGAACACCGGCCACGAAGGGTCACTCGCGACTATTCACGCGAACACGCCTTCCGACGCGATCTCGCGCCTCTCGGCCATGTGCCTGATGGCCGGCACCGACCTGCCCATGAAGGTGCTCATCGACATGATTTCATCCGCGGTTCACCTGATCATCCAGATCACGCGCTTCGCCGACGGCAAGCGCCGCGTGACCTACATCACCGAGATCACGGGCAAGGCTCCGGACGGCCTGAGCGTCTCGGTCAAGGACATCTTCCTCTACCACCAAGTCTCGGTCAACGACGCCGGCCAGAGCATCGGCTACTTCTCCGCGTGCGACTATGAGCCGACTTTCCACGGCGACTTCAAGCTCCTGGGCCTGCAGGTGCCCAAGTCCGTCTACGAGAGCGAGGACGCCAAAGCCAAGAGCGCCGGACTGCCGAGCCCCTCGGAGCAGGCCCTCAAGAACGCGCCGCCCGTGGCCCCGGGCACCGTGCTGGTCAGGAGCGGGCATTGACATGCGCTCCGCGCCGACCGCCGCCCTGCTTCTGATCCTCGGCTCGGAGCCCGTCTTGGGCCAGCCCTTCACGCCGCCCGAGGTCAAGTTCATGCTGGACAAATCTGACGGGGCGGAGGCCCGCACTCAGAAGTTCTACCACTATTTCAAGAAGGACCGGGACGCCAGCCTCACGGTCCCGCATTGGATCGACGAGACCATCGACGCCATGCTCAAGAAGGCCGTCTGGCAGGACCCCGAGGAAGGCATACTCAACGAGGCCCAGCTATGGCAGGCGCCGGTCTCGGTGCTCTACGAGTTCTTCGAGCTGACCCGCAAGACCCTGGCTCCGGTCGACGGCGGACAGCTCGTAGCACCCGCCAACCTGCTGCGCGATTACGCGGACAACCGGGTGCGCTTCCAGATGGCGCTGGACCGGCTTTACCGGTCGCATCTGGGCAATTCCCTGGGCGGACGGGGCCGGGCCGTGATCGCAGACTTCGACCTCATCGTCAAGGAGATGGACAGCGTCATGGACGGCCTGATCAACGGAGACCTCCAGCGCTACCGTCAGGGCGTCATGGCCGTGGCCGCGCTGACCAACAACGCTTTCGAGGCCCTGCACACCCTGCCGCGCGGCTACTCGCCCCCCACCGAGGCGGCCAAGGGCTCGGCGGCCGTGCCCTTGTTCTTCAAGATGATCGGCATCGCGGTCATGTTCGTCATGGGCTGGCTGCTGGGGACCCTCAACGAGGCGAAGATCGAGGATGGCGTGGTCCAGTACAAAGCGAAGGCCAAGGAATGGGCGCACGAGTACGAGCGCCAGTTCCTCACGATCAAGATCAACTACCTCGTCGGCGCGCCCATCGGCCTGGGCATCTTGATGGGCCTGCTGACCTTCGACCCGTTCGGCTTTCTGATCTTCGCGGGCTTCGGCATCTACGCGGGTCTCTCTCTTCCCGGCTGGCTGCTGCGCAACATCCGCTTTCGCCGCGGCATGAAGTGCGAGGCGCAGCTCATGGACGCCATGATCCTGATGTCCAACGGCCTCAAGTCGGGAGTCGACCTCGTGCAGTGTCTCGACATGGTCCATCGCGACCTGCAGCCGCCCATCTCGGAGGAATTCGGCCTCTGCATCAAGAACTACCAGCTCGGCACGCCGCTGGAGCGGGCCTTGGAGGGGGTCGAGGAGCGCGTGCAGAGCCGGCTCCTGGCCTACATGATCAAGGCCGTCGTCATCCAGCGCTCGGTCGGCGGAAACCTGACCAAGATCTTCGACCGCATCGTCGAGAACATCAGGGAGGAGAGCAAGCTCGTCGAGAAGACCGCCGCGATGACCGCCCAGCAGCGCATCCAGGCCATCGTCGTGGGCGCCATGCCCTGGATCATGCTGACCATCATGTTCCTCTTCCAGCCCGGGCCGATGAAGGAATTCTACTTCACGGGTTTGGGCGTCGTCACCTTGATTTTCTGCACCATCTGGATCGGCATCGGCATGAAGATCGTCAACAAACTGGGAGACATCCAGGTGTGATGAAATGAACCCCAACGATCCCTTCATGCACTACTTCCTCTTCACCGTGGCCTTCCTGGGCTCGGTGGCGGCGCATACGGCGATCAACCGGCTGCTGGCGCCCCCGGCCGAGGAGTCGCCGACGGACATCACCAAGATCGCCAAGAAGGAAGTGGGCACGACGACCGCCTTCTCCAGCCTAAACCCGAACGGCAGTCTGATCGATCGGCTGGACCTTTTTCTCTTGAAAACCTTCCACCTCGACGTCAAGCTCGAGGAGCTGCACATGATGATGGGCCGCCCGCTCAAACCCACGCCGCTCGAGATGCTGCATTTAAAAGAGCTTCTTGCAGCCGGCGCGATCGGCGTGCTCTACATGGTCATCGACTTCCCGGGCTGCCTCTTCGGCGCGGTCGCCTTCTTCATTCCGGACTCGATGTTCATGAGCAAGATCCGCGCCCGCCAGGTCGAGATCATGAAGAACTTCCCGACCATGGTCGACCTCGCGGCTCTGACCATCGAGGCGGGCCTCGACTACATGTCGGCCTTCGAGCGCATCCTCAAGAGCTCGAAGGACAAGACCGAACTCGAGAACGAGATGCAGAAGATGATCAACGAGATCCAGCTCGGCTACTCGCGCAAGGACGCCCTCAAGCGCCTGGCCCTGCGCACGGGCATACAGGAGATCCGCTCGTTTGTCGGCCTCATCGTGCAGTCCGACGAGCTCGGCACCTCGCTCGTCGAGCTCCTGAGGAACTACGCCGCCGACATGAGGTTCAGACGGCTCAACAAGGCCGAGAAGCTCGCGGCCCAGGCTTCGACCAAGATGCTCATCCCGCTCTTTATCTTCATTTTCCCTACGGTGTTCATTTTGATGCTGGCTCCGATGATGAAGTCGCTGATCTCCGGAGGCCTCGGCTTTTGAGAAAAGAGACATGAGGACACCTATGATGACAACTCGCTTGGGGTTCGCCCTGCTCCTTCTGGCGTGCGCGGCTCGCGCCCAGGAAATCCCGCGCGCCAAGGACACGGACATGCTGCTCTTGGACGTCTCGAAGGTCAACCTCGGCACGATCACCTCCGACGACGACAAGAAGAAGTACATCTACACGATCCAGCTCGAGAAGGCGCGCATCACGCGCAAGACCCTCGGCCTGGTCTACGAGAACGCCTTCGACCTCTACAAGCAGGGCGAATACGAGGGCGCGCGCGAGCTGACTTCCAAGATTCTCGCGATCGACCCGGCCTACCAGGACGCCTCGGTGCTGCAAAGAGCCACGATCGAGCTGCGCGGCTCGAAGAAGCCCATCTTCTCCGAGCGCAAGCTCGTCGAGGACCGCTTCGAGGAGGGCATGGCCCTCTACCGCCAGGGCCGCATGGTCGAGGCGACCGACCGCTGGGAGGAGGCCGCGAAACTCGCGCCCGAAAACCTCAAGACAAAATATTGGCTCAAGAAGGCCCGGGGAGAGCTTGCGGATGATCATTTTCGTCGAGGACAGAAGGCTTACCGCCAGCACCGGCTCAAGGAGACCCTCGATCAGTGGTACGCGGCCTTGGTCTTGAACCCGCGGTATCCAAGGCTGACCTCTGCGATCTCCAAGGTCGAGTCCGAGGCGCGCGAGCAGGACGGCAACGAGAAGCTCCAGACCGCCTTGAACCTCTACAGCCAGGGCGAGACCGTCGAGTCGCTCAAGATGCTCGACCAGGTCCTCGAGGCCGGCCCCGGCAACACCAAGGCTCAGAAGCTCATGGCCGAGATCCGCTCCGAGATGGCCGCCCAGCACGTCGCCGCCGGCCGCACTCTCTACGAGACGCGAAAGTACCAAGACGCGATCAAGGAATGGAAGTCGGCCGTCGACTACGGCTACGACCCCAAGGCCGCCGACCAGCTCGTGGCTCGCGCCAAGGAGCAGATGCGCCGCGAGGACGCCGCGCGCACCGCGGCCGCTAGGCGCGCCGAGGATGCCAAGAAGAAGGCTGAAGTGGCCGCGGCGGAGGCCAAGAAGAAGGCCGATGACGACGCGGCGGCCGCGAAGAAGAAGGCCGACGACGACGCGGCGGCGGCCAAGACGGCTGCCACGACGGGAGGCACTCCCCCGGCAGGCACGCCCCCGGGCGGCAGGGGCGCCGTCAGCGGCGAAAACCGGCAGCAGTCTCAGCAGCACTACCTTTCGGGCATGATCTACTACCAGAAGCAGGACTACGAGAAGGCGCGCGACGAGTGGAACCTCGCCAAGCAGCTCGATCCCTCCAACGCCGACGCCGACGCGGGCCTGCAGCGCATCGAGAAGCTCTACGGCGGCAATCAGTGAGACTCTCCGCCAAGTGGTTCATGTGGTTCACGGGGATCGGCATCTATGTCATGTTCCTCGGCGGCATCTTCTACTACAACCTCTTCAAGTGGACCTTCGACGAAAAGCTCAAGCAGGAGGCCATCGACATGGTGCGCCTCTACGCCCCGACCTTGATCAACGGGCTCTCGAAGAACCAAAGCGCGATCTCGATGGACGAGTACGACACGGTCACGCGCTTCGCCAAGGACGACCGGGTGGCGGCGCTGCTCTACCTCAATAAATACGGCGAGGTGCGCTGGTTCAAGGACCCGACCAAAATCACCGAGACCTTCGACCAGTTCCAGAAGGAAGTCACCTTGCCGACCGACGCCATCGAGCAGGCCTGGCTCTCCAAATCCCCGATCGTGCGCGCCGTGCCCAACGTCCCGCTCTACGACATCGCGATCCCCTTGGCCTTGCGCGGGGACATCATGGGCATCCTCGACATCCAGGTCAGCCGCGAGGGCGTGGTCAAGGTCATCAACGCGGCCATGCAGAAGTACGCGGTGGGCGCCGTCGGCGTCCTTCTTTTGCTGGGCATCCCGCTTTACTTCTTCCTGCACCACTTCGTGCTGGGACCGCTCATGAGCCTGCGCGACGCCATCGAGTCGATCTCGTTCAAGACCCTCGAGCTTAAGTTCCCGCCGCGCGCCGACGAGGTCGGCGACGTCGCGGTGGTCATCAACACCTTCCTCTCGAAGGTGCGCGCCGAGATCGCCAACGCCATGGTCAAGGAGAAGCAGAGGGGCGCGGCCGAGGCGCGCTGGTGGCAGTCGATCCTGTCGGCGATCGTCTCCAAGAACCACCGCGCCATCGTCGTCGACGAGGACAACAGCGTCCTGTTCACGAATTTCTCGGTCACGGGCACGGTGACCGGCGACGGCAAGCTCCACCTGCTCGACGTCATCGACAGCCAGCAGCAGGACGTCCTGCGCCTGGTCGGCGTCGCCCTGGACCGCCCCAACCAGGTCGTCGAGGCCGACACGACCTTCAAGGGCGACGCCTGCCACGTCAAGGCCGTGCACCTCGAGGAGGAAGGCGAGCTCAAGCGCACTCTCATCCTGTTCGAGCCCAAGCAGGTCGGCGCCCGCATTTAGGACCTCCCCCTTGCGTTTTGGCGATACTTCTGTTAAGCTCTTGCCGTTGTCATTTTTATATTAAGGAGAGTCGATGAGCTACCAACTCAAAAGGATCAACCCGTTCTGGCACACGCATCCCATGATCCCCACCGGGGTCGCCGTCGGGCTCATCTGCGCGCTGATCGGATTCCAGACCCAAAAGCCCATCGTGATGGGCTTCGGCGGCCTGGTCGGGGGCCTTGCGATCCTATTCGCGGCGCGTCCGGCGGTCTCGGCCCTGCTGGTGACGATGGGCGTCCTCGGCGGCTTGGCGACCTTCGTGTTTTTCCCGCGCGACATCAACGCCGAGAGCATGAACATGGGGCAGAAGCTCCTCTCGACGGGCCTTTTCGCGCTCTTCTACATGATCCTGATGGACGCGCTGGTGCTGGTCGTCTGCGTCCTCTATAACCTCTACGCCGGCACGGTGGGCTTCGGCGGCATCAAGCTCGAGCTGGAGACGGCCGAGGACGAGGAGCCGGCGGCCTAGAGGGATGCGGATCAACGTCGTCTACGCCTCACGCGATCCCAACCGCGCCGGCGTCATCCTGGAAGCCCTGGCCAACAACGGGATGTCCTTGACGACGGCCCAGAAGGCCAAGGAAGTCATGGGCCTCTTGGCGCATCGCGGCTGCGACCTCCTTCTCATCGGCCAAAAGCTCGTCGACGAGGAGGGCCTCGCGCTCGTCAAGAATCTGCGCGCCAAGGGCCCGTCCCGGCAGCTGCCGATTATCGCGCTCGTCGAGCACGGCGACGCTCCGGCCTTCTCGGACAGCAAGAACCGCAGCGCCTACGCCCTCTTCGGACAGAAGACCGCCGACACGATGCGCCGCTTCGACCCCAACAGCGACGCCAAGCCCGCCGCGGGGCCCGGCCCCGGCGCGTACGCCAGCGACAAGATTTCCCTGCGCCTGGCTTTCTTCCAGGCCGGGGCGGACGAGTGCCTCTCGCTCAACTGGGACGTGGCCGAGTGCGTCGCGCGCATCAAGGCGGTCATGCGCCGCACCCAGGTCAACGTCTCGGAAGAGATCATCAAGATGGGCGAGATCGAGCTCAACCTCACGAGCTACACCTTGCACGTCGCGGGCAAGCGCGTGCCGCTGACCTCCAAGGAGCTCGACCTCCTGTACGTCTTCCTGAGCTCGGCCAACCGCGTGCTGAGCCGCCCGTACCTCATCGAGCGCGTCTGGGGCTACAACTACTTCGGCTCCCCGCGCACCGTCGACGTCCACGTCCGGCGCCTGCGCGAGAAGCTGGGGCCGGCGAGCCGGTTCATCACCACGATTCCATGCGTCGGCTACAAGCTCATCCCTCCCGGCGCGGAGATGCGGAGGTAACGCCTTATGCCCCAACAGAAGCTTCCGAAGCTCCTGATCATCGACGACGACGCCCACTTGAGGGAGAGCCTCGCGGAGGTCCTCGAGCTCGACGGCTTCGAGTGCCACCAGGCCGGCGACGCCCACAAGGGCATCGAGGCGGCGGTCAAGGTCCTGCCCGACGTCGTGATCATGGACATCCAGCTTCCGGACTCCTCGGGCTTCCAGATCTGCCAGGACCTGCGCAAGCGCTCCAAGACCACGATCCTCATCATGATGACGGGCCGCTTCCTGTCGGCCGAGGAGAAAAAGCAGGGCTTCGAGCTCGGCGCCGACGAGTACATCACCAAGCCCTTCGACCTCGCCGAGCTTTCCGTGCGCATCAAGCAGCTCCTATCCCGCAACCGGGTCTAGCGCCCGCTTCTCTGCCCGCAATAAACGCGCAATCTATTAGAAAAGCGCGTCTGGTACAGTAATTATTCGGGATACCATGGCCCTCAACGCGCGTCGCGGCGGCAAGCTCGCCTATAAGATCCTATTCTGGTTCCTGCTCATTTCATTGGCCCCGATGGGGCTGGTCGGCTACCACCTCATCAACATCTCCCAGGCCTCGCTGCGCAAGGAGACCTTGGCCATGCAGGAGTCGCTGGCGGTGGGATTTGCCGACACGGTCTACAAGTACGTGACGACATTCAAGAACGTGCTGACCGAGACCTCGGGCCTCGAGGACTTCGCCGGGATGAACCCGGTCAAGCAGCAGCAGTACCTCAACCGGATCATGCAGGTGCACCTGGCCGTGCTCGAGCTCTCGGTGGTCAACTCCTCGGGCCTCGAGGTGCTGCGCACGGGACGTTTCTTGAGCTCCAGCCCCGAGATGCGCAAGTTCGGCTCCGAGGAGTTCTTCAACGAGACCATGGCGCGCGGGCAGTATGTCGGCAAGCTCGAGCGCTTCCAGGGGCTCTACCCGTCGCTCACCATCGCCGTGGGGATATTGGACTCGAAGGCGGCCTCGCCCACCAAGCCCGTCGGCGTGCTCGTGGGCAAGATCAGCCTCAACGGGCTCTCCTCGATGCTCAGCATGGAGTTCCCGCCGGCGGGCAAATCGGCGGCCGCCGTCGTCGCCCCGGACGGCTTCCTGATCGCCCATTCCAATCCCAAGGAGGTCTACAAGCCCGACGCGAAGCTCTCGGAGGACGTGCTCAAGATCATCACGACCCAGATGAACGACAAGGGCGGCGGCGAGATCGCGCTTCCCGACGGCTCGAAGCTCCTGGGGGCCTACTCCGACGTCAAGGACATGGGCTGGGTCGTCTACGTCCAGCAGCCCCTCGAGACGGCCTACCAGACCGCCGCCGAGATGCGCACGCAAATCTTGAGAGTGCTGGTCTGGGTCGTCTTGTTCGTCTTCCTCCTGTCGTGGGCCGTGGCGGGCTTCATCAGCCAGCCGATCCGCGTCCTGCGCGAGGCGGCCGACCGCCTCGGCAAGGGGCAGTTCGAGGACCTGCCCGAGATCATGATGACCAACGACGAGATCGGCGAGCTCGCGCAGACCTTCCTGACCATGAGCGACTCGCTGCGCGAGAAGACGGGCGAGCTCATCCACGCCAAGGGCGAGCTCGAGAAATACGGCAAGGACCTGCAGCGCCGCGTCGAGGCGCGAACGCGCGAGCTCAAGGCCGCCCAGGACGAACTCATCAAGAAAGAGAGGCTCGCGGCCATCGGTCAGATGGCCTCGGTGGTCGGCCATGAGATCAGAAATCCTCTGGCCGTCATCAACAACTCGATCTACTTCATCAAGACCAAGCTCGGCCCGACTTTGGAGGCCGACCAGAAGATCGCCAAGCACATCAAGATCATCGAGTCCGAGATCCAGCAGGCCAACGGCATCATCAACGAGATCCTGACCTACTCGCGCCAGCGTGAACTCAAGCCTGAGAAGGTCTACATCAACGGCTGGATGGAGGAGCTGCTCTCGGTCTACCCCTTCCCGCCCCACATCACGCTCGAGAAGTCCTTCACGCCGGTCAACCCCCCCATCGAGATCGATCTCGTGGAGATGCAGCAGGCCGTGCGCAATCTCGTCGGCAACGGCATCGAGGTCATGCCGACAGCCGGGAAGATCAAGGTGCGCACCGCGATGGCCGACGACGGCTCGGCGGTCATCGAGGTCGCCGATTCCGGCCCCGGAATCCCGCCGGAGGTGCGCGACAAGCTCTTCACGCCGTTCTTCACGACGAAGGCCCGCGGCACGGGCCTCGGGCTGGCGGTGGTCAAGAAGGTCGTCGAGCGCCACCGCGGCCGCGTCGAGCTGGATTCCACCGTCGGGGTCGGCACGACCTTCCGCATTTTCCTGCCCGTCTCGCAGAAGCGCTAAGGTATAATCTAACGGCATGAACGGGAAGGTCCTCATCGTGGACGACGACGCGAACATGCGCGAGTCGATCTCCGACAATCTGGATGTCTCGGGCTACGAGGTCGCCCAGGCCGAGAGCGGGGCGGCGGCTATCGCCGCCGTCAAATCCAAGTTCTTCGACGTGATCCTGATGGACTACAACCTGACCGACTCGACGGGCATCGACGTCATCAAGCAGATTCGCACGATCAACACCGAGTCCAAGATCATCATGCTCACGGCCCACGCCTCGCTCGACACGGCCGTCAAGGCGATCCAGGAGTCGGTCTTCGATTTTCTCTCCAAGCCCGTCGACTTCGACAAGCTCAAGCACTCGATCGGCAACGCGCTGATGAAGCTGCGCGACGAGCAGGAGCTGCGCCAGAAAAACGAGCAGATCGCCCGCCTCAACCAGATGAAGTCGAAGTTCATGTCGATGTCCTCGCACGACCTGTCGAATTCCTTGATGACTCTCCAGGTGAGCTTTGAGATGCTCTCGCAGACCATCACGCCCAACGAAGAGCAGAAAAAGAAGATGGTCTACATCTCCAACGGCATCGGCCAGATCGCGCGCCTGATCGAGGACCTCGTCGACTGGGCCTCCATCGAGCAGGGCAAGTTCCGGCTCGAGCAGAACGTCTTTAATCCAGGTCAAATGGTTCAAGAAGCTTTAATAGGGCCCCAAGCGCGCGCCTCGGCCAGCGGCGTCGCGCTCTCCGCCCAGATCGAGGCGGGCCTGCCGATGATCTCGGCGGACAAGAAACGCCTCACGCAGGTCCTCAACAACCTGCTCGAGAACGCGATCCGCCACACCTCGCGCGGCGGTCAGATCGTCGTCGGGGTCAACCGCAAGGGCGCCGAGGTGCAGGTCGCCGTCCGCGATTCCGGCGAGGGCATCTCGCCCGACGACGTCGGCAAGATCTTCCAGAGCTTCTACCAGGGCCACGGCCAGTCCGGCGGCGGGCGCCTCGGCCTGGGCCTCTCGATCGCCAAGGAGATCGTCGAGGCGCACAAGGGCCGCCTCTGGGTCGAGAGCCCCGGCCTGGGCAAGGGCGCGACCTTCTTTTATACGGTGCCCGCGACGCCTTGACAAGATGGGGTTACTCAGCTAAGCTTGTCCGGGCGCATTCATTTTGAGGAGGACTCATGCCAGCAGCCAAGAAGAGAGTCAGAGTGCTCATCGCCGACGACCAGACGCTTTTCCGCGAAGGCATCAAGGACCTGCTCGAGAACGAGCGCATCGTCGAGGTGGTCGGCGAGGCCGCCGACGGCAATGAGGCCGTGCGCATGGCCAAGAAGCTCAAGCCCGACGTGATCTTGATGGACATCAAGCTCCCGCATCTCGACGGGGTCTCGGCCACGCGGATCATCCGAAAGGAGTGCCCCAACACCAACGTGCTGATACTCTCGAGTTTTGAGGATGAAGCGCATGTGATGGAGTCGATCCAAGCGGGCGCCAACGGCTATCTCTCGAAGATGCTTCCGGCCACCGAGCTCGTCAACGCGCTCAAGGCCTTCGCCAACGACGGCGTCATGATCCCCCAGCAGGTCATGGGCAAGCTGCTGCAGGGCCTGCGCCAGATGTCGCTGACCGGCGGCTCCGGCTCGCCGGTGGCTCTGACCAAGACCGAGATCCGCGCCTTGGTCTTCTTGGGCGGCGGGCTCTCTAATAAGGAAATCGCGGCCAAGATGGACTGCTCGGTCAAGACCATCAAGAATCACTTGAACGCGATCTTCCAAAAGCTCGAGGTCTCCAACCGCACCGAGGCCGTCGTCAAGGGCATCGAGATGGGCCTGATCTCGCCCGAGGAGCCGCGATAGCCGCGACTGCTTCAGCTTCCTCCGTGATCACCAAGGAAGAATTCGCCGCCCAGGCTGAACGCGGGGCGGCGATGCTGTCGGCGCTGCCGGTCACGAAGGCCATCCTCTATTATCTGAGCGACCAGCTCAAGAAGGGCGACCCGCCGTGGTGGAAGAAGACGCTCAAGGCGTGGGAGAAGCGCAAGTTCGTCGCATGGAGCGAGGCCTGGAGCCTGTTCGTGACCTGCCTCCACTTCGAGGCGCTCAACGACGACGACAATCCCTTAGTATCCTATTTTCCATCCTGCGGGGGGACCGCTGAGGCGGACCCATCCTCGGCGCTCAACCGGTTTCTGTCGGCGCCGCCGGATTCCTTTTTTACGAACCTCAAGACGGGCCACCGCCGCTATCACTCTCAGGCGACGGGAGGGGCATGGCGCATGGCCGCGGATTGCTTTTTCGGCGAGAGGGAGCTGCCATATTATTTGGTCGAGGTCGACGCCGGGGCCGGCCTCAATTTGGCCGCGGACTTGCTGTACGCCACGGGCGCCCCGTTCGATTCCGACCTGATCCAGGCCCGTATCGGCCTCGACTCGACGCCGCTTCTGGTTCAGGACATCGTGCAACGCCGTTGGCTCGCGGCGGCGGTATTCCCCGACATGACGCCGGTGATGAACGGTCTAGGCGAGGCCGTGGAAAAAATGGCGGATTACCAGAGGAAGGACCCGACTTTCGTGCAGCTCGTCAAATGCGACCCCGTCACGGCCCCCAAGTTCGTGGCCAAGAACATACCGGCGGACGACTCGGACCTCGGCCTTCTGATCTTCAACGCGCTGACGACGGGCCGCATGACCGACGATGAATACAATCAATACGCCGGCGGCATCGCGGACATCATGGAGGCGTGGGGCGATCGGGCGATCTGGTTCGAGGCCGAGACCGTGCGTGGAGAGTTATACTCCGCGACCATCAGGTACAGCGTCGCGCGGCTCGCCAAGAATGCGCTGACCAGGATCAATTTCGGTTGGGTCGATTTCGCGTCCAATCAATACGGCATCGATCTGAAAATCGCCAAGAAATTCTTGGGTACGGCCAAAACCTCTTAACGGACGTCCTCCGGATTGTAAAAATAGAGTAAGAAAAAGCCCTTCTCTTGACAAACAGGGGGGCCGCCGCTAAACTCAAAGGGATGCCATCGTTCAATACGCGGCGATGGGCCCAGAACGGCGGAGAATAACTTTTATGCCTACCACGAGCGAAGTGCCCGAGATCAAGCTGAGCAAGGTCGGCGACGACCGCAAGCGCAGGAAGGGCGGCGGCGTGGCGTTGCCCGGCGCGGGCGGTACGGGCTCGAGCGGCTTCTCCGGCGCTGTCGGCGGCACTGTAGCCCGGGCGGGCGCCCGCGGCGCCTTCACGATGCTCGAGGGTGTGTTCGGCAAGGGAATGGCCGCCCTTCTTCCTAAGATATTGACTGTCGCCATGGTTTCCTGTCTCGGGTATGGTGCCTTCGCCGTTGGCCAGGCGCTCAAGGCGGCGCAGAATCACAAGCCCGTGGCGGCCAAACCGAAGGCTTTCGCGTCCAAGCCCGCACCCGAGGTTAGAAGCGATGGCGGTAGCGCCGATTTGATGAGAACTCAGGGCACCCAGGATTCCTTGCGGATGGTCGGCGGCGGGCTCTACGGCGATGCGTCCGCGACGCAGGCTGCGGCCCAGGCCGCGACCGACGCCAAGGCGAAGTCGGACGCCGCTTCCGCCACGCCTCCCGAACAGCCCAACGCGCCGGCGGCTCCCGCGGGAATGGATCCGGCCGCCATGGCCGCCGCGGCCGCAAAGGCGGCGGGCGGGGGCGACAAGGACGGCAAGGACGCAAAGAAGGACGCCAAGGGCTTCGGGGCCTTCTCGAGTCAGTTGGGCGGCGGCTCCTCCGGCGGGGCCGGTCTCACGGGCTTCGGCATCGGCCAGAAGATGGAAGGCGCCGGGAAGCTCGGAGGGCTCGACCGCTTCGCGATTGCCCGCGGCGAGACGCGGGCGACTTCTCCTCTGGGACGCGTCGTCAATCCCGGTCTTGGTCGCGCCCGCAGGCAATTGGGCACCGCCGCTCAGCTCTCCCAGGCAGCTACTCGATCGCGGGTCAATGAAACGGCCTCTCAGAATGCCTTGAACGCCTTTCAATCCCCGATGGGCGGCGACAGCGCGATCACGGGAGGCGGGGCGGGGACCAGCGGCGCGGGCAGCGGAGGCGCCTCCGGCGCGGCGAGCACCAATCCGGGCGGCGGCGGCGGCGGCGGCCAGTCCAATCCCTCTCTGGGCGGCGGCGGCAACGGCATGGACATGTGCGACGCCATCTTCCCGGACGGCGGCTACATCAACAGCAGCGCGGGCGGTTGCGTGTGTCCTCCGGGTCAGGACAGCAACGGCGGTTCATGCGCCGCGGTCGCGCACAAGAACGCGGCGCCCTGGCAAGGCATGTCGGATATCGCCAAGTGGCTTCTCCTTATTGCGGGCGCCTTGCTCATGCTCGCTTTCATCATCGGCTTGTTGGCGAAGTCGTCGACCGTGATTCCGCTGATCGGGGGAACCTGGTACGCCTTGGCCAAGTATATGTGCTACCTCGCCATGATCCTGGCCGGCATCGCGACCTTGATCGGCATCAGCATGGCCATCATGGGCGGTCAGGCGCAGACTTTGGGCATCGTGTACACCATCTCCGGCGCGATCACCACCTTCTGCGCCTACAAGGCCGCCGATGGCTTCGAACCGAAATCGCCGACGGAGGTCTCGAACTCGGCGGTGACACAATCTCAGGACGGACTCACCAGAACGGCGACGAACGGGAACGGCGATATCACCGGTCAATGGACCAGGACTTCCACGACCTCGCCGTGGACCGCGACGCCGAACGTCGCGACTCCTCCGCCGGTGACGCCGCCGGCGGGGACGGTTCCTCCGGCCTCTGGCGGCGCCAACGGCGGGGCCTGGTGGGGCCTGGGCGGGGGCGTCTCGGGCATCGGCGGCGGCGGCTACGGCTTCCACTAGAGTATAAAGCGCGCGGGGCTTGAACCGGCGGCCGGTCAAACGCTATAACATCTTCCGTGATCCGCAAGGAAGATTTCATCGCCTCGGCCGAGCGCTCGGCGGCCAATCTCTCCGACCTCCCCGTCACTTCCGCCCTCTTTCGCTACCTCGCGGCCGAGCTCAAGAAGGGCGATCCCGCCTGGTGGAAGCGGACGCTCAAGGCTTGGGAACAGCGCCAGTTCGTCGCCTGGACCGAGGCCGTCAACCTGTTCTTGACGTGCGTCCATTTCGAGGCCCTCGACGACGCCGAGAACCCGCTCGTGCCCTACTTCCCGTCCTGCGGCGGAACGGCCGAGGCCGACCCCTCGCCCGCTTTCGCGAAGTTCCTCGCGGACCCTCCGTCGTCGTTCTTCGAGCATCTGAAGTCCGGGGAGAGACGCTATTACTCCGAAGGCGCGGGTTCGATGTGGCGCTTCGCCGCCGGGCTTTATTTCCAGCCGCGCGGACTGCCGTATTATCTCGTCGAGGTCAACACCGGCGCGGGCATCAACCTGCTGGCCGACGTGCTCGCTCCCGACCCAAAGTTCGACTCGGAACTCGTCGCCGCGCGCATCGGCTTCGACTGCGCCCCGCTGCTTATCGACGATATTAAGCACCTGCGCTGGCTGACGGCCGCCGTATTCCCCGACCAGGCGCCGGCCATCGCGAGCCTCGACCGTGCGATCGCGACGCTGCGCAAGAGTCGGGAGCGCGACGCCGCGATGGTCCAGCTCGTGACTTGCGCGACCAATCTCGCGCCCAAGTACATCGCCAAGAACATCCCTTCCGACGACCCAGAGGTCGGCCTTCTTCTCTACAACTACTTGACCACAAGCCGCATGGCGGACACGGACTACCAAGCCTTCGCGGCGGAGATGCTCGCGGTTATCAGGCCTTGGGGAGACCGGGCCCTCTGGTTTGAGGTGGAGACTGTTCGGGGAGAGCTGTACTCCACGACCGTCCAATACCGCCTCCACCGCGTGGTGGGCGGCCTGCTGGCCTCCCATGAGATGGGCCGCGCCGATTTCGCCGCCAGGAAGGACCTCTACGACGCTCAGGGGACGCTCAAATTCCTCGGCCTTTCCAAGCCCGCCCAGTCAGAGTAAAGGGGCGCATCCCCTTGGAGTGTAAAAAAACAGTAAGGAAGCTGAATTTCTATTGACAAGGCCGGAGGCGGAGGCTAAACTGACTTTGAACTTCGGAGAATCAATTTTATGAATAACACGCCAGTCGAGATTCCCAATCTGAAGCTCCAAAAGGTGGGCAAAGAGCGCAAGCGGGGCGGCGCCGCCTGGCTCGGCCATGGCGCTGCCACCGGCGGCAAATTCGCGGGCGCCTTGGGCGGCCAAGGCTCGGGGGGAGGCTTTCTTTCTTTTGTGGAGGCCCATCTCGGAGCCCGTTTCGCCCTTCTGCTCCCTAAGCTGATGGCCGGCATGCTCGTGAGCTCAATGGGCGTCAGCGCGGTTATGCTGGGCAAGTTCGTCAAGACGACCGCCGAAAAGAGAGACGCCGCGCCTGCCATGCCCCAGACCTTCGTCCCGAAGGACCGGTCTCAGGGAGGCTCGGCTTCCGGCCAGAACACGGCGGGCGACTCGACCGGAATGGTCGCCGGGAGCCTCGACGGGATGACGCCGGAGGAGCGCGCCGCCGCGGCCGCGGCCAAGGCCGCCTCCGACAAGGCCGCCGCCGACGCGGCCGCGATCGCCGACGCCAAAGCCAAGTCCGACGCCGCGCCCCAGGCGCCCGATGCCACGGCCATGATGGCGGCGGCTCAAGGAGCCGGGGCGACCAAGAAAGGCTTGGGGGGCAACCCGTTCGGTTCCGCGTCGTCCGGGGGCAGCGGCCGCTCGTCCGGAGGAGGAACGAGTTTCGGCTTCAGCAAAGGCATGGCTTCGGCGGGCCGGCTCGGCGGAGGCGGCAGCGCGATGGGGGCCCTGACGGCTCTGGCTCCCCCGGCTAGGGAGAGCCGCACCTCGTCGCCCTTGTCGCGCCTCAGCGGCGGGGGCCACGGCAAGGCCTTCAGGCAGTTGTCCAGGGCGGCGCAGTTGTCGGCCGCCGGCTCGCGCGCGCGCATCAACGAGACCAAATCCCAGGAAGCCGCCAACGCCTTCCAGCCGACGGTCGGGGGCGATAGCGCCATCACCGGCGGCGGCGCTGGCGTCGGCGGGGGCTCGGCGCCGGCTGATAACACGCCCGGCAATTCCGGCGGGGGCGGCGGAGGCGGCGGAGGCGGCAACGGCGACAACACAGGGAACAATTTGAACACCGGCCTCGACGCCTGCGACACCGAGTTTCCCGGCGGAGGTTTCGTCTCGAGCCCCGGCGGCGGCTGCGTTTGCCCGCCAGGCATGACCAGCACGGGCGCCTCGTGCAGCCCGGTTTCAGGCAACAGGCATAGCGCGCCCTGGCAAGGCTTGGCGGACATGGCCAAGATACTGCTCGTCATCGCCGCCGTCTTGTTGTTGGCCGCGGCCATCCTCGGCATGATCGCCAACTCCGCGGACATCGCTTTCGGTACCGGTGAGATTCTGCGCGGCATCGCCGAGGCCCTCTGCATCATCGCGGCCGTCCTGGCTTTGGTCGCGACGATCCTCGGCATCATGATCTGGTCGAGCGGCGGAAGCGGCGAGCAGGCCGGCATGACTTATACGGCGATCGGCGCTATCGTGACGGCCCTCGCGGCCATCGCGGCCTACGGCTACAGCGGCGATGCGTCGTCGATCTCCAGCGCAGGCGACACGACCGCCACTTATTCCGGTACTTCCGCTACGGCGACCAATGCTCAATGCGCCACTGCCTTCAGCAACATGGGCACGTTTACTTTGCCTTCCGGCGGTCTCGCGGCGGGCGGAGGAGCGGCGATGGGCGCGGGCGCGGCCGGCGGTCCGTGAACGCGCCGGTTACGCAATTTTTACCTTCCAGGCCTTGAATTTTTCCCCAGCCGGGGCTATAACATCGACATGAAGCTCCGGGGGTCTCCCTCGAAGGGCCAGATCGTCATTCCCGCCGCCTTCTTTTTTCCCACGCTGATGCTCTTCGTCTTCCTGCTCTTCGAGACCGCCAAGCTCTCGCGCGAGAAGATCCGCCACCAGTTCGCCGCCGACGCCGCGGTCTTCGTCGAGATGACCAACTACTCGGACTTCCTCAACCGCTCGGCCTACGTCAACGGGGCCTTCCCGATGCGCATCTTCTGGGAGGGCTTCCACGGCACGCCGATGCAGTGCCTCGGAAAATCCGGCTGCTCGGGCGACACGACGCTCGACGAACTGCTCTTCAACGACGGGGCCTTCCCGCGCAGCAAGCAGGATCCCAACCCCGACTCCTTCGCCAACTCGGCGGGCACCCTGCCGCTCTGGGACATCGAGTACGGCGCCAACTCGCCGGACATGAGTACGCGCAACTCGACGATCAACACGGCCAACCCCGACCCCGAGGGACAGGACTGCTCGGACACGGACGCCAACGCCAGCGCCAGCAACTGCGTGGTGCTGATCAGCAAGCACACGGCCCAGTTCTGGAACGTCAACTGGGACGACGCCAACCAAGTCTACCGCCTCTATGTGCAGATCTTCCAGCTGCTGGGCTCGGTCGAGTCGGCGCAGTTCCAGGTCCTGCGGCGGCTCACGACCGAGGGCAAGCGCCACAACTTCCTGCAGAAGTCCTACTGGCTCAATGTCGGCGGCGACAACGCGATCGGCGAGGCGCAGAAGGCGGCGGCCAACTTCAGCAACGGCAACGACGCCGGGTTCAATTCCGCCAAGAACGCCGCCGTCAACTTCCACTGCGTCAAGCACGTGCTCTTCTACGGCAACACCGTCACGCCCCAGAACCTGTTCCAGAAGACCTTCATGGTCGGCTCGGTGCCCATCCCCGAGATGCCCAACAACATCGGCGAGAACTGCGACGGCCTGTTCCAGGTCGTCACCGTCGACAAGAACACGCTCAAGACCATGACGCTCGACTCAGGGATAGGCTGGCCCGTCACCTTCGCCTGGGCGCCTCCTTCGAGCAACTACTTCAACGTCTCGCTCAAGGGCCTGGCGCGCAACGGCGATCCCGGCGGCCAGCCCGTCGTGTCGGCGACCGCCTTCGTCGACGGCTTCGGCGGATCGATGCCGTCGGTCTGGCCCGACCCCACCCCGAAGTTCCAGGTGAGAACTTATCCATGAAGGCCGGTGTCAACAGAGGGGCGAGAGGGCAGGCGACGACGGAGACCGTGCTGTTGTTTCCCATCTTCCTCTTTTTCCTCTTCGCATTTGCTAAGATTTTCGCGTTATTGGTCCTGGTCCAAAAAATGGAGATCGCCTCATATTACGGCGCGCGCCGCTGGCAGCTCGAGTCGCACCGCAACTTCGAGTACTCGGGCTTCGACGACGGCACTTTGCACGACGATATCGAGTCGAACATTGGAAAATACCTGGGGTTCGGCTCCAAGACCGAGAAGTTCCTCAACCTGACCTACCTCTCCGGCAACGGGCCGTCGTTCAAGTGCGAACGGACCCAGGTCTGGAATGTCTGCACGCTCGAGGTCAAGACCGCGCCCGTCCTCGACGTGGGCTGGATGTACAAGTCGCAGGGCATGGATTTCAGCGTCACGAAATACGTCCCCAACCGAGACCGGCCCATCGCCTTCGTCCTCCCGGGCCTCCAGCAATAGAAATTGAAACAGATCCATAGGAGACCTCATGCTTTGGGCTAGATTCCGGCTGTGGTGGCACATGTACGGCCTGTATGTGGCCATCATCCTTCTGGTCATCATCTCGTCGATCATCCCGATCTGGTATCTCGCCACGATGGAGGAGAGCGTCCGGCGCTACATCATCGGCATCAACGTGGCCTCGATGCCCTTCGGAGTCGTGCAGACCTTGATCTTCGTCGCGTTCCTGTACCTCCTGCAGTACGGCGGGGGCTTCGCCCGCTTCAAGCGCTCGAAGATCGACCTCGACGCGATCAAGGTCCGCTTCACCGACGTGATCGGCCAGAACGAGGCCAAGCGCGAGGCCTGGGAGGTCGTGCAGCTCATCAAGGACCGCTCGGTCTTGAAGAAGGTCGGCGGCAAGATCCTGCACGGCCTGCTGATGATCGGCCCGCCCGGCTGCGGAAAGACCATGCTCGCCAAGGCCATCGCGACAGAAGCCGGTGTTCCATTCCTATCCACTTCAGGCTCCGAGTTCGTCGAGATCTTCGTCGGCGTCGGCGCGTCCCGCGTGCGCAAGCTCTTCACGCGCGCGCGGCTCTACGCCAAGGCCTACGGCGCCTGCATCATCTTCATCGACGAGCTCGAGGTCGTCGGCAAGGCGCGCGTCTTCATGGACGCCTTCGGCGGCTCGTCTGAGTCCAACAGCACCTTGAACCAGCTGCTCGTCGAGATGGACGGCCTCACCGACGAGGACGCCAACATCGTCGTCATGGGCGCGATGAACGCGCAGCCCAAGGTCCTCGACACCGCCTTGGTCCGCCCGGGGCGCTTCGACCGCACGATCACGATCGGCCGGCCGAATTTGACGGAGCGCCGCCAGATCTTCGAATACTACGCCAAGCGGGTCAAGGTCGACCCCAGCGTCGACTTCGCGCGCCTGGCGCGCAAGACGATCCGCAAGACCCCGGCCGAGATCGAGAACATACTCAAAGAGGCGGCTCTCATCGCGGTGCGCGGCAAGCGCGACATGATCAACTACAAGGACGTCTCGCAGGCCATCGAGCGCATCGAGCTCGGCGTGGCGCACCGCCTCAACATGACGCCGCGCGAGCGCGAGATGACCGCCTACCACGAGGCCGGGCACCTCCTGCTCGTCTATCTCGCGCATCCGACCAACGACGTGTTCAAGGCCTCCATCATCCAGCGCGGCGGCATCTTGGGCGTGGTGCACTCGGTGCCGCGCGAGGAGCTCTACAGCGAGGACGGGGGCATGCTCAGGGCCGACATCATGGTGTCGCTGGCCGGCTACGTCGCCGAAAGGCTCAAATACGGGGTCACGACGACCGGGGTCAGCTCCGATTTTTCCAACGCGATGATGCTGGCCCACATGATGGTCTGGAACGTCGGAATGGGGGGCGACGGCCTGGTCGGCGACTTCGACATGATCCCCGCCGGGGGCTACAACTACTCCAACCAGCTCTCGGAGGCAATCAAGCAAAAGCTCAACGACGCGAGCCAAGCCATCCTGCGCGAGTGCCTCCAGGCCACGGAGACCATCCTGAAGGCCGAGATCAAGATCCTCGACCGCTTCGCGGCCGAGCTGCTCAAGCGCGACGAGCTCGACTACGACGAGATCGTCGCGATCTTCCAGGAGTACGGCAAGCCGCCCAAACCCATCCCCGAGCCGACCGTCGAGCCGGGCGGGGGCGGCCCGTACCCCTGGGAAACAAAGGCGCTGACTTAAAAGGGCTCCAGGCTGACTTTCAGGGCGCCTGCGGCGGGCGGCTTTGCGCCTTCGGCGCAAAGCTCTTTTAGCACCCTTCCCTAGGGTAAAAAGATAGTAAGAATAAGCAATTCCATTGACAAAAAATGGCGGGGGGGGTAAACTCCCAATAGAGCCATGAATACCGTCAGAATCAGCCGCACCAACGACCCGTTCAAGAAGTATTGGTGGGTCATCCTCGTCGCCTTCGGCGTCGTCGGAGCCTGGATCTGCATGCCCGGCGTCGACGCGCAGACCAGCGGCGGCGGCGCCGGCGGCGAGCGCGGTCTGCGCGGCGAACAGAGCCTCGATTCAGCCAAGAACCCCGCCGGAGCCCCCGGTTCGGCCGTCGATCTCTCGATGGACGGCGCGGGGCCGTACCGCAAGCACGAAGGGCCCATCACCTCGTCTTTGTACCAAGCGCCTGAGGAGGTCGCGGCGAGCTCGGCCGCTTCCTCGTCGGCCGGCGCCGGCGGCAGCCTGGCCAACGCGCTCAAGGACATCGCGCGCAAGTCCGCTACGCGCTCGGCCTCCGCCGACGCCTCGGGCTGGGGCGGCGAGAAGGCGCAGAAGGGCTTCGCCGCGCCCAAGGCCAATTTCCAAGCGCTGTCGGGCGGGGGCGGCGGGGGCGGGAGCTCCGGAGCCTCGTTCAGCGCGGGCGGCGGCGAAGGAGGCCTATCGGCCTTCGGCACGGGCAAGGCCAACACCGGCGTCTCCTTCGCGAAGGGCTTGGGCGGCGGCGCGTCCGATGAGGGGCTCATGAAGAACGCGACCGCGTCCATGAAGAGGCTCAACGGCGCGGCCAACGGCGCGATCGCGGCCGCCGGTCAGAAGAGCAACGATTTGGCCTCGGCCATGGGAGGCCGCAGCTTCGACGGGACCTCGTTCTCCGCAGGCGGCCGCGGCGCCGGTTCGGGCGTGGGCGACGGCGGCGGCGGCGGCGTGGCTTTGGGCGGCGCCGGCTACGGCCGGCTCGACTCGGCCCCGAGGAATCTCAAGGCCAACGATCCCAAGATCGACCAGAAGACCATCACCCCTCCCCCCGTCGTTCCGCCCGACACCAAGCCCAACATGCAGCAGATGATGATGCAGATGATGATGATGGGGCTTATCGGGGCCGTCATGCAGGGGCTCGTGGGAGCTATCTTGTAGGAGGACCTATGGAAGCGCAAATGCCGAAGATACCCGAGATGAAGCCGGACGAGAAGAAGGAGAAAAAGAGGGGCGCGTTGTTCGCGGACCTTTTCTCCGGCCGCGGCGGCGGCCTTTTGGGCGGCTCGGGTCTCGGCGGGGGCCTGCTCGCCACCAAGGCGGGCGTCGTCGCGCTCATCCTGGCCGGAACGACGGTGGCCGGCGGCATCGGCCTCATCGGCTACAAATTCTTCGGGCCGTCGCGCGCGGACCGCTCCGGCGGCGCGATGTCGCTCTTCGATCCGCGGCCTCCCCAGGCGGCGGCCGACGGCAGCGCCTCCGGCGCCTCCGGCGGAACTTCCGATTCGCTCAATCAGCTTGTCAGCGCCAACCAAGGAGCCGGCGGGCTCGAGGCGGGCAAGGACGGCGCCGCCTCCGCGCCGACCGACCAAGCCAAGGCCGACGCCGCGACGGACGCTCAGTCGACCGACGCCGCCAAGGCGGCCGAGGCGGCCAAGAACGCGGCCGCGACGGGCGCGTCGGCATCCAGCGCCCCAAAGGCGTTCAAGGGCGGCAAGATCGAATCCAAGTTCGCGGGCTTCAGCGCGGGCGGCGGCGGCTCCTCGGGACACAGCTTCGGCGCCAACACGCAGGTGGCCAGCGCCAAGCTGGCGCCCTCGAGCGCGATGCATTCAGCCAAGGCCGGAGCGGGCGGAGTGCGGGGTTTGCTGGGCCTGGGCAGCAACACCGCGGGCAAGCAGCTCTTGGGCGTGTCGCACGACCAGCGCGGCGCCATCACGAGCCAGGGCGCGGGGGCGACTTACGACGGCAGCAGGGGCACGGGCATCGGCGGCGGCAGCTCGCCGACCGGCGGCCCCGGCTCGGCGCCCACCGGCGCCGACACCAATCCCAGCACCGGCGGCGGCAACGGGCAGGACCGTTTTCCCCAGCCTCCACCGGCGGCCGGCGCCGTCAACGTGACGCCGTGGCAGAGCGCGATCCAGACCGCCGAGATGCTTCTGGCGGCCTCGGCCCTGCTGATCTTCCTGGCGTCCAAGGGCAAAGATTTCCCCGTGGGCGGTCAGATCGGAGCCTTGGTCGCGGCGTCGATCGCGGCCCTCTTGGCCGGGATGGCGGCCTACATCGGCCATCAGATCGCCAGCGGGCCGTACGGGCAGGTCTTCCAAGGGAACATGTTCGTGGCGGCCGGCTCCTTCATGGCCGCGTCCGCCGTGGCCGCGGCGATCACATCGCAGATGGAAAGCCCGCCGGGCATACTGACCTTCGCCGTCTACGCTTCGGGAGCGCTCGGCTTAGGGATGGGCATCGTGGGCGCGATGAGGCCGGCATATTCGTACCCGCCGCGCGAATTCTCAAGCCAGCCGGGCGGCAAGGCGCCGGATTACCATCTGTTCGGGGGCGGCTAGCGATCGCAGGAGAGGTCTGGGGGCTTTCATGGCCGATAACAATGGGAAGGAGAAGGTCTCGGTGCACCCGCCGGTTCCAACCGTAGAGATTCCCGATCTGAAGAAGAAGCAAAAGGAGCGCAAGAAAGGGGGTGCTGTCTGGGGCACCGGCGGCGGCGGAGCGGGCGCTTTCGAGGGCGCCACCGGAGCCGGCGAGGCCGGCGCGCGCGCTGCGGCGTCGGCCGCGGCCAGCGGGGCGCAAAGCGGCGCCGCGGGCGCCGCGTCGGGCGCGGCGCGGGCCCTCCAATTCGGCGGCGGCTTCTTCGGCCGCCTGCTCTCGGCCCTTCTTTCTCCGTTCGCGCAGCTCATCGCGCGGCTGGCCGCGACCGCTGCGGGACGCTTCGCACTGTCGGTCATGGCCGTCGCGGTCGTGGGCGGCATCGCCTTGATTGCCGCCGCTCTCATGAGAGGGGGCTCGGCCGCTCCGCGGGCCGGCGACGGCGCGGCGGACTTGGGGACCATCGCATCGTCGATCAAGGTCCGCGGGCCTGCCGACCAAGGCCTCAAATACGCCGCCAACGCCAACAACGGCACGATCAAGTTCGGCAATGTCCCGAAGGCCGGAGAGTCGACGAAGGCCGACAAGGACAAGGCCGCCAAAGAGGACCAGGCGCAGGGCGAGCTGTCGCAGGGGGCGGGCGAGAGCGACGCCTCCGAGAAAAGCAACACGGCCTGCGTCCAGGGCAGCGACGATCCGGCGGAGGCCTGCCCCGAGACGCACATCTCGGGGAGCAAGCTCAGCGGCGAACTGGGCGGGGCCCTGGCGGGCTCGCGCGCCGGGATGGCCAAGGCCTTGAGATTTTCGAGCAGGACGGGCAAGCTCGGCAAGCTCGCCGGCGACGCGGGACCAAAGGCCAGCGGAAAGATCGTCAAGTCCGGAATACGCGGCAGCACGCGCGCCAATCTAGGCCGCCGCGGCCTGGTCAACAGCCGCGCTCTGGGGCAGCTCCGGTCGGCGGGACTCAAGAACGCCTTGGTCATCGCCGGCGGGCCGACGGCGACGGAGGGCAACTCGGCGGCCGCGGCCTCGCAATTCGAAGGCTCCGGCGCCAACGGGACGCCGCCTTCATCGCCGACGGACGCGACGGGTCCCTCGACGGGCGGCGGGGGCGGAGGCGGGGGCGGGACGATCAACCCTCTCGGCAACGGCTATTCCTGCACCAACGCCCAGAGCGAGGCCGGCGGCATGGAGATCAACGGGGTCTGCGTCGTCTGCGGGCAGGGACAGACCGTCAATCCCCAGGACGGTTCTTGCATCAACATCGGCCAGGGCGAGGGCGCGCCGTGGAAGGCCATGCTGGACGAGGCCTATGCAAAAGTCCAGGAGGCCAACAACCTGATCCTGTGGACTTCGATCCTCGTCACGACGGGCTTGGCATTGCTCGCCACGGGTTGGCCGCCGACCATGATCATCGGAGCGATCCTGATCGCGATCGGGCAGATCATCGGCATGATGGCCATGATGGCGGGCATGAAGGTCGTCCAGATCGGCAACCAGATCTCCGCGATGGGCGGCCTCGCGTCGACTTACGGCGACAAGGTCAAGAAGATCGGCCAGGACATCGAGATGGGAGCCGTCATGGCGATGATGACCGGCATCCTCGGGTTCATCATGTACGACAAGGTCAAGAAAGAAACCGACAGCCTTTACCATGAGGCCGAAGCCCAGCTCGATGCCTTCGAGAAATCAAGGTCCATCGATCCGGGCGCCGGCGGCGGCACGAGCGGGACCGACACCAATCCCCTCAACCCCAACGACATCTCCCTGACCCCGCCTCCCGGCGGGACAACCGGCACCGGCACCGGCGGCGGCACAGGCGGCGGCGGCGGCAGCGGCGGCACCGGTGGCGGCGGCGTCATTAAGAAATAGCCCGCACGGCTTGACAAGCCGGGGTTATACCGCTAGAGTTGGCGGAACCCGTGACGAAGATCATTCCCGCCAGATTCCGCAAGGTGGTCGTGGTCGCCTTGGCGGGCTTCGCGGCGAGCATGGCCTGGCTCGGCTACATCCACCTCCGCTACGAGCAATTGAAAACGGACAGCGACCGCTTGGCCGACGCCCTCTCCCGGTGCGGCCGCCTGCGCCTGGGCATGACCCGCGACGAGATCGTCGCCGTCATGGGCCCGCCCCGCAAGGAGTACGAGGTAAGGCCCGCGGGAAAAGGCTCGCAGGCCCTGTTCCGCGAGATGCTCTTCACCTTGCCGGTTCCGACGCCCCAGGCCCCCTACGTCGATCTGCAGCTCAAGACCGAGCGGGCCGTCGAGATCTATTGCACGCAGAACAGCCACGTCGTTTTGCCCGACGAAGCTCAGGCGGACCTGGTCAGAGACGCCGATTCCTTGCCGTCCTCCCAATAATCGCAGGTAAAATCTGGGAAAACCCGGATTTCTCTATTGACAAGTCAAGGTCTTGGGACTAAACTCAAGGGAGAGGCGGTCCCGTTCGCGGTAAGAACGGGGCGATCCCCATGGCGAGCTTTTGGGATAGACACAGGCAGAAAAGCAAGTGGGCCGCGCTGCTGCTCCTGCTGCGCTGGCGCAAGGGCCTGGCGCCGCTCATGCTGCTCGTCGTTCTCATCACGGGCATGTTTTCCGCGCCGTCGAACATGGTCGCCGGATTGGTCACGGCCTTGTCCGGCACGGGCTGGGGGGCGCGGCCAGCGGCGGGCCTCACCCGGTTCGCCACAAGGGTCGGCTTGAGCGGCTTCGACAACAGCGACCATTCCTTCAGCGCGCTGATGGCGGCCTTGCGCACCGCCAAGGACTCGCGCAACGCCGGCATCGGGACCTTCCTCCAGGCTCGCGCCGAGGCCCCGCGCATGGACTCGATCGGCATGGTCCGCGGCGACCTCAAGGAGATGACGGTCGTTGCCGGCTCGCTCTGGTGCTCGGCCGACGGCTCGATAGGGAGCCGCTTCAAGGTCTCGCTCGACGATATCGGCGAGACCTGCGCGGTCGGCGGCGCCGCCGGCAATGGGGTCAAGCGCGCGCGCTTTGCGTGGGCCGACAAGCACCACAGCGGCGTCGTCGACTGCGAGACGACTTTGCCCATGCAGTGCAGCAGCAGCGGCGCCGACGGCGTCCAGGTCAACGGGATCATGTCCCCGAAGGAATCCCGGGAGACCGGCAGCGCCGTGGCCCTCGATCCCGAGGATTTGACCGGCGTGCGCGCGAGCATGGTCGCCTCCGCCTACGGCGAAGACGCGGCGGGCAAGGTGACCGGCGCCAAGTCTGCGGCCGGGCTCTCCGGCGCGTCCGGGCTCTCCGACGCGGCCGGGGCCTTCGCGGGCAAGGGGTTTTTCTCGGCCAAGGGCCATGCGGTCAACCCCGACGACCTTCGGTCGACGCTCAGCGACCCGACGGTGCCCATCGCCGGGCAGACCAACACGGCGACGCGCAGGCCGATCGGCTGGAGCCCTCCCGCCAATACGAACAACAGCGTGGCCTCCACCGAGCGCAACTACAAGATGCGCTGCAGCAGCAACAAGAGCTGCGCCCTGCAGCAGATGGTCGCGGCCCGCAACGCGGGGCTCATGAGCAGCAACCCGATCTGCACGGCGGGCAACCGCTGCCCAGGCGAGTACGCGGCGACCAACACGGGGGTCGTCTACGACCACACCGACATCCACGGCCTCGTCAACGGCGGCAGCTACACCGGCTCCTCGCCGCCCATCTTGAGCGCCCCGCCGCAGATCGACGGCTTCTCCTCGCCCGCCGTCCCCGATCCCAACATCAGCCTCAGCGAGGGGACCGACGACGCGCCCGATCCGCTGCAGATGCAAGCCTGCATGCAGGCCGTCGCCGATTGCGCCCTTATGAAGACGGACCAGCGCAGCAACATGGAAAAGGACTTGCAGCCGAAGCTCGACTGGTGGGCGGCCCAACTGCCCAAGTTGTGCGGCGAACCCCCGAATCCGCCCGTCGACTGCTGCAAAGCGGGGGCCTGCCAGCCGTGCAACGACGCCGAGACGCAGATCAAGATCTTGTGCGACAACGCCAAGCCGTTGATGACGGACATCGAGGCGGCCTGCTCGCCGATCGCGGCCTTGCCCGACGGCAGCACGGTCGACTGCAGCAAGAAGTTCGGCGACAAGATCCCGACCTTGGATCCCAACTGCAACGATCCGACGGGCAAACTCTGCTTCAAGCAGCCCTCCTCGGCCCTGCCCCCGATCTGCGAGGGCGAACTGCTGGCCTGCGACATCAAGAACGGGACCTTTTGTCCTCTTCCCGCGCTCGGGTGCCTTTGGCAGCCGGGCATGACCCAGGACACCGACACGGTCTGCGCGGAGTTTTGCGCGCAGCGCAAGGTCTGCTGCTCGGGGCAGATCAGCACCTGCACCGTGCCGGTCCCCCAGCCGGCCAATTACAACCAGGCCTGCAATCCGTTGATAGCGGCGCCGGCCGGCTGCAAGTGCAACTGACGCCCCGGCGGCCCCACGATTGCGCTGTTCCCAGGACGATTATTTAAATTCGGTTAAAAAAATAGGGCACCATTGACAAGCCCCGGAACTCCCATTAAACTATCCGAAGTCGAGGAGAACAGCCATGGAACCCAAAGAGAAGGACAATAAGCCCATTATCCCCACTTTGAAGGACTCCGCCAACAAACCCCAGCTCAAGATCAAGGGCCTCGCCTCGGGCGGCATGTCCTTGATCGAGCGGCTCAAGCAGTTCAAGAAGAAGGACCTGGCCTTCATCATGGCGGGCCTGGGCGTCCTCTTCATGGCTCCCTTGGCCGAGCACTTCATGATGGCCCCCGAGGGCCAGAACGGCGACCTCTTCGGCCCCGGCATCAGCTCGCGCGGCGACGGCAAGGCCTTCGGAGGCTCCAGCTCTCCTTATGAAACGGGCACGAGCTCTTTGGCTCCCGGCTCCGCGCTCGGCGCCAACGGCGACGTGATCACTCCTTTGAACGTGCGCGACCCCTCAGCCCTCGTGATGGGCCCGGGAGCGACGACGCAGCCTCCGGCGGGCTCTCCCATAGCGCAGACCCCTCCGGACAAGAAGGAGTCCACCGATTGGAAGGACGCGCTGGCCAACTCGGCCGCCACGGCCGGTAAGGCGGCCACCAAGGCCGCGCACGTGCCCGTGCCGAAGGTTCCTCTCAGCCAGAGCGGCCTGCGCGGCCTGGGCGCGATCGCGGGCGGCGGCAGCGGCGGCGGTTTCTCGGCCGCCCCGCTCTCGGCGGCCGGCGTGCCCAATAAGGCGGGCGGCACTGGCAACATGCCCGGCGTCCGCGGCGGCGGCAACATCCGGGGCGTGGCCCGCGGACCGGGCCAGGGCGCGGGCGGCGGCTTCGACGCCTTGAGGAAGGCGGCTCAGGGCGCGGCCAACGATTTCAACCGCGGCGGCGGAGCGGGCTCTTCGCTCGACGCGGCGGCCAACCGCAGCATGGGCGACGGCTCCGCTTTCGGGGGCGCTTCCGGCGAGAGCAACGGCACCGGCGACAAGGGCCCCGGCGGCAACCAGGGCAAGGACAGCAAGAGCGTGGGCGAGTCGCTCGAGTTCCTGCGCATGAAGGCCGAGCAGGACCACGCCATCGATCTGGAGTGGAAGCTCAAGGAGAAGGCGGCCATGCGCTGGCCCAACCTCGAGGACAAGATCCTCGAGGAAGGCATCATGACGCCGTGGAAGGCGATCACCGCCGCCATCGGCAAGAGCGTCACGAGCTTGTTCTCGCCCGGCAGCGGCACGCTGTCGTGCTACGACCCCACCGATACCTCCGGGCCCGGCGGCAAACCCAGCCCCTTCCCCGTGTCCAAAGGGGACATCGCGGATACGTGCGGCGCGGTCTCGGGAGGCCAAGACGCGAAGGCGGGCGCGGTTTACTGCTACTGCAACACGAACCAAGATTCCGTGTGCAAGATGGGCGGCAGCAATGCCCAGCTCGTCTGCAGCGGCAAGGGCGGCGCCGGCGCCAACACGAACACGGACACCGACCGCACGCAAAGGAACCAGCCGCAGGTCCCCAGCGCTGCGGCCAACGCCTCGTGCTCGGGGCTCAACAACTACATCACGGGCAAGATCGACAACGCGACCATAGCTAAGATTCCGAACGCGGACACGGACTCCGCGGACGTCGCGGAATCGATCCAGACCGTCAATAATGCGAATGCGGTCCTGACCGGCGACCCGAAAAACCCGAAGCAGGACTGCGTGAACGCCAAGAGACCCGTCCCGTCCTATGACGGCGGCACGAACAACGTCCAAAATCTGTTGAACAGCGTCCGGGTCAAGCTGGTCGGCAACATGCCCAAGGACGGCAAGGATCCCGTGGCGATCAACACCACCCAGGACTCCTTGATGCTGAGCCTGCAGAACACGAATGCCGGCACGCAGCAGCTCATCGGGAGCATCACGGGCGTCAAGGCCGACGATAAGCCGGACACGAAAGCAAAGAGCGATTTCAAGGATGCCGATGACAAGGCGCGCGCTGTCGCCAAGGATGACGACGTCCAGCCGGCAAAGGATGCGCTCAAGACGGCCTACGGGGACGACAACAAGGGCGTCGCCGCGAACGTCAAGACTCTGGCGGACGCGATGAAGAAGAGCGATCCTGCCGCATTGCGCAAGATTCTCACGGAGGCGTCGACGGCTTTGACGGAGGCCGATAAGGGGCTCACTTACGCGGAGGAGAGACTGGGCTACGGCGAGAAGCTCAATCACGGCCCCACGGCGACCGATCCGACCTTCGCGGCCTCGCTGACGAAGACCAACGGCATTACGACGGATGATTATAAGAAGGCCAACACCACGGCGGGGCAGCTGCGCCAAGCCTATAAGACCGAATTGGGGATGGTCAACAAGCTCGGCGAGGCCGACAAGGGGCTCGTCGACACGGTCAACAAGAACGCAACGGAGTCCAAGGCGCTGGGCGACGGCAAAGGCACAGTCCCCGGCGACGGCATGTCCGCGTCGTACTTGGCGACGTCACCTGATCTCGCGGCTAAGAAGGGGGTCGATACTTTCAAGCCGCCCTATACGAAGGCCTCCGATTCGGTGATGAAGGACCTTGGCACGCAGAGGCAAACGCAGCAGAAATTGCTCGACGGCTCGACGCCGGGCTCCACCCCAGTCGCCAGTGGGGTCGCGGGCCTGTTCAATGCGAACACGATCAAGGGCGCCACAACGACCATGAGGGACACGAGCGATTGCATCCTGCTGACCTGCAAGGTCGGCCCCTAGTTTCATGATAGTAGGACCTTTGGCCCTTGATTAAAAGGGCCGCAGGGGGTACCATAAGAACGCTTTGGGCGGTTAATTAAGGAAGGAAGGTTGGAGCAGACCATGAACCCCTCGAAATCCCTCATGGCGCTTTTTTTCGCCATGTTCCTCGTCGCGGCGCCCCAGGCGCGCGCGGGGGAAATGGTTCCCATCACCGCCGGGACCTACACCTTCTACATCGCCAAGGACAAGCTGACCGCCCTCAAGCCCGGCGCCGTCGAGGCGCTGTTCCGCGACAAGGCGTCCAAAAAGAAGGCCAGGTCCACTCTGACGCGCAAGCCCGACGGCACCTTGATCGTCAACATCACCGACAAGATGGGGATGAAGACGCCCACGCCCGCCAAGGCGGCCGACGCGGCCAAGCCGGCGGAAAAGAAGACCGCCGCGACGAAACCGGACCAGAAGAAGCCCGACGTCAAGAAGCCCGACGAGAAGCCCGTCAAGCCCGCCAAGGTCCAGGACCAGGCAGTCTGGGACCTCGTGGTCAACAACAAGGCCGTCAAGCCCGAGCAGAGAGAGGGCGTGGCCCTGGCCCTGCAGGATTTCGCCCAGAAGCATCCCGCGGAGTACAAGCGCTTCGTGGACGCCGGGCCGGGCGGGTTCGATGCGGCCATTGCGGGCGTCGTCGAGGCGCTCGCCAAGAAGTCCGACGCCGCCGCGATCGACGATCTCCTCGTCAAGGCCGCGCCCAAGGCCAAGGAAGGCGACGTCCCTCCCGTCACGGGGCAGGTGCTCAAGGACAAGAACGGGGAGGCCATCACCGTCGCGAATGCCGTCGACCGGATCGCGGACCTGCTCACGAACGATCCGGCTATGCGCGACCGCGTCGCAGAGCGCTTGAACGAGTACATCCTCGAACCCAAGAAGGGCTACATCGCGCAGTCGGTCTTCGACAAGGACGGCGAGACCAAGATGATCGACCGGATCAAGGCCATGGCCGCCGTCTGGATCGGCAAGAAGACCAAGCCCGACCAGGGCAAGGCCGAGCCGGTCGCGCCCGCGGTCCTTTATTTCGTCATCGGCGACAACAAGGACCTGCCGAACGGGCTTTCCCAGAAGTACCCGGAGCTGCAGACCCTTAGGGATTCCGAGGCCCGCAAAACCGTCGACGGCCAGAACATACGCGACGCCCTCGAAATGACCCTCAAGGTGTACACGGCGGAGAAGCCGGTGCCGGGCAAGGATGGGAACCCCGGCGAGCAAAGCTTCGGCCCCTTCACGGGCCAGGACGAGCAAGGCAGCCAGGACGGCCTGGAGGCCAGGTGGCTGGGCTTTTACGCCGCCGCCGCCAAGAACGCCAAGACGATCTACGACGGCGCGGGCATGGCCAAGAAGGACATCAAGGACATCGTCACCCGGAACGAAGACAATTCCTCGACTCCCCCCGGCTCCGACAAGACCGGCGCCATCAAGGGCGGCGGCAAGCGCGCCAAGGGCATCATGTCGGAGGGCTTCACCTTCGACGACCTCTACATCGCCGGCGCGGTCTCGGGCTGGATCAAGGTCCCCGGCGCGGACGGCCCGGGGAGGCACATCTCGATCAAGCTTTACACGGCGCGGGAAGGCGGGCAGCTCATAGACAAGGTGGGCATCTTCGACATCTCGGAGCCCGGCGACGCGAAGACCGCCTCCAACATCTACGGCCGGCGCATCTCGCTGGCCAAGCCCGGCACGAGCGACATCCAGCTGGATGACACCCGCAAGGACTCCCTGCATTACAAGGTCACGATCGGCAGCGACGGGATGATCAAGGTCCTGAACTCCGACGGCGGGGGCCTTCAGGCCACAACCAAGGACCTCTACGAACTGCGCAGCAAGCAGGTCGCCGACGGCCCTCTCGTCTCGATCAACGGCCAGAATTACTTCATGAGCTTCCAGGCGGCCCCCAAGGGGACCTATACCTATTACAAGGCCGACGCCAAGGGCAATCTCATCGACAGCGAGCGGCTGCAGCCGGCCAACCTGGGCGTCGTCGCCGAGGTCGGCAAGAGCGGATTCGCGGAGAATATGAAGGATTACCGGCCGCTCGGCTACATGGGGGACAAGGACAAGGACGGCAAGCCGGTGTTCTACTTCCTCAAGTGGAACGAGGACGTGGCCAACTTCGAGTACAAGACCTGCGCCGAGGCGACGAAAGCCGATTCCAAGGTCAAGTGCGAGGTCCCCACCGACGACGTACCTCCCAAGGCCGACAAGAAGGACGACAAGCCCAAGGACGACAAGCCCAAGGACGACAAGCCCAAGCCCGACAAGCCCAAGGACGACAAGCCCAAGCCCGACAAGCCGGAGGGCGACAAGCCGGCCGGCGACAAGACCGACCTAACCGACGAGGACAAGACGAGCGCGGCCGGCTTCGACACCTCGTGCCAGTACGCCGAGACCGCCTTCAAGGACAAGTCGGGCGGCTACTTCAAGAAGATCAATCTCGGCGAGTGGAGGCTCTTCCTCAACCGCCAGGACGTCGCCAACGCCTTCCACATCTGCCTCAACAACGACCAGACCATCTTCACGCAGGGAGTCCCCGTCGGCAAGACCGCGCTGCGCAGCTCCGACGACAGCCTGATCGTGGAGGTCGTCAATCCCAGCAATTTCATCCCGCCCGACGACGTTGTCAACGGCAATGTCGAGCGCTCGAAGTTCAAGGTCAAGGACGGCTCGGTCACCGACATCAACAGTCGGTCGGCCTACTTCATCAACAAGGACGACCTGACCCATGACGGCTTGGCGGCGCTGGCCCCCAAGGGCGGCAACACGGCCTACATGGACAAGATGGCCTGGGTGCGCTTCGGGTTCTCCCCCTCGAAGCCGACCGAGGCCACCGACATGGAGGTCAAGATCCGCGCCGCCAATTCCGGAGACCTTGACGCCGACAAGACGATCGCTTCCGTCGAGAAGGCCTTCAAGCTCGGCAACGCCACCAAGAGCACCTTCGTCAACGACGCCGACCGCAAGAAGCTCACCGACTTCATCCGCGGCGAGGTCATCAAGTACAAGGGCAAGGGGACGATCTCCACGAACCCCAACGTGACGATCCATCTCAACGTGCAACGGGAGATCACCGAATTCCTCTCGCCGATCCCGATCGTCTCGCTCACGACCAACGGCGACGAGACCGGCGACAAGCTCGACAACGGCGATCCCGACGTCCGGCTCTTCACCCACGAGACCTTGGTCTGGTGCTCGTACCCCAACAACGGCAAGCCCTACGGCCTCGAGACCGGAGCGCAGCACAAGGCCCACACCAAGCCCGACGAGAAAAAGCGCTAGCCGCCGCCGGCGGCGGGACTAGGCCCAAAGACCTATTTTTTTAGGACCTTTGGGCCTTGGCTTTAGGTCCTTTGGGGGCTACACTAACCGTAATATGGTCCGCAGGCTCCTAAGCCTAGTCCTTGCCGTGGCCATCGTCTCGACCGCTCCCGGCGCCGCCGGCTGGGTGGTCTTCGCCCAGGAAGTCAGCCACTACGACCCCAAGAGCAACCGCATCTCGACGTCCAAGGTCACCCCGCCCAAGGTCGAGGACCTGCTTAAGAAGCTCGACGATCCCGCTCTCAGGCAGGGGGCCTCCAAGGAGCAGATCGAGCAGATGCGCGGCTTCCTGACCCGCTTCAAGAGCGATATCAAGGACGAGGAAAGCCCCGACGCCCAGGCGGCGCTCGCGCAGCTGACCAAGGACCTCGACGACAAGAACAAGGACGTCGGCCTGACCTTGGCGCAGATCTACGACAAGCTCTCGCCGACCGCGCGCAAGGCGACCGAAGGCGACAATTTCGTGCAGGTCCTCAACTCGAGCTCGAAGAGCCAGACCGTGCGGGTGACCAACAGCCGCACGGGCTACATCCTGTTCACCCAGCACTCCGCCGAGATCGCCGAGGACACCTACAAGAAGGTCATCAAGCGGCCCGACCCCGACGACCCCAAGACCGAGATCATCGACGCCATCGTCATCGAGACCAAGAAGGGCGCCGCCACCGAGCAGCGGGTGCTCTACAACCGCCGCATCGAGCTGCTGCTCAAGAACCTCAAGAAGCTCTACTACGACCAGCCCTCGCTGGCGCGCAAGATCAAGGACAACTGCAACGTCGCCGACCCCGCCAACCACGGCCCGGCGTCCTCGATCGCCAAGACCGAGGATCCGCGCGAGGAAGGCATGACGGACAAGGGCTGCCAGGCGATGGTGAAGTTCTTCGACGGCAAGCGCGAGAATTTCAGGAAGAACACCACCGCCGACGGCTTCAACATCAACATCCTCCAGTATCTCGACAAGCTCGACAAGGCGGCCAAGGCCGGCACGCTCGACAAGCTCGACTGGAAGGAGCTGCAGGCAGTCCAGCGCAAGGCGATGCAGTTCTACAACGACAACCAGCTCGAGACCATGCAGAAGATGGTCCTCATGGAGCTCAAGAACTACTTCTCTCAGGTCACCAACGCGACCGTCAAGGAGTCCAAGAACGGCACCGAGAACCTCGATGCCACGATGAAGGACTTGAAGGACCTCCAGAAGGTCTTCGACGAGTTCAAGAAGGGCAATTTCGAGGGCTACTCGTGGCTCATGACGACCTTCTTCGCCAAGTCCGACATCGAGGACCCGCGCTACGTCAGCCGCGACATCATGCTGCTGGCCTCGGAGGCCTTCGCCGACGTCGCCAACGCCGTCAAGTCCCAGCAGCGCCTCATGCAAGGGGGCTTGAGCGGCGAGGAGCTCGACGCGACCATCGAGGAAAGCCAGCAGTGGCTCAAGCTGGCCCAGGTGCATCTGCAGGAGTTCGACATGCACACGCTCGCGATCCAGCTCGAGCGCCTGCAGTCGGGCCACCTGCGCGACCACCTCGGTCTGCGCAAAGAGCCCCTGAAGTTCACGATCGACGGCAAGGAGGTCGTCCTCGACCCCAACGCGAACGCGGCCGAGGCCGCGCGCCTGGTCGGCATCGCGCGGACTCAATACCTGCCCAAGCTCGACGAGATCAACGCGGAGATCAAAGCCAATCTCATCAAGCAGTCCATCGCCGGCTTCTACCTGACCTACCAGAACGTCACCCGCGCTTTCCTTTATGACGAAACGATGCAGGAGCGGGTCAGGACCTTGTCGAGCAAGGTCCTCGAGATGAAGGACCTTTACCTTTCGCTCGAGTTCGACCGCGTCAAGAACGACCCCAAGTTCAAGGGCAAGACCGAGACCGAGAAGCTCAAGGGCAACCTCTACGAGCTGTACGTCCAGAGCCTGCCGAAGGACTATCCAGCAGTCGCCAAGAATATCGCGGACATGGGGAGCCTGATCCTCAAGTTCCGCGACCTCGCCCAGATCCAGAGCGCCGAGCGCGTCCGGGAGGAGAGCAAGCCCCTGCTCGAGGAGTTCATCCGCCTCGAGAAGCTGATCATGTCGGAAGTGACCAACGGCAAGGAGACCGGGATGCCGGTCATCGACGACGTGCGCAAGGAGGCGCAGAACCTCGGGATCAAGCAGACCAAGCTCTTCGGCGCCGTCCAAGACTTCTCCGCGCAAGCGCGCATCTACGACATGATGAACGAGCTGGACCTCTACGTCTGCAAGTACGCCAGCTCCGAGACCTGCTACTCCAAGGGCGACACGGCTCTCTCGAAGGCCGCCAGCATGAAGTGGTGGGACCGGGTGCTCAATTTCTTCTCGTTCGGCCACCGCGACGACGTCGTCGAGACGGGCATGAAGATCAACCCGCTGACAGAGAAGGCCTTCAAGATGCTCGGCGAGAACAAGGACGAGCGCCATCGCATCCTCCTGCTGCTCTCCCAGGGCAAGTACGAGGAGGCCATCAACCGCATCGCCGGCCTCGACCCCAACCACAAGCCGGTCGACGAGGCGACCAAGGCCCTGAGGGCCGGCAAGATCCCCGAGGCCCTGGCCTGGATCGAGAAGCTCTCCTGCAAGTCGTCCCAGAAGGATGCGATCAAGAGCCTGATCAGCCGCGGCAAGATCGAGGAGGCCATCGCGCTGCTGCGCAAGCTCGACGGGGCCCTGCGGGCCATGGACGAGTACGAGGCGGACAAGGCCTTCGAGGACCCCTTCGAGATGCTCGATTTCGACAGTTCGGTCACCAAGGCTCCCGAGAACAAGAGCCTGACCATGGCCCAGGGCGTCATCCAGAACATGTTCGGGCAGCTGCGCGGCTACATCATGGGCTACACCTTGACCGCCGCGGTCTGGGACACCGCGGTCATCACGGTCCTCACGCTGGGCATGGGCGCCGCCTCGCGCTACGCGATCGGCATCGCCAAGGGCATCGTCGCGCTCGGCATGGCCATGCAGGCGGCCAAGGCGGCCGAGGCCGTCGGCGAGATCACCCGGATGGCGCGCGTCCTGAGGATATTGGCCAACATCGGCAAATGGATCATCAGCGTCCCGGGCAAGATCATCGTGTACGTCGGAAAGTGGCTCGAGAGCTCGATGATCAGCATCCGCAACACCTTGGGCATCGCCAACATCAGCAAGAACCTGAGCTTCAGCCAGAAGACCTTCCAGATCGTGCGGATCGGCACCTGGAACGCGCTCAAATTCAACGTCAAGAACACCGTCATCATGGGCGGCGCCTCGGCGGTCATCCAGGCGGGCGTCTACATGTGGAATCCCGAGAGTTCGCAGTACCAGAGCGTCTGGGAGGCGAGCAAGCAAGGCCTGGTCAGCGGCGTCGGTTTCGGCGCGAAGTCGAGCATCATCATCCTTATGAGCCCAGTGCCGGTCTCGGCCTTCGGAGAGGGCACGCTGGGCAACGTCGTGCGCACCATCGCCGACTCGCCGGGCCCCATGAGCTCGATGGCCCAGGGCGTGGCCAAGGTCGTGGCCTCCGACAGCGTCGTGGCGTCTCAGGGCGTGCTGGGCTGGGCCAAGGACATCAGCCTGACCGCCTCGCCGGGCTGGTACGCGGCCACAAA
This sequence comes from Elusimicrobiota bacterium, assembly GCA_016194705.1. Lineage (GTDB taxonomy): Bacteria > Elusimicrobiota > Elusimicrobia > UBA1565 > UBA9628 > PALSA-1176. Next base: position 209,279 of record JACQAZ010000005.1, on the reverse strand, counting down.
GGCTCTGGTCTGGGGCGGGGCCATGCTCGACGGGATGGCGAAATACATGCTCGCCTCCGCGGTCGCCCACAACATCGCCTCGGTCGGAGAGTACTACGAGTACAAGATCACCCACGCCGGCGAGGGAGAGAAGGAGGGCGCGACCATCGAGATGCAGGCCCTTTCCCAAGGCGAGGCCTTCGGCATGAGCATGGCCGAGCTGAGCTGGCTGCTGCTGCCCGTGCACCAGCAGTCCAACAACAAGTCCGTCACGGACCAGATCAACCGCGAGGACCTCTTCAACGCGGCCGTCAACCAAGGCCTGACGGCGGACATCGCGCAGGCGCGCAACGGGGCCGACGTCTTCGTCGACAAGCCGTGGTCCCAGCAGACCGTAGGCGAGAAGGCCCGCGGCCTCTGGGCCAAGGCCACGGGAGCCGAGTACGAGCCTCCCAAGGGGCGCCTGAACGTCGACGCCGACCTGCGCGCGAAGGCCAACAAGTATGAGATGAAGACGATGACCGACGCGCAGCTCCTCGACATCGCGACGACCCCGCGCGAGAACATCGGCAAGTACCGGCTCAAGGCCGAGCTCGGCGCGGATTTCGGCAACGCCAGCTACTCCAACGAGCCGATCCGGCCCGAGGGCGGGGCCCCGGTCGGAGCCTCGCGCTTCAGCAAGAGCCAGGGCGGCGAGGTCGACCTGCGCGACCTCAACGTGCGCGTGACCGACGAGGCCATCACCACGGCCAAGGACATGCTGACCAAGCGCCTCAAGGGCGACAAAGGCTCGACGACCCGCCTCGAGATCCTGCGCGCCGAGGGCGAGTTCACCTTCAACAAGGGCAAGACCGACGGCCAGGGCAACAGCCTCGAGGTCACGCTTGGGGCCGACCGCCTGGGAGAGCTCAAGAAGACCGTGGCCAACATCGACCTGCTGACCCAGGGCAAGAGCGAGAAGGGCACGATGTGGCAGAAGCTCAAGGACATGGTCAAGGGCCGGCCGCTGGAGAGCCCGTCGGAAGCCATGGTGCGCAACTTCAAGGAAGGCGTCAAGGCCGAGGCCACGGAGGACACTAAGACCCGCTCCCAGGAGCTCGACGCCGCCGCCAAGGAGGTCAAGGAGGCCGCCGCCGCGCTCAAGGAGAAGGCCGAGGCGGTGATCAAGTCCCGCACCGCCATCGAAGGGACGGCCGACCAGGTCAAAGACGTCGCCTCCAAGCTCAACGCGGCGGCGGACAGGCTCGATGAGGCGGCGTCCAAGCTCAACGACCCGCGCCTCAAGCAGCAGGCCAAGGACCTCTCGGACGCCGCCCGCCGGATCACCGAGATGGGCCGCAGCGACAAGCTGACTCCGGAGGGCGTCGGCGAGCGCGACAAGGACGTCAAGAGAGCCGCGCGGCAGGTGAACAAGATCGCCGACGCGGTCGACGCGGCGGCCGGCAGCCTCAGGGAGTCGAGCCTCAACGTGGCTTCCTCCGAGGTCGCGGCGAAGGCCATCGACTCGATCAACGGGCAGATGGAGACGAGGATCACGACGAAGATGGCGGAGTCGACGCGCCTGAGGGCTGAGTCGGTGAAGGCCGAGCAAAGCGGCATCGAGGGCCGAGCCGAGGGCCTCCGGGAACGCGCCGACGCCCTCGAGCGCGAGGCTCGGGCCCTGCAGGTCATGCGCAAGAGCCTCGAGTCCGACGCTCTTTTGCGCTTCGCCAACGAGAGAATGGCCAAGGACTTCGAGGGCTACCGCAGCGGCACCGTCAGCAAGGCCAGGATCGACCAGGCCATCGACCTCTTCGTGGCGACCTGGGAGAAGGGGGTCTTCGGCGAGCATTGGGGGACCTTCACGGTCAACGCGAAGGGCGAGCGGGTCTGGACGATCAAGCCGGGCTACGAGTTCGTCGGCCGCAACGGGGGCGCGATCCCCGAGTTCCGCGGGCCTCAGAAGGCGATCCTCAAGGAGATCCTGACCTCGATGGCCGAAGGGCATCAGATGACAATGGGCCTGCTCAAGACCAGCGGCGGCAAGACTCTTCTGAGCTTCGTGCTGTTGAGCTTCATGGACACCTTGGCCCGCCAGAAGGGCAAGCAGGGCGCGGTCTACGTCACCGTCAACGGCGACCTCGTGGCCCAAGCTTACGAGGACTACCGTGCCTTCTTCAAGGGGCGCGATCCCTCCTTCGAGATCCGGACGATCTCGGACTTCATGGCCGACCAGGCCATGGCCGACGCCACCGGCGGCATGTCGCCCTTCACGAGCCACGACGTGGTGTTCGACGAGTATGATTTATTGGGTACCGTCACAGCTCTTTCATTGGGCAGCGACAACGGCCGCCTGAGCCATCCCGAGCTCGACCCCGTGCAGAAGACCCTGCACCAGGGAGCTCTCGAACTGAAGGCATTCTTCGACGCCCACCCGGAGATCGGCACCAACGTCGACGGCGGCAAGCTCATGGAGATGGTCAACGCCAAGGACGGTCCCTACGCGAAATTCGCGACCGAGTTCGCGAACATGAGGGCCAAGTACGTCAAGGCCGTCAACGGGTCGATCGCCGAAGTGCGCACCGCGGACTTCAAGGCGCAGGTCACCGACGTCAACTCCGCTCTGTACAAGGACCTCGGGATCACGAGCCGCGAGCAGTTCCAGAAGAAGTACGCCATGAGCCCCGAGCAGCTCTACAAGGAGATGCGCGACGAGCACGACCACGCCTTCGGCGGCGGCTGGCGCAAACTCTGGGACGTGGGCGTCATCAACCGCCAGCACGGCGGCATCGACGGCTACATCACGAAGACCTTCCTCGGCGGCCTCGAGGCCCTCTCCAAGCCCGACATCGCCAAGTACTACGACGCCCAGCTCGATCCTGAGGGCAAGAAGCTGGTCCAGTACCACAACGACGTCCCATTGGATAATCTCGACACTCTCTACCGGTCTTATCTCGAATTGAAGCATGGGATCCCGCTGACCTTGGACTTCGACAACCTGACCATCGTCGACTTCGCCGGCCTCAACCAGGCGGCCAAGAAGTCGGGGGCCAACGTCGTGGCGGTCTCGGGGACCTTGCCCGACGACCTTAGGACCTTCATGAAGGACCTGGGCTGGAACATCAAGGGAGAGGCCAACCCCGGGCAGGCCCTCAATTATCAAGTGCTCGATCCCATCCGCCGCGGCGTGCGCGAGACCATCGGCTTCATGAAGGACGGCAAGATCGACAGCGCGATGAGCCGCATCGAGCAGATGGGGGTGAGCGTCGAGGGCCAGACCGCCGTGCGCGACCTGCTCAAGGCGGGAAAGCTCGAGGCGGCCGTGCTCAAGCTCGCCGAGGTCGCCCCCGGCAATACGATCCACCACGAGGTCATCTCCGGCATCCATGACCTGACCGCCGACAACGCGACGCGGTCGGGCCCGAGGAACCTGGGGCTGTTCTTCGCCGAGAGCAAGACCGAGTACGGCCGCTTCGAGGCCGAGATGGACGCCCTGAACTCCAAGTTCATCGGCGACAAGGAGGCCGTGGCCCGCTACACCAGGCTCAACGCGGAATCGACGAGGCTGGCCGGCGAGCTGCAGCGCCTTCGCGGCGACCGCAACGCCGTCGCCGAGTTCGGCAGGCTCAAGGGCGAATACTCCGCCGTCGAGGGGGAACTCGATCCCCTGCGGACGATCCCGCGCAAGCGGCGCGTCGTCGCGGTCACGCCGGATTCCAATTTCCTCGTGCAGGAATGGCTGATGCCCGAGGCCGTCGAGGCCAAGAATCTCAAGGCCCTCGAGCACGGCGACGCCGACGTCGTGATCCTGATCGGCCAGTCCGGTTTCCGCGGCCTCGACCTGCCCTTCAAGGCCAGCGGCAAGTACGACAACGGCCACATCTCCATGTACATCGCCGATCCCGGGAGCCTCTCGACGGTCAACCGGCGCCAGCTGACGGGCCGCATCGACACGGGCCGCATGCCCAAGGGCGCGACCAGCGAGGTCGTGGGCCTCGTGCGCGACGAGACGCTGTTCTCCGCCGAGGCGTACAAGATGATCGCCAGGAAGGCCTTGAGCGAGCTCGCCGGCAACGGCCAGCAGGCGCGCTGGAACGGGATTCAGAGCATCTTGAGGGAGCACGCTCAGGGCCGGGCCATCGACGAGGCTTTCGTCAGGGACTTCATCAAGACCGCGCCCGACGCCGAAGACCCCGAGAACGTCAAGGCCCACGCCGACGTCCGCTACCTGTACCAGGATTTCATCACTTTGCGCGAACTCGCCAAGGTCGTCAAGCCCGAGGAGGCCGCCGCCGCCCTCAAGAGCGACGCGGAGGCGGCCAAGCTCGCCTTGCGGCCGGACGTGGCCAAGGTGCTGCTCGACCAAGACGCCCTGCAGAGCATCATGGCGCACCTCCAGGCCGCCAAAGAGCACGAGTCGCTGGAATCCTCGGGCATCTTCAAGAAGACCCCGCCCAGCGTTCTGCAGCAGCTGCTCATGCGCCTGCGCGGCGGGCGCGTCGCGATGCCCCAGGCGGTCCCCGCCCAATAAGGTGCCAGGCCTTAACCCTTTTCACTCTTTTAAGGCCCCTCTGTATTTCGCGACTAGCGCCTGAGAGCGATTGAGGAACCTGGCGATCCTGGAAGGACGAATCCCTGTTTGGAGCGCTCTCCAAACAAGAATGCGCCTGACCTTCGCGAGGGAGTGCTCTTGGCTTGGGCCGCGGATCGCTTCCAACGGGACTTCGGTCTCTTGAGCGACAGCTTCCCCGATCTCCTCCAGAGTGGCTCCGCCGACCGATGGAAGCTCGCATTTCGAACCGCTGAGATTCTCCTCCCCTCCTGAGGACGGCTCCGAATGCAGCGACGGTTGAGAGGAACCTCCATCGTCATTTATCCCATCATGTACGAAACGCACGTAGGACATCAAGGCTTGATGAGGGACGTCCGATAACACCGACAAAGGGAACGCGGTATCGACCAAATCGTTTCTGCTTTTCCTGAGATATTCAGAATGCCCGGACCACGGCCAATCCTCAGGCCTTGCCGTGAGTCCGGCTCGAACGGGATTGAGATGGATGTAGCGCACGAGAGTCAGGAGATAAGGGTCATTCAAGCACAGGATGGCCTTGTAACGATTTTGGAATAGATGTCCGGTGCGGCTCTGCTCGCCGTTGAAATGGGCGGCATACCGCGTCAGGAGTGAGTGCATGATACGGGGGAGCTCGTATCCTCCGACTCTGACAAGAAGGTGAAAGTGGTTGGTCATCAGGCAATACGCATAGAGCTCGAACGGATACCGGTCCTTGGTTTGTTTCAGGATCCTTAGGAATGCACGAAAGTCGCGGTCGCCATGAAAGATGTCCTGACCGTCATTGCCACGGGACATGGCGTGAAAAACGGCGCCTTGAAAATGGACACGGGGAGGTCTGGGCATAAAGAGCATACGATTGAGGGGGGTAAAAAGTTCCCTCCATCGTCGAAAGAGTGAAAAGGGTGAAGGCCTGGCACCTTTGCTATAATCCTCGCATGGAAGAGCTGCTGGAGGTCCGCAACCGGCTCCTGACCATCTTCGGCCTGCTCGTCGGATGCCTGCTGGCCGGAACGGCCGGCTACCGCGTCATCGAGGGCTGGGGCTTCCTCGACTCGCTCTACATGACGGTCATCACCTTGGCGACCGTCGGTTACGGCGAGGTGCACCCCCTCTCCGCCGGCGGCCGGGTGTTCACCATCGTCCTGATCCTGGGCGGCATCGGCGTCATGACTTACGCGTTTTCAACGATCACCTCGATCATCGTCGAAGGTGAACTCTCGGCGGCGTTCAAGAGGAGGCGCATGCAGAAGGAGATCGACAGGCTCTCGGAGCACTACATCATCTGCGGGGGAGGCCACGCGGGCGGCGTGATCGCCGCCGAGCTCAGGAAGACCGGCAGGCCCTTGGTCGTCATTGAGAAGCACAAGGAGGTCGCCGAGAAGTTCCACGAGCGGCTCGGCGAGGACATCCTGATCGTCGAGGGCGACGCGACCGAGGACGAGACCCTGAAAAAGGCCGGCGTCGAGCGCGCGGCCGGGGTCTTCGCGGTATTGGCGACCGATCAGGACAACGCGTTCGTAGCACTCTCCGCCAAGGGCGCAAACCCCAAGGCCCGCGTGGTCTGCTGCCAGAAGGAACTCGGCGTCCGCGAGAAGCTCTTCCGCAGCGGCGCCGACAACGTCGTCAACCCCGAATTCATCGGCGGCCTGCGCATGGCCTCAGAGATGATCCGTCCGGCGGCCGTCGGTTTCCTGGATTCCATGATCAAGGACAAGGACAGCGTCACGCGTTTCGAGGAGATCGCCGTCCCCGAGGGTTCGCCGTTCGTCGGCAAGGCTCTGGGCGCCGTCAAGGGGGCCCAGGGCAAGGCGCCGCTCGTCGTAGCCGTTCTCGAGCCCGGCTCGGGGAAGTACGACATCAACCCGGAGCCCGAGCGGATCATCTCGGCGGGGGAGAGGCTCGTGCTCATCGGAGAACTTTCCCAGCTCGGCGAACTAAAGAAGAAGATCGCCGCCTGAACTTCTTCATGTCTGGCACCACGCGAAATCTGCTATAATCTTTCATCATGGGCAGACCGAAGCGGCTCCAGTTCCCGGGCGCGTGCTACGCCATCGTCCTGCGCGGCAACAACCGTCAGGACATCTTCGTCTCGAACGCCGACCGCCGCTATTTCCTCTCGCTGGCGCGCAGCTACAAGGAGCGCCACGGCCTCAGATCTACGCCTACTGCCTGATGAGCCGCGAGGTCCACGTCCTCCTCGAGACCTCGCAGGGCAACCTGTCGACGGTGATGCAGGGCTTCAACACGCTGTACACCAAGTACTTCAATTCCCAGCACAACACGACAGGACACCTCTTCCAAGGGCGCTACAAGGCCCTGCTCGTCGAGGCGCCCCAGTACCTCGCCGAGGCATCGGCCTTCGTCCACCTCCAGCCGCTCCGCCTCGGCCTGAAGGAGAAGCCTTGGCGGTACCAGTGGTCGAGCTGCGCGGCCTACGTCGAGTCCGAGGAGAGCGGGCCGCTGATCGATTCGGATGCGGTGCTCTCGAGCTTCGGGAGGCAGCGCCTCAAGCAGTCCGTGCGCTATCTCAAGTTCATCCAAGACCGCATGAAGATGCCGGGTTACGAGCTTCCCGTCGTCGGCGGGGTCGCGGTGGGCAGCGAGGAATTTCTCGCGAAGGTCCTGCCCAAAGGCGCCGTGGAAGTCGCCGCCCCCCTCGGCGCCGGCCCGGAAGCCCGCAAAATACTGGCCGAGGTGGCGGCCAGCCACGGCATCGATCAGGAAAAGCTGTTGGGCCGCCTCCAATGGCGCGAGATCTCCTCGGTCCGGCGCCAGGCCGTCCACCGGATCTGGAAAGAGGCCCGGGTCGGCGTGACCGAGCTTTCCCGCCTGTTCAACCGCACTCCCAGCGCGATCAGCCAGATGATCCGCGCCATGGAACCGCCCCTGGTCCGCTAGGCCTACCGACGGCCTCCTTCATTCCTTAATCCCTGGCACGGTAGGTCCTCCAGGCCCTAGGGCCCAGAAAATGCTGGGTCTTTTGAGGCTTTTTAGCGACCCTTTTGCCTCTCAAAAGCGGGTCGCATCCCGGGTATCCTTTGATCAGACGATGAAGCCAAGGGTTCTTACCAAGGCGCTATCGGTCCTGCTCTCGGCGGCGGTGGTCTTGACCGCCCCGGGGACAGCCTCCTACGAGGCCATGGCGGGCGATTTGAAGACCCCGGTCGGGGAGGTTCGGACGAATCTTCCCCCCGTAGGCGTCCTTAACGCGGTCAATCTGCCCGGAGCAACCAACGTCCCAGACCCCAAGGGGGTCCTTCCGACCCTTCCAGGTTCAGAAATCCCAGGCGCCGTCGTACCGAACCCCGGCCCTGTCGTCCTGCCTGGCCCGCTCGCGGCCCAGGCGGAGGCTCACGCCCCGGCGCCGGGGGCCGCTCAGATCGGCGCAGCGCGGCAGCCGGGCGCAGACCGGGAAGGAGGCCAGCTCGAGGCGGTCCAAGACGGCGATGCCGCGAAGGTCCTGGCCGATCCGACGGCCGAGAAATCCGGCGTCCTAAATTGGATCTTCGACCGCTTCAAGAGGGGCAAGAGCTCCGCCGAGACCGCGCCCAGCGCTTCACCCGCGCCTGGGCAGACCTTGGAGCCGTCATCGCCGCGAGCGCCGTCCGAAAGACCCGATATCCCCGCGCCGGCGCCGCGCCCCGCGCGTGCCCCGCTTGCCAGTCCCCGGCGCGTGATCGGCGTCGCCTTCGGCACGATGCTCGCCTTCGCGGCGATCACGGTCGCCCCGAGCTTGGCGCTCGGCGTTCCGGCCTTGGCGCTCGCGTGGCCCGCCATCGGCTGGGGGTTGGGCGGCCTCATGAAGCTCGATCCCCACGCCGCTGCGGCGGAGGAGACCGGCTCGGCCAGCGGCGCTCTGTTGGGGACCATCGCGGCGGCCGGCTTGGTCTTCTTCGGCGTCGTGCCTTTGACCTGGGCCTTGGCCATCCCTTTGGCCTCATCCATCATCGGCTACGGCCTGGCCGCCAAGAGCCCGGCGCCCGCCGTGCCGGCGCCCGCGGCGAAGGCAGCTCCAAAGAAGGATTTGGCCGAGTCCCTGCTCGCGGCCGAGAGGTCTCTGGGCCTCGCTCCGCCTGCGGCCCCCGAGGCCGAAAGGAAGCCGCGAGCCAACGCGGAGGCGGCTCCCGCGGCGGCGCCTGCGGCCGCGACGGCCAAGCCGCAGGAGAAGGAGCAGCCCGCAACGGAGGCTCCGGTCGCGACCAAGACTCCGCGGAGCTTCAAGAATCTCCCCGCGGCCGCTCAAGAGGTCGACCTCTACGAGGCCAAGACCAGGGCGCAGGAGCGGGCGCGCAAGATCGCCAAGAGCGCCCAGCTCGTCGGCGCCGCCATCAATCTCGAAGGGTCCAACGGCCACTGGGTCTTCACCTTCCACTCAAAGTCGCGCAAGATCACGGTCTACGAGAAGCGCGTCGACCTCAGGCGCCTCAAGGAGAGCGAAAAGGCGGTGCCAGTGCTCTGGGACTCGCGCTTGAGCAACGCGTACAGCCTGCGAGAGGCCTACAGCGCTCTCAAGGTTGAGAAGCACTGGTTCAAGCCGGTGCGGGTAGAGCTTGCACCCACTTGGAAGGGCGATCCGTATTACTCGTTCAGAGACGCGATGGGTCGAGAGGCTCGCATCGCCGCCGGACGCGCCGTGCCGGCCGCCGCGCCGGCGCCGGCTCAAGCTCCGGCTCTGTCCGAATCTCCCGCGGCCGCCGCAACTGCCGTCGTCACGAAGATGGAACCCCCTCAGGCCGCTGCGAGCATCGCCGAGAAGCCGAAGATCGAGGTTCCAGTCGCCGCCTCCCCGGCCCCGGCCCAGACCCCGGCGCCGGTCGCGGCGGCGCAGCCTCAGAGCGAGACCGCTCCGGCCGAGGCCGTTGCGGCGTCCGTTCCGCAGTCTTGGACACCTCCGACCCAGCGGGGCCGCGTCTACGGCGTCGTTTTTGGAACCATCATGGCCTTCGCCACGATCCCGTTCTCGCCGGCACTGGCCCTGGCGCTTCCCGTCTTCGGCTGGGCCTTGGGCGGTTTATTGAAGGACGATCAGGCTGGGTCTCGGCCCGAAACGGGCTCGTTCTACGGCGTGGCCGTCGGAACGCTCGCGGCCGCGGCTCTGGTATCGGCGGCCGTTCTCCCCGTCACCTACGCTTTGCTCCTTCCCTTGCTCGGCGCGGCGGTCGGCTACCGCATCGCGGCGTCCAAGAAGGTCACTCTGCCGGCGGCCGCTCACAGCGAGGAGGAAGCTGCCCTGCAGCCCGCGACGGCAGGTGAGAAGACCGTGGTCGAGCCCGAAAAGAATATCGAAGAGAAGTCCGGAGATGCGGTCCAGGCGTCGCCTGCGGCTGCCCAACCCCCTGCGGCGACGCCTGAGGCGGAGAAGGCGGTGGAGCCTGTTCCCGCGCCGGCCGCGGCTCCCGTTGCGGCCGACGCCGAGAAAGCGGTCGCAGCACCGGCCGCGGCCCCGGTCGCCAAAGACGCCGATGCGGCGCCGAAGACGCCTCGCAGCTTCAAGAACCTGCCCGCGGACGCGCGCGAGGTCGGGCTGGACGCCATGTTCGAGGCCAAGGTGAAGGCCCAGGCGCGCGCTCGGGCGATCGCAAAGAGCGCCCAGCTCGTCAGCGTCGCCCTCAATCTCGACGACGACCGCGCCCATTGGATCTTCATCTTCCACTCCAAGTCGCGCAAGATCACGGTCTACGAGAAACGCGTCGACGTCAAGCGCCTCAAAGAGAGCGAGAAGCCCAGGCCGGTGCTCTGGAACACGCGCTTCAAGAAAGCGGGGACCCTCGAAGAGGCGTACGCGGCGCTCAAGAAGGACAAGCACTGGTTTAAGCCCGTCCGCGTCGAGCTGCGCCCGACCTGGAAAGGCGACCCGTATTACTTGTTCATCGATAAGGACGGCCGCGAGGCCCGCGTTCCTTCAAAGGATACAGCGGCGCCCGCCCCGGCTCCGGCTCAGCCCTCGGAGCGCGGTCCTCCGGCGCCGACCCCGGCCCCGGCCGAAGCTCCCGCAGCGGGGACTCCGCCGGCGGCCCAGACGCAGACCGGTCCCGCTCCTGCCTCCCCGTCCGTTCCCGCTCCCGTCCCTCCCGACAGCAAGCCGCCCGAGGTCAAACCGCCCCCGCAGCAGCAATCGACCCAAGCCAAACACAACCCCATCAACGAGGGGTTTTTCGGTTTTAGGTGGGTCAAGGGAATCGAGCGGAAAACTCCCGAAGGGAAGAAATTAGGCCGTTTGTTGCCCAACGCGACCGTCCCTCAGATCATCGACTGGCTCTCTTGGCAGTTCGAGATCCCGCGCGAAGAGGTCGTCAAGCTCGGCGAGAAGATCGGATTCACCGAGAAATCCCCCAAGAAAGATTGGTTCGGGATCTACGACAGGCTCAAGGCGGCCAACAAGCAGAAGCGCGACCACTACGATCACGAGAAGCACGGGACCTCGGTCGGGGCCGAGCTCTTCGCCCATGGCCTGGCGTACCTGCCGATGCCCAAGAAGTGGAAGGAGTGGCTGCGCAGCACGCAGGGCAGCTTCCGGCATCTGTCGAACCTGACCTACACGCCCGGCTGGCGCGGCGCGGTCAAGCGCCTCTTCGAGTTCCACAAGCATTCGCTCGGCGCCTTCGTGCGCTTCCCGTACGAACTCTTCGACATGTTCGTCTTCGGCTACTTCCGCCGCAACATCAGCTTCGAGTTCTTCCACTCCTCGGAGGACTACCTCAGCATCGAGACCCCCGGGGCGGCGATCAAGCACCTCGAGGCCGCGATGCGCCAGCAGGCGATCAAGGGCGACGGTCTCTTCGGCGGGCTCATGGGCACCGAGACCGGCCGCAGCGTCAACCGCTACTTGATCGTGCCGCTCGTCGCACCCCTGCTGACCTTCGTCAAGCGTCGCGGAACGATGGCCCTGTTCAGCGCCGCTTCGATGGGCGTGCTCGGCGCGATCGCGCCGGGCATCGCGATCATGTCGTTCTCGCTGACCGCGATCCCGCTTCTCGGCCCCCTGCTGGTCGGCTTGGCGCACGGCCTGCCGGTCGCGGCCGGGTCCCTCCCATTGGTCGGCACTCTGCTGGCGCCCGTCGTCGGCGCGGCGACGATGGCGCTGCTCAAGGACCTCATCGTCGGTCGGCTCCTCAACACCCTGATCCTGTCGACCTCGATGACGGTCACGAGCGTCGTCCCCAACGCGATCATCCAAGAGCGCCTCAAGGCCCAGGAGAAGAATCCGGCGGCGCGCCTCTCTACGGCGGCCGCGGCCGTGCGGGTCTTGAGCTCGGGCAAGTTCTGGTGGACCCTGATCAAGCAGGACTGGAAGTCGTTCGTCGGCATGGTCACCGTCGGCGCCGAGATCGAGGGCATCATGACCTACGCCCACGGCCTCGACGCCGCGTTCTTCAACGGCGCCGAGGTCTTCCAGAGGGTCGGCGCCGCCATCGAACGGCCCGCGGAGTGGAAGGACGACCACGGCGTCATGCACCACAACGCGATCCCGTTCGGCGGCGCCATCACCTGGGGCAACACCTTGCTCTACAAGGCCGAGGGCCTGGCCCACTTCAACCTCTCCGACCAGGTCATGTACGCCTTGAACCCGAGCATGAAGAATGTCGGCCCCAACGGCGCCCCGGGCAGCGCCCAGCAGATCGTCTCGGCCGCGACGCATCGCCCCGACCAGACCGACAAGGCCGTCAAGGACAAGGACGGCAAGGTCGTCAAAGAGTCTGTATACGAATTCGACAAGGACCTCATCAACAAGACCCCGGCCGAGATCAAGGCGCGCATCGAAGAGCTGATGAAGCAGGCCGGAGGCCTCGAGTCCGAGATCAAGGCCACGAAGGATTGGCAGGCGATGCTCAACAGCCGGCTGGCCGGGGCCCAGGCCAACGTCGAGCGCCTCCAGCAGCTCAAGAAGGACATCCCGCCGCTGACCGACGAGGAGCGAGCCGAGTACGACCGCATGCTCAAGGAGCTCTCGGCCAAGCGCGACGAGCGCTACATCGGCTCCAAGCTCGCCGAGCGCCACGACATCAAGAACCCCGCCCGCGACGACCTGGCGAAGCTGCGCGAGCTCAAGGCCCTCAAGGACTATTACGACTCGGCCATCGGGGCCCCGCCCAGCAAGAACCGGCCCGGCTACATGGATCAGCTCGCGGTCCAGCAGGCCTCCCTCGGCGCGCTCAAGGAGCGCTTGGGCGCGATCGGAGAGAACCGCTCCGTCAACCATGAGACCGGCTCCCGCGCCGGAGTCTCGGAAGAGACGAAGGACCGGATCACCAAGCTCGTCACCGAGATCGAGGCTCTGCGCCAGGAGGCGCAGGGCGAGATGGCCAACCGGGACGCCGTCAAGCAGCTCCTGGCCGTATCCAACAAGGACCGCAACCAGGCCCTGCGCGACCGCCGCAGCGGCAAGGAGATGCTCAAGTTCCACGAGAACCTTTCTCGCTTGGCGACCGTCATGGACCTCGCCCTCTCCCTCAACGAGATCAACGCCGCCGAGAAGGCGATCAAGCAGATGGAAGACCTGCTCAACCAGAGGCTCCAGAACATCAAGAAATCCTACGATCAGAACCAGCAGAACTACAACAACGCGCAGAACGGGCTGGCCCAGATCGGCCAGTACAAGGCCGACGCGCAGAAAACCCTCGACGACGACAAGACCCAGCAGCAGACCATGGCCGCCGATGAGAAGGAGGCCTCCGACGCGGTCAAGCGCATCGGCTCGTTCCAAGCCCACGTCTCGGACCTCATCTCCCAGATCAACGGCCAGGACAAGGGCCAGAGCGCCGACGCCCTGACCGAGTACAATCGCCGCATCGCACTGCTCAACCAAGTCGTGCAGTGGCGCACGACGGGCAACCCCAACGATCCCAACTCCTTCTCCCTCAAGGAGTTCCAGGACAAGGTCGTCGAGATCCAGAGCCGGCTGGCGGAAGCCCAGGACGGCCTGGCCAAGATCCCGTCCGTGCCTATCGAGTTCGCGGGCGCGCTGGTCCTTCTCGTGCCGGGCCCGAAGGTCACGGTCAACAACCCGAGCACCGCCCAGACCCTGCAGATCCTGTCCGACCGCAAGACATATTGGAACGGCCAGCTCGCGCCGATCCAGAAGGACCTCGACATGATCAACCGGATGCTCGACCCCGGCAACACGAAGACCGTGACCGACGAGTTCGGAGACTCGCACCCCGAGTCCTTGCCGGTCTGGAGGGCCTCGGAGTCGACCAAGCTCGGCCAGAGCCAGGGCGAGGCCCAGCAGCTCCTGTCGCAGATCGACCAGCTCTCGTCCGACATCAATGCCAAGCTCGGCGCGAGCCTGCCGCCGCTCTCGGGCCTCCCGCTGGCGCAGCTCCAGGACGCGATCAAGACCTACGGGGACAAGGTCAAGGCCGTCCAAATCCCCACGACCGACTCGCCCGACGTCCACACCGCGACGCTCGAAATCCTCTTCATCGCCGAGCTCCTGCCCAAGGCCGCCCACGACGTCGTCCAGTGGTCCAGGTCGGACGGCACCATCAAGGCCATCGACGACGCGACCGCCAACACTTTGCCGCCGGCCCATAGCGCCATCGCGGGCGCCGTGCAGATGATGCACGACATCCTGGCCGACGTCGACAAGGACGTGGCCTACATCAACGGCACCTCGGGCGAGGGCGGCCAGACTTTGATCAACCGCAAGACCGACCTTCTGCAGAACAAGATTATCAAGCCGCTGCAGGCCGACCAGGCGATGCTCCAGAACGTGCTGATCCCCTACCAGCAGAAGAGCATCAACCAGGCCCAGCCCAACACCGGAGACCTCTGGAAGCTCTTCGACGCCCAGAAGACCTTGATGACGCAGACCCTCGATCTCTACAACAGAACCGTGGCCTGGTCGCTGGCGACGAAGGGCGGGGCGGTCGGCAACGCGGCCGACTCGCACGCCCACATCCAGGCCTGGCGCGACAAGCTCAATAAGAACATGAACGGCTACGACGACTCGCAGGGCCATCACAAGGGCCTGCTCGAGTTCCAAACCGAGATCAAGAACCGCGTGGACCCCAACTATTCCGGGACCGAGACCATCTACGGCGAGAGCCAGCCCTTCAGCCTGCCCAAGAAGATCGCGCAGTACAGCGGCGAGCGAGCCTCGCGGGCCGGCCAGATCAACACGGCCGACGCGCAGATCAACGCGATCCTCGACCAGATCCAGACCATCTCCGGCGGCAAGTACAACATGCAGTCTTACAAGCTGCCCGTCGGCGTGACCAACGACGCGGCCGGGGTGGCCAAGGTGCAGGCCGCGGTCGACGCCAAGGTCATCAACAAGCTCGCCGACCAGCTCAAGGCCATCGGCGACGCCAACGCCAACGCCGGCGGCGGCCTCGTGATCGGCGGCTCGGGCGGCACGACGCCGTCCGGCCAGCAGCCTCCCATCTCGATCTCCGACCAGCAGAGGATCGCGCTGCTCGCGCTCGACGCGGCCAAGCGCCTGGTCCCGACGAGCCTGCAGGTCTACAATCCGAGCGACACCTCGGCCGCCTACGCCGTGGCCCGCTTCCTCTATTCGAACAGCGTGGTGAACGCGGCCACCGACGGCCTCAACAACCAGGTCCCGGTGGCGCAGAAGTTCATCAACGACGGGCTCAAGGCGGTGGGCGACGCGCTCGCGGACACGAACGCCGACGATGCGTATGTGAACTCGAACGGCTCCAACGAGAGCGCCGACCACGTCTACTCGCGCAAGGTCGGCATCTATTCCGAACTCGACGCCTTCCTCCAGGAAGGTGTGAGCTTCTTCGGCGTCAAGGCCGGTTGGGACCAGGGCGCCTTCTCCACGATCGACAAGGTCAGCAATTACTACACGTCGCTGTCCGACATCTATAAAGGAGGCACGACCGCCAACAACAGCGAGATCACCGGCTACGAGAAAATGCTCAAGGCCCTGAGCGACGAGTTCACGACCCTGGAGGGCAACCGGGCCAAAGTGACCTCGTGGCTCTCGCAGCTCAACGATCCGCACGACAGCGCCCTGCGCAGGATCAACGAGAACATCCACGATCTCCAGGAGAAGACCAGGGCGGTGCTCGAGACCAACGTCAAGTGGCACGAGCTTCAGGACCAGCTCACGCGGGCCGAGAACGTGCTCAAGTCCGACCTCACCCAGGTGGAGGAGAAGCAGGACGCGCTCAAGACACTGCTCTCGGACCCCTCGCTTCAGGACAATCTGCCGCCCGAGCTGGTCGCGCGCATCGACAAGCTCAGGATGGGGCGCGGGATGTGGGAGATGTCGGGCGGCCCCGGCGCCGACGCGTCCTCTGCGATCGTCGTCAAGAAATCCGAGTTCGCACGCTTCGTCGATTCCGTGCTCGGCATGTTCCAGGTGCAGAATCCGAGCCAGGATCTTTCCCGGCTCAGGTCCGACATACTTAACAACCCGCAGTCCCTGGCCGGGCTGATCCCGGATTCGCGCGTCGTCGACTTCGGGGACACTGCCGACGGCTTCTACATGGTCTACCAAAGCCGCTTCGCCGTGCCCCGCGGCCTTGAGACCGGCAGCTGGGTGACCTTGGGCAACGTCGCGCAGGTCTGGGGCAACAACGTCAGCGTGACCGGCTACCAGTTCGCGAGCCCTCCCGAGGACAAGGCCAAGAACGGGGCCTCCAACGCGCCTTACGGCGACAAGGGCGTCGAGGTCCAGATCGAGTCGCTGCAGGGCAAGAACTGGGTCAACTACCTCAACGTCGACCTGCACCGCTTCGCCTTCGACATCCCGCCCGACATGACGGTCGCCTCCCAAGCCCGCCAGGACCGCATGCTGATCTTCGACGACTTCGCGGTCATGCTCTTCGGGGACCGCCTCTACATCGGCCTGGCCGGCTTCGGCGACTTCGCGCTGAACGATCCCGGCGGACATCCTTACTACTACGGCGGCAACTTCAAGACCTCGCTCAAGCTCACCGAGGTCATGAGCCTCAATGCCGAGCAGCAGGAGCTCTTCGCCAAGGACCCGCGCACCTTCCTGCAGACGGTCAACCTCGACTTCACGGGCTACGACCCCGACCTCAACAAGACCTTCGACATCGCGGCCAAGGGCGACAACAAGGCCTACCACCGCACCCAGGTCGGCCCGCAGTTCGACATCGCCCGCCTGATCCAGAACGCGACGGGCTCCGAGCAGAAAGGCGACACCTTCACGATGGACCTCTTCTTCGCGCGGACGACCGGCACCGACGACATCAACCAGAACACGATGGGAGCCTCGATCCTCAAGAACTTCACCATCACCCACACGGATGACGCCGGCAACGTCAAGCCTTGGATGGTGATCTCGAACAAGGCGACCGGAGAGCTGGGCCAGAAGTACAACACCTTGACCGACAAGCTCGCCGTCACCTTGCCCGAACAGGGCATCGTCGTCAGCGGCCAGGGCCAGCTGCTGGGCTCGGCGCACGCCTACTACGGAGAGATCTCGAAGAAGATCGGAGACAATGCCACGGTCTCGCTTGGTTACGGCTCTCCATACGTGGGGATGAACAACCGGCTCTCATTGACGATGAACACCTCGTTTACCTTGGGCGAGCTGTGGCAGTCGGTGGCCGACCACTCGCGCGCGGACCTCAAAGGGGGAGAAACCCTCAAGGCCTACAATACCCAGCTCGACGACTTCTTCAAGGCCAAGCCCGGAGAGGACCCCGCCAAGAATGTGGCCGAGCTCAAGAAAATCTTCGAGCAGGACGTGGCGCGCAAGCTCTTGGAGCAGGAGATCGGCACCGTCACGCGCGACATCACGGAGCTGCGCAAGGCCGGCGCGATCCTCGACAACACGCGCGTCCGCGCGATGGTCGGCTTCGTCACCAACCCGATCTCCAACGACGAGGCCGAGCGCGCCACGGGCGGGGGGTTCACGGCCGGCACGATGACCGAGCTGACGCTGAACAAGACCCAGAAAGCCCTCATCGAGGCCAAGGCGCAGGCCCTGTACCAAGACGGCCTGCGACTGCAGGAGCGCATGCTCGAGCTCACCAAGGAGTGGCAGGGCGCGGTGGCCGACATCGCCCAGGCCCAGTGGGACCTCAAGATGGCCTCCTTCATCGTGCAAAACGCGCCCAACGCGGAGGTCCGTAAGGAGGCCGAGGTCATCTCCGCCGAGGCCACCGGCCGCTTGCACCAGGCGCTGATCCATTACAACGTTCTCTCCGGACGCAACCCCACGTCCGCGACCCCGTTCGACAACCTCAACTCGGCCGACCTCGAGGCGCTGATGGTCGAGATCAAGGGGACCATCGAGGCGCCCGACCGCTTCAAGCAGATCCTGCATTCGCTGGACCCCCAGGAACTCGCCAAGCGGCTCGGCGAGGGAAAATACGACGTGATGTCCGCGGACGACAAGGCCCTCAAGGACCGCACCCACAGCAATCCCTTCAACGTCGTCGACTGGATCCCCTTCATCGACCGCTTCACGATCGGCATCGGCGCCCAGATGTCGGACGCGCTGTCGGGCCAGATACTCGAGATCGGGGGTTCCGTCAGGCTGCCCTTCTACGACCCGACCTCGAAGGCGGCCGACCACGCCTACGTGCTCGAGACCAAGGCGACGATCGCCCAGATGAAGCAGGCCTACGAGGACCGCAGCCTCACGACGGACAAGGAGATCCTCCAGGCGGACCTCTGGAAGATCAGCGCCGACGCGGCCCGCCCGGCGCTGCCCGCCGCGATCAAGGACCTGAGCATGGCCATCCGGGCCTACCGCAACGGCCTCATCCCACCGGCCCAGCTGCGCCAGGCCTTCGCCTCGTGGCATTGGTACGTGACCGCCATCCTCGACGCGGACAAGAAGGCCGCCGTGGCCGACGCCTGGTCGAACGCGGACTCGGGTTTCTCGTCGGCGCTGCCGGACGACTCCGCGAAGGTGAGCATCGGCTCGCTGAGCGACGCAGTGGCTCTCGTCAAGGCGCATTCCCACAGCCTCGAGGAAGTCGGCCTGCGCCAACAGGCCGCCGAGGAGATGACCAAGTCCAACGACCACCGCATCCAGAAGGCCTTCCTCGACCTGCACGTCGGCGCGGGATTGACGGCTCACGGCGTCGGGTTCTTGCCGACGCTCGGGCTGACGGGAATCCCGGTGACTCCGATCTTCGGCTTCGAGTTCAAGCCCGAGGAGCTCAAGGAACTGCAGCTCAAAGAGGGCCAGGGCCAGACCGAGTATTACAAAGCCTTGAAAGATAAGCTGGAATCCGGTCTGGCGGTCCAGTTCTACCAGAACATCGCCGCTCACGAATCGGCGCAGAAGAGCATCGAGGTCATGGACGGCCGCCTGCTGCCGCAGCTGCGCGCCGCGGTCGAGGCGGCGCGCAGCGGCGGCACCAGCACGGACGCCGTGGCGGCCCAGAAGAACCTCGACGAGGCGACGATGCGCCGCGAGCAGGCGCTGCTGGCCATGACGCAGTCGCGCGCGACGATCAATTATCTCCTCGGGCGCAGCCCCGCATCGCCCTTATCCATCGACATCACCCCGGAGCAGGCTCTCGAGTCCCTGCGCCAGCTCCTCGCGGAAAAAAGGCCCGTCGACGCCGAGAAGCGCGTGCTCGACGCCCGGGTCAGCGTCGCGCGCGCGGTCCAGGTCAAGGCGGACAAGGACCTCAAATCCGAGCAGCTCTACCTCGAGCCCGTCTCCATCGTCGTGCGCTCGCTGGGGCGTCTGGTCAACGCTCTCGGAGCGGATACGACAGGCGACCCCAACGTGCGCGCGGCCGCCGAGGTCCAGCGCCTGACCGAGGAGCGCGCGCGCGCCGATTTCGACACGAACCTCGAGGTCCAGGTCTCCCGGTACCGCGCCGAGGCGTCCAAGGTCGACGCCGAGATCAGCCATATCAAGGAAAGCGGGAAGGCCGGCAGCGATCCGGAGACCGCTCTGCGCCTGCTGGCGCTGCAGGACCGCGCGGCCGCCCTGCAGGCCAACCTCGCCGCGCTCGGCGAGGACGGCACCGGCGCGAAGCCGCGCGACCACGCGGCGCCGCCCCGGAGCTTCACCGACATGAAGAGCAGGCTCGAGGAGCGCCAGCGCCTGCTTTCCGCGCAGCCCTCCAGCGAGCCCCTCGACCTGCTCGACCCCGAGAAGCTCATCCACCAGGCCGAGGGCTTCGCCAGGTATTACTACGCCCACCAGACCTTGGGCCGCGTCCCGATCGACAAGAGCTACGCCGAGGGCTGGATCGAGGTGCGCCTGCGCAGCCCCGATACCCCGCCCGAGACTTTGCTGGCCCTGGCCAAGCTGCGCCACGAGAAGGCGGACCGCATGTACCGCAACGACCTCGAAGCCGCGACCTCGCGCGCCGACATCCTGGCCGCCGATTTCGAGACCAACGTCCGGATGCTGCGCTGGGCGCAGGCCGGACAGCAGTCGATCGGCGTGCAGATGACCCAGAAGGACCACGACGAGTTCAGCCGCCAGATCCGGGAGAGGCTGGCCGGCGAAAAGGACGAGATCGTCGCCCTGCTCGACCTCGATCCGCAGACGAGCCTGGAGACGCTGATCTCCCTGGTGCCCGCCGAGCCGACCGGCTCCACCGACCTCGAAGCCCTGGGCAACCAGTTCATCAAGCAGATCGAAGACACGCAGATCGAGCGCATCCGCCAGACCCTTTTCGACGGCGGCCTGCCGCAGGACTTCGGCAGCGCCGACAACCTCATGAACCAGATCAAGGCCAACACCCTGGCCGAGCGCATGAGCTACAAGGGCTTCACCCCCGTGGCTGCCTACGGCATGTTCCGCGACACGCGCGTCGGAGGCCTGTTCCTCGAGGCGCCGGACGTGCGCCTCATCCAGCGCGGCCTCGAGAACATCCTCTCGGATGTCCTGCGCAAGGACCTCCAGTCGACCGGGCGGCTGCGGGAACTCTCGCTCAAGATGAACCAGCTCATGAGCCGCGTCGAGGACGGCTCCCACGAGCTCGAGCAGCGCCGCCAGCTCATCGTCGCGGCCGAGGCCGACTACCGCGCCCATCTGGGCCGCGCGCGCCAGTCGGGGGACATGACGGAGGCCGAGGCGGCCCGCCAGCGCCTGGTCAAGGCGTGGCTCGATTTCTCCGAGCAGATGGTCAAAACCAAGTCCGATTTCATCAATCTCGTCACCGAGCTCGAGGCCCTGGACCGGGGACGCTCGACCTCGCTGCGCCCCCTGGCGGCCGGCCCCTCGCGCGATCTCCCCTCCCTTCGGCACGACCCGCAGGGAGAGCTCCTCGATTACTGGGCCGAACGGCTCCTCGACAAAGGTTTCGAGTCGTCGCTCTCGCCCGTGCTCGACAAGCTGGCACCTGCCGACTCCCCGCAGACCGCCGAGCGCATCGCCAAGATCAAGCAAGGCATCATTCTTCGGGCCGAGCTTTACCGCTCGGCCAAGATGACGGCCGACCTGGTGCTCAGCAAGGACTTCACGCCCGCCGAGAAGCTCGACCTCCTGACCCGCAACGACGCCCAGGGCAAGCGCGAAGCCCTGCAGGCGCAGCTCAGCGACCTCATCAAGACCCTGGGCACGCTCAACCCCGAAACTAATCCAGGATGGAAAACTCTTCTTTCATTCCTTCGCTCGGACATCGAGACCCAGCAGGGGACCAACGGCCAGACTCGCGCGCAGGCCCTCGACGCGGCCAAGGCCCTTCGCGACGCGTATTGGCACGCGGTCCCAGCCCCTTACGGGGTCGAGGGCGCCTTCACCCAGCTCGAGACGCTCAAGGTCGACCTCGGGGCCAAGAGGCAGTCGCTGCTGGAGAGCTACCTTCTCGACAACAGCGACGATCCGAACCATTTCCTGCTGACCGACGTTAAGCTCGACGAGTATCTCAAGGCCGAGCAGGCCTTCGACGAGGCGCTCATCAAGACCTTCCAGAAAGACGAGGTCAAGAACGACCCCGCGATGTGGTCGGGCCTGGACGGGCTCTACGACATCCGCGGGGCTCTCTCGCGCGAGATCGACGGGACGCGCTCGGGCCGGGGCTTGAGGGCCCTGGACGCCCTGCTGATGCTCGAGAAGGCGCGCCTCTCGGCCGCGCGCTGGAGCCATAAGTCTCCGGCGGAGATCGACCGCATCGCGCAGGCCCTCGAGAGCCTGCAGTCCACCAAGGAGCGCTGGCAGTCGGGCTCGACCGACCTCGTGCCCCTCTACGCCTTGACCACGGTCTCCAAGGACGGCAAGCGGCTTTGGACGATCGACGGCTGGCTGACCCGCGAGGAGATCGTCGCCGCCAAGGCGAAGGGGAAGATCGATCTCGCCGTCAGCGAGGAGATCGACACTCCCCAGGGGAAGCGGACCGTCAAGAAGACGGTGACCTACACGCTCGCTCAGGACGGGGACCGCTGGTACGTCGACACGCCGCAGGGCAAGAAGGAGATCGTCGGAGGCATCGACGCCGCCGAGGCGGAGAAAGACGACGCCGCCAAAGCCGCGGGCGACAACCGCGCGGCCCTGGGGCTCTTCGACCGGATGCGCGACAACGATTTCGCCCTCGACAAGCCTCTCTCCGACGGGACCCAGGGCTATTCCGTCGACGAGGTCTTCGGCGCCGGCGGCCTGCACTCCAAGGGCCGCGTGTTCTTCTTCAAGGCGCCGCAGGCCGGCGAGCCCGCCGGACGGCTGCACGACGCGCTGCATCCTCTGGCCGCGCTGAAGATGACGCCTGGCCAATACGTCATGTACGTCTACGAAGGCGGCTCGGCGCTCTCGCGCGACCGCTATCCGACCCTCGAGAGCCTGCGCGGAAGCGCGGAGTCGGGCGATTTCTTCCGTCTCTCGCTCTCGGCGAAGGGCGCGGGCGCGATGGTCGAGAAGGCGCGCGAGCACAAGTCCCTCGAGCTGCGCCAGGGCTGGGTCGACGTCAAGCTCAACAGCTACGCCTTCTCCCGGATCGACCAGGCCGACCTCGACTTCGAGAACGCGCGGGCCAAGCTCCGCATCGATGAAACCGACAAGCTCTCCAGTGAACTCTCGAAGCAAAACCGAACTTTGAGCGTCGCCGAGTTCGCGGCCCAGCTGGACAAGAGAGTCGCCGAGAGCCCCGCGCTGGCGCAAGCTCAGGCCAGGAGGGATGCCGGACGCGGCCAGTCGTTCACGGTGGCCGACATCTACCAGACCAAGGACGATTTCGAGGCCCTGCAGAAGGCCTTCCACAACGCGGAGCGCGACTTGGGTTCGGCGCGCAAGGACGCCTCCGACGCCGCGGCCCGCGAGTCGGCGGCCCAAAAAGAGGCCGACGAGAAGAAGGCCGAGGCCGACCACGAGGGGCTCGCCTACCAAAAGGTCCAGAAGCTGGTCCGTCTCGTGGAGGCCGAGAAACTCAAGGAGAAGATCGATCCCACCGACGAGCTCAAGTTCAAGGCCGAACTCGACAAGCGCGTGGCCGAGAACCCCGACTTCAAGGCCGCCCAGAAGAAGTACGATCCCTTCGCCAAGGCCTACACCGACGCCGCCAGCCAGCTCAAGGACGCCCACGCCAAGACGGTCAACGCCTTGAAGTCCGTCGAGGAGGCAAAGTCGATCCTCGAGCATTCCAAGACCTGGAGCCTCTACCGCAGCGACGATCTCGCGCTGACCGTCGACACGGACGGCGCCGTCATCGAGGCCTCGGGCCGGCCGGTCTACGGCGCCCTGGGGCTCTCCGAGCGCGTGGGCGACGGGAAGGCCTTCAATGTTCTCAGCGGCGAGCTGCTGGCCGTGGTCATGGACGATCAGGCGCGCATCAAGAAGTCCTTCGGCGACAGGGACAAGCTCGAGGAGGAGGCCGCCGGCTGGACCATCAAGTCCGTGGCCATGCAGGGCGAGGACGACGTGGTGAGCTCCGACGGCAAGACAGTCAAGCCGGTTTTCCGCCTGAGCCACTACGAGACCACCTATCGCGACGAGAAGGGCCAAGCCGTGCCCGAGCCCGTGCTCCTGAGCCGGCGCTTCATGATCGAGCGCGTCAAGTCGGCCGACTCGAAGCTGACGCGCACGAAGTACTGGGGCGTCATGCCCTGGAACTGGGGGAGCCTACTCATGGAGCTGCCGCGCGGCGTCGTGAGCGCCCCGCTCGAACTCGTCACTGGCCGCGACGCGCGCCAGCAGCACTATTTGGGCCGGCTCTACATGTACAAGCTCGAGGGCGGCGACACGGAGCACCACGGCTTCTTCCGCAAGGTCGCGGGCCTCGTCGACGTGCTCGACCTGCTCCCCGATCCCGTGGGCCGCTACTACGACCCGAGCCAGTTCCCGGACCGCGTCCAGATCGACTCGCCCCTGCTGCCGGGCGAGAACATCATGTCGAAGGACATGCGAAACCGCGACAAGGCGCGCAAGATCGACAAGGACATCCACTACGGCGCGCAGGGCATAAGCCGCGTGCTGACGCAGTCGGCCGAGGACCTGGCCACCGCGAAGTCGCGCACCCTGTCGCATTTCCACGGCGGCGCCGAGGAGCTCTTGATCGAGGCGATCCGCGGCCGGAACGGCCTCTACGAGGAATCCCGGCGCGCCGGGACCGCCGGCGAGTCGGCGCTGACGAAGACCTTGGACGACCCGCTGGTCGGCAGCGACCCGGCCTCCGACGGTTCCGGAACCGTCGTTCTGTCGGCCAAGCCCGGCAACCTGGCCGTCGACCGCGTCGAGAAGCGCGTCACCATCCGCCCCGGAGCCGACCAATATCAAGGCCAGACCGAGGCGCTCAAGGATTATCCCGGCAAGGTCGACGCCGACGCGGCCGCCGCGCGCGCGGCCGACGCCCGCCTGCAGAAGGACCTGGCCGACAAGCTCGACGGCTACGCGGGGACCTTGGAGGACCGCTCGAAGCTCACCAAGGAGACCGAGGCGCTCTGGAATCGGGTCCACGAGCTGGCCTGGCGCCTGGGCGCCCAGGAGGCTCTCGAGAAGGACCTCGCCAAGGCCCAGGCCGAAGTCGCGTCCTTGAAGGATCAGCTCGGCCGTTGGGGCGACTACTTGAAGCAGCTCGAGGACGCGCTGGCCCGCCGGCCCAAGCCGCCCACGGACCCCAACGATCCCAACAACCCGACCAACCCCGACGACCCCGACAATCCCTTCCCCGGCCCGCACTACCCGGCGGGCGCGTTCTGGGCTCTGGTGCTGGCGCTCTTCGTGATCGCGTCTCTGATCTCGGCTATCCTCTGGGGCATCATCCGCCGCGGCAAGCGGCAGCCCGTCGCTCCCGTTCCCGCGGCTGAGGCTCCGCCGACCGTTCCTCCCGCGCCTCCCGCCGCTCCGGCTCCGGCCGGAAATCCGACACCCTAGCCGCATTGTTGTGATATAATCAGCCCGAGGATCGGCTGATGCGGCGCTTACTGGTTCTTGCGTCTTTCCTCGTTTCGGCGGCCCCTTGGGCCGCTGCGGCGGACGTTTCTGTCGCCGGCGCGGGCCGCGCTGGGCCGGTCATGCCGGTCGCCCCGAACTTCGCGGCGACCCTCCAGCTTCAGCGCGGAGTCTCGTCACCCGAACTCAACACGATCACCGACCGGATCATGGCTCTTCCGGGCGCGGCCCAGCTCAGGGGCTTGGGCGCTTGGATGGGACTCGAGAAGCCTGCCGACCCGATCCCCTCTTTGCCGCAGTCCTCCGTGATCATAGGAGAGGCCTTGCGCACGCTGCCGTCTTCGCCGCGCTTGGACGCCGCCGTATCGCGAGGCGCGCTGTTGTCGTCTCCCGACATGAGCCGCATGACGCCGCCCGCCTCAGACACCCTCGTTCCCGCGATGAAGCGCGTGCGGCGCGAGGTCGAGGAGAAGACCGCGCTCCTCCAGGAACCGCTCGAGGCCGTCGCGAACAAGGGAGTCAACGCGCCCTCGGCCTCCGAGCTGCGCCGCCTCAGTGAGAAGATCTGGGACATCATGGCCGTGCCCGGCCGCGGCGACGGCGAACGCGCCGCCGGCGCCGTCAACCCGACACTTTCCTTCGGGGCGGGCTCGACCGCGGGCTTGTCGCCCGCGGAGCCCTCGCCCGAGGCGTCGGAGGCCGGCCGCGGCTCGGGCCATGGCTCCGTCGGTCTCGGGACGCGGCTCGACGCGCAAGCGCCGGGCGAAAGCGACGGGACTGTGCCCGGGCACAGTTCACAAGGAAATTCGGTGCGGGAAACCGATGAACGAGCCGGCGCCCTCATGGATTCCCATATGGCGAAGGGAGTCGCTCTGCTGGCGATGGACGTGGTCGGTCAGAGCCTCATCATTTCCGAGGCCGGGCTTGTTCCCGGCGGCGCTGTTCGTGCCGCGACGGCGGTATCAGGTGCGCTTGACTTTGCGGAGGACTCCTCTCCCTCGGCCGCCACAGATTCGCAGCGAGCCTTTTCGTACAATCGGCGGCGGCAACTCAGACTCTCGGCGGCCTCATGGGAGCCGGCCGAGGCGGCGGCCGATTCCACCATCATACTGACCTCGGGCGGCGAGAGGCGCTTGGCTGGCCTGAGATTTTTAATGGCTGTCGCGCGAACCCAAGGCGCCGGCCTTCCCCGCGCGGCCGACGGTCCCGGCCCTTGGTCTTGGGCGGCTCTGCTGCCGCTGCTTCTGTTGGGCTTGGCCGCCCTCCCCGAATACCGCGCGTAAGCCGCAAGAACTCTTGACTCGCCTCGGAGCCGGGGCTACACTGCTGGGACATGCACACCCTCGGCCACATGTTCGTCGACAAGATCGGCGAGGAGCTCGGCAAGGAGCTCTTCAAGAAACATCCTCTGCTGTTCCTGCTGGTGCTCGGGCTCCTGATCGCCTACGCCATCCTGTTCGGCAAGCGCTCCGAGGAGGAGGGCGCTGAGCCCCAGGCCGCGGCAAAAGCCGTCGTCTGCCCCTCCTGCAAATCGATCGAACCCCGGGAGAGCCTCAAATGCTCCAAGTGCGGCGCCTTCCTTCCTCCCGGAGAGGAGGCGCCTTTACGCTCGAAGCCGCCGCTCGCCGCCGGCTCAAAGCTGGGCCTGGTCGCGCTTTTCGCGGTCGCCCTCCTTTTTCTCTGGCCGCGCATCAAGAAAAAGGAATGGTCGGCCCAGAGCCCGCCGGGCGAGCCTTTCACAGTGGAGATGCCGGGCAAGCCCGCGTTGACGGAGGAGACCGCCTCGCTGCCCGACGGCCGGTCCATCCGCTCGCGCTTGTACCTCGCGGAGACCCCGGACAACGGCGCGTACGGCGTGGACTACTTGGAGTTGCCGTCGGGGGACTTCGATCCGGAGCGCGCGCTCGACGGGGCCCTGGAGAAGGGCATGCAGGGCATCCTCGCCAAGGACCATGGGAGCATCGTCGCGCATCGATCCGCCGACTCGAACGGGCTCCGCGGCCGCGAGGTCGAGGCCGAACTCGAGAAGCACGGTCTGGCCGTCATGCGGGGGCTCCTGGCCGGCGACCGTCTCTACATTCTTATGTATGTCCATGCCAGAGACTCCGACGAGCCGGCCGACCGCAAGAGGTTCTTCGATTCTTTCGCGCTGACGGGACCGCAGCCCCGGCGGTCCGCCGCTCCGGCGGGACCGCCCGCGGTCGCGACCCAGACCGCGTCTGCGGCCGCCGCCCCCGCCGCTTGGTCCGGCCGCGTGCTGTCCGGGGGTTCGTTCGCCGTGTACATGCCGGTCAAGCCCAAGATCGCGCCCAGCTCCCTCGGCGGCGGCCGAGGCACGGCCTACCGCGCCGAGCATGGCGGCCGGTCTTACGTCGTCACCACTTTCGAGATCCCTCCCGGCTTCTCCGACAACCCCGACCTCGCCGCCAAGCAGATGGAGGCCGCCGAGTCGGAGTTCGCCAAGGAGCTTGGGGGCTCGCCGGGGGGCAGGCGGTTCACCCTCGTCGACAACGCTCCGGGCGGCGAATTCGAGGTGCTGCGCCAAGGCGCCGCGCGCGCGGTCGTGCGCGACGTCAAATGGGAACGCACCGCCATCTTCTTGGCCTTCTCCTCCGCGCGGGGCTCTCCCGACGGACCGGACCGGACCGGAGGCGCTTCTTCGAGTCTTTGAAGCTCAAATAGGCGTCGTCCGGCCGCGCCCTATTTTTTGCTGTCCAGGCATTGAAAAAACGAGAGTCTTTACCGTCCTTTAACCGGTATTGACACCCCGGGATTCTTGCCCTATCCTTAGAAGTGCGATATGCGCTGGCTGCGTTCGGGCCTATTCCGCAAGTTCATGTCCGTGATGGGGGCGGTCGCCCTCATCCCCGTCGTTTTTTTGGGCTTTCAGCTGACCAACATCAGCCGCGGAGGGATACAGGACGCCGTCCTCGAGCTCCACACCAAGCTCGCCGAGAAGCTCGCCGAGGAGGTCGACGACTACTTCAAGGTCTCGAACGAGAAGATCACCTTCGCCTTGGCGTCCCTGCAGACGAAATTGGACTGGCCGGAGAAGCAGCAGCTCCTGCGCAGTCTCATCGAGACGCACGCCGACATCGTCGAGATCGCCATGGTCAACGCTCAGGGCCAGGAGCTGCTCAAGGTCTTCAATCCGGACCTCAGCACCGAGCAGGCCCTGACCTCCCATCACGGAGAAAGCGGGTTCGAGCGCTTCATAGAGAACGGGAAGCGCTCGCTTGATGTCTCGCGCTCGGGCGAGATTCCCTCCCTGATCATCTACTATCCGATGAACAAGATGGTCTTGGCGCGCGTGGTCGTCTCGCTGCGCAGCCTCGAGGCCCGGATCGGTTCCGAGCGCGTCGGCGGGACTGGGTTCGCGGTGCTCATCGACTCGGAGGGCAAGCCGCTGTTGTTTCAAAAGCAGAGCCTCACTGCGATCCAGATCTCGACCTTCCCGCAATGGGCGATCGTGCGCTCCGCACTGGGTTCCAACAGCGTGGGCTCGAGCGAGTTCTTGGGCCCGACCAAGCGTCCCTGGTTGGGGGCCTATGCCCCGACCAAGGCCATCGGCAACGCCGTCATCATCCTTCAGTCGCGCGACGAGGCCTACCAGGCCGCCAACCGCATGAAGCGCACGGCCATAGGCATGGTCGTGGGCGCGGTCGTCGTCGCGATCCTGGGCGCCATCCTCTTCGCGCGGCGCCTGACCGAGCCGCTGTTCGCCCTGACGCGCGCCGCCGAGGCGGTCTCGCGGGGAGAGTTCATCACCAGCGTCCAGATCGACACGCGCGACGAACTCCAGGACCTGGCCGAGACCTTCAACCGGATGACCGCCCAATTGAGGTCTTACTCGGTCCTGCAGATCGACCGCCTGATCGCCGAGCAGCGCAAGACCGCGGCGATCATGTACTCGATCAACGACGGCATCCTGATGACCGACAAGGAGGGAAGGCTCCAGCTGATCAACCGCAAGTGCCTCGAGATGTTCGGCGCCGCGGCCGATCTCGCCTTCGAGGGGCGCATGATCGCCGAGGTCTTCCCGGAATCTCCCCTGCGCGACGCGGTCGTCAGGGCCGATCAGGCGCCCAAGCCCGACGCCTTCAAGGACGTCGATCTCTCCACCGAGCAGACCCACAAGTATGTGCGCGTCAGCGGCTACCAGGTCGTTTCCCCCGGGCGCGGCTCCCATCTCGGAGTCGTCGTGGCCCTGCGCGACGTCACCCTCGAGCGCGAGCTCGACAAGATGAAGGAGGAGTTCCTTCACTACGTCACGCACGACCTGCGCAATCCTCTGGGCTCGGCGATGGGCTTCCTCGACGTTCTGATGAAGGGCACGGCCGGCGTGCTCAACCCGGACCAGCACAACATCGTCTCCTCGGTCAAGCGCTCGACCTCCAGGCTCATGAGCATGGTCAACAACATCCTCGACATCGCCAAGATGGAGTCGGACCGCATCCGCCTGGGCTTGAAGAACGTCTCCGTGGCCGGCATCGCGGGCCGCTCGATCTCGATCCTCGAATCGCTCGCCGCGGGCCGCAAAGTCTCCATGAAGCTCGCGGCGACCGAGGAGTTCACCATCGACGTCGACCCCGACCTTATCGAGCGGGTCTTCACGAACCTCATCGGCAACGCGATCAAGTACACGCCCGAGGGGGGCACGATCACCGTCTCGATCCAGGACGAGGAGGGGGGGCTCAGGTGCTGCGTCGAGGATACCGGCGAGGGCATCCCGCCGGAGTACCTCGAGCGCATCTTCCAGAAGTTCGAGCAGGTGACCGGTCAGCGCAAGGGCGGCACAGGACTGGGGCTCACGATCGCGCGATTTTTCGTGGAGGCGCATCTGGGACGCATCTGGGTCGAATCTCAGATCGGCAAGGGCTCGCGGTTCATCTTCACCCTCCCGAAGAACCTGTGCCTGGACAAGGAAGGGAAGGTCATGCTTCCGGAGGGCGTGGCCTAGGCCCCTGGCCACTTGAGGCCGATTTGATGCCTAAGATGTACACTGTGGGCATGAGAGGCCTGATTCTCTCGCTTTTCCTGGCCTGTCCCTCGGCGGGCGCGGGAGGGGGGGGCGCCGCCGAGGTGGTCTTCCAGAACGTCGTCGTCCGACAGGGCGACACATTGTGGGGCATCGCCAACACCTACCTCAAGGACCCGTCGAAGTGGGACCAAATCCTCCGCTACAACCGGCTCCCGTCCTCGGACCCGACCGTGGCCCTGCCGGGAATGGTCCTGAGGGTCCCCATCCAGCTGATCAAGGAAAACCTCCGGGCCGCGCACCTGATCTACATGGTCAACCGCGTGCTCTTCCGCCGCAAGGAGACCGCGGACTGGAAGGGGGCCAAGGAGGAGATGGAGCTCTTTCGGGGCGATTCCGTGAGAACCTTGGACGCCTCGAAGGCCAAGGTGAAATTCCTCAACGCGGATCTGCTGAGCCTCGACCCGAATTCCTTGGCCATCATCAAGCCGATGCATGAAGACTACGACGTGGAGCTCAAGACCGGCGGGCTCTTCGTCGGCCGCTCGAAGGTCGTGACGGTCTCGGCTCGCATCACGCCCAAGACCCAGGACACGCAGTACTCGGCGCGCGTCCGCCAGGACCTGAGCACCTTGGTCGAGGTCTACACCGGCCTGGCCGCCGTCGAGGGGCAGGGCAAGAGCGTCGACGTCAAGGCGGGAATGGCCAGCGAGGTCAAGCTGGGCTTGGCCCCGACGGCTCCCACGAAGATCGCGGACCTGCCCGAGTTCGAGGCCCGCGCCGCCGACTTCAACGGCGAGACCGTCGCCGGACAGTCGCGCCTGAAAGTCGCCTCAGGGGCCGAACTCCCGACGGGGGCCGCGGCCGACGACGTCAACAACGCCGCCGACGCCAACAACCTCAAGGCGGAGGTCTCCGGCCTGAGCATCGGTCTGCCGATCTCGGGCTACCGCCTCCAGGCCTCGCGCGCGCGCCAGTTCGACAAAGTCATCTTCGACAAGGTCTTCGAGGCGGACAGCCGGATCGATCTCGCATATGAGAATATCCCGTCGGGCATCTATTGGTTTCGCATCGCGCTCATCGACCTGCTGGGCACCGAGCAGGCCTTCTCCTCGCCGCGGCTTTACTCGGTCGGCCTGGGCCGGCAGCTCAAGGCCCTAAAGACCGACCTCAAATCCTCGCTGCTGGTCTCGAAGCCCTCCGGGGACGAGGACGTCGTCAACGACATGTACCGGATCGTCGGCCGCGTGACCTCCGACAACCTCAGCGTCAGCGTCAACGGCAAGCCGGGGCGCCAGGACGAGAACGGCAATTTCTCGGTCGAGATCAAGCTCAACGACGGGCCCAACATCATCTCGATCTCGGTGCGCGACTCGAGCGGGAACACCGAGACCATCACGCGGAAGGTGACCTTCCACGGCCGCTATGGCGGGCTATAACGGGCCGGCCGGCATCCGGACCGCGCCCAGGCGCGGACGCGCCGGGTCGGAAGAGACCCCCTTCTGCTGTTCCAGCGGCGCGAGCAGCCCAAGGATCGCGCCGCGCTTCGGATCAACGGCCGGTCTCGGGGGGGGCCTGACCAAGGTGTCGCGGTCGGCGGCCAGGGCCAGGACCGCATAGCCCCAGCGCAGGGGGTTGCCTTTGACGAGCGTGCTCGGGACGCTCACACGGATCTCGCCTTTCTGGGGGTCGGTGCTCATCGCGAGCTTCGCCTCCTGCAGCGGAGAGCCGAGCGGATTGGAGCGATAGAGGTACGCTCCCGCGGCGGAAAGGGTCAGAGCGTATTCCCACGCGTCGCGCGCCGCCAGCGCTCCCGGACGCCCCGGCAGCAGCGGGACCGAGCCGGCTCCGGCCGTGTGATTGAGGTCGATGTAGGTGTCGAGCATGACCTGTCCCAGGTCGGCACCTCCGTCGGGGGCCGCGAGCCTGGCCAGGCGATAGATGAAAGTCAGCCCCGCTGAGTCCCACTCGACCCGCAGGCCCTTGATCCTCCAGAGTTCCGCCTGCGGAGCCCCATCGGGGAGGGGATCAGCTCCTTCCGGAGCGCGGGCCAGCGAGCCCGGGGGATTGTCGAAGGAGAGCCATGAGTCGCCCTGCGCGTAGTGGATGTCGGTCGAACCGGCTTCGGTCTCGTCGTCCTCGCCTGAGCGCGGGCCGCCCTCGGCCAGGAGCGAGATGAAGAGCCCCTCCGGCGGGGTCTGGCGCGTCTTGCGGTAGACTGCGACGAGGCGGTCGCGCAGCTCCCTGTCGGCGGCGGCGCGCTCGGGCCCCAGCTGCGATAGAAGGCGATAGTAGCGTCCCGATTGGGCCGAGTAGAGCTCCGCGGTCGCGTCTTCCAGGTTCTTTAAGTTCGCCGCCCCGGAGTTCTGGTAGCGCGCCAGAGCCGCCGCGGCCTCGCCGTAGAGTTTCCAGGCCCTGCGCGAAGCGCCGCGCGAGGTCCACAGCGTCGTGCCTCCCGCCCAGGTGGGCCAGGTCTTGGCGGTGGCCGCGGCTGCGCGTCCTCTGTCGCGTCGTTCCCCGACGGCCCCGGACACGGTCGTCCAAGCAGCGCTCGGGCGCTTGGCGGATAAGGCCCTGAGCAGCCTCAGCCAGGAGCCTTCGGGAACGAGGCCGTCTGCCTCGTCGACGGCCAGCGCGCCGGCCGTCGGATCGTCCGGCAGCGCGAGGTCGGCCGGCTGGAGCTCACGGCCCAAGGTCTGGATGCCCTTGAAGGGGACCAAAATGGTCGGGCCGGCCGCCGCCCACGTCGCCGAGCTTGCGGCGTAATCGCCGCAGGCCGCCCAGCTCAAAGCAAGCGAGTTGAAGGCGTAGAACAGCGCCGGGCTCACCGCTCCGCCTCCGGCGGAGAATCCCGCGGGCGGAGCCCCGAAGAGCCTTCGGAAGGCTTCGCGCTCGATCGTCAGCCGGTCGAGGACGTCCTGCGGGCGGGGAGCGGCGGGGTGCGCGGCGATGAGCGGCAGGATGGGATCCCCGGGAGCCGCAGCGCGAGTTCGAGGCGGCCCGCGGCGCTCCAGGCGGAGAGCTTCTTCGCGGCGTCCGCCGGGACGTCCTCCGGCGCGACGGCGATGGTGAACCTGAGGTCCTTGTAATTTTCGAGAATTTCATCGAGCTCGTTCCACTTGTCGAACGACTCGGCCGGGATCCAGAGGATAGTGATCTTGTGATTTGATCCAAACAGTCCTAGGCTTGGCTTTGCCAAGCCTAGGACGAGGGCCATGACGAGAATCAACAGACTTGCCCTCGCCTTGGATCCAGTCAAGGGATCATCCTCACCGAAGCCGATTTCCCGGAGACCTCGTCCGTTTCTTTGCCCTCCGGATCGAGGATCTCCTCATCGTCGACGACGAACCGGTAGCGGTACCGCCCCGGCGGAAGCGGCAAGGTCAGCTCCCAGGAGCCTCCGGGCATCTTGGCCATGGGCAAGGTGCCGGCCTTCCACGCGTTGAAGTCGCCGACCAAGGAGACCTTCGCCGCTTTGGGCGAGCTCAGCCGGAAATCGACGAACTCGAGCTTCGACTCCACGTCGGCCCCCCGGCCTTCGCGGTGGGGCGTCCCTCGCATCCGCACCGGCCGCAGGGGGCTGGCCTCGAAGCCCTCAAGGAACCTCTCATAGCGGCGCACCGCGTCGAGCAGCACGGCCGAGGGCACGCACACGATGAGCAGCGCCGCGGAGACCATGATCCAAAACGCCCATTTGCTGCGTTCCTGCATTGCGGTGCATGTTATCATTTCGCCGGCGGCCCCGTTAAGATTGCGGCCGCGATATATAGTAGAATCCGGGAACTGGACGTTGTCCGCGCCACGATGAGGAATCCCCATGGAAACCAAGACGACCCACGCGAAGGCGGCCGTGAAGGCTCCTGAGAAGCATCCCGAGCGAGTGGAGGCTTCGGAGTCCAATCCGTGGCACCAGGCCATGGAGCAGCTCGACCGCGCCGGCGAGAAGATGCATATGGATCCCATGGTGCTCGAGCGTCTGCGCCACTGCAAAAGAATCCTGACCGTCGCCGTGCCGGTCAGGATGGACGACGGGACCATGAAGGTGTTCGAGGGTTACCGCATCCAGCACAATCTCGACCGCGGACCCGCCAAGGGCGGCATCCGGTACCACCCGCAGGTCTCGCTCGACGAGGTCAAGGCCCTCTCTTTCTGGATGACCATGAAGTGCGCGGTCGTCAACCTGCCCTACGGCGGCGCCAAGGGCGGCATCATCTGCGATCCCAAGAAGATGTCGATCGGCGAGATCGAACGCATGACGCGGCGCTACACCTCCGAGATCTCCATCATCATCGGCCCGGACAAGGACATCCCGGCTCCAGACGTGAACACCAACGAGCAGATCATGGGCTGGATCATGGACACCTACTCCATGACGATCGGCTACTCCTGCCCGGGCGTCGTGACCGGCAAGCCGCTCGACATCGGCGGTTCCTTGGGCCGCAAAGAGGCCACGGGCCGCGGCGTGTTCTACGTGACCCGCGAGCTCTCCAACGTGCGCGGCTTCGACTTGCGCAAGGCGCCCATCGCGATCCAGGGCTTTGGCAACGTGGGCTCGAACGCCGCCAAGGTGTTCTCCGAGCACGGCTGCAAGGTCGTGGGAATTTCGGACGTGGGCGGCGGTCTCTACGACGGCAAGGGCCTCGACGTCGACGACGTCCTGGCCTACCGCTCCAAGCACGACACCATCGCGGGCTATACAAAAGCTGAACACGTGCCGGTCGAGCAGTTCGTCGAGGTCCCCTGCGACGTCCTGATCCCCGCGGCGATGGAGAACACGATCAACCACGTCAACGCCCCGAGGATCAAGGCCAAGTACGTCATCGAGGGCGCCAACGGCCCGACCTCCAACGCGGCCGACCGCATCCTGCAAGAGCGCGGGATCATGGTCGTTCCGGACATCCTGGCCAACGCGGGCGGCGTGACCGTCTCTTACTTCGAATGGGTGCAGGACATCCAGTCCTACTTTTGGAGCGAGAAAGACATCAACGCGCGGCTGCAGGACATCATCGTGGCCTCCTTCCGCGACGTTTACGGCACGGCTCAGCGCGAGCGGGTCGACATGAGGCTTGCGGCTTTCATGGTGGGCCTCAACCGATTGGCCAAGGCCGTTAAGATCCGCGGCACCTTCCCTTAACGGAACGGTGCCAGGCCTTCACCCTTTTCACTCTTTGACGGCGTGAAGATCTTGATCGCCCCCAATGCGTTCAAGGGCAGCCTATCCGTTCTGGAAGCCTGCCGAGCGATGGCCGCCGGCGTCAAGTCGGTCCTTCCCGACGCCGAGCTCGACCTGATGCCGATCTCCGACGGCGGCGACGGCCTGATCGAGGCCTTGCTAGCCTGCAAGGGCGGCAGGCTCGTCCCCGTTTCCGTCCTGGGCCCTCTCTGCGAGCGCCGCACGGCGCATTTCGCCTGGCTTCCGGGAAAGGTCGCGGTCGTCGAGATGGCCAGAGCCTCGGGGCTGGCCTTGGTCCCTCCCCAGAAGCGCGACGTCTTGCGAGCGACCTCATTCGGCACCGGTCAGCTCATCGACGCGGCGCTCAAGAAAGGGGCGCGCACGATCCTCGTCGGGATGGGCGGCAGCGCGTCCAACGACGGCGGGGCCGGCATGGCGCAGGCCTTGGGCGCTCGATTGTTCGACGCTTTCGGCCGCGACCTCGCTCTTCACGCCGAGGCGCTGTTGCGGCTGGAGAGAGCCGATCTTGGGGGCCTCGAAAGGCGATTGTGGTGCGTGCGCGTCATCGCCGTCTCGGACGTCACGAACCCGCTGCTCGGACCGAAGGGCTCGGCGCGCACCTATGGCCCTCAGAAGGGCGCCACCCGCGCCCAGGTCAGGACGCTCGAGAAGGCCCTGACACGCTACGCGATGATCTTGAAGCGAGACCTGGGCGCCGATGTCGCCAAGCGTCCGGGAGCCGGGGCGGCCGGCGGTCTCGGCGCGGGCTTGCTGGCGTTCTTGAACGCGAAGCTCGTTCCCGGCGCGTCCTTCGTCCTCGAAGAGCTCGGGGCTCGTCGGCGTCTTTCGGGCGCGTCGGCGGCTTTGACAGGCGAGGGTAGGCTCGACAAGACGAGCTTTTTCGGCAAGGCACCCGTCGAGTTCTCACGCCTGGCCCGAGCCGCGGGCGTGCCTACGGCATTCGTTTGCGGGGCCAGCGAGCCCTCGATTCGAAAGAGGATGACCTGTCCCGTGAGCCTTGAGGACGCGGGCGCGAAGGGGGGTGGCGCGATGAGGCGCGCGGCGTTCTGGACGAAGAAGGCGGCGGCCCTGGCCGTCAAGCGGCTGCTTCTTGCGGGGTTGCTGATGGGCTTGGCCTGCGTCTCTCGAGCGGCGTCTTCCGAGGACTTCGCGGCGATCGACCAGCTTTACTTTCACCGCGACCAAGGGAAGAACCTCGATGAGAGCGTCGCCAAGCTCGAGGCCTTATTAAAGGAAGAGCCTGAGAATCCCAAAGTGCTTTGGCGTCTGGGCCGAAGCCTGATGCGCGCGGGCGAGAAGCTCAGCAAGAAGAAGGACCGGATCGAGGCCTTCGAGCGGGCCGAGGGCATCGTCAGGCAGTCGGTCGCGCTCGAGCCCAGGGACCCCGACGCGCATTTTTGGCTCGGCGTCACGATGGGCAAGCGCGGCCAGGCGCGCGGGATCATGAACTCGCTGTTCATGATCGGCCCGCTCAAGAAGGAGATGCTGACCGTGCTCGAGCTCGATCCCAAGTACGGGGGGGCGCACCATGTCCTGGGCGAGTTTTACTCGCAATTGCCGGGGCTCGTCGGCGGCAGCAAGAAGAAGGCCCTGGCCGAGTTCGAGCAGGCCCTGGCGCTCTCTCCCGACTACGCGGTCAACTATCCGTCTTTGGCCGAGGCCTACATCGACGCAGGCAAGAAGGACAAGGCGCGCGAGGTGTTGGACCGGCTCTATTCGCTCAAGAACCCGACAGATCCCGCCGAATTTCCGGACAACCTCAAGGACGGCAAAGAGCTCGAAGCCAGGCTCAAGCCCTAGGTCCGCAACGGGCCTTGACAGATTACTGAAATTCCTGTATACTCAGAAATAAGAGAAATCAATGCCCAAGCTCTCAGAGAAGACCTCGAAATTCCTGACCCAGTACGGCGAGATGGCCAGCCATTGGGGGCTCAACCGGACCGAGTGTCAGATCCACGGCCTGCTGTTCCTCTCGCCCAAGCCGCTGGATGCTGAGGAGATCTCGCAGACCTTGTCGGTGGCGCGCTCCCACGTCAGCAACAGCCTCAAGGAGCTGCAGAGCTGGGGCATCGTCAAGACGGTCCACGTGCTGGGCAGCCGGCGCGAGTACTTTGAGTGCACGCAGGACGTCTGGGAGATGATGCGCACGGTCGTTTCGGAGCAGAAGCGGCGCGAGATCGACCCGTGGATGCGGATACTCAAGCAGGCGGCTGCCGAATTGGACGACGGCAGCGCCGACGGCACATATGCCAAGCACCGCGTGCAGGAGATGCTGGGCTTCTTCGAGGTCTTCTCGCGCTGGTACGAGGACCTGCGGCGCCTGCCGACGGCGATGGTCCGGCGGTTCCTCGCGCTGGGGGGCAAGGCGATCGGGCTGCTGGGCTTGAAGGGCTGATTTTTTTTGGATGTAAGTTTCTGTGTCGACAGAAAGTACAGAAATATGACGATGAAGTCAGACGCCGTCGGACTCGTTGAATTCGGCCTCACGGCCGCGGGGCTCGCGCTGGCGCTGCCGTTGGTGCTGATGATCTGCGCCGCCGGCCTGGCAGGGGGGAGACATGGACGCTCACGCGAATGAGACTCGAAAGCCGGCCGTCGATGGGCATGTCGCGGGCGTCATCAACGCGGAGCTCAAGGCGGCGCTGTGCGCGGGATTGACCAGCGCGATGACGTCGATCTGGGAGGAGCGGAGCCGGCATCCCGTGCTCTCGGAGACGTTCTTCGCGCTGACGAAACTGTGGGAGGCGCTCTACGCGCAAAGGTGCCGGGAAGAAGAGAAGGGGAAGCCGTGAGGAAGACGTGCCGATGGAGGCAACGCCGCGCGATCGAGGCCTAGAGTTGAAACCCGCCGCCGATGGTCTTGAGCTCGTCGATCAGGTGCTCGAGGTCCTTGGGCGGGTGGGAGGAGGCCTTGAGGATGTGCTCGAGCTTCTTGACCGCTTCGTGGGCCTTGTGGCGGTCCTTCTTGATGAGCTCCCGGAGGTCTTCCTGCATCTGCGCGAACTCGGCGATGAGCTCCTGGTGCGTGTCGGTCTTGCGGATCCGGACGGGCGTGCTGAGGTCGCCCTGGCGCAGGCGGCCCATCGCGGCCGAGAGCACGCGCAAGGGGCCCGCGAAGCGGTGAGACCAGAGCAAGGTCGCCACCCCGCTGGCCAGGATCGACAGGCACGAGGCCAGGATCATCGGCGCGCGGATCGCGTTTCGCACCCAGTCGAGCGAGAAAAAGAACATGCGCGCCTCCGCGGCGGCGG
Source organism: Elusimicrobiota bacterium (assembly GCA_016194705.1). Taxonomy (GTDB): domain Bacteria; phylum Elusimicrobiota; class Elusimicrobia; order UBA1565; family UBA9628; genus PALSA-1176. The sequence goes on along the minus strand of JACQAZ010000005.1, from coordinate 171,083 downwards.
CCTCGGTGATGCCGTGCATGACGCTGTAGGACAGCAGCGAAAGGCTGACCGTCACCAGGACGAGTACATAGCCCAGGATGTGGAGCTGGAGCGGGGAGTCGATCCAGAACTGCTTGCGCTTGAATGAGGTCAAGGATTCATCCTAACAAGAGAGCGCGATGTTGTCAATCAGACGCGTTTTGCCGACCCGGACGGCCGTCAGCAGCCTCAGGCGGCCCTTGAGGCGCCGCGCGTCCTCGAGCGACGCGGGGTCGACGACGCTGACGTAGTCGATCGTTGCTCCGGGGATCATCAGGAGCTCGCGGCGGACCTCCCGGAGCAGCCTCAAAGGCGTGCCGGCCTTCCGGGCAAGCCGCGCTCCGAGCCGCAGGGCCTGATGGAGCTTGGGCGCGACCGCGCGCTCGAAGGGACTCAAGTAGGCGTTGCGCGACGAGAGGGCCAATCCGTCCCCGTCGCGGACCGTCGGGCAGCCGACAATCTCGACGGGCAAGTCGAGGTCGCGGACCATGCGACGCACGATCTGCAGCTGCTGGAAGTCCTTCTCGCCGAAGTAGGCGCGAGACGGACGGACCGTCACGAAGAGCTTGAGCACCACCGTCGCCACGCCCTTAAAATGGCCGGGACGCACGGCGCCGCAGAGCAGGTCCGAGAGGCCTTGGACCTCGACGGTCGTACGCACTCCTTTGGGATACACTTCCCTGGCGGAGGGATGGTAGAGCGCGTCGACGCCCAACCTTTCGCAGAGCCGCCGGTCGGCCGCGAAGGGGCGCGGGTAGCGGCTCAAATCCTCCTTGGGGCCGAACTGCGCGGGGTTGACGAAGATCGAGACCGCGACGCGCTTGTTCTGCCTCCTCGCGCGGCGGATCAGCGCGGCGTGGCCCTCGTGCAGGGCGCCCATCGTCGGCACGAAGCCCAGGGCCAGGCCTCGGCGCCGCCAGGCGTCGGACAGAGCCGCCATCTCGGCGCGGCGGCCGATCACCTTCATTAGAGGTTCCTGTTGAAGAAGCCGGCGACGCGGGTCTCGTACTCGAGGCCCGCGATGTCGTGGCACTTGGCGTGCTTGGCGCCCTGAACGATCCAGAGCTGCTTGGGCTCGCCGGCCTTGGCGAAGAGGCGCCGGACGTCGTCCTCGGGCATCAAGCGGTCCTCGGAGCCGCCGATGATCAACAGGGGGCGTGGGGAGATGTCCGTGACGAACTTGATCGGGCTGTAGGCCGTCACCTTGGGATCGCCGACGCGCAGCTTCAGCAGCCACAGGGTGATCCAAGCCAGCGGAAAATAAGGAACATACATGTTGTTCCAGGCCCAGCGCCGCACGACGCCGCGGTAGTCCGTAAACGGGCTTTCCAGCACGAGGGCCTTGATCTCGGGATGGTCGGGGGCGGACATGCAGGCCACGGCGGCGCCCATCGAGAGGCCGAAGGCGCCGAGCCGCTCGAGGAACTCGGGCCTATTGTCCTGGAGATATTTGACGGCCGCGTCGAAGTCGACGGTCTCGAGAGCTCCGATCGTCGTGATCTCGCCCTCGCTCTCGCCGTGCGAGCGGTTGTCGAAGTAGAGCAGGTTGAAGCCGGCCTCGGTGCTGAGAAAATTCGTGATCTTGAGGAGGTCGCCCTTGTTGTCGCCCCAGCCGTGACACATGATCAATGTCCGACGCTCGGAACTGCCCTTGGGCGAGGGCATCCACCAGCCCTTGAGCATCAAACCGTCGCGGGTCTTGAAGGAGACCTTCTCGTAGCGGATGCCGAACTGCTCGGGGAAGGTCTCGTTGCGGCTCATGAGAGGCGGATGGAGGATGATCCCCGCACCCCAGTAGCAGACGCCGAGCAGGCCGGCGGCGGCGAACAGGCCGAGGAGGAGCCAGGGGCTCACGTGCTGAGCTTGTCCGAGGCCTTCGGCGCGTCGGCGAAGGTGTGCTCGGCCGAGGGAAAGGAACCGGCCTGCACCTCGCGGCAGTAGGCTTGGACGGCCTTGAGCATGGAGGCCCTCGAGTCGGCGTAGCGTTTGACGAACTTGAGCGGCGCTCCATCGGAGAGGCCCAGCATGTCGTCGACGACGAGGATCTGCCCGTCGCAATGCGGGCCCGCGCCGATCCCGATCGTCGGAATGGAGAGCTTGCGTGTGATTTCTTTGGCGAGCGCCGGAGGCACGCACTCGAGCACCAAAGCAAAAGCGCCGGCGCCTTCAAGAATCTTGGCGTCGGTCAGCATCTTCTCGGCTTCCTGGGGCTTGCGCCCCTGGACCTTGTAGCCGCCGAAGCGGTTGAGGGCCTGCGGGGTCAGCCCGAGGTGACCCATGACCGGGATGTTGATCTTGATGAGCTCCTTGACCATGCCCGCGATCTCGAGCCCGCCCTCGATCTTGACCGCGTGCGCGCCGCCCTCCTTGATCAGGCGGCCGGCGTTGCGCAGGGTCTCCTTGAGGTCGAGCTCGTAGGTCAGATAGGGCATGTCGGCGACCAGCAGGGAGCGGGTATTGCCGCGCTTGACCGCCTTCACGTGGTGGAGCATCTCGTCCAAAGTGACGGGCAGGGTGTTCTCGTAGCCGAGCTTGACCATGCCGACCGAGTCGCCCACGAGGATCACGTCGACGCCCGCCTCGTTGAGCAGGCGCGCGGTCGGGGCGTCGTAGGCCGTCAAGGAGCTGATCTTGACGCCCTTCTGCTTCATTTCGACGAGCTTGGCCGTCGAGACGGACTGCTCTTTCTCGGGCTTAGAGGCCATTTGAATAGATTTTAACAGTTCCCGGGCCCGGGTTCAATCGACGGCGGCGGGCGGCGACCGTGGTCCTCCCATCCGGCTTCCAGGCCGGGCAGAGCTCGCAGAGCGGCGCCAGGACGAAGGCCCTCTCCAGTATGCGCGGGTGCGGCAAGCTCAGCCAGGGGCTCTTGAGGCGAAGCACTCCGTAGCGCAGTATGTCGATGTCCAACGCCCGAGCTCCCCAACGCCGCCCGGGCCGTCGTCCCGCCAGCGCCTCGAGACGCTTGAGCTCGACGAGCAGCCCCATCGGCGTCAAGGAGGTCCGGAACTCGACGGCCAGATTGAGATAAGGCCGGTGGCTTGGACCGACGGGCGCGGTCTCGTAGACCTTGCTCCGAGTGCCGAGACGGCTTCCAGGAAGCCGCGCCAGGCCCGCCAAGGCCTCGCGCAGGTTCTTGCGGCGGTCTCCAAGGTTCGCGCCCAAGAGCAGCACGCAGGAAGCGGCCACTATTTTTTCGCCGCGGCCTTGCGGTAGATGGCGTGGAGCGCGGCCACGGCCGCCGCCGCCAGGATCAGCGCCGCGGTATTGCCGAGCCAGCCCTCGAACGCGTCGGGGCCCGGGTTCCCGCCGGAGGCGAGCTGGGCCAGCGCCGAGAGCTTCGCGGGCAGGCCGCCCTCATAGACGAGCAAGGTCCAGAGCAGCCAATAGAGCGCGCCGACGGCGATCAAGGTGACGACGAGCACCGTTCCGAAATGCACGGGATCGTAGGCCGGCTCCTCGGGATCGTCGGAGTCGAGCCAGTCCGCGGCTTTTTCGAGGCGGGCCAGGAGCTTTTTCATGCGAGTCCGAGCAGGTCCTTCATCGCGTAGAGCCCCGGGCGCTTGCCGCGCAGCCAAAGGGCGGCCTCCAGCGCCCCAAGCGCGAAGACGTCGCGCGAGTGGGCCCGGTGGGTCAGTTCGAGCCGCTCGGACGGCCCGGCCAAGGTCAAGGTGTGCTCGCCGACCGCGTCGCCGAGCCGCTGCGAGACGATCGGGACCTTCCCGCGTCCGAGCGCGGCCGCGAGCGCCAAGGCGGTCCCCGAGGGCGCGTCCTTCTTGAGGCTGTGGTGGAGTTCGGCGACGCCGGCCTCGTGATCGGGCAGCAGGCGCGAGGCGGTCTTGGCCAAAAGATAAAGGATGTTGACCCCGAAGCTGAAATTGGGCGAGAGCAGGATCGGGGCCCGTCGGCTCAAGGCTTTGAGCCGCAAGCGCTGCGAGGGCGTCCAGCCGGTGGTCCCGATGACGATCGCCTTGCGCGCCGCCGCGGCGGCTTGCGCGCAGGCCAAAGAGGCGGCGGGCGCCGAGAAGTCTACGATCGCGTCGGCGTCGCAGACGATTTCCCTCAGCCTGCGCGCGGGCGTCGAGCGGAGGACTCTCCCGGCCAGGCGGAAGCGCCGGTCGGCCGAGGCCAGGGCGCAGACCCGCGAGCCCATGCGGCCCGCGGCGCCGACCACGATCAGACGCAAAGGCTCTGGCATGCGAGACTTCATGATATCAGAATTTGTGGCCCGCGGGGAATGCCCTAGGCTTTGCGGAACGAGGCTTCGATCTGCTCGGCTTGCAGGCGCTGCCGGTCGGCGCGCGCTTGCTCGAGTTCGCGGACGGCCTCTTCGTCGACCGTCTTGACCGGGGGCGGCTGAAGGGACGCCGCGGCCGTCTACGATGTCCCTCTCTATATCAGGCGGGACACCTTCAACGGCGCGTCGTTCCGCAATGACGCCGCGGGCGGGGCAGAGCGAGTCCGCGTCAATTCTTCCGGAAACGTCGGGATCGGCACGACGAACCCGGTCGGGGCCTTCGACGTGGGCACGCCCGGCAACGCGCAATGGATCTTCGACGACAAGTACGGCGGCGCGGGGACCTGTGCCACGACCTCGCAGACCTACACGGTCAGTACTTGGGTCCAGTAATGGATCGATAATACATAATAAAATATGTATTGAATAATATAAATATTTAATGTATAATATTGGCATGATCAGCCAGGATATGGGGGAGGTCATCCGCCGCCGCCGCCTCGACCTGGGCTTGAGCCAAGCCCGCGCGGCCGCGGCGGCCGGCCTCTCGCAGCAACACCTCTCTCTCATCGAGACCGGAGCGGTGGAGGCGGACCTGCGCACTCTGCGGCGCATAGCGCGGGCCCTGGGCCTCGAGGTCAAAGTCGAGTTGGCGCGCTCCGCGATCCCGGAGAGATTCGCGAGCCTCGAGCGCTTCAACGCCTGGCAGAGCGGCGAAGCCCCGATCGGCGCGGCGCAAGCACTGCGGCTGTCGGACGAGCTGGCCCGGCTGCTGCCGCCCGCGTCGCGAGAAGCGCCCGCCGAACGGGCCGGCGCCTGGAAGCGCTGGCGCGCCGACCTGGCCCGCGTCCGCGCATGAGCCTCACGGACGCCGTCCGGCGGCTCGCCGCGGCCCTGGATGAAGAGAAAGTTCCGTACATGATCATCGGAGGGATCGCCAACCTGATCTGGGGGCGTCCCCGGGCCACCTTCGACGTGGACGTCACCGTGTGGGCGGCCGAACGTGAAACGGCTCTGTTGCAGCGGCTGTGCTCCCGATTCCAGCCGCGCGTCCCCGATCCCGTGGCTTTCGTGCGCGACACGCGGGTCCTTCCGCTGGCCGTCGAGGGCGTCCCGGTCGACGCCGTGTTCGGCCAGCTTCCATATGAAGAACGCGCGATCGGCCGCGCGCGCCGCGTCGAGCTCGAAGGGATCGAATTTCGAGTGTGCTCTCCCGAGGACCTCGTCGTCCACAAGATCATCTCCGAGCGGGCCAAGGACAAGGACGACGCGCGCGAACTGATCAGAGCGCGAAGGGCGGAACTCGACCGGGCCTATCTCGACCCGATCGTCCGGGGCTTGAGCCAGGATCTCGCTCGCCCCGAGATCTGGGCCGACTACGAAAGGGCTTTTCTCTTCGACAGAGCGTGATGGGAAGGGGTCAAAAGGAATTGCCCCCAAGGAGAATCGAACTCCTGTTTCAGCCTTGAAAGGGCGATCCGGCACTTTTTGATCTCCCGACGGGGAGCCCGCATTCTCGCCGTTTCTCGACGAGAAACCGAGTGCATACGCTTACATCCGTTTGCATCGGTTAGCGCCCGTTTTTGCCGCCAAGTGGCACAAATCTGGCACAAATCCGGGCCCTAAAACGTCTTCGAAACGGCTCTAACGACCGGCCTATTATAGCACGAGTCCCAGACCGCTGCGCGGATAGCGACTAAATGTGCGGGCTAGGCGGACTGGCAGCCCTCCAGAGGAAGGGCTATACTCAGAAGATGGTCATCGTCAAGGACCTCAACTATCACGCCGCGCCGTCGCGGCCAATTCTTAACGACATTAGCTTCCATCTGCCGCAGGCTGGCTTCCTTGCCGTTCTCGGTGAGAATGGAGCTGGGAAGACGAGCCTTCTCGATATCGTGATGGGCTTCCGTCTTCCGACATCTGGTTCGGCGTCTGTCTTCGGGGAAGATTCCTCGGCGGACCCGTGGCAGCGCCGCGTCGACATAGCTTACCTATCGGAGAAATTCGATCTTCCTGGAGATTGGGACGCCGAGGAGTTCTTGGAATTCAATCGCGTTTTCTACCCCAATTACGATCTGGCCGATGAGCGAGCGCTGATGAAGGAGTTAGACGTCGGATACAAGGAGCGCGTAGGGAACTTGTCAACCGGTGAAATGCAAAGGCTTCAGATCGTAGGGGCGCTGGCCGCGAATCCGAAGCTCGTCGTTGCTGATGAGGTCACGGCGGTCTTGGACATACGCGGCCGGCACAGGTTCCTTGGCCTCCTTCGTGAGCGGCAGAAGAGCTCGCGTCTAACGACGATCCTGGCGACCAACATCCCGGAGGGCCTCGATGGTTTCGCCGATCACGTACTCCTGATCAATAAGGGGAAACAGGCGGCATTTTCGAAGCTGTCGGAATTCGTCAACGACCACGCTAACCTCGCGGAGGCCGTTCTGGAAAGTTTGCAGGGAGATGATGCATGACGCCGCGCCATTTCCTGAAGCGAGATTTTCTGGATTTTCGTTTGCACTGGGCGCTCATAGGGTTGATCTCAATCCCAATGATCTGGTGGCTTCGTTCTGAATCTTTCGTTTTCTGGGTCTGGTTTATTATAGGTCAGACATATTTCATGTGGGGCATGATGGGAACTGCCCATTGTTTCCCTGTCGTCCAAAAAGCCCGTGACAGGATCTCGAGGTCGTACTTGCTTTCTCTACCCATACCGCGAAAGACCGTATTCGCTATACAACATCTCCGATGCGTCGTCTTCTGGTTGCCCTGTGTCCTTCTCGCACTCTATTGTCTGGCTTCCAAACGGATCCACCCCGACTCCGTGTTAGAGGTTTTGGTTTTCTTTCTGGGAATCGCAGCGACCATCGGCTTCTTCATTGAATCCTCCGTCTGGATGACGTTGGAGGAGGAACGCATGGCTTGCTACATGTCGAGGGCGGAGCGGCTGGTCGGCAGAGCGCGGAGTTACTTGCTCATGGTTGGTGGTTGCCTCCCTCTCTACTATGCGTGGGCGAACATGCTCTTGCCGTCGGATCCGAGATATCTCGGGAATTCATGGTTCTATCGGACCATGGCGCTGTGCATCCCTTCGCTCGTCTTTCCCATCGCTGGAGTCCTTACAGTAGCCCTAACGGTGTACAATGCAAGGCGGTGGTGCGTCATCCGCTCGAATTGAGATGATGGCAGATCAAGAAAAGAAACCGCGCGCATGGCCGGCGTTTGCCGCACTCATCGCGGCCTTTGTAGCGCCCTTTCTCTTGGTCTTCCCGTTTGTCATACGATGGACCCTGACGCACGTCATCAACGATCCTGCGCTTCAGGGACTAAGCCCCGCTCAGCTCCAGTCAGAAGTTGTCTCTCGCCTCCTGGCGAAAGCCTCCCCTTTACATTTTCGAATCGTTGTCGGATTTCTTTTGCTCAGGTCGGTCTGTGTTATTTGCATATCGCTGATCGGCGCAAAACTATCGGCTGAGAGCTTGCCCGTCTTCTTGCGCCTCGAACCGCGGAAGACCGGTCGCGCGGGCATCTCTATCGCCGTCCTCGGCTCGCTCGGTCTTGGTTTCTTCTATTCTACGGTCCTTGGGATTCTCGGCGGATCGCCACCTAATGTTATGCAATCACTCTATGCGAACCTGAGCGGCACCACGATCGGCAAGTTCTGTGCTTTTGTGACTGTCGAAGAGTTTTGGGCTGTGGTCTCGACGGCCTTCATCGTTGGCTTCCTGCAATCTCGGCTCAGCGCTGCTTGGTCACGCTCGAAGGCCATTATGACGATCTCACTTTTATTCGCCATCAGTTCCGGGAGCTGGAATAACGTGCCGTATTCCTTCGCACTTGGACTCCTTCTGTCTTGGTTGACAGAGGTGACCCAAAGCGCCTATCCTGCGATCATATCTATGTTCGTGCTCAATGCCGTCGCTGATATTTGGGTCAGATTCCTGCCAAGACCTCCTTACTCGGCGATGGTGCATAGTGCAAAGGGTTTGGTGAGCCTCGTGTTCTTGTCTGCCGCGGTTTTCCTCGCGCGGCGTACGGATCGAGAAGGCATCTGAGGCGGTCTTCGTCATACAAAACAATGGATGATTGTGACGGGACCTTATGAAAACCATCTTAAAATGAGTTTAAATATACTGTCTATTGACAATCCCAGATTGTCGAGTTAAACTATATTTAAACCGGATGGATTGTATAGTTTATATAAGACTCAATTTGACAATCCCCGATTGACATCTAGAGCTATAATTAAACTAGCATGACCGACTCCACTCAGCAGCAGGGAAAGCTCTCCGAGCTCCTCGGCAAATGGCCGAAGGGCGCGGTCGTCGTGCAAGGCTGGCTGGACACACAAGGCATATCCCGTCAACTCACGGACCGCTACTGCCGCTTCCATTGGATGCGCCGCATAGGGCGCGGGGCCTATGCGCGGCTCAACGAAAGCGTGGAGTGGACGGGCGGACTCTACGCCATACAACAGCAGCTTGGCCTTCCAATACACGCCGGAGCCAAGACGGCTCTCGAGCTTCAGGGCTACGCCCACTACATACCCATGCGCAAAGGCGCGACCCAGTGGCTGTTCGGTCCACCGAAGGTCAAGCCGCCGTCTTGGTTTTTGAAGCATGATTGGGAAGACAAGACGCGCTATGTGGCGACCAATCTCTTCCAGTCGAGCCCGGAACTCGGTCTGACCAAGAAGCCGATAGAGGACTATTCGATAAAGCTCTCGGCCCCGGAGCGCGCGATGCTCGAGTTTCTCGACCAGTTGCCGGCAAGCCAAGCTTTCGAGGAGTCCCAGCAACTGATGGAAGGGCTGGCCACGCTGCGCCCCGAGTTGGTGCAGCAACTGCTGGAGAACTGCCGGTCGGTCAAGGCCAAGCGCCTGTTCCTTCTTCTCGCCGAGATATGCGGGCACCAATGGCTGTCCTCGCTCGACCTCAAGAAGGTCGATCTCGGAAAGGGCAAGCGGCTCTTGGTCAAGGGCGGGCACTTCGATCAGAAGTACCAGATAAGCGTCCCGTTTCAGCGGCCCGACAAGGAGCAGATACCGGCATGAATCCCGCTTACATCGAACAGACGCGGCTCATGCTCCGCGTCCTGCCGTTCGTGGCCAAGGAGGATTGCTTCGCGCTCAAGGGCGGCACGGCGATCAACTTTTTCGTGCGCGACATGCCACGGCTGTCCGTGGACATCGATCTGGTGTATCTGCCGATCAACTCGAGAGACGAGGCTCTTGCCGGGATCAGCGCGGCGCTCAAGAGGATCAAGGCGGACGCGCTGCGCGGCCTGGGACAAGGATTCGCCATCCAAGAGGGCGTCATCGGAGGCGCGACCTCCAAGCTGTTCGTCAAAGGGCCGGGCGGGACGGTGAAGGTCGAGCCGAACTTCATTCTGCGCGGGACCGTGAGCGCGCCGGCAAAGCGCGCCGCATCGAAGAAGGTCGTCGCGACCTTCGACCTGTCCGCCTCCATCATGACGGTGGCCAGCACCGACCTGTACGGCGGCAAGATATGCGCCGCCCTGGATCGTCAGCACCCGCGCGACCTCTTCGACATCAAGATCCTCTTGGAAAACGAAGGCATCACTCCAGATATTCGGAAAGCTTTCGTCGTCTACCTTGCCGGACACTCGCGGCCCATGCACGAAGTCTTCGACCCGAGCCGGCTGGAGATTGAGACGCTCTTCAGGGAAGGCTTCCAAGGGATGACCGACGAGGCCGTCACGCTGGATGAGCTCAAGGAAGCCAGGGAGCGCCTGATCGCTCTCCTGAAGAAGGACCTGTCCGGCGCGGAGAAAGCGTTCCTCGTCTCGCTCAAGGAAGGCGCGCCCGACTGGAAGCTGTTGGACGTGCCGGGAGCCGACAAGCTGCCCGCGATTCAATGGAAGCTCCAGAATATCCGCAAGATGGGTGCTGCGAAGCGCCGCGACCAGCTCAAGCGGCTTAGGGATAAGCTGGGCCTCTAAGCTCCGAAGGTTTGGAGTTCAGAATCTCCACCATGCGGCGGATTCCGGCTTTCACTCAAGGAAGGCAAGCCCGACTGGAAGCTCCTGGGCCTCGAAGGCGCTGAGCGGCTGCCGGCGGTTCAGTGGAAGCTCAAGAACATCCAGAGGATGGCCCCTGCCAAGCAAAAGGAGCAGCTCGCGAAACTACGCGAGAAGCTGGCTTGACGGAGAAAAAATTGCCCCCAAGGAGAATCGAACTCCTGTTTCAGCCTTGAAAGGGCCGCGTCCTAGCCGTTAGACGATGGGGGCGTAAATCATTTGTGCCCGGAGGGATTCGAACCCTCGACCCCTCGCTTAAAAGGCGAATGCTCTACCCCTGAGCTACGGGCACTCAACCCGGAGATTATATTTCATTTTAGCGGGGTTGGCCAAAGGTCCCGAGGAGGCGGGGTCCAATTCCGGCGGGGGTTTGCCCCACAGTGCCCAGGGCCCGAAGTCCCTCATATCATAAACTGAAGCGGGATATGACTTTCTTCTATCTCCTCGCCCTTTGGCTTGCCGGTCTCGGATTTGGCGCGGACACGCGCCTGGCCCCTTCGCGCCAGGCGCCGGTCCTCCCCATCTTCGCCGCGGCCCCGCTCGACGTGCGCGACGCGGCGATTCCCAGCGCGCCGGCCGGCTTGCGGGACTTGAGGGCGGGCCTCATCCCCGTCCCGAGGGTCACGGCGTACTCGGAAGGCGCGGCGCTTTTGGGGGATGTCCCGCTCGCGGCGCCGGGAGCCGACCCAGGAGGCGTCGCGCTGCGCGCCCTGCGGGGTTCGGCGGTCGTGCAAGCCCTCTCGCGCCCCGGCGTCGACCCCGCGCCCGCGGCCGAGGGATTCTTCGACGGCGCGAGCACGAAGGTCTCCCTGCTCGACGGCCCGCTCGAGGCCATCGACGCGCGCGTCGACTTGATCAAGAACGCCAAGACGTCGGTCTTCGCGGCTTACTACCGGTTCCGCATGGACGCGGCCGGTTTGACCAAGCTTTACCTGCTGCGCGAGGCGGCGCGGCGCGGACGCGACGTCAAGCTCGTCCTCGACCCCTGGGGCAGCGGTATCACCAAGCCGATGCTCAAGCACTTGATCGAAGAGGGAGTGCAGATCCGCTTCTACCATCCCCTGCGCATCGACCATCCCTCCTGGGCCTGGCGCCGGTCGCACGACAAGTGGGTCATCGTCGACGGCGAGGCCGCGATCCTCGGCGACCGCAACATGGGAAACCACTACTTCGGAATGGGGCAGGCGCCCTGGACCAGCCGCGAGGCCCGCGTCGATGGCGAGGTCGCGGCGCAGGCGCAGGCCTACGCGCAGCAGATGTGGGACGGCGGCGAGGTCGAGGCGCCGCGCGGGCTGGAGAGGATCTCGGCCGAACGCACCGACGAGGCCAAGCGGAGGCTCGACGGCGTCGAGGACTATTTCGCGCGCCGCGCCCTGCGCCGTCCGCTTCCCCGGCCGTGGCTTTCGCGCGAGCGCCTCGTGCCGGGCGCGCGCTTCAGCCGCAACCCGCTCAAGGCCCGGCGCGCCCTCGCCGGAGGCACCGGCCGCGACCTGCTCAAGATGATACGAGGCGCCAACGACACGATCGTCATCGAGAATTCCTACGTGATCCTGCCCAGCATCCTCAAGTCCGAGCTCGAGCGCGCGATCAAGCGGGGAGTGCGCGTCGTGCTGCTGACGAATTCCCCTGCGACCAACAACCTCTTCTCCGCGAGGACCGCTTACGAGGCGGACCTTCCCATGCTGATCCGGATGGGTATGGAGCTATGGGAGTTCCAGGGGCCGGGGACTTTGCACGCCAAGGGGATGGTCGTCGACGGCCGCGTCGTTTATCTCGGCAGCTTCAACCTCGACCCGAGGTCGCTGCGGCTCAACACGGAGACCGGCGTGGTCGGCGAGGACCCGGGGCTTGCTCGCGACCTGCTCTTCCAGATCCGGCAAACCCAGGAGAACTCGATCCTCGTGGGCTTCGGCCGGCGGATGCTGATCCCGCGCCGCATGATCCCTATCTTGGGCCGGCTGTGGGCTCTGTGGCGCTCGCTGCTGCTGGTCTTCCTGCGCGACCAAGTCTAAGGCGCGCGCGCAGGTTCTTGGACAGCGGAGAGTGGATCGTCGCCAAGTCGGACATCACGGTCGTACCGGTCATGACGGCGGCCGCCACCAGCAGGCGCAGCGCCTTGAACCGCTGCGTGGTCTGCGGCGGCTCGGCCAGGGCGATGAACTCGCCGAGAAAAATGGCGAAGAAGAAGCTCGCGCAGGCGCCGAAGACGAGATAAAGGGCGTGGTCTCCCGGCGCTTGATGGAGCCACCAGCGCAGCAGCCAGCGCCACCAGACCTGGCCGACCAGCGCGTAGCAGCACAAGCCGTAGACGAAGGCCTCCCAGCCGGGATACTCGTCGTCGCGCATGCGCTTGGCCAAAGCGAAGGAGAAGCCCGCGGCGATCGCGAAGGCCGCGCCCGACGCGCCGAGGAACATCAGCAGGCGCCAGGCGGTCCGCACTAGTTCTCGGCGATCGCCAGGTCCTGGCCGGGCAGGCTTTCCTCGAAGTAGTCGCGGACCTTGTACCGCGCCGCCGTCCAGATGAAGATGACCGAGACCGCGGCCATGAGCCCCGCGAAGAAGTAAAAGTAAGTCGGCCCCTTGAATACGTTGATCTCGGAGATGTAGGCGGTCACCAGGTTGCCCGCGAAGATGGTCAGCATCCAAAAGCTCATGATCGTGCTCTTCATCGAGCGCGGGGCCTGGGTGTAGGCGAACTCGAGGCCCGTGATCGAGACCATGATCTCCGACATCGTGATGAGCAGATACGGGATCACCTGCCAGGCCACCGTGAGCTTGAGGCCGGAGTCGAGGCCCGCCTGGATCAAGCCCACGGCGACAAACGAGGTCGCCGCCGTCGCCATGCCGACCGACATCCGCCGCAGAGGAGTCATCTTGAAGCCGAAGCTCTCGATGGCCGGGTAGATTCCATATCCGAACACGGGGATCAGGATCATGACCATGATCGGGTTCAAGGCGGCGATCTGGGAGGCCTCGAGCTTGAAGCCCAGGACCTGGAGGTCCATGGTCTTGGCCTGCAGGATCCAGCTCGAGCTGTGCTGGTCGAAGAGCGACCAGAAGATCGAGACCGTCGCGAAGACTTTGAAGACGTTGGCCGCGGCGCGCGCGGCCTCGACCTCGGAGGCCTTGAAGCGGCCCAGGGCCGCGTCGAAGAACTTGCGTCCTTTGTTTCGCCGCTGGTGGGTCAGGGCGTACCAGAACACCGGCAGGAAGCCGACATCCCCGGTCTTGCGCGTCGGGGGGACGTGGACGTAGAGGTCCCGGCCGAGCCAAAACACGAAGGTCGCCACGGCCATCAACACGCCCGGGATGCCGAAGGCGACCTTCGAGCCGAAGCGCGGCAAGGTCCAGGGGATGAGCAGAGTCGAGAAGAACGAGCCGAAGTTGATGGCCCAGTAGAAGACGTCGAAAATCTTGGCGACGAGGTGCTTGTTGGCGTGGGTGAACTGGTCGCCCACGTGGGCCGAGACGCAGGCCTTGATGCCGCCGGCGCCGATCGCGATGAGCGCCAGGCCGAGGTAGAGCCCGGCCCTGTCGTCGCGCACGGCCAGCACGGCGTGGCCCAGGCAGTAGACGAACGAGAGGCGCATGATCGTCTTGTACTTGCCCCAGAAGCGGTCCGAGATCCAGCCGCCGATCACGGGCGTGAAGTAGACGGCGCTCACGAAGAGATGGAAGGTGGCCTTGGCTTCGGGCTCGGGGATCATGAGCTGGGTGACCATGAAGATCACGAGGATCGAGCGCATGCCGTAGAAGGAGAAGCGCTCGGCGGCCTCGTTGCCGACGATGTACTTGATCTGCGGAGGGAAGCCCTCCTTGGCCCTTACCATTCGGTCGGCTTGTAGTCCTTGAAGAATTTGCCAAAGGCGGGCTCCCCGGTGTTGTGCCCGGCGAAGACGGGGTCGAGCACGCGGGCCGCGCCGTCGACGATGTCCAAGGGCGGCTGGAAATCCAATTCCTCTTTCTTGCGCTCGGCGTGCAGGGCGGGGTCTTCGTCGGTCACCCAGCCGGTGTCGACGGCGTTCATATGTATGCCGTCCTTGGCGTAATCGGGCGCGGAGGTCAAGGTCATCATGTTGAGCGCGGCCTTGGCCATGTTGGTGTGCGGGTGCTTGTCCGTCTTGGTGTGGCGCGAGAAGCTTCCTTCCATCGCCGAGACGTTCACGATGTGCTTGACGGCGGAAGGCGAGCGCGCCATCAGCGGCTTGAGCTTGCCGCAGAGGATGAAGGGCGCGACCGCGTTGATGAGGTGCACCTCGAGCATCTCGGGTGTCGCGACCTCGGAGAGCTTGAGGCGCCAGGTGTTGCGCGTCCGTAGGTCGACCTGCTGCAGATCGGCGTCGGTGCGATTGAGAGGGAACGTGCCCGGAGGGCACGCTTCTTCGTCGTAGGCGTAGCGCAGTTGGGAGAGCTTGGCCGACTCGGCGATGCCCACGCCCGGCGTCTTGGCGTTCGAGAGTATCAGACCGGTTTCGACGGTCCTTCCCTCGCTCTCAAAAGGGGCGAAGCCCAGCGCCCGCTTGCAGCCTTCATGAGAGGCTAGCAAAGGGGCCAATTCCGGGCCGGCGGGATTCATTTCGTCAGCGAGCAGATGAGCGTACCATTGCGGCGGCCGGCGCACGGTCTGGCAGGCGTTGTTGACGAGTATGTCGAGACGCTTCTCGGTCTGGTTGACGTATCTCGCGAAGAGCTCGACGCTCGGGGAGTGCCTTAGGTCGAGGCCGTGGACCTGCAGGCGGTCCTTCCACGATCCGAAATCCTCCTCCCGCGAGTACCTCAGAGCCGAGTCGTGCGGGAAACGCGTCGTGGCGATCACGCGCGCGCCCGCGCGCAGCAGCTTGAGCCCGATCTGGAAGCCGATCTTGACGCGCGAACCGGTGACGAGCGCGGTCATGCCGGAGAGGTCCGCGCTCTGAAAGCGCTTCTCATAGTTGAACGCCGCGCAGTCCGGGCACATCGAGTCGTAGAAGAAATGCAGGCGCGTGAAGGGGGCCTTGCAGACGTAGCAATAGCGGGGGGTCTTGAGCACGCGCTCGGGCCCGTCCTGGGCCCGGTCCGGGGGGATATAGACCTCGGCTTGCCGCGCCGCGCGAATCTCGACGGCGTTGCGGACCGCCTTGTCGTGGAGCGCGATCTTGGCTTTCTTGACCTTGCGGATCGCGCGGGCTTCCTTTATGAATTCGAGCTTGTTCGGGCGCGAGAAGCGGCCCGCGGCCGCCATCAAGGCGGTGCGCAGCTCCTCGGGGGCCGAGGCGATCGCCGCGCGGTCGGCGACGACCGTCTCGAGCATAGCGATGGCGCGGCGCAGCTCGTCCTCGGGAATCTCCACGACGGAGATTCTATCAAATCTGCTAAGATTTCGTGCGATGGCACGCCAGATTCCCGCAGCCGGGATCAACCTCTTCCAGCTCATCTACGTCCTGATCCGCGAGTACACCGACAAGACCGGCCTGCCGCCCTTGAACCTCTCGCTGGGCAACCCCGACGGCGTCCCGATCGAGGCGATTAGAAAGCTCAAGGCGGCGTTCTCGCAGGATCCCGGCTACGACTACCACACCTACGCCGAGGACAGGAACCTGCTCGACTTCGCCGAGGGGATGGTCGACCTTCACGGCGGCATCCTTTATAAGGACCATCCGCATCTCCGGGCCGTGCCGATTCCGGGGATCAAGACCGCCAGCGCTTTGATCCCCCTGGCCTGCGGCCTGCACCTGCCCGACAGGAAGCGCCGCGACACCTTCGTCGTGGCCTCCAACCTGCCGGCCTACGATGTCGTCGGCACTTGGTCGCAGTCCTATCTCGCGGCCAAGCGCGTGGTGTGGCCGCTGCTGAGCGCCGACAGCATGCGTCTTAAGGTCGCCCGGCTTAAGGACGCGCTGAAGAGGGAGAAGATCGCTCGCCCCGACCTCATCTTCGTGATTCGACCCGGAAATCCCGCTGCGGTCGGGGCTACCGCTGGAGAATGGAAGGAGCTCATCGATTTCTGTCTCGAACATGAAGTCCGGCTTGTCAACGACTCGGCCTATTCGGGCCTGGCGCAGAGCCGGCATCACACGCCGCTGGCCCAAGTCGCCAAGGACTACCCGGAGCTCGAGTGGCTCGAGCTCTATTCGGTGAGCAAGTCGTTCAACGACCCCGGCGCGCGCCTCGGGGCGATGGTCGGCTCGCGGGATTTCGTCGAGGACTACATCCTCGTCAAGGGCAACACGGACTCGGGCCCCGTGCCCTCGGTCATGGCCGCCTACGGGCGGTTCTTCGCCGACCGCGCATCAGCGCGCAAGACCCTCGGCGAATTGCGCGGCCTCTACGAGAAGCGCGTTGCCTACCTCGTCCCGCGCCTCGAGGCGGCCGGTCTCGTCCCGGCCTGCCCGACCGAGGCGGGCTTCTTCACGCTGTGGAAGACCCCGAAGGCCGTCCTCGGGGCCGAGCTCGCCAGGGACGCCCGCACGCGCGCGCTGCCCGCCCACGAGGCCTTCAATCGCCTGGTCATCTCGGAGACCGGCATCGTGGGCGTCCACTTTCAGGGCGGCGCCGTCAAAGGCAAGGAGGATCCGCTAATCCGGTACGCCGTCTGCACCGATGTCCTCGACAAGGGCTTTCAGCGGCGCTTCGAGGACCAGCTCGCGCGCCTGAAGCCGAAATATTAGCTTCCCTTCCGACTCCCGTATTATTTAAAATGGCTCATGGCAGGATTCCATAAGAAGCGCCGCCGCCCCGGTCCGAGCAAGAACGACGAGAAGGTCTCGCGCGGCAAGGACGAGGAGCGTCTGGCGCACCCGTCCAATTGGCTCGGCAATCGCTACGACTCCGTGCAGGGCCTCGCGCTCGCCATCGAGCTCATCGGGACCCATAACGAGCTCCTGGGCCAAGAGTCGCGCAAGTTCGGCCGCGACGACGCCTGCGGGTTCTCGTTCCCCTGCCCGGGACTCTGCGGGGGCGGGACCTTCGACCTCGGCGTCAAGATCTCCGAGATCGTCGCCACGAAGGAGCCGCACTCCGAGTTTTCCGTGGTCTGCCAGCACAAGACCTACTCCGGGCCCTCCACGGTTTGCGGAGTGACGCTCAAATGCCGTCTGGACGTCGTCTACAAAGCCGCTCCCGTCTGAGCGCCGCGCTGCTCGTCCTCTCCGCTGCGGCCTGCCGCGGACCCGAGCGCGAGCCGCCGAGACTGGGTTCTCTCCCCGATTTCCGATTGACCTCCGCGGCCTCGGCGCCCGGACCTCGCGCCTTCACGCCCCGGGACCTCGACGGCGCTCCGTGGGTGGCCGACTTCATCTTCACCTCCTGCTCCGGTCCCTGCCCGCTCCTGTCGACGCGCATGGCGGCGCTCCAAAGGACCCTGCCGCGCCAGGTTCGCCTCGTGAGCTTCACCGTCGATCCCGACGCCGACACCCCTGCGGTCCTGCGGGCTTATTCCAGAAGGTACGCGGCCGATCCGTCGCGCTGGAACTTCGTCACGGGGGACAAGGCCGCGCTCTTCGGCCTGCTTCGGGACGGCTTCAAGCTTCCTGTCGTGGAGGATGCCGCGGCTCCGGCGGGGGTCCGCGTCACGCACAGCACGAAGTTCGCGCTGGTCGACTCCGCGAGGACCGTCAGGGGCTACTTCGACGGCCAGGACAAGGAAGAACTCGCAGCCCTGGAGCGCGCTGCGAAGTCGCTTCTTAGCGGCCCAATTCCTTGAGGGTGCGCTTGTAGACCTTGAACAGGTCGGTGCCCCGCTTCTTGGGCGGCAGCATCTGATCGAGGGTCTGCCACCAGAAGCCGCCGCACAGCGAACGCGGCAGCGCGCACGACGCTCCGGCGTAGAGGATGGCCAGGTCCTTGCGGCCTCCGTCGACGTCGCTGGGGTGCAGCCACCAATAGCCCTTGACGTCGGTCTGCTCGACATAGCCGAAGCTGCCCAGCATGATCCTCTTGTCCGGCAGAACCTCGCGCAGGCGCTCGAAGACGGGCTCGAAGGCCGTGCCGACCGGGTTGTCCTCGGGCCAGAGGCTCAGCGCGGCGATGTCGAGGTTCTTCCCGAAGCCCATCGGGACGTAGCGGGTCAGCCAGCCGTAGAGCGTGTGGACCTCGTCCGGGGCGGTGCCGTCCCACCAGTAGAGCGTCGCGACCGTCTCCAGGGAGGGCTCGATCGTCTTGACCTGGGCCGCCGCGGCGGAATAGATCTTGAAGATCTGGTCGGGGCTCAAGGGGCTCTTGGCTCCGCCCAGCCAGTCCCCGTTGATCTCGGAGCCCACCTCCCAGGTCTTGATCTGGTCGCTGTAGTGCAGCACGAGGTTGCGCGTGCGGTCCGAGTAGACCGAGGGCGTGAGCTTGGAGGGCCACTGGTTGGTGTCGAGCACCGTGCCCATGATGCGCAGGCCCCGGCCGCGCAGCTCCTTGACGACGGCGTCGTACTCGTTGAAGGATCTCTGGGAACCATAAATGAAGTCCGTGGAATTAGGCCGGAAGACCAGGCGCACCCAGTTGAAGCCGGCTTTGGAGATCGCTTCGATGACGTCGGGATAGTCGTCCATCCGATCGACGATGCTCGCATCGAGCGTCACGCCGAAGCGTTCGCTGCGGCCAGTCTTGTCGCCGTGAGACATCTGGACGCCGTGCTCGAAGAGAAGCTTTTCCCACGCCAGAGCCGTGTCGTAAAGGGCTTTGTCGAACGCCTCGGCGCGCTTGGGACCTTCCTTGGCCGCCTCGGCTTTGGCGATGCCCTCCTTGGCCTTCTCGTAGAATTTCTGGGCCTTGGAGCTCGGCTGGTAAAGGGGATCCATGTCCTTGGTGTGGCGCAGCCAGGCGTCCCGGAACAGGCGGTACTGCGTGCGCGCGATCTCCTCGTTGAGGTACACGACGTCGCCGTCGGCGTAGCCCTGGCTGTCGCGGTCGATCCAGACCGTGGAGAAGCCGTCGTCCTCTACCGGCCAAGGCAGGCTCAGGCGCACGCGCCCGAGCTTGTCCCAGCTCAGCAGGAGCAGCGGTCCCTTCTGCGAGAGCCGCGCTTTTTGGAAACCCATGCCGTCGGGAGCCTCGGCGACGATCGCGCTCTGCCGCGGGTCGGGCGGGTCGGGCCGGTCCGCGCGGCCGATGTAGGCCAGGAACGCGTTGAGGTCGAGCACTTTGCCCTTGCGGTCGTAGGCCATGAGCTTGACCGAATGAGCCTCGTCGCGCACCGGCAGGGAAGGGGAGTCTTTGCGGGCCGCGAAAGCGGACGTGGAAAGGGAGGCTCCGAGCAGCGCGTGGACCAGGCGCCTGGCCATGGCGGGTAAAGTAGCAAATTTCCGCGGCGCAGGTGTAGGGACTAGAAACGGCCCTGGTAGCGGGAGCGGCGCCAGGCGAGCTTGAGGTCCTTCCAGTGCGAGGAACCGAAGAAAAAAAGGTAGTTGGCCAGGCCCGCCGCCAGCGCGACGCGTTCGGGAGCGCTTCCGAAGATCATGTCCCACCCGGTCATGAACCAGAAAGCGCCCGCCACCCAGCGCATCTTGACCGGCAGCACGAAGAAGAACAGCATCTCGTAGTCGGGATCGAGTCGCGCGAAAGAAAGGAAGAGGCTCATGTGAAACGGCCACGCGGAGAGCGCGGCGCCCGTGAGCAGGGAGGCGCAGGACGCCGCCGCCGAACCCAAGAGGCAATAGAGCGTGAAACGGAAGTCTCCCCAGAAGGTCTCGAGGCGCACGAGGTAGGTGTAGAGCATCAGGACCCAGAACAGGAGCATCAGGGGCGACCAGGCCGGCGGGATCAAGATGAAGGTCAGGCAGCGCCAGACCTGTCCTTGAAGGACGAGGTCCGGCCGCAGGGACAGAAGCCCCGGGAACTCCTCCTTGAATTGGCTCAGCAGGCCCACGACCGTGTGCATGCCGGCGAGGAACATCGCCAGGCCGGGGATCGCGATGAACCCGGCGCGGCGCTCGAGCCTGTCGATCCACCGGTCTCCCATGGCGGCATCATACGCAATTATTTCCGCGCGTGCAAAAAAGATATATTGATGCGTGAGCGACTGGCGCAAAAAGATAAAGGACGCTCTGCCCGCCGCGAAGCTCGACGAACCCCTGGCCAGGTACACGACCTTCCGGATCGGCGGGCCGGCCGATTGCTTCGTGGAACTCAAGGACGCCAAAGAGCTCGCGACGCTCATGAGGCTCGCAAAGGACCTCAAGCAGCCGGTCCTCTTCATCGGCTTCGGCTCCAACCTTCTCGTGCGCGACGGCGGCGTGCGCGGGATCGTCGCGCGCCTGCGCGGCGAGTTCGAAGGCATCGAGTTTCTGGACGGCGAGCGGGTCCGCGCGGGGGCGGCCGTGCGCGTGCCCCAGTTCGTGACGGCTTGCGCGGAAATGGGCCTCTGCGGCGACGAGCCGCTCGTCGGCATCCCGGGGACCATCGGCGGCGCGCTCGTCATGAACGCCGGGACGCGCGAGGGGGAGATCGGGCCGCTCGTCGTCGAGGTGGAAGCGTTCGATCCCGAATCGCTTTCGGCGACGAAGATCATGGCCAAAGAGCTGGAATTTCAGTATCGTAGGAGCAATCTCGAGGGCCGCGTCGTGCTCGGCTGCGTGCTTCAATTGAAGCGAGGGGACAAAGTTGATATAATGAAGCGCGTCCAAGAGTACCAGCAGAAGCGGCTTCAGACTCAACCGATCCATACCTATAACGTGGGCTCGACTTTTAAAAACCCGCCGGGTAAATTCGTCGCTCAACTCATCGAAAAAGCGGGACTCAAAGGAAAGTCGGTCGGAGGCGCTCGCGTGTCCCCGCTGCACGCCAATTTCATCGAGAATTTCGCCAAGGCCTCGGCCTCGGACGTCCTGGAGCTCGTGAGCCTCGTCCAGAAGACCGTCAAGAACTCCCTCGGACTCGACCTCGAGCTCGAGATGAAGGTGGTCGGTGAACCATAGACCCCGTCCGCGTCGCCATCGCGTGGTCCTGAGGCCGAAGGTCCGCAGCCAGCGCGTGAGGCTTCTCGCGGCGGCCGGGGCCCTGGCCTGCCTCGGGGCGATGGCTCTGGTGGTGCTGCTCCAATTCAAGCGTCAAGGGGCCGATTGGAGCGCTCTCAAGGCCCGGCTCGTGCCCGCCCCGCGCGGCATCGAGGTCGATGGCGCACCTCCCGAGCTCAAGGACAAGCTGACGGCCTTCCTAGAACCGCGCCTCGCTGCTCCGGCCTCGGCCGCGGAACTGTTGGCCGCCTTCCCGTGCCTCAAGAGCGCCGGCCTCTCCCGCAGCTATTGGACCGGAACGTTCCGCTATGTAGTCGAGCCGCGCAAGGCCGTCGGCGCGGCCGCGCGCGCAGGCCGCTACCTCGCCGACGACGGGACCGTCTTCGCGGCTCCCGAGGGGGTTTACGCGGTCTCGGGGCCGGCGCTCGAGTTCGAGGGCGCCACGGGCGCCGAGCTCAAGGAGCTGGCGGGCTTTCTCTCTCAGTCGGCCAAGCCGGGGTCCCTGCCGGCGGCGCTCGAGAAGATGCGCTTTGTCTCGGCCGCCGAGGGCTGGGAGGCCCGTCTGGCCGATGGGACCGTGCTGATTTGGGGCGACTTGCGCTTCACACGCCAGAAGCTCTCGCGCCTGCGCGAGATACTCGATGACGCCCGCGCGCAGTTCGGCGGAGCTTCAAGCGCGGACCTGCGCTATTTCGAGGACGGACGCGTCTTGGTCCGGCCGCCGCTGAGGGCCGGACGGTGAAGAGGATCGCGAAGTCGGAGATCGTCGCGGGTCTCGACATGGGCAGCGGACGCGTCACCTGCCTGATCGGGACGCCCGATGGAGATTCGCAGCGCATGCGCGTTCTGGGCGGCTCGAGCGTCGCCTGCCGGGGCATCAAGGGCGGGGTCGTCATCAACATACAGGAGACCGCCAGGGCCGTCACGCAGGCCGTGGAGGAAGCGGAAGCGGCGGCGGGCGTCACGGTCACCGGGCTCTTCCTCGGGCTGCGCGGGACGCACCTGCAGTCCTTCAACAACCGCGGCGCCTTCAACATCGCGCGGACCGACAAGGAGATCACGCCCGACGACGTCCAAGCCGTCGTCGGCAACGCGAAGGCCATACCGCTTTCGACCGACCGCGAGATCCTCCACGTGGTCCCCCAAGGCTTCAGCCTGGATCGTCAAAAGGGAGTCCCGCATCCCGTCGGCATGGAGGGCTCCCTGCTCGAAGTCGAGGTCCACATCGTCACCGCCTCCACCGCCCATCTCAACAACCTCGTCAAGACAGTCGCCCAGGCGGGGTTTGAAGTGCTCGAACCCGTCTACGGACTTCTCGCCGCCGGCGAGATGCTCGTCACTCCGGAAGAAAGGGATCTCGGGTCTTTGCTCGTCGATTTCGGAGGGCAATCCGTGTCTCTGGGCGTCTACTCCGAGGGAAGCATCCGCTACTCCAAGGAGCTGGCCATCGGCTCGGACTTCATCACGCGCGACCTCGCCGTCGGCCTGCGGACCTCGCTCGCCACCGCGGAGCGCATCAAGATGGAGCACGGCATCGCGCACCCATCCCTTTTGAACGGCGACGCGGAGATCGAATACCACGGCGTCGACGGGCGCACGCCCTCGCGCGTGAAGACCTCGATGATGATGGGGATCATCCTTCCGCGCGTCGAGGAGATCTTCTCGCTGATCGGCGAGGAACTGCAGAATTCCAACTACGCGGACCTCGTGGCACCCGGCGGCGCTGTGCTGACCGGCGGCGGCTCGCTCATGCGCGGGACCTTGGTCGCGGCCGAGCAGGTTTTGGGCATGCCGGTGCGCCTGGGGATGGCGCACCCCGACCTCTTTTCCGCAGACGAGCCCTGGCTCAACCCGACCTACGCGACGGCCCTGGGCCTGCTGCATTTCTCGCGCCAGCTGCGCTGGGGCACCGGCGTCACGCGCTTTTCGAGCCGCAAGCGCTCGGTCTGGCTGCGTCGCATCGCGGCGGTCTTCGAGGATCTATTTTGATGGTGCCAGGCCTTTACTCTTTTCACTCTTTGCCGTCACTCTTGGGAAATATTCCAAAGAGTGAAAAGAGTAAAGGCCTGGCACCGGGGGTAAGATGCGCATTCAGGTAGCGGAAGACCTGCGCGAGACCCGGGCGGTCATCAAGGTGATCGGCATCGGCGGCGCGGGCGGCAACGCCATCAACCGCATGGCCGAGGCCGGCATCCAGGGCGTCGAGCTCATCGCCGCCAACTCCGACGCGCAGGACCTGCGGCGCAGCCAGGCCGAGGTCCGCATCCAGGTCGGCGAACGGACGACCAAGGGGCTCGGGGTGGGGGGCGATCCCGCCAAGGGGCGCATGGCGATGCTCGAGAGCGAGGACCAAATCCGCGAGGTCCTCGACGGAGCGGACCTCGTCTTCATCACCGCGGGCATGGGCGGCGGCACGGGCACCGGCGGGGCGTCGGCGGTCGCGGCCTGGGCCAAGGACATGGGCGCCTTGACGATCGGCGTCGTGACCAAACCCTTCGATTTCGAGAAGCTCAACCGGGCCAACATCGCCGAGCAGGGCATACTCGATCTGCGCCAAAACGTCGACACCCTTCTGGTGATCCCGAACCAGCGCCTGCTCGACGTCGTCGACAGCAACGCCACCGACGACCAGGCCTACCGGATGGCCGACGACGTCCTCAAAAAATCCATCCAGTCCATCTCCGACGTCATCACGACGCCGGGGCAGATCAACATGGACTTGAACGACATCCGGGCCATCATGAAGGACGCGGGCGAAGCCCTCATCGGAATGGGCGAGGAGTCCGGGAAGGGACGCGCGATCCGGGCCGCCAAAGCCGCCATCCATTCTCCGCTGCTCGAGAACGTCAACATGGACGGGGCCAAGGGGCTCATCGTCAACATCACGGGACGCAAGAACATGGTGAAGCTCTCCGAGATCGAGGAAGCCATGGCCCTGATCACGGGAGCGGCAAGCCCCGACGCCAAGATCAAGATGGGCAAGGCCGACGACGAGTCTCTTGGGGACTCCATCCGGATCACCGTCATCGCCACGGGCTTCCCGCTGCGCCGCGGCGGCCGCAACCTGCTGCGGGCGGGCTTGCGCGCCTCCTTGACGGGAGGACGGCGTCCCTTGACCGGACCCTTTGACGTGGACAAGGCCGACATGTCGACTGAGTCGACGAGCAGCCCCGACGATTGGAGCAAGCCGGCCTTCATGAGACTCAAGGTGAGGAAACTTAAATAATGGACCTCCAAGGACTTCTGCAGATGATGGTCAACAAGCGCGCCAGCGACCTGCACATCCGCTCGGGCGGGCCCGCCTACATCCGCGTCGACGGCGACCTCGTCCCCGCAGCGCCGGACATCCTGACCATGCCCGACGTCGAGGCGATGATGGCGACCGTGATGAACGCGCGAGCCAAGAAGCAGTACGAGCAGACCGGAGAGGCCGACTTCTCGTTCCAGGCCGGCGAGGTCGCGCGCTTCCGCGTCAACTCCTTCAAGCAGAGGCAGAAGCTCTGCATGGCCATCCGCTTCATCTCGATGAACATACCGACCTTGGCGGACCTGCGCCTGCCGGTCGCCACCATGCGCAAGATCGCCGACAACGGCCGCGGCTTGGTGCTCGTCACCGGCATCACCGGCTCGGGCAAATCCTCGACTTTGTCCGCGATGGTCGACTATGTCAACGACACCCGCGCCGAGCACGTTCTCACCATCGAGGACCCCATCGAGTTCGTGCACAAGGACAAGAAAGCCATCGTCAGCCAGCGCGAGATCGGCGAGGACTGCCCGAGCTACGCCGACGGCCTCAAGATGGCCATGCGCCAGGACCCCGACGTGATCCTCGTCGGCGAAATGCGCGACCTCGAGACGACCTCCGCCGCGTTGACGGCGGCGCAGACCGGCCACTTGGTCTTCGGCACTTTGCACACGATCGACGCGATCCAGACGATCTCGCGGGTCATCGACCTCTACCCGCCGCACCAGCAGGCCTTGATCCGCATCCAGCTCGCCGAATCGCTGAAGGCGGTCGTGAGCCAGCGCCTGCTGCCCTGCACCAAGGGCGGGCGCGTGCCGGCCGTCGAGATCCTGATCGTCACGGCCCACGTGCGCAAGCTCATCGAGGACAACAACGCCAACGGCATCACGCAGGCCTGCGCCAAGGGCCAGTTCTACGGCATGCAGACCTTCAACCAGTCGCTGGTCAAGCTTTTCAAGGACGGACTCGTGACCGAGGCCGACGTCATGGAAGCGGCCTCGAGCCCGGACGACGTGAAGCTGGCGCTGCGCGGCATCGAGCAGGAAATCAAACCGGCCTAGGGAGACATCGCTATGTTCGCAGAGGGCTACATCGGCATCGCAGGCATCATCGGGGTCGGCAAGTCGACGCTCACCGTCGATCTGGCGCGCGCGCTCAATTTCGAGCCGATCCTCGAGGAGGTGGACGGCAATCCCTACCTCGAGAGCTTCTACAAGGACATGAAGGGCTACGGGACCATGATGCAGGTCTGGCTCCTCAACCACCGCTTCCGCCAGCACCGCGAGTTCGTGACGCGCATCTCCCTGGGCAAGATCCGCGGCGTGGTGCAGGATCGAACGATTTGGGAAGACACGATCTTCGCGCGCATGCTCAACGCGCACCCCGACAAGATCATCACCGACCTCGACTACAACACTTACCTCGACCTTTTCGACAACATGGTCTTGCGCGAGCTTGTCTTTCCTCAGCTCCTCATTTACCTCGACATCAAGCCCGAGGTCGCGGCCGCCCGCATCAGCTCTCGGGGCCGGGGCATGGAGCAGCGGATTCCTCTGGACTACTTGCGCGCCCTGCGCGACAACTACGAGCAGTTCATCGGCGAGATGGAGCAGGCCGGCGTGCGCGTGCTGCGCATACCGTGGGAGCACTTCCAGCCCATCTCCGAGGTCGTGCGCCTCGTGCACGAGTATTCCTTGAAGCCCTCAAGCTTCACGAAATGGGTCCGGCCCATGCGCCGCACGCCCAGCGCCAAGTCCGACGCGAAGAACGACGCCAAGGCCGAGGCCGCCGCCGCGAAGGCTTCCGGCAAGACCGTCGATGCCGGAGTCTAGCGGCAGCCCGGCGAACGCTCGCTCGCCGTACCTCGGCTACACTCTTGGGATGCAGGATCCCGATTGCGCCCGAGTCCACCCGTTTATCACTAGCCGCGCCGCTGGAAGCATGAAGGATGAGGAAGCTCGGCGCAAGGCGCTCTCCTGGCCGGGTTTCGAGGGGAGGCCTGCATTCCACCTTCGCCAAGTCCACGGGACGGAGATCGTCGCTGTGCGTTCAAGCGTCCCCCCGTCGCCTGCGCCTGAAGCCGACGGCTGGATCACGAATGTTCCGGGCGTAGTGCTCTGCGTCTTCGTCGCGGACTGTATGCCGATCTGCATGTGGGAGAAATCCGGGAAGGCCATCGGCATCTTCCACGCAGGCTGGCGCGGTTTGGCTAAGGGAATGGTAAGCGAGGCAGTCAAGGCGTTTCAGACGCACTACGGCATCGAGGCCAAGGATTTGGATGTGCGCATCGGCCCTCACATCGGGAAGTGCTGCTATCGCGTCGGACCGGAGACGGCGGAACAGTTTCGGCCCCAAGCGCGGATCGAGCGCGAAGGCGGCATTTATCTTGACTTGGTTATGGAAGCGGCGATGGCGTTGGTAGAGTCCGGCGTCGATTCCATGTCGGCCGATGGACGTTGCACCTCATGCGAGAACGATAAATTCTTTTCTTTTCGCCGCGAGAAGACCGACAGCCGCATGATGGCCTTCATCACTTTGGATCCGAAGTGATCGGTGCCAGGGTTGTAGACTCTTGCCGGCAAGAGTTGGTGCCAGGCTTGTAGAACTCTTGTTGACAAGAGTTGGTGCCGGGGATTTGGAACTCTCTCCGGAGCGAGTTGAAACGGCCGCAAAAGAGTTAGAATCTAGCTCCGAGTCCGCCATGGGCCTGAACACCTCGCCGCGCCGCTGCCTCGCCAGCGTCATCCCGTACGCCCCGGGCAAGTCGATCGCCTCGGTGCAGCGCGAGCTGGGCCTTAAAAACGTCGTCAAGCTCGCCTCCAACGAGAATCCGCTCGGGCCGTCTCCGAAGGCGATGGCCGTCTACCGCCGGGTGGAGAAGCAATGCCACATCTACCCCGAAGGGGCCAGCCCAGAACTGCGCCAGGCCATCGCGCGCTTCCACAAGCTCGCGCCCGAGCAGGTGCTCGTCGGAAACGGCTCAGACGAGCTGATCAGATACCTGTGCGAGGCCTTCGTCGACCCCGAGGACGAGGTCGTCGTCTCGCAGTACGGCTTCATCCGCTTCCGGCAGCAGGCCCTGCTGATGGGCGCGCGCGTCATTGAGGTCCCGATGGTCGACTGGACCCACGACCTCGAAACGATGGCCAAGGCCGCCAGCGCGCGGACCAAGCTTCTGTTCGTCGCCAACCCGAACAACCCGACCGGGACCTACAACACCGAAGATGAGGTGCGGCGGCTGCTCAAAACCGTGCCGCGCTCGACGCTCGTCGTGCTCGACGAGGCCTACTGCCAGTTCGCCGGCGAGTGGGACGACTACCCGACCAGCATCCCCGATCTTGTGCGCGAGCACGACAACGTCGTGGTCTTGAGGACCTTCTCGAAAGCCTACGGCCTGGCCGGCCTGCGCGTCGGCTACGCGGTCGCCGACCCCGAGGTCCTGAGCTGGCTCGACCGCATCCGGATGCCCTTCAACGTCAACCTCCCGGCTCAGCAGGCCTGCATCGAGGCCCTCAAAGACGCCGCCTTCGTGCGCAGGAGCGTGTCGGTCGTCTCGACCGCGCGCGCGCCCCTGGCCGCGAGCCTGCGCGAACTGGGCTTCTCGGTGCAGGACTCCGCGACCAATTTCCTGTTCGTCAAATGCCCGATCCCCGGCCGCGAACTCTTCAAAGGCCTGCTCAAGCTCGGCGTGATCATCCGGCCGCTCGACGAGTACGGCCTCAAGGAGCACGCGCGCATCTCGATCGGCAGCCGCGACCAGAACCGCCAGCTCCTGGCCGCCCTGCGCCAACTCATCGGGGTCCCGGTGTGAAGAAGCGGCGCAAGGGCTGGATCATCGCGATGGATGGTCCGGCCGGCGTGGGCAAGTCCACCGTCGGCAACCTCGTCGCCAAGAGGCTCGGCTACCACTTCATCAACACCGGCGAGATGTACCGCGCCCTCACCTGGAAAGGCCTCGAGGTCGGCGTCGACCTCAACGACCAGGGGAAGGTGCTCTCGCTGGCCCAGAAGATCAAATGGCAGTTCAAGCCCAATGAGGAGGGCACGACGCTCAAGACCTGGGTCGACGGCGAGCCCGTCACGACCCAGATCCGCGACGAGAGGGTCAGCCGCAACTCGAGCGTGGTGGCCGCCAATCCCGGGGTGCGCAAGTTCATGTGCCGGCTCCAGCGGCGCCTGGGCAACGGCGGCGGCATCGTCATGGAAGGGCGCGACATCACGACCCACGTCTTCCCCGACGCCGACTTCAAGATCTACCTCGACGCCTCGATCGACGAGCGCGCCGACCGCCGCTACCGCCAGCTCAAAGCCCAGGGCCACGACGCCGACCGCGCGAAGATCAAGGAAGCCATCCTCACGCGCGACCTCAACGACCTCAAGCGCAAGATCAACCCCTTGAGCCAGGCGGTCGACGCGATCGTGATCGATTCCACCCATCTCTCGATGAAGCAGGTGGCGCAGAAGATTCTGCGCCTCATCAAGCGCGGCCATGGGTGATGTGGAAGAGAGCCTCGAATGGCGGCGCTCGCCCTGGCTGAGGAAGGTCTCCCATTGGATCGTCTGGACTCTTGCGCGCGTGGTCTGGAGACTGAAGGTCTCGGGACTCGAGAACGTCCCGCGGGAGGGACCGCTGATCCTCGCCGGCAACCACGTTTCGATCGCCGACGGCCCGCTGATGGGCATGGCGGCCGCCCCCAAGCGCTACATGCGGGGGATGGGCAAGCAGGAGCTCTTCAAGGTCCCTCTCTTGGGCTGGTGGCTGCGCAACACGGGTCAGGTGCCTCTCGACCGAAGCGGCGACGTATCGGCGATGCGGTGGGCGATCGACCTGCTCAGGTCGGGCGGCTGCGTCGGCTTGCTGCCAGAGGGCACCCGTTCCAAAGACGGCAAGCGGGGGCGGCCCAAGGCGGGGGTCGGCTTCCTCGCGGGACAGACGGGCGCCTTGGTCGTGCCGACGCGCTTCATCAACACCGACAAATTTCCCAAGCCCGTCAAGCTCGAGGTGCGCTTCGGACCGCCGCTGCGCTTCGAGGGCGACCCGGGAGACCGCAAGACATGCCTGGAGTTCGCCCAGAAGGTCATGGACCGGGTATTCGAGCTCTAGAGGACTCCGTCGGCATTTGACCGGGGGGGTCGAAATTGGGGATAATATAATGGCTACCGTGGAAACTAACGAAAAAGAGAACGAATCCGTGGACCAGGCCGAAGTGTCGGCTGAGTCCACGGACCCGGCCGAGGCAGCGGCCGAACCCGCGCAGACCGGGGAGACCATGGAGTCGCTGCTGGCCCAGCAGGCCGCGGTGACCGACAAGCTCGCCCACAAGCACGTCGCGTGGGTCAAGGTCATCACGGTGACCAAGGAGCAGGTCCTCGTCGACATCGGCGAGAAGCGCGAGGGCGTCGTGCCGTTGGCCGAGTTTACATCGGCAGCCTTGCCGAGCGTCGGCCAACGAATTCCCGTAATACTCGTGGGACCCCGGCGCGACGTGGGCACCGTCCTCTCCTACAAGAAGGCCAAGGCCGAGCTCGGCTGGGAAGCCGCGGTCAAGGCCCACGCCGAGAAAGCGCGCGTGCGCGGGCAGGTCCAATCCGCGATCAAGGGCGGGTTCCTCGTCGACGTCGCGGGAGTGGCCGGCTTCCTGCCGGCGTCGCTGGCGGACCTGCGGCCCGTGCGCAATCCCGCGCGCATGGTGCACACGGGCGTGCGCTGCTACATCATCGAGCTCAACGCGGCGAAACGGCAGCTCGTCTTGTCGCGCAAAGCCGTCCTAGAGGAAGAGGTCAACAAGCGGCGCACCAAGCTCCTCGGGGAGCTGCGCGTGGGCGAGGTCCGCATCGGACGCGTGGTTCAGGTCAGCCCGGCGGGGCTCCTCGTCGACATCGGGGGCGCCGAGGGCTTCGTTCGCGCGGCCGACATCGCTTGGGGGACCGCGGCGGCTCCGGCGCACGAGCGCGGCGCCAAGGTCCGGGTCAAGATCCTCTCGAAGCCCGCGGCGGCCTCGACGGATCAGCTCCTCCTCGGGATGAAGCAGCTGACCCCCAACCCGGTCGACGCCATCCGCAAGAAGTATCCGCCGAAGACCGTCGTCCACGGCAAGGTGACGGAATCCGGGGCCGGCGGGGTCAAGATGGTCCTCGACGACAAGAAGATCGCCTTTTGCCCGCCGGCCGAGATGGACCCGGACACGGCCTGCAAGCCCGGCGACAGCGTCTCGGCGATCGTCCTCGGCGTCAATTCCGCCAACTTCGAGGTCAGCGTCTCCATCGGCAAGTTCGAGGAGATTCGCAGCCGCAAGCGCGTGGCCCAGTATCTCAAGGCGCCCAAGCCCCTGACCTTGGGCCAGCTCCTGTCGCCCGAAAAGGGCGAGTAAGGCGTGGGGAAGGCTGAGATGTCGGCAAAGCCCGTGGTCAAGCCCGACATGCCGGCCGAGCCCGACGACCTGGTCGTCCGGATCAAGCCTCAGCGCGCCGCGGGGCCCGCGAGCCTTTCCTGGCTGAACTCAAAGGTCGCCGTCGCGGTCGTCCTGGCCTCCGGGGCCATTTTCGTGGGCGTCATGTACATGGCGCTCCATGACGCGGGCTCTTTCTCGCGACGCAAGATCGAGTTCCCTCCCCTGCCCCAGCTCAACGCCGCCATCGCAGCCGCGCAGGAGCGCCTCAAGGTCAACCCCCAGGACATCACGACTCTCGTGGAACTCGGGACTTTGCATTTCGAAAAGGGGAAGGAGTTCTATCCCGATTCGATCAACGAGCTCGAGGAAGCCCGCGAACTCGGGGCCTTGGACCCGCGCATCTTCTATTGCCTCGGGATCATGTATCAGGAGGTCGGGCTCTATTCCTTCGCGCTCGAGGAATACAAGCGGTTCCTGCGTCACTACCCGGAGGATAAGGAGATCCGGATGCTCGAGGCCAAGCTTCTCTACAAGCAGGGGAATTTCCCCGAGGCCATCGGCGAGTATGAGAGGCTCAAGTTCCACTACCCCAGCGACACGCTCATCGAAGAAAATCTAGGCTTGAGCCTCTGGGCCGCGAAGTCGCTCGACCGCGCGGTGGAGTCGTTCACTTTGCTCAAGTCAATGGGGGGAGACCAGGGCAGGCGCGCCGGCTACTATCTCGGTCAGATCGCGTTCGACAAGGGGCAGTCCCAGGAGGCCCTCCAGGATTACCTTTCGGCCCAAGGGTCCGAACCGAACGCCGATTTCGGGATTCCTCCCGATCAGTTCCATGCGGCCCTGGCCTCGACCTACCAGAAGCTGGGCCAGCCCGAGCTGGCCAAACCGCTCTGGGAGCAGGTCGTCGCCGAGTCGACGGGCGATCCCAAGGCGAAGGCGCTCAAGGCGCTCGCGCAGGCCAAGAGAGACGCCGCTCGGCGCGTTCCCCCGCCTTCCAAGAAGCCCACCCGTCCCGCGAAGAAGTGAGAGCCCGTCTCGCCCTGACCGCCTGTCTTCTTTGGGCGGCGGCCGCGCCCGCTCTCGCCCAAGGCTTCGGCCAGAACCAGGTGATCCTCAAGGATTTCGACTGGAAGATCCGCTCCACCGAGCACTTCGACATCTATTACTACGAGGGCTCCAAGCCTCTCGTGGCTCAGGCGGCAGAGACCCTCGAGGACGCTTTCGCCCGGGTGACCAAGATGCTCGATATCGCCACCGAGCCCCCGGCCTGGGCTTCCGAGAGCTCGAAGAAAAGGGCGCGGTGGGAGCGAAGGCCGTTTTTTCTCTACGCCAGCCCCAACGATTTCGAGCAGTCGACGATCGCCCAGACCGGCGACGGCACGGGAGGCGTCACGGAGCCGTTCAAGAACCGGTTCATGGTCTATAACAACGGCGAGAGGCAATGGCTCGAGGAGGTGATCCCCCACGAGTTCACGCACATCCTGCAGTTCCACGTGCTGATCTCGGGATTTTGGAAGTCGGGGAAAATCCTCAAGACGATCGTCTACCCGTTGTGGTTCATCGAGGGAATGCCCGACTACGCGACCTTGGCCGCGGAACCGGCGATCGAGGAATCGATCGTCCGGGACGCCGCGCTCTCAGGAGGGCTGATCCCCCTTTTCAAGCTCGAACATTTCGGCCACTTGAAGCCCCATCAGATCACGTTGGCCTACCATGAAGGAGCCGCCGCGATGCGCTTCCTCGCCGAGCAGTACGGGCGCCGCAAGGTCGGCGACATGCTGCGCTTGTTCGACACGCGCCTAGAGACGAGCCAAGTCCTCTTGGAGCTCATTGGGCTCGACGTCTTCGATTTCGACAGGAAGTTCCGCGAGTACGAAGCCGCGCGCGCGGCCCGGACGGCCAGCGCCGCCGGCCTCAAGGAGCCGTCTCGCTTCGGCGGCCAGCTGACTTTCACGCCGGATAATATCCCGCAATTCAACTCCTCGCCCGCGATCAGCCCCGACGGCCGAACGATGTATTACGTGACGACCAACCGGACCGGCGACCCTCCCCAGATCTGGGAGATGGACCTGGGCAGCGGCCGCGCGCGCGAGTTGGCGCACATGCCCTACGGTCCGATCGAGAACATCCTGTCGGGCAACTTCGCCAATCTCTCGCGCGTGCTCGACGTCTCGCGCGACGGCCGCTGGCTCGCCTTCGCGGGCACGAAGAACCACCAGGACTCAGTCTACCTCTACGACTTGCGGCGGCGGCGCCTCGAGAAGATTCCCATGCCGGGCTTTCAGACCGTCGCCCAGCCCGCCCTCTCGCCCGACGGGCGCCGGATCGTCTTCTCGGGGATGAAGGGCGCCTACACTGACCTCTACCTCTACGACCGCGACACGCGCGGCCTGCGGCAGTTGAGCGACGACGTCAACGACGACCAGATGCCCGTATTCATGCCCGACGGCCTCTCCATCGTCTATTCGCAGGAGGCGGCCGACCCGCTGGATCCGACCAACTATGAAAGGCGCCTGCAGCGTCTCGATCTTGCGAGCGGCGCCATCTCGCAGCTCGAGAGCTCTGGGGGACAGGCGCGGGACCCCGTGGTCTCCGCCGACGGGCGGCGCATCATGTTCGTGATCGACGACGGAAGCTTCTCGGAGGTCTGCGAACTCGACCTCTCGTCGGGCAAGGTCGAGCGCCTGACGCGCACGATCGGGGGGAGCTTCACGCCCGCCTACGCGGCAGGCGGCGAGATCGTCTTCGCCTCGCTTCGGCGCGGGAACGTGCACATTTACAAGGGGAGTCGGGAGGACTTTCTGTCCGAGGATATCCCGCCTGTTCCTCGCCGGTTGTCCGAGCCGCTCAAATTCATGCTCCCGGGCATGGGAAGCGTCGGGACCTCTACGATGACCGTCGCGATGAGCCCGGAGAGGCCCTACAGATTCGACTACTCGACGGACCTCTTCATCCCGGCGCTGTTCTACTCGTCCGACGGCGGCTTCTTCTGGACCAGCTATTGGCAGGGCTCGGACCTGCTGGGGCGCCACACCCACACCGCGCTCGTGAATTTCCACTCGGGGCGGGATTTCGACTACGTCACGGCGTACTCCTACAAGCGCTTCCGCCCCGAACTGCAGGCCGCGGCCGTCGGCAGCGGGAGAAGCCAGTTCATCGACGCCAACACGCGCGACACGGTCGACGACTCCTACCACAAGCAGGTCGTGGCGGTCAGCTACCCCTTCGACCGCTACCATCGCGCCGAGGCCTCCCTGCAGTCGGCCACCGAGCGCATCCGCGACACGACGATGGGCTTCACGGAGGACCACGAGGGGCGCATGGCCCAGGTCTCGCTGGTGCGCGACGCCGTGCGCGGCCGCTATCTGGTCGCGGAGCAGGGCGACCGTCTGGCCCTGAACTACCTCCAGGCCGCCGAGGCCATCGGCGGCAACCGGCGCTTTTCCGCGGTGACGGGCGAGGCCCAGCAATACGTGAGGCTGGGCAGCCTCGACGCCCTGGCCCTGCGCGCCTACGGAGGCCAGACCGTGGGGCGCGACCGACCTCAGTTCATTCTCGGGGGCCTGGGCGGCGTGCGCGGCTACGCGCGCTCCCCCGTGGAGAACGCGGCCAGCCGGCTTGCCGGGGCGACGGCGGAATGGCGCTTCCCGATCTTCCCCGATCTGAACTACTATATGTGGTACTTTTTCCCCGACTTCTATTTCAAAGCGATTTTCGGGACCCTGTTCACCGACGCCGGCTTGACCTGGGACTCGCCGGGCGAGGGGCAGCGCAAGCAGTGGCGCGATGTGCGCAATTCGGTCGGAGTCGGACTGCGAATCTACACCTTCGTCCTGCAGCAATTCCCGATCGTCGTCGCCATGGACTGGGCGCAAAGGACCACCTCGAACGGGGGAATCTTTTACGTGTACCTGGGACAGTCATTCTGATGACCGGAGGGAATGGTTCGACTCAGAAGGATGCAGGAGGAGAACCATGGCCATGACAAAGAGACTGATGATCGAGGGCGTCAGCGCCGAGGCTCTGGCGCGCCGTTTCGGCACGCCGCTCTACGCATACTCGAAAGCCGCGCTCTTGGACCGCTTCGGACGGCTCCGGAAGGCCTTTCGAGCGAGGCCGACGCTGATCTGCTACGCGCTGAAAGCTAACTCGAACCGGGCCGTGTGCCGCCTGTTCGCCCGCGCGGGGGCCGGAGCCGACATCGTCAGCGGGGGCGAGCTCGAGCGCGCGCTGGCGGCCGGCTTTCCGTCCGGCCGGATCGTCTTCTCCGGCGTCGGCAAGACGGTCCAGGAACTGGAGCTGGCTTTGCGGCGCGGGGTGCTCACCCTCAACGTCGAGTCGCCCGAAGAGCTCGCGGCCTTGGCCGCGGTCGCTCGCCGGCTCAAGCGCCCGGCGCCGGTCTCGATCCGGCTCAACCCCGACATCGATCCCAAGACGCACCCCCACATCACGACGGGCCGCGCCGAGAACAAGTTCGGCGTCGAGCGCGGCGAGGCCTTGCGGCTGTTCCGGAGGGCGGCCGCCGACCGTTGGCTCAGGGTCAAGGGCATCCAATGCCATCTGGGCTCCCAGATCACCGACACGCGGCCGTACGCCCTGGCCGCGAAGACGGTCACCGGGCTCATCTCCCAGCTCGCCAAGGAGGGAATCTCCGTGGAGCTGGCGGATTTCGGCGGAGGCCTCGGCGTCGCCTACCAAGGGGACCGCGAGCACCCCGTGGAGAAGCTGGCCGCGACTCTGGCCGCGGCGCTGCGGCCCTGGCCTCGCGTGAGGCTGCTGATGGAGCCGGGACGGTACCTCGTGGCCGACGCCGGGCTTCTGCTCACGCGCGTGCTCTATCGCAAAAGCACCTCGCGCCGCCGCTTTCTCATCGTGGACGCGGCCATGAACGATCTGGGGCGCCCCGCTTTGTACGGGGCCTGGCACCCGATCGTGCCGGCGCGGCCGCGCCGCGGGACGCCCGCGACCGTCGACGTCGTCGGCCCCATCTGCGAATCGGGTGACTTTCTCGGCCGCGCCCGGCGCCTGCCGCCCTGCGAGGCGGGCGACGTGCTGGCGGTGCTCAAGGCCGGCGCCTACGGCTTCTCGATGAGCTCTCAGTACAACTCGCGGCCGCGCGCCGCGGAGGTCCTCGTCAACGGGACCAAGGCCCGCCTGGTCCGCCGGCGGGAGAGCCTCGCCGACCTGGTCAGCCATGAGCTCTGAGCGCCCGCCGGTCCCGGCCGAGGAATACACCGAGGACTATTTCCTGGAGCGGGTCGGGGGAGCCGAGTTCTTCAAGCTCTATGGGGCGCGGGTGCTCAAGCCGGCCCTGGCGTACGCATTGAGCCGCTCCGGCGTCGAGGGTGGGATGACCGCTCTCGATCTGGGCTGCGGGAGGGGGGAACTGCTTCATCACCTCCAGCGCCGCGGCGTGAGAGCGCTCGGAGCCGACTTCGCGCCGGCGGCGCTTGCGCTCGCCCGAAAGACCTCGTCGTCGCCCGTGGTGTGCTGCGACGCCAAGAGGCTGCCGTTCAAGGACAACAGCTTCGACCGCATCTTTTTCCTCGGCGTCCTCGACCATCTCCATGACTGGGAGCTCGAGGCCTGCTTTGAAGAGTTCAAGCGCACGCTCAAACCCGGAGGCGTCGTCCTCGCGGATACCTGCGCCAATACGGACTACCATAAGACGCTCTCGTACGAGGCCAGGAAGCGCTGGGCGCGAAGGCTGGGGCTCTCGGAGCCCTCCGCCCCGCGTTCCGACGAGGACGAGACCCTGCATGTCAACGAGCACGGCGAGAGGCAGCTCACGCGCTTCTTCGAGCGGATTCGCTGGAGGGGGGAGATCGAAGCCCGGCCGAATGAAAAATACCTCGTCCGCGAGATGTATGCCGCGGAGCTGCCCGCCGGATTTCCCCTGAGGATGGCCCCGCTCTGGAAGCAGGCCCTCTTCCGCTGCGCGTTCCACGGACCATGGAAGAAGTACCTGGCGCGCTCCTGGTTCTGCAAGGTAAGCCCGATCCCGGGCAAATGAGCTAGACTCTACGCATGGGAAAGAAAACCAAGGGGCCCCGAGAGGCGATCGCGCAGTCTCCCGCGCTCGAATCCCTCTCCGCGAGGGGAAAAAAGGTCATCGCGATCGGCGCGGCGATCCTCGTTTTCGGATTTTTCGCGATTTCCTTCACCGATCCCATGGGGCGCAACTGGGCGTCCGTCTTGGCTCCTTTTTTGATTCTCGGCGGCTATGTCCTGATCGGGGGCGGCATCTTTGTCCCGGACGAGGGGTCAGTCGCCGAACAATCTCAGGATCTCTCCTAGGCCTGCGCACTCCGCCCGAAAGACCTTTAAAGCCCCCGTAACAAGTCGTTTGAGCGGCCTCTTCCCGTGTTTTCGAACCGACCGTGGCTAGATCCTCTTTCATGGTCTATTGAGCTGGTTTTTTCCATCTCGTCTTTTTCTCCTCTCCCGGGGTTTATTCTGAAGAAAGGGATCCCTTGGTCTTTCTAAAATGCAGCCAATTTTCCAGCTGGCCGATCCAGTGTCTTTTTTCTCCCCGAGTCCCGCGATGGTTTTTCCAGCAGCCCGCTGCGGCGGGGGGGAACGTCCGCGGGTCCGCCGCATGGTCTTTTCAGGCCCTCCCCCCTAGCCCTGAGCGATCCAAAAGGCCGGCAGTTTTTCTCCTGCTTGTTCCCCATGGTTAATTCACGGCCCGCCCTCCCCGCCGGCTGCGCGCAGTCTTGAGCCGCAGGGGACCCGGGGATCCGGCTCCGCCTTTTCGTGGTCTTTTTCGCTTTCCCTGAAACCCGCCAATTTTTGTGTGATTTTGGCGGGTTTGACCAGGGTCCGACCGCGCCTTTTGCTGGTCTTTTGTACCCCCAGCGCCCAAGGGTCCGACCTCAAGGAAATTGGCCGGGCTGGAGCTGTCGGCACACGCCGTCCGCGCAGCGGCCCGGATCCTCCCAAAATTTTGGCAATTTTCCAGCGAACGAGTGACTGCTAACTTTGAATATCTCACACCGCCTCACGATACGATGAAAAAATCACTGCTCATACATGGTGGAACCTGATTTATTATGCCGGTCTAGAGATATGAACGGACGAACTCAGCCAGGTTTATATGCAACATAATATTTATTATCAGTAGTAATTAAATCACGGGAATTGAATCTCCCCTTCGGTTCCCAAATGGGTCCGGCTCCTGTTTCGAGGCCGTTCCGAGGCGCCGAAAGCGTGCCGGAGGCCCGGCTACGCGCGGCCGGTGATCGTCCCGGTCAGCTGGTTGGCCAGGATGAAGGCCTTGAGCCGGCCGGGCGCCGTGAGCTCGTAGCGGCGGGCGCGGCGCGAGCCCGAGGACAGGATCTCGCCCTGGGAGACGGCGTCATGGAGGGCTCGGTCCATCCTTAATATAGGGTAGCCGGAGACGCGCAGCCACTTGGCGAGCTGCGTGGCGGTCGGTTTGGGCTGCCCCAGGAGCTTCTGGGACGCCGCCAGGAGCACCAGGCAGGCGTCCTTTTCCGATTTGCCGCCGGCCAATTTGCCGCGCAGCTGGATGTTGCGGCCCTTGACCTCGGTGATCGAATCCCAGGCAATTTGCGGCCCGCCGTGGCCGGCGGACGGCGCGTCCTGCGCCGCGGCCTCGAGGCTGCCCTGGATGTTCTTGAGGAAGTCCTGCCGCTCCCGATGCACGAACTCCGGGCTTCCCTCGGCCTCGAACTCCGCGCCGCCTGGCAGCTTGAGACGGATCCGGTGCTGCCTCTCCTCGGCCATGTCGTAATGATGTCAAATACTGATGTAAAAGTCAAAGGCCTGTGGATAGAGTGTGAAACAGGGTTTAAAGCCAATAAAACTATCAATATATGACTAGAATGATGACCTTAAATACTTATAAAAATATTATATGTCACGATAAAGACATTGTGGTGTGGATAGCGGTGTGGATGGAATCTTCCGTCGAGCGCGGAGAGTTCCTCCGACGGCTTCGACCGGGATGAGCCACTGTGCCCGGGCGCAGTGGGCGGCCCGTGCTCCGGCCCTATTGGTAGGTCTGAAAGCTTGATTTGGAGCGGTGAAAGGGTCGGAGTTTGCGGCAGGTCAGAAGCGGCCGGAGGCCTCAAACGACCACTTCTTGGAGGTCCCGCGGGCGGGGTTGGAGGCCGTTCCGGCCGTGAAAACGGCGACGGAAGTGGACAGGCTGAAATGATCGAGGATAGGATAACGAAGGCGGACGTCCCATTCCGTTCCCAGGGTCCGCGGGCCGGACTGTATCCGGTCGGCTTGGAACAGGAAAAAATCGACGTCCAGGATGACGCCCTTGAAGGCCGGAGGCGTCAGGCCTCCCCCCACCACGATGATGCCGCTGGCACCCTGGCGCAGACCGCTGGCCGTGTTGGTGGAGTAGTTGCCCCCGAAGGCGTCGTACGGCGTCGCCGCGAAGAAGTCGCCGAAGCCGGTGCGCTCGAGGCCGTCGAAACGGTGCCCGTGGGACGGAAAAAAAGCCTCGTCCCGCGTGCTGGTGGCCTGGTTGTCGCCGCTGGCGCGCGCCACGGAGAGGCGCAAATAGCTGTCGGCCGAGAGTCCCGGAACGTGCTGCTTCCACTTGGCCTTCACGACCTGGGCGTCTCCGGTGTAGGTGATGTGGTTGCGCGCGGGCCGCGCCCCCGTCGGGGTCGCAGAACCCCGCTCCATGGCCGCCTCGCCGTCGAAGACGATCGGGCCGTAGCTGATCTGGTAATGCAGGCTGCTGAAGCTGCGCACGGCCTTGGAGATGGAGCAGCTCCGCGGGCCGTTGTTAATGTCCGGGTTGACGTCGTCGCGATTGCAGCCGTAGACGGGTTGAATGGCCCTGTCGCGCTCGAAGAGCTGGCTGAGCTGCCAGGTCCCCTCGGTCGGGAGGTCGAAGGCGGCGCCGAAGAGGTCGAGGCTGTTGGCGGGCGCGTACCGCGAGTTGCGGTCGCCGAAGAGAAAGGCCTCGGCCTTGGCACCCCAGAACGGGAGGTCGGCGTCGATCGCCACCCCCGTCAGGCCCGCGCCGTCGTCGTCGAGCAGAAGTCCGCTGCCGAGCTTGAAGCTCTGCCGGCCGAGGGTCGTCGTGGCCGGCACGCCGAAGAGGTTGTGGACCCGCAGGTACGCGTTCTCGAGGAAAGGCGTCATGTCGACGCTGGGATAGAAATTCGCAGCACCATTGAGCGGGATCGCCAGAGTCGTCGTCGAGCCGGCCGTGCCCAGGGCGCGCAGGAGCAGGCTGACGTCCATCGTGGTCTCCTCGCCGCGTTTGGTCTCGAGGAAGATCTTGCGCACGGCCATCCCGAGCCGCGCGTCGTTCGAGAGGTACTGGTGGTTGTTCCGGTTGTCGAGGTTGAGCTCGAGGTTGCTGTAGGAGATCGCGCGCATGCGGTAGGCCGCCGTGACGTCGAGATTGGCGGCGCAGACCAAGCCGTTGCAGGCCAGCAGCAGGCCGAGCCCGATGGGCGCAAGATGCCTTTTGAGCATGCGGCTTATACTACAAAAATACCCCGGACGCGGCTAGAACTTGATCCTCGTGTCGAAGTAGGCTAGGAGCGCCGGATTGACTCCCTGCCGAGAGGCTGCGGGCGCGTTGGTATTGAGCTTCTCGGCTATGCGGACCGCTTCGTAGATCAGCCCGCCAGGCTGGAAGGTTCCCCAGCCCGCGGCGAAGGCGACGTTATCGGAGTGCGTCCATGTGAAGTCGACGTCAAACTCGGAGCCGATGTGCTTGTTTCCATTGAATGAGTTGCCTTTCTGAGGGACGTTGTTGAATCGGTGGATGCGGAAATCCCAATATGAGAGCGCCATCTGGAATTTATTGGCCTGGGCCGGGCTCAGCTTGATCCCGCCCCCCCAGATGACGCGGTTGCTGAGGAACCCGGTGTCGTTGGCGGGCGTGGCATTGGCGTTGCCTCCGATCCCGACGACTCCGGAGCCCAGACCGCTGCCGAAGCCGGGCCCGCCGTTGACCAGGACGGTCCCGGCCGCTCCGCCGGCGAGTATGCCCGGAATCGCCTGGAACCTGCCGTAGATGCTGCCCGGCCTGTAGTCGGAGTTGATCGGAGTCCAGCCTGCGTTGTGGCTGTCTCGAGTGCTTT
This sequence comes from Elusimicrobiota bacterium, assembly GCA_016194705.1. Classification (GTDB taxonomy): domain Bacteria; phylum Elusimicrobiota; class Elusimicrobia; order UBA1565; family UBA9628; genus PALSA-1176. The sequence goes on along the minus strand of JACQAZ010000005.1, from coordinate 130,161 downwards.
GGCGGCCGGAGCCGGCGGAGACCTCTCCCCAAACCGAGGCCGTCCCGAGTCCGTCCGACTCGGCCTTGTAGCCTCCGTTGCCCATCGTCGCCCAGCCCATGTAGTGGGAGGCCGCAGCGAACCTCGGGTCGGCGGCGCCCGCTATGTTCGCCACGGCGCCGCGGTTGTCGCCGAAGTTTTGGTCGAACTCGCCCTTGAGCCAGAACCCGCCGCCGGAGGCCTTGAACTTGGCGCCGATGACGAAGAGGCTGTCGTTCTTGCCGCCGGCGGATGATGCCGCCGCCCCGCCGGAGGTCGGCGGGGCGCCGGAGGCTCCCGTGTTGTGGGTCAGCTTGTTCCAGAGAAAAAGGGAGCCCTTGAGCTCATCGCCGCTCTTGGCCATCATGTTGACGCCGCGCACGTCGACGTCGGGCTGCGGCGCCGTCCCGATGAGGCTGCCGGTCTGCTTGCCCACCAGTCCGGTCACCGAGAGCCACTCGAGCCCCCAATCCGTGCGGGCCACGTCGATGGCATTGGTGGGCAGGCCGTACCAGGCCTTCTCGGAGGGTCCGTAATAGATGACGATGTCGCCGGCGTCGCCGTAGAACTGCCGGCCGAGTGTGAGGTCGACTTGGCCCGCGATCTTGTCCACCTTGAAATAGGCCTGGTCCACGTAGACCGTGCCGAGGATGTTGGGGCCCGCCGGGCCGATCGGCTGGCTGTTGGCGCTGACCTGGGCTTGGCCGGCGGCGCCGTTGCCGGCGGTGCCGTAGCTGCGGTCGTTCTTGGTCAAGGTGATCTTTGCGTGGACGTCGTCGAGCATGTCCCAGTCCATGTGCACCATGACGCGGGTCTGGGCGTCGCCCACGCGGTCGTTATTGTTGGGCGCGCAGGCCGGCAGGGGAGCCGCGCCGCAGCCCGGGGGATAGGTCGCATCGGGGTTGCCGTGCGTGGAGAAATCGACGATGTTGTGGGCCGCCGTGGCTTGGACGTCGATCTGGCCGCTCAAGCGGAAGTTCTTGAGCAGTTCCGCTGCGGCGGGTCCGCCGGAGAGCTCGATGACGGCAAAAGCGACGACGATCGCTGTGAGCCTTTTCATGTGTACGCCTCCCTATGCGAGCGTTGGCGGTGTCGATCCCGCCGAACGCGGCAAGGGTAACAGCGTGTCGTTAACTTGTCAAGGCCCGGGGGCTTGACAGGGGTATTGACAAAAGAGGAACCCCCCCGGCCGTTGGCCGGAGGGGTTCCTTTTGAACGTCAGCGGACTAAGTTAGAACTTGATCCGCGCGTCGAAGTACGCCATCAGGGCGGGGTTGACGCCCTGGCCGTCCTTCGTCGAAAGGTCCTGAGCGCCGCCATCGGGATTGCCGGCCCGGGTGGACTGGTTCGCCTCGTAGATGATGCCGCCCGGCATGAATCTGCCGGCGCCCACCGCGAACGAGACGTTGTCCGAGTGCTTCCAGACGATGTCGATGTCGGTCTCGTAGCCGATGTGCTTGTTGCCGCTGTAGGCCGTCGCCGTCGGCGCGCCGCCCACCTGCAGGGGCGCGTTGGTCTTGAGGAGGGTCTGCGTGTGGAAGTCCCACAGCGACGCCCCCACGGTCAGCTTGTTGACCGCCGACGGGTTGACCTTGATGCCCAGGCCGTAGATCACGCGGTTGCTCAGCGTGTTCGTGGCCAGGTTGCCGGTGGCGGCGTTGCCGCCCGGCACGACGCCGGCCGTCAGGCCGTTTGCGATGGCCCCGCCGTTGTTGTAGGCGGCGAACCGGCCGTAGATGGAGCCGGGCCGGTAGTCGCCCGACACCGCGACGAAACCGCGGCGCTCGTTGCTATGGAAGCCCCGCTGTCCGGTGCCGAACCCGAAGTCGCCCCATCCGGTGATGCCGCCCAAACCGGACGCGTCAACCTTGTAGCCGAGGTTCGTGTGAAGCATCCAGCCCTTGTAGCGCGCCGAGCTGTCGGTGACCAGGCCGGTGCGGTTGTCGCCCCAGTTCTTGGCGAACTCGCCGTCGAACCAAGCGCCGCTCTGCGCGAACTTGACCTTGGCGCCCGTGATGTACAGGTTGTCGTTCTTGCCGTTCGCGGCCTGGCAGCCGGGAGCGGTGGCCGTAGGACACGCGGTCGGGTCGTTGCCCAGGGGTCCGGTCGCGTGCGTCTGCACGTTCCAGGTGTACAGGTCAACGCTGGCTTGGTCGGTCGCCTTGACCTTGATGATGGCCCCCGTCAGGTCGACGTCCGCACTGGGGACGCCGGCGGTGACATTCCTGCTGCCGATCTTGCCCGCCAGCGCCGTCACGCCGACCTTGTCGGCGGCCCAGTCGAAACGCGCGGCATCGATGGCGCCGGTCGGAAGTCCATACCAGGCCTTGTCGGACGGCCCGATGTAGATGATCACGTCGCCGGGGGTGCCGTAGTATTGGCGTCCCAGAGTCGTGTCCACCGCGCCGAACACCTTGTCGACCTTGACGTAGGCCTGGTCGACCCAAACGGTCCCGAGGATGTTCGTACCGCCCGGCCCTAGCGTCTGGCCGGTGGCGTTGACCTGCGATGCGGCCTGCGCTGCGCCGCCGTTGCCGGTCGTGCCCCAGCTGCGGTCGTTCTTGGTCAGGGTGATCTTCGAATGGACGTCATCGAGCAGATCCCAGTCCAAGCTGAGCATCAAGCGCGTCTGCATGTCGCCGATACGGTCGTTGTTGGCCGCCCCGGCGGACGCGGCGATGGTACCGCCGTTCTGAGCCGCGACGACGGGCTTGAAGCGCGTCGAGAAGTCCAGCGTGTTTCTTGCGGCGGTTCCCTGCAGGTCCAACTGACCACTGAGCTTCAGGTTCTTGAACAGCTCTGCGTTGGCGCTGTATGGAAGGATCATGGCCAGCGCCAGGGTCGTTCCCAGGAGCTTCTTTGTCTTCACTATGTTACCTCCTCACTTGTCGTAAGCCCCGCTATGCGGGGATACGTTCGCTCTTAATATACCCCGCGACGTCGCGGGGCCTACGGTTTCGTTTAAGGAGTTCCTATCGGCTTCTGGAGACTCCTTCATGAGCACAGCGATTCTAGTAAACATGTCTTTTTTTTGTCAACAGTTATTTTTCTGTGAAAGCGAGAATGCATGATTTGCCATCCTGTGTCATCTGGTCCCGCGTATAGGCTCTCTTCTAGGGATGCTCCGACGGAGGAAAGGGCAAAATGCGCTACTTCGCCGCGGCCGGGGAGTCGAGGCGCTTCTTGGCCCAGAGAGCCCAGGAAGTTTCGGGATACTGCAGAGTGATCTTCTGGTAGGCCGTGCGGGCCTGGTCGGCCTGGCCGCGGGCCTGCAGGCAGCGCGCCAGGCAGGCGTGGACCTGGGGAGCGAGGAAGTGGTCGGGGTAGGTCTCGAGAAAGCGCTGCGCGCTCAGCGCGGACTGCTCGCATTGGCCCGCGGCTTCCTGGGCCAGGGCCGTGTCTCCCAAGGCCAACGGCTGCAGAACCTTCGGCTGTCCGCTTTCGAGTACCTTATTATAGGCTTCCAGAGCTTCCTTATATTGTCCCCGCGGGTAGAGGAGGTCTCCCTGGAACAGGTAGCCGTAGCCGGCCGCGGCGGTGTTGGGGTACTGGGCCGCCAGCTCCGAAATCTGCTTCAAGGACGACTCGACTTGGCCCGCGTAGGCCGAGTCCTCGGCCAAGGCGAGGCGGTCCCAGGCCGCGCTCTGCATGGAATGGCTGCGGTAGATCAGAATCCCCGCGAGGAGCGCCGCGGCGGCGGTCCCGCCCCCGATGGCGGCGGCCAGCTGCTGATTGGACGAGGCCCACAACAGGACGCGGTCGACGAGCTCCTGGAGCTCGTTGCGCTTGATCTCCTGCCTGACCCATTGCTTTCCCATTTGTCGGCCCTATTCTACCTAAAACTTGCCCCGAGAGGGAATCGAACCCCCATCCTCTCCTTAGGACGGAGTAGCTCTATCCATTGAGCTATCGGGGCGCCAAGACGATGCGTCATGCCTAATAACTGACCAGCGAATGGATCTTCTGCCCCGGGAGCTTCTTGCGGCCGTCGAGGAAGCCCAGCTCGATCAAGAACGCGATGCCGGAGACCTCACCCCCGATCTTGCCGATGAGCTCGCAGGCGGCCTTGGCGGTCCCCCCCGTGGCGAGCACGTCGTCGACCAGCAGGACCTTGGTGCCGGGCGCGAAGGCGTCGGCGTGGGCCTCGATGGAGTCCTGCCCGTATTCGAGGCTGTAGCTCGCCGAATGGGTCTTCCTCGGAAGCTTACCTTTCTTCCTGATCGGGACTACACCGGCGCCGAGGCGGTAGGCGATCGGCGTGGCTAGCAGGAAGCCCCGGGATTCGATCCCCGCGACGATGCTGATCCCCTTGCCGACGTAGGGCTCGGCCATCATGTCGATGGTCTTGGCGAAGCCCTCCGCGTTGGCCAGCAGCGGAGTGATGTCCTTGAAGATGATCCCCTTCTTGGGAAAATCGGGGACGTCGGTGATGAGCGACTTGATATCGAGCTGAGCCGCCGTCATTTCCCTTTTCTCCTAGGTACGCGGGTCAGGATCAGAGCCCGCGGCTTGCGGCGGATGAGCTGCGGCGCCGTCGGAGCCGTTCGCCTTCCGTCGGGGATGACCTGGCCCAATATGTCGGTGCGCAGCTTCGGGGCGTTCCAGCCGGGCTGGAGGTTCGGGGTCGCGCTGCGGCTTTCGTTGACCTCGATGAGCCCCATGCGGTTGGCCACGCGGCGCAGGCGCAGGAGAGCCCGCTCCTCGATCTGGCGGATCCGCTCGCGCGAGAGCTTGAGGCGCTTGCCGACCTCCTCGAGGGTCATCGGGGTCTGGCCGGTCAGGCCGTGGCGGAACTCTAGGATCATGCGCTCGCGGTCGCCGATCTCCTTCAAAGCCTGGTTGAGCTCGTCGTGCAGTTTGAGCACGGAAATCAGGCTTTCCGGGCTTTGGTTGTCGCTCTCGGAGATCATGTCCTCGACCGTGATGTTCTCGTCCTCGCTGTCGATGGGCGCCTCGAGCGAGCCCATGCCGCGGGCGGCTTCGGCGGCATCCAGCACGCCTCTGACCTGGCGGGCGGTCCAATGCATTTTGCGGGCCATCTCGGCGAGGGTGGGGTCGCGGCCGAGCTGGGCGTGCAGCTTCTCCCACTGCTTGAGCCACTTTCGAAGAGCTTCCCAGGCGTGCGGCGGGATGCGGATCGTCTTGGACTGCTCCTCGACGGCGCGCCGGATCGACTGCTCGATCCAGTACGAGGCGTAGGTCGAGAAGCGGTAGCCCTTCTTGGGCTCGAACTTGTCGATCGAGTGCATGAGGCCGAGGTTGCCTTCCTCGACGAGGTCCATGAAATCGATCCCCTGGCGGTGGTATTTCTTGGCGATGGGGACGACCAGCCGGAGGTTGGCCTCCATGATGCGCTGCTTGCTCTCGTGGTCGCCGCGCTTGGCCTTCTTCCATAGCTTGTGCATCTCCTCGCGGTCGACCTGCGAGAGCTTCTGGATGCCTTTGAAGTACTGGCTTATCGTGTCGGTGCTGGGTTCCATGAGACTCCTATTAGATCATACTCCCAGTTTTGTCTTCAACGAATCTCGAAATCGGACGCGTTCCCCCGCCCCTCGACGGCTTTGGTCTCGAAGTGGTCCACCCGCGCGAACGCGGGCCCCCTCTCGAGCAGTTCGACGAACTCCTTGACCGCCGCCTCGTCGCCTTCGGCCTCGCCTTCGACGGAGCCGTCGGTCCGGTTGCTGACCCAGCCCACGACACCGAGACGCTCGGCCGCTTCGCGCGCGAACCAGCGGTAGCCGACGCCCTGGACCCTGCCGTGCACGACCCAATGTAGACGCGTCAAGGGTTCTGCGTGGATTGTACTATATTGTCAAGGCCCCGACGCAAGGCCTGTCAAGGCTTGACAAGGAGGGGTTTTGATTTTTCAGGCTGAGGGTACGGCCGCCCCATCGTGAAAAAACTTCGGGGTACTCAGGCTTGAACTGAGAACCTCTTGGTCCCGAACCAAGCGCTCTGCCAATTGAGCTATACCCCGTTCTATTCCTCTGCGGCTGCGGCGACGGTCTGCCCGATGCGTATGGTCGGGGACCCGGGAATCGAACCCGGAGCCTCTCCCACCCCAAGGGAGCGCTCTACCATTGAGCCAGTCCCCGGCCATAAACACCCGATCATCCCAACTCGCTCACGATCAGATCGATCTCCTTCCTGACCTCGCGCAGGAGCCTGAGAGTCGCCGCCGGAACTCCGGCGGCCTGCTCGCCCTCCGGCCCCCCCTCGGGCCGCGGCCCCTTTTTGTGCTCGAGCAGCGCCTTCTTGGCCCCGGCGACCGTCATCTTCTTGCTCTGGACGAGGTCCTTGATCTGAAGGATCGTCTCCAGATCGGTCCTGCTGTACCGCCGGTGCCCGCTCGTGCGGCGCGCCGGCCGCAGGAAGCCCACGTGGGTCTCCCAGTAGCGCAGGGTGTGCGGCGGCACCTGCGTGATCCGGCAGGTCTCCCCCATGTTGAAGAAGTCCTTGTCCGGCAGGGGCCCGACGGTGAGCTCCATGGTCGTCCTAGTCCAGCAGGTTCTTCGACGCCTTGAAGCGCACACCCTTGCGCGGCGGGACGGTCACTTGCTGGCCCGTCTTGGGGTTGCGGCCTTGCCGCTGCTGGCGGTGCTTGACCCGGAACGTGCCGAAGTTGGAGATCACCACCTTCTCCTCGCTGTTGAGGGCCGACCTGATGGTGTCGAACGTCGTCTCCACCGCCTTGGCCGCCTCTCCCTTGGTCGAAAGGACCTTCGCAACTGCTTTGATGATGTCCAGTCTATTCATCGCTGTCCTCTTTATCCTTCTTGGGCTCTTCGCCTTCCGCGTCGCCCTTCTTCTTTTTTTCCTGCAGGCCCTTGAAGATGTCCTCGGGCTTGAGGTTCTTGAGTTCCGCCTTGAATTTGGAGACCTCGTCCTCGGTGATCGGCTTGCTCAGCGTCTGGCAGCGCGCGAAGACCTTGTCCTCGACGAAGATCGAGCAGCCGGCCCGGACCGCCACGGCGATCGCGTCCGAGGGCCGCGAGTCCAACTGATGGGCGGCCGCTCCTTTCTGGATGTGGATGCGGGCGTAGAAGGTGTTCTCCTTGATGTCGCAGATCACGACCTTCTCGACGGTGAAGCCCAGGGCCTTGATCGTGGCCAGCAGGAGGTCGTGCGTGAGGGGTCGAGGGAGAACGATGCCTGAGAAACGGATCGCTATCGCTTGCCCTTCAGTAATGCCGATCCAAATCGGCAGCAGACGGCTGCCCGTCATCTCCTCGAGGAAGATGATGCATTCGTTGACCGTCGTCGCCAGGGAATAGATGCGGACTTCCCGCTCCTCGCCCTTGCCCCCGTCTTTGGGAGGCTCTTTGTCGTTCTTCGCCATCAGCTCCTTCGCGTCAAATTCGTCTTCAAAAACCCAGGGACTTCAGCACGACTCTCGGCGCCTTCCCGGCGTGCACGGCGTCCCAGATCGCCTCCAACAAAGGCGCCTTCAGCTTCAGACGCAGCGCCAAGGCGTGCGCGCTTTCGGCCGCCTCGATGCCCTCCACGACCGTCGGAATCTCCCGCAGGGCTTCCTGCAGGGTCTTCCCCGAGCCCAGCTTCTCGCCGAAACCCCGGTTGCGCGACTCGGGCGAGGTCCCCGTGGCGATCAGATCTCCCAGGCCGGCCAGCCCGTAGATCGTGTCGGCCCGTCCTCCGCTCTTGCGGATGAGCCGCGCCATCTCGGCCATGCCCTGGACGATGAGCGCGGCCTTCGTGTTGGCCCCGGCCTTGAGGCCGTCGAGAATCCCGCAGCCGATGGCCAAAACATTCTTGAGCGAGCCGCCGAGTTCGACGCCCTTGCGGTCCGGCCAATGGGCGACCCGCAGCGCGCCTCCGTCGAATAGCCTGCGCATCGCCTCGGCCCGCGCCCCGCCCGGTCCGCCGAGCAGCATCCGCGTCGGTATTCCGCGCGCGACCTCGCGCGCGAAGCTCGGCCCCGAGAGCGTGTAGACCGCCGCCGCGCGCGGGAACTCGGAGGCGAGGATCTCGCCCATCGTCTTGAGCGTCTCGGGCTCGATGCCCTTTGAGGCGTTGACGATGACGGGGCGGCCAGCTCCGAGGTACCGGGCCGCGGCTTTGGCCGTCTGGCGCAGATGGCCGGACGGCAGGACAAAGAGCAGAACCTCGGCTCCTTCCATGGCTTTGCCGAGATCCGAGGTCACGAGGACCGAATCGTCGAGCCTGAAGCCCGGAATGTGCCGGTGCCGGCGGGTCTTTTCGAGCTCTCGGGCCAACTCGGGAAAGAACTCCCATAGCCTGACCGAGCGGTCGGAGCCGCCGCGGCAGAGGTGCTGAGCCAAGACCGTGCCCCAGAGCCCGCCGCCAAACACAGCGATTTTAGTATTTTTTTTCACGCAAATGAAGCTCTTTTCTTTCCATGAGGCTGCGCATGTTGGGGATGTGCTTATAAAGGATCAGCAAAGCGGCGGCCGCGGACATCATCGTGAGCTCCGCGGGGACTGCGAACAGCATGTTGAGAAAAGGCAGCGAAGCCGCGCCCGCCATCGAGCCGACCGAGATGTGCCCGGAGAGCCAAAAGCCCGCGAAGAAGACCGCGACCGTGCAGGCCGTCGACTTGGGGCAAATCGCGGCGAAGACGCCCGCCGTCGTGGCCACGCCCTTGCCCCCCTTGAGCCCGAGGAAGATGGTCCAGTCGTGCCCGACGATAGCGGCCGCTCCGGTCACGATGTGGATGAAAAGCCTTCCGGGGTAAAGCTTTTGGGCGAGCAGCACGGGCAGGTAGCCTTTCAGAGCGTCGACTGCCAGCGTGATGAGTCCTGGCAAGGTTCCTGCGACTCGATACACGTTGGCCGTGCCGGGATTGCCCGAGCCGTGCTCGCGGATATCGATGCCCTTGAGCTTTCTGACGGCGATATAGCCCGTCGGGATTCCGCCGGCCACGTAGCCGAGCGCGATGAGACCTAAGATATGTAAATCCAGCACAATTCGAGAGAGTGTAGCATAGAAGCCGCTTCGGCGCTAGGGCAGCGTGTCGATGCGGATCACTCCCTTGATCCTTTCAAAGGCATGGTCCAAGGTGAAGAGGGTCTTGCGATGATGGCAAGCGGAGGCGGCCACGACAAGGTCCGCGATGCTTGCCTCGAATCCTTTGCGGGCCAGGCGATAGCGGGCCACGGCCACCGTATCCCAGAGGTCCGGGGGGTCGGGCAAGAAAGTGAGAGCCGAGAAGTCGGCGCGGAGGCCTTCAAACTCCCGATCGGATCGGGCTCCGGAGAGGATCTCGGCTTGGATGAGCCCGCTGGTGCAGACCAGCCCGTCTTGCAGCAGTCTCCCGAGACGTCGCGCGGCCGCGGACTCTCCGTTGCGGAGCATCTCGATCCAGACGGAGGAGTCGACCAGGACTCGGCTCACCGGGCTCTCGACCTCCTGAGGTCGAGATTGAGAGGGATCTTCCCCCGGAGACTCCACAGATGCTCGATCCTCTTGCGCCTCGTGAGTTCCTCAAGGCCCCAGATGATGGCCTGGGTCTTTGTCTTGGCTCCGGAGAGCCGGCGCGCTTCGGACAGAAGCTTTTCAGGAATATCCAATGTCGTTCTCATGCCGCCTCCTATGCATATAAAGTTTAACAGGTATATGCATAGGCCGCAAGGGGCCGACCTCCCATATTACATACGAATGAGGGGGTCGAAAAGTTCCCTTTCTATTGGGGAATCTTGTGGTGGAGTCGGTCCCAATTCTCCGGCGTCAGGCGCAGTCGGTATGTTCGGCCTTGTCCCGAATGCGTTACGGAGAGGACCTGGGCGCATCGCCGTATCGTGGATTCCATGGCGGAGTCGGCGTGAGGAAGTTCCAGCTCCCTCAGGACCCAACGCTTCGAGAGCACCTCTTGGAGGCGCTCCAAGGCTGTCGGGACGCCCTCGCCGGTCTGCGCCGACACGAGGACCGCATCGGGCTCAAGGCGCTCGAGCTCCTTGCGCGCGCGCGGCTCGAGCATGTCCGCCTTGTTGAAGAGCCGCAGCCGGGGGACAAGCGAAGCGCGAAGCTCCTCGAGGATCTCGCGGACCGAGGCCTCCTGCTTGCCCCGGGCGGGAGCCGTGGCGTCGGACACGATGAGCAGGCAGTCGGCCTGCTGGACTTCCTCGAGCGTCGCGCGGAAGGCCGCGATCAAGGTCGTGGGCAGGCGCTGGATGAAGCCCACCGTGTCGGTCACCACGGCGGACGAGCCTTCCGGCAGTCTCACGCGCCGTGAAGTCGGGTCGAGAGTGGCGAAGAGCTTGTCGTCTGCGTAGACCTTGGCCTGTCCCTTTGTCAGGGTGTTGAGCAGGGTCGATTTGCCGACGTTCGTGTAGCCCACGAGCGCGACCTGCGGCATCGGGATCGAGACTCGAAGTCTTCGCCTCACCTCGCGTCCCCGCCGTACGCGCTCGAGCTCCTTCTTAAGATGGAGGATGCGGTACTGGATGTGGCGGCGCTCGTACTCGAGCTGGCGCTCCCCGGGCCCCCGCGTGCCGATGCCTCCAACCTGCTGCGAGAAGGCGCGCCACGCGCCGGTCAGGCGCGGGAGCATGTAGGAGAGCTGAGCGAGCTCGACCTGCAGACGGCCCTCGGAGGTGCGCGCGCGCTGCGCGAAGATGTCGAGGATCAGGCGGGTGCGGTCGATGATCTTGGCCTTGCAGGATCCCTCGATGGTCTTCTGCTGTCCTGGGGCCAGCTCCATGTCGAAGATCACGGTGCGCACCTTTTGGCGCGTGACGGCGTGGGCGATCTCCTCGAGCTTGCCCGAGCCGATCAGAGAGCCGGGATGAAAGCGCGCCAGAGACTGCGAGAATTCGCCGACGACGTGGCCTCCCGCGGTCTCGGCGAGGCGCCGGAGCTCGGCGAGGCTTTCCGTCATGAGCCTTCCAGCGGACTTGAGGCCGACGCCAACGAGCACGACCTTCTCAGGGACCACCTAGTAGAGGAGGACGGTCGGGATCTTGTCCTGCAGGCTGCGCCGCCAGCGCGCGGCGCTCGACGCCAGAAGATATTCCATCGGGGCGTGATCGTCGCTGAGCAGGACGCCGAGATCGAGGGCGTCGACGCCGGGCTTGAGCTCGTGGTCGAGCATGAACTCGAGGTTCTTCTTGATGAAGGGGCGCGCCTTGCCCCGGGCCTCGTGGCCGAGCGGCTCATCCGAGCAGAAGAACACCACGTTGGCCAGATCGTCGAACGCCTCGGCCGCCTGGTAGGCCCGGACCTCCGGAAAGACGGCGCGCAAAGTCTTGTACGCGCTCAGCCAGGGTGCCGCGCCCTTGCCGTGGAGCATGGTCACGAGATTGATGGCCACGACTCCGCCCGGCTCCAGGACCTCGCGCATGCGCGAGAAGGATTCCAGCGTGAAGAGATGGTACGGCGGCAGCTCCGCGCCGAAGGCGTCTAGGAAGACGGCGCCGTAGCGCCGCGGCGTCTTTTCAAGGAAGGTTCGGCCGTCCTCGATGAAGATGTCGCCGCGCGGGCGATAGTTGAAATAGGTCCGCGCGGCCGAGACCATCTCGGGATCGACGTCGACGGCGTCGGTCAGCAGCCCGTAGTCGCGCTCGAGCGCCCCCGGCAGGAGGCCGGCCCCGATCCCGATCACGAGCGCGCGTTTGGCGCCGGGCCGCGCCAACGCGGCCCATTCCATGCTCTGGGCGTATTGCGACTCGCTTTCCATCGTGTCGATCGGGGCCATCGACTGGGTCGTCCCGTTGACGAGGAGATAGCGCTTGCCGTTGAAGTCGAGGATCTTGATCTGCCCGTACGCGGACTCCTTGACGGTTACGTTGGTCTCGACGACGCGGCGGGGCGTGAAGCCGAGAAACGCCACGGCCGCCGCGGCCGCCGCGGCGAGCTGGGCCACGGGTCGGCCCTGACGGGAAAGATAGTAGCCGAGGCTGCCGAGCAGCAGCAGGACCGTTGAGAGGCCGAGCAGGATCTGCGAGAGCGGGAGCAGCGGGATGAGCACGAAGCCCGCCAGGACCGCGCCGGCCACGCTGCCCACGGTCGAGACCGCGTAGATGTCCCCGGCGCTCTTGCCCACGGAGGCCATCGCCTCGGCGGTGAGCTTGATGGAGAGCGGCCCCAGCGCCGAGAGCAGGACCAACGCCGGGGCGATGAGGATCAGCGCGCTGGCCAGCGCCCCCCACTGGATGCCCAGCGGCGTCGTCGACTGCAGGACGACCATGCGCAGGGCCGGGACCGTGGCGACGGCCGCTCCGGCCAGGCACAGCAGGCGCGCGAAGAGGGTCAGGTACGGGCTCTTGTCGGCCCAGCGGCCGCCCAGGCTGTAGCCGGCGGCGAGCGCGATCAAGGTTACCGTGATCAGAGCCGACCAGCAGTAAAGCGAGGAGCCGTAATACGGGCTGATGACGCGGGTGCCGACGATCTCGAGCACCAAGGTCGCAGCTCCCGTGACGAGCAGGCTCGCCAGGACAAAGCGCGTCTGCCCCGCGGAGAGCGTCTTAACGGGCGAGGGCAGCCGAGCCAAGGGCCTCCAGCGCTCTTGAAAGCATCTCCCGGCGCGTTCCGCCGGCGACGATGGACGCCGCGGGGGTCTGATGGCGGAACCAGGTCCGCTGACGCTTGGCGTAGGCGCAGGTCGCGCGCATCAGCCCCGCGAGACCCTCGTCCTCTGTAAGCTCCCCGCGCAGGCAGGAGACGGCTTGGCGATAGCCGAGGCTTTGGAAGCCCGGCTCGGCTCCGGAGAATCCTCCTGCGAGAAGGCGTCTGGTCTCGCGGAGCATGGCCGGCCACATCGATCGCGCGCGGCCCTCGATGCGTTCCTTGAGCGCGGCCGCGGGCCACTCGATCAGAAGATAGGACGCGTCGCGCGGGGCTCTCTCGGGTTTGCGCCAAAAGCTCGACATCGGTCTTCCCGTGAGCTCGTAGACCTCCAGCGCCCGCAGGGTGCGCTGGATGTTGTTGGCCGGTATCTTCGCGGCGGCCTCCGAATCGACGACGCGCAGGCGCTCGTGGAGCCAGGCCCGGCCGTGTCTCTCGGCTTGGGCTTCGAGCTTGCGGCGGACGCTCTCGTCTTTCGCTGGCATTTCCGAGAGGCCCTCGAGAAGAGCCCGGACGTAGAGGCCGGTCCCGCCCGCGACGATGGGGCGTCGGCCGCGCGCGATGATGTCGTTCAGGATATCGGTTCCCATCCTCGCGAAGCGGCCCGCGTCGAAGGCTTGGGAGGGTTCGGCCAGGTCGAGCATGTGGTACGGGACATTGTCGACGAGGCCGCTCGAGTCCCTCGCGGGCTTCGCCGTGCCCGCGTCGAGCCGGCGATAGACCTGGCGGGAATCGGCGGAGACGACCTCGCCTCCGAGCTCGCGCGCGAGATCGACGGCCAGTTCCGTCTTGCCCGAGGCGGTGGGGCCTACGACCGCCAGTACGGGCCTTTCTGCGGCTTGGCGCATAGGGGGTTGAACTTGCAGGTCGGCACGCACGCCTCAGGCAGCTTGAGGGCGACGCGGATGTCGCAGTCCATGTTGTCGTGGGCGAGCAGGTCGATGCGGTCCTGGTGCTTCTTCGAGATCTTGGTGAAGGAGATGCCGACGTTGTAGGTCTCGCCCTTCTGGCTGATCCGGACGACCTGGCCCTCGATGGCGACCTGGTTCAAGCCCGGGATGCTGAGCACCATGTCGAGCGCCTTCGTCTTGGGCGGAGCCATGAAGAGGATCAAGGACATCCCGCCGGCCGAGAGGTCGGTGAGGATGGCGGGCTGGCTCTTGGGCACCGAGGGAGCGCCGTGCGCGGCGCGGCGGGACTGCAGGGCGTCGATGTTGATGTTGATCGGCTCGACCATCCCGTCCATGACGGCGAAGCGGGGGTGCCGGCGGCGGTCCCGGCCCTGGACCGCCCTCGCATGCGTCTTGAGTCCATGCTTGTCGTTCTTAGGCATCGGCTTCTCCCATGAGCATCCGGCGCGCCGCGCCGGTGATTCGGATCCGGACGAGCTCTCCCGGCTCCGTCGTGCCGTCCCACTTCACCTTGAAGCCTCCGCGGTCGCGGCCGAAGCCGCGCTCTTCGCAGAGGACCTCCAGAGTCCTGCCGACCTGCGCCTTGAGCGCCGCCGCGGTCAGGCGGCCGACCAGCCCGTTGAGGCGGGCGAGCCGTTCCTCCTTGACCTCCCGGGGGACGTCGTCCGGGAGCGCAGCGCTTTGGGTCCCTTCGCGCGCCGAGTACTTGAAGCAATAGGCCGAAGCCGGCGCGAGTTCCTCGACGAGCGAGAGCGTGAGCTTGAAGTCTTCCTCGCTCTCTGTCGGGAATCCTACAATAATGTCCGTCGACAAGACAATGCCGGGCACGCGGCGGCGCAGGAGGGCGGCCTTGGCGAGGAACGAGGCCCTCGAATAGTTGCGCTTCATGAGCCCGAGGATACGGTCCGAGCCAGATTGGACGGGCAGATGGAGCTGCGGGCAGACGGTCCGGCACTCGGCCATCGCGGCGATCATGCGCTCATCGACGTAATGGGGGTGCGGGCTCATGAAGCGCAGACGCTCGAGTCCCGGGGTCTTGTCGAGCTCGCGGAGCAGGTCGGCAAATCGCAGAGGCCTGCCCGCGAGCTCCGAGCAATAGCTGTTGACCGTCTGGCCGAGGAGCACGAGCTCGCGGGCTCCCGCGTCGGCCTTGGCCCGGGCCTCCTCCAAGACCTTCGCCGCGGGCCGGTACTGTTCTCGGCCGCGGACGCTGGGCACAATGCAGTAAGAGCAGGAGTAATTGCAGCCGCGCATGATCGTCAGATAGGACGAGACCGCCGACGGGGATTCTCCGGATGCTTTTTCCCCGAAAGACTCACGAGTCTCGGCCAGCCCGTCGAAGCGGGCCCCGAGGGCGCGCTCGACGAGCTGAGGGAAGCTCTCGATGGACTTGGCTCCCGCCACCAGATCGACGTGGGGGAAGCGCCGGCGCAGGGAATCCCCCAGCCGCTCGGCGGCGCAGCCCGCGACGATGAGCACGCGCCGCGGGTCCGCGTCCTTCCAGGATTTGAGCGAGCCGATCAAGGACACGGCGCGGTGCTCGGCGTGGTCGCGCACGGTGCAGGTCGAGATGAGCACGGCGTCGGCGTCATCGGGAACCGCCGCCCGAGAAAACCCTCGCTTGAGCAGGGGCAGCGACATCTCCGCCGCGTCGGCCTCGGACATCTGGCAGCCGAGCGCGATCGTGTGGAGCTTCACCCTAGCGGCGTCGCGCGGGGCGACCGGGCTCGCCCGGGGAGATTTCGATGAGGGTGTGGATGGCTTCGATGACTTTCCGGCGTCCCTCGGGCTTGAGCGGCAGCAGCGCGGCGTAGACGGCCTCCAGGGCCTTGAACTCCGGGAGCTTCTTGAGATCGGCCATTCTGCCTCCCTAGATGCGGATCTTCGATTGGACCAGCTCGAAATAGATGACCCGCATCTCTTCCTCCGGGCGGATCTCCCGGCCGTTGGCGAAAGAGGTGCTGCGCTTGAGCTCCTCGAGGGTCGTCCCTTCGCGCGCGGCGAGCTTGTCGTCGAAGCTCCCGAAGGGGCGCAGCTCGATATTGGTCACGACGAGGTTGGCGCGGACCTTGCCGTGCTTGTCGGTCAGGTCGAGCTTGTCGCCGACCTTGAGGCCGGCGTCCTCGGGGTCGTAGGCCGGGCAGGAGGTGGCGGTCTTGCGGCCCGAGGCGATGGCCTCGATGAGCTTCTCTCCAAGGCCGCCGTCCCCGTACCAGCCGAATTTGAACTTCTTCGCGTTCTGCGCTTTGACCATCGCGCGATTATATCAAATTCCCGACGGCGGAGTCCCCGCCGCCATGATGTCGCGCAGGGGCAGGGCGTTGGGAGCGAGGTCCAGGCTCTGGGACTGCGGGGCGCCGAGCTCCTCCGCCCGGACCGGATGCTGCCAGATCGCGCCGAGCGTGAGGTAGTCCTCGAGCAGCGGGTCGTCCGCGCGCTGGGCCGCCGCCATGCGTCCGACCAAGGAGGAAGGGTAGTCGGGCAGCGGATAGTCGCAGGCCACCGCCAGGAAGGAGCCCTCGAAGACGAAGACGCCCATGTCCGCGAACTCCCGGCGCAGGGCGGCCAGGGCGCGCGCCGTCGCGGCGCCGAAGTACGGCTTGGGCAATCGCACCGCCAGTATGCCTTGAGGCTTGAGCCGACGGTGCCACGCCGCGAAGGCCTCGCGGGAGGCCGCGCGCGCGGCGTCGGGGCCGTGGGCGGGGACCGGGACCTCCACGAGGATGACGTCGTAGGCGGCGCCCGGACGCCGCTTGAGACTGACGCCATCGGGGAGCCTCCAGCCCGGCGGGGCCAGGGCGCGGAGCAGCGCGGCCTCCGCGGGTCCCGCCTCGACGAGGTCGATCCGCGCGCCGGAGGAGGCCGCCGCCTCCACGGTCGCGGGATTGCGCGCGCCGACCAGCAGCACCTCGCGCGGATTGAAACTAGCGAGGATCGGCAGATGCGCCTCGCGCTTCGCGCCGTCCCCCGCGTTGGCGTCGATGACGCCGTCGGCGACCAGGACCGTCAGGCCCGTCGAGAAGCGGTACGCGCCAAGGGCCTGCGGTCCGCCCTCCTCGAGCATGAGCCAGCGTCCTCCGGGATAAGCCGCGTTCAAGCGGTTGAACCAAGTGTCGCCGATGGGGTCTCCCGCCGCAAATCCCAGCGCGATCCCCGCCGCCGCACCAGCGACCAGCAGCTTCGAGCCGAGCGAGCCGTCGAGAAAACCCTTGCCCCGGCGCGCTGCGCCGTAGAGGATGAGCAGCAGGCCCGCCAGGACGGCCTCGCGCGCGGGACCCAAGACGGGCTGCAGCCAGGCCGCGGCGCAGGCCGCCGCCGCGGCCGGCACTGGCTCCCAGGCCGTGCGCTCGCGCGGCGCGCGTTCCTCGAAAAAGACGGCGACGAAGGCGCAGCCTGCGCTGGCCAGCGCGCAGGGCAGTCCGAGTGCTGCGAGGTCGCGGGCGCAGCGCAGCGGCGCGTGCAGGAACAAGGCGCTGCCGGCGTTGAGGCCGAGCACGCGCAGGAAATTCAAGGCCGCCATCAGCGCCGTCCCGCTCGCGATTGCCGCGGCCGCCGAGCTTCCCGGCCGCGGGTCGTCGAGGAAGCGCCGGCGGGCCCCGCCCGCCAGGGCGGCGCCGGCGGCCCCGCCCGAGAGGACGGCGGCCAATGCTATGAACGGGTTGCCCAGAAGCAGGCTGACGCAGCGCAGCCACGGGATCAGAGCTGCCGCCGCCAGCGCGTAGAGCCAGGGATCCCCTTCTTCCTGGGTCTGAGCCCGCGGTCCGCGCAGGGCCAGGGCCAGCGGCAGCGCGCACGCCAACGCCGTCAGGCGGTCCCCTATGAAGGGAAGAAGGGCCGTCGCCGCCAGGCCGGCCGCGGCCGCGATCCAAAGGGCCGGGGGCCTGCGCAGGAGGCCGGCCGCGCATAGCGCGCAGACCAGTGCTGCCGCCGCCCAGTTCGGGCCGACACCCCGCATGACCAGAGCGTAGAAAAATGCCGGGGCCAGCGCCGCCGCGCTCACCGCGGCGCCCGTTTGACGCAGTCGCGGCAGCGGCCGAAGATCTCGTGGCGGTGCCACTTGGGCTCGAAGCCGATCTTGCGGCAGGTCGTCTCCTGGATCTGCTCGAGCTTGGGCCAGCGCACCTCGAGGATGCGCCCGCACTCCACGCAGATGAGATGGTCGTGGTGGGGCCGCTCGAGGTTGACCTCGAAGCGGGGCGTGCCGGTGGAGCCTACGACGTGATTGATCAGCCGGGACTCCTCGAGCATCTTGAGGGTCCGAAAGACCGTGGCCCGACCTAACCCATGCCGGCGGAGAGCTTTATAGATGTCGTCCTGGCTCAGATGGCGGTCGGCTTGGAGGAAATAATCGAGGATGCGCCGGCGCTGGCCGGTCAGCCTCAGGCCGTTCTTGGCGAGGTGCTCGGCGAAGGTCGCGTGGAGCCTGCGCGTGTAGCCCTCGCGGTCGCCGCCGGACGCCGGCGAGAAAAGAAGCTCGCGCTCGGCTTGGTTTTGTCTCATCGCGCGCGTGTATTTTGACATATTTTCGTAGCATGTTTGACCTACATTATCCTCATGGTGACGCGCGCGGTGATCGCGCTTTTTGCCTGGCTTCTGGCCTCGCCTGCCTCCGCGCAGGAAGGCACCGCGGCCGCGCCGGCGGACGAAGCCGCGCCTGGCGCCGAGGCGGGCGACGAGGGGCCGAAGGCGGTCGACGCCGACGAGGACAACACCTACAGCCCGGACGAGATGGCGCCCAGCGCGGACGGCGGGGGCGCGCCCGCCGTCACGGCCAAGCCCGTCGGCAAGAAGACGGGGGGCGCCAAGAAAAAAAAGAAGAAGCCCGGCGCGACGGCCGCCGCCCCCGCGGCCGAGACTCCCGTCGAGCCCCCCTCCGGCGAAGCGGCCGCGCAGGCTCCCGCCGACGGCGGACCGTCGGCTCCCGTCCCCTCCGCTCCCCCGGCTGCCGAGGCGCCGGCGGCGGCTGAGGAGGCCGCGCCGAATCCCGCCCCCAAACCGGCGAAGGCGAAGCGCCGCGCCAAGGGCCGGACCAAGCTCGCCAAGAAGCCTTCCGCGAAGGCCGCGCCCAAGGCCGCCGCGGCCAAGCCCGACGTCTCTCCGGTCCCCCCGACGCCCGTGACCCCGTCCAACCCGTAGCGACCCGCTTGACGCGCGGAGGTCGGAAGGCTATTCTCTCGGGATGACCCGCCGGTTCGCGGCTTTGGCGTTGGGCGTGCTGGCCGCGATGGTCGCCCTCTGCGGCGTCGACCTGCCCTACAGCGGCGAGTGGGATTTTTTTCCGGCGCTCGAGAAATGCTGCTCGGGCCGCTTGGCGTTCGCCGATCTCTGGCGCCAGGACCACGAGCACCGCGTCATTTTCCAGCGCGGCCTCATGCTGCTGATGGCGCGCGCAAGCGCGTGGGACGTGCGCTGGGAGCTGGCCGCAAGCCTCGTACTGGCCCTGGCCGCCTTCCTCGTCGTCGCGCGCCGATTCGACCAGAGAGGCTGGGCTTTGGCCGTCGCGGCGGGGCTGTCATTCTCGCTGGCGGCTTGGGGCAACTGGCTGTGGGGCATACAGGTCGGACTGTTCCTGAGCTTCTTGGCCTTCTTCGGCGCGATCACTTTGCTCCTTCATGAGCGCGAGGTCCTCGCCAGCCTGTGCGCGGTCGTCGCGTCGTATTCCTTCGCGACAGGGCTGCTCGCCTGGCCCGTCGGCCTCGCGCTGCTTTGGTCCCAGCGGCGCAAACGTGCCGCAAGGATTTGGGGAGCCTGCGGGCTTGCCGTCGGCGTCCTTTATTTCGCGGGCTATGAGCCGCAGGGCCCGCCCGGCGCGCCGCTTTCTCCCCCCCGCCTTCTCGCCTATGTCCTCATCTTCTTGGGATCGCCGTTGTGCTCCTGGAGCGACGGATTGGCCTCCCTGCTCGGTCTCTCCGGCTTGGCGGGTTTCGTGGTCCTCTGGCGCAGGGAGCGGCCGCCGGAGGCGGCGGCCTGGGCCGCCTACGCCGTCGGCGGGGCGGCGATGGCGGCCGTCGGGCGGTCCGGCGAGGGACTGCATCAGGCGCTCAGCACGCGCTACATCACGATGGCCGTTCCACTCTGGCTGGGGCTTCTGCTCCTCATCGAGCGCGCTTCCCTGAGCCGCAAAAAGGAGCTCTTGGGCTCGCTCGCGGCGCTGATGCTCGCCAACTCCGCCTACGGCGCACTCGGCTTTCTCTATCGCGACGGCCAGATGCGTCTCGACCGCGACGAGCTGCGCCGGCTCGAGCCTCATCCCGTGCTGACCATGCCCTGGCCGCCGGCGGAGGAAACGGCCGCGCGCTCTCTTTTTCTGAAGGAACACCGCCTCTCTCTGTTTCGGGACGGAGTCCCCCCGCCGCGGAGCGGACCCGAGCCCGCCGCGCTGACGCCGGGCTTTTTTGAGGGCGAGATCTCGCGGACCGAGCTCTCGGATGGACGCTCGCTGGTCAAGGGCTGGGCGCTCGAGCGCGCTTCGGGGCTCGCGCCGCGGACCTTGTTCTTCTATTCGGGGGGCCGCCTGGCGTTCTCGGGCCGGCCGTACATACCGCATCTGGCCCGAGCGGTCAAGGCCGGCCGGATCGGGGCTCTCGTGAGCGGCTTCTCCTTTATATTCCCGCGCGAGCGGCTGGGGCCGGACCTGCGCGTCGTGGCCTCGGGCCCCGCGGGGGCCTCGGCGCTCTAGGCCGGCGTCGCGAAGACCCGTTCGAGGTCGGCGAGGAAGGCGCCCGCGGAGGGATAACGCTGGAGCGGGAAAGGGCTTAGGACCGTCTCGAGCACGCGGTCGATCTCGCCCGGCAGGGCCGGAGAGAGCTCGGTCAGCGGCCTGTAGTTGCGCTCGATCTTCTGGAAGTAGGAGGCGACGTTCTTGAACGGCCCCCTTCCCGCGAGCATCTCGTAGAGGCACACGCCGAGCGAGTAGAGGTCGGACTCCTTGAGCCCCTGGCCCAACTCGGCCTCGGGCGCCATGTAGGCGGCGGTGCCCCGCACCTTCGGCTCCGCCGCGTTGGCGAGGTCCTCGACGCGCCGCGCGATTCCGAAGTCCATGATCTTGACCGCGTCGCCTGCGACCATGATGTTCGAGGGCTTGAGGTCCTGGTGCACGATGCCGCGCGCGTGCGCGTAGTCCAGCGCCGAGGCGATCTGGCGCAGCAGGTGCAGGGCCTCGGCCGGGGAAAGCCTGCGGCGGGGGTCCATGACCTGGTCCAAGGTGAGCCCGTCGACGTACTCGAAGACCAGATAAAGCCCTCCGCGGTGCTCGAGCAAAGCGTAGATCTCGACGATGTTCGGGTGGCGCAGCGCGGCGACCGTGCGGGCTTCGGCGAGCAGCTGTTCCTTGGCGCCGGGGCTTTGCGCGATGTCGTCGCGCAGGCGCTTGATGGCGACGCGCCTCTGGAGGGATTCGTCGAGCGCCTCGTAGACCACGCCCATGCCGCCCGCGCCCAGTTTGCGCACGAGGCGAAAGCCCCGCGGGGCCGCGGGGGAAAGCGCAAAGCCGGCCAGCTCTTGAAGAAAGCTCAGCATCGACTCGGCGCCTAAGAAGTCTAGCCCGCGACTTCGATTCTGTCAAGCCCACGATGACCGCTTTTGTATAATCGGCGGGTGAGCCGCAAAATCCCCGGTCCCTCGGCCTGCCTGGTGCTGAGTTCCCTCAAGCAGTTCAAGGAGAACCCCCTCGCCGTGATGCTCGACGGACAGCGCCGCTACGGCGACGTCGTGGCCTTCCGGTTCGGGACCATGAGCTTTCACTTCATCTCGCACCCGAGGGACCTGCAGCACGTCCTCCAGTCCAATCAGAAGAATTACAGCCGCCAGACTCCCGGTTACGAGGCCATGCGCATCGTGCTGGGCAATGGCTTGGTCACGAGCGACGGCGAGTTTTGGCTGCGTCAGCGCCGCATCTCCCAGCCCGCGTTCCACCGCCAGCGGGTGGCCGGCTTCGCGCAGGTCATGGTCGACGCCGCCCTGGAGACTGCCGCGCGTTGGGAGACGGAGGTCGGCACGGGAAAGCCGCTCGACGTCGCCGCGGAGATGATGCGCCTGACCCTCAAGATCGTGGGGCTGACGTTGATGAGCACGGACGTCAGCGCCGCCTCGAGCGAGGTGGGCCAAGCCGTCGGCGTCTCGCTCCACGAGCTGCAAAGCCGCATCTACGCGCCTTATCTGCATCTTCCCATGCAGGTGCCCACCATCTCCAATCGGCGCCTGCGCGCCGCGGTCAAGACGGTGGACGGAGTCGTGCTCGGGATGATCGCGCAGAGGCGCAACGCGGTCGAGGAAGGCTCCGATTTTTTGGGCATGCTCATGGAGGCCCGCGACGAGGACACCGGGGAGACGATGTCTGATGCCCAACTGCGCGACGAGCTCTTGACCCTTTTCATGGCCGGCCACGAGACGACGGCCAACGCCCTGGCCTGGACCTGGTACCTGCTTTCCGTCAACCCAGCGGTGAGAGCAAGACTTGAAGGCGAGGTCGAGAAGGTCCTTGGAAAACGTCCTCCGTCTTTCGCCGACCTTCCCGCGCTGGCCTACTCGCGCATGGTGGTCTCAGAGTCGATGCGGCTTTATCCCCCCGCCTGGGTCCTCTCGCGCTGCGCCATCAAAGGCGACGAGATCGGAGGATTCCCGATCAAGGCCGGCAGCGTCGTCTTCATGAGCCCCTTCGTCACTCAGCGCCGCGAGGACCTCTGGGACAATCCCGAGGGCTTTGACCCGCAGCGCTTCGACCCGGGCGCTCCCAAACCAAGGCCCTTCGCCTATTTTCCCTTCGGAGGAGGCGGCCACCAATGCATCGGGGCCGAATTCGCCATGATGGAGGCCCAGTTGATCGTGGTCGCCCTGCTGCAGCGCTGCCGGCTCAACCTGGTCTCGGGGCATCCGGTCGAGCTCGAGCCTCTGATCACTCTGCGGCCCAAGCACGGCATGCGCATGCTCTACTTCCCCCGCGAGGCCGCGGGAGCCGGGGCCCGGGTCTAAGACGCGTCGGCTTCGAAGACGTCGACCCGCTTCTCCATCCGGTGGATCAGGGAGGTCTGGTCGACCGGTGCAGCGGACCGTCCGCCGAAGCGATTCGTTAGGCCCGCCCTCGCTTTCATTCACAGTTCCTTTTACGCTTATCTATGATCGCTCGAATCTGCGCAAAATTGGAAAAGTCTCCACGAATTACCGATTTACCGTACTTCAACAGCAGCTCAGCCAGAATTGGCAGGTCGGTTCGTGCGAATGTGCGGATGCTTTTCCTTGCCCGGATTTCTTTTTTTGTTTTTTCACTCACGGTAACTAGGTCAAGCAGGTCATAGTTTTCAAATGTTTTTTGTTCACCCGCTTTACCAAGCGCAACTCGGCAAGTGTAACCGTACGAAATACTTTCAACAACAATGCGAGTAGTCGGATTTATAAGCCAGATGGCGAATTGGTTCCTGTCCTTCGGAACAAGCTCCTCTTCGAATCCAAAATCATCAAATAAAAATGCGAAGACATTGCGGGCTCGATCCCTAAAGAAATCTTCCGGCTCGTCCTTTGGCATAGTTACCCTCCCCGGAACGGGGATTTGGTCGTTCACCTGACGATTATACCCCGAAACGGGCTCGACGCGCGTCGGTTTGGGGGGCGATACTCTGGGGTGTGGGAGGATGTGAAAACGAAAAGCGCGCTAAAATCTCTTACGGTGTTGTTCTTACGGTGTGAGGCCGGTCTGGCATTCTTACGCCGGCGGGGAAGCCGGCGGCGCAGAAGCCTTGCGCTCCTGTGTCCCTTTCTTGATCCGATAACGAACCGTCAGATACCACGGAAATCCGATGAGCCAGAGCATCGCGATCCCGATCCATAGCCCAACCGGGTGAAGAGCGATCCCTGAATTGTATTCGCGGAGCTTGATCTGCGTCGAATCCCAAGCGGCCCAGGACGCTGTCGATAAAATCAACAAGTAAAGAATGGGCAGATTCGTCAAGTTCGTCAAGAACGAGGCAATAAACGCCAGAACAAGACTCAAGATGAACATCATGAACCCAATCATACCGGCCTCCTTTCCTTACCCTTGCCCATCGACTCGTTCCACGTCCCAGATTGCCCCCAAAACCGCGGCGTGTCAAGAGCGCGCTAGAAGCTGAACCTCCTCCGGCTGCAGTGGTTCGAGCAGGACCCGGACCCCTTTTGATAAAATCAAGACCATGGCCATCTCGCCCGCGAACTTGCTCGAGCAGGTCCGCAACGCAGCGCCCTTCTTGTTCAAGGGCCCGGATCCCGAGCCCCGCTACCTGCGTTTGCTTCGCGTGTACGATGGCCGCGCCCTCTCAGCCCGCGACTACTACGAGCTCTGCCTCTGCGCGCACTGGGCGACGGCCGGATCCTTCGTGCCGACCGACGTCGACAACGCGATACGATTCAAGCTCTGGCAGGAAGCTCCTCGTGATCTCATCGCGGTCTGCGCCGAGTTCGTGCTCGAGGCCCTGGGCTGGAGCTACGAAGGGGTCACCGGCCGGATCGTCCGCGGCCCCGACGGCGCGCTCCTCTCGACCCACGAGGGCACCTGGTTCTCGGTGGCCGTCGGCGCCTACGCGGCGGCGAAGGGCCCGTCCCCCGAGCTCTCCGCGCGCGTGCTGGGCGCGATGCGCGCCGAGGCCGAGCGCGAGAGGCGCCTATTCGAAGCGATCGCCGAGACCGGCGACGGCGTCGCGATCCTGAAGGCCTCGGCGCTGATCGCCCACAACTTCGGCGACCTCGACCGCGTAGCCGACCAGTGGGAACTGCCCTCCGATGATCCGCTCAAGCTTGATTTCTACGACGCGGCCAAGCCCGGCTCCCTGCTATTCGACGGCCTTCTCGGCTGGGCCGGCGAGCTCAATAAGCGCTACCTCGGTGCCGACAACCACCGCCACTATCCGCTGCGCGGCCCGCGCGCCCTGCGGCGCAGCGCCGACCTGTTGATCCCGGTGGGCCCGTTCTTCGACGCTTGGGGGTTGACGGTCGCGCGCCATCCGTTGTTGTCCGGCGAAGATTGCGCGGAGGTCGCGCGCGCCTTGATCGACGGCTGGACGCGCCTGCATGGGCCGGCGGGCTACGCGCGAGCGCTCTCGGGCATACTGGAAGCCTTTCCCGGCGGACGCGGCAGGCTCGGGCGCCTTCTGCCCGGCGCCGACCGGCGCATGATCGAGAGCGGGCCGCTCAAGGCCGCCATGGACGTGCCCAAGGCGCGCTTCGAGGCGCAATGGGCCAATCTCGTCAAGCGTGTCCCGCGACCGTCAAATCAGACGGGCGCGCGGAACCTGCGCCAGGCGGCCGCGACGTAGGCCGCCGCCTCTTTCCAGGTCGTCGCCAGCACGTCCCAGAAGCCCCAGGCCGACAGAGCCGCCAGCGGCAGCACCAGGTAAGGATTTGTCAGGGCGAGCGCCAGCCCGGACATGAGGCTCTGCAGCACGAAGCCGCGGCCCATGCGCGCCGGACCGTCGGCCGATGAGACGCCGGGCTTGTAAAGCGCCGCGTAGATCGCGGCCGCGACTCCGGTGATCGAAAGCGCCATTGTGGCGGCCGCCACCGGCAAGGCGACCGGCGCCAAGGTCAAGATGACTCCGAGTCCCAAGGCCGCGACCACCGCCGGGAAGGCGCTCATGATCCGGTCTGCGGGAGTCGAGGCCGGGTCGGTGAACTTGCCTTGGAAGGCGCTGTGGCCGAGTGCTGCGATGGTCAGCGCGGAGGGCAGCGGCTTGAGGCCGATGCCGGCAAAGCCCGTGAAGGCGCCCATGGCGAGATCGAGCAGGACGAAGGTCCCCGCGCCGGCGAGTATGCCGTAGCGCAGGACCGAGGAGAGGGCCTCGCCGAAGCTCGGCGCCTTGCCTTCCTTCTTATGCGCGGCGATGAGGCCGTAGACGGCGCCGGCGGCCGCGGCCAAAGCGGTGACCAGCGGATGGTAAGAGGCCACCAGCGAGACCGAGGCGAGCGCGGGCGCGGCCGCGGCGGCGACGGGCGCCGCCATCGCCAGGGCGGGCAAAGCGAGGACCAGTGCTGCGACGGCGACGATCGCGCCGATGCGGGCCGAGCCGCGAGACGCGGCGCGCGATGGGCTCGGCAGCGATCTGCTCTGCCTCACCGTCGATGCTCCCTTCGCGAGAATAGTCGGTGAGACGGCCGAGACGCCCGCTTTCGTCGCGATCTGTGAAGGTCCGTCGGAGAGCGTGCGTCGCCGCGTCATGAAATCGAAGAGGCCGCTCCAGCGCGAGCCGGAGGCTTCGACGCTCGCGGGGGCCGAGGCTTCGGGCTTCTGAGTCTCGATGACGATCCCGAGCGCCGGGATTTTTTCGGGCGCGGAGGCCTCGAGCGTCCCGACGGCGGGGCCTTGGGTCTCGATGACGACTCCGGCTCCGGCCTGAGGCATGGAAGCCTCGAGCGTGCCTGCCGTCGGGACGACCGTGGGTACGACGGAGATTCGTCCAAGCTCGGTGCTCAAGCCCGTCGGCATGGTCGCGGCGGCGCCGGGTATCTTGACCGCGGCGTCGATGCCGACGACGGTCACGCGGGCGGGTGCCTTGAGGACGAAGGAGTCGGCCGCGGCGGCGTACGAGGCGAGGCCGGGAGAGGTCAAAAGGAGAGCGAGAGCGAGGGTCGAGCGCAGCAGCGATGTTGTCTTGTTCATTGGAGCATCATAGCGCAAACCAGTCCTGGGACGGATGAAGCGAAGGTCCCCCCCGGCCTGGGACAAAGGGCCCGGCGGCGTCTGGGACCTCTGGACTCTTTCGCCGGGGTTATGGCATAATCGGCCCATGAACATCGCCAACAGATTCGTCTCCGTCGCCGCCTTGCTCGTCTTGTCTCTGGCGTCCTCCGCTCAGGCCGCTCCCCACGGCATCCTGTGGGCCCGCGGCAAGGGCCCGGCCAACCCCAAGGCGTCGGGCAACCTCCTATATTACGGCGGTCCGGTCATTTCGAAGGCGCGGGTCACCGCCGTGTTCTGGGGGCCTTCGGTCCCCTCCGAGACCCAGGAGAAGATCGGCCCCTTCTTTTCGAACATTCTCGACAGCGCCTACATGGACTGGCTCTCGGAGTACGACACCAACGGCACCGCCGTCGACGGCAGGGCCGGCACGCATCAGCACATCGGCCGCGGCTCCTACGCCGGTTCGGCGACGATCGCGCCGAACAACGCCTCGACCGACCTGATGGACGCCGACGTGCAGGCCGAACTCGAGAGCCAGATCGCCGCGGGCAAGCTCCCCCCCTCCGACGACAACACGCTCTACATGGTCTACTTCCCGGCCGGGATCAACATCACGATCGAGGGCCAGCGCTCATGCTCGGCGTTCTGCGCTTATCACGAGGGCTTCAAGACCAAGTCGGGCAAATCGATCTTCTACGGGATCATGCCCGTTTGCGGCGGCTTCGGCTGCGGGTTCGGCGGCGCCTTCGACAACATGTCGATCGTATCGTCCCACGAAGCCATCGAGGCGATCACCGATCCCTTCCCGACGCCGGGCGACAAGCCCGCCTACCCTCAGGCCTGGAACACCAGCGACGGCCAGGAGATCGCCGACCTTTGCCAATCCGTCAGCGGCACGGTGACCGGGCATGGACTGACCAGCAAGGTCTCAGGCGAGTGGGACAACGCGAGCGGCTCGTGCCTGACCGGGCCTTGGTCGCAATCTGCGCGGTCCGCGGCACGGCCCTCGGCCCGCTTCAAGCCGGTCTGGCGCGAGTCCTGGGCCGCGCCGAGCCCGCGCTCCTGGTAGGGCCCTTCAGCGTTTCGAAGCGATCCGCCCGAGTGCCAGTTGGGCGCTGAAGCGCACGTCCTCGTTCTTGTCTTTCGCGGCGCGCTGGAGGTCCTCGGCCACGCCCTCTCCCGAGGTGCGCATGTTTCCCAGGGCGAGCGCGGCGCTGGCGCGCACGCGCCGGTCAGGGTCCTTGAGCGCCTTGCGCAGGGCAGGGACGGCGGGCTCGGCCTTCGCGCCGCGGTTGCCGAGTATGTCGGCCACCAAGGCGCGCTGCGGGGCGTCGGGCGAGGATAATTTCGCGATGAGCACGGGGATCGTGTCGGTCTCGACCTTGCCGGTCCCCGCGTCGCGAACGATGCGGGCGTCCGGGGGCGGAGCCTTTTCGCGTTCGGGCAGCATCGGGACCGGCGGCAGGCTTTCCTTCTTCCCCGTCATCGGCGGCGTCACCGTCGCCGACGGGATCTTTCTGTCTGGAATGTCGGCGGGTCCGCCGGGCGCCAGCGTCGATTCCGGACGCGCCGGGTTCTTCGCTCCCGGCGCAAGAGTTTGGGTCTGGCCCGGGGCCACGAGAAGGTCGAGTTCCGCGTTTGGGCGCTTGAGTTCCGGAACGGAGGTCTCGGGCGGCGCGACGCCTGGACGCGACGGCAAGCCGGGTATGCCGAGCGAGGACTGCGGCGCGCCGGGCCAGCCCGAGGCCGCGTGTTCCACCGGACGACTCGCCGCGGCTAGCGCCGCCGCCGTCGAGTCGGCCTCGGCGAAGGGGTCCTCGCGCGCGACGCCGCCCGGGTCCCACGCGGCGTCCCGGTGGCCGGAATGCTCGGAGGAGGCGCAGACGCGCAGGTCGAGCCCCCCCTCGAAGAACTCCCTGGTCATTCCGTTGGGAGTGTCGATGGCCAAGGGCTTGCCCATATTCTCGGCGCCGTAGCGGTCGGGCTTCTCCTCCATCAAGCGCTTGTCCTCGGAGGTGAGGACCGAGCTGAAATAGGGCTCGCCCTGTTCGCCGAGGCTCGAGAGAAACCTTAGGGCCGAGATGCGCACGTTGGGGCACGCTTCTTCCTTTATTAGGGAGGCTAGGATCGGAGCCGCGTCCGGTCCCGTCTTGCCGAGGAAATGCACCGCGGTCAGGCGGACCTGCCAGTCGGCGTCTTCGGAGGCGTAGCGCAGCAGCGGGAGGCCGTCCCGGCGCAGCTCCCCGGCCTGGTAGAGCGCCTCGATGCGGGCGTTCCAGAGCCCGAGGTCGAGCGTGCGGTGCAGCTCGACGAGGGTCTCGAGCGGATCGGCCGCCGAGGCGGCCAAAGCTCCAGCGAGGCAGAGGCTCAAGGCGCCGCGCATCGTCAGAACACCGAGAGCCACTCGCGCGGCGTCAGCCGGAGCTCGACGCGGCGGTTGCGCTGGCGCCCCTCGTCGGTCGCGTTGTCGGCCGCCGGCAGCGAGAAGCCGAAGGTGTGGTAGCGGATGGACGGCGGAGGCACGCCGTGCGAGACGAGATAGGTCTTGACCGCCTTGCCGCGGCGGGCCGCGAGATCGGCGTTGTACTCCTCGGTGCCGATGATGTCGGTGTGGCCTAGCAGCATGAGTTTGACGTCGGGATGGGTCAGCATGAGGTTGACCACCGAGTCGAGAACGGGCTGGGCCTCGTCGCGCAGCTCGTCGGAGTCGAAGTCGAACTCGACGTTGGGCGAGGTGCCGTGCCAGACGGTCTTGACGATCTCGTCGATGGCCTGCTGGGCTTTGATCGGGTCGACGGGCCGCTCGACGGGGCGCTTGTAGCCGATGGCCTCCTCGTCCTCGTCGTGCGCCCGGCAGGCGGAGAGGCCCGCCGACGAGAGGGCGCAGGCGAGGATCGCGAGAACGACCCTGAATGTCCCCATTTTTCTCCTCGTACCCCCATTATAACGGCGGTTGGCCGCCTTTGCCAGGGGGTGGTTCCTTGATTTCGTGGCCTTGACAAGTCGTCGGCGGGACTCTATACTTCGCCTTGAGGCCCGCGGGACGCAGCGCGCCCATAGGCCGATCGAGGAGCCAAAATGTTCACGGATATCGAACAGTCCTTGCCCGAGCAGTGGAGGGGTTTCTTCCGCGTCCTCAGCTTTCCGATCGCCTGGCTTTTCCCGTTCCAAAATTTCCTCCTGGGATCGATCTGGAGCTCGGACCTCGCGGGCGTAAGCCTCGCCAAGCGCCTTTTTCTCCTCATGCCGGCCCTGGGCATCGTCGCCGGGTTGTGGTGCACGATGCTGGGCATCTACACCTTGCTGTTCCGGGGGCGCCGCGCGCACTTCATCGGGACGGTGATGATACTCTGGTGGGATCTGGCGCGCTGCACCTGGATTTTCTGGGCCGGAATGGGGAAGTTCGTCATCGTCGCGATCGGCACGGTCTGGGGGGTGATCCGCCTGCTCGTCGAGACGCTTCTTGAGATGATCCGGGAGTTGATCGAGCTGCCCTTCGTGCTGACTGGGAATCTTTCCCGCAGCCTGCGCCAGCCGGGCGTGCCGTGGCTGGCCTTCCTCATGACCTTGGCTTGGTCCGCCTTGGAGGCCACGATCTTCACCTATATCCTCAGCCCGACCATAGGCGAGATCGTCAGCGACCTGACCGGCGCGGATACCCACCGCTTCCTCGGCGTGTTTCTTTTCCTCATGCTGCTGGCCATGGTCTCCGGGAGCCTGGCGTGCATGTACGTCCTCGTCGACGCGATCAAGCGCCGGGATATCCCGCAGGCCCTGCAGATGCTCATCGTCGAGTTCTTCGTCATGTTCGTCGAGGTCATGTTCCTCTACCGGGAGCTCGTGGACGCGCTGACGCCCTGGATCGCGCAGCAAACCGGGATGCAAATGGGGATCGTGCCCGTCATAACGCTGTCCACCTTCGGCTGGCTCGGCATCCGCGGCATGGTCTGGTTCCTCTTCGCGCGCTTCGGCACGCCGACCTTGATCGCCATTATCGCCCGCCAAAGGCTCCCCGAAGAGGCCGTCGCCGAGAATCCGGTGGTCGCCTCGGAGCAGCGCTGGGACATGGTCGTGGCCAAGCTCAAAGCGGAGCAGGACTGGTTCTCGCAGAAGTCCCAGGCCCTTCTTGAGGCGGCGATCCTGCCCTCCTTCCAGCTCCTGGCGGCCGCGATCAACTTCTCCATCACCCTTTTTTCAGGCGAGCCGCTTTTCAGCCTTCCCTTCAAGAGCCTCTCCGATGTCCAGGAAACCAAGGCCCTGCTCCAGCAGCTCGCGGGCCGAGGGAACGCCCAATGAAGCGACTTGGGACGATGAGCCTGGCCGCGCTGCTGTTGGCCGGCTGCTCGCAGCAGGACGCGCGCCGCCCTGCGGAGTCCGTGTTCGTCGGAGTCGACGTCAGCGGTTCATTCCACGACGGCGGCCACTTCGAGAGCTCGCTCGAGTTCCTGTCCCATTACCTTTATGGCCGCTTGACGGGCCAGGGAGGACTGGCGCCGGTGAAGACCCTCTACGTTGGCTCGATCGGCGGCGAGTACACCGAGGAGAGCAAGTCGTTCTACCCCATCCACTCCTTCCAAGGGAAGAGTCCCGAGCAGATCCAAGCCGACCTCAGGGATTGGTTCCCCAAGTCGGACAAATACACCGATTTCAACATCTTCTTCAAGCAGGTGGCCCAGATCGCTGAGAAGCGCAACCTGTCATTGAGCCCGATCACGATTGTGCTCCTGTCGGACGGCGTCCCCGACATCAAGGGAATGCCCGAGGTCCCCGCGCGCCAGGCGCGCTTCGATATGATCGACCTGGGGTCTCTCGAGTACCTCTCCCGCCGCGTGACGGTGCGCCTGCTCTTCTCCAGCCCCATCGTGGCCGCGCGCTGGGAGTCGGCCATCAAGCGCCAACGGGTCAGGGTATGGACCGTCGATGAGCACGTGATGGAGGGTTGGAAGGCCCAGTACGAGGTCGGCAAGCCCCCCGAGCAGCAGGACAAACTCTGGAGATGGATCAACGACAACGTTGACTACCGGGTGCGCGGAGTCAAGTTCGGCCTGCGCCGCGCCAAGGCGTCGGCGTCGGCCGACGAGGAGGCCGAGGCGGCGCCAAAGCCTCCCCCCAAGCCTCCGACGAAGAGCCCGTCCGGGAAATAGTACTCGCGCTCTCGACAACCGCGACATGATCATCGATCTATTCATCATCGGATCTCTGGTTCTCTACGCCATCCTGGGGAGGATCTCCGGCTCGTTTCGGCAGCTGGTGCATTGGGGCGGCTTGGCATTGGCGCGCGCCATCGCCAAGCCCCTGGCATTGATCATGACCCTGGCCCTGGCTCCCGACCTGGGGATTCCGCCCGTCGGCGCGAGAGTGGGGCTGTCCGTCCTGTGCTTTTGCACCATCTATGTCGTGGGAACGTCGATATTGAAACTGTTCCTGAAGAAGCTTCCCCAACATCGGAGGATCACCTTCATCGACCAGGTGGGAGGTCTCTTGCTGGGCATGGGGCAAGGGGCCGTCATTATCTTCGTCCTGGTTTCGGGGGCGGTCTTTTTTGAGAGCCCGCCGGCGCGCGCTCACGGGCGTCCGCAGGGGATGTTCCGGAATTCCCTCATCGTCGGTCTCGTGCGCCGGCATAACATGTTCGGCCTGCAGCCCTTCCCCGTTCTGGCCAGGCTGGAGAAATTGATCCAAGCCGCTCGGGATCCTCGATCAGCCCGGGCGCTTGCCGGAGACCCCGGGCTTCAACAGCTTCTCAACGACCCGGGCCTGAAGTCCTCGCTGCAGGACGAAGAGTTGGCGGATGCGATCAGAGCCGGCGACTGGTCCACCTTGCAAAAGGATCCGCGCATCGCCGCTCTTCTCAAGGACCCAAGGATCACGGGGTCGATGTCCGATCCGCTCGAATATGATGTCGAGGAAGAGAGGTAAGGTGGGATCGAAGCCTGGTCCGCCGCCGTCGGCGATCAGCGGGCCGTCTTCGAGTAGGAGTAGAAGTACGGAAACCCGTTGAACCCCAGGTCGTTCTCGTTGCCCTTGGCGTCGAAGCCCTTCACCTCGCTGCGGAAGACGCTGAAGGTGCGCGGGGCGTAGGTGTAGATCTGCGGGACCTCCGCGGCCGCCAGGGCGTCGAGCCGCCGGTACAGCGCGAGCCGCTCAGCGGGGCTCGGCGACTTCGCCGCGCTTTCAACGAGCTCGTCGGCCCGCGCGCTCGCGTAGCCTTGGTAGCGCGGGAAGTAGCCCTGGCTGTGCAGCATCCCGAAGGCGAAAGAGTGCGGATCCGGGTAGTCGGCGTAGTAGTACGCCACGTAGAAGGGCAGTCGCTTGAGCTCGAGCTGGCGGAAAAACTCGCGATTCTGCATCGGGAAGAGGCGGACCTTGAATTTCGGGTTGAGCTTCTCCAGGCTGGCCTTCATGATCTCGGCGGCGCTGCGCTCGAGCTCGTCGTTGGCGCTCGACGGAATCTGCAGGACGAACCCCTTCTCCCAGACCGCGCCTCCGAAAGCCTTCCTGAAGGCCGTTTCGGCCTTTTGGGGATCGTGGGAGTAAACCGCCGGTCCGGGAGCCACCAAGGCGGGCGGAAAAGGTCCCGAGGTCCGAACTCCCCGGCCGCCCAGCGCGTCCTTGAGGTAGCGGCCGTAGTCGAAGGCGTAGGCGAAGCCCCGGCGCACATCGAGATCGGAGAAGAAATCGGGCGGGATGCCGCTGCCGTCGAGCGTGCCGCTGCCCAGCAGTTCGTTGCCGGCGGGATCGACCTTGAAGGTGAAGAACAAGGTCTCGCCGAGCTTGCGCTCGGCTGTGCCCTCGACGACGCGCACGCCCTTGAGGCCGCGCAGGTAGTCGCGATAGGAGTCCTCGAGATAGGCCGCGTCGGCGTCGCCGGTCTCCAGCATGAACAAGCGCATCTCGGAACTCGGGGCGACCTTGAAGACCACGCGCGAAAGCGCGGCGGGCTTGCGCCAGTAGCCCTCATGGCGCGCCAGCACGATCTCCTCGCCCTCGCGGTCGAGCTTCTCAAGGCGAAAGGGGCCGGTCCCATCCATGTGCTCGTCGAGCCAGCTCTTCTGGGGAGCGCGGTTGTTCATCGCCTTCCAGGTCTCTTCGGTCCCGTCCCATTCGCCGTGGGCCCGCGCCCAGGCCTTCGAGACGACGATCGGAAGCGAGGCAAGCAGGCTCAGGAAGGCTGCGTCGGGTTCCTTGAGATGGATGATGACTCTGTCGCGGTCTGACTGGACCGCCGCGGCGGCCTGCGCGAAGTCGACCTTGATCCGGCCCCCCGAGTCGCGGGTCCCGTAGACGCCCAAGACCGGCTTGAGCAGCAGGGCCGCGGGGCCGCCGTCGGCGTCCATGAGCATGTAGCGCAGAAGCGAGTACCGCACGTCATCGGCGGTCAGCTCGCCTCCATCATGGAAGCGCACGCCCTTGCGGATCGGGAAGACGTAGGTGCGCCGGTCCTCGGCGAGCAGGCCGTTCTCCCGAGTGGGGACCTGGCTCGCCAAGAACGGCTTGAAGCCGTCCCGCGGGTCGAGACCGTTGAAGGCCACCAAGGACTCGTAGACGTTGCCGATGAGGATCGAGCTGACCGCGTCGGAGGCGTTGGCGGGGTCCATCGTCAGCCACTGGCTGCTGGTCAGATGGACGAAGGTGTCCGTGCTGCGCTCCTGGCCGCGGGCGGGCGCCGCGGCGAGCATGAGGACCGTCAAGATCAGGTTCATAGTTCTCGGACCGCCGTCAGTAGGTCGTGAGCTGCCCTCCCCCTTTGTCGTAGACGACGGTCGAGATGAACGAGTTGCCGCCGCCGAGGCTGCCGCGGGCCACCTCGACGGCCGCGGCGGCCCGCCCGCCGAAATCGACGGAGAGCCCCCGGAGGTAATTGCGCCCTCCTCCGTCGAATTGCTGCCCCCAAAGCAGATCGCCGCCCGCGCTGTAATGCACGACCCGCACGGGGTAGCCGGAGTCCGTCGCGCAGGAGCCCCCGACCCAAGTCCCGCGGTTGTCGGTGACCGTCAGATTGAAGGCCGTGCAGCCGCGGAAGTCGTCGGCCTGCTCCCACAAGAGGACTCCCGAGGCCGAGTACTTGAGCAACAGCATGCGCTTGACGCCCTGCGCAAGCCGCGTGCCGGCGATGTAGACGTTGCCAGCCGAGTCGACGTTGAAGGTCGAGGCCCTTTCGGGGCTCGTGTCGCCGTGGACCTGGGACCAATGGAGTCCCCCCAGCCGGTCGGAGTTGGCGACGTCGATGAGGTAACGGCCTTCCTCGGTTCGGTTGGCGACGTTGATCGCGTTGCCGGCTCGGTCGTAGACCGTGCGCAGGCCGCTTCCCTGCTGGTCGTAGTCGCCGGCGGCGAGCGCCAACGAGGCCGCCAACGACGCCAAGACGAGGCCGAAGAAAATTCTCATGGGGGAGGACTGGCTTCGAGGCAGCCCGAGATCAGCGCCCCGAGGGCGTCGGCGTCGACCTTGGCCGCCATATAGTGGTCGACGCCGGGCTTGAGCAAGGTGATCGCGCCGGGGACGATGGCGTCGGTCAACAGCGTGACCCCGTCGTTGGGGCCGAACTCGTTGAGGCTCTCGTAATTGGAGCGGTTGCCGGAGTAGATGTCGCCCGACATCGGGACGGCGACGAGATTGACGATCCGGATCGAAGGCGGGAAGGACAGCGACGCGAAGGATGCGCGCCGCGTCTTGGTCCGCAGGCTGTCGATGCCCCGAAGGCCGAAGCCCTCCATGCGCATCCGCAAGCCCACGAGCAGCCGCGCCGGGCCGCTCTTGACCATGTCGGCCAGCGGGCTGCCTCTGAGCGTGCCCGCGCCGTTGACCCAGGCCAGCACCGGAGCGGCCTCCTCCGGCCGCAGGTAGCGCCCCAAGGCTTCGGCTACCTCCGCACCGGACTTGCTGCCGGAGACCAGCACGAGCCTCTCGCCGGCCGCGCCCCGGCGGCGGATCTCGTCGGCGATCGCGCGGGCGTTGTCTTCGACCTTGGAGTTTTCCCCCACCTCGAGCCGCTCGGCCCGCAGGCCGATGGCGCGGGCAGCCTCGATGACTTTCTCGAGGCCGGCACCGCTCTCCGGATGGGACTTATAAAGGAAAGCCGGGACGGCCAACACGACGATGGACTGCGCCGAGGCGGGCAGTCGGCCGCCCGCGCTCTTCCACTGGGCCAGCGCCTGCTCGTACCCGCCCCTCCACCTCCGGCCCTGCTCCGACTCCGCGACGAGCTCGGCGAACAGCAGCGAGGCGGCGTCGGGCGAGAGCTTGCGCGCCGACTCGCGCAGCAGCGGCCCCAGCTCGTGCGGCGCCAGCCCCGAGGCGGCGGCGCGATAGGAGTCGAGCTTTTCCTTGAACTCGGGCGCCTCAGAGAGGCGCCCTTGAAGATAGAGGGCCGCCCCCTCGGAATCGACCGTCGTCGTCACGCGCTCTCCGGCCACGACGCCTTGGGCTTTGTAGCGTCGGGGCGCGGGCGGGGGCGCCGCCCGGGGCGCGACGGGGACCTCGCGCGCCGCGCGCAGGAAGCCCTCACCGCCTTGGAGGTAGAGGGCGTCGAAAGCGGCCGTCTCGGCGCGAGCGACGCCGAGGGCCAACGTGAGAAGCAAGGACAGCATTCCCTTTATTTTACCGCGCCGCTCGACGACGGGAAAGGGCCCAAAGGCCCCGGCGCGCAGGCCGATGGGCCCACGCAATCCTAGGAGTTGGCGGGGGCCGCTTCGGGCGGCAAAGCGACCGTGAAGGTCGAGCCCTGGCCCAGGCGGCTTGCGACCATGACGCTGCCGCCGTGCGCCTCGACGATGCGCCGAGCGATGGCCAGTCCCAGCCCGAGCCCGTCGACCTTGCGCGTGAGGTAGTTGGCGACTTGGTAGAAGCTGTCGAAGATCTCGTCGAACTCGGACTCCGGAATCCCTTCGCCTTTGTCCGAGACCGCGACCTTGACGAATCCCGCCGTCATTTTTCCCCGGATCTCGACGGATTCTCCCTGGGGGCTGAAGAGGATGGCGTTGTGCACCAGATGCTCGAAGGCCTTGGAAAGCAGCTCGGGCGTCCCGCGAACGGCCCGCACCTTCGGCTCGAAGGCCACGGAGACCCTCAGATTGCGGCGCTCCCAAAGCGCGCGCAGTCCCTCGACCACGCCCCGGCAGAGGGCCTCGACGTCGACGGCGGTCGTCCCGACCTCCGGCACGGCCTGGCCGAACTCGGCCAGCGCCAGCAGGTTGGACAAAGTCCTCTCGAGGCGCGAGCAGGCGAGGGTCGCGATCTCGACGGTCCTTCTCGCCTTCTCCAGGTCGACCTGGGCGTCCTTGAGAACGTTGAGGCCCAAGACGATCTGGAACAAGGGCGTCTTGAGTTCGTGGCTGAGCCGCGCGAGAATGCCTTCCTTGAGCTTCTCGACTTTCTGGAGTTCCTCGTAGGCGATCTTAAGCTCCTGGCGAAGGGCCCTCTCGCTCGAGAGCTCCTCGCGCAGACGGTGGTGGTCGAGGCAGCGCCGGACCACCGATTTCAGATGCTCGATGACGACGGGCTTGAAGACGTAGTCGTAAGCGCCGTCCTTGAGCGTGGCGATCGCGCTCGCCAGGGTCGGCGTCCCGGTCAGCACGATGAGCTCGGTCTTGGGGCGCGCGGCCTTGACCCGGCGCACGACTTCCTGCCCGTCGAACTCTCCGGGCATGCTCAGGTCCGTGATCACGAGGTCGAAATCCTCGCGGGCGGCGAGCGCGACGGCTTCGGCTCCGCTCGAGGCGGTCGTGACCTCGTAGCCGGCCGACTGGAGCCCGGTCTTGTAGATGTCGAGGAAGCTCTCGTCGTCGTCGACGGCGAGGATGCGCTCTCCGGGCTTGGTCGGCATGGCTCTCAGAGCCCCGGCTTGGTCATCTCTTCGGGCTTGATCCAGGCGTCGAACTGCTTCTCGGTGAGGAACTTGAGCTTGAGCGCCGCCGCCTTGAGGGTCGTGCCTTCCTTGTGGGCGAGCTTGGCGATCTTGGCCGCCTTGTCGTAGCCGATGTGAGGGTTGAGCGCGGTCACGAGCATCAAGGAGCGGCGCATGAGCTCGTCGATGCGTTTTCCGTCCGCCTCGAGGCCGCGCACGCAGTGCTCCTCGAAGCCCTTGATGCCCGCGGCGAGCAGCTTGGCCGAGGAGAGGAAGTTGTGGATGATCAGCGGCTTGAAGACGTTGAGCTCGAAGTTCCCCGAGGCCCCCCCCACATTCAGGGCTGTGTCGTTGCCCAGCACCTGGGCGCAGATCATCGTGACCGCCTCGCTCTGCGTCGGGTTGACCTTGCCCGGCATGATCGAGGAGCCCGGCTCGTTCTCCGGTATGCGGATCTCGGCCAGGC
Source organism: Elusimicrobiota bacterium (assembly GCA_016194705.1). GTDB lineage: Bacteria > Elusimicrobiota > Elusimicrobia > UBA1565 > UBA9628 > PALSA-1176. The sequence continues at coordinate 92,737 of JACQAZ010000005.1, read as the reverse complement.
CCGCGCGCGGTCCCGAGGCCAGCCAGCGGACGTCGTTGGCGATCTTATTCATCGAGCAGGCCAAGGTCTTGAGCGCCCCGTGAGCGAACACCAGGGCGTCGTGGCCGGCCAGCGCCTCGAATTTATTCGGGGCGCTGACAAACGGCAGGCCCGTCAGAGAGGCGATCTTCTTGGCCGAGAGCGCCGCGAACTTCGGGTGCGTGTTAAGGCCGGTGCCGACAGCGGTCCCGCCCAAGGCCAGCTCGTAGAGCTGCGGCAGCACCAGGCTCAGGCGAGCGGAATCGTTCTCGAGCATCTGGCGCCAGCCCGAGATCTCTTGCCCCAAGGTCAAGGGCACCGCGTCCATGAGATGCGTGCGGCCGATCTTCACGACCCCCGCGTATTTCTTTTCCTTGGCGCGCAGGGTCTTGATGAGTTCGAGCAGCGCGGGACGCAACTGATGCACGAGGGACCCGGCGGCCGCGATGTGCATCGCCGTCGGAAAGGTGTCATTGGAGCTCTGGCTCTTATTGACGTCGTCGTTGGGGTGGATGGGCTTTTTGGAGCCCATGACGCCGCCGGCCAGCTCGATGGCCCGATTGCTGATGACCTCGTTGGCGTTCATGTTGCTCTGCGTGCCGGAACCGGTCTGCCAGACGACGAGAGGGAAATGGGCGTCGAGCTCGCCGCCGATGACCGCGTCGGCGGCTTTGACGATGAGACGGGCCTTGTCCTTCTTGAGCAGCCCCAGCTCGGCGTTGGCCAAAGCGCAGGCCTTCTTTAATACACCAAGGGCCTGGATCATCTCGCGCGGCAAGGTGTCCCGCCCCGCCCCGGCCTGGAAATGATGGAGCGAGCGCTCGGTCTGGGCGCCCCAATACCTGTCGGAGGCGACTGCGACCTCCCCCATCGTGTCTTTTTCCATCCGGATCTTCCCTTTCATTAACGGATGTTACCTTTTTCCCTCTGTCGATTATCTAGATCTTCTCGACCGCGTCGGCCGCAAGCCAGCCCTTCGCCCCTTCTTTCGGGATGCCGATCTCGAGCCAGCCCGCGCTCTCGGACAGGATCTGCACGCGCCGGCCCTCGGGAGCGGTGAAGCTGACCCCGAAGTTGTGCCCCGGACCGGAGCGGAGCTCGGCGGTGGGTTTAACGATCACGCCGCGCTCGTCGGGTTCGAGCAGCCAACGGGAACCCCACCACAATCCGGTCGCCGCCCAGAGGGCGGCGGCGACGACGACCGGAGAGAACAAGTCTTCGCGCCGCGCCGGCTTGAGGACATAGACGCAGCCCAGGGAGAGGGCGAGCCAGCAGAGCAGCCACTGCAGCCCGGCGAGCTCCCGCTCGCTGAGCAATGTGAAGAGTGCGAACAGCGCCGGGGGAGTCCCCTCGGGACGGAGTTCCTCGCCCGCCCGCTTGAGCGCGAAGCCCAGGTTGTAGCGTATGTCCGGATCGCGCGGGCGGATGTCGAAGGCGCGCTGGTACGAAGCGATCGCCTGGCCCAGATGCCCGGCCTTGAAGAGGGCGTTGCCCAGGTCGTAATGCAGGACCGGATCGCGGGGGCTGCGTTCGAGGGCCTTCGCGTACAGCGTGGCGGCTCCGTTGAAGTCTCCGGCGTCGTATTTGCCGCGCGCTTCGTCGACACCCTGGCAGGATGCGGGCACGGCCAGCGACAGGATCAGCAGCAATGAGGTCATCGTTCGAGCTCCTCCTCCAGCTGGGCGATCAAGCCGCGCAGCGCCTGCGCGACCTTGGCGCCGGCGCCGGCCGCTCCCGGGGCGAAGCGGCGCATGTCGAGCTCGGACCAAAGCTCGCGCACGCCCTCGAGCAGGGCCGCGTCGACCGGGGGTCGTCTGGCGCCCAAGAGCTCGAGGGCCCGGCGCAATGTGAGGCCCGAGGCCGACTGACCGAGCTTGTCCGCCAAGTACCCGGTCAGGGCGTCGGACATGAGGGCGGCGGCCTTCCCAGGTTTTCCCGACTTGAGGGACTCTTCGATGCGGCCCATGGCGGCCTTGGCCGCGCCGCGCAGGCGCGCGCCGGCGGGATCGGAGGAGCCCGCCTTGCGGTATTGCGCGAGGCCGAGGCAGAAGGCGAAAGCGAAGATCGGCGCAGCGTTGACCGGGCCCGCGCCGGCCACGGCCTCGAGCAGCTGCGAGAACGGCCGGGACACGGCGCCTTTGAGGTAGCGTATGTCCTGGGAGACCGCCGTCACTCCCTGCGGAGCTGCTCCCGCGGGCGGCGCTCCGGCGGGAACGGCGGGAGCGCCCGGCGACGGAGCGACCTTGACGGCCAGGGGAAGAGACTCCGCCCTCACGTAGGCGCGCTTCTCAGGATCGAAGTAGGAGAAGCCGATGGCCGGCACCTGCAGATCCCCGGAAACCCGCGGCACCAGGACCGTCTTGAACACCTTGGAGCCCTGGACCTTGTCGTCCTTCTTTTCCAGATTGAGAGAGGTCACGGTATCGTAGACCCTCCACGACGGCAGCTCAGGCATGCGCGGGTCCCCGATGGCTTTGAGATTGCCGACGCCGCCGACGGTTACGGTCAGCCCGACGGCGTCGCCGACCTTCACCGACGACCGGTCGACGGCGGCCGCGATGGAGAAGCGGCCGACGGCGCCGGAGAAGTCCTTGGGTTTGTCCGCCTCGGGCAAGGCCTGGGCGGCGATGCTCAACGGCTCGGAGACCAGGTCGCGGGTCACCGCGCTGACGAGGCCCTGCGAGAAGAACTTCTCGAAGAAGTCCGTGGCGAAAGGGTCGACGTTGACGTTCTGCTGGATCTGAACCCGGACGGTGGCCGGCCCGACGCCGAGGCGTCCCGCCTGGGCCGGAAACAGGGCCGTCTTGATCTCGGAGAAGTAGTAGGTCCGGTTCGAGATGACCGTGTTCCCGTGGCGCTCCGGCGGCAGGTCTTCGGCGAGGAAGCCGTCGGTCTTTGGGGCGATGTACTGCGGATTTCCCAGCAGGTTGACGGAAGTGTAGAACCTGACCGTCAGCGTCACTTGCTCGTTGACGAAGGCCGTCTTCTTGTCTGCGACCGCTTGGACGAAAACGGGCGCGCCGGCTACGACCGCCTTGCGCTCGCGCGGGGGAGGCTGCGGCGCGGCCGCCGCGGGCGCCCGCTGGGGGGGCGCCGCGGGGATCGGGTTGGCCCTGGCGGGTCCCGGCGCCTGCTGAGTCGGCGTCGGGGCCGACGCCCCCGGCCTGCCGACCTGGATCTCGATGGGAGATGTTTGGGCGCGGTGTCCCTGGTAGACCACCGCGATCGGCGGGATCACGCCCTTGCCGACGAAGCGGGGCTCCAGAACGTAAGTGAAGATGATCGAGCTCGAGACCGAGCCGTTGACGAACGTGATGTTCTGGTTGCGGCCCGACGAGTAGATGCTGAAGTTCGGCAGGCTCGGGATCTCGGGCTCGGGCAGCGAGGTCTGAGGTCCGGTCACGGTCACCGCCAGGACGATCTGGTCGTTGAGCGCGACGTCGGTCTTGTCGACCTCGGCGCTGATGGTGACCTGGGCCCAACAGGACCCGGGAAGCCACAGAAGCAGAGCCGTCAGAGCCGCTCTCACCAGTCCTCCTCGACTTCGGGCTTCTTGGCGGGCTGCTTCTGAAGCTGGCGAGCCTGGGCGCCCGCCGTCTTTTCCTTCTCGGCGACGGCCCGCATGATGCGTTGGGCGTCCTCGCCGGAGATCTGGTCCTGCGGCCTCGTCTTGGCCTGCGGCGGAGGCGAGCCGCCCTTGCCGTCTTCGGGCTTATCCTGGCCGCCGCCCTTGTCCTTCTTGTCCTGCGGCTTCTGAGGCGGCTTAGGCTCGTCCTTGGGCTTGTTCTTCTTCGGCGGCGGCGGGTGCTTGAGATAGTAGAGCGCGACGGCCAGGTTGTGGATCGCGTCGCGGTCCGAGGGATCGATGCGCAGGGACTGGCGGTAGGCGTCGATCGCCTTGGGGAACTCGCCCGCCTGAAGCCGTGCGTTGCCCATGTTGTAATAAGCCGCCGCGCGCAGGGGCGCGGGGTAATTCGACTTGCCGATCGCCTCGAAGGCCGTCGCCGCCTTGTCGAGCTCCTCCAGGCGGTACAGGGCGTCGCCGGCGTTGAACACGGGCCGCGGGTCCTGCGGGTTTTTCTTGCCGGACGCAGCGTAGGCCTCCAGCGCCGGGACGTACTGCTCGCGCTCGTAGAGGCGGTTGCCTTTTCGGAGCGAGCCTTCCGCGGTGGCGGCGTGAACTCCCCCTTCTCCAACGAACACGAAGAAAGCAGCGGCGACGGCGGCGCGCGTCAGCCGTTCCGTCTGACGCGCGTCCCTTTTCGCCCGGAACGGGCGAAAAGGGCCTTTTTCCGGGATGACCATCTCAAGCAATAATAGAATAAAGGCAAACGACAACGGAAAAATGAAACGGTTCTTGAATGAGTTCGCGGTCCCGCCGACGCCCTCGGCCTTGTCGGACTTCTGGATGCGCTCCACGATGTCTCCGGCCTCGTTCTGGTTCGGGCTGAGCCGGAAATACTCCCCTTGAGTCTTGGAGGCGACCTCGGTCAGCGTCGCCTCCATGAGCTTGCTGACCACCGTCGCTCCTTTCTTGTCCTTCTTGTAGCCCGCCAGCGCCCCGGAGGCGTCCTTGATCGGGATCGGCGCCCCTTCGCTGGTGCCGATGCCCACGGCGTAGATCTTGACTTCGGCGGCGGCCGCCTCCTCCGCGGCGCCCGCCGGGTCGGTCTTGTGGTCTTCCCCGTCGGAGAGGAGGACCAAGGTCTTGGTGCCCGGGTATCGGGAGAGAGAAGAGGCCGCGAGCCTGATCGCCTTGCCGATCCCGGTGCCGGGGACGGCGATCATGCCGGCCTCAATCGAACGCAGGAGCTGTTTGGCCGCGTCGATGTCGGTGGTGAGCGGACAGACCACGGCCGGCTCGCCCGCGAAGGCGATGACCCCCACCCGTTCGCCGCGCAGGGAGTCGAGCAGCAGCGAGAGCTCCTGCTTGGCCTTCTCGATGCGATTGGGTTTGACGTCCTCGGTGAGCATCGAAAGGGAAGTGTCCACCGCGATCATGACCTGGCGCGAGGCTCCCTGGGTCGCGACGAGCTCGACGCCCCATTGCGGCCCCGCCAGAGCCAGGAACAGAAGCCCGAGGCCCGCCAGCTGCAGTCCGGCCTTGAGCCTGCGGCGGCCCGCCGCCTCGGGAGGGACGAGCCGGGACAGCGTGCCGGGAGCTCCGAGCGCGGTCGCGAGCGCGCGTCGGCGCAAGGCGCTCCAGGCGAGCGCCGCCACGCCGCCCGCGAGCGCCGCCGCCAGCCAGAGCAGGAATGTGGGCTCGCGGAACATCAGGGCCACCTCAACAGCCAGGTGTTGGAGAGCGCGAAATCGAGGAGGAGGAGGACGGCCGCGAGCAAGACCGGGAACTGGTAGCGGTCGTCGCGGGAGACCAGATCAGGGAGCTTGACCGACGATTTTTCGAGCTTGTCGATGGTCGCGTAGATCTCGCGCAGTTCCTTGAGGGAAGTCGCGCGGAAGTAGCGGCCTTCCGTCAGCTCCGAGATCTGGCTCAGCAGGTCTTCGTCGAGGTCCTCCTCGACGGCGACCATGACCCGCCCTTGGACCGGGTCGTCGACGGGCATCACCGATTGGCCGCGCTTGCCGCAGCCGATGGTGTAGACCTTGATGCCCAGCGAGGCCGCGGTCTTGGCGGCGGTGACCGGGTCGATGAGGCCCGTGTTGCTGCGGCCGTCGGTCAGCAGGATGACGATCTTGCTGCGGGCGTCGCTGTCCTTGAGATGGTTGACCGCCGAGACGATCCCGTCGCCGATGGCCGTGCCGTCGGTCCGCGTCATCCCGGGCGTGAGGCCGTCGAGGGTCTGGTACAGGGCGTCGTAGTCGGCCGTCAGGGGTGCGGCCAGCAACGGGGCTCCTCCGAAGACGATGAGGCCGATGCGGTCCTGCACGCGTCCCTCGATGAAGCGCCGCGCGGTGTCCTTGGCCGCGTCGAGGCGGTTGAGCGGGTCGAAGTCGATCGCCGACATGCTCAGCGAGGTGTCCATCGCGAGGATGATGTCGATTCCCCGGCCCATGCCGGCCAGCCGGCTCATGACGCTTTGCGGCCGGGCGAGTCCGCACACGACCAAGAGCAAAGCCAATGTCTTGAGGACGGGGCCGGCCCAGCGCGCCAGCCGGGCCCGGCCCGAGAGGCCGCGGCTCCAAAGTTTCTCGTCGGCGGGATAGGAGAGCGCCGCCGAGGACGGCCCGCGGTTGAGCGTCCAAAGCAGGGCGGCGATCACGGGTGCCAGCAGCCAGAAGGCGCGGGGATGGGCCCACGTCATTTGGGGCCCTCCGCGGCGGGCGCGCCGATGAGATCGCGAGGCGTGGTCCGCTCGACCAGCGAGCGAGCGCCGGAAATGTCCTTGGCTCCCCAGTCGGCCTCGGGGGCGATCTTGGCGAACTTGACGAGATCGGCCCGGTCGAAGATGTCCTTGAAGCTCACGGCCAGCGCCCGGTCGAGCTCGGCCTGGCGCATGTGGCGGAAAAGCTCGGCGGTGGTCAGGCGCGTGGCGGGGATGCCGTAGCGCCGCTCGAGGTAGCGGCGCAGCGTTTCCGTCAGCCGGAAGTAGTAGTCCTTGTAGAGCGCCCGCGCCCAAAGCCCGGAGGCTTCGAGCGCCTCGAGCTCGGAGAACGCGATCGTCTCGGCGGGACGGTCGTCCGGAGGCGGCGGAGCTCCCGCGAGGCTCGCCGCGGCGGCGCGGCGCCGGCGGTAGAATTCCCACGCCGCGGCGCCAAGCAGGGCGGCGAGAAGCCAGGGCCAAAGCGCCGGCCTGGCGCGGCGCGGCTCCTTGATGTCGACCGGGGCCGGTTTGTCGCCTCCCATGGGAGGCAGGGCGACGTCGATGACGACCGTCGAGGGTTTCTCCACGGCGGCGGTGGTCGAGCCGGTATGGATCCTCCAGTAGAGGTTGATGGGAAGCTTGCCGACGGCCAGCGGGAGTATCGTGACCTTGTTTCCTTGGATCTTGGACGCGGGCGCCGCGTCGGCGCCGAGATCGTCGGCCCTCTGGACGTAGAAATAGTCGGTCGTGGTGCGCTCCCCGTCGGACTCGAGGGAGGTTCCCTCGGCCAGCTGCGCAAAGGCCAGGATCTCAAAGGGCTTGCCGAGCTCGGCCGAGGTCGTGGCGACGCGGATCTCGATCTCCGGGTCCGGGCCGGCAAAGGGCACGTCGACGCGAAGCCCGGCAGGCAGGGCCGGCGCGGCGCCCGCCGTCGTGGCAAGAGCGAAGATTGCCAGACACGCCAAAGTCAATGCCGCAGCCTCTTGGCGCGCAGCCGGAAGAATGCCACTATGGCGTCGATGTAGGAGCGGTCGGTGCCCACGCGGATCGGGACCAGGCCGGACTGTTTGAAAAGCCGCTCGAGCCGGTCCTGGCGTTCGCGCTCGAGCTTCTCGAGCGAGGCCAGCGCCGCCGTCCGCGAGGCGTCGAGCACGGTGCGCCGTCCCGTCTCGGGGTCCTCGAGCTCGAGCAGCGCCCCCAGCTTCGGCAGACGCTGTTCGCGCGGGTCGGTGACGACCACGGGGATCACGTCGTGCTTGAGCGCGGCCATGCGCAGCGGCCGTTCGAACCCCTCGTCGCGGAAATCCGAGATCAGGAAGAGGATGCAGCGCCGCTTGAGGACGCGGTTGATCGTGTCGAGCGTCGGGCCGATTTTTGTCCCGGTCTTGGCGGGCTTGTAGGCGAGCACGTCGCGGATGAGGTGGAGAATGTGCTTGCGGCCCTTCTTGGGCGGCACGTACTCCTCGACGCCTTCGGTGAAAAGGAAGAGCCCGACCTTGTCGTGGTTCTGCAGGGCCGAGAAGGCCAGCACGGCGGACAACTCCGCGCTGATCTCGTTCTTTAGGCTCTGCGCCGTGCCGAAATACTGGGATCCGGAAAGGTCGCAGGCGATCACCACGGTCAGCTCGCGCTCCTCCGTGTACTGGCGCACGAACGGCCGACCTGAGCGCGCGGTCACGTTCCAATCGATGGTGCGCACGTCGTCCCCCTCCGAGTACTCGCGCACCTCGGCGAACTCCATGCCGCGCCCCTTGAAGACGCTGAGGTATTCGCCCGCGAAGGTCTCGCTGACCAGGCGGCCGGTCAGGATCTCGATGCGGCGGACTTTCCTGAGTACTTCCTGCGGGATCATTCGATCCCCTCCCTTAAGGAACCTCTACGGTCTCGAAGAGCGTCTGGATGATGTTCTCCGAGGTGATGTTCTCGGCCTCGGCCTCGTAGCTGACGATGATGCGGTGGCGAAGGACGTCGGCACCGATCGACTTGACGTCCTCGGGCGTCACGTAGCCCCGCCCGTTGAGGAAGGCGTAGGCCTTGGCCGCCTGCGCGAGCGCGAGGGTCGCGCGCGGGCTCGCGCCCCACGCGATGAGGTTCTTCTGCGCGGCGAGCTTGTGGCCGGCGGGATCGCGGGTCGCGAAGACGAGCTCGACGATGTAGTTCTTGATCTTCTCGTCGACGTAGATCTCGGAGACCACCTGGCGCGCCCGCAGGAGCTGCTTGGGCGAGGTCACCTTGTGCGGCGCCGGGGGTGCCGCGGCGGTCATGCGCTCGAGGATCGACTTCTCGTCGGCCTTGGTCGGGTAGGAGATCTTGATCTTGAGCATGAAGCGGTCGACCTGGGCCTCGGGCAGGGGATAGGTCCCCTCCTGCTCGATCGGGTTCTGGGTCGCCATCACGAGAAAGAGTTCGGGCAGGGGGTAGCTGGCGTTGCCGATGGTGACCTGCCTCTCCTGCATGGCCTCGAGCAGCGCGCTCTGCACTTTGGCCGGCGCGCGGTTGATCTCGTCGGCCAGGACCAGGTTGGAGAACAACGGCCCCTTGCGCACCGAGAACTCGGAGTCCTTGGGGTTGAAGATCAAGGTGCCGGTCAGATCGGCCGGGAGCAGATCGGGCGTGAACTGGATGCGGGAGAACTGCGCGTCGATGGCCTGTGAGAGGGTCTTGAAGGTCAGGGTCTTGGCCAGGCCCGGCACGCCCTCGAGCAGGAGGTGCCCGCCGGCCAGCAGGCCCACGAGTATGCGGTCGACGACCTCGTCCTGACCCACGATGACGCGCGCGACCTCGCGCTTGAGCTCGGCCGCGAAGACGCTTTCCTCGGAAACCTTCTTGTTGATCTCTTTGATGCCCGGCTGCATGGCGTTTCCTCCAGAGTCCGTCACTTGGAATTTTCCTGCGACTTCCTGACCGCGGCCTCGTATTGGCGGCGCAACTGGTCCGTCAGGGCCGCGAACTCGGCTTTGCGCTTGTCCTGAAAGCGCCCCAAGGTGTGGAGCGCTTCCGTCTTGACCTCGGCCTCCGGGTCCTTGAGGAGCGGCGAGACCCACGGCGTCGCCGCGGGGTCGCCGATGTCCCCCAGCGCCTTGAGGGCGGCCAGGCGGACGTCGTTGTCGACGTCGCTGAGCGCCTTGATCAGCCCCGGCAGCTGCCTCGAGCCGCCGCCTTTGTCGAGGAGCTGCACCGCTTTGATGCGCAGCTCCTGCTCGGGGTCCTCCGCGATGATCCTCTCGAGTATGCTCAGCGACTCCGGGTCCCGGATCGAATAGAGCAGCTCGACGGCGGCCCATCTGACCCCGGGGTCTCCGTCCTTGGTCGAGCGCCGGATGCTCTTGATCTCGTCGAAGCTCAAGAACGGCGCCATCTCCAGCGGGGCGGCCAGCGGCGGCGGCGGAGCGGGGGTTGCTGCGTTCATGCTTTGATACTCGTTGTACAGGAAGAACGACGAGACGGCCACCACGATCACAGCGATGATCCAGCGCACCGGTCGTCTCCGCTATCTCTTCTTGGCCGCCGCGGCGGCGGCCGCCGCCTCCTCCGCGGCGCGCTGCTGCGCCGCCCTGATCTCGGCGGCGCGCCGGTCCTGGAGGTCGTTGAGGGTGCGCAGCGCCTGGACCCGGACGGTTTCCTCCTGGTCCTTGAGGGTCTCCATGATGGCCGGAGCCGTCGAGTAGTCGCCTATGTTGTCCAGCGCCCGCAGGGCCGAGACGCGAACGTCGGGCTCCATGTCCTTGAGAGCGCCCACGACGTTTTGGGTCACTTCGGGAGTGTGCCGCGTCTGGAGGAGTTCGATCACGCGCAGCCGGATGGAGGTCTCAGAGTCCTTGTGCAGCATCTCGAACATGATCGGATAGGCCTTGGGCGACTTCATCTTGTCGAGCAGGACGACCGCCTCCCAGCGCACGCCGGGGTCCTGGTCGGTGGTCGACTTGACGATCTTGGCGGCCTCCGCCTCGTCGATGAGCGGCGCCGGCTCCTGCAGGATGGGCGGCGGCGGGGGCGGCGGCGGGGGCGGCGGCTTGGGCTTGAACTGCTGGAACGCGAAATAGCCCGCGATCACGAAGATGATGCCGGCAAGGGCGAATTTCATGGAAGGGAAGCCTCCATCGGTGAACTCCTCGGGACGAGCCCGCTCGATGAGAGCTCGTAGCGCCGGCGGCGAATCTCCAGCCCGCGTGGGCCGAGCCGCGCCGACAGCAGCTCGGGGCAGTCGAGCCTGGTCCACTGACCGCGGTCGAGGTTCTCGCTGGCGACGACCAGGCGCCCGCCGCGCCGCGTGAAGCTCATGACGCCCCAAGGTTGAGTCGGGTTGCAGACCCCGCACTCGGCCATGCCTTTGCTGGCTGCGTGGCAGAGGGCGTGGAGGCTCTTGCCGTCGCTGAGCAAGGTGTTGAGACCGGTGTAAGGCGCCTTCTTGGCCGGGTGGTCCTTGGCGCAGGAGCGCCAGAGCGCCCAAGTCTCCTCCACGCAGGCGAGCAGGGCCTTCTCGACGTCCTTGAGTTTGTCGTGGAACTTCACGAACTGCCAGAAATAGACCTCGCTGTCGTTGAGGGATTTGAGCTTCTTGGCGTACGGGCCGAGTCCCCTCGTGACCTCCAGCGGGATCTGCAAGGTCCCGTTGTGCGCGAAGACCCAGCGCCCGTCCGTGAAGGGCTGCGTGTTGTCCATGTTGATGAGCCGCGTCTTGGGCAGTTTGCGCGGGTTCGAGGCCGCCCGAATATGGCCGATCACGGCCTTCGAAACGGCGCCCGCCGCGGCCGTCCTAAAGGCCGAGGCATCCTTGAAAGCCGGCTTCGGCGATTTCGACACCGCGGGTTCGCCGTTGTTCCCGAAATGGGCGATCCCCCAGCCGTCTTTTTGGAGCGTATCCTTCTTGAAATTACTTTGCTTGAGCAGGGAAAATTCGGACTCGATGAGGAGGTCCTCGACGCCCGCGGGATGTTCGGAAAGCTGCGCGAAAAGACGGCACATGGCTTGCACGAATTAAAACATATTGCCCCCCCCTCCTTCAATAGAGCGCGCCGGGGTTCGGCTGGGCTTGACGCGGAGGCGAACCCCCGTTAAACTCAGGACATGACCGCCCCCCGCGCGCCTCAGCAGACCTTCCTGGAGATCGCCAAGAACATCGAGAAGGTCATGCGGGGCCAAAGCGCCGCGATCAGAAAGCTTCTCGCGGCCCTGGCCGGCGGCGGCCACGTCCTGCTAGAGGATTTCCCCGGCACCGGCAAGACGACCTTGGCCAAGGCCCTGGCCAAGTCGATCGGCGCGAAGTTCAACCGCGTGCAGTTCACGCCGGACCTTCTGCCCTCCGACATCCTCGGGGTCTCCATATTCGACCAGAAAGCGCAGGCCTTCCGCTTCCACGAAGGCCCGGTCTTCACCAACATCCTGCTCGCCGACGAGGTCAACCGCGCCTCGCCGCGCACCCAAAGCGCGCTGCTCGAGGCGATGGGCGAGGGCCAGGTCAGCGTCGACGGGACGACCTCGCGCCTTGCCGAGCTCTTCTTCGTGATCTCGACGCAGAACCCGGTCGAGTTCCACGGGACCTATCCCCTCCCCGAGGCGCAGATGGACCGCTTCATGCTGCAGTTCTCGCCCGGCTACGTGGCGCCCGAGATCGAGGTGGACATCCTCTCCGACCAGCAGACTAAGCATCCGATTGACGGCCTCGCCGCCTGCGTGTCCCTCGACGATGTCCTCGCCCTGCGCCGGAACTGCCGGGAGGTGCGCCTGAGCCCCGAGCTCAAGCGCTACATCATCGATATCGTCGGCGCGACGCGAGGCGCCAAGGGCGTCAAGCTCGGGGCGAGCCCCCGCGCCTCGCTCTCGCTCATGAAGGCCGCGCAGGCGGCGGCGCTCCTCGACGGCCGCGACTTCGTGGCCCCCGAGCACGTCCAGGAGATGGCCGTCGCGGCCGTGGCCCACCGCCTGAGCCTCGATCCGCAGGCGCGCTTCTCCGGCCTCACGGGCCAGGCCGTCGTCGAGCGGATCGTGAAGTCGCTGAAGTCTCCGGCATGACCCTCGACCGCCTGCGCCACGTCCAGATGATGGCCTACTCCTGCGTCCGCTATTGGCTCGGCCGGCGTTGGACTCCCGCGGGGCGCCTGGTCATCGGGGCTCTGGCGGGCTCGGCGGTGCTCGGTTTCGACACGGCGCAGAGCATGGCCTTCCAGTCCTTCACTTTCCTGCTCTCGCTCCTGCTTCTGGCTTTCCTGTCCAACCTCAAGTTCCGTCCCAAGCTCGCGGTCGCTCGCGGCCTGCCGCGGCTGGCCACCGCGGGCGAGCCTTTCCCCTACTCGGCATCGCTCGTCAACCTCGGAAGCGAGCCGCTCCGGGGCCTGAGCTTCATCGAGGAGGTCGAAGATCCCCGGCCGAGCTACGAGCAATACCGCGCGCTGAAGGAACTCCCCGGCGACAACTGGCTCGAGCGCGTGACGGGCTACGGGCGCTGGCTCGCGCTCGTCGCGCGCAAGCGCATCGTCGCCGAACTCGAAAAGTCCTTGCCCGATCTTCTCCCGGGACAGGGCTGCGAACTCTCCATCGAGCTCGTGCCGTCGCGCCGCGGCATGCTGCGTCTGCGGTCCGTCAGCCTGGCCCGCCCCGACGCGATGGGGCTCTTCAATGCGATCTCGCGGCAGGAAGCCGCCCAGGACGTCGTCGTGCTGCCCAAGCGCTATCCCGCCCCGCGCCTCGAGCTCTCCGGCAATCGCCGCTACCAGCCGGGCGGCGTGTCCCTTTCCTCGCGGGTAGGGGACTCGCAGGAGTTCATGGCCTTGCGCGACTACCGTCCCGGCGATCCTTTGCGCCGGATCCACTGGAAGAGCTGGGCCAAGACCGGCAAGCCGGTCGTCAAGGAGTACGAGGACGAGTATTTCGTGCGCCACGCCTTGGTGCTCGACACCTTCGCCGCTCCGGGCGCGGAAGGGGTCTTCGAGGAGGCGGTCTCGGTCGCGGCCTCCTTCGCGTGCTCGCTCCTGACCCAGGAATCGCTTCTCGACCTGCTCTTTGTCGGCGACAAGGCCTACTGCTTCACGGCTGGGCGTGGCCAAGGGGGACCCGAGACCTTGCTCGAGGTGCTGGCTTGCGCCGAAATCTGCTCGGACAAGCCGTTTTCCGAGCTGGGAGCGAGCGTCGCGAGCCGTCGCGAGTCGCTCAGCGGCTGCCTGTGCGTGCTGCTTGCGTTCGACGACCAGCGCCGCGAGCTCGTCCGGCGCCTGCGCTCGCTCGGCGTGCCCGTCGTCGCGGCGGTCGTCTCCGATCCCCTGCTGCTCTCCGACGAGACCTGCGCCGCCGAAGGGTTGCACCGTCTCGAGCCGGGCCGGATCGCCGAAGGCTTGGCGGGGATGGCCCGCGCGCGATGAGCGCCCCCCCCTTCCTGCTCGGCGCCGCCCTGCTGTTTTGGGCCCAGCAGACCGGGCTTTGGCTGGCCGCGGTGCCGATGGCGGCCGTCATCGAGGGCTCTCGTCTCATGAGCCGGCGCTGGGAGTTCTCAAGAGAGGATTTCAACCGCGTCGGCGACCTGTGCACCGTGCTGTTCGCGGCGCTCGTCGTTTACCTCTACTTGACGCGTGAGATGCTTCGGGCGCTGACGGCTGTGCTCGCCTGGATTCCCCTGTCGACCTTCCCGCTGATCGCCGCGCAAAACTTGAGCTCGCAGGGGCGGCTCGGCCTCGGGGCCCTGTTCTGGTCGTTGCGTCGCGGCGCGTCGGGTCTCGTGCTCCAGTCGATCGACATCTCCTATCCTTATTTCACACTCTGCATCCTGAGCGCGGGCGCGGCGAACGTGAGGACTCCCGTGTTCTACGCTGGGATGTTCGTCCTCTGCGCTTGGGGCTTGTGGAGGTTCCGTCCGGTCGCGCGCCCCGCGTGGGCTTGGGCAACGCTCGTGCTCGCGGCCGGAGTTCTCGGCTACGCCGGCCAGGCGGGCCTCATGACTTTGCAGGTCTCGCTCGAGAAGGCGGCGATGAACGCCGTCTTCGGCGGCGGAGAGGTCCCGATGGACCCCTACCAGACCCGCACGGCGATCGGCTCCATCGGCGCGATCCAGCAGTCGGGCGACATCGCCCTGCGCGTGCGCGCGGAGGGCAAGCCGCCCGGCTTGCTGCGCACGGCGAGCTACAACCATTACGCCAACGCCCAATGGTTCGCCCGCGAGCCCGGCTTCCGTCCGGCGGCGCCGGGGACCCAGGCCGCGAGCTGGGTGCTCTCCGCTTCGGCTCCGTCGCGGAGCGTCGTCGTGACGGCGTCCTGGCCTAAAGGCGAGGGTCTGCTCGCCCTGCCGCTCGACGCCGCGCGGGTCGACGGGCTTCCCGCGGGCGCCCTCGCTCTCAACAGGCTCGGCGCGGTCAAGGCTTCGGATGCGCCGGGCGCGCTTGCCTATCGCGTCGAACTCTCGCCAGGAGCCGTACGCGACGCGCCGCCCGATGCCTTCGACCTCGAAGTCCCGAAGCAAGAGGCCGCGGCTCTGAGGTCTTTGGCGGCGGAGCTCAAGCTCGACGGTTCGAAGACGGGACCCTCGGTGGCCGCCGTCGAGCGCTTCTTCGCCGAAAATTTCCGCTACACGATCTACCAGCGGGAAAAGAGCCCCGAGCCTCTGGGGGACTTTCTGTTGAAGAGCCGCGCCGGGCACTGCGAGTACTTCGCGACCGCGACCGTGCTGCTCCTGCGTTCGGCCGGCATTCCGGCGCGGTACGCCGGGGGCTACTCGGTCCAGGAATACAGCCGCCTCGAGAAAGCCTTCGTCGTGCGCCAGCGCCACGCCCACGCCTGGACTCTGGCCTGGGTCGACGGCGCCTGGCGCGACGTCGATACGACACCGCTCTCGTGGCCCGAGATCGAGCAGGGCCGCGCGTCCCGGCTCGAGCCGCTTTCCGATATGGTCTCGATGCTCCGCTTGCGCGTCTCGCTGTGGCGCTGGCGCGCTGCGGCCTCCACCGGCCGCGGGCGCGGGCCGCTGGCCTGGCTGCTGCTGCTGGCGCTGGCGGGCTGGTTTTTCTGGAAGGCCTCGGCCTTGTTCAAGGCGTCGCGCAGCGCGCCCGGCGAGTTCGCCGCCCTCCCCGCGCCTAGCGGGGTCGATTCCGAGTTCTACTTGATCGAGGAGCGCTTGGAGAAATCGGGACTAGGGCGAAGGCCGTGGGAAGCCCCGGCGGCGTGGGTGGAGCGCATCGCTTCGGACCTTGGCGCCTCAAGGACGGAACCGCTGCGTCTGCTCCTTTCGCTGCACTACCGGTATCGCTTCGATCCAGAGGGGATTAGCGGCGAGGAGCGCAAGGCCTTGAGGACCGGGTCGCGAGACTGGCTTTCCGCCGCGGGAGGACTCGAATGTCGAAAATCCTGATCATCGACGACCAACGGACTTTCCGCGATGTATTCGAAGAGACCTTGCGCTTCAGCGGCCACGAGGTCTCGGCGACCGAGGGCGGCGGCGCCGGCTTGTCCCTGTTCAAGAAAATGCGTCCCGACCTCGTCATCCTGGACCGCAGCCTTCCTCAGCCGAGCCGGGTGGACATCCTGAGAAGCATCCGCAAGCTCGACAATGCGGTCAAGGTCATCGTACTGACCGCCTTCACGACCCAGGCCAAGCGGAAATACGACAAGCTCGGCGTCAGCGCATACCTCTCGAAAGGCTCCAACCTCGACGGGATGCTCGAGGCGGTCAAGGAAGCCCTGGGTTCCTAGAGGAGCCCGCGCCGATTCCTAGTCGCCCTTGGTCCTGTGGCGAAGGCGCCTAGGCCGCCGCGGCGAGCAGGGCGCGGGCCTTTTCCGCGTTCTCGACCGAGATCAGAATCCGTGCGGAATGCCCCACGATCGCCGTGCCGTAGACGGTCGTGATGTTGACCTTTCCATCGGCCAGGACCTTGGTGATGCGCGCCAGCTCGCCGGCCTTGTCGGCGACCTCGATGGAGAGCAAGGTCGTCTCGACGCTCGCGAAGCCCGCCTTCGAGAGTATGTGCGACACTTCGTCGGACTCCCCGACGGCCAGACGCACCAGCCCCGAGTCGTCGCGGACCTCGGAGGCGATGCCCAGGATGTTGACCCCCTTGTCGGCCAACATCCCGGCCAGGGCGCTCAAGGCGCCCGGCTTGTTGGGCAGGAAGACGCTGAACTGTTTGAGAACTTCGACTTTCAACCTGGGGCTATTTTACCCAGGTATTGAGCGTTCTTTCAACCTTCGTGACGAACTCTTTCTTGAACGGGCCGCCGATCTCCTGGAAGAGGCCGTTGCCCTGCAGGTAGTAGAGGCTCTTGCCCTGCGAGTCCTTGATCGTCGTCGAGATCTGCCATTTGACGTTGGCGAGCATGCCGGCCACCGGATCCTCGCTCGTGCCCACGTTGACGATGCTGGAATCCGGGATGTCGACGTTGAGCGAGAACTTGTAGCCCCAGGCCACGTCGACCTTCAGCGGCTCGATGGTGACGGCCGTCAGGTACTGGCCCTTGCCCTTGTAGCTGCCGCCGTAGGTGCGCAGGACCTGGTACTCGACGTCGATGACCTTCATGCCGTAGGCGTTCTTGGCGTAGAAGCCGTAGACGGTGCCCTTCGGCGGCTTCCAGCCGGCGAGGCTGTCCCAATGCGTCAGGCCTGCGGGAAGAGCCGTGGCGTACTGAGTCTTGACGTCGACCACGGGCTTGTTCTTCTCGATCACCGACCAGATCTTTTGGGCGATGTTGATGATCTCGCCGAGGTTGATCCCCGATTCGTCCCCCCCTCCCTTGGGCAGAGGCGCCGGGATGTCCTTGATCGACACCGAGGGGCCGAGGCGCTCGATGACGATGGACTTCTCGTCGATAGTGAAATGGCGCGGGTCCTTCTGAGCCTCG
Source organism: Elusimicrobiota bacterium (assembly GCA_016194705.1). Classification (GTDB taxonomy): domain Bacteria; phylum Elusimicrobiota; class Elusimicrobia; order UBA1565; family UBA9628; genus PALSA-1176. The sequence continues at coordinate 75,638 of JACQAZ010000005.1, read as the reverse complement.
AGGATTTCCTTCTCGGAGAAGGGCTGCTTGGGGACTTGAGACCAGGCGGGGACGAGCAGGGCGAGGGCGAGCGCTGCGAACTGCATGGGAACCTCCGTACGGCGATGGCCCCCAGGTCCATCGGACCTATGGATTATAGCACAAAGGCCTAGGCCAAAGATAGACCGAAAGGCCTACTTGCCGTCTGAGGCGGGATCGTGAGACTTGATGTGGCGGCGCAGGCGGATCGAGGTGAAGACGTAGTAGGCGGCCAGCACGCCGCCGAGCGCGAGGAAGATCACGAACGGGAAGTGGCTGCCTGGGTAGAGCTTGAAGAGCTTGGAGAAGCCGAAGATCCCGCCGGTGGCGAGCGCGGTCGCGATGGTCCTGATGATCCCCATGACCTTGCCCTTCTTGTCCTGAGGCGTGTTGCTCTGCGCGATCGAGATGAGCTGCAAGGTGGACATGACGTTGGTGATCCCGAACGGGATCATCGCGATCGCGCAGAGCAGCGGGCTCGAAAAGAGCAGCGGGATGAAGCCCGCCATGCCGATGGCCGAGAAGATCAGCCACTTAGCCGCCGACTTGGCGTCGGCGTGCGGGTCCTCCTTGGCGGGCTCGGCCGTTTTGAAGCGCGCGGGGAGCTTCGCCGCCACGGCCTCGGCCTTCTTGTTGAGCCAGGGCCATTTGGACTTGAGCCACTTCCAGACCGCTTGCGGTACTCCCGAGAGAATCGCGGCGGCGATGAGGCCGCCGGCGCTGTAAAGGCTCACGATCTTGCCGGCGACGCCCGAGGCCGCGGCCTGCTCGACAAGCGTCGTTCCCGGGTGCAGGAAGTTTCCGTAGCCGATGGCGATGACCGCGTACAGGAGATAATTCAAGAGGACCAGCGCGGGATAGCCGGCGATGGCGATTTTGAGCAGGCCCGGGTCGGTCGTCTTCTCCTTGGCGGGGCCCTTGCTCTTCTTGACGTCGGCGATCCTCAGGAAGAGCGCGAGGATCACGACGGCCGCGGCCAAGGCCGCGGGCATGATCCACATCGTGCCGACGAAGCCGAACATCCCGAGCAAGGCGCCGATCCCGTAGGGGACCGCGATGCCCGCGATCTCGAGGATGAACTGCGACGAGGAGTTGTACTTCTGGAAGGCGGCCTTGTCGTCCTTGAAGATCGCGATGGGCACCGTCTGCTGGGCCGTGCCGTTGGCGCTGTTGAAAAAGGCCCGCGCGACCACAAGGCCGATCAGCAGGGCCGGCGCGGCCGCCGTCAGTATGTGCATCTGGAACAGGACGAGCATCGTCGCCGCCGCGGCGGCGACCAGCCCCAAAGTGCCGATGAAGGTGCGCTTGAGTCCCAGCTTGTCGGTCAGCCAGCCTCCGATGAAGCCGGCCACGAGGCTCGTGCCCATCGCGACCAAGGTGACGGTCGTATAGGCGTCGAAGGTCGGCGTGTTGAAATTGGTCTGCACCCATTTGGCCCACGCCGCCGACCAGGCCTCGACGCCGACCTGGGCGACGATGAGGCCGGCGATGAAGATGTAGGCGTTGCGCCATGGGCTGTTGGGCTTCTTGCCCTTTCCGCCGTCTTCGACGGGCGTCGTCGGCGGAGTCGACGGCGGGACATCCGCCCCCTTCGCTTCGGGCGGAGCCTGAGCGGGGCTGGCTTCGAGCTTGGCCTCGGGCGATTTGGCCGGCCCGGTCTGTTCCGAGACAGGCCCGGAGACCTTCGAGTCGGCGCCGGGTTCGGATAAGGATGCCGACGCCTTGCGAGTGTAGTAATCCTTAAGGTCGCGGAGGTCCTGGCCGATGCGGTGGACGTTGGCGATGCGCCCGGCGACCTCGACGAAGGACAGGTCGCGGCCGACGTCGTAGGAGTCCGGCGCGTCGACCACCGGAGCGGCCTTCGCTCCGGAGACGATCGCGGGGCGGGCTCCGGGTTGCGGGATGAGGATCGGGTCGGCGTGATCGAAAGCGAAGGGCAGCTGGACATGGATCTGACCGACGCCTTGCGGCTTGAGCAGTCCGTCTCCGGTCGCGGCTGGATTGGCGAGCCCCGAGCCGGCTTGATCGAAGCCCGCTGCGAACCGCTCTTGGCCGGCCGCCAGCCCCGTGAAGGCTCCGCCCGGAGGAGTCTCGAGGCCCTTGAGCGTCAGCTGGACGGGCCTGACCGCCGCGCCGGCGCCGTTGATCGCGGGGGTGATCCGGATGTCGATGGCGCGCCCTTCCGCGGCGTAGGCTTCCAGTCCGGGCGAGGCCCAGACGATGGCCGAGCAGAGGGTCGAGGCGATCAGACGCAGGGCCGTCTTCTTCACGCGGCTATTATGCGACATCGCGCGGACGACGCCGCAGGCCCTAGGTCCCGGGGCCCGTGAGGCATTGGGCCCAGCGCGTCCTGGGCCGAAGGGCTCAGTGTCTTGATTTCTCCAGCGGGAGAGTCTATACTTAATCCGCGATGCCTGAGATCAATCCGCTGGCGGGGCTCGTCCAGTCCTCCGCCGAGATCGAGCTTCTCCCGGCCAAGATCAACGACCGCTTCATCGCCTACGTCCTCGACGTGGCACCCTTCGCCGCGGTCTACTTCGGAAGCCTCTATTATCTCGTGTTGATCAAGCACGCCGAGCGCTACACCCTCGAGCTCGACCACAGGATCGGGCTCGCCTGCGCGGGGGCCTACCTGCTCTATCAGCTCATCGGCAACGCCGCGGGCGCCACGATCGGCAAGCGGCTCATGGGACTTCGCGTCGTGCGCAAGGACGGCTCGCCGCTCGGTTTTTTCCGGGCGCTCGTGCGCGCCGCAGGCTATGTCCTGAGCACGCCGCTGTGCAGCTTCGGCTTCGTGATCGCGCTGTTCCATCCCGAGTCGCGGGCCCTGCACGACCTCCTCTGCGGCAGCCTGGTCATCGAGCGCGAACGCAAGAACCAGGCGGAGTCCGCCCTGCTGTTTTTTGCCGCCGTCGTCGTGCTCGTCGCCATGTACGCCGCGATGATCTGGACCAACCTCAACAGGATCACGGAGAGAGACGTCCTCGCCGTCGAGAAGGCCAGGGACGGCCTTCTCGTGATGGCGCAGGTCGAGGAGGCGTACCGGGCCTCGCACCCGGCGTACACGCGCTCGCTCGGCGAGCTCGCGCAGACCAGTGGCGACGCCGACAAGTTCCGCGAGGCGATGGCCGAGATCTTCGACCCGAACCAATTCACCCTCGAGGCCGGGAACCGCGGCTACCGGATCTCGGGAGTGGCCAGGGACGCGCACAAGACCCGCGTCGCCGTCTCCGGCCCGCCCGCGAAAGCGGAGTGAGGAAGCCCTAGAATTCGGCCAGGCCCCACGGCCCGAAGGCGGCGTAGCCTTTGAGCCTCTCGGGTCCGGTCACGCTGAAGATGAAATTCGTCTGATCCCTGGGGAACGAAACGAAGACGCGCTTGCCCTCGAGCGGCAGCCCCGCGATGTCGCGCTCGTCTCCGAAGCGGTCGGCGTTGGCGGGGTCGCGCATCGCGTAGTGGAGCTCGCCGACCCAGTTGACGACCTTGTCGACCCGCCGGCCCGTGTAGAACGGCACCCCGTGCAGGTAGATGCCGTAGGCGTAGATCGCGTCGCCGGGACGGAAGCGGCCCGAGATGCTGCGCGCGAGCTCCTTGGCGCTGAGCCAGCCGGAACCCGCCGAGAAGGCACCCAGGGCGAGGGCTCCGACGGCCAGGCCCGCGGCGGCCAGGCGCTTGAGCGAGTCGCGCTGGCTGAAGCCGGCCGCCGCCAAACCGGTCCCGAGGGCGAGCGCGGCCGCGAACACGAAGGGCTTGAGCGCGACCGCCAGGGGTTCGGCGTCGGCCCTCGCGTAGAGCTCGGGGAACAACGACGGTCCCGCCAGGACCGCGCCCAGCAGAGCCGCCCCGAGGACCCACGACAACCGCTTGCTCCAGACAGGGAGCGGGCGCTGGCAGGAGCTCGCGACGAGAAGGGCTAGGTGCGGAAATACGGGCAGGATGTAGGTCGCGAGCTTCGATTGGGACGACGAGAAAAATCCGACGACCAGAACCGACCACAGGGCCAGCGCGGCGTCGCGGGGCTCCGCCCTCCAGTGCCGCGGGCCGCGCGCCAGCGAGGCCAAGGCCGCCGGAGTCCATGGCAGGAGCCCCGCCGGCAGAACGAGCAGGAAAAAATACCACGGGCTTGACCGGTTGTATTTCTGCGTGATGAAGCGCTGGAAATGCTGCTCGACGAAGAAGACATGGAGAAACCCCGGATGGCGGCGTTCCATGAGGAGGAACCAAGGCGACACGACGGCCAGAAAGACCGCCGGCCCCAACGGGTTGAGCAGCCCCCGAAGCCCCTTGCGCCATTGCGGAAACAGGAAAAGCAGCGCGCTAGTCCAGATCGCCGGGAAGATCGCCGCCACGAGGCCTTTGCTCAGGAAGGCCAGCGCCGCGAAGAACCAGGCGGCGGGGCCGGCCCAGCGGCCGTCGGAGGGCCTCGTTAGGCAGCGCAGGATCATCGCGGTCGTCAGAAGCAGGAACACGGTCAAAGGAAGGTCGGGAGTGATGTAATGCGATAAGAAGAAATAGAGGCCCGAGCTCGCCAGGATCACGGAGGCGCAGACCCCGACGCGGGGCGAATAGAGCCAGGAGCCGAGCCAGGCCAAAGCGAGCAGGCCGACGATCGAGAGCAGAGCCAGCGGCAGGCGGGCGGTCGCCTCGCTGACCCCGAAGACCTTATAAGAGGAAGCCGCCAGCCAATACCAAAGCGGCGGCTTCTCCACGTAGTCGAGGTAGTCGAGGTGCGGCGTCGCCCAATCCCCGGTCTCGACCATCTCGCGAGGGACCTCGGCGTAGCGCGCGTCGTCGACCTCGATGAGCGGGTGTCCCAAGCCCCAGAACGGGGACAGCAGGGCGACGGCGAAGAAAACCCACAGCGCCCGGGAAGGCTTGGCGCCCTCGAAGCGCCAGAATTGGAAGCGAGTCACACCGTGAGGACGACTTTCCCGAACTGTTTCTTTTGAGCGAGGTATTCGTGGGCCTGCCGAGCCTGAGACAGCGGGAAGGTTCGATCGACGACCGGCTTGAGCCGGCCTGCCGCGACCAAGCGCGCGACCTCCCGCATCTCGGCTTGGGTCCCCATCTTGGAGCCCAGGATCTGCAGCTGGCGGCTGAAGACATACCGCATGTCGAGCTCGACCGTCGGTCCCGTCGTCGAGCCGCACGTGACCAGGCGCCCGCCGGTCTTGAGGCTCTTGAGCGCGGCGTCGAAGACCGCGGGGCCGACGTGCTCGACGGCGATGTCGGCCATCCCCCCCTTCGTGAGCTTGTGCACGGACTTCATGATGTCCTGAGGAGGGCTGTGGATTGCCGCGTCGGCTCCGAGCTTGACGGATTTTTCGAGCTTCTCTTCCGAGGTCGACGACGCGATGACGAAAGCTCCCGAGAGCTTGGCGACCTGGATCGCCGCCACGCCGACGCCCGACCCGGCTCCGAGAATGAGCACCGTCGAATCCGGCCCGCAGCCGCCCAAGGTCATCAGCATGTGCCAGGCGGTCAGGAAGGTCAGCGGATAGGCCGCGCCCTCCTCGAAGCTGAGGTTTCCCGGCAGGGCCAGGAGATAGGCTTCGGGCACGCGCAAGTATTCGGCGTAACCGCCGGGCCCTCCCTGGGCGCCTATGATGCCGTACTCCTTGCACATGTTGTCGCGTCCCGCGAGGCAGGATTCGCAGCGGCCGCAGGAGCGCCCCGGCGAGACCGCGACGCGGTCGCCCTTCTTGACGCTCGACACGCCCTCTCCGACCTCCGCGACCTCGCCGGCCACGTCGCAGCCGAGGATGTGGGGCAGCGCGATCTTGTAGGCCGGGATGCCGTCGCGCACGAAGAGATCGAGGTGGTTGAGCGCGCAGGCGCGCACGCGTACCAGGGCTTCGCCCTTCTCGGGTTCCGGGTCCGGCAGCTTGGCGGACTTCAGCGTCTCGGGACCGCCGAATCTATCGATGATGACGGCCTGCATTGGGCCAAGTCTACCAATTTTGGCTTCGACGCTGAAGGCGAGGAGGTTATCATCGCATGATTGGAAAATCGCTGAACGTTATCGGCGCGTGATAGGGACTAAAATCGCCGGCGCGGTTCCCCGGCGCCCCAGGAGGCCGTGGTCCGGCGCTGGTACACTAGGGCTATGAAGAAAACCCTGGAGATCGTCCTCACGTCGGTGCTCATCGCCTCGCCCGCGGCCGCCGTCACCGCCGTGGACGCCCCCCTCCCCGGTCCCGGTGGCGCCGTCACGATCGTCGACGTCAGAAAGCTTATGTCCGCGCAAATGGAGCACATCGACCGGTTTCCGGATACGATGTGGAATTACGAACGCGATGCCCTGAATCCCGGCGCACCCATCGCCGCGCAAGTGATGCTCAGCATGGTGGTCGACCCTCTCTTCCCGGCGCTCAAGCCGGAGGATTCGCTTTATCAAGGCCTCGTGATCCAATGGGGCGCGCAAAACGTAAAGGAAGCCCAGGAGCTGGCGAACAGGTTCCAAGATGACCCCGGCATGGTCTCCACGATCGACCGAATGGAGAAGACGGCCATTCCCTTGGAGATTCTGGCCAAGCCGGTCGAGAGTTGGTCGGCCTTCCACGAGATTTTTTCCGGCGCGCGCCATGAGCCAGCCGCCTCGGCGCCCGAGGCCGTGCCCCAGAACAGCGATTCCCAGGAGGTCCGCAGCATCGTCATCGACGCGCGCTCCATCCACGAGAAGAGCGGCTGGAGGGTGGATGGCGGCCACGGAGACGAGGCGTTCTCCTGGCGCTTGGCGCGGGGCTTCGCACGCGCCGGCTTCAAGGGTCCCATCACGGTGCTCTTCAGCGGCGGCCGATCTTCCTCGTTGCGTCCCAGCGCAGCCATGGTCAAGGGATCCGTCAAATACATCGAGCTTGCGCGCGGCGAAGAATTCGGTCCAGCCGACTTGTGGGTCACGCCGGCCGCGACGCCGCTCATGTTGACTGCGGGCAGGCCGGAGATGGCTTCCGGCGAGCAAGGACGCACCGTGAGAGTCTTGCTGCCCTTGGTAGAGGACGACTACTACGGCAGGATGTGGAGCGGGTCGAAGGCGGTCGGCCATGTGCGCATCGCCGGGCAATCCGCGCCCATCGAGACTTTGAGGCGCCCGCTCCCTGGGCAAAAACCAGAAATGTACGCGGACTATTATCGAGCCTACGCCAAGGCCGATACGATCGCCAAGGAGCTGCTCGCGACCGCGCGGCTGGTGCGCGAGGCCGCGGCCGGAGGCTGGAGCCTCGACGCCGCGCTTGCCGAGCATGCCAAGAACAATGAGTATGTGAAGGCGACGCCCCTGGAGGTTCGCAAGCAGCCCGCCCCCGCGCCCGGCGTTTCAAGCGCTAAGCTTAAGGCAGACAATGGCTACCAACAGCATCTCCGAAAGAAGGCCCGTTCCCTTGAGCGCCTCATGGTCCTGTCGCTGGTCGTGTTCTTTCTGAGTCTCGTGGGGGCCATCGCCGCCTCGGTGGCCGCCGCGCCGACGCAGATATTGATCGTGCCGGCTCTCTTCCTTGCGCTCGTTTCCGGGTGGGCCGGAATCCTGAGCGTGCCCGAACGCCTTCGAGCCACCGAAAGGACGCTCGGCGAGGCGTCCGTCGCGTCAGTTCAGCCCGTGGCGGAAAATGAAAGCAATATCGGCACGGCGGCGACGATAGCGCTGATCGAGGCCGGCGTTTGGACCTCTCTGTTTGCCTTCATGGGGATCGCCAATCCGGATGGGATCAATTGGCTGGGCGTCGGTTTTGGCCTGCTCGCGTCCTTGACGACGTTCATTGCCATGTGGGAGAGTCCCCGCCCCTAAAGCCGGCAGGCTTTACGTCTTCTTGAGCATGTTCTGGAAGGCGGCGTTGAGCAGGGAGATCATCTCGTCTTTCTGGCGAACGGCGGACGTCAGCTTGTGACGCTCGGCCTCGAAATCCTCGGTTCGACCCGAGACGGCGTCCCTTTCCTGGATCGCCCTCGTCAGATGTTCCGCCAGGGTGGCGTATTGGGCCCGCAGCTCGGCCGCCACGGTGGTCTCCTTGGCCCGCAACTCGATCTCAGAGGTGATGCGCTGCTCCAGCTGGCCGAACTTGGCGCGCCAGGCCTCCTCGGAGAGGGTGCGGTCCTCGAGAAAGGCGCGCACCTTCTGCGCCTCCTCGACGAGCGATCGCGCCAAGGAGTCGCGCTCCGAGGCCATGGCGCCGAGCTGGCGGTCCTTTTCGACCAGGCTGCGGCCGTGCATGGCGACCTCGTCCTTGAGCTTGGCGTTCTCGAACTCCAATTCGGTGATCCGGGATGAGGACAGGTTCGTTTTCTCGCGCTCGGACTTCATGTCGAGGTCCAGGGCGGCCAGGGCATCGCCCATCGCCTTCTCGGCGTGCCTTCGCCCCTCGAGCTGCAGATGCACTTCGCGCGTACGCTCGTCGAGAGCCTTCAATAAGTCGTCGCGCTCCTGCTCGAGGCCCGCGATGATCGCGTCCTTGGCCTTGGGCGGCGTGGTCAGCATGGAGATCGTCTTGGCGAGGTCCTCGCGGACCCGGCCCGCGTCCACGGCCGCCTTCTGCTGCGAGAGAAGAAGCTCCTGGAACCTCCCCCCAAGCTCCGCGATGCGTCCCTCGAGCTGGGCCTCGCGGGCCGTTCGCTCCTTGAGCTGCTCCGCCCGAAGGCCGTGGTTGCTCTCCTCCCAGGCGTGCTGCATCGTCTCGCGCTCTTGACCGAGCTGGCGCAGCCTCTCGGTCTGACGCTGGGCGTCGAGCTCCTGGCCCCTCTGCCAGGCGGCCATGCGCTCGCGCAGGTCGGCCGAGAAAGCCCCAAGCATCTTGGCGATCTCGCCTTCGAAGCGGCGCGAACCTTCGGGAAGCTCGGAGCTCAGGCTCTTGAGCTCGGGGAGCAGGCGCGTGAAGGCCTGGGTCTCGGAGCGCCAGGCTCCGATCTGCTCCATGAGGCTGCCGATCGTCCCCGTCAGGCCGGAGATCGCGGTCTTGAGCAGGGCCTGCTCCTGGGAGAGAACATTCTGCTCCTTGGCCAAGGCTTGCTGGGAGGTCGAGATGTCCTTGGTGCCGGTCTCGCGGCTGGTCACCGCCTCCTTGAGCAAGGTCACCCAGCTTTGGTGCATCTCGTCGAGACGCTTCTCGAGGGCGTCGATGCGGCCGCGGGCGTGGGACTTCATGTCCTCGGCCTCGCGCTCGGCCTTCTCGCGCCGGAGCTGCTCGGTCATCGCCTTGAGGTGCCCTTCGACGTCGCCGCGCAGGGCCTCCTGCTGCAGAATTTGGGATTGCGCCGAGCGGGCCTTCTCGCGCTCGACGCTCAGTTCGCGCTCCAGGGCCTCGAGGCGCCGGGAGAAGAAATCCATCATCGGCGTCAGCGGTACGTGCGGGACGCCGCCGCGCAGGAGCTCCGCGGGCGGCCCGGAGGGCGGAAGCGACACCGGCGGAGCCGGCGGATTCTGGGGGTTTTCGGGGTCGAGGGGATTCATGGCCGTCCTATCTCTCTCGGTAGCGGCGCGAGGCCTTTGCCGGCAGGTTGTAGGAGATGGTGAAGCGGTGGACCTGGTCGCCGAGCAGGCCCATCGGAGAGAAAGAGTAGTCGAAGCTGAAGTTCGCCGCGCTCAAGCCCAGGCCCGCGCTGGCGCCCGACTCGACGTTGAGGCTCTCGAGGGTGAGGCTGTTGAAGCCGGCGCGCATCGCGAGCTTGATGCCGCGGCCGGCCTCGACGGTGTACTCGACGCCCAGCGCCCCGTGGGCGACGTTGTTGATGGGCATGATGCCCTCCAGCGACAAGAGCAGGTTGCGCGTGAGCCACATCGCGCCGCCGAGTCTCATCCGGAAGGGCATCGTATCGCGCTTCCTGTCGAAGTTCTGGCCGATGCCCATGTTCTGGGCGACCAAGGATACGTCGTAGGTGTAGGGTCCGGTGTAGAAGCGCGATTGGATCCCCAAATCCCCGCCGTAGCCGTCGGCCTGCAGAAGGTAGTCGGAATGGAGCCAGCGGACCGTGCCGCCCATCGTGACGTCCACCTCGCTGTCGGAGAGATCGAAGACCGACTGGCCCCAGCCGATCTCGGCCACGTAGTCCCGCGGCCGGAACTCGCCGAGCTTGTTGCCGGAGAGATCCGTGTTGTCGACTAGGCCGACGTCGCGGTAGCGGAAGCCCGCCCCGAACACTCCGGTGTCGTTGATCCGCTTGGCGACGGCGCCGGACTGATAGTTGATGTCCTCGAAATACTTGCCGTAGGTGAAGTTCGCCGAGAAGCGGGGCACGCGGGTGAGGCCCGCCGGGTTCCAGTACAGCGAGTAGGCGTCGTTGGTCACCGCCGAGTAGGCGCCTCCCATCGCGATGCCGCGCGCGCCGAGGTCCATGAGCAGGAAGTCACCTCCGGTGGTCCCTATGGAGTCTTTCGTGAAGTCGGCCGCCCGGACCCCAACGATGGGGGTCAGCGCCACCGCCAGCGCCAAGGCCGGAAGAATGGTCTGCCGCCTCATCGCAGCACCACCACCTTGAAGATCTTCTTGGAGTCTCCGGCCTCGACGACGGCCATGTAGACTCCGCTGGCGACGCTGCGCCCGGACTTATTGATGCCGCCCCAGATCAGCAGTCCCGAGCCGTTGGCGTTGTCCTCGGCAACGAGTTCGCCGCGCATCGAGTAGAGGCGCACGTGGGCGTAGGCCGGCATCCTCGCGAAGGTCACGTAGCCCTGGCCCCGGCTCGGATAGAACGGGTTCGGGAAGATCAAGGTGCTGTCGGGCGAGGCGGAAGCCAAGACGGTGCCGGCCTGGAAGGCCGTGAAATGGTTGAGCTGGGCGGTCAAGGTATTGTCGGCCGTGTCGAAGGTGGTCACCAGAGGAACGCAGGCCCCGGTCAGGTCGACCCGCTGCAGGGCCACCTGGCCGAGGTCCAGGCCCAGCACCTCCGCGCCCGTGTAGCCTATGGTCAGGAAGACGGGACCGGCGGGCTGGACAGGGGGATTGGTGATGATGCTGACCCCGATGGACAGGCCGTTCGGACCGCACGGGGACGGCGGGACCGTCAGCGACGAGATGGTCACGAAGGTCCCGGGAGGCAGCGAGCCGATGGGGACCATGAGGCTCACGAAGCGCTGCGGCGGGCCCGCGATCGTGCCCGAGATCTGGTTGTTCTGCCCCGGCAGGATGAAGCCGCCGATCTGGCCGAGCGGGACGCCTCCGTTGAAGGGCGAGGTCGTCACGATGTTCGAGAAGGCCGTCGGGACGCCGAAGAGGTTGCGGGCCTGCACGCGGAACGAATAGGTCGTCCCCGTGATGAGCCCCGTGACCGTTACCGTCGTGATCTGAGACCCCAGGGAGAAAGGCACGGAGTAGAAGACGCTTCCGACGAAATTGTCGGTCGTGTAGGTGACCTCGTAGGTGGCCGACGAGCCGTTGTTGTTCGAGCTCCAATTAAGCGTGACGGTATTGGAATTGTTGTTGGTGACGGCGAGGTTGACGGGGGGTGCCGCGAAGGTCTCCGTGGTGCCCAGATTGAGGGGCTGCGAGAGGATGCCGTCCCCGTTCTGGGACTGCACGGAGAGTTGGTAGACCCCGGTGGGAGGAGTCAATCCGCTCGCGCCGGCGAAGAAGCCGGTCGTTTGGCCGAAGGCGGCCGGCACCTGCGCGCCGCCCAGTCCGACGACCAAAGGAGAGTACACCGTGCCCAACGGGTTTCCGTTGGCGCCCCACACCACGATGAAGCTCCCCGTGCTGATGCTGCTCGGGCTCACCGGCGGGTTGATCAGGGCCGGCACCGCCGAGAGCGTGAACACGGTCGCCGACGGCGTCAGCGGCCCCTCGCCCGCGGAGGTCACGGCGCTGACCGAGACCTGCCGCGGCGTGTTGGTCGCTGCGACGACGTCGAGGTAGGTCGGGTTGCCGGTCGAGGCGAGCAGGACGCCGCTGGTCGCGTTGTAAACGTTGAAATGCTCTCCGGCCGAGAGATTGAGCGGCGGGAGCGTGTTCATCCAGGTCCAGAGGATGGAGGTCGTGTCCTGAGCGGTGCCGACCACGCCGTTGACCGAGGTGCGCGTCCTGGTGGTCACGATCGCGCTGAAGCCCGAGGGGATTCCCGCGCCGTTGTAGGCTTGGACTCGGAAGGAGTAGGTCGTGTTCGAGGCGAGGAAGTTGATGATGGCGAAGTTCGTCGTGTCGGCCACCACCGTCGGGATCGGAGTCGAGAACGAGGTCGTGAAGGGCGCCTGGCCGTTGCCGCCCGGGAGCGGGTTGTCGGTGGAGGCCGAGACCTCGTAGACGGTGCCCTTGGAGTTGCCGTTGACGCTCCATTCGAGCCGCACGCTGTTGAAGGTGACCGAGGAGATGTTCCCGGCGGTCACGATCGGGGGCACGGCCAAAGTGAAGAACGTCGCCGAGTAGGCCAGGGGCCCGTCTCCGCTGAGCGCGAAGGCCCCGACGGCGATCTCGATGGGCGTGTTGGGGGAGAGGTTTTGGGTCTGCGTCGTCAAGGTCGCCGGGTCGCTGGTCGAGATGATGACCCCGGTGGTCGCGTTGAAGATGTCGTAGCCTTGGGCGAAGGGCACGGCGCTCCAGGTCCAGGTGACGGAGCTGGTGGTGATCGTGGCCAGATTGCCGACGACGGGCGCCGGCGAGCCGGTGGGCTTGGGCGGGCCGGCCTGGACCATCCGGCTCTTGGAGAACACCGCGTTGGAGGCCAGGCGCATCTGGTACCAGCCGTAGGGCAGGTAGGTGCCGCCCGCGGGAGCCGGCAGCACCCCTGCGTAGGCGGGCATCTGGATCGAGATCGAGGAATCGGTCTTGGTCCACGAGTTGAAGGCGTTGGCGTAGATCTGCGTCGAGAGGTCCAGCGCGAAGCCTCCGCTGCCCTGCGAGGAGGCGCCGCCCGAGCCGTCCACGGCCTGGAGGTAGATCCGGGGATTATAAAAGGAAGAGTTGGCCGAACCCGCGCCCCCGCCGCTGGCTTCGGTCAGGCCCTGGAAATAAAAGCCGTTGAGCGTGACGAAGTTGCCGCGGTCGAACGGGGAGAGGTCGACCGCGGTGATGCTCGACTGCCGGATGGCCGGCGGAGAGCCCACGCTGTCGAGGTCGTAGGTCCCCCCGAACGGGATATCCTCGACGGACTTGAGGGGCTGGCCGGAATCGAGGCCTCCGGCGACGACGATGTCTCCGTCCTGAGCCACGGTCGCGGTCTCGTAGCCGCGGGAAGTCGTCAGATCGGCCGTGTCTACCCAAAAGCCCGAGCTGGGGTCGAAGAACTCGGTCTTCTTGATCGACTGCAGGTTGGCGGTGACGCCGCCGATGGCCCAGACCTGGCCGTTGGGCACGAGCAGCGCGGAATGGGCCAGGCGCGGGTGGTTCAAATGAGAGGTCGTCGAGCTCCAGCTCAAGGAGACCGGATCGAAGAGCAGGGAGGTGTCGGTCTCGCCGAAGCCGTTGTCGCCCCCGCTGAGCAGCACTCTGCCGTTGAGCAGCATCGTGGTCCGGTGGGAGTGCAGGGCGAAGGTGTTCACCGGCACGGCGGGCGGCGGCGGGATCGTCACGGTCGCGGGCGCGGTCCAGGCGTCGGTGTCCGGGTTGTAGATCTCGAAGGTGTTGAGGACGCCAACGGTGCTGATGCCCAAAGTGACCAGCACGCGCCCGTCCTGCAGGAGATTGGCGGTGTGATGCGAGCGCGCCACGCTCATGTGGGCGCCGCGCGTCCAGATCCCGGTGATCGGGTTGTAGAGCTCGATGGAATCCAGGTACTTTCCGTTGGCGTAGCCCCCGGCGACTATGACGCGCCCGTCGCCGAGGAGCACGGCTGTGTGCTGGTCGCGCTCGGTCGTCATCGGGTTGGCCGGGATCCAGACCCGGCGGTCGGGATAGTAGATCTCGGCCGTCTTGGTTGCGCCCGTGCTGACGGCGTCGGTCGTGAAGCCCCCGGCGACCAGGACGCGCCCGTTGGCCAGCAACGTCGCGCTGTGGAGGTCGCGCGGCGCGTTCATGAGGCTCGTGAAGCTGAAGGCGCGGGCGGCCGGATCGAAGATCTCGGCCGAGTTGAGCACGCTCGGTCCCTGGTTCCCGCCGGCCAGCAGGATGGTCCCGTCGGGGAGCAAGGTGCTCGTGTGGTTGGCGCGCGCCGCGCCCATGCTGCCGGTCCCGTTGAAGTTGGCGGGGTCCTTGAAGATGGTCACGAAGCCGGACTCCGTCTCCGTGACCGTGCTGCGCGCCACGCCGACGCCGAGAGGGCCGCCGCAGATGGATTGCGAATCGTTGGGGTTGTCGGGGCAGCCCAGCCCGCCGATGTGGAAGACGTCGGAGTTGGGGGCCTGCGTCGTGGTGTGCCCGAAGCGCTGGTCGCGGGAGCCCTGGCCGTCGGGATTGAAGGCCCAGACGTTCTTCTTGGGGTTGTAGGCTTGGTTGTCGCCGAACATCATGCTGTGAATCCTGGCGACCGCCTTGGGCGCCGTCAACGTCACGGGCTCCCCCGTGATGGACAGATCGGCCTGGTCGGCGACGAACGTCACGTCGCCCGTCAGGTTCCCGAACTGGACGGTGACCGTGGGCGCCTCGGGTACCGCGACGGGCGAGGCGAAGGTCTGCGCAGGGTCGGCGCCCGCCCAGGCGATCGTGCCCTGGAGGTCGGTCCACGTGACGGGGAAGTTCGTCACGCCGAGAGGGCCGACGATCGTTCCGACCGGGATGAGGCCAACCGCCTGGGTGATAGTGACCGTGAACGAGCTCGGCTCGATGATGTTCCCGGACTTGAGCAGGATGACGCCGCTCGAGATGTGTGCGCCCGCGAAGATCGGCGAGAAGTTCACGGTGACATTGGTCGCCGGAGCGATGGTGCCTCCGGTCAGGCCCAGCGGCGTGTTGACGTTGGAGAGGTTCCCGAAGGTCATGTCGAAGGCGATGCTCGTACCCCCGGAGATGGTCTGGCTTCCCAAAGTCGCGTTTGACAAGGGGAAGAAGAAGACCGTCCCCGAGAGACCGGGCACGATGAAATCGCGCTCGATCTTGCCGCAAACCTTGTTGACGCAGGAGACGCGAGTTCCGGCGAGTTCGAGGGGCACCCCGACGGAGTAGTCGAGCGGGTCCGGATCGGTGAGGGTCAGGAAGCTGCCGTCGGGGAAGGTGGCCTTGATCGGCACGAAGGGCGGCCCGATGTCCGCCTTGAGCAGGAGCTGGCCGGTCTCGATGACCCCCGAGACGGGCTCGACCAAAGTAAATTTTAGGGGCGCGGTGACGGTGGAGTTGTTGGCGAAGGTCGCTTCGGGTAGGAGCTGGGGAGGGACGGGCGAGGCCCCGAAGGCGGCGCAGTTCGGGTTGGGCTCGGGGGGATTGCCGGCCGGCGCATAAAAGCAGAAGGTGGGGACCGAGACCGGCACGAGAGTGGCCGAGAGTCCGGAGAGTAAATAGGTCGTCGTGACGTTGCCCAGGCCCCCATAGAGCTGGACGTCGCCTCCGGGATCCAGGTAAGCCGTGTGCTGGGCCAGACGCACCTCGCTGATGGATGTCACCTTGCCTGTCGGAAGGTCTACGGTGACGGGCGCTACCTCGGTGCCGACGGCGGCGGCGGGGACCATGGAGTCGGCCTGGGGGTCGTAGATTTCGGTGGAGGTCAGGAAGCCGCGGTTGGACTCGAGGTCCCGGTTGTTGACGCCGCCCACGATCAGCAGCTTGCCGTTGCCCATCGCCGTGGCGGTATGGAAGGCGCGCGCCGTGATGAGGCTGTGCGCGGCGGTGAAGAAGCCGGGCGCCCCCGGACGGTAAACCTCCGAGGTCAATGTGTATTGGGCGTTGGCGCAATTGCTGACGCAGGGCGCCGCGAGGCCGCCGGTCATGAAGACCCGGCCGTCCTGGAGCAAGGTGGCGGTGTGCGCGGCGCGGGCCACGAACATGGCGGGTGCGGCCGCGTAGGCGCCCAGAGGCGCGAGGCCGCAGCTCGCCGGCGTCATCGCGGCTCCAGGGGTGTAGAGGTCGCAGGTGTTCTGGACGTTGCCCGCGGCGTCGAAGCCGCCGCAGAGCAGGACCTTCCCCCCCTCGACCGGGTCCTTGAGCACGGTCGCGGTGTGGCTGTGGCGCCCGGTCCCGCCGTTGACCACGGCGCCGCTGACCGCGCTCCAGCAGTTGAAACCCGGGCTGTAGACCTCGAAGGTGCTGCGCACCCCGGCCCCGCTGTTTCCGCCGACGACCAGGATGTCGCCGTTGGGCAGCAGCGAAGCCGTGTGCGAGGTGCGCGCCACGTTGAGCGGGGCGCGGTCGAGGTAGGCGCCCTGGTTGTTGGCGTCCCGGAGCTGGACGCTCGTTAGCGCGGTGGCCGCGCCGTTCCCGTCCTGGCCGCCGACGACCAGGATGTTGCTGTTGTCGGGGAGCAAGGTCGCGGTGTGGTTGGCGCGGCCGACCAAAATCGCCGCGGAGGCGGCGCAGGACGAAAATAAGAGTCCCGCGACTATGAGCGCGCCCTGCGCCTTTCGTGATGTCGTAGCGTGCATAGCGGCCCCGGGCTCGGCGGCGGAGGCTTGAGTTTGGGGCTCAATGCGCAGGGTAACAGAACGATGTTACAAAAACAATAACCGGCGGCGCCTATAGGAAGCGGCCCCTAGGGGACCGTGACGACCGAGGCGTTGCGGTCGGTTTTGGGGTTCTGCGGGTCGAGGGTCTTCTTTCCGTCGACGAGGAAGTGGTAGCGGTAGGTGTTGGGCGTCAAGTAGAGGGTGACCGACCACTGTCCTTCGCCGCGGTCCTTCATGGCCATCCGGCCGCCCCCGCGGACGATGAAGGGCCCGGCCAGCTCGACCCTCTTGGCGCCCGGGGCCTTGAGCGAGAAGTCGACGGGCACGGCCTTGGCCGCCGCCGCCGCGGCCGGCGGCGCGGCCGGCGCCGGTGCGCGCTCCTTGGCCCTGCCCATCTCGCGCGGCTTGGCGGCCTCGTGCCGCGGCGGCTCGTTGAGCAGCGAGGGCTTGGGCGGCTTGACCTGATCGGTCTTGGCGGGCCTGGCGGGCATGGACCTGGGAGCCGGAGCCGGCGGCTTCGCCGACTCGACCGGCTTGGCCGGTTCCGGGGGCTTCGCCGCGCGAGAGCGCCGGCTCGAGGCGGGCGGCGCCGGGGCTTGGAGGTGCTGGTAGACATTGGCCGCCAAGGCGCCTCCAAAGAGGATCACGAAGAAGGCGTCGAGGACCAGCAGAACGGCCCACAGCCTTTGGCCGCGGGCGGCGTCGCCCGGGTGGGGCGTCCCCCCTTGCGGAGCCGGGGACGGAGCGGAGGAGCCGCTGATGTCGAGCATCGCGGTCTGATTCTATCTCAATGGGCCGGTCGTGTCAATCGGAGCCGCCCGCCTCGAAACGAGAGAGCAGTCCCTGCCAGAGGCCGTGGGCCGAGAGCACGAGCTCGGCGACCTCGCGCACGGCGCCCGCCCCCTCTTTGGCGCGCGTGGTCCAGTGGGCCGCGGCCTTGACCTCCGGCCGCGCGCCCGGGACCGTGACGGCCAGGCCGGCCGCGCGCATGACGGGGATGTCGGGGAGGTCGTCGCCGATGTAGAGGACCTCCGAGGAGGACACCCCCGCCTCGCGGCAGATGCCCTCGAAGACGGCCTTCTTGTCGAGGCGTCCCTGGTGGATGAAGGAGACCTTCAGCAGCTTGAGGCGCTCGGCCATCCCTTCGGAGTTCCGGCCGCTGATGACTCCGGTGCGAAAGCCCTCCTGCGCGAGCCACGCCAGAGCGATCGAGTCCTGGGCGTGGACGCCCTTGAACTCGACGAGCCGTCCGGCCTGGTCGACGAGGTGATAGATGAGCCCCCCCGTCAGGACGCCGTCGATGTCCATCAGGACGACCTTGACGCGGCTTGCGCGCTGCCGCAGCCGGGTTCGGCTCAGGCGCGGCAATTTCTCTTCTCCGCGAGCGTCGCGAGCGCGTTGCGCAGGGCCTTCCACGGCTGGGATCCGGCCGGGCCCAGCTCGAGCCTGAGCACGCGGCGGCCGGCGGCCTTGAGAGCCGCGTAGTCGCCCAAGGCCTGGGCTCGGTGCAAGGTCCCGAAATCGAATTCGCGGCCCGGGATCGGCAGAGGCTCCGCGACGGGCGCGGTCAGCATGAGGAACAGCCCGGAGTTGCGGCCGCCCTTGTGGAGCTGGCCCGACGAATGGAGGTAGCGCGGCCCGAACTCCTCGCAGACCGGGAAGTCGCCGAGCTGGCGCAGCGCCGTCTGAAGCGTGTCGAGGGCGAGCTGGCTCTCCTCTCCGGGATCGACGTAGGCCAGCAGGGCGCAATAGTCCCCGGACTTGAGGCGCGCCAGATGCGCCGCCAGGACTTCCTCGAGGGGAAGGTCGGGGGTCTTCTCGGCCGATTTGCCGGTCAGGGCCTTGATCAGGCCGTCGTCGCCGAAGGCCGCCCAGCCGCCCGCGCGCAGCGGGGCCTTCTCCGACGGAAGCCGGCCCTTCTTAAGAGAGGACAGCAGGCTGTTGGTCTGGTTCTTGGCCGACTGGACGTCCGGCTGGTCGAAGGGATTGATCCCGAGCAGGAGGCCGGCCGCGGCGGTGGCGACTTCCCAGATGAGGAACTGCGCTCCGAGGTCGTAGGCGTCGCGCAGAGGCAAAGTGATCACCGGATGGCCGGCGCGCTCAAGTGCGGCGAGAGCCCCGACGGCGCCCTTGTCGGGAGAATTAGGCAGCTCGAGGCGCACGAACAGGCGATCGCCGGCGTAGCGGCCGGGGGAGAGCGCCCCCGACGGCACGGGCACGATCCCCTTGCCTTCCTTGCCCGTCGACTCGGCCACGAGCTGCTCGATCCACAGGCCGAACGCGTCGATCGAGGGCGACAGCGACAAGGTGAGTTTGTCCTGGCCCTTGAGGGCGTGGCGTCCGAGAGCCGCGCCGAGCCGCAGGCCCGGGTTTTGCGCCGTCTCGGCCGCGGGAGAGAGCTGACGCATCGCCTCACGCGCGCGCGAGAGCAAGAGCTCGACGTCGATGCCCATGACCGCGGCGGGCACGAGGCCGAATAGGGTGAGCGCGCTGTAGCGCCCGCCGATGTCGGAGGGATTGGTGAAGACCCGACGGAAGCCCCTCCGTCGGGCGAGATCCTCGAGCGAGGTCCCGGGGTCGGTGATGGCGGCGAACTGCCTCCCCGCCTTGGCTCCGGCCAGCTTCTCGACCTTGCCGTAGAAATAATCCATGAAGCAGTTCGGCTCGATCGTGGAGCCGGACTTGCTCGAAACGATGAATAGAGTCCGCTTGAGTTCGAGGCGCTTCTCCAAAGCCGCGATCGCGTCGGGATTGGTGGTGTCGAGAATCTCGAGCTTAGGGTGGCCCTTGGCCGCCGGGAAGCAGCAGCGGAAGACCTCGCAGCAGAGGCTTGAGCCGCCCATGCCCAGCACGACGGCGTGGGCAAAGCCTTCGCTCTTGACCTCGCTCGCGAACTGGCGGACTTGGCCGAGGCTCAGCGACATGGACTCGGCCGCGGTCAGCCAGCCCAGGGAGTTCTTGATGATCTTCTGGTGCTCTTTCTCATCCTTCCAGAGCGAGGCGTCCCTGTCCCAGAGGCGCGAGACGAACATCGCCCGGCGAAGCTCCTCGAGGCCCGACTCCACGATCCCCCCCTCGGCCTGCACGATCTCCTTCTTAGCGGCAATGCCGCCCATCAAGGTCTCGAAGGACTTGGCGAAAGAGCGCACCCCCTCCTCCTCGAGCTCGCGCATCACGGCGTCGACTTCGGTCAGGTCCGAGATCTGCTCCCAGGCCGCGCGCGCGGCGTCGACGTCTTCCTCCATGCTCGGGCGGCAGCGGCCGTGGTCCTTGAAGGCGTCGACGGTCGCGGGAGGCATCGTGTTGACCGTCGGCTCGCCGATGAGCTCCTCGACGTAGAGCACGTCGCTGTAGGCGGGATTCTTGGTGCCGGTCGAGGCCCAGAGCAGGCGCTGGGGCTGGGCTCCCAGTTTTTTAAGCGCGGCGAACCGCTTCGAGCCGAAGATCTTTTTGTACGTCTGGTAGGCGAGCTTGGCGTTGGCCACCGCGGCCTTGCCGCGCAAGGCCAGCGCCTGCGGCGTGCCGATCTTCTCAAGGCGCTTGTCGAGGCTCGAGTCGACGCGGCTGACGAAGAAGCTCGCGACCGAGGCGACCCTCGAGAGGTCCTTGTGGTGGGCCGCGCGGCGCTCGAGCCCCTGAAGGTAGGCCTCGGCGACCGCGGCGTAGCGCTCCTGCGAGAACAGCAGGGTGACGTTGACGGGGATGCCGTCGGCGGTCGCGTCCTCGAAGGCCTGCAGGCCCGCCTTGGTGCCGGGAATCTTGATCATGACGTTGGCGCGGCCGACGAGCTTGTGCAATCGAAGAGCCTCTGTATGGCTGAGCTGAGCATCATGGGCGAGGTTGGGCGCGAGCTCGATGCTCACAAAACCGTCGGCGCCGCGCGTCTCGTCGTAAAGCGGGTTGAAGAGGTCGGCCGCGGCGCGGATGTCCTCGACGGCGATGGCCTCGAAGATCTCGGCGGGGGACTTGCCTTTCTTGGCCTCGCGCGCGATCGCCTCGTCGTAGGCCGTCGAGCCCCCGATGGCCTTCTCGAAGATCGTCGGGTTCGAGGTCACGCCGCGCACGCCGTCGTCGATGAGGCGCGCGAGCTCGCCGGAGGAGAGCAGCTCTCTGCTGATGTTGTCGTACCAGACGCTGACTCCGAAGCGATGCAGCTCCTTGAGCGGGCTGGACATCATTTCCCCCCTGAGTACTGCCTTTCGATGGCGATGACCTTGTCGAGGCGGCGCTGGTGGCGCTCGGCCTTCGAGAACCGCGCCGCGAGCCAGACCTTGACGATCTCCTCGGCCAGAGACGCTCCGATGACGCGGGCTCCGAGACAGAGTACGTTGACGTCATCGTCCTCGACGCCCTGGCGCGCGGAGAAGGTGTCGTGGCAGAGGCCCGCGCGCACGCCGGGCACCTTGTTGGCGGCGACGCTGGCCCCGACGCCGCTGCCGCAGACCATGATGCCGCGCTCGGCTTTGCCCTGCGCCACGGCCAGGGCGACCTTCTTGGCGTAGTCGGGGTAATCGACGGCCTCGCCCGAGTCGGTGCCTTGATTGAGGACCGCGTGCCCCTGACTCTCGAGAATCTTCTGGAGCTGAGCTTTGAGCTCGTAGCCGGCGTGGTCCGCGCCGAGGGCGATCTTCATGCCCTCATTGTACCGATTTGGCCGACGCGGCGGCAATAGAAAGGGAACTTTTTGGCCGCTCAATCGTAGGAAATATAGGCAACTGTGTCCGGACACAGTTGGGGAGAAAAGAAATGACGAAGCTCGAGTCCCTGGACGACGAGACATTGTTGGCGCAATTGCACTCACTCGTGCGGAACGAGCGAGAGAATACGTCTGAAATTATCGCCCATCTCGTGGAGGTCGATCGCAGGGAACTCGCTATCCAGCGAGCCCCCTCGCTCTATCACTATTGCGTTCACAAGCTCGGATATTCCGCGGCGGAAGCCTATTTTAGGATCAGAGTTGCCAGGGCCGTAAAGGATTATCCGAAGGTGCTTGAATCGTTGAGATTAGGAGAGCTGCATCTGGAGACCGTCGTCCGACTCTACCCGCACATGAACGCGGAGAATGCCGATGAGCTGCTTGCCGTGGCGAAAGGCAAGAGCAAGAGGCAGGTCGAGGCGATCATGGCGGAACTCGACCCGCAGCCGGAGGTCCCCGATTTCATTCGCGTCGTGGCGGTCACTCCGGGGCCGTGTCCCACGATGGAGGAGGTGGCTCCACTTTTCGCCCCACCTCCTGACCCGGCCAATGAGCTGTTGCCGCCACAGCCCGCTGCCCAGGAGATCGCGGTACGACAGGCCCGCTTTGGATTCACCGCCGATGAAGAGCTGCTCCAACTCGTGGAACGGGCCCGGGAGATTCTGAGGCATAAGTTTCCTCGCGGGCGGCTCGAGGATATTTTCAGGGATGCGCTCAACGCTCTTCTGGACAAGCGCGATCCGGATCGCAGGTTGCTGGCGAATTTGCCCCGGAGGCGTTAGAAACGGAGGCCAAAAGTCGCGGCTATTCTTCGTGTATGACGAAAAGAATCCGAGCGTTGTCCTTGGCTATTTCAGCGACGGCGGTTCCTCCGAGCTCGCCTGCGGGAAGAGATCCTCTCATGGTCCAGACGCCCTTGGCCAAAGTCGCATGAAAGGGAGACTTCTTTTCGACCTCCTGTTTTCCGTAGATCGGGTACCAGACCGCTTTAGCGATCAGGATCGCAGTCGCTTCATCCGGAACGAATCCCCCTTTCGGTTTGACGGAGGCCACCTTGACGGGATAGGCGGTAGCCGAGGCGGCGAAAATCAAGGTTCCCATCAAGATGGCAACAATGGCGCCGCGAATGACTTTCATTTTAATTCCTCCTGCGCGCGGCCGCGACGTCGGCGCCGTGGACCGCGCGGGTTACTGCGAAACGGCCCGCGATGCGTTTCTGAAAACCGCTTTTGAACATAGGATCCTTGAACATGGTGCCATGGCAGACGAGAGGCGTCCTGCCGCGGAGACGCAAGTCCCGCCGGACCCGGAGCGCGCAGTCTGCGAGATGCGACGCTCCCGCGATGACGAGGATGCCGGGTCCGCCGCCGAAGGCGGCCTCATGGGCGAGCTCGACGTCCGAGATCACGCGCACGCGCCGCGCCAGAGATTTGAGCGCTCGCGCAAGCCGGCGGCGGTCGGAGGGCCTCCAGACTCCCGTGGGCCCTACAGTCAGGCGGTCGAGCTTGCCGAGCTTGAGGCGTTTGAGCTCGGGCGCGAGAGCTGTCCAGCGCACCGCGGGGCGCTTCCAGCGGCGCAGGATTTGTCCGCTTCCATCCGCCAATGCGGCGCGCAGCCAGGTCGCGCCCAGGTCGACGCCGAGTGCGCGCTCGCTCAAGGGTTGGCGCGCTTGTAGAGCGGGATGGGCGGCGATTCGGCCGTCAAGTCGACGAGGCTTTGGTCCAGTGCCCGGCTCCAATCGATGGCGTTTTTGCGGTAGATGTTGGGCGCGTCGGGGTCCATCATCAGCCGGACCGTATCCTCGATGAGCTTGCGCCGCGCCGCCACGCCATCGTCGAGCCACACCTTGACCTGGGCCTCGCGGCCCGGAAGCGCCGCGGGCAGCCGGACCTCCAGGATCCCGAGCGAGACGATCTTCGTCGGTTTGACGATGATCTTGTTTTTGCGCTGGATGTCGCGGGGGAAGGGCGCGCGGAAGGTGCGCCCCTCGATTTCGATGTGAAGGGTTTCTTGCTGGAGGCCGAAGGCGTTCCGGGTGGGAGCGAGATGATAGGAATCCGGCTCGACCTGGTAGAGCATGGGCTGCCCCGGCTTCAAGGCCAAACGGTAGGTCTCGCCGTTGCCCTTGTCGCCCTCGCCCTCGCCCTCGCCCTCGAAGTTGAGCCACATCCTGCCGGAATAGGTCTCCCCTGTCGGCAGGATGATGCGGCTCCCGATGAGGATCGAGGAGAGGCCGCGCTCGGGCTGATGGCCCAAGGAGGGTGTGGTCCCGGCGCAGGCGGCCGCCAACAGGCACGGCGCGATGATCAGGGCGCTGCGGCTTCGCATGGCCCTGATGATAACTAATCGCTGTTACGGAAACAATAATGGCTCGGCACTAATAGCGCAGCTCGGAGAGCTCCACGTCCTTGAAGTAGGCCTTGATGATCTGCTCGTAGCTTTGCCCCGCTTCCGCTCGGCCCATCGCCCCGGATTGGCACAGGCCCACGCCGTGGCCCCACCCTGCTCCATGGAAGATCAGCCGTACTGGATGATCCTTGGCGTCGTATTCGGTCTCGATGATGAAGAGCGTGCTGCGCAGCGACCCCAGCCCCAGCAGGCTGCGGATCTGCATCTCGGAATCGAGCTTGACCTTCCTGCGGCTGCCGACGATCTGAAGGACGTTGACGTTCCCCGCAGACGAGCGTCTCAGCGGCCGGAGCGCCCTGAGCTTGCCGGTCTTGAACTTCTTGTCGAATTTGTCCTCGAGGTCGCGGGTCGCGACCACGCGCGTCCAGCGGAAATGGGACGGGTGCACGTCGCTGGAAGGCTTGCAGTAGGCCGCGGGCGACGACCACAGCCACTGCCGGAGCTCCCAGGGCGAGGCCGGGCGAGGACCCAGCTCCGGGCCGTCCGACATCCCTTTCCAGTAAGGGACGTCCCCCCAGCCCGTGACGTCCTTGCCGCTCTGGGTGAAGCCGCCGCAATTGGACGAGTAGATCACCTGGGAAGGGCGTCCCTTGTAGGTGACGACGCGGCCGCGCGTGGCCTCGACGATCTGGCGGGAGCGCTCGCTCTCGGAGCGCACGCCGCCGTAGACCTGGCAATGGTCCCCGTCGCAGAGATCGAACCCCTCCTTCTTGTGGCGGCGGGTCAGCTTCTTGATGTAGAGCGCGTGCGTTCGGGCCATGACGGCCTGGGCCTTGAGGGCCTCGATGGGAGACTTGATCGGCATCTCGGAGGACACCACGCCGTGCGTGTAGTTCTCGAGGTCAACGATGTTGACGAGCCTCAGGCCGCCCTTGAACAGCGCGACCTCGAGCTGTCCGCGCAGGGCGCGGCCGGCCGTCACCGCGTTGCCGCCCGTTCCGGGGACGTCGTCGAGAATGACGACGGCCTTAGCCGGATTGCGGGGGCGGACCACGACGGCCTTGGACTTCTGGCTGAGGGTCTTCCCATCCGAGTCCACGAGCAGCAGCTGAGCCTTCTTCTTGATGCGGCGGACGCGGACCGACCAGGCGTCGTCCGCGTCGCCTTCGCCCAGCTTCTTGCCCGTCGCGGCGTCGGCGACGTCGAAGGCTTCCGTGATCTTGAAGCTCACGGATTGCCGAGGCCGCGGCTTGCCGACGGCGTTGGTCCCGATCCCGACGCGGATCAGGGGGACCTTCGGACCGCCCGCAGGGGACTCGACGATGTACGGGATCGGCTTGTGGAGGCCGGTGGGGCGCAGCTCGGAGGGGCGCCTTGTCAAGTACGGCGCGACCCGGTCGACGAGGAGTTGGACGCGCTTGCTGTGCGGCTCCGCGTCGAGGACCTTCGAGAACTGCCTCCAGGCGTCGTTGTAGTCCCGGCGGCGCAGATAGACCCGGCCCAGAGCCTCGCGCGCCTCGACGAAATACGAGTCGCCGATGACGGCGCGTTTGTACGTTTCGATAGCCGAGGCGTCGTCCTTGAGTTCCTCATAGGCCTGCCCCTGGTAGTAAGGCACGAGGTTCAAAAGCGGTGCGGCGTCGGCGGCCTTCTCCAGGAATGTGACGGCGTCCATTGGCACGGAGCGCTCCAGCGCCGCGCGCGCGGCTCCCAGCAGGGACGAGGCGTCGTCGGGCTTGCGGCGCAGGGCGCGCTCGAAGGTGGCGGCGGCCTCTTCAAACTGGCGGCCGCGCCACTGGGCCCAGCCCAGGGCGCCGAGGACCGCCGGGTCCGACGAGAGCGAAGCCGCGCGCCGGTACCAGCGGACGGCCTCCTTGAGCTGTCCCGTCTCTTCGAGGACCTGGGCGCCGTTGAGCCAGGCCGAGGCCGTCATGGAGCTGGCCTTGACGGCCTGGGCGTACGCGTCGACGGCTTTGGCGTACTCGCCCTGGAAGTACAGCGCGTTGCCGCGCGCGACCAGCGCGGGTGCGCGCGGCTCGGCGCGCAGCGGGAGCGTCAGAACGAGATGAATGAGAACAGTGATCATGGGTCGGGCGCGGCGGATTCATTTTACAAAACAGTTCGGTGTGATGACTGCTTCATGTTCCGCTCCATGGCAACCGGATCGGTTGCTATCCGTCGGCCGACGGCCTCCGGCGCGGCATGGGCCGAATGCCGTCTCTTTCCGGGGCCGACGCCCCCACTTGTCGTTGCGCGCGTGTCGTACAATGAAAGTTCACATGGCGAGGGCGAAATGCCTCTGGATCATCACGACGGCGGTTCTTCTTTGCGCTTGCCCCCCTGCCGGTCTCGCCGCGGACACGCCGGAGCGTTCGCTCTCCGAGCGCGCGTTGAGCAGCCCCTTGGCCTCGGAGCAGGCCAAGAGGGACGCTCTGGGAGCGCTCCGAGCCGAGGGAGTCTTCAGCGTAGAGGCCGGCGGCGCGCTCTTGGCCTTCCTGGACCACGAGCCCCGGCCGGGCTTGCGCGCGGAGGCCGCCCATGTCTTCTATCTCCTGTTCTATGGGATCAGCCGCGCCGGCCCCGCGGCGACGGACTTCCTCCTCTCGCCGGAGGTCCTAGCGAGAGTCTCGCGCATCCTCCTGAGCGACCCGCAAAGCGAGGTCCGGGTCTCCATGGCGCAGCTCGGGCAGATCATGCTCTTCGGCCTGGACTCGGCGACGGCCGAAAGCCTGGCGCGGGCGTATATCCCGGCCCTCATCGACGGCCTCGCCGACGCGGACCCGGACGTGCGCAACGAAGTCCGAGTCGCCTTGGAGAACGCGCGGCAGACCGCCTTCTTCAAGTCGCCCGAAGCGCGTCGAAGCCTTGAGACCCGGCGGGAGCAAGCCGCCGATCCCGATCTTAAGGAAGCGATCGGAGACCTTCTCCGCCCATGATGAGCAGAGCGAAAAAAGATATATTGGGAAGCCATGCCCGCGCAGCTCGAAGACAGCCATAAACTGGCCGCCGACACCGCCAGGGATTTCGCCTCGAAGAGGCTAAAGTCCCTGGCCCAGGAGATCGAAGACTCGCAGAGCCTGCCCGCGGAGCTGTTCAGGGAGATGGGGCGGCTCGGGCTCTTGGGCTTGGCGATCCCGGAGAAGTACGGCGGGACGGACGCCGGGTTCCTGGCCTCGGCGATGGCCATGGAGGAACTCTCGAAGGCCTCGGCGGCCGTGGCCCTCTCGTACGGGGCGCATTCCTTCCTCTGCTCCTACAATCTCTACGCTCACGCCGACGAGGCCCAGCGCAAGAGATATCTGCCGAAGCTCTGCTCCGGAGAGTGGATCGGCGCCTTCGCACTGACCGAGCCCGAGGCCGGCTCGGACGCCGCCTCGCTCAAGACCAAGGCGGCGCGAGAGGGCGAGCGCTACTTGCTCAACGGCTCCAAGCTCTTCATTACCAACGGCTCGTTGGCGCAGGTCTTCCTGGTCTTCGCGCGGACCGAGAGGCGGCGCGGGCAAGGGGCCCTGAGCGCCTTCATCGTCGAGAAGGGCTTTCCCGGCTTCTCGGTAGGCAAGGACATGCGCAAGCTCGGGACTTGCGGCTCCCCCCTCTCCGAGCTGTATTTCAAGGATTGCGAGGTCCCGGCGGAGAACCTCCTGGGCGAGGAGGGCGCTGGACTCAGGTACATGCTCGAAGGCCTGGACATGGAGAGGTCGGTGTTCTCCGGGATGCCGGTCGGGATCGCGCAGGCGGCCTTGGACTACGCGCTGGCCTACGCCGTCAAGCGCCGGCAATTCAACCAGAGCCTGTCGAGCTTTCAGCTCATTCAGGAGATGCTGGCCCAGATGGCCACCGAGATCGAGGCCGCGAGGCTCTTGACCTACCAGGCCGCGAGCCGCCTCGACGAAGGGCTTGAAGTCTCGAAATACGCTTCCTTCGCCAAGCTCTTCGGCGCGCAGATGGCCATGCGGGCCACCCAGAACGCGGTGCAGATCCTCGGAGGCTACGGCTTCACCAAGGAATGTCCGGTCGAGCGCTTCTACCGCGACGCGGCCTTGATCGGCATCGGCGGAGGGACCTCCCAGATCCAGCAGCTCATCATCGCGCGCGAGCTCCTCAAGGAGCAAGCCAAGAGACGGGACTAGGCCCATGGACGAAATCCTGGTCCACGAAAGCCGCATCGCGGTGCCTTACGCCTGGTCCGCCGGAGAGGTCTTGAGCCGCTTCCTCAAGGCCTTGCGCGACGAGCGCAAGATCCTCGCCACGCGCTGCCCCTCCTGCCGCAAGGCCTACGTCCCGCCCCGCAAGACCTGCGGGAATTGCTTCGAGGCCTGCGGCGAGTGGCTGGAGGTCGGGCCCCGGGGGACTTTGCTGAGCTTCACCCAGGCCCTCTACGACAGCCCCGCCCACCCGCGGCCCAGCCCGATCTACGGCCTCATCCGGCTCGAGGGAGCCGACACGGCCCTGGCGCATCTTGTCGGCGAATCGAAGCTCGAGAATCTGCGCCTCGGCATGTCCGTCGAGGCGGTCTTCAGCGAGAGCCGCTCGGGCTCCATCCTCGACATCCTCCATTTCCGGCCGGCGAGCTGAGCGTGGAGCGCGTCGCCGTGATCGGCGTCGGCCAGACGGCGTTCGAAGCCGAGAGGCGGGGCTCGACCTACGCTGAGCTCGTGCACGAGGCGGCGTCCGCGGCACTTGACGACGCCGGGCTCGACATCTCGGATGTGGACAACATCGTCACCGCCTCCAACGATTTCTGGGACGGCCGGACGATCTCGAGCATGGCCGTCGGCGACGCCGCCGGCGCAGCGGCCGGAGAGGGCCGGTCCATCTCCACCGTCGAGGGCGACGGGACCGCCGCCGCCTTCTACGGCATGAGCCGCATCTTATCGGGCGCCTACCGCACGACCCTCGTGGTGGCCCATTCGAAGGCCTCGGAAGGAGACGGGCGGCTCATCACCAACGCCTTCTTCGATCCGGTCTGCGAGCGGGCCCTCGGCCTCGACGCGGTTTCGGCCGCGGCCTTGCAGGCGCGAATTTTTCTGGAGCATTCCGGCAAGACCACCGAGGACTGCGCCCGGATCGTCGTCAAGAACCGGTCCCATGGGGCCAAGAACCCCAAGGCCCAGCTGCGGCGGCCGCTCTCCGCGCGGGAGGCGGCGGCCTCGCCTTTGGTCGCGCCGCCGCTGCGAAGCGGCGACATCGCGCCCGGCTCGGATGGCGCGGCGGCCGTGATCTTGGCCGGCGAGGATTTCGCCAAGAGGCGCGGCGGCAAGCGCGTCTGGGTCGAAGGGGTGGGCCTCTGCGCGGACGCTCCGCTGGGGCAGAGAAACCTCTGGGAGTCGCGCGCGCTGCGCGATGCGGCGAAGAGAGCCTACGCGATGGCAGGGATCAACGATCCCGGCCGCGAGATCGACGCGGCCGAGGTCTCGGAGCAGTTCTCCTATCAGGAGCTCTTGTGGCTCGATGAGCTCGGCCTCGCGCGCTGCGAGCGGGTCAACCTCTCGGGCGGCTGCCTTTGCGCCCACGCCGTGATCGCGGCGGGCCTGGTCCGCCTCATCGAGGCGGCCCTTCAGCTGCGCGGCGAGGCCGCGACCCAAGCGCCCGCGGTCCAGCGCGCGCTGGCCCACGGCCAGTACGGGCTTTGCGGCGCGTCGCATTGCGTGTGGATCCTGGGGAACGATGGCTAAGCGCGTCGCCATCGTCGCGACGGGCCAGACCGACCACGCGGGCAACCGCCGCGACGTGACCGGCGTCGAGCTCATCCACGAGGCGGTCGCGCGCTGCCTCGCGGACGCCGAGCTCACGATGAAGGACATCGACGGCGTGGTCATCGGGAACATGGACCACTTCGAGGGGATCAACGGCGTCGAGCTGTGGTCCATCGAGGGCACCGGCGGGATCATGAAGCCCACGCTCAAGCTCACGACCGGCGGCACCACGGGCAGCACGCTCGCCATCGGCGGCTATCATCTGGTCGCC
Source organism: Elusimicrobiota bacterium (assembly GCA_016194705.1). Taxonomy (GTDB): domain Bacteria; phylum Elusimicrobiota; class Elusimicrobia; order UBA1565; family UBA9628; genus PALSA-1176. The sequence goes on along the minus strand of JACQAZ010000005.1, from coordinate 46,164 downwards.
TCGGGTTTCTTCGAGAGGCTCCTCGTAGTCGGCTGGGAGAAAAACTCGGAATCGGACACGACCGGGGCCATCACGACCGCCTTCGACCCGATTTGGGACCGCCTGGTCTTCGCGGGAGCGATCTCGGGCCTGGCGGTCGAGGCCTCGGCGTACATGGAGCGCTTCGGAGCCACGGAGAAGGACGCCGCGCGCGCGGGCGTGCGCGACCGCCGCCACGCCCTCAACAACCCCCACGCGCACCTGCGCAAGGAAGTCTCTATCGACGACGTCCTGCGTTCGCCGATGCTGTCGGATCCGATCAAGGCCTTGGACATCTGCCCGCGGACCGACGGGGCCTGCGCCGTGATCTACGCCTGCGAGGGCGCAGCGGAGAAGATCTGCCCGAAGCCCGCCTGGGTCTGGGCCACGGCCAACCGCCACCTGTATTCCTATCTCGGCGACGCCCAATGGTACCCGCTGCGGTCGCTCGAGCTGGCCGCCCGCGAGGCCTACGCCAAGGCCGGCATCCGCGAGCCCTTGAAGGAGATCGACGTGATGGAGCTCTACACCCCCTATTCCTTCGCCAACCTCTCGTGGATCGAGGCGCTGGGCCTGGCCAAGCCGGGGGAGGGCGCGCGGCTGATCTGGGACGGCGCCACGGACATGGGAGGAGAGCTGCCGACTTCATGGGCGTGCGGTGTCCTTCCTGCCGCAAGGTCTACGTCCCGCCCCGGCCCCTGTGCGGGCCGTGCTACCGGACCATCGACGAGTGGGTCGAGGTCGGCCCACGAGGGACTCTGGCCGCGTTCACGATCCTGCGCTTCGCCTTCCTCGACCCGGAGACCGGCCGCCGAAAGCCGGTGCCCTACGGCTACGGCTTCATCCGGCTCGACGGCGCCGACACGCAGCTGCAGCATTTTCTGCGCATAGACCCGCAGACGCCGCCGCGCATCGGGATGAAGGTCAAGCCCGTCTTCGAGGACGAGCGCGCCGGCACCCTGCGCGACATCCGTCACTTCGAGGCAGCGTAGATGGCTCCGGACAAACTCTACTTCGAGGACTTCGCCGTCGGCGCGGTTTTCGAGAGTCCGCGGCCCCGCGCGGTGTCCGCGAAAATGATCGCCCGTTTCGGCGAGCTGTCCGGGGACATGAACCGCCTGCATTTCGACGAGACTTACGCCGCCGCGACCTCTTTCCAAGGCCGCATCGCCCACGGCCTGCTGGGGCTCTCGATCGCCAGCGGCCTGCTGCATGATCTGGAAGTCTTGCGGGAAACGATCATGGCCTTCCGCCAGCTTGAGTGGAAGTTCAAGGCGCCGGTCCGCATCGGCGACTCTCTCTCGCTCGTCATGGAGGTCGCGCAGACGCGGCCCGCCCCGGGCCCGGGAGGCCTCGTGCGCTTTTCGGCCGCGCTCAAGAACCAGCGCGGCGAGACGGTCCAGGAAGGCGTCTGGTCTTTGCTGGTCCGCAAGAAGCCGTGAACACCCTGACCGAGCTCCTCGAGGAGCGCGCGCGGCAGGCGCCCGAGACGCCGTTTCTCTTCTTCAAGGACCAAGTCTTGAGCCGCTCCGGCCTCGAGGACGCCGCCAGGTCCCGCGCCGAGGAGCTGCGGCGGGTGGGTATCAAGGAAGGAGACCGCGTCGCCATCCTGCTGCCCAACGGTCCTGACTTCGTCATTTGGTTCTTCGCCGTCATGAAGGCCGGAGCCGTCGCGGTCCCGGTCAACACCGCCCTCAAGGAGCCGGAGATCGCCCACATACTGCGCGACTCCGGCGCCTCGGCCCTGATCTCCGCGGCGCAAGGCCTCCAGAGACTCGAGCCAGCGCGCTCGCTGATCTCCCCTCCGCCCGGGGCGGCCAGCATCATCTACACTTCGGGCACGACCGGCTCGCCCAAGGGGGCCGTCCTCACTCACGCCAACTACCTTTTCGACGTGAGCCGGTTCGTCAAGGCCATCGCGATGACCGAACGGGACCGGTTCTTGTGCTTCCTGCCCCTGTTCCACGTCAACGGCCAGGTGGTGACCCTGCTGTCCCCCCTATGGGCCGGCGCCAGCATGGTCCTCATGGAGAAGTTCTCGCCCAAGGAGTTCTTCGAGTTCCTCGCGAGGCATCGCTGCACGGCCTTCAGCGGGGTCCCATCGGTCTACGCCGTGCTCTTGAGCCTCGCCGAGACCCAGCGCCGGGACCTCTCGACCCTGCGCTTCTGCATCTGTGGGGCGGCGCCGATGCCCGTCGAGGTCTTCGAGCGCTTCGAAGAGAAATTCGGTGCTCACATCCTCGAGGGCTACGGTCTTTCCGAGGGGACCTGCGTCTCGTCGGTCAACCCCCCGCCTCCCGGGCGCCGCAAGGTCGGCTCGATCGGCCTGCCCCTGGAGGGGCAGGACATGGCGATCGTGGACGAAGGCGGCCGGGAGCTTCCCGCGGGCGAGATCGGCGAGATCTCCTTGCGCGGCGCCAACGTGATGGCGCAGTATTGGAACAACCCCTCGGCCACCGCCGAGGCGCTGCGGGACGGGTGGCTGCGCACCGGCGACCTCGGACGAAGGGACGAGGACGGCTACTTCTTCATCGTCGGAAGGAAGAAGGAGATGATCATCCGCGGCGGCGAGAACATCTATCCCGCCGAGATCGAGGAGGTCCTCTACCGGCACCCCAAGGTGCGGGAGGCCGCGGTCGTGGGCTTGGCGCATCCGCGCTGGGGCGAGGAGGTGGCGGCCTTCATCGTGCTCAAGGAGGGAGAGACCGCGGCCGCCAAGGAGGTCGCGGCCTATCTCAAGGGCAGGCTCGCCGACTTCAAGCTGCCGCGCCGCATCGAGTTCGTCGACGCGCTTCCCAAGACCGCGACCGGCAAGATCCGCAAGCAGGAACTCAAGCGTCTATTCTCGAAGTGAGTCGTCTTTGCGGGAAAATCTGGAGCGGGTGATGGGAATCGAACCCACGTATGCAGCTTGGGAAGCTGCCGTTCTACCATTGAACTACACCCGCTCAAGGATGCGTCACGGCTATTTTAGCGGGATTGCGGCATCGCGTCAATAACGCCGTGTTTGACTCCCCACGCCAAAACTAGTATTTTCGGGATGGCGCTAGCGCCCCGGAGGCTATCGACATGAACATGAGCAACCTGCAATTCGCGTTCCGCTGGCTGCACGTGATCGCGGGCATCACCTGGATCGGCCACCTGTACTTCTTCAACTTCGTCAACGTGCCCCTGCAGGGCGCGCTCGACGACGCCGCCAAGAAGGCCGTCAATCCGCAGCTCCAGCCGCGGGCCCTGTGGTGGTTCCGCTGGGGCGCTATGGTCACTTTCCTGAGCGGCCTGGTCCTCTACGCGATGATCTACATGTGGGACCCGGTGCTCGGCTTCGGCATGACCGGGCTCAGGAGCCCAAGCCATTGGATTCTCATGGGGATGCTCTTCGGGGCGATCATGTGGTTCAACGTCTGGTTCATCATCTGGCCGACCAACCGCAAGATCCTGCTCGGCCAGGTGCCGCCCGACCAGCTCGCGGCGGCGCGGGCCAAGGCGAAGCTCTTCTCGCGGACCAACACTTATCTCTCGGGCCCGATGCTTTTCGGGATGCTCGGAGCCAGCCACTTCGGCACGCACGGCTTGAAGGGCGTCCTCGCGGTCATGATCATAGGCTTCGGCGGCATGTGGGTCGCGATCTTCCACTCGGATCGCGTGGGAAAGACCGTCTAGGAGGCGTCATGGCAATGGAACCGAAGGTCGCGCAAAGAGGGCCGTACGTCGTCGACGAGCAGCCCGGCAAGAAGTTCTGGTGCGCCTGCGGGCAGTCCGCCAAGCAGCCCTACTGCGACGGCTCGCACGCGCGGCTCCAGACGGGCCTCACCCCCATCCCCGTCGAGATCACGGAAGCCAAGAAGGTCGCCTGGTGCGGCTGCAAGCACTCCAAGAACAAGCCGTACTGCGACGGCACTCACCGCACCTTGCCCGCCTAGCCGTGGGTGAGCTGGTCCCGCGCCTCTACTGGGGCCGGATGGGCGAGCCGCCAGGGCACGCCGTCGTTCACGGCGCGGCCGCGCGCCCTCCGCGTGCCGTCCAAGACCGCTACAAACTCGAGGGCGGCAAAGGCTTGGTCGCCTGGCATGATGGGACCTTGGCGGGCTTCCTGCACAAGGAGGAGTCCGCAGCCTGGCTTAGGGACGAATACCTCCAGTACGTGGCCAGGTGCTGGATCGGCAAGGGCTACCCTTCGGAGGGCGACGTCCAAGTCGACATTCTGAAGGGCAACAACACGACCGGCATCGTCCCCTTGCTCGTCATGTCGTGGTCCCCAGGCGGGGACAACGTCGTGCGCTGGCTTGAGAAGCGCGAGCCGGTGTTCGCGCCTCTCTTCGTGGGAGGCTTCTCCGTCGGAGGCACGATCGTCGACGCCTGAGTCAGGCGCCGATGTCGTAGCGGTAGAACTCGGTGTCGCGTTGCCAGCCGAGTTTCTCGTACAGCCGTTGTGCTTTGCGGTTGGTCCTGGCCGTCTCGAGGAAGAGCCCCTCTTTTCCCGTCTCTGAAGCGAACTTGCGCGCCCGCCTCAGGAGCGCTTTCCCCACGCCGCCGCGCCGCGCTTCGGGGACCACGAAGAGGTCGTTGAGGATCCAGAGCGGCCGCATCGAGACCGACGAGAAAGTCGGGTACAGCTGGACAAAGCCCAGGCAGCGCGTCCCGTCGAGCGCTAGGAAGACGACCGACTCTCCCCGCCTGAGCCTCCGCGACAGGAATCTCCGCGCGCTCGCGAGGTCCGAACGCTGCTTGTAGAACATCCGATATGCGTCGAATAGAGGCGCGAGGCGTTTCGCGTCTCTGGCGCCGCAAGCGACGATGCTCAGCCTTGCCATGAAGCGGGCATTCTAACAAAAGCGCAAGGGCCTCAAGCGCGGGAACTGCTCCGCGATGAGGCCCTTGGCCTGAAGCACCGTGATGATCTTGAAGCTACTTGGCAGCAGAGACCCCCGCGGCGCCGGTCTTGGCCAGCTCCGAGGCGAACGCGATCGCAAGCTTGGCGAAAGGCACCGCGTGCTCGGCCGTGCCCCCGATCGTGCCCAGCGTGTCGGAGGTCGTGTGCAGGGCGTGGTTCATGCCGTCGAACGACGCCTCGAACGGCAGCGCGGATGGGTAGCCGCTGCGCGTCCACGAGGCGTGGTCCGAGCACGCGTAGCCGCACTCGGTCGTGGACCACTGCACGCCGACGTAGGCGTCGATGAGCTTGCCCATGAAGGCGGTGAGGTCCGCGTCGACGTTGTCGGTCAGCAGGAAGATCTCCTCCGGAGATCCCTTATACCCCGTCATGTCGTACTGGACCACGCCGACGACCTTCTTGCCGGCTTGCTGGTAGCGCGACGCGATGTCCGCCGAACCGCGCAAGCCCACTTCCTCGGCCGCGTAACCCATGAACTGCACGGTCCGCTTGGGTTTAAAGCCGGCGTTGGCGAGCACGCGCAGGGCCTCGGTCACGACCGCGATGCCGGACGCGTTGTCGTCGGCGCCGGGAGCCCGGGCCGTCTCGCTGCCCCAGCCGTTGATCGAGTCGAGGTGTCCCCCGACCACGACGATCTCGTCGGAATTTTCCGTTCCGGGGATCGTCAGCACCACGGAGGGCTGGGCCCAGCCGTCATGGCTGACGAGCTCGACCTTGGCGCCCGGCAGCTTTCCGGCCAGCGACTGCCAGCGGCCGGCGAGCCAGCGCGCGGCCGCCACGCCCGTGTCGGCCGTGTAGAAGCGGTTGTTGTACGCGGCCATCGTTTCGATGGTCGAGCGCAGCTCCGCTTCCTTGACGCCGGACATCAGCGGCTTGACCCAGGCTTGCTGGTCGATCGTGTAGGGACCCCCCGCCGCCTTGGACGGGCCCGTCAGGTCCCGCTCGGCCTCCTGGCGCGTGCGGTGCGAGAAGAACCCGCCGCAGCGATTGAACTTCTCGTGCATGAACTGCGACAGCAGGGGCAATATCTCGTCGGGCATCTCGAACACCGCGGCCCGGTTGCTCTTGGCGACCGGCTCCCCGAGCGGAAAGGCGGCGGCATTGAGGGTCCCGTAATCCGAGGCACCTAAGGAGATCCACTGCGAGCTCCCCTTGGTCTTCGCGCCGCTCGCCTTGGCGGCGGCGATCTCTGTGGCGCGCGCTTTGGCTTCCTTTATAATGGACGCGATCTCCACGCCATTATCGAAAGCGGGCGCGTCCGCCCCAACAGCCCACGCTGTTGGGACGAACGCGCACAGCAAGAGGACGGAGAACCGCCTAGAGCTCATGGCCGCTGAGCGCGGAACGCAGCGCCTCCAAGCGGGCCGAGACGGTTTTGGCGGCGGACTCAGACAGCACGGGCTTGGACGCGACGAGCGGATCGGCGGATTCTGCGCCGGCCGCGGGCGCGTACCAGCAACGCGGCCTCATGCCGACCTTGAAGCCCTGGGCCTTCGTGCAGCCCCCGGTCGGGTCGGTGCGCGAGACGTCCTGGCTGGTCGGCTTGCCGCACATAGAGCCCTGGAAGTAGGTGTCGAGGCGGCACTGCGCGGCCGGATGGCTGTCGTCGGTCGAGTCGACGGTCGACGGATCGGGCGTGTCGAGCTTCGGCTGAGGGGAGCCGCCGAGCTCGGCCAGCAGCGCCGAGACCGAGGCTCCGGCCATCGTGCCGGCCTCGCACTGGTTGCGGTCCGGTCCCGCGGGGTACGCCGCGGCGCAGCCGGCCTTGCCCACGGGGTCGGTGTTGGACGGCGCGTCCTTGCCCAAGGTCAGGCGCAGACACTTGAGGTTGGCGAAGTAGTCCGAGGCGCCTTCGTTGGAGGCCCAGTTCATTCCCCCATATAAAGGAAAGCCGCCCAGATGATGTCCGAGCTCGTGGCAGGCGACGAGCATCATGCCGTCGCGGGTCACGGCGGGGTGCCGCGCGAGGCCCCCGTACATGTTGATGATCCAGTCCGAGCCCGACTGCTGGGCCGAGGCGTTGACGGTCGGGTCGTCCCAAAGACGGTTGACCACGAGGTGGCCGCCGTGGGCCGCGATGATCGGCGCGTAGACGGCTTCGGCCTTGTCCATTACTTCCAGGAAGGTCGCTTGGTCGATCCCCTTGGCGCGAACGTCGCCTACGGGGATGCGCATGGTGTTCGGCGGCAAGAACCCATCGCAGAGCGTCTTGGTACGCGGCGTCAGACCGATCGCGAGCAGTGCGGACAACAGGACGGCAGCCGACACGATGCGCTTCTCCATTGGATTACTACCTCCGTTCCCAGGCGGACCAAAGGTCCTAGATGACATCTAGGCCTTATGGCCCCATCCTGACATAGTGCAATTGCGTTGTCAACACTTTTGTAACGCAAATATGCCTCCTTGATTTTGGGCTTGCGGACCACTATACTGGTTGCGTGAGGAACATGATCGCGGCGCTCCTTCTCGGCGGAAGCTCTCCCGCCCTCGCCGACACCGCCCCGAATCTTCCGCTCGTGCCGTACGAGAACCAGGGGTCGTTCGTCGTCGAGCCGGCGAAGTTCATCGCCTCTCCCGTTTATGGCGCGGGCTTTTTGGTCGGCGCCTTCGCCTGCCTGCCGATTTCGCTCGTGCAGGTCGGCAGCTCGGAGGGCAAGACACCGCACGAGAAAGAGGCGTCCTTGGTCTGCGGGAAGTATGTCGGAACCGCGGTCGGCTGGCCGGTCTACCTCGTCGCGGGGCTGCCGTTCTATGTCCTCAAGGAGACGTTCTGGGAAGCGCCCAAGGCGGTCGCGCGGCTCTTGCGTCACGCCCCGAAGGCGGAGCCGGTCCCTGCATCAGCGCAATGAAGGGGCCGCCGCTCGCCTTGCTTATCCTGGCCTTTCCCTTAGCAGCGGCGGGCAATCCCCCCTCGCATGTGAAGGCCGAGCTCATTGTGGAGCAGGATTCGATCAAGCCCGGCGGTTCGGCGACGGTCGGGGTGCGCCTGACGATGAAGGACGGCTGGCACACGTATTGGAGGAATCCGGGAGACACCGGCATGGCGACTACGGTCGATTGGAAGCTTCCTCCCGGCTTTAAGGCGGAAGGGCTCCAATGGCCGTATCCGACTCGCTTTGTCGGCAAACGCTCGGTCAGCTACGGCTACGCGGATGAGGCCGTCCTTCTTTTGGAAATCCGGGCGCCGGCTCATATAAAGGAAGGCCCGGTGACGATCGCGGCCAAGGCACAATGGCTCGAGTGCAAGGAGATCTGCATCCCGGGCGAGGCTGAACTCTCGATTGCGTTCCCGGCCCAGCCTGCGCACGAGACGGTCGCGGCAGCCCGCAGGAAGGTCCCCGTCAAGCTCGGCGAGGGCTTTTCGAAGGGAGCCGAGGCAAAGGCGATCGACACGGGGGCGGGCATTGGCCTGGGAGTGACCGCTCCGCTGCATTGCACCGCTGCGAGCGATTTCTTCCCATTCGACAACGACACGATCGACAACAAAGGCGGGGGTATGCTCATGAACGGCGTAAGGGACTCTTGCGAGTACCAATTTTATCGATCACGAGCGCTTGGCGAAAAGAAGGCCTCCCGCCTAGCGGGAGTATTCACGCTTCCTGCAGAGGGCCGCGCCGTGGAGATCTCTGTGCCGGTGGACGATATGAAGAGTTGGAGGGAGAATCTCCGGACGAGGAAATCGAAATGAAGATAATTCTGCTCGCCGCAATGCTCGCCGCCCCGCCCGCGGTCGCCAAGGAAGGCATTAGGACCGCGGCCGTAGACGCGCCCGCTCCGGACTTCACTTTGCCCGACACCTTCGGCAAAGAGCGCAAGCTCTCGGACAGCAAGCGCAAGGTCGTGGTCCTGGAATGGCTCAACGTCGACTGTCCGTTCGTGCACAAGCACTACGACAGCAAGAACATGCAGACCCTTCAGAAGGAGTACACGGCCAAGGGCGTGATGTGGTACTCGATCGTGTCCTCGGCGCCGGGCAAGCAGGGCAATTTCCCGCCCGACAAGCTCAACGAGATCAACGCGCAGCGCGACGGCCACGCCTCCGCCATCCTGCTCGACCCGAAAGGGACCGTCGGCGGGCTTTACGACGCCAAGACCACTCCCGACATGGTCGTCATCGACCGGGGCGTGCTCAAGTACCAGGGCGCCATCGACGACAGGCCTACCTCCAACATCGCAGACGTGCCCGGCGCCCGCAACTACGTCCGCGAGGCCCTCGACGCGGTGCTGGCCGGCAAGCCCGTCAAGACCGGCTACACGAAATCCTACGGCTGCTCCGTGAAATACTAAACGACGTGGCCCGGACCACGCGCCTTGCCCCCTCGCCGACCGGCGCGCTGCATCTGGGCAACGCGCGGACCTTCCTGATCAACTGGGCCCTGGCGCGCCGCAACGGCTGGCGGATCGTCCTGCGCGTCGAGGATCTCGATGGCCCGCGGATCAAGCCCGAGGCCGTCGACGGAATCATGGAGACCTTGCGCTGGCTCGGCCTCGACTGGGACGCCGGCCCGCCCATCCACTCGCGGGACCTGGCGCCCTCCCTGGACGCCATGGAGAGCCTGGCGGGCGCGGGCAAGGCGTTTCCTTGCGCGCTCACGCGCGGCCAGATCGCCTCCGCGGCCTCGGCGCCGCAGGACGGGGCCCACGAGCTGCGCTATCCCGCGACTTTGCGTCCCCCCGACTGGGAGGAGCGCTTCCACGACATCGAGAGCAATTGGCGCCTGATCGTGCCCGACCTGCCGATCAGGTTCGAGGACTCCTTTGCCGGTCCGCAATCGATCAACCCCGCCGAAGTGATCGGAGACTTCATCGTTTGGACCAAGCGCGGCGCGCCGGCCTACCAGCTCGCGGTCGTCGTCGACGACCACCGCCAAGGCGTGACCGACGTCGTGCGGGGCGCGGACCTGCTCGATTCGGCCGCGCGCCAGCTGCTCGTCTACCGCGCGCTGGGCTTGAAGGGAGAGCCTTCGTACTGGCACGTGCCGCTGGTCGTCGGCCCCGACGGCAAGCGGCTGGCCAAGCGCCACGGCGACAGCCGGATCGACGAGTACCGCCGTCTCGGCGTCGCCCCCAGCGCCGTCATCGGCCTGCTCGCCGGCTGGTCGGGCCTCGAGCGCCGGCCCATGTCGGCGCACGAGTTTGCGGAAGCTTTCGAGCCCTCGGCGCTTCCGAGGACCCCGGTCGTCTTCAGCCCGGGCGACGACGCCTGGCTGAACTCCCGCTAGCGGCGCGGCGGCGCGCGCACGGCGTCGTCGGCCGCCTTTTGGAGGACGGCCGCCTCGGCGGGAGTCAGGCCCGCCGCGTCCGCGCCGGCGGAGGTCTTCTTGAACAGGACGTCGTAGAAGACGCAAGCCGCGAGGTAGGTGCCTGCGGGCGAAGGATGGATCCCGTCGGCGGCGTAGAGATCGATCTCGTGGTGCCACCGCCGGACCTTGCGCCAGGCCGTCCCCACCGGAGCGAGCAGCCCCGCGGTCTTGGCGGCCATCAGAGCGTAGCTCTGGCTCAGGCGTGTCTGCATCCCCTCGTAGGTGCACACCGTCGGCAGCTCCTTGCAGTTGTCCTGGTCTCCGTTGCGGCGCCCCCAGGTCTCGTAGAAGACCGTCTTCGCGGCGGGGCGGGCGGCGTGGACGGCGTCGTTGAGAGAGACGGCGAAAGGGATGACCTCCTTGTCCACCTGCTCCGGCGAGAAAGCCGGCCTCTGGCTCTGATCCTGCAGCACGACGAAGTCCCACTTCGCCTCCCGAATCTTCTCCAGCGTGATCGGGTCATGGGCGTGTCCCTCGAGCGATTGCCCGCCCGGAGCGCGAGCCTCGGACTCGACCTGGTCTCCGCGGGACTTGGCGACGCGCGAGACGGTGCCTGGGAGGTCGTTGACGCTCGTGAAGCTGTTCCCGATGAACAGCACGATGAGCTTCTCGGCGGCGCAAGACTGGACCAGGAGCGCGGCGGCCAGGAACAGCGGCACGGCGGGCTCTCAGTGGCCGTTGCGGCCGACGAGCGCAAGGAACTCCTTGCGGGTGCGGGCGTCGTTCTGGAAGCACCCGACCATCGAGCTCGTGACGGTCGGAGACAGCAGGCTCTCGGCCCCGCGCATCTCCATGCAGAGATGGCGCGCCTCGATGATGACGCCGACTCCCAGGGGCGCGAGCTTGTCGTGGAGCGTCTTTGCGATCTGGTTGGTCATGCGCTCCTGGACTTGGAGCCTCTTGGCGAAGATCTCGACGAGCTTGGGGATTTTTGAGAGCCCGATGATCTTGCGGTCGGGGATGTAGGCGACGTGCGCCTTGCCGAAGAAGGGCAGCAGGTGGTGCTCGCAGAGGCTGTAGAAGGTGATGTCCTTGACCAGGACCATCTCGTTGTAGGTCTCGCTGTAGAGCGCGTTGTTGATCATCTCGTCGACGTCGGCGTGGTAGCCCGAGGTCAGCTCGCGCAGGGCCTTGGCGACGCGCTGGGGCGTCTTCAGGAGCCCTTCGCGCTTGGGGTCTTCGCCGATCGCGACCAGGAGTTCGCGCACGTAGTCGGCGAGCCGGTCGAGCTGCTCGGCGCCCGTTTCGGTCTGCGGCGTGATGTGCTTGGTTTTCATAGGTTTGATATGTACTCCAGCAGGGTCCGCACGATGGACCCCGTCCCGCCGGCCGGGCAATAGGCGCTAGGGCTGTCGTTCCACGCGGTCCCGGCGATGTCCAGATGGACCCAGGGCTTGCCGTCGACGAACTCCTCCAGAAAAAGGCCGCCGATGATCGAACCCGCCTCGCCCCGGACCTTGCCGATGTTCTGAAGATCGGCAATCGGGCTCTTGATCTGTTCCTTATAGTCCATGACGAGAGGAAGCTCGCAAAGGGCCTCCTCCGTCTTGGCCGCGGCGGCGCCGAGCGCGCCCAGCAGCCGCTTGTCGTTGCCCATGGCTCCCGTGACCTTGGCGCCGAGCGCGACGACGACGGCGCCGGTCAAGGTCGCGAGGTCGATGACCCCGTCGAGCTTGAGCTGTGTCGCGTACACCAGCGCGTCGGCGAGCACCAGCCGCCCTTCGGCGTCCGTGTTGAGGATCTCGATGGACTTGCCGTTGGAGGCACGCACCACGTCACCGGGCTTGATCGCGTCGGGGCCCGGCATGTTGTAGGTGAAGGCGCAGACGCCGTGGACCTCGGCGCGGGGCTTGAGCTTTGGCAGAGCCTTGAAGACGCTCAGGACCGAGGCCGCTCCGGCCATGTCGCACTTCATCGTCTCCATCGACTGCGGGGGCTTGAGGCTCAGTCCCCCTGAGTCGAAGGTGATGCCCTTGCCGACGAGGCCTACCTTCCGGCGGGCGCCGCCCTTGGGCTTGTAGGTCAGGTGCAGCATGACGGGCTCGGCCGAGCTGCCGCGCGCGACGGCCAGGAAAGAGCCCATCCCGAGCTTCTGCGCCTCCTGGCGGCTGATGACGTCGACCGAGACGCCGTCGCCGGCGAGACCCTTCGCGAGTTCGGCGAGGCTCTCGGGGCTCTTATCCGAGGGTCCGCGGTTGACCAAGTCCCGAACGAAGCAGACCGAGTCGCAGTACAGGGAGGCCTTGGCGATCGCCCGCTCGAAGGCCTGGCGCTGCGCGGCGTTGGAGACCAGCAGCGCGGCCGAGGAGAGCTTCTCCTTCTCCGGCTTGCGGTACTCGTCGAACTTATAAGAGGAGAGGAGAAGACCCTCGGCCGCGGCCTGGGGGTGGAGGAAAGCCGAGACGGCGATCTTTTCAAAACGGCTCTGCGCGTACTTGTAGATCGCAGCCGCGCCCCGGCGCACGGTCTCCGGGGAGAGTTTCTTCCTCGGGCCGAGTCCCGCCAGCACGAACCGGCGCTTGGAGCCCTTGTCGGACGCGGAAACGCTCGCAATTTCGCCCGCCGCGCCCTTGAAGCCCTCGGCCTTGGCCTCGTCGAGGAGGAGCTTGCGCGCGGCCGGAGCCGGGAAGGAGCCGGCGATCCCGCCGTCCTCGAAGACGAAGAGGCCGGCGGGGATGTGGGTGGAGTGGAAGTCGGCGAGGCCCAACGTCGAGACCGAGACAGTCGCCATGGAGCGCTCCTTATTTCTTTTCGAGGAAGAGGTTTTCCTGAAGCAGCGCGGCCGCGACGCCGCCCGCGATCGGGCCGATCCAGTAGACGAAGGCGTTGGCCCAATGGCCGGTGGCGACCGCGGGGCCAAAGGCCCGGGCGGGGTTGAGCGCCGCGCCCGTCAGGGGTCCGGTCGCGAAAATGCACATCGTGATGGTCATGCCGATGGCGATCGGGGCGGTCGCCGCGGCGCCGCGCTTGTCGACGGCGGTCGCGTAGATCGTCGAGACCAGGAAGAAGGTCGCGATCGCCTCGACGAAGGTTCCGGCGCGGAAGCCCACGCCGTTGAGATCGCAAGCGCCCAAGAATGGAGCGCCTGTCGCAAGCTGCGGATGGTTGTGCAGGATCGCGCGCAGCGCAAGGCCCGCCAGGGCCGCGCCCAGCAGCTGGGAGATCACGTAGAACAGGCCGGTGATCCCGTCGATGCGTTTGCCGACAAGCATGGCGGCGGTCACCGCGGGGTTGAAATGGCCGCCCGAGACGGCGCCGTAGGTGTAGGCCATGGCCATGATGGTCAGGCCGTGGGCGAAGGCGATGCCGGTGATGCCCACCTTCCCGCCGGTGATGACGTCCATGCAGACTGAGCCGGCTCCGATGAAGATCAGCGCGAAGGTGCCGATGGTCTCGGCGGCGTAGGACTTGAAGTTTCCGGACATTGTTGACCTCCCAGGGGTTGCGCGCGAAGGGGCTATCTTACCACATCCCCCGCCGCCTTGTCAGCGGAGCCGGCAAGGGCTCGCGCGCAGTCGAGGAACGCCTCCAGCGAGCCTTTCGGGAACCTGATGCCCAGGGCCGTCTTGAGCTTGGCGTTGGAGACCACCGCCGGATGGGCCAGGTAGCTGACGATGTTCTCGGTCAGCTCGGTCTTGCCGGCCAGGCGGCGGAGCAGGAAGAGGGACAGCCAAAGCAGCGAATAGGGCGCGGGCACGCGGGGCTTGGAGAGCGCGCGGCAGATCTCCCGGATCGTCGTGTAGTCGTCGGGCGCGACGTTGAAGACCCCGCGCAGCTCGTCGGCCTCCATGACGCGCAGCATGGCCTTCATGAGGTCGTCCTCCGCGATGAACTGCAGCGCCCCCTTGTGGAACAGCACGGAGACGCCGACGGGCAGGCGGCAGAAGGTCGCCACGGGCCCCTCGCCGCGCTCGGTCGCTCCGACGATCGTGCAGATCCGCAGGATGACGACCTGGAGGGTGCGCCGAACCGTCGGCATGGAGCGCGCCACCTCCTCCTCGACCATGCGCTTGTGGATGCCGTAGCGCAAAGTGTCGGCGCGCAGAGGATTCTCCTCCTTGAGAAATTCCGGATTGCCGCGCCGCGCTCCGTAGGCCGAGGCCGAGCCGGAGACCACCAGCCTCTTGACCGTCGAGCTCTTGTTTGCGGCCTCGAGGACGTTGAGGGTTCCCCCCACGTTGACGGCGCGCGCGCGCACCTCATCCTTGGGCTCGCCCATGACGAAGGCGAGATGGAAGACCGTGTCGATGGCCTCTTCTTCGAGGATGCTCCTGAGAAGGAACTCGTCGCGGATGTCGGCCGCGTGCTGCTTGAACTTCGGATTCGCCAGCTTCGAGGCGGCGACATCGACGCCCACGACGCGGGCGACCAGGGGATGCTCGAGGAGCCTGCCGACGAGGACGCGGCCGAGGTAGCCCGAGGATCCGGTCACCAGCACTCTCTTGGCCATGCCGGCTTTGAGTCTAGCTTTTTGGGATTAGAACCGGTAGGAGAGCGAGAAGCGGTGCGTGTCGCCCAGCGCACCGTAGGGCAGCCAGGCGTAGTCCACGGAGAAGCGCGAGAAGGTCGCGCCGGCTCCAGCAGACAGGCTCGTCGCGCCGCTGATGTCGTTGGTGTTGGTGCGGTGCTGGTAGCCCACGCGCAGGGCGAAGGCCATGCCAGGGTCGACCGGGACGCGGTACTCCGCTCCGAGCGCCGGGTAGGGATCGCCGTCGCGGGGTGCGACCATGTCGAAGGAGAGGACCGAGTTCTTCGTGGGACGCAGCGTGTTGCCCACGGTCAGCGTCGTGGGGAGCAGCTCCTGCTCCTTGATGAACCTCAGGCGTCCGCCGAGGTTGGAAATGCCCGCCGAGATCGTGTACGGCATCGTGAACAAGAGGAAATGGAGCCTCGCTCCGAGGTCGAAGGCGCCGGTCTCGGCGCTCTCTTCGACGCGCGAGGTGATGTACTTGCCGCTGATGCCGACGTCGAGGTTCTTCGTCAGCGGCAGGCCCCAGCCAGCGATGAAAGCGGCGTCCTGCGGCGTGAAGTTCTGGCCCGTGGGGTTGCCCGCGTTGTCGACCTCGCTGATGGGGCCCGCGTTCATGTAGATCAAGGCCGCGCCGAAGGCCCCGAGTTGACTGGTACGAAGTTCCCGTTCTCGGGACGAGCCGCCCAGCACCGAGGGCACCGGCTGGGCGTAGGCGACATAATCGTAGAAGACCGACTGATAGTAGGCGCCGTGCGTGATCGTGGCGTGCCGGTACTCGAGTCCCGCCAAGCCCGCCGGGTTCCAGTAGACGGCGTTGGCGTCGCTGCTCTCGGCGTGGACGGCCTCTGCCATGCCTTCCGACCGGGCGTCGGCCCCCAGCTTGAGGAACTGTCCGGCGCCGGTCGCCGCATCCTTGTCGCGGAACGCCGCCTGCGCGGGGGGTGCGAGAGCCGTCGCCAGCATCAGCGCGATGATCTTCATCGTTCGATGGCGAATTTGAGCACTCGGGTCGCGCCGTTGGCGGTCTTGATGAGGGCGAAATAGACCCCGCTGGCCGCGGCGTTGCCGTTGAAGTTGAGACCGTCCCAGAAGATCTTGCCCGCGTTGGCGGGCACGAAGGGCAGGTCGACGACCTTCTGCCCGGCCAATGTGAAGATCCGGATCGAGCCTTCCGCCGGCAAGGTATCGAAGGTCAGCTTCAACGCGTCGAAGCTCCCCCCGCTGCCGATCTTCCAAGGCACGGGGTAGACGCGGGTCTCGGTGGTCGTGAGCCCGGTCGTCGTGGCGCCGAACCCGCCGAAGACCGAGAAGTGCGGCGTGACGGCCGAGATCCGGCGGTTGGCGCTGTCGAGAGTCGTGGGCAGGGCGATCCATTGCCCGACCGAGGTGTCGAGGGTGTAGATCCGCACCGTGGAGGCCGCCAGGGCCGGCTTGACGCCGTCGATGAGGCCGTCGTTGTCGGCGTCGGTGTAGGTCAGCTCGATGGTCGCAGACGAGCCCAGAGGTCCCGTGAACTGGAGGCCGTTGACGATCGGCACGATCTCGACGAGCATGCCGGGCACGAGCATCTGCCTCGTGGGCGGACTGGCCAGGCCGAGCATGAGCTCGGGCACGCTGATCTTGAGCGGGTGATTGATGGGGTCGGCCGAGGCGTAGAGCGTGGCGGGCCCGCCGAAGGCGTTGGGAGGGATCAGCAACTGAAGCCTCGCGTTGGCGCCGGCCAAAGTCACGGTGCTCGCAAAAGAGGAGGCGTAGTCCTGCGAGATCTGCGCGGCGGAATAGAGGCCGCTGATGAGGCGCAATTCGTCGACGGCCCCGTTGAAGCCCAGGTCGTAGGCGAGAGTTCCCGAGCGGCGATTGCCGATGCTCACGTCGGTCCCCGCGGCGGCGACGTGCGCCCCGCACACGCCGGCTCCATCGGCGACGCCGTTGACGTAGATCGTGTTGGCGCCGGTGCCAGAGTTGTAGGTCCCCGCCACGTGAGTCCACTGACCCGTCACGAAGGCCGACGCGGAGACCGCAGCACCCCCCGAGCCAGACGGGCAGCCGGAGAATCGGTATTTGCCGCCGAAGAGGTCGAGGAAGAATCCCTCGCCGTTGAAGGGCCCGCGCGCGAGAATTCCGGCGCCGTTGACCTCGGCGAGTGTGGCCGGATTGACCCAGGCCTCTAGAGTCAGCGAGGACGCAAGGTCGTATTGCGCCGCGGAGGGCACGCGCACGAAGCTGCTGGTCAGGCCCGAGAGGCTGACCGCCGACCTCAGACCGTACGGCCCCGAGGTCCAGGTCGGCGTCGAGACGCAGCCGTTGGCGAGGCAGGTCAAGGCCGCGGTATTGCCGTATCCGGAGGAATCCGACGCCGCGGTCCCTGAGCTCTCGTCGAAATGGAACTGCGCGACGGCCCCGGTCGGGACCTGATAGACCGTGGCAGGCGCGCTCGACTGCGAGACCTGCGAGTCGCCGTCGGTTCTCGTCGAGTCGAGCACGACGTAGCCGGGAACCGCGATGAGGTCCCCGTTGAAGGCGCGGATCTCGGCGAAATAGGTCGTCAGCGGGAAGAGGCCCGCGATCGTGACGCCGGGGGAGGACGGAGTCGCGGTGGTCAGCACGGAGACAAACGAGGAGTTGGTGGCGACGTCGATCTCGTAGAAGGTGCCGGGCGGGTTGCTGCCGGCGGTCCATTGATACGTGATCGAGTTGGTGGTCACTCCGACGATGTCGTTGGCCGGCACCGTCGGCGCGACGGCGAAGGTGTAGACGCTGACCAGCGGCGAGGCGCTGGCCAGCCCTTGGCCGTTGAGGGCCAGGACCTGGACGCCGTACTGCGTGTTGGTCGCCAGGCCCCCGGGGGTGTAGTGGCAGGTGCCTCCCGGCGGGCACGAACCCAGGACGCCGCTGTAAGGCGGCAGCAGCGTCGCTTGAAGGCTGCCGGGCGGCGTGCGATAGACCTGGTACGAGGAGACATTCGCCACGCTCGGCCACTGCCAGTCGATCGAGGACGCGCTCAGCGCCGTCGCGCTGACGGCCGGCGGGCTGAAGAGGGTCATGACCGAGCCCGAGACAAACGGCGTGAAGGTCGTCCCGGAGCCGTCGGAGGCCTGTCCGTTGAAGGCGCGGACGCGGAAATAATAGGTCGTTCCGGTCAGGAGTCCCGTGATCCCCGCCGAGGTCGTCTTGTGGTTGTCGAAGATGCGCACGGGCGTCGTGATGACGACGGTGAAGTTGTCCGGCGATTGGGTGACCTCGTAGCGCGTGTAGCCCGGGTTGCCGTTGGCGTTCCAGTTGAGCACGATCGCACCGGTCGAGACGCCGACGAAGGTCAAATTCGTCGGGGCGAAGGCCTGGGTGTACTGCGTGGCCGAGAGCGAGAGCGGCCCGGCGCCGCCGATCGTGTCGAGAGCCTGGACCGAGATCGCGGCCTCGGCGTTGGGCCCGAGCGGCGACTGCTGCCAGGTCACGTTGAGGCCGGTGTCGTTGAACGGGTTGGGGTTGGGCGAGGGTCCCGCCAAGGTCCCGACCGCGGCCGCGGCGTCGAAGACGGTGTACTGGTGCGGATTGCAGAGATTGAGCGGCGCGGTCCAGCTCCATTGGATGCCGCCGGCCAGGCTCACGCCGGCGACGCCCGTAGGCGCGGTGTTCCCCGCCACGGCCGTCGCGGTGAAGGCGGTCTGGGAAGGATCGCTGAAGCGAAGGTCGACGTTGTTGACGCCGGGGGCCGGGACTCCGGGAGCTCCCGGGTCGAAGGCGAAGACTTTCGCGTTGAACACCGTGCCGGACGCCAGGGGCGTGTTGATGAAGAAGGTCGTAGAGATGCAGCCGCCCCCGCCGAGGCAGGCGGGCATCGTCCCCGGGCTGATGGGCGTGCCGCCGTTATCCGTGACGAGATATCGCGTGCTCGAGATGGGGCTGCCTCCCGGCGGCTGGTCGCTTCCCGAAGTGACCTGGTCCCATGTCCATTTGATGTCCGTCTTCGGGCAGGAGACGATGCCTTGGGCCGAGGAGCCGTTGAAGCTCTGCGGCGTCGAGGGCTGGGTCACGAGGCCCGCGGCTGGGACGCCGCCCGCCAGGGGCGTCGGGGTGGTCTGGCGTCCGTCGAGGTTCTCGTTGCGCGCGCGGAAGATGTACTTGGAGGATTTCTGCAGGCCGTTGAGCAAGCGGGGTTGGGAGAACGCCGCGTTGAAGGCGAGATAGCCCGAGCCCTGGATGAAGGTGATTCCGTTGTCGTTGGATTGCTCGACCTTCTGCGCGGTATAGGTCGGGTTGAGCGGGACGTCGCCGAACTGGGTCAGGACCAAGGTCATGCTCGCGGCGGTGGCCCCGAGGCTCACGACGTTGATCGGCGGGTCAGGCGGCCAGGCCAAGGTCGCGACCGCCGTCGACGGCGTGGGCGCCGAGGGGCCGACCGTGGAGCCGTTGCCGCCTGTGTCGATGTAGGTGGCGTTGACCGTCAGGGCGTAGCGCGTGTTGGTGTTGAGACCGGTGGCGTTGAAGGTTTTTGAGGTTTGGCTCGTGTTGGTCGTTCCGAAGGTCGTCGAGCAGTTGCCGTTCTGGCAGTTGAACAGGTTGAAGGTGTAGGTCGTGTTGGCGGTGTCGCAGAACCAGGTCGGGATCGCCCACGAGATGTCGGTCTCATCGAAGGCCGGGAAGGTCATCCCGGGCTGCGGAGGGATCGTCATCGTCGACTGGCGGTCGTTGACGATCGCGGCGCCCTGGCCGATGAACTCGTTGGTGTCCGAATCGGTGAAAGTGAAGTTGACGTTCGTGTCGGCGCCGGATCCGCTCGGGATGACGTTCTTGGAGCTGTTGAAGGTCCAGGTCGAGTTGATGATCGGAGTCTTGTCGACGTCGGCGGCGTTGCAGTACTGCCCGGATAGGTTGCCGTCGAACTTCGTGTCGCCCGCGATGGAGAACCATCCTCCCAGGGCGTGCGCGGCGATGGTCCCTTGGGTCAAGTTTTGGTTGAATATGCGCAGCGAGTCGATGGCGCCGAAGGCGAAGCTGTTATCATTAAAGGGCTGGCCGGTGGGAAGGCCGCCGATGAAGGTCGCGGTCGCCGTTCCGTTGTATTTGGCCGCCGTCCCGCTGCTGCCTCCCGACACCAGGGCCCCGTCCTTGTAGACGAATTTGTTGTTGGTGGCGCCGTCGAAGACGAAGGCGAGGTGGTGAAAGTTTCCGTCCGAGACGTCTCCGCCGCAGACGTCGTCGCCGAAGAAGCCGAAATAGGGCGTCGCGGGTCCCGAAGCCTGCGCCGGGGTGTTGCAGCCGGGGCTGCCCGGCCGAATGGTGAGGTGCAGGCACCGGTCGGCCGCGGTGGTGTCGCATTGGATCAGGATCGGCCAGTCGTGTTGACCCGCCAAGGTCCCCGGGCAGGTCGCGGCGCCGCCTTCGATGTCGCAGGCCTTTCCCGTCCACTTGACCCAGACCTCCACGGTGAAGGAGGACATGCTCTTGAAGTCGATGTTCGTGCCGCCGGGGTTCCCGAATTGGAGCGGGCAGGCGACCGTTCCCAGGTTGGAGGGCTGCCAGGCTTGGGCGAGGTCGGCGAAGCCCACCGGGGTCTGGGGCACGTTCTTGGCGTTGACGTAGGTCTGGCCTGCCGAGCAGACGACGTCGCCGGCCTTCCGGCCGGCGAAGGCGATGGTGCGCGCCGACGGCGCGGAATCGGTGCCGTTGCTGTCGAACTTCCAGAGGTCCTGGACGCCGGTGAGCACCGTGGCGGAGGGCACCGCGTACGCGGCGCCGCCGCAGGTGTTGCCGAGCAGGCCCGACGCGGAGCTGGTCAAAGTCGTGATCGAGAGGCTGAAGCTGGGGTTGCTCGTGTGGATGATCACGTTGCCGCTGCCGTCGACGGTATTGGAGGGAGCGTAGGAGAACGGCGGCACGGCGGGGCTTCCTTGGCAGCCCTGGATCTGGAAGTCGCGAAAGAGGATCTGGGCGCACAGAGGCGAAGAGAGGGACAGGAGCAGCGCGGCGAGAGACCAGGGGAGCAGAGCTTTGCCCTTCATCGCTTGGTATTCCCTAATAGGATGAAGCTTAGTAGGGAAATGTTAACGAATCATTTCTTGCTTTTTTTGAGAAAAGCCAGCGCCTCGGGGCGGGTCTTGACGCTCCCCGTGGCCTGGGCCTCGCGCAGGCGCTCGAGCCATTTGCCGATCTCGGGTCCCGGGGGCAGGCCGAGGGTCTTCATGACTTCGTTGCCGTCTAGGAGCCGCTCGGGGGCGGATTTTTCGGGCTCGTCGAACAGGCGGCCGAGCAAGAACGAGACGACCTGCAGGTGATGGACGGTCTTGCCGGCGTCGGCCGGCTTGACGCGGGAAAGGCCCGTTCCCGGCGGTTCGGACGCGAGCTTCAAGAGCTTGATCACGCGCGCCTCGGGAAGGTAGCTGGCGTGGTCGGCCCAGCACACCAGAAGCAGGCTCAGCGCGTGCTCGCCGAGGTCGCGGTAGAAGCGGTAGGCGGCCTTGTCGCTGACCCCGTCGGCCGAGGCGAGGTTTCCGGGGCGCAAGTGCTGTGCGATGACGGCGGAGACCGTCTCGATGTGCGCGCGCGGGAATTTGAGCTTCTTGAGGATCTCGCCGGCGCGCTTGGCGCCGACGGTGTCGTGGCCGAAGAAGCGCAGGCGGCCCGCGACCTGCTTGGCCGTCTCGGCCTTGGCCACGTCGTGGAGCAGGGCCGCCAGCAGGAGCACCGCCCGCGGCGGCATGCGCGACTCGATGCGCTCGGCCAGGCCCGGGTAGACTCGCCGCAGATTGGAGAGCAGATAATCCGCCCGCGCCGCGGTGTCGAGTGAATGGGTCAGCACGCCGCCCGGGCCGTAGTAGACCAGCGCGCATTGGCGCGCGGGCTCGAGGTCCGGAAACAGCGCCGTCAGCAGGCCGCAGCCGTCCATCGCCTTGAGCTGCTTCGAGCAGCCGGGGCGCGTCAGAAGCAGCATGAGCTCCGACTGCACGCGCTCCGCGGCCGGCTTGGCGACCCGATGGCGCACGCCGGCGATGAAGCCCAAGGTCTGCCGCTCGATCTCAAAACCCAGCTCGGCGCAGAGGCGGAAGGCGCGCAGCAGGCGCAGCGGATCGCTCTTGAAAGGTTCGTCGGACTCGCAGCGCAGGACCTTCTTCTTTAGGTCGGCGAGCCCCCCCCTCGGATCGATGAGCCGCCCCGGCGCCCCGCGGTCCAGCAGCGAGGCGACGGCATTGATCGTGAAGTCGCGCCGCGCGAGGTCGGTCGCGATCGCCCCTCCCTGGAGCTCGGCCAAGTCGAGCTGGCGCACGCTTCCGGCGTCGGGCAGGACCAGGCGGAACACGGCGTTCTCCTCGTCGAGGACGATGAGCTTGACGCCGAAGGCCGAGGAGAGCTGCTTGGCCAGAGAGCGCGCGCCGACGGTCGCGAGATCGAGGTCGTAGGCGTCGCGGCCGAGCAGAAAGTCGCGGATCGCGCCGCCGACGAGGTAGATCGGGCTCTTGTGGCCCGCGGAACAGACCCGGCGCAGAACGGCCGAGGCGTCGGCAGTCAGGCGCAGGGTCTCGGCGGCTTGGGGCATGCTACGCGGCGCCGGCCGCCTTCTTCTCGAGTTCCTTTTGGCGCAGCGCCCGCTTGAGGACTTTCTGCAGGGCGTTCTTCGGGAGGGCGTCTACGATCTCGATGTCGCGCGGCCGCTTGTAGGCGTCGAACTTCGCGCGGCAGAACTGCATCAGCGACGCCTTGTCGGCCGCGGCGTTCTTCTTGAGCACGATGAAGGCCTTGATGGTCTCGTCGCCGTGCTCGTCCGGGATGCCGATGATGGCGGCTTCCTCGATCGCGGGATTTTCCAGGAGGACGGCCTCCACCTGCGCCGAGAAGACCTTGAGCCCCTTGATGATGATCATGTCCTTCTTGCGGTCGCGGATGAACAGGAAGCCCTGCGGGTCGATCGCGCCGATGTCGCCGGTCTTGAGCCAGCCGTCCTTGGTGTAGGCGTCGCGCGTCGCGTCCGGCAGGTTGTAGTAGCCCTTCATGACGCAGTCGCCCTTGACGCAGATCTCTCCTTCGCCGCCCGGAGGCAGCTCGCGCTCCGAATCGTCGACGAGCTTGATGCGCACTCCGTCGATGGCCGTGCCGACGCTTCCGGGCTTGCGCTTGTCCAGCGCGTTGATCGTGACGACCGGCGAGGTCTCGGTCAGGCCGAAGCCCTCGAGGATCGGGATGCCGAAGGTCTTTTCGAAGTCGCTTTGCACCGCGGGGCTCAAGGGCGCCGCGCCCGAGATCGCGATGCGGACCTTGCGGAACGAGAACCAGCGCAGGTAGAGGCTTTTGAAGCCGCAGCACTGCTTGGACAGTACAGAGTAGACCTGCGGCACGGCAGCGAACAGCGTGACGCCGTGCCAGCCCATGAGGCTCAGCCACGGCTTCGGCGGCGCGATCGCGGGCGCGATCACGAGCTTGGCCTTGAGGCGCAGGCAGATGAGCACCTTGCCGGTCCAGGCGAAGCTGTGGAACATCGGCAGGATGCACAGGCCGACGTCGCTCGATTTGAGCTGCATCCGTTTGAGCGTGGCGTCGCAGTTCGTGATGAAGTTCTTGTGAGTCAGCATCACGCCCTTGGGGTTTCCGGTGGTGCCAGAGGTGTAGAGGATCGAAGCCGTGTCTTTTTCGTCGACGGCGGTCGATGGAAGAGATTTCGGATCCCCATTGAGCGAGGGAAAAGGAATCTCCTTGCCCTGGAGTTCGGATTGGACGGCGTCCGAGACCCAGAGGGACCGTAAAGAGGAGGTCTTCGCGCCTGCGGCGCGAAGGCCCTTCAAGAATTCCTTTTGGGTCACGACGCCGACGGCTTTGCAATCATTGAGCATGTACGCGAGCTCGTCGGGCTTCTGGACCAGCCAATTGAGCGGCACCGCGATTGCGCCGATCCGCGTGAGGCCCATGTAGGCCTGCACGAAGATGGGGCTGTTGCGGTGCACGATCGCCACACAGTCCCCCTTCTTGACGCCGGCGGCGCGAAAGCCCGCGGCGGTCGACAGGACGCGGCGCCTGAGCTCCGCGTAGGTGATCGATTCCTCCGCCGTGATGTACGCGGTCCGGTCGCCGGACTCGAGCGCGGCGTCGTCGATGAGGTCGTTGAGTGTCTTGATGTCCATTATTTCTGCCTCGGGTCCAGGATATCGCGCACGGCGTCGCCCAGAAGGTTCCAGCCGAGCACGAACAGGAAGATGGTGAAGCCGGGGATGAAGACGGTGTGCCAGTATTCGAAGGGGTTGCCGCTGCTGCCCAAGAGCCAGTTTCGCGAAAGACTGATCAGCTGGCCCCAATCGGCGTAGCCGACCGGCGCGCCGAGGCCGAGGAAGGAGAGGGCGGCCGCCGTGATGACGATGCGCCCCATCGAGAGCGAGGCGACGACGAGAAGCGGATAGATGCAGTTGGGTATGATGTGGCGCCCAAGAATTCGAAAATCCGACGCGCCCAGGGCGCGCGCGGCGGAGACGAAATCGCGCTCCTTGATCGACAGGACGTCCCCGCGAAGGAGCCTGGCGTACGACGGCCAGGAAACCGCCGCGACCGAGATCATGACGTTGTGGATGCTCGGCCGGGTCACCGCGACGATGACGACCGCGAGGATCAAGTCCGGGAAGGCGAGTATGATGTCGGTGAAGCGCATCATGAGCTCGTCGATCCAGCCGCCGTAGAAGCCGGCGGCTCCCCCGATCAGGATTCCGGCCGCCAGCGAGCTCATGACGACGATGAGCGCGACCTGGAAGGCCGTGCGCGTTCCCCAGACCATGCCGTAGTAGAGGTCGTACTGGCCCTCGGTGGTGCCGAAGAGGTGGCGGTGCTTCTCCGGGGTCTCCTGCCAATGCGGGCGGACGGGGTCGGGGCTGTAGCCGTCCTGGGGCATCAGATACGCGTCGCGGGAGTTCTTCTCTGGAGGCGCCAGGATGGGCGCGGCCACAGCCACGAGCGTGAAGAAGGCGATCAGGCCGAAGCCGAGCAAGGACATAGGCTTGCTCCGGAGCTGCTTCCAGACCTCGAAGAGCCGTTCTTTCATGTCCCTCAGCCCACCCTGATCCTCGGGTCGACGACGGCGTAGAGGATGTCGCTGACCAGATTCGCCGCCACGAAGAGCATCGCCGCGAGCATGGTCGAGCCCAGCACGCCCGCGATGTCGAGCTGCTGGGCCGCCACCACGCCCCAGCGCCCGATGCCGGGGTAGTCGAAGACGGTCTCCGTGATGACCACGCCGCCGAGCAAAGTGATGAAGATGAGGCTCGACAAGGTGACGACCGGGATCAGCGCGTTTTTGAGGGCATGTTTGCGCACGATCACCGCGCCGGGCAGGCCCTTGGCTTTGGCGGTCCGGATGTAGTCCTTGCCGAGCTCCTCGAGCATCGAGGACCGCGTGATCCTCAGAAGCAGGGCCAGATCGATGTAGACCAAGGTCGCGGCCGGCAGGACGAGATGCTTGGCCACGTCGAGCCAGGCCTTGAACTCGCCGTTGAGCAGGCAGTCCAGGCTCAGCAGGCCCGTGACGTGGCGGAAGGATTCCCCATGCACGAGGAGGTCGGTGTCGAGGGAGTAGCGCCCCGGCGGGAAGAGCTGGAGCTTGCCGTAGAAGACCATGAGCAGCAGCAGTCCCAGGACGAAGCTCGGCAGCGAATACCCGGTGATCGCGACGAAGCGCGTGGTTTGGTCCAGCCATTTGTCTTTATAGACGGCGGACAGAGTTCCGAAAAAGACGCCGAGAAGCAGGATCGGGATGAACGAGAGCACGGTGAGCTCCAAGGTCGCCGGGAAAAAGGCGCGGATCGCGTCGGCCACGGGCATCTTGGCGGTCTCGCTGTAGCCGAGGTCGCCGTGCGCGACCTGCGAGAGCCAGCGGCCCCATTGCTTGTAGACCGGGTCGCGCAGGCCGTATTTCTCGATGATCTGATCGACCGCGGCGAGCTGCCTTGGATCCTTGACGTAGAGCGAGGCGCGCATCTCGGGCGTGAGCAGCTGGAGGATCGCGAAGAGGAGCATCGTCACGCAGAGCATGACCACCGGGAGGAAGGCCAGGCGCTTGAGGATGAACTTGGCCATCAGGGCTTGCGCTGCTCTTTGTACATTGGATAGAAGTAGCTCGCGTAGGGCGCGTCGGGGAAGATCGGGTTGTGATACCAGCCCTTGACCCAGTCGCGCTGCGTGCGGAAGCGCACCGTGTCCTGGATCACCAGGTGGGGAACATCGTCATACTCGATCGCCTGGACTTGGGCGTAGAGCTGCTTGCGCTTGACGATGTCGGTCTCATACAGGGCCTGGTCGATGAGCTTGTCGGCCTTGGCGTTGGCGTAATGCTGGTTGTGCGGATAGTCGCCCTGGGAGTGGACCATCGGGAAGGCGAAGTTGTGCGGGTCGGGATAGTCCGCGTTCCAGCCGAGCAGGAAGATGGGCAGCTTGGAGTTGCGCTGGCCGTCGAGAAAGGCGGGCCAGTCGATGGGACGGACGTCGATGCGGAACTTGGGGTTGAGGCTCTCGACCCGGCGTTTGAGCATCTGGCCCAGCATCTGTCGCGGGGTGTTGGCCGTGTTGTAGGTCAAGGTGAAGGTGAAGCCGTTGTCCCAGACCTGTCCTGCGAAGGCCTTCCGAAAGTGCTCCTCGGCCTTCTTGGGGTCGAGAGAGTAGACGGGCTGCTTCGGGTTGTAGCCCGGCAGGCTTTTGGGGATGCAGCCGGTGGCTTGGGTCCCCTTGCCGCGGGAGACGTCGCGGATGAAGCCCGCGTAGTCCATGGAGTAGGCGAAGCCCTTGCGCACGTCGACGTCCGAGAAGAAATCCGGCGGGATGCCCTGGCCGTCGAGCTTTCCCGAGCCGACGTAAGGGTTCCCCGCCGCGTTGATCTTGAAGGTGAAGAAGGCGACCGGGTTCATCTCCATCATGGGGAGGTCGTCGATGATGTCGACGCCCGGGATGTTCGACACCTGGGTGTAGACGGGGCGGTCGGCGTAGATGTTGTCGGCGTCGCCGGCGGCGAGCTCGAGCTTGCGCGCGTTGGCGTCGTCGACGGATTTGACGATGACGCGCTTGAGCCGGGCGGGCTTGCGCCAGTAGGCGTCGTTGCGCAGCAGGATGAACTGCTTGGTGGCGCGGTCCCAGCGCTCGACCTTGAAGGGCCCCGTCCCGTTGGTTTTCTCGTGCAGCGGCGAGCTCTCCTTCTTGGGGTTGTTGAAGGCGGCCCAGGTCGCCTCGGAGCCGTCCCATCCCCCGTTCTTGACGACCCACTGCTTCGACAGGGCCGGGGCCCAAGAGGCCAGCAAGGTCAGCAGCGGCGCGTAGGGTTTGGGTATGTGGAGGACGAGAGTGTCGCCCTTGACCTCGACCGCCTTCATGGCGTCCTTCCAGCAGTCCGGCTTGAGCTTGCCGCTCTCATCCCGCGTCGAGGGGTAGCCCAGGATCGGCTGCATGAGCAGGGACGAGGGGCCGGCGTTGCGGTCGAAGAGCAGGAAGCGGACGATGGAATAGCGCACGTCCTCGGGCGTCATCGGCGTGCCGTCGTGGAACTTGATCCCCTTGCGTATGGGGATCGTGTAGGTCCTGCCGTCCGGCGAGATCAGGCCGTTGGCTTTTGAGGGGACCTTGGCCGCGATCAGGGGATCGAGCTTCTCGGTCGAGGTCTCATGGAACCAGAACAGGGGTTCGTAGACGTTGAGGATGATCGCGTGGCTGGCCGTGTCGTAGGACCAGGCCGGGTCGAGGCTGTCGGCATCGGAGAAAGTCAGGTAGGTGAAGGTCTCGGGGTCGAAGGCCTTGGCTTTCAAAGAGGTTGGACAGCAGAGGCCCAGAACGAGGAGCAGCGAGATTTTTTTCATGCTCATGACTCCTTGGAGACCGGGTAGAAATAACCGTAGAGGAGGATCGGATTATAGTACCAGCCCTTGACCCAGGAACGGTTGACCTGGAAGTAGTAGGTGTCGAGCGTGTAGATCTGCGGGACGTCCTGGTAGGCGATGAACTGAAGCTCGGAGTAGTCGGCGCGGCGCTTCTCGCGGTCGAGTTCGCCGCGGGCGGCCTCGACGAAGCGGTCGGCGCGCGGGTTGCTGTAGCCGGAGTTGGCGGCGTAGTAGCCCTTGCTGTGCAGGAAGGCGAAGACGGGGTTGTCGGGATCGGCGTAGTCGAGGTGCCAGCGCGCGTTCGACATCGGAATCTTATGCGCGGCGTACTGCGAGAGCCAGGTCGACTGCAGGACGGGGCGCACGTCGACGCGGAACTTCGGGTTGAGCGCCTCGATGCCCTTCTTCATGATCTGGCAGGCCAGGCCCCGGTCGGCGAAGCCCTCCGCGTAGACGAGCGTGAAGCGGAAGCCCGCCTCCCAGGCCTTGCCGCCGAAGGCCTTCTTGAACTCCGCGGCGGCCTTGGCGAGGTCGTAGGGATGGACGGCCTGCAGCGGATTGTAGCCGAAGACTCCCTTCGGGATCGGGCCGCGGGCGCGCTCGCCCTTGCCGCGGTAGCCGTCGCGGATGTAGGCGTCGTAGTCGAAGGCGTACGCGAAGCCGCGGCGCACGCTCGCGTCCGAGAAAAAATCGGGCGGGATGCCGTCGCCGTCGAGGCGCCCCGAGCCGACGTAAGGATCTCCCGCCGCGTCGACTTTCAGAGTCATGACGAAGGCGTTGTGGGTCTCGAGGAAAGGAAGATCGTCGCTGATCGTGAGCCCGGGGACTCCCTGCACCTGCGGAAGGTATTGGCGCTCCATCATCGCGCCGTCGGCGTCGCCGGCCTGCAGGAGCAGCTTGCGCGTGGCGGCCTCGTTGATCGTCTTGAAGACCAGATACTTGAGCTTGGCCGGCTCGCGCCAGTAGCTCTCGGTGCGCGCGAGCACGAGCTGTTTGTTCTCCTTGTCCCAGCGCTCGAGCTTGAAGGGGCCGGTGCCGTTCTCCTGGTCGTAAAGCGGGCTGTCTTGCTTTGCCGGGTCGAAGTGCGGCGGCCAGGACGCGGCTGAGCCGTCCCATCCTCCGTGGGCGACGACCCACTTCTTCGAGAAGATGGGGGCGTAGGACGCGAGGATCGACAAGAGCGGCGCGTAGGGCTTCTCGAGATGGAGCACGACCGCCTGGCCTTCGACGGTCACGGCCTTGTCGGCTTTGTCGAAAAAGGCCGGATCGGGCCTGCCGTCCTTGCGCGGGACGCTCGAGACGCCGAGCAGCGGCTCCAGCAGCAAGAAAGACGGGCCGCTCGCGCGGTCGGTCAGCATGAAGCGCAGCAGAGAGTACTTGACGTCGTCCGGCGTCAGGAGAGTCCCATCGTGGAATTTGACGCCCTTGCGGATCGGGAAGGCGTAGCGCAGGCCGTCGTCCGAGAGGTCCCCGTTCTTGGTGGCCGGCACGACCGTCGAGAGCATCGGCTCGAAGGAATCCACCGACGAGCCCTTGTAGAAGATCAAGGTCTCGTAGAGCTGGTACTGCGCCTCCTGGCTGATGCCGTCGTAGGCCCAGTCGGGATCGAGGCTGTCGATGTCGCCCGTGATCGCGTAGACGAAGGTGCCGGGATTCTTGGCCCCGTTCGCATGACCGAACGGGACCGACAACATCAGGATCCCGGCGAGCAGCTCACGCATGTTTTTTCTTGCCGAGCGCGTAGCTGTAGAGCTGCCAGCAGACCGCCGCGCACAGGCCCGTGGCCAGGATCGCCTCGAAGGCGGCGTTGCCCGCCTCGGGCTTGCGCAGCATCATGTGGTCGACCAGGCCCGGCGCGTAGCCCATGTTGTCGACGACGACGACCAAGGCCAGCGCGATGCCCATGAGCGCCTCTCCGGCTATGAGGCCCGAGGCGAAGAGCGAGCCCGGGTCATGCTCGGCGTCCGCTCCGCCCTTTTTCCTGGCGACGAACCACGCCATGGCGCCGCCGACCATGATCAGCGGCCAGTTGGTGATCGGCAGGTAGAGGCCGATCGCGAAGGCCAGGGCCGAGATGCCGCAGAGCTCGCAGATGAGCCCGATGCCGGCGCCCGTCAGCAGCAAGGTCCAGGGGAGGCTGCCGCCGGTCGCGCCCTCGACGAGCTTGGCCATCAGCTGCGACTGCGGGGCCTCGAGCGGGTGCGGGTGAGCGGCGGTGGGCGAGCCGAAGCCGTAGGCGACGTAGAGAAGGTACAGGATGAAGCCGGAACGAACGGCCGATACCAAAGTCCCCATGATGTGGGTCAGCTGGATCTTCCATGGCGTAGCGCCCACGAGAATCGCCGTCTTCATGTCCTGCGAAAGATCGCCCGACAGCGAGATCGCGATGCACACGACCGCGCCGCCCATGATCGCGGCCGTCTTGATCGTCTCGGGATTGTGGCCGAGCAGGCCGAAGAGCACGGTGATCGCCAGGAGTGCCGTGATCGTCATGCCGGAGACCGGCTGGTTGGTCGTGCCGATGAGGCCGACCATGCGCGCGCTGACCGCCACGAAGAAGAAGCAGAACAAGACGACGATCGCCGCCTCGAGGAAGGTCAGATCGAAGCTCGGCACGAGCCACAAGAGCAGGAACATCGCGGCGATCCCGATGCCGACGATGGGCAGGGGCAGGTCGTGCTCGGTGCGTCCGAAGCCTCGTCCCATCTGGACGGCGCCAAGGCCCACGAAGTAGAAGATGACCGCGCCGAGCGCGGCGCCCAAGGCGCCGCCCAGCACGATGTGCGCGAGCACGCCCGCGATCAGCTGAAGGATGCCCCACTCCTCGGGGCCGACGCGCCAGTGCGCGTCGTAGGCGAACGAGCCGACGAGGAAACCGAGCAATGCGCCTCCGAACACGATGGCCTTGTGCTCGCGGTCGCGGTCCTCGGTGTGTCCCCCGGCGGACCGGGCCTGTTGGGACTTGGCGATCATCTTGACGCTGTGCCTGAGGGAAGACAGGATGTCCGGCAGCGACTTGAGCAGGCTGACGAGGCCGCCGAAGGCGACGCCGCCGGCGCCGATGTACTTGACGTAATTGGAGCGCAATGCCGCCGTCGACATGGCGTCGATGGGCACCGTGCCGGGCGTTATGATGTTGTGGCCGCCGATGTAGTGGATGAGGGGAATCAGGACGAAGTAGCCGAGCAGGCCTCCGGCCAGCATGACCGCCGAGATCTGCACGCCGACAAGATACCCGACGCCGACCAGGAGCGGCGAGATGTCGTAGCCGAAGCCGCCCGCCGAGTGGTATTCGTCGAGCGTCCACATGAGCGAGTCTTTCCAGAGATTGAAGCCCGACATCAGGAACTTGAAGACGCCGCCGGAAAGGATGCCCATGAAGACGGGCGTCGCGGAGGCCCCGCCCTTGTCGCCCGCGATGAGCACCTTCGCGCAGGCCGTGCCCTCGGGGAAGGGCAGGTTCTCGTGCTCGGTGACGACCAGCGAGTAGCGCAGCGGGATCATCATCAGCATGCCGAGGATGCCGCCGGTCGCGCCCAGCAAAAAGACCTTGCCGTTGGAGATCGTCTGGCCCATGAAGAAGAGCGCGGGCACAGTGAAGATGATCGCGGCCGCCAGGGATTCGCCATTGGAGGCGATCGAGTGCACGATCATGTTCTCGAGCACGGTGCCGTTGCGGCGCAGGAGCTTGGGCAGGACCATGCGCAGCACGCCCATTGAGATGATGGCCGACGGGATCGAGGCCGAGACCGTCAGGCCGATCTTGAGGCCCAAGTACGCGTTGGCCGCGTTGAACACGATCGAGAGCACGAAGCCCAGGATGACGGCCTGGATCGTGAACTCGGGCACCTTTTCGTCGTCCTTGACGTAAACGGTCAGGCTGTCCTTCTTCGCGGTCGGGGCGGGTTGACTCATATGGCGGTTAGAGCGGCGGCGCTGGATTTTTGGGCGAAGGGACGCACGGGGCACGCGGCCCAGTGCGCCGTCTTGCCTTCCTCCAGCGGCGGCGCCTCCACTTTGCAGGATCCCACCGCGTAGCGGCAGCGGGGGTGAAAATGACAGCCGGACGGCGGCTTCAAGGGACTCGGGACGTCTCCGGACAACAGAATCCTTTTGCGGCGCTTCTCGATGTTGGGGTCGGGGATCGGCACGGCCGAGAGCAGCTGGGGATCGTTGAAGAGCGCCTCGGACTCGGCGAGCTCGACGATCTTGCCGAGGTACATGACCGCGATGCGGCTGCAGAGGTGGCGCACGACCGAGAAGTCGTGCGAGATGAAGACGTAGGTCAGCTTGAGCTCGCGCTGGAGGTCCTTCAACAGGTTCAAGATCTGCGCCTGGATCGAGACGTCCAGCGCGCTGACCGGCTCGTCGGCGACGACGAGCTTGGGATTGAGGGCCAGGGCCCGCGCGATCCCGACGCGCTGGCGCTGCCCGCCCGAGAACTCGTGGGGGTAGCGCGACAGGTGGCTTTGCGCGATGCCGCAGACCTCCAGAAGATAATCGATGCGCTTTTGCCTTTGCCCCGGCCCGCTGTAGGCGCCGTGAATGATCAACGGCTCCTCGATGATCTGCCGGACCGTCATGCGCGGGTTGAGGCTCGAGTACGGGTCCTGGAAGATGACCTGCAGGTCGCGGCGGACCTTGCGCCGCTCGGCTGCGGAGATCGCGAAAAGATCGCGTCCCTCGAAGAAGACTCCCCCCTCCGTCGGATTCTCGAGCGCGAGGATGAGCCGCCCGAGCGTCGTCTTGCCGCAGCCCGATTCGCCGACGACGGCGAAACTTTCCTGGGGTCTCACGGCGAACGAAACTCCGTCGACTGCCCTTACGACCCCCTTTTCGCCGAAGATTCCTTTCCTGACGATGAAATGCTTCTTGATGTCCTTCACTTCTAAAATCGGCTGATCGTTCATGACGCGATGGGCGCCTGCGGCGGGCGCCCGGCACCGTACCGGTGCCGGGTCTCTACGGCTTCACGCTCCTGTTTCCAACAGTTGCTCATCCTGCTCCCCGCCAAATCGAACTCCGGAGGGTCCTGGTCCTTGCAGCGCTCCTCCGCGCAGGCGCACCGCACCACGAACGGGCAGCCCGGGAACTCCCTGCTGAGCTCCGGCGGCTGGCCGGGGATCGCCTCCAATTTCTCCTTGCGCGTGTAGATCGAAGGGACCGAGTTCAAAAGGCCCTGCGTGTAGGGGTGCTTGGGGTTCTTGAAGAGGTCCCCCACGGAGGCGTACTCGACCTGGCGGCCGGCGTACATGACGGCGACCTCGTCGGCCATCTCGGCGACCACGCCGATGTTGTGCGTGATCAGGATGATCGCCATCTTGAACTCTTTCTGGAGTTCCTTCATGAGCTCGAGGATCTGGGCCTGGATGGTGACGTCGAGCGCGGTCGTGGGCTCGTCGGCGATCAGCACGTCGGGCTCGCAGGACAGGGCGATCGCGATCATCGCGCGCTGGCGCATGCCGCCGGAGAATTGATGCGGGAAATCGTTGACGCGCTCGGAGGCGTGCGGGATTCCGACCTTCGAGAGCAGCGAGACCGCCTTGGCCCAGGCCGAATCGCGCGAGGCGCCTTGATGAAGCATGATCGTCTCGGCGATCTGCTCGCCGACGCTCAGCACGGGGTTGAGGCTCGTCATCGGCTCTTGGAAGATCATCGCGATGCGGTTGCCCCGGATTTGCCTGAGTTCCTCCGCGGGAATGGTCAGGAGGTCCCTTCCCTTGAAGAGGATTTTCCCGGCGACGATCTTGGCGGGCGGCTCGGGCAGCAGGCGCAGGATCGAGAGGGCGTGGACGGATTTTCCGGAGCCCGACTCGCCGACGACGGCCAAGGTCTTGCCGGGATGGAGGTCGTAGCTGAGGCCGTCGACGGCCCGGATGACGGTCTCATCCAGGAAGAAATAGGTCCGTAGGCCTTGGACGGACAGGACGGGCTGCGATGAGGATCGTGATTCCACGGCTTCGGGGGCGAGCCCTTCAGATCGCGGTCGTGACCAAGCTTTCCGTCGACAACACTCCCGGGATGGCGCGGATGCCCTTGACGACCACGTTGGAGAGGGAGTCGATGTTGTCGGTCTCGATGTCGAGAACGAGGTCCCACCGGCCGAAAACGGCGGTCACGTGCGCGACCCCCTTGGTGGCCTTGATCTGAGCCAAGGCCTGCTTTTCCTTGCCTGCCATCAACCGGACCAGCACGAGTCCCGTCACCATGAGTTGTCTCCGTTGAGCGAGCGCTGCAAATCGTCCGAGTATACCAAATTTTTCCTAGCTTACTTCCGATTTGGTAGAATCTCGCGGCTTTCCTTAAATGATGGCCCATTCATGTCATCCGTGAGAAGAAAGAGGGGCGGCGTGGGGCTGTTTCTGGGCCTGCTCGCGATGTACGCGGCGGTCTTCGCGGGCCGCGGCTGGTGGGCGCAATGGGTCCGCGCGGTCCACCTCGAGCCCTCCGCACCGGTCTATTACCACGACGCCCTTGTCGAGATCAGGCTCTGGACCCGGGACGCGGCCGTCAATCAAAGGTGGCGGGCCGAGCCTCCGGTGGTCGAGGTCAAGCGCGGCGGCGAGCCGGTCACCACGATCGGCGGCCTGGGCGGAGTGCGGCTTTCCTACGACTCGACCCGGGACGCCTGGACCGGGCGCTGGCCCTGCCCTTGGAACGCCGAGGCGGGAGAGTACACGCTCGCGCTCTTCGGCGCGGAGACCTTCGGGCCGCGGCTCGCTGCAAGGCCTTTTCGGATCGCCTACCGCCGGCCGGCGGCCCTGCCGCGCGGGCTCTCCGTGCTGACCCTGGAGACCTCGACGCCGCTGCGCGGGATGGTTGTGACAGGTCCCGACGGGGAGAAAAAGGATTGGCGCGGCCTCTTGGACTGGGTCCAATACGTCGGCGCCGACGCCTTCTGGATGCTCGGCGGCCAGACCCCCGGAGACAAGCCCGGCGAGACCTGGGTGAGCTACAACCTCGACATGATCCCCCAGGTCGCGAAGGAATGCCGCCGGCGCGGGCTCAAGTTCGGCGTCTACGCGATGTGCTATTTGACGATGTCCAAGGAGCGCCTGCCGGGCTATCAGTACGCGCTCGAGGTCAAGGACGGAAAGTCGGTCTTCACGCGCGCGATCTCGCTCAACGATCCCAACCGGCCCTCGGACGTGGCGGCGCTGCTCAAGCGCTTCTCCGACATCCCGGAAGTCGACTATGTCGGGCTCGACTACATCCGCAACGCCCTGGGCGGCTACGAGCTCGCCGACGACTTCTTCCGCGAGATGCCCGGGACGGTCCCGCCGGCAGGCTGGGACAAGCTCTCCGCGGGCGAGAAGCGGGTCTGGTTCGCGCGCAAGAAGGTCATGCGCCGGGACATGGCCTTCATCGATCAATGGCAGTGGTGGCGGGCGCATCGCGTCGCCGCCGTCGTGCGGCGCATCAAGGCGGAGGTCGGCGGCAACAAGCCCCTCTGGGCCTTCACCCTGACCTGGGACCGCGGCTGGCACCACGGTCAGGATCCCGTCATGATGAACGACGCCGGGGTGGACGCCGACTCCTTGATGCTCTATGAGGCCACGCGCGAGCAGTTCGGCGCCCTGATCCGCGACTGGCACGACTACGTCAAGCGCTCGGATGTCCAGCTCGTCGTGGGCGACGTGATGGACTGGCCCCTGCACCAGCGCGCCCCCGACGGCCCCAAGGAGTTGGGGCGCCGGATGAAGGCCGCCATCGAAGGAATCTACGGGGAGGGCCCGGCCGCCGGCATATTCTTTCACGACCTCGGCCGGGCGCTGTGGGGCCGCGTCGGGCCCTGGGGGACGAAGGGCTGGATGGACGAGGCCAAAAGCGTGACGCGCTACTTCCACGAGGTCTCCGCCGGAGCGCCGCGATGAAATGGGCCCTTGGAGCGCTGCTCGTGCTGGCGGCGGCTCCCGCCTTAGCGCAGGTCAGCGAATTTTCCAAGCACAAGAAGCCCAAGGAGGACTCGGCGCCCGTGGCCTTGGCGCTCAACCTGGTCTTCTCGACGACCTATTGGCAGCAGGTCGAGGTCTCGACCTCGGGTCCCGTGGGCGACGTCAGCGCTCTGGTCCGGCAGGGCTACTACAAGCTCGAGATCATCGAGCTCGTCATGATGAGCCACGACGGGCGTCAGCCGCTGGCCAAGACCGTCGAGAAGCGCAAGAAGGGAGCCGACCTGGCCGACATCGCGGCCGACTACCATTTGGCCTGGGTCCCTCTCGAGCAATCCGCCCTGGCCGTCGAGGACATCGTCGACAAGCAGTACCTGCCTCTGTTTCCGGAGAAGAGGCGGCGCAAGGAGAGAGACGAATGGTGATGAGAATCCTGTTGACCCTCGCTTTGGCCGCCCAAGCCGGCTCGCCGCTCAAGGCGCGCAAGCAGACCACCTTGGATTTCCCAGACGGCAAGCGCATCGTGGCCGACGTCGTGGACACCCCGGTCGAGCGCGAGCGCGGGCTCATGTTCCGCAAGAAGCTGCCCAAGGATTACGGGATGCTGTTCGTCTTCTCGCGCGAGCTGCCGATGACCTTCTGGATGAAGAACACCTTGGTCAGCCTCGACATCGTCTTCATCGGCGCCGACAAGAAGGTCACGAAGGTCCACGAACGCGTCAAGGCCTCCACCGAGAAGACTCCCGACGAGGACGTCGCGCGCGTCGGCGGGCCGGCCCAGTTCGTGCTCGAGCTTCCCGCGGGAGCCGCGGCGCGCCACCGCCTGAAGGAAGGCGAGCCCCTGGCCTTCAAGGCCGAGCCCCCCGAGCGCTGAGGCTCCGACGGGAGGTCCCCTTGACAGGACCTTCCCGCCCTGGTATGATCTATCTAGACAGTCTAGCTATATCATGAAAACTGAGTGGCAGCTCCAGACGGCGAAGAACAAGCTGAGCCAGGTCGTGGAATCGGCGATGCGCAAGGGCCCTCAGACCATCACCCTGCGGGGACGGCCCGCGGCCGTGCTCGTCTCCGTCGAGGACTTCAAGAGGCTCTCCGGGTCGGGCCGGAGGCTGTCGCGGTTCTTCGCGAAATCCCCCCTGCGCGGCGCCGGGCTCAACCTCGCCCGCAAGACGGCCCTTTGAAGTACCTGCTCGACGCCAGCGCGCTTTCGGAGCTCCTAAAGCCCAGGCCCGCCGCGAGGGTCGTCCGTTGGCTCGACGAGCGCGATGAAGCGTCCCTCTACCTCAGCGTCGTCACCATCGGCGAGCTGCACAAGGGCATCGCGGGAATGCCCGCGGGGCCGCGCAAGGCGCGCCTGCGGGATTGGGTCGACGAGGAGCTCTCGAAGCGCTTCCACGGACGCATCCTCGAGCTGGACCTGGAGACCGCCGGCGAATGGGGCCGCCTGCAGGCGCGGGCCGCCAGGCGAGGAAAGACTCTGGACGTCATCGACAGCCTGATCGCCGCGACCGCGACGGCGCGTCGGCTCACCGTGGTCACGCGCAACGTGAAGGGCCTCCGCCGCTGCGGGGCCGAGGTCTTCGATCCGTGGACAGGCTGACGCTTACGGTCTGCCGTGAGCGGTCAGGTACTGTGGCACGCCGCCGTCCTCCGGCGAGAAAGCCTTCGCGTACTTGTCGCGGGCGGCCTTGAAGGCCTCCCATTCGCTGACGCGGCCGTCCTTGGGGTCGTTGTCGTTGGCCGGGTCCTTGAAGGCGTCGAGGTAGGGGAGCAGGAAGTTCTGGCAATAGGTCACGTGGCAGAAGTCCGTGGCCGAGATGGCGATCATGTCGACGGCGCGACGCTTGCCTTCCGGGTCCTTCATGCGCTTGAGAGAGCGGATCATCGCCGAGGCGAAGCCTCCCGAATAGCACTGGTCTCCCAGATAGACGATCGAGGCGGCCTTGCCGACCAGGAAGAGTCGGGCGAACTCGTCCGCCGTGATCCAGGGCTTCTCGGGCAGGATCAGCTCGCTTTGGTCGTCCCTGTCGTCGCCGTGCCCCGTCGTGTAGAGCACGAGCATCTTCGCGTCCTTGAGGCGCGCGGCTTCCTTGACGATAAGGTCCTTGGTGACCGTCGTCTTGTGCACGGAGAGCATCACGACGTGGCCCTCGGGGATGCGGTAGTAGTTCTTCATGAAGGCCAAGACCTTCTCCGTGTTGGCGATATGGGTGGGCGAGGAGGCCTCGACGTCGCCGTTGACGATGAGGCCCCAGCGCTCCCGCGCCGGAGGCCCGTCCTCGGGTTCGACCGGAGAGGCTTGCGCGGGCGCGACCTGGGCCGGCGGAATGTAGCGGTTCCTGCCGTAGTAGTGGTTGAGGAGCTCCGTCACGGAGATCGGATCGTCGATCGCCCAGGCGGCGGTCGGCGCGGCGAGCGCGAGCAGAGAGATCGATAGGAGGGCGCGTGCGGTCATGGCGTTCGTACCGCCTTGAGCCCGACCCTCGCGGCGGGGACGCGGCAGGTGCCCGGCCCCTTCGCCGCTTCCCGGCGCGCGCCGTGCTTGGGGGAGCGGGTCGCGCCGTCCCATTTTCCGGACCTATGCGCCGTCCAGACCGCGTCTGCATGTTGTCTCATTTGCTTTCTCCTTGCCGCTGCGGCCCGATCACTTCGACGGTGAACTCGACGTTCCAGTCCTTCCCGGGCCCGATCTTGAGCCGCACCACCGCCTTGTTTCCCGGCTTGGCGTGTTCGGGGACGCGAAAGGCGTAAAGGGACAAGACGGAGGCGAGCTCCTCGCCGGAACGCATGAGTTCGTGGCGTTCGTACCGCACGAGTTCCGCCGGTTCCGTCTCGGCCTCGCGGATCTTCGCCCAGCCGTCCGTCTCTTCCTTCATGAACTGCAGCTGCTCGCCGGGCCTGAGCTTGAAATTCCGGTCCCTGAGCTCTCCGCCTCGCCGGCCATGTAGCATCCCGAGATCGACGCCCTTGACGGGACCGATCCAGACCGGCAGATGGAAGTGGTTGCCGTCGGCCATGTCCACGCGCACGTTCACGGTCCCGGATGTCGACGGCGTCGAGGCCGCCAGCAGAAAGAGCCACTCGTATTCGGTCTGCCCGCGCCGTATGCTCAGGCGCTCCTCCGCCTCGGAGGTCAAGACGATCTTGTTCTCGGGGCTCTTGGCGACGCGCAGCTCGAAGGACTGCCCGGGCGCAAGCACCATGCGCTGCCCGTTGAGGCTCTTGACGTTGTCGACGTCGATCGACGCGAGCGGCGAGGGCTCATCGTCGCCGTCGCGGTCCTGCTCCAGATCCTCGGGAGTCAGCGGGACCAGCGGGAGAGGAGGCTGCTGCCGGCGCAGCTCGCCGATGCCCACGTAGCGGAAGCCTTCGGCGCGGGCCAGGGGAGACAACGCCAGCAGCAATCCCAGCTTGATCATTTGCGGGTCGATTGGTAGAGTTTCGGCGCCTTGACGGTGAAGAGATGGCTGTAGGCGGTCCAGTCGCGCTTGATCGTCACGGCCGCGCTGGAAACGTCCTCGAGGACCTCGAGGAGATCGGCCGCGTAGCGCTTGTCGACGCCCCAGCTGTTGTCGACGGTGGTCTCCTTGGGGGACTGGATCGAGAACGACTGGCGGAACACGGCCGGCGAGTTGGTCACGACCGCGTAGCCCGAGACGTCCTCCCTGGCTTGGCCGAGCATGCGGTAGGCGTAAAGATGCGAGCCCGGGATCGCGTAGTACTCGAGCGCTAGGTTGACGTCGGAGCTCTCGATGACGTGCGAATAGTCTCCCTTGAAGGTCGATGCGACCCACTTGGCCTTGGCGTCGGTCGTGCGGAACAGCACCTTGCCCTGCGGGCCGTGGGATGCGTAATAGGAGGCCAGCAGGTCGAACATGATCTTGGAGCCGTGGCCCGCGCCCAGCGACGTGACGTACCTCGACTTCGCGTCCCAGGGCGATTGGCCTGACAGCAGGACCGGCTTGTAGCGGTCCTGGCTGTCCACCATGAACTTCGCCGCGTCGGCGAGGACGGCGTCCTGGGCCGACATGTAGGCGCCCATGTTGTAGAACGCCTTGAGCGCGATCTGGTCGGTCGGCGTGATCGGCAGCTCCTCGACCTTCCTGCCCGTGTCGGCGACGCCGTATTTCAGGGCGAGCTCCCACTTCCTCTTCTCCTGCGCCGCGCCGAAGAGCCCCACGAGCTCGCGCCTTTCCTCCGGGCTGACCTTGGCGAGCAGCGCGGTCAGCTCGTCCTGCATCAGGTAGCGGAACTTGGGCTGGGCGGCTTTGTCCGCCTTGGGCTCATCGGAGCGGGCTTGCGCGGGAGGCTCCGACTGCGCCTCTCCCCGCGCGGCGTTGAGAGTGCGCCTGGCCGCCTCGATGTCGAAGGAGACGATGCCCTTGAGATTGTCGAGCGAGTCCAGGAGATTCTGGAGGCTCTTGTCGGTCTGTTCGATGGGAGGCCTCGTGCGCGCGGAGGGGACCGACGGGGCCTGGTCTTGCGCCTCGAGCCGACGGGGCTCGCCGGCGAGCCCCTTGATCGTGCGGGCGATGTCGTCGTTGAGCTTCTTGTACATCGCGGCTCCCTTTTCCTTGCCGTACATCCTTTCGAAATTCGCCTTGTCCTGGGCGACCGCCTCGTTGCTCAGGCGCTTGGCCTCGGCGCTTGGGAGAACGTCGGAGCCGTACCTTTGCGCCAGGCACGCGATCGCGATGTCCCAGCCCCGTCCGCAGCCGAACTGGCTGTTGAGAAGCTCCCTGCCCTGCGTGTCGCCTTTGGCGTTCATCGTCTGCAGCACGTGGAGAAATTGTCCGTGCGAGAGTCCGTCGCGGAACGCGCTGTAGTCGCGAGGGATGACGACCGTGCAGCCGGGGAATTCGGAGGGCTCCTCGAAGCACTTCGCGGCGGCCGGCGCCGCGACGAAGGCGGCGGCGATAAAGGCAAGCATGAATTTAATCATCTCTGTTCTCCTTGGTCCGACGCCGCGCACTTCTTCGCGGCTTCCTTCGTGTAGTCGTCGCGCAGCAGGGTGTAGCTGAACACGCGCGACTTGTCGGGGCTCCAATCCTTGGTCAGCTCCGCGTAGGTCCTCGCCCAGTAGCCCAACCGCCGGTCCAGATCAGTCGAGGAGGCTCCCGAGCACAGTTCGGCGGCCGAGTCCGAGACGGGGCTGAGCTCGTCGGAGAAAAGGCTCTTGAGGCTGTCGCCCCAGACCCGGGGCATGAGGGCCGCGGCCAAGGCGTAGCACTTCGGCGCCGCCGCGCTTTTCTTCGCGCCGCGGCATAGGCGCACGGCGTGTCCGAGCGCGTAGCCATTGGGAGGCTCGCTCGCGCCGAGCCCCCATTGCGCCGAGACCTGGGGCAGCGCGATCTCAAGACAGGCGGCGGGAGCATCGGACTGCGCGCCCTCGCACAATGATTTCGCGTAGCTTTGCGCCGATTCGGGGAACCTCCAGGCGGGATAGTTCGCGTTGACCTTCCACGACATGACCGCGAAGGCGCGCTTCTCGCAGGGACTTCGCATGTCTTGGGCTTGCGCGGCCGCCGAAGCGCGGACCGCCTGCCGCGCAAGCCCGAAGGTCGCGCCCAAGTCCTCTTGCCCGAAGCCCGCGAGCGTCCGGCCGAGGCTCAGGAGCGCCAGCGCTATGGCCGCGCTGGAGACCGCCGCCTTCATTTGCGCTCCGCCGTGGATTCGTAGAACTGATAGAGGCCCTCGATCTGATCGGCCAACCAGCGGAGGTTCCTTCCCTCGTCCTTGCCGGTCTCAAGCAGGGCGGCCAATGCGGCGCGCGCGTCCTCGTTGAGCCGCTTGGCGCCGCGGACCTTGATGAAGACGCCGTCGATCGCGCCGGCCATCTTCATTGACTTCGAACCGAAGCCGTTCTCGTACCAGAACGAGAGGTCGGCGATCTTGATCCGGCCCGCGTCGCAGAAGACCTCGTGGAACTGACCTAAGGCCCGAAGGGTCGACCACGTCGTCAGGTGGGCGCGGCGGCTTTCGTCGAGCGCGTCAGCGGCCACCGCCGGCGCGACCTTGGCGTAGGCGGCATACTCCATCGCGCCATCAAGCGGGAACTCGGTGATCTTCATGCAGAGCAGGTGGTCGGCGTGGATCAGGCGGCAGGCATAGGTCCTGCGCTCGATGAGCTTGCCCTTGTTGGGCTCCCTCTTCTCCTTGCTCTGGAACCAGAGCGAGGCCGGGCCGCGCTTGCAATAGACGGGCTCGTCGCCGGTCTCCTTATGGACGCGCACGTAGGTGTAGGCCTCCTGCAGCGGGTTCTTCTTTTGGGAGAAGCTTAGCTTTCCGCCTTCGCCGTCGGTGTCGAGGCCGCTCAGGTCGATGACGCCGTCATTCGGTTCCCACGCCTTTACGACGGCGACTCGCTTCCAGTCGCCCGGGAGCTTCTCCGCGTCGATGGGCGAGCCGTTC
Source organism: Elusimicrobiota bacterium (assembly GCA_016194705.1). Taxonomy (GTDB): domain Bacteria; phylum Elusimicrobiota; class Elusimicrobia; order UBA1565; family UBA9628; genus PALSA-1176. Next base: position 4,345 of record JACQAZ010000005.1, on the reverse strand, counting down.
TCGAAGGACTCCTTGGCCTCGGCTAGGGTCCAAACGGTCTTGTTCAACGGAGTCTGAAGGACGACACCCGTTACGGCGGGGACCTCGGCGCGGACGGCCGTGGAGAGCGCGACAGCCAGTGTCAGCGCGGCGGCGAACTTGCTTGTCAGGTCGTTCATATTTATCTCCCCCAATCCCGATCAGTATGTGCGCCACTTCCCAGTGGGGTGGCCGGCGCCTGACGTCGGATGCCTGGCACCCACCGTCGGATGCTGAGCGCCCACCGTCGGGTGACTGACGCCTTGCGGCGCAGGTTTGGCGGGTTGTCTAAACCCGCCCTTGAACTTCTCGATCTCCTGCTTCAAGGTTCCAGCGCGCAACTTATGAAGGAAGACGTCGATCTTCTCTCCGGAGACGTCCTTGAAGCCCAGCCAGATATCGGGGCCGTAGATGCCCTGGGAGTCCAGGTGCAGGATCTGCATGAGCCCCACAGGGCCGCTGGCCGCCATGATCTTGTTCAGGACCACCGCGGCTCCCGGATTGCCGTCGGACATTTTCATGAGCGCGGAGAGCACGGTGTCGTTGAGCCCGACCCTCTCTTTGCTGCGGCGGGCCTCGATCTCCGCCGTCATGCCGGACGGAATACCCAGGGACATTCTTCGCGGCTCCCCTGCCTTCACGGACGTCTCATTGGGTCCGACTACGGTCCCATGGGCCTCGGGAACCGCGGGCTCGCTGCGCAGCGCAGCCGGGTTGTCCTTGAACTGCTCCACGGCCGGGGGCAGGGGCTCGCCGGCGGTCTGTTCGAGCTTGCCCAAGTTTGCCAGCGGGGATTCCCCCGCCGGGGCCTGTGCTGCTGGGTAGCCGTCCTTCATGTCGCCTGCGCGGAGGCTCTCGGGCAGGAGCGAAGGCGGAGGAATCCCCTCCACGGCCTTGTACAAAGCCGCGGAAGGAGTCTGGCCGATCGGCAACAGGGGCGGCTGCACCTTCATGTGATCCTGTTTCACGTCCGCCGCGAAGGCCGCGGACTGCAGCGCGGCCAGCGCGATCAGCGCGAGGACGGCTCGGCGATGGTTTTTCATGGGTTTCACTTTTGTCCTGATCGTTTCCGCTAAGCTTGCGGCCGCGTGACCAGGAGCATCTGGATGCCCGCGCCCTGGATCACGTCGACGTGCGTGCGGCCGATCTGCATGACGACCCGCCTCTGCGTGCGTCCTTGGCGGTGCGACGTCGGTCCGGCGTTGGTCTGGTAGTTCCCCCACATGGCCTTGATCATCTTCGTGTCACCTCTTGGTCCGTGTTTTCTTTGGTGCCGCTCGCTGATGCTCATGCCAAGAGTATAGCGGCGCGCGTCGGCTTCCGGCTGAGGCAAGCGGGAAGTTCCGCGGCAGGCTTTGGTTCGTGTCGGGGATTGAGCGGGCCGGCGAAATCTTTTATCATGGCGTGATAACTGGTTTTTTTGTATAGTCCGGGAATCCCCGAGGCAGCAGGAGGCAACGCAATGGCGAACGACTCTTTCGGCAAATTGCTGGCGATCATTCGCTCGGAGCAGGGCTACAAGACGCCCTACGCTTTTTTTCGGAGCCGAGGAGGACAGCGCGGACTCGGCCTGACCTTCGCCAATTATCTTCGCATCGAGCGCGGCCGGGGACTGCCCAAGGGCTGGCGCATCAAGAAGATCCTGGCCGCACTCGACCTCATGCCCCATTCGGAGAAAGCGCGCGCGCTCGTGCGCGCCTTCCTCGTCGACGTGCTCGGCGACGAGGAGCTCATGCAGGATTTGCTCACCGAGGTCACGACCGACCCCGTCCCCGGCGCCATTCGGCTGGCAGAGAGCGCGGCCAGCCAGGCCATCGGCCAGACCAAGGTCCAGCTCGACCTCGACCAGTACAAGGCGATCGCGCAGAGCCCCACGGCCTACGCCTGCCACGTGATCCTCTGCAACACCGGGGGTTGGGTCGAGGCCAAGGAACTCGCCGACATTTCGGGAGAACATGTCGCGGCGGTCAAGAAGGCGCTCAAGGAGCTCGAGGCGGCTCGCCTCGTCAAGCTGAGCGGCGGCAAGGCCCGCAGCACGCTCGAGAAGAACTACGTCGCCCCGCCCACGCCGACGCCCGCGATGGCGGCCGTGTATGCCAAGCTCAAGTCTCACCGCGAGGCGTGGATGGCCAGGAAGGCGTACCCGATCCACACCCCGTACCTCATCCTGAGGGCCTCGCGCGGGAAGATCCAGAAATACCTCGACCACCTGACCGAGGTCGTCAACATGTCGGCGATCTACGGGAGCATCGAGAAGTCCGAAGACTCCGAGATGTTCCTCGTGGAAGGAAGGGTCTGCCGGTTGTTCCCGAAGGACCGCGCCAACTAGAGCCCGCCGTGAACCGCCTGAGGGGCAACATCCCGAAGATGTTCGCCTTCAAGTTCCTCGTCAGCATGCACTTCTTCGCGGGCGTGCTGATCCCGTTCTTCCTCGACTGGGGCGGCATCACCTTCGGCCAGGTCATGCTCCTGCAGTCGTGGTTCGTGATCTGGCTCTTCATCCTCGAGGTGCCCACCGGGGCGTTCGCCGACGCGTTCACGTGGCGCGCCTCGCTGATGTGCGGCGGCCTCTGCATGGCCTTGGCCGCGCTGACCTACGCCTCGAAGCCCGACTTCCGCGTCTTTCTGGCGGCCGAGTTCCTCTGGGCCCTCGCGCAGGCCTTCGTCTCGGGAGCCGACCAGGCCCTGGGCTACGACACCCTCAAGCAGCTGGGCCAAGAGAGCCGCTCGAAGGACCTCTTCGCCAAAGCCGCGGGCTTCGAGATCGGCGGGATCATGGTCAGCGCGCCGATCGGCAGCCTGATCGCCGCCCATTACGGGCTGCGCGCTCCGATGGTCTGCATGGCGGCGGCTTACGCCCTCTCGTTTTTGGTCGCGGCGGCGATGATCGAGCCCGCGCGCGAGTCCCCGGTCGAGAAGCGCCTCTTAAGCGTCATGCTCGACGGCCTGCGCTACGCGGCCGGCCACCGCGCCCTGCGCGCGCTCGCCTTCGACTCGGTCACGATTTATGTCTTGAGCTTCATGATGATCTGGCTCTTTCAGCCGACGCTCAAGGCCCTGGGCCTGCCGATGGCCGCCTACGGCTTCGTGACGGCGGCCTTCACGGGGTCGCAGATTCTCGTCATGAACAGCTTCGACCGCCTCGAGCGCTGGGCCGGCGGGCGCCGGCGCTATCTGCTGCTCAGCGCCCTGATCCCGGGGGCGGCCTATCTCGCGCTCGGGGCCGCGACGAGCCTGCCCCTGGCGATTTTCTGCGTGGTGGCGCTCGTCACCTTCGGGATGTCGCGCAGCGTGCTCATCGCCAACTACATGAACAAGCACGTCGACTCGGGCAGGCGCGCGACCGTGCTCTCGTCCGTGGGCATGGCGCGCCAAATGCTGTCGGCCGTCATCTATCCGACGGTGGGCTGGCTCGCCGAGAGATCGCTGCGCGGCGCGCTGTTCGCTTTGGGCGGGGCCGCGCTGTGCTGCGCGCTGGCGTCCTCGGTCTCGGAGGCAGACCTCGTCGACTAGGGCCGGGAGTCGAAGCGGTAGCCGAAGCCGCGCACGGCCACGATCATCTCGGCGGCGGGGCCGAGCTTGTCGCGCAGGTGGGAGAGCGTCACGTCGACGACCTTGGTCGTGAGGTCGAGGCCCGAGTCGTAGCCCCAGACGTGCTGGAGCAGGAAATCGCGGGTCAGCACGCGGTTCTTGCGGTACATCAGGAACCACAAGAGGTCGAACTCCTTGGCGGAGAGGCCGACTTCCTTGGTCTTGAGAAAGGCCTTGCGGGAGGTCTTGTCGAGCTTGAGGTCGCCCTCGGTCAGGATGGTCGGCTCCTCGGTCTTGCCGGTGCGCCGAAGCAGGGCCTCGACGCGCGCGATGAGCTCCTCGGTGTTGAAGGGCTTGGCCAGATAATCGTCGGCGCCTCCCTTGAGGCCCGAGACCTTCTCCTCGACGGATTTCTTCGCGGTCAGGATGAGGAGCGGCAAGTTGACGCTCTTGTCCTCCTTGCGCAGCTCGTGGCAGAGCTCGAGGCCGTCGCCGTCGGGCAAAGTGCGGTCGAGGATGAGCAGTTCGGGCAGGGCGCGGGAAAGGTTCGCCCGGGCCTTGGTCAAGGTATCGACCACTTTGACTTCGTAGCCCTCTTCTTTGAGGACTTCCGCGATCAAATCGGAGGTGGCGGTCTGGTCCTCGACGACCAATATCTGGGCCTTCATTGCGCGTGTAGTATAGCCAATCCTCCCGCGGAAATCCAGGGGTCCCGGCTCCCTTGATCCTCGGCTAAGGACTGGCTCCGGCCCCGCCTAAAAAATAAAATACCTCGCGTTCCCGAGAAGGAATCACG
>JACQAZ010000033.1 GCA_016194705.1 Elusimicrobiota bacterium | reverse complement strand
CCCTCCCAAGAAGGACCCGCCCAAGCAAGATCCGCCCAAGCAGGACCCTCCCAAGAAGGACCCGCCCAAGCAAGATCCGCCCAAGCAGGACCCTCCGAAGAAGGACCCGCCCAAGCAGGATCCGCCCAAGCAGGATCCCCCGAAGAAGGACCCGCCCAAGCAAGATCCGCCCAAGCAGGACCCTCCGAAGAAGGACCCGCCCAAGCAAGATCCGCCCAAGCAGGACCCTCCCAAGAAGGACCCGCCCAAGCAGGATCCCCCGAAGAAGGATCCGCCCAAGCAGGACCCTCACAAGAAGGATCCTCCGCGGCCGGACAAGCCTGGGAAGCAGCCTGATCAGGGTAAGACTCCTCCGCCGCCTCCGACGCAGAAGCCTCCAGTGATCGTTACGCCGACCAAGCCCAGCGATCCGACGAAGCCGGAGCAGCCGAAGAAGCCTGGTGAGCCGGTCAGGCGAGTACCCGAGCCCCCGAAGATCGAGAAGGGCAAGGTCATTGATCCCAAGAAGGACGGCACGGTCAAGGTCATCACTCCTCCCACGGTGGACCGCAGCGGCAGGCAGATTACGCAGAAGCCCCTGCAGAACGCCAACGGCAAGGTGATCGCGCCGACGACGAACAACATCACGATCATCAACAACAACACCACGATCAACAACATCACGAACATCCAGAACAACAACTGGAATCGGAATGATCATGGTTACCACGAGCACCGCTGGCGCGACCACGATGGGCGCGACTACGACGTCTACCACCACTACGACAACTACGGCTACCACTGGTGGGGCTTCTACATCGGCAGCGTGTACTTCTGGACTCGCTACCACGACAACTACTACTGGTGGTACGACCCGTACTGGGGCCGCTGGTGCTACATGCACGACGGCCGCTGGTGGTACCGCGACCCAGTCTATGTGGAGAGGGTCTACGTCTACACGGACAACGGCTACTACCGCTACGAGGACTCGCACGGCGGCGTGGTCATGCAGCCCGACCCGACGCCTCCCGTCGTGGCTCCTCCGGCCGACCCAGTCCAGCCGGCGCCGCAGCCGCAGCCGACCGTCTACACCAGCGCGGATGGGTCTCGAATCGTCACCATCAGCGCGGACGGCAAGCAGACGGCGTATCTGTCCGACACCAACGATCCGCCGGCCTTCCAGCCGGTGTGGCTCGGTGACGGCGTGACGCAGGTCAGGTTCAAGGGCGACGCTCAGGGGGTCCTGAATCAGATACTGACCCTAACCTCGGACGGGGGCTTCGGCCTCTACGACCAGAACGGCTACTCGCTGACGGCTCCGCCGCCGAAGCAGCCGAAGGTCTACACGAGCCCCGACGGAAGCCGCACCGTCACGGTGAGCGCCGATGGAACTGCGACGGCGGTCCTGGCCGACACGGCCAACCCGCCGGCCTTCGAGCCGGTGACTCTCGCCGCGAGCGTCACCGACGTCAAGTTCAAGCTCGACGACCAGGGCAAGCTGTACCAGATCGTCGCGATTCAGAGCAACGGGAACTTCAGCGCCTTCGACCAGAACGGCGTGGCGTTGTCGGCTCCCGCTCCCGCGGCGCCGCTGCCGGATCCGAACGCGCCGCCTCAGGGTTCGCCGTCTTCCTTGAGCCAGTCGCTCATGAAGTCGGCGGCCTTCCAGGCTCTCAGCGGGAATTCCGGCTGGTAGCCCAACGATAGCAAAACCCCCCACCCAGGCTAGCCTGGGTGGGGGGCTCCTTTTTTGAGGGAACTTTTCGCCCGTTCGGCCGTAATATTAGTGAGAATCCCATGAGAGCCGCGGCATCCGTCGTCCTCTCCCTCCTTCTTCTCGCCGCGGGTTCGGCCGTTTCCCGCGCGATGGACGCGAAGGATCAGGAAAAAAAGGAACCGAAAGAGAAAGAGCGCAAGGAGCTTCATATCAGGGAGAAGGCCCTCTCCAAGCCGCACCACGAGATCCCTCCGGCCAAAGCTCCGAGGCCGGCCTCGCCGGCGCCTGCGAAGGCCAGGGTCATCCTTCCGCCGCGTCACGAAAAGATCCCCCCCGCTCCGCCGCGGCCGGCGGCAAAGACCGTTCCGAGCAAGCCGGCTCCCAGGGCGGCGGCACCGAAGGAAAAGCCTCGCGATGCCCCCCCGCCCCCTTTGACCTGGGGGCAGACGACGAAGCCCCCGGTCGCGATCACCGATGGACACCTGATCAAGCCTCCCGCGACGGATGAAAGGGGCGCCCCACTTCAAGCCAAGCCCCTCGCGCAGGCGCCTCAGCACGACGTCGTCGTCGCCAACGCGCCGCTGATGAGCAAGGTCGTCGTGCTCAACCGCAGCGAACTCAAGCCCAATCAGTACTATTGGCACAACGACGGCGGTCTGCGCTATTGCCACTACCGCGACCGGTGGGGCTCCCAATGGTACGGATTCTACTCGGGCCCGACATATTATTGGACGCGCTACAACGCCGGCTACTGGTGGTGGTACGACCAGTCGCTGGCCCGCTGGCTGTATTGGAACGGCGGTCATTGGTGGTGGCAAGGACCCTACCAAGCCATCTACGTTTACAACAACAATACGTACGTTCCCGACAACACGGCGCCCGCGGCGCCGCCGACGGTCTCCGCCCCCGCGGCCCCTAAGGAGACCGAGGCCCAGAACGGCGACACCTACTTCAGCCCCGACGGTTCCCGCCTGGTGCAGATCTACGGCAACAGGCATGAGGCCTTTCTCTACGCGCGCTACCAAGGCGAAGACCCCCACTTCCTGGCCTTCCTGGAGCGCGATGTGACCAGGGTCCAGTTCTCGGACACCAAGGACCCGGACCAGCTCCAGATACTGCTCTTCCACACCGACGGGACGTTCTCGCTGCTCGACAGCCACGGGCGGCGCTACCTCGCTCCCGAAGACCCCGGCGCCTCGGCACGGTAGCCGGCTCCGTCGGAAAATGGTAAAATAGGGCGTCATGGCCGTCGACCTCCGATTCATCCTGACGGGAGCCAAGCGAGTCTTCGACTCACGGCCGATGTACGCCCAGGTCGTGGTGACCGACGACTGCAACCTGACCTGCTCCTACTGCGACGAGTACACTCCGGGAGCCCCGATCATCCCGTTGGAAGAGATGAAGAGGCGCATCGACAAGCTCGACGAGCTCGGCGTGCAGGTCTACGACTTCCTCGGCGGCGAGACGATGATGCACCCGGACATCGCGGAGCTCGTGCGCCACACCAAGTCCAAGCGCGGCGGCTCGAACCTCGCGACCATCATCACCAACGGCTTTTTGCTGACCGAAAAGAGCATCCGCGCTCTCAACGCCGCGGGCCTGGACTTCATGCAGGTCTCGGTCGACTCGCTGCATCCGACGCCGCACTCCGACAAATGCCTCAAGTCGATCCTGCCGCGCCTCAAGGTGCTGGCCAAGGAGGCCAGATTCACGGTCGAGATCCAGACCGTTCTCAACGACGAGACCCTGAGCACCTACGACGAGTTCCGGGACATCCTCAAGGGCATGCCGTTCGCCTTCGGCTTCTCGGTCATGCACGGCAAGGGAGGCCGGATCGCGATCAAAGGCGAGAAGTTCCTCGGCATCCTGAAAAAATACGGCGTCTTCGAGGGCGTCAACTTCTACGGCGAGCATCTCAAGGAGATGCTGCGCGGCGATTTTTCCCGCCCATGGAAGTGCCTGGGCGGCTTCAAGTTCCTCTACGTCAACGCGGCCGGAGCGGTGCAGTGGTGCTCCCAACAGCGGGCGTGCATGACGCCGCTCATGGAGCTCACGCCCAAGCGCCTCAAGGAAAACGATTTCAACAAGCCCTGCGAGGCCGGCTGCTCCTTGGGCTGCGTGCGCATGGTCTCGCACACTTTGGGAGAGCCTCTCAAGACGATGGGCGCCAGCCTCAAGCTCGCCGTCGGCATGAGCCAGAAGAAGACCAACGCGGCAAGCTCCGAGCCGTTTCCGGTCGCGTCGCGCTAGCGGCGCGGCCCGCCCGCCGCAGGCGCCAGCACCTCATCTAGGAACTTGACCAGCCTCGGGCGGTAGTCCGTCGAATACGCCGATTGCCTCGCGAAGGCCGCAGTATGCCCCGCCCCCTTCAGCGTCCAGAACTCTTTCGGCTCCCCGGCCGCTTCGTAGAGGGCCAGACCGTGCTTGATCGGGACGATCGGATCGCCGTCGCCGTGGATGAACAAGATGGGCCTCGGCGAGATGTCCTTGATGAGCAGACGCGGGCTCAAGGCGTCGGGGAACAAGAAGGACAGCGGATATTGCAGCGGCCAGGTCAGCCAAAGAGTTCCCAGCCTGTCGCGCGCGATCGAGCGGAAAGACTCGAAGGTACTCTCCAGAACGAGGGCTTTGACGCCGGTGAAGCCCGACTTTGCGACCGCGGCGACGGCCAAAGCGCCGCCGAAGCTCTGTCCGAAGACGACGACGCGATCGGGGTCGACCCCCGGATGCGCGAACACGAAGCGCAGGGCCGCGACTCCGTCCTCGACGGCGCCGCGGACCGAAGGCCGTCCCGCCGAACTCCCGTAGCCTCGGTAGTCGAACACGAACACGTTGTAGCGCTCCTTGGCCAGCCACGCGACGAAGAGGGCGTGCGAGGTCATATTCCCGCCGTTGCCGTGGAAGTGGATTACGGTGCCGTTCGCCGTCGCCGTAGAAGGGAAGAAGAGTCCGGTGAGGTCGGTGCCGTCGCCCGAGCGGAAGTGCACGACTTCGAAGCGCAGTCCCGCGCCGCGCACCGCCGGCTCGAGCCTGGGATCGGCTTCCTTGGAGGGATAAAAGTACATGCTCCCGCAGCCGGCCAAGGCGCCGGCGCAAAACAAGACCAGGACCGCGAGCCATGACCTCATCAGTAATAGTAGAAGAAAGTCAGCCCGGCCTCTTGGTCGGGCACGCGCTTGTCCAGATTCAACCTCAATTCGACGTCGCGAGACAAGCGCCAGGCCTGAGCCAGCCGCAGACGTTCGCGAGAAGGGCTGTTGAGGTAGCCGATGTAGGTCGCCTCGGCGGTGGTCTTGAGCGTCTCGGCCTCTTCGACGGCGATCCCGGCGGTCCCGCCCGCTCCGATCCTCCACCCGTCATTAAACACGGGGGCCGCACCGAAGTCGGTCTCGGCCAGCGCGTAATAGATTTCCTTGCGCCCCAGATGCGTTTCAAACGCGAGCCCAAGACCCGCGTCGAGGTCGTAATGCATGCAGGCGACCGGCCCGCAGCCGAGCTCCTTGGCCTGGTCGATGCCCGCGGAGGCCTTCCACGAGGGCTTGCGGTTCCAAGCCTCCCACGGCGAGAGCGACATGATGTCGACGAGATCGAAGCGCTCGACATAAGGGACGCGATCCTTGTTGTCGAAGCGCAGGCGCAAGTTGAGCGCCTGCAGCTGGCTGTCGGGCAGATAACCGATGTCCGGGGAGGCCAGATCGTGGAGGGCCCCGCGCCACGAGACCTCCTCGTACGACGACAACCGCGTGACTCCCGCGGCCGCGCCAAGCCGCGCGGAGTCGTGGCCCTCCTCGAGGCGCCGGGGACGCGGAATCTCGGCCGGCAGCGGCGGCAAGCCGAGCCGCCCGCGGGAGACCAAGAGGGCGCGTTCCGAGTTCGCCGCGGCGGTGCTCAGTTCGACGAAGAATCCTTCCCGGTAGCGCAGAAGATCATCGGCCGAGTCGAGGATGAGGGCTCGGCGTTCCGGGGAGAAGGCCTCGAGGCCCCGGAATTCCGCGGGGCCGGCCGATCTCCCGAGGCGGGTCGCCAGGGAAAACTCGTCCGCGGCGAGACGCGCCCGTCGCGCCTTCATTTGGGTGACGTGGGAAGGACGGTAGCGGACGCCGCCGACCAGCCCGGGTCTGGCGAGGTACGCGCGCACCGTGTCCCCCGGCACGACGGCGAAGCCGAATCCATCCTCGAGCCGAAGCTCGGGCCTCGCCGCGTCGATCAAGGTCAAGAGCTGGTAGGAGCAGTTCTCGGTGAAGAAGTAATAGTCGAAGCGCGCGTGGGTCAGCTCCCACGCGTGATCGACCAGCCTGTCCACGGCCGCGCTGTCGAGATTCAAGTCGTATTCCCAGAGGTCCCGACTCTCCATGTTGGTGTATTCTTGGACTTTGAGATAGTACGGCTCGACCGAAAAAAGGCCCGGGAGCCCCCCCGTCAACCCTCTGATCCCGTCGAGCAGGCCTTCTCCGTTGCGCGGAAGCCCCGCGTAATTGATCGTATAGTCGAGCAAGTCGTCGTCGCCCGCGGCGGTCTTGCGGCGCAGGCGCAGGAAGGTGTGCCCGAACATGGAGCTCGGATTGCCGAGGAAGGCGTCGGCGAAGACCACGGTTGCGCCCGACGCGTCGATCCCCTCGCGCCAGGCCGACAACTTCGGACAGTCTTCGACTGGCAGACGCGACGGATCGAAGCCCAAGCGAGCCTCGAGCCAGCGGTAGCGCGCCGGGAACAGGCATTGGGAGCCCTGCGTTCCCCCCGCGAAGGCCTTCAGCGTGGCGGAGAGCTCCCCTTCAGGATCGTTCCTGCCCCCAGGCGACAGGAAAAATGTCCCGGCGACGACGCGGCTCTCGAAACGCCCGCGCCTGGTCGGCTTGTAATGACCCACGGCGAGCCAGCCGGGATCCTGGGCCAGACGCAGTTCGCGCGCGCGGGAGATGAGTTCCGCCGCGTAATCGGGAGGCCCGGAAAAAACGGGGGCGGCGAGAAGGATCAACGCGAGGATGACCATAAAAGATACGGCCCCGACACTTACCTTGGTCGGGGCCGTATCCTACCAAATAAGGCCGACTTTACAGGATGCTCAGCGCCGGGTCCGAGGCCATCTCGGCCCTGAGGTTCTTGATCATGGCGGCCGAGTCGGTCGCCGCGCTGGGGAGGATCTTCTCGTAGCGCTGCTGCGCCAGGCGGAAGAAGGCCTCCTTCTGGGCTTCCTTGACGCCCATGAGCTTCGAGAGGCCGGCGAGGTATTCGCCGCCGCCCTGGGCCATTTCCTTGGAGAGCTTCTGGAGGTTGGCCGCCGCGTAGACCTCCAACTTCTTCTCGTTCTTGACCACTCCGTCGGCCGTGCAGCCCATGGTCTCGGTCGTGATGCTGAAGCTGTTGCAGAAAGAGCCGTTGGTGAAGGCCGCGGCCCCGATCATCCCGTTGCCTTTCTGACCCTTCATCAGCATCGCTCCGACGCCGCAGCCGGCGCCGGTGTAGCTGCCCGCATGGGCAGCGGCGGCCCCCGCCAGCAGCGTCACGAGAACCAGCAATGACTTCTTGTTCATGTAGTCTCCTTGCGAACAGGCGATTGACGTCTTCGAACCGTGATAAGTCTATCCCTAGCGCACGGTCTTGTCAAGCCTGCCGGGAAAGACTTGAGCTCTATTTGAGCGGGGCGTCGGGGACGCCGCCGAGCAGCTGCGGAGTCTGGTCGCGGTTTTCGCGGCGGGCCGAGTCGGCCACGTGGGGAGCCAGGTAGTCGTAGAGGCTCTTGGCCGACGCCGCGCCGTTCTTCTCGTTGAGGCCCTTGAGGAAGTAATAGGTGAAGAGACCGTGGCCCTGGGCCGGATCGGTGCCGGTGATCTCGTCGCCGTCGGCCGCCGCGAAGACCTCGAGCTTTCCGGCGGGAATCCCGCCTTCTTCGACATGCGTGACCAGCGGCCTCGCCCCCTTCGGGATCACGGAGCGGCCTCCCGCCCCCGAGAAGCAGGAGTCCAACGCGACGAGCACCGACTTGGCGGGCAGGGCGTTGAGCTTCTCATACAGGCGCTTGACCGGGTAGGCCGTGTCATCTAGGAACTTGGGGTCCCCGTCCCACGGCACCAGATAGGCCCGGCCGGTCTTGGCGTCCGGCGCTCCGTGCCCTGAGAAGTAGAAGAACACGCGCGAGTTCTTGTTGACGTTCTTGGGAAGCCAGGATTCGACATATTTAGTGATGCCGGAGCGCACCGCCTGACTGCCTTTGAGGAACAGGATGTTGCGCTCCGGATAGCCCAGGGCCAGAAGGTGCGAGCGCATCGCCTGGGCGTCGCGCTCGGCATAGTCGGCGGCCGGGAGGTTCGCGTACTTCTCGATGCCGATGACCAAGGCGAAGTCGTCGGGGTTCTTCGCGAGCCTGTAGACAGGCTCGTCGACGTCGGAATTTATCTCCGGCTCATCGCGCGGAGCCTTCACCGCGGAGTCGATCATCGCCTGGATCCGGGCCCGGTCGGCGCCCGCGGGAGCCCTGGGGTTGAGGGCCCCGCGCAGCCACGGCGCGTCCCGGACCTGGCTCAGGAACTCGCCGGCGAGACGATAGCTCGCGCTCCACACCGCCTCGGGAACGACCGCCTTGTCGAAGGCGCTTTGCGCCGAGCCGGAGTAGTTCTTGCTCAGGATGAGCTTGCCGTCGGGGTCGTGGAGCATGACGTTGAGGTCGGCTTGAAATTCGGCTCCGCCCGCCGCGTTCTCGCGCAGCTGGGACGAGAGCGCCTGCACCTTCATGGTGAAGGCGTAGTCGCCCGCCGCCGCGTCCGATGCGAAAGCCGCCGCTCCCGCGTCTGAGAAGGCCTTCTCGAGGCAGCGCTTCAGGGGGAAAGTGAACCGCCCGCCCCAAGACGGCATCTTCTCCTCGGCCTCCACGGCGACGACCAGGGGCGACGGGATCCTTCTCTTGAGAGGTTCGAGGGCTTTGATCGCGGACGGAGGCGGGGAGTACCGCAGCGGCTGAAGCGAGGCTCGGCAATTCGAGGCCGCCAGTTCGGCGGTCAGCGCGTCCATCGTCATCGCGGCGCCGCCCGCGTCCGCGCCGGCCTGACATGGGCGGTCCGACGAGGACTGGATTTGCGACAACTGGGAGGGCGTGAGGCAGGCGGCGAGCAGCCCGGCGGCGGCGAGAAAAATCGCGGCGAAGCGTCCCGTCCTTCTCACCGCTTCCTCGCGGTTACTTGAGCGAGGCGTCGGGGACGCTTCCGAGCAGCTGCGGCGTCTGGTCGCGATTGTCGCGGCGCGCCGCGTCGGCCACGTGGGGAGCCAGGTAGTCGTAGAGGTCCTTGGCCGTCGCCGAGCCTTTCTTCTCGTTGATTCCCTTGAGGAAGAAATAGGTGAACAGGCCGTGGCCTTGATCCGGAGCCGTTCCCGTGATCTCGTCTCCGTTGGCCGCGGCGAAGACTTCGAGCTTCCCTCTCGGGATCCCGCCCTCCTCGACATGCGTGACCAGAGGCCTCGCCCCTTTCGGGATCACCGAGCGTCCGCCCGCGCCGGAGAAGCAGGAGTCCATGGCAACCAGGACCGACTTGGCGGGCAGGGAGTTGAGCTTCTCGTAGAGGCGCTTGACCGGATAAGCCGTGTCCTCCAGAAATTTCGCGTCGCCGTCCCAGGGCACGAGATAGGCCGCCCCGTTCTTGGTGTCGGGAGCGCCGTGGCCGGAAAAGTAGAAGAAGACCTTGGACTTCTCAGTGACGTTCTTCGGCAGCCAGGATTCGACGTTCTTGACGATGCCCGAGCGCACCGCCTGGCTGCCCTTGAGGACGATGATGTTGCGCTCCGGATAGCCCATGGCCAGCAGGTGCTCGTGCACGGCGTCGGCGTCTCTCTCCGCGAAATCGGCCTGCGGGAGGTTGTTCTGGTATTTCTCGATGCCGATGATCAACGCGAAATTGTCGGTGTTCTCGCCGAGCTTGTAATGGGCCGCGTCCACGTCGGAATGAATCTCCGGCTTCTCGGGCGCTTCTTCCTTGGCCGGCTTCTGGCTGCGCATCGCCGCGTCGATCATCGCCTGGACCTGGGCTGAATTGGCCCCCCCGGGAGCCTTGGGATTCAAGGCGGAGCGCAGCCAGGGCGCGGTCCGCACCGCGCCGACGAACTGCCCGGCCAGCTCGTAAGAGACGGTCCAAACCGCTTCCGGGACGTTGACCGCGTCGAACGCGCTTTCAGACGACCCGGAGAAATTCTTGTTCTGTATGGTCTTGCCCTCGGGGTCGCGCAGGACCGTGTTGAGCTCGGTCTGGAAGTTCATCTTCTGGCTGGTCGACCCGAACCCGGAAGTGTCCTTGAGCTGCGATGAAAGAGCCTGTACCTCCAAGGTGTAGGCATAGTCGCCGGGGACGGCGGCCCCGGAGAACACCGCCTCGCCCGCGTCGTGGAAAGCCTTCTCGAGATAATGCTTGACGGGGTAGGTGTTCTTGCCGCCCCAAGAGGGCATCGAGTCGGGCGCGTCGACGTTGATGACGACGGGCAGAGGGATTTTCTTCTTAAGCGGCTCGGGAGTCCTGCTGGAGGACGTCGGCTCGGTGGTTTTCAGTGGCACCAAGCTCGCGACGCAGCCGGCCAACAGGATCGGGGCCGAAACGGCGGACAGAATAGAGAAGACCTTTCTCATCGGAAACACCCCTGTCACGAAAATGATCCGGCCCCGCCCCGCGCGCTGTACGCGCGGGACGGGGGCAGGTCAGCGGCGAGTCTAGCCTCTGCTGCCGCCTTTCCTGATCTTAGCCGCGGTCCCGTAGACGTCGGTCCGCAGTATGACCACGAACATGAGATTGTACGAATGGAAGTCGACCCTCACATTGAGGAGGGCGTCACCACCCGATGACTTCAGTGCCGCGTCGATCGCCGGGCCCATCTGATGGGGCTCGCAGATCGGGATGCCCAAAGGCATGACGCAGAAGGCCGACCCGTTGGCGGGGCCGATCTCCGTGACCGTGTCGTTGGGGCCGATGTAATGAGACGACGGCGAGACTGAGACCGGGTACACCATGCAGCCCGCCAAGACGACGCTGGCGCCCAAAGCCAAGACCGCGAACAACTGACTCTTCTTGATCATCTTCCCTCCTGCACGATTTGCGCTTCCCGCATTAAATTGCGCACCAAAGCATAGGAAACATGCCCGGCGTTGTCAACGGGCTTTGCGGATGTCTTCTTCGAGCCGAATGAGAAGCTGTCCCTGGCCGCGGTCGTAGACGTCTCCCGCCACCGCGGGGCCCTCGCAGACCATCTCGACGCGAAGCTGTCCGGGCCGCGCGCCGGGCTCCCAATAGGCGGTATAGCGGATCGTGACGCCGTGCAGATGGTAAAGGCGCTGCGCCGAGCTTTCTCGATCGATGACGCTCCAGCCCGGACCGCCGCCGTCCCAGAGGCGGTGGAGCGCGGCGCGGACCTCTTCGGGGCTGGCGTCGAGCACCGCGGCCGCGCCCTCGCCCCGGTGCTTGGCGACCGGCGTCACGCAGGCGGTGAAGGCCAGCGACAGCCCGGCGAGGAAGACCGCTCTCATTTCGCGAAGCCGAGCAGCACGCGCGCCCTGCCCTGGGGGAACACCAGCACGAGCCCGCGCAGGCCGTCGAGACCGAGTATGCCCGACATGTAGGCCTGCCCCTTGAAGGAGCGGACCTCGATCCTCGCCACCTTGAGCTCGCGGCCCGCGAGTTCCACGATTCCATCACGGACGCCGTCCTTGGCATAGTCGTCGGAGAATTCCGTGCTGCCGCTGCCCGTATCCAGAAGGACGGGAACCTTGGCACGGCCTTTGAGCGCGGCGGGGACGACGACCTCTAGACTTTGCTGTTCCATCCTGGTCGGGAGGGCGGCGAAGTCGCGCCCGGGGAAAACCTCCTTGAGCCACCGATCCAGGTCGCGCGGGTTGGTCGGGGCGATCAGGAGCTCGCGCGCGGAGAGATCGAGCATGACGACGCCCGTTTCGAGCAGATTCTGCGGGCTCAAAGTCCCCAAGATGCCGCGCTCGCGCAGCGATTGGGGGCGAGGGATGGCGGTCGGATGCGCGAGCTCGGTCCGCCACCGCCCCAGGGAGATGGGGACGGAGGGCAAATCCTCGGTCGCGACCTTATTGCCGTAGTGGTCCTGCCCGGCCTCGGCCGGCGCGGCCTTGAGCCCCAAGCCGAGCGCGAGGCCCCGGTCCAAGACCTGGCCGTTGGCGCCCGTGTCGAGCAGCAGCAGGACGCGGCGCCCGCCGATCTCGGCGGACACGACCGGGTTTCTTGGCACGAGCTCGTCCTTGACGTCGAAATCGAAGGGGATCCTGATCATCTCGACGGTCTCGCGCCTGGGCGCCGAGCGGCACGACGCGACGCCGGCGGCCAGCATGATCGCGGCAAACAGCCGAGCCTTCCACACCAGGAGAGTTTGCCACCCAAACGGCCGCGCGTCAAGGTATAATCGCTGGGCTTGAACGAAATCCCGCGCTGGATCTTCGCCTCGCTCTTCATCACGAGCGGCATCGGCCATTTCGTCCGAACGAAGTGGTATGAGCGGCTGATGCCCCCCTACCTGCCCTGGCACCGCGAATTGGTCTGGCTCAGCGGTCTCATCGAGCTAGGGCTCGGGATTCTTCTGCTCGTGCCGCGCTGCTCGTCTTTGGCGGCCTGGGGGCTCATCGCGCTCTTGGTCGCCGTGTTTCCCGCCAACATCCACATGGCCGCGACCAGCGGCGGCCCGAAACCCGCCGCGCCCGGGGTCGCGCCGCTCTGGGCTTGGGCGCGACTGCCGCTGCAGGGCGTCTTGATCTACTGGGCTTACCTCTACGCCCGCTGACTCAGCAGGCGGCTTGCGATTCGATAGCCAAGCAGGATGGCGAGAATAGCGGCGTAGATCAGCGGCTCGGTCTTGTCCTTCTTGACGAGCCAGAGGAAGTGGATGACCCCGAGAATCGCGGCTGGATAGATCAGACGATGCAGCTGGCCCCACCGCTTGCCCAGCCGCCGGATCATGGCGTCCGTCGAGGTCACCGCCAACGGGATCATCAGGACGAATGCGGAGAAGCCGGCCGTGATCCAAAGGTGCTTGGCGACGTCCTTCCAGATCGCCTTCCAGTCGAAGAACATGTCGAGCACCAGATACGTCGAGAAATGGAGCGTCGCGTACAGGAACGCGAAAAGGCCGATCATGCGGCGAACTCGGATGAGTTCAGAGCGGCCCGTCAGCCGCACGAGAGGCGTGACGCCCAACGTCGCGAACAGCAGCCTCAGCGCCCACAAGCCCGTCTCGAACTGCACGGTCTGCACGGGGTTGGCGCCGAGGCTTCCGTGGGTCCCGCGCCACGCGAGGCGGACCAAAGGAGCGAGCCCGGCGATGAAGACGAGGACCTTCAAAAGTCCTTGGCCAGGTCCATGCCCTTATAGAGGCCGGCGACCTGGGTCTCGTAGCCGTTGAAGGGCAAGGTCGGGTGGCGGAACAGGTCGCCCAGGCGCCGCTCGGTCTTCTGGCTCCAGCGCGGGTGATCGACGGCCGGGTTGACGTTCGAGTAGAAGCCGTATTCGTTGGGCGCGGCGATGTTCCAGGTCGTCGGCGGCTGGCGCTCGACGAGCATGACCTTCACGATCGATTTGATGCTCTTGAACCCGTACTTCCACGGCACGACGAGACGGATCGGCGCGCCGTCCTGCGCCGGGAGCGGTTTCCCGTAAAGCCCTGTGGCCAGCATGGTCAGGGGATGCATGGCCTCGTCGAGGCGCAGGCCCTCGACGTACGGCCACGGGAGCACGGAGGCGTTCTGCCCGGGCATCTGCTTGGGGTCGAGCAAGGTCTGGAAGGCGACGTACTTCGCCTTGGACTTGGGTTCGGCCTTCTTGAGCAGCGCGGAGAGCGGAAAACCGCTCCACGGCACCACCGCCGACCAAGCCTCGACGCACCGCAAATGGTAGACGCGCTCTTCGGCCGGGAATCTCTTGACGACCTCGTCGATGTCCCAGGTCTTGGGCTTGGCGACGAGGCCCTCGACGCGCACGCTCCAGGGCCGCGCCTTCAGGTATTTCGGCGCCTCGCGCGACGGGGAGAGCTTGTCGGTGCCGAACTCGTAGAAGTTGTTGTAATGCGTGATATCATCGAACGAAGTCGGCTTGTCATCAGCGCCGCCGGCGCGCGCCAGGCGCGGGACAAGGGCCGAGACCGCGGCGATGCCGGCCGCTTTCAGGAAGGTCCGTCGATCGAGCCAGACGCTCTCGGGCGTGATCTCGGAGGCCTTGATATCGCCCGGGGCTTGGCCCATCACCCTTTCTTGGCTCCGCCCTCGACCTCGATGGTGATCTCGACGTCGTCGCCGAGCATGAGCCCTCCCGAATCGAGGGTTTTGTTCCAGACGATGCCGAAATCCTTGCGGTTGACCTTGCCGGTCGCGGTCGCCCCGGCCCTAAGACCCATCGGGGAGTTCACGGTGCCGGCGAGCTCGAGGTCCAGGACCACGGGCTTGGTCACGCAGTGGAGCGTGAGGTCCCCGTGGAGCTTGGCCTTGTCTCCCTTGACGCCGTCGACCTTCGTGCTCTTGAAGGCCATCTCGGGGCACTTGGCCACGTCGAAGAAGTCCGGAGAGCGCAGGTGGTCGTCCCGCTTGGGGACGTCGGTGTTGATGCTGGCCGGGTCGATGTTGGCCGAGGTCTTCCAGGCTCCGGGTTTTCCCTTTTCGTAGTCGAAATTGCCCTCGAACTTGTTGAAGCGGCCCGTGACCTTCGAGACGAGGTGCCGGACCCGGAAGCTCACCGAGCTGTGCGCTGGATCGATTTGGAAGGTCTCGGCTGATGCAAAGCCGTACGGCAGGAATACGATGGCGGCCGCGATAAGTTCTTTCATGGTTTCTCCTGGCGAATTGAGGCGCCAGATGGATTTTGGCTTGTTGGGACGTCCGAGTCAAGCGGCCGGAATCATTGGAGCGGACTGCGCCTGCAATCCCTGACGTAGGCGACTTCGATGACGCCGCGGGGCGTGAGCCGGTAGACGACGCGAAACAGCCCGGCGACCGTGCTCCGCCATCCCGCGAAGGGGCCCGCCATCGGCGCGCCGAGTTCCGGGAAATCCTTGAGAGTCTCCAGGCGCTTGACGACCTCCGAGAAAAGCGGCTCGGAAATCTCGTCGAGGTCTTCCTGGGCCTGCGCGAGAAGGACGACTCTCAACCGCGGCGCTTCCTCTTTCGAAGATAGGCGTCGAGCTCGAGACCCTTGCCCTCGGCGGATTCCTTGCGCGCCCTCTCGAGCCGTTTGCGCCAGTCGGGGAACGACATCTCCTGCTGGGCCGCCATGATCCCCTCGAAATCATCGTAGTTGACGAGCACGGCCGCTGCGCGGCCCCGCTGGGTGATCACGACCGGCTCGGAGGTCTTCTTGACTTGATCGACGTATTTCTTGGCCTTCGACTGGAGGTCGCTGATTGGTATGATCTTATCCATATATCTAAGTATATATCTAATTATATTATTAGTCAATAGCCAACTTGAGACCACGGCGCAGCGCGAAACCGGCCGCGAGCATGCCGAGGCAACAGAGGAGCTCCGTGCGGCTGGCCTGCGAGCCAAGCCACAACGTCGAGACGAAGCCGATGACGGGCAGGAGCAGCCCGCCCGGCAGTCGAAACCCTTCCCGCCTCGTTTTCTGACGCCGCATGATCGGGACCGCCGCGCAGGTCGAGAGGTACTGCGCGCACACCACGACGACGGTGATGTCGACGAGCTTGTTGAAGTCGAGCAGCATGGCCGCGGCCAAGGACAGCCCCGTCGTCGCGAGGACGGCAAGCCAGGGCGTGTCGAAGCGCTCGTGCCTGCGCGAGAACGCCTTCGGCCAGTCGCCCTGGTCGGCCAGGGCCACGAGGTAGCGCGGCCCTCCCAAGGCGCAGCCGGCGCAAAAGCCGGCCGTCGAGATCACGGCGCCGATCACGATGAGCGTCGCGCCCCAAGGCCCCAGCGCGACGGCCGCCGCGTCGGCCAGCGGCCTCTCGCTTTGCGCGAGGCCCGGGTGCAGGCCGACGGCGGCCGCCTGGATCGCCATATAAAGGAGGGCCGAGACCCCCATAGAGAAGACCGTCGCCAGCGGGACCATCTTCTTCGCCTCGCAGACCTCTCCGGCAGGGACCGGCACGACCTCGAAGCCCGAGTAGGCGAAGAAGGTCAGCAGGCAGGCCGCGCCCATGGGCTTCCAGCCGTGCGGGGCGAACGGCGCGAAATGGACGGCCTTGACCTGCGGCAGGCCGACGACGACGAAGAGCAGCAAAGGCACGAGCTTGGCGAGCGTGAAGGCGTTCGAGGTCCAGGCGCCGAGCTTGACCCCCCGGTAGTTGATGGCCCCCATCAAGACGATGACGAAAGCCGCGGAGCCTTTGACGACGGCGGGCGAGGCCCAGGATGGGTCGAAGTAGCCGAGATAGACCGCGATCCCGTCGGCCACCGCCGAGAGGCTCAGGACCTCGGCGAGCCAGCACAGCCAGCCGATCGCGTAGCCCGTCGACGGACCGAAGGCGGCGCGCGCGTAGAGGTACGGCCCGCCGTGGCCGTCGAAATCGGCGGAGGCCTCGGCGAAGCACAGCGCCACGCAGCCCAGCAGGGCACCGCTGAGCGCGAACGAGAGCACGGAAGCGGGCCCCAGCATGCCCGCCAGCCGCCCGGGAAACAGGAAGATGCTCGAGCCGACGATCGCGTTGACGCCGATGCAGGCGATGTCGAAAAGGCTTAACGGGCGCGATCGAGCGTCTGGCACTTCTTGTGCTAGAACCGGGCGCTCGCGCTCAGGCTGAAGAAGTTGCGTCCCGGGAAGCCGGGCTGGACGTAGCGCTCGTACGAGCCGCCGACCTCGACGATGTCGAACTCGGCGTAGCCGCCCGCCTTGACGGAATCGGAATGGCCCACGCCCGACAAGAACGTCGTATGGGTGTAGGTCGCGTAGGGGACGACGATCGGGAAGGCCTCGTACTCGTAGCGCACGCTCGCGCTCGTGTTCGGGAAGCCCTGGATCGTCGAGCTCAGGCCCGGCAGGACGATCACGCGCGAGCCGCGCGCGTTGAGCCCCGCGACGTCCTTGTCATAGACCGACTTCGTGACGTCGAGGCTCAGCCAGTTGTCGAGCACCTCGACGCCCGCCGAGCCGCTGAGGTCGGTCTGCCCCAAGGTCACCGAATTGGTCCGGCCGCGGCCGGCGGCGCCGATGTCGTCGCGGTGCGTCGTGTGGGTCAGTCCCGCGCCGAGGTCGATGCGGGCCAATCCCGAGCCGCGCGCGTTGTTCTCGACTTGGTTGGCCCCCCGGATCCTCTTGCTCGCTTTTCCGCCGGTCGGGGTGATGCTCAAGATGCCGTCGACGCCGAAGAAGACGTTGCTGTAGCCGTTGATCTTGGGCGTTCCGCCGACGGTGGCGCCCAGGCCGAAGGCCTTGGTGTCGTAGGCGCCGCGCACGGCCAGGGTCTTGTAGGTCCCGCTCGAAAAGTCGTCATGATACTGGGAGTAGGAAGGCTTGAGGCTGTAATCGTCCTTCTTGACCTTGACGTAGGCGCTGGTGCCGGCGTAGTGCTGGCTGCCGAGGGTCTCGGCGGCGCCTACGTTGAAGGAAAGCTCCTTGGCTTGAAGGGCGGGGCACGATCCGAGAAGGCTCGCTGCGAGAAGTATCTTTCCTTTCATAGGGGGCTATTATAATAATTTTTCCGTCCGGCGCTAGCGCTTGAGAAGCCCCGATAAGGTCGGCGGCTTAATGACGATCCTGGTGCCGATGGTGGCGCTCTGGTAAAGCCTGCGCGCCACAGGCCCCGAGAGGCCGAGGCAGTCGTGCGCGAAGGCCTTGTGCTCGTCCTCCTTCTTCTGCGGGCCGTGGAGGATCAAGGGGCCGCGCGTGAACATGACGAACTCGCCGAGCGCGTTGGCGCGCGCCGAGGTCCCGACCTGCGGCGGCTCCCAGACCAGTTGTCCGTTGACCTGCTCGGACTTGCCGCGCTCGGGATGGGCGAAGCGCTCCTTGGAGACGATCACGGTCTCCTTGGGCAAGGGGCGCGACTCGCCCCCGAAGGACTCCGGCGGCAGATAGGCGATCGGATAGCTCTCGAGCGCTTGGTCGGCGCGCATGAGGTTGATGCGCTTGGCGTCCTGGTCGACGAGCAGGTAGGTCGAGACGATCTCCCATTGCTTCTCCAGGAGCCTGCGCTCCTCCTGGAGCTGCAGCCCGCCTTCATAAAGCGCGCGCCGCGCGGTCGTGAGCTTGGAGAGCTCGACCTTCAGCCTTGCCAAGTCGCGCACCTTCATGTCCCGGAACGAAGCCGCGTCAGACAAGGCCTCATTCGACGTGTCGAGGCGGTCCTTGAGAGCCGAGAGCTCGGCTCGGCGCGCCCAGGCTCTCTCGCGCAGAAAGCTCCGTCCCGAGTTCATCAAGACCAATATGAAGGAACCAAGAGCGAAAATCAAGACCGGATGAGATTTTCGCGAGATCCTCTGGACGGTCTCGTCGATGTCGAATTCTTTTTTCATCTTCAGTAGATGAAGACCCGCGTCCCGGTCGGGACCGTCTCGTAGAGCTTCTTGAGGTCGTCGGCCCCGAGCCGCACGCAGCCGTGCGAGGCGGGGCGTCCCAAGACGCGCTCGTCCTTGGTGCCATGGATCAGGTAGCCGTCGCCGAGGTTGAACACGTAGGCGCCGAGCTCACCTTGGACCAGGCGCACCGGGTCCTCGGGCGGCGGGATCGGCTCGCCGGCCTCCACGTAAGCCCAGTCGGGCTTGCGCCATTCGGGGTTGGTGCCCTTTCCCATGACGCGGAACTCGCCGCGGGGCGTTACGAACTCCCAGCGCTGGCCGGTGTTCTTGTCGACCAGAGTGCCGCCGCGGCCGACCGAGCAGTCCGCCTGCCAGAGCAGCTTGAAGCCCTTCTTGAGGTAGAGCTTGTTGGTCTTGGCGTCGATGACGATGTGCAGTCCGCCCGCGATGAAGCGGCCCAGCTTTCGCCGCAGGCCCTGGATCTCGTCGGAGACGGCCTTCTGCGTGCGCAGATAGCCCTTGTCCTGCGGCAGTATGTTGGGCAGGTTGCCGAGGTACTCGGTCTCGGATGAGATGCCGCGGACTTGCTTTGCGATCGCCGCGGTCTCGCGCGACTGGGCGCTCAAAGTCTGGCCCGCGGAGTCGAGCCTCTCGCCGGCGGCCGAGAGGGCCGAGGCCCAACGCGAGATCTGCGCCGCCTCGACGGCGAACGCGAGCAGCCAAGCCAGCAGGAGGCCGGCGTAGACATGCTTGGCGATACGAGGCTCGTGGGCTTCCAACCTCCAGAGGATATCGGATTTCTAGGCGGCCCGGCAAGGAGGGCTAAGTGAGGCCGTTGGTCATCACGATGCCGCCGCCGCGCTGACGTAAGAGCAGCCCGGATCCGATGCCAAATAATCGCCCGTCATCGCGTGAGCCCGCGCGCGCGAGCCTCCGCAGATAGAGGCGAACTCGCAGGCGCCGCAGTTCCCCTTGAGTCGGCCCGGATCGCGCAGGACCCTAAAGAGAGGTGAGTCGCGATAGACCTCGGCCAATGAATTGGTCCTGATGTTCCCCGCGGAGATCGGCAGGAAGCCCGACGGACAGATCTCGCCGCGGTGATCGATGAACAGGAAGCCCTTCCCGGAGTTGACGGTCTGCGGCGACATGCCCATGCCGCCTTGCACGCCGCGCGGCCGCGCGAGAATGTTCTTGACCCGTCCCGCGACGTCGCCGCCCGCCTCGCGCTCCTTCATGATCACGAAGCGGCGGTAGTGCTGGGCCTCGGTCAGCTTGATGATGAACTTTTCCTCGCCGTTGAGTCGGTGAAGCCTCTCGAACACCTCCTCGAACTGCGCGGGAGTCAACGCCCCAAGAGACTCCCCCCGGCCGATGGGGATCAGGAAGAAGACCTCCCAGAACACGACGCCCAAGGAGCGCACCAGGGCGACCATCCTCTCGAGATGCTCGAAGTTCCAAGCCGCGAAGCAGGTGTTGACCTGCACGGGCAGGCCGGCGTCGTGAGCGTAGGCGACGCCCTCGAGCGTCTTCTCGAAAGAGCCGACGACGCCGCGAAACGAGTCGTGCAGCTTCCCCGTCGGTCCGTCCAAGCTAAAGGCGATTTGGTCGAGGCCCGCGTCCTTGATCGCTTGGATGCGCCCGCGCGTGAGATTGCTCGTCGCCGCTGGGATGGTGCCCATGCGCAGGCCGACCTGCTTGCCGTGGCGGATCAGCTCCTCGAGGTCGGAACGGTTGAGCGGGTCGCCGCCGGACAGGATGAAGATCGGAGTCCCCAGCGCCTTCGCTTGGTCCATCACGCTCTTTCCCTCAGAGGTGGAGAGTTCCTCGGGGTCGCGCCGCAGGATCGCGTCCGCCCGGCAATGCTTGCAGGCCAAGCCGCAGGAGCGCGTGGTCTCCCAAATGATCAAAAAAGGAGCATGATCGAAGTCGACAGTCCCGGGATGCGCCGGCCGTTGTCTCGTTTGAGGCACCATTGTCCACTTTAACGCAACAAATCAACCAGTGATGGCATCTTCGTTGCTGGTGTTCTTGAAGAGACGTGTTTGGAGGCATGCCATGATCGCACCCTTTCCACATCAATACAAGACGCAGCTCGAGTGGACCTCCGACCGCAGCGGCACCATCACGGCCGGTCCGCGCACCATCGTGGGCGGGCCTCCGCCGGACTTCGACGGCAGCGATGAGTGGTGGAACCCGGAGCAGCTTTTGCTGGCCTCCGCGAGCCTGTGCCTCATGACCACCTTCATGGCGATGACCTCAAAGTACCCCCTCAAGCCGCGCGCTTTCATTTGCCGCGCCGAAGGCACGCTCGACAAGACCCCGCTGGGCCTGGCCTTCACATCCATCATCCTGCGAGTCGAGCTGCGCGTGGCGGTGAACGAGATCGAGCGCGCCGACCGGCTTATCGAGAACGCCAAGAAGTATTGCATCATCTCGAACAGCCTCAAGACGCCGGTCACTCTGGAAGCCACGGTCGTCGCCGACTGAACGCTCGCCGGGTCAGGGGGACCGGCGCCGCGCCAAGGCCTGCTCCGCGATCCATTGCTGGGTGCCGGTCGAGCAGTAGTAGACCGAAAGAAGGCGCGCTTGGTCCATGGCGTAAAGCAGCAGCTCGAGCGCCTCCTCGTCGCTGCCGGCCACCGGCGACCATGCCAGCTTGTCCGTCTTTCCATCCGCGGCTAGTCGGCAGCCCAGGCGCCGCAGTGAGTCGATATTGTGCGCCGAGACGAAGAGTTCGTGCAGGATGAGCTGGGGCGCGCCGAGCGTGTCGAGCTCGCGGACAAGCCTTCTGAGGCGCGCGCGATGCCAGGGGATCACCGGCAGTTCGACCGAGACGCCGGCGAGCCCGCTCAGACCCAGTTTGACGGGCGCTATGTCGTAGCCGTTGACCGCCAGGTTCATCCTCAACCCGTCGAGCCCCGCCGAGACCAACCGATCAAGGACGCGCGGGGTCAGCAGGTCGCCGTTCGTGTATAGATCGATGCGCAGGCCCGGGCCGAAGCGCCGGCGCAGACGGCCGATCACGCGCACGACGCGATCAGGGTCGAGAAGCGGCTCGCCGCCGCTCAGGCCGAGGCTCTTGACGTCGAACTCCTCGAGGATGGCCGGAATCTGCGCCTCGGAGGAGACCGCCCGGCCGTGGACGCTCATGCCTTCCGCGCGCGGTTCGGGGTTGAAACAGAAGAAGCAGTCGCGGTTGCAAAGCGTCGTCAGGCACAGGTTGCTGCCCTGCCCCTTGAGGCACGGGATGCACCCGGCCGGGAGCCGGCGCGTATAAAACGTCCCGCAGTCCGCCCAGCCCCGCACGCCGCGCGCCGTCAAGGCCGCGACGAGTCGGTGCCGGCGCGCGAGGCGGGCTTCGGGATCCGCTTCCGGCGGCAGCGCGTCGGTCCGCGCCAAGCCCACGGCGTAGCGTTGCTGGACCTCCGATGTCTTCAGGCCCCGCCTTTCGGCCATCTCATCGCTCCAAGACCCGGTAGACCGTCTTGGGCGAGACGCCGAGGTGGCGCGCAATGGAATCGACGGGGCGCTTTTGCTGGCGCCATTCGACGATGCAGCGATCCCTGCGCGCGCAGGTCGAGCAGTCGGGCCGCGCGCCGGCCTTGGGGATCCAGATCCGCCTGCCGCCGAAGACCTCCTGCAAGATCGTGAACTTCCTCTTGCCGAGCAGTTTGAGCAAGCGGGCCGAGTCCGTCATCGCGGGCTCGTACTGCGCCGGGCACTCAATGGGCGTCATCGTGTCGATCCTCCTTGCCGCGGCTCCTCTTGGACTTTAGCCATGATGGGGACGGGATAAAGCCGTTGCTGTGAGACGGGAGGGCAATCAGGTCCGGCAAGTGAGGCGGACCGCTCTTCAATGGTTTGCGTTTCATATGGCTCTACCTTACCATCGCAACGCTACGGCCTCGCAGTCTCCTCCGGAATGGACCACCGAGCGTCCCGCCGCATGAGGTGGCTCAACGTCGCCGCCGTGTTTTCGACGAAGACGCTCGCGCAGCCGAAGAGGAGCGGGCCGCTCAACCGCAACAGGACCGGGCTCTCCAAGAGAAAGCCCCCGATTCCAGAATAGATCGCCGGCGTCAAGAGCGCCAGTTCGAGCCAAGCGAGCCGGCGGCTGGTCAGATCCTCGATCTTAGGCACGCGGACAGGCGGCTTCCAGTTGCGCGGACTGTAGACATGAAGCCAAACGAGGAAGGGCGCGATCTTATGGACCTGCCCCATGATCCAGGGCGTGACCCAGCCCAGCAGCGCCGTCCAGATGTAGGCGGCGCGCGCATTTGTTGTGTCCTCGATCCATCCAAAGGCGAGAGACAGGCCCAACGCCGTCCAGACGAAACCTCCGAAGATAGCCAGCAGGACGAAGCCAAACGACGGATCCCGCGAGCCGCCTTTGAGCAAGGACCTCGCCTGCCAGGCGTAGCAGAGAAAGCCGAGAGCAAGGACGCAGCCCCAGAATCCAAGTCTGTGATGCCCCAGGAACACGCTGTCGGCGGCGAGACCGAGCAGTCCCGCGTTGACCAGCCCGAAGGCCCAGCGGCCGGCGGCCGGCGAGTCAAGGTGCGAGAGTCCCACGGCCGCCACGAGGCGATACGAGGCGCCGAAGATCGTCAGGGAGACCCAGCCGATCAGCGCGAGATGGATATGGGCGATGAGGACTCCGCCCGGGTCGCTGAAAATAAATCCTCTCTCTCGATCGTAGGCCAGCAGAAGGCCAAGGAGGGCTAAGAGAGCCAGGTAGCCCAGACCTGCGCCGATGTGTGCTGCGGTCCAGTCGAACCTCGCGGACCGAGCGAAGGTTCGGCCGAGGCAATAGAGATAGAGGGAAACGGCGACCGCCAGAGCGGCGGCGGGCAGCCAATACAGGTCCGAGCCGCTCCAGAGCGTTCCCACGAAGCCGACCAGCCCGCAAGCAAACAGCCACCACGCGGCGCCAACGACGCGAGGCGCGTGCAAGGTCGTCTGGCCGTGCACCGGGATCATCTGCGTCAGAGCGCCGAGGATCGTCATGGCGATCCAACCCAAGGTCAAAGTGTGGACCAAGCCCAAGGTCCAGCGCGGGTCGAAGTCGAAGCCGAGCAGGCGCGGCGCGGACCAGGCGTAGGCCGCGGCGAAGACCCAGAACGCGGCGGCCGCGAAGGCGAAGTGCCGCATCGGCAACGAGAGCGGCGGAGCCGTCGCGATGAACGGAGCGCTGCCCCGAAAAGGCTGGGGCTCCCGGACGCACTCGGCGCGCTCGCTCACGGCCGCCTCCGGATCGTCAAATGGTAGAGTCCTTCGGCCTCCTTGACGATGGCGTGCGAAAAGCCAGCCCCGTCGAGATGGGGATACAGCGGGAGCGGTTCCCGCGGGAAAATCGCTTCCAGCGAGTCATCGGGGCCGAGCTCGGGCAGCTTGGAGAGGATGAGGACCATGGGCTGCGGCGGCTCGAGCCCGCGCATGTCAAGACGGAAAACGCTCATGGCTTGGTCCCTCGCACGGACCGCTCGAGCTCCGCGAGAAGCTTCCCGAGATTCACGCCGTGGGCCTGCGCCGCCATGCGCAATGGATGCACGCCGCCGCAGCACTGGTCGACTCCGGCGCGGGCCAACACGGCCCGTGCGGCGGGGTAGCGGAGCAGAATGTCGCGCACGAGCCACTGCGGATCGATGATCAAAGTCTAACTCCCCCGCGCGGCCAAGGTGACGGCGGCGCCCTCGACCCTCATCTTGAGATGGCGCGCGAACTCGTCGGCCTCCGACTGCGAAGCGAAAGCCGCCCAGCCGGAACCCATGGGCGTCGCCAACCCGGAGATCTTGACGAACACGGCTTGCGAGGCGGGCATCCAGCCGCGGCCGGAGGCGTCCTGGACATAGACCTTGGCCGCCAGGGACGGGTTCTCGGCGCTGGCCGCGAGAAACTCCCCAATATCGTCGTAAGCCACCGTCGAGCCGTCGGCGGCGACGTAGCCGGACGCAAAGCGCTCTTCGCCGAGGATCATCCCGCAGCGCGCGCAGGCGTCGCGGCCCCACTTGATGACGGGGATGCCGCCCGAGTCTCGCGCGCAGCCGGCGACGACGGCCAAGAGCAAGGCCGGGAAAACGCTCTTCATTTCAGACCCACTCCCGAGGGATCGCGCGCGAAAACGGACCTCGACGCCGCCAAGGCCGCGGCGAGCCACGCGGCCAGGCCGGCCAGCGCCGCGGGCCGCAACCAAGCGCCGAGCGCGTCTTGAGCGCAGCGGCCCGCAGGGCCGAGCATGTCCAAGCCGGCGGCCGTCGCGTCGATGGCCAGCAGGCGGTAGAGGCTCAGCGGGTTGAGCCAGGCCGAGGCCAACAGCGCCTCGGGCCGCAGCCGCACGGCCAGGCTCGTGCCGAGCAGCCCCAGGTCTCCGGCGAAGACCAAGGCCAGCCACAGCAGCAAGGCCGAGCCCAAGGCGGTCGCGGCGCGCCGGCTCGCCACCGAGAGCAGCAGGCCCAAAGCCAGGCACGTGAGCGCGAGCAGCAAGGTCGCCGCCAGGCACGACAGATAGGCTCCGGCGTGGCCGGCGCCGCCTCTCGAGACGAGCACGGCGGCCAAGAGGCCGAACGACAGGGATAGCGCCGCGGATAGCGCCAGCGACAATCCGAGGAACTTCCCCCAGAAGATCTCGTCGGCGCGCACCGGCAGGGTCAGCAGGCCCTCCAAGGTCCCGCGCTCGCGCTCGAGGGACACGGACAGCGCCCCGGCGATCAGACCCATCAGCGGGACCACGAGCAAAACGAGGTTCACGAGCGCCGCCGTTGTGCGCCCGAAGCCCGCCGTGCCGCCGAAGGCCGAGCCCATAGACCCGACGGCCATGAAGACCGCGCCCAAGGCCAGAAACACCGCGACCAGGCCCAGCAGCCAGCGGCTGCGCGCCGCGTCCTCGAATTCCTTGGCCGCCAGCACGCGGAGCACCGGGACCCTCATGACGGCACCCCGGCCTTTTCGGCCGGCTCGTACTCGAACGGCGTCGGGCGGCCCTCGCCCACGGCGCGGGAGAATTCCGCGCGAGTCATGAGCCTCGCGGGGCGGCCGGCCTCGAGCCAAAGCACATCGTCGGCGAGCGCCTCGGCCTCCTCGACGCGGTGGCTCGTCATCAGTATGGCGCGGCTCCCTTTGAGGCCCCGCAGCACCTGCAGCAATTCTGCGCGGCTCTTCGGGTCGAGGCTCGCGCAGGGCTCGTCGAGCACCAAGAGGGGCGGCTCGCACAAAAGGGCCTGCGCCAAGGCCA
Organism: Elusimicrobiota bacterium; assembly: GCA_016194705.1. GTDB lineage: Bacteria > Elusimicrobiota > Elusimicrobia > UBA1565 > UBA9628 > PALSA-1176. Next base: position 59,041 of record JACQAZ010000033.1, on the reverse strand, counting down.
GCTTTTGCTTCATGCCGCCGGAAAGCTCGGGGATCCGCTTGGCCTCCTGCCCGCCCAGGCCGCAGCGCGAGAGCGTCTGCGCGATGCGGCCCTCGTCCCCGCCGCGCAGCCGCGCGATGAAGCTCATCGCCTCGCCCACGGTCCAGTCGTAGCCGGAGAACTCCTGCGCGACGTAGCCGAGCATCGCGCGCGCCTGCTCGCCCTCGGCCGCCGCGTCATGCCCGAAGACCTTGACGGCTCCCTCGAAGCGGTGCAGGCCGAGCAGACACTTGATGAAGGTGCTCTTTCCCGCGCCGTTGTCGCCCCACAAGACGACGGTGCGGCCCACGGGGATGACGACATCCAGGCCCGACAAGACCTTCTGCTCGCCGAAAGACTTGGACAGGCCCGAGGCCTCGACCGCGCAGCCGGCGACGGCAGCCAGCGGACGCCGTGTCTTGGCCGCGCGACCCCCCAGACGGCGAGACAATCCCATGAGCAGGCCCGACCCCGACAGCAGGCCGATCGGAAACCAGAGGCCTCCCGAGGCCAGCTCCACGGTCGGGCGCGGCAGATCGGCCGGCGGCTCCAAGAGCGGGGCGTCGTCGCTGAGGATGGCCTTGGGGCGGAACACGGGAAAGGCCCGCGCGGCCAGCTCGACGGCTTGTGCTGCCGGCGTGAACATGAAGAATCGCGCGATGGGCTGGCGGTCCATGAGGCTCTCCCAGGCGCTCTCCTGGCGGTGCGGCAGGCGCCCGACCGCGGAACCGGCGGCGCCGTAACCCGCGTAGTCGCTCCAGAAATTACCGCGGCCGTCCCGGCTCCACGCATCGCCCAGGAGCTGCCCTCCTCCGCGCAGCGAGACCTGCTGGAGGTTGTCGACGAAGGCGTTCCCGAAGAAGGCGTCGCCGCGCACACCGGGCAGGACGGCCACGCCGATGTCGTTGAAAGCGATGAGATTGCGCGTGAAGGTGTTCTCGTTCTGCTCGAGCAGAGGCGAGCCGTCGATGTAGACCGCCTGGCGGTTTCCCGTGAAGACGTTGCCCGTCACCGCGACCCTGTCGCTCTCCTTCAAGCCCAGGGCGGCTCCGCTGGGCCCGCGATGGTTCTCGAAACGGTTGCCCTCGATGCGCAGGTCTTTCGAGTACATGACGTAGAGCCCGACCGAGTTGCCGTCGAAAAGGTTGTTTTGAACCACGGCGTTGTTGGTGTACATGAAGTGCAGGCCGTAGCGGCCCCCGCGCATTGTGTTGCCCTCGACAACGGACCCGGTCGAGAACCAGAGCACCGCGTCGCGTCCTCCGACCAGCTCGTTGCCGCGCAGCGTCACGCGGTCGCTGTTCCAGGAACGCACCAAATCGCCGCGGCGGCCCATGTCGATGTTCATTCCGCTCATCGTGTTGTTCTCGATGAGGGCGCCCGGCCCGTGGACCAAGAACACGCCGAAGAGGACGTTCTCCAGCCGGCAGCCGCGGATCGTCGCGGAGGCCGCCTCGATGCGGACCGCGGAGTCCTCGTAGACCAGGCTGTCGCCCGAATCGCGCAGCACAAGCCCGTCGAGGACGACGCCGGAGGAGACGACCTTGATCAAGGTCCCGCGTCCGTGTCCGTCGATGACGGCGCTGCCCCCGCCCCTGATCGTCAGGGGCTTGGCGACGACGAGCCCGCCCTCGTAGGTCCCGGCCGGCAGCTCCACGACGGTTCCGGCCTGCGCGGCGTCGATCCGGGCCTGGAGGGTCTGCGCGCGGGGCAGTTCGAGACAGGTCAAGATCAGAAGAGAGGCGGCGAAAATGGCTTTCCCGACTTCCATGCGGGTCGAGTCCACCGCGCGGGGAGCGTCGTTCTTGACCGATAGACGATAGGCCGCGACAAGCAGCGACGCGGCCGCGACGGCGAGGTAGAATCCCACCATCGGGAGCATCTCGCTGTGGAACTGGGCGACCTTGCCGGCCCCAATGATCGGCAGAGAAAACGGCTTGAGCTTAAGCGGTGCCATGGGATCGAGGTGCGTCGCGGCGTAGGTCATCCAAAATTTCATGTCGACGATGAACGCACAGACATAGAACGCCGCCGCGATCGCCGCTCCCTCCCGCATGAGACGTGAGCCGCGCCAAAAGGCGAACACGCAGAAGGCGGCTAAGGCCAAGACCGACGGGATCGCGGCGAGCCTTTCCAACACCGCAAGCGTGACCAGCGGGCGCATGCCGATGTAGTGATTGAGCTCGTCGATCTCGGCGACGTCGCCGGTCACCTTGTAGGCGTACATCGTGGCCGTCAGGCCGTTGCGATACTGCGGCGCGAAGAGCCGCGCCTGCCAATAGGGAAAGAACAACGACGCGGCCAGGATGACCCCGGCAGCCGTCCCCAGCGCCGCCGAAAGGCGTTGGGTCGGGTGCTGCGCGGCTGCCGGGGCATCCTGCGTCATTTCTTGACCGTGAGGTAGCCCATCATCTCCATATGGAGGGCTGAACAAAACTCACTGCAATAAAACGGGAAGACGCCCGAGCGGTCCGCCGTGAAGTCGACGTCCACGCTGGCTCCCGGATCTACGGAGAGGTTGATGTTGTGCGCCGAGAGCGCGAAGCCGTGCGTGGCGTCCTCCGCTCTTTCCACGTTGGTGATGTGCAGATGCACCTTGTCGCCCTGGTTGACCTCGATGCGGTCAGGCGTGAAGTGGCTGCGGATGGCCGTCATGAAGACGTGCACGTCCTTCCCTTTCCTCTCCACGCGCTCCTTGCCCGGCAGGGTCGCCGTCGCGCTCGCTTTGCCCGTCAGCGCGCTGTAGCCGACGTCCGGGTAGACCTTCCAGGGTTTGAACAGCTTGGCCGGCGCCATGACCGCGTAGTGCGGCTCGCCGACGGCCGGCGTGTCGCTCAAGAGCTTCATCTGCGGCCCGCTGATGTCGATGAGCTGGAGGTTCTGCGGGTGCAGGGGCCCGACCGGCAGGGCCCGGTCGAGCGACCATTTGTTGAGGCTGACGAGGTAATGGCCCCAGGGCTTGACCGTGTCGCCTCCGGCCACGACCAAGTGCCCCGTGTTGTAGTGCACGGGCAGCGACTGGATCATGCTCCAGGGCTTCTCGCCGTTGGCCGGCTTGTCGAGCGACCACTTGTTGATCGAGGAGTCGAGGAACATCGAGGTGTAGGCGTAGCCCTTGTCGTCGTACTCCGTGTGCAGGGGCCCTAGGCCGACCTCGACCTGCGCCTCGATCACGTCCTTGAACGGAAGGATCGGGATGCCGAACTCGTCCTTGCCTTCGTACTTCTTGGCCGCGATCGCTTTCTGGATCTTGTCGAAGCTGAAGATCGTCACGTGCGGATCGAGCTTGCCGCTGACCGTGATGAAACTCCCGTCCGGCGTCACGTCGGAGCCGTGCGGGCTCTTGGGCTCGCCGGCCTCGTAGAGGATCCCCTTCGCCACGGCCTCCTCGATCGGGATGACGCGCATGCCGCTGATCGTCTTGTACTTCAGCTGGCCCTTGGCAAGCAGCTCCTCGGCGCGCTTCCAGTGGATGATGTGCAGGAAGTCCATCTCGCGCTGCGAGGCCGCGATCTCCATGGGCGCCTTGCCCTTCAGGTCGTCGGGCCAGGCCATCTCGGCGTTGTAGGTGTTGATGAAGACCCAGCCGTTGCTGACCTTCTTGCCCATGCCGCCGAGGTCCTGGTAGTAGGGCGGCAGCTCGATCGTGAAGGTCTTCGACTGCTCGAGCTTGCCCTCGGCGCGGTTAAACGGCCAGAAGGTCACGAGACCCCGGTACTCCTCCTTGTATCTCTCGAGCGGCACGTACTTCGTGAACGGCAGCGGCGTGCCGAACTGCGCTCCCTCGACGTAGTACTCGGAGTTCTCCGTCATCTTGGCGCCGCAATGGTTGGTCGCCGTCAGCGGGTTCTTGACGATCTGCTTGACCCGGAAGTCGCGCAGGTCGACGACGCCGATGCGGCCGTTGGCCTTGTCGTTGGCGAACAGAAACTGGCCGTCGTAGGTGCCGTTGGTCTGGCTCAGCGCCGGGTGGTGGACGTCGCCCCAGGTCTGGGTCATGCCCCCGGCCTTGCCCTGGGCGAAGAGCCTCTTGCTCTCGTCGTCGCCGACCCCGTAGCCCTGCCACGAGTCGGGCGAGAAGATCGGGATGTTCTTGACCAGGCGCATCGACGGGACGCCGAAGACCTCGACGTTGCCGGCCTGGCCTCCCGAGGCGAACATGTAGAACTCGTCGTAGCTGCCCGGAGGCACGAAGGTCTTGAGCGCGGCCTCGACGTCGTCCGGCGAGAGCTCGCGGGCCTTAATGATGCTCTCGAGCGCGGGGCTCAAGCCCCCCCCGATCTGGGCGAACAGCTTCTTCCCGGCTCCGAGCTGGGCCGCGGCGAAGACCGCGGCCGCGGCCGCAAGAGTGTAGCCGGCCATCCTGATGCGCTTATCCATATTTTCTCTCCTTTGCTCCGGACTATTTCCCGATGCCGAAGACCGTCTCGTAGGCCGCCGGGTATTTCTCTTTGAAGTCGTGCAGCAGGCGCGCGCGGTGCTCGCGCCAGGCCTTGGCGTTGGCTCCCGTCTTCCTGGCCTTCGAATCGAAAACCAGGAACTCAAAAATCTGCTTGCCGTCCTTGCCGACCGGGCAGCCGGGCTTGGACATCATGCGCTTGACGTAGCGGTTCCATACGCCGATCTCCGCCTTGACGAGCTTGTCGTCCTTGAAAAGGTCGGGGTCGTCGACCTTGGCCTTCTTGATCTCGTCCTCCGTCAGTTCGAGGAATTGCGAATTGATCGGCCGCGCGATGGTGTGGCAGGCGGCGCATTTGAAGGCGAAGACTTTGTAGGACAACCTCATCTCTTTGGGGTAGCCCGAGACGTCGATCTCGGCGGGGCCGTTGTCGTTGGGATAGAAGCCCGTATTGGCCGTGAGGGACTTCGGGTTCTGCTCGGCGGCGTCGTGCTTGGCCGGATCGGCCCCCAATGCATGTCTCCCGCAAAGGATTCCGGCGAGGAGCGCAACGGCAGCGATGTATCTCTTCATACTTGATGAGCCTCCGATTCAAGACTGCATTCTTGGACCGCCTCCGCCAATGTGGTGTCCTCCAACCTCTTCCTGATGAGTTCCTCCCACGCAACGACCGAACCGTGCAAGACGCAAGGCTCCTCGGCAGTACACGATCCCGGCCGCAGGACGCAGACGCTCTGTTCGGGAAGAGGGTCGTGGGTGGATTCGATGATCTCCATCAGGTGGATCTTGTCGGCTGGTTGGGCCAACGCATAGCCGCCGCCCCTGCCGCGGCGCGATTCGAGCAGGCCGGCCTGCGTCAGATCCTGGAAGATTTTGGAAAGAAAGTTCTTCGGGAGCCGTCCGGCCTTGGCGATGTCCTCCAAGAGACTGTAGGAGCCGTTGCGCTGCAGACGGACCAGCTGGACCATACCCTGGATCGCGTAGCGGGCCGCCAACGGGAGTCGGAATAAACGGACATTCGCCTGCATTTATCCTCTTTTGCGTCCAAAAAAAATCAGCGACAAAAGCTGATCATGCAACGTTGCTGCCATCCCGAGATCAAAGAGTGGGGGCCAGCGGTTCCTGATTTTAGAGGTCGCTGGCCCCCGAAACGACGACGGCCCGATCAGACTCCGATGAGCTTCTTGTCGTGAGTCTTCTCCTGATACGCCTTCTTCCCGGCCTCGACGGCGGCCTGCACCTGCTCCTTTCTTTCCGCCAGACTCTCGCGTCCCGACTGCCGCTTCTCCTTGATCCAGTCGCCGAGGCGGCGCCGGGTCTCCTTTCCCGAATCGGGAGCCAGCAGGATCCCCGCGAGGGCTCCGATGGCGGCTCCGGAAAGGAAGAGGGATACGGCGCCCCACGGCGTGCGTCCCTTCTTCTCCACGTTCTCCACGATCTCCTCCGTCAGCATGATGTCGGCGAATCTCTTCGTCGGAAAGGGATGACGCAACGGAGCGTCCTACCGGCCGGGTGTGGCAGGCAGGATGTACGCGTAGCGCCGCATCGCGGCCTCCAGGCCCCTTGGGTTGAAGCGCACATGCCCGTCGGCCAAGGTGCCGAAGAGCCGGTCGAAGAAAAAGAAGCAGATGCCGAAGTTCCTGGTCATCCGTCCGTCGTCGGCCAGGTCCATGTGATGGATGTCGTGCCGCCGGCGAGCCTCCAGGAACCAGCGGCTCCAGGAGGGGCTGCGCCGCATCCAGAATTCCTTGAGGTGCATGGCGTCATGCATGTACCAGAACATGAGTCCGCCCCAGGCCAGGGCCGTGGCCGTGAAGACCGCTTGATCGACCGCCGGGATCTCGAGGACGCGAAAGACCGTCAGGATCACCGCGAGCATGATCCCGACGGGGAGTATCCATTCGAGACCGAGTCCGAGGACGCTCGCTCTCCCATAAGTCGACTGGAGGTATTCGTTCGACTGGCGCTGGGGCTTGTTGGGGGCGTAGATCACGAGGTGGTGGATCATGTGGTTGCGGCTCAGGAACTCGATCTTCTCGCTGTGCAGCAGGATGTGAAGCCAGTAGCCGATGAACTCGGCGAAAACGCAGGCGGACGCGAAGGAAAGCGTGATTTCGGCGGTCTCGGTCACACGAAGGCTCCGTGTTCCGCGTCGATGGAGAGGTACTCTTCGATCAGCAGGTTCTTGGCGTGGGCGACGCAGTGGTGAGAGCAGACGCGGCTCGGATCGATGGCGGCGCGCCTGTCGCGGCATTCAGCGGAGTACCACAATTCCCGAAAAGAGCGGTCCTTGATCGAGCCCAAGAACCCGGACTCGGTGTAGGCCTTGTCCTGGCAGGCGTAGACGCCGCCGTCGGCGCCGATGACGGTCAGGAACTCGAGAAACCGGCAGACCCGGTAGGATTTCTCGAAGCGGTCGTCCATCTCGTGGTAGTGGTCCACCAGACCGAAAGAGGCGTCCTCCAGCACGCGGCACCGCTCGATCTGGGCGCGGACCTCTTCGAGGATCGGACGGTGGTAGGCGTTATTCTCGGCGCCCGAGTTGCCCACGATGCAGGCGCTGAGCTTGACGTGGCGGGCTCCGGCTTCCTTGACCAAGCGGCACGCGTCGTATATCCGGGCCGCGTTGCGGCGGCTCACGATGAAGCTCACGCCGAGTTCGCAGTCGCCGCCGAGCGCGGCAAAATCCGCCATGTTCGACAGGATCGTGGTGAACTCGCCCGGTTTGGCCCCTCGCGACTCTGTGTGGCTGGCGTCGTCCCAGGAGTCCATCGAGACGCGCACCCACGTGCCATGGCGTTTGAGGGCGCGCGCCGCGTCGTCCTTAAGGAAGGCGCCGTTGGTCAAGGCGGCGGTCTTGACGCCTCCCCGCGCCAGCGACTCGATGGTCGCGGGCAGGGCGGGGTGCAGCAGGGGCTCCCCGCCGCCCGTGAAGGTCACGGCTCGCACGCCCATGGCGGGCAGGTCGCGCGCGAGCTCGGCCATCTTCTCGTCCGGAAGCCGGTCGCGCAGGCGCATCAGATTTCCGAGGTCCAGGGATTCGGAGCGGTAGGCGCAGTACCAGCAGTCGTCGTTGCAGGCGTTGATGGGCTTGATCCGCACGTGGACCGGAGCCGAGGCGGTCCCGCCCGCGATGGCTGAGAGGCGGCCGTCGAAATGGAACAGCTTCAAACGGCTGTAGATCGAACGACTCACGGCGGTTTCAACGCAACGAATTAGCCACGCGGTCTCTCGTGGCAAGGCCGTTGCGAGCATTTGCGCAGGAGGACCCCATGGCTAAGAAGAGGAATTGCTGCATCGAGTGCGGGTGGTGCGATTTGACGGTCGACCTATACGGCGGCTCCCACTACACTTGCCTCAAGACGGGCAAGACGCTGCCCTCGACCAAACTGGATCGCCGGACTTGCGCGGACTTCGCCGCGCCGCACACGACCCTCCACTGGGGGCCCTAGGAAGCAGTCCCAAGCTGGATCGATCCGGTTGGCATTTCCGTTGCGTCAATTCGATTCCCGACCTGAAATGAGAATATTCCAGAATGCCTTCGAAGCCGGGAAATCCTGTCCCGGCGCGGTCGTCGCGATCGACAAGTTCGACGCCGTGCACCGCGGGCACCTCAAAGTGATCGGCGCGGCGCTCACAAGAGCCAAGGCGCTCAAGACCTCCTGCGTGGTCGTGACCTTCGACCCGTCCCCCGAGCAATACCTGCGGCTCTACTCCTACAAGCCCGTGCTGCCGCTGGCCCAAAGGCTCGAGAGACTCCGAGAACTCGGCGTCGATGCCGTCGTGCTTCTGCCCTTCGACAAGAACCTGGCCTGCCTGTCTCCCGAGGCCTTCGCGAAGAACGTGCTCGCCCTCCAGCTCAGACCGGTCGAGGTCTGCGTCGGGGAGGACTTCTGCTTCGGCAAGGACCGCGCGGGGAACATCGGGACGCTGCAAAGGCTCGGGTGCGAGATGGGCTTCCTCGTCTCGCCGATCGCGCTCGTCAAGTCCGGCGGGGAGAAGATCAGCGCGTCGCTGATCCGCCGGTCGCTCGAGAGCGGCGACAGGCAAGCGGCCGAGAAGTTGCTGGGACGCAAGCTCCCGGCCTGAGGAACTCGCCGTTTAGCGTTGGCGCGACAGCGGGAGGCTGATGTCGACCCGGGTGCCCCGGCCGGGCTCGCTCTCGATGCTGAGCTCGCCGCCATGGGCGACGAGGATGTTGCGCGAGATCGACAACCCGAGGCCGGTCCCCTTGGTCTTGGTCGTATAAAAGGGAAGGAAGACCTTCTCGAGCCGGTCGGCCGCGATGCCGGGGCCCGTGTCGCTGACGCGCACCAAGACCTTCCCCGGCAGAGCTTCTGTCCTGATTTCCAACCTCCCTTTCCCGTTGAGCGCCTGGAAGCCGTTGCGGATGACGTTCCAGAGGACCTGGCGGATAAGGTCGGGATCGAAGGGCGCGGGCGGCAGCTTCCTGTCGAGCCTCTCCTCGACGACGACCTTCCCCGCGATGACCGGGTCCGACTTCACCGCGGCCAGCACCTCGCGCGTCGTCGCGTTGAGGTCGCCGCTCTGGAGCTTGGGCTCGCGCGGCCTGGCGAACTGCAGGAAATCCTCGAGAGTCCTGTTGAGCCGCCCGCTCTCGCCGACGAGCACGGACATCACGGACTTGAGGTCGTCTGGACGCAGGTCCCCGCGCGCCAGGGCCTTGGCCCCCATGACGATCGAGCCCAGCGGATTGCGGATCTCGTGCGCGACGGCCGCGGCCATGCCGCCGACGGCGGCGAGCGTCTCGGTCTGCGAGAGCCTCTTCTCAAGGGCCTTGCGCTCTGTGATGTCGACGATGGAGGCCAGCACGAAATCCCCTTCGGCTGTCTTCACCGGGTTGAGGCCGATCTCGACGGGCACCTCGCTGCCGTCCTTGCGCGCGCCGTAGAGGTCGCGGCCGGCGCCCATGGCCCTCTCACTGGGAGCCTCATGGAATTTTCCCCTGTGAGCCGGGTGCGCGTCCCGAAAACGCGGCGGCACGAGGGCCTCTATTTTGCGCCCTCCGAGCTCGCCGGGGGCGTATCCGAAAAGCTCCTCGGCCCGCGCATTGGCCAGAACGATGGTCCCGGCCCGATCGGCCATGATCATCGGGCTCGGGGCATATGCGACGACCGGGCGGAACTTCTCCAGAGAATCGCCGGCTTTCGTCTTGAGCCCCCGGGATTTCCGTTTCTTCGCTGGCGCCACGAAGACATTCTCACATTTTCCTGGGAATGCCGGCAACGCGGAGCTTCGGCCTGGCTGCAGCGTTGCGTCAGCTCACACCGTGGGAAGACCGCGGGAGGCAGCCATGCAGCAATACGGTCCCGTCATCGCCGCCGTGCTCGTCGTCGCGATCCTCGGCGCGTTCGTGATGCTTTGCATCGCCGTCTTGGATTGGGAGGGCGAGGCGGTCAACGGCGGCAAGCGCTGATCCCGGCCCTCTACGTCTTGGCGGCCGGCCTGGCTTTCGCGGCCAAGGTCAACAACGCCCTGAGCATGTCCATCGAGGTCACGATCCCCGTGAGCTTGCCGTCGCGCGTCACGACGATCCTGTGCACGTGCTTCGACAGCATGAGCCTCGCGACCTCCTCAACCGGGGCGTTCTCATCGGCGGAGAGCACGGCGGGCGTCATGACGTCCTGCACGCGCGTAAAGTCCGGGTCCTCGATCTGGAAGCCCTTGCCGTAGGTCTCCTTCTCGCCGTTGTGATAGAAACTGGGGATGTCGGCGGAAGGCATCATCTCGCGGTCGCGCCGCACGAGGTCGGTCTGCGAGACCACCCCGAGCAGAGCTTCGTCGCCGTCGACGACGGGCGCGCCGCTGATGCGGTTGTCGATGAAGACCCGCGCCAATTCGCGGACGGTCATGTCCGCGGTCACCGTGATCGGATTCTTGCGCATGATGTCCTTGACCTTCATGACGAGCCCTCCTTTGGCCTTCCTCTATTCAGCGACGCAACGCAACGGCCCTTTCATGGCCTGTCCCGCGCGAGGTCGGAGAACATCGCCTTGCGCCGCTCCACCTCGCGCAGCAGGCGCTTGAGCTGTTCTTGAGCCCGCCGCTCGAGCGAGCGGTTGACCGAACGGCCGGCCAACTCTCGGTACCTTGGCCAGAGCCTGGTCTCCTCCATCAGGAAATGCTCGTGCAGCTTGACGGCCAGCTCCATGACCTTTTCCTGATACCTGCCGAACGGGCACTGTGACGACTCCTTCATCAGCTCCGTCAGCTCGCCGCGCAGCAAGGCGATGCGCCAATGCTCCTTGTTGAGTTCCGCGGCGACCCGTTGCGTGCTTCGCCCGGGCCACGAGGCCCCGCCGAAGACCAGGTCCTCGATCTGCTCGTGCTTCTCCAGCGCCGGAAGCAGGATCAGCAGGACGTCGCGCACCAGCCGACGCGCGGTCTCCTCGTCGTACTTGAGCCCGTTCTGGAGGTCTTTCACGAGGCCCACGAAGAGGGCGTGCTCGCCGGACAAAGTGTCGAGGACGCTCATGGCGCCGCCACGGGCGTCCCGAGACGGATCGTGAACTCGCTGCCTATGCCCGGCGCGGAACTGACCCCGATCTCGCCGTGCATGACGCGCACGGCCTCCTTGCAAAAAGTCAGGCCGAGTCCCGTTCCCTGAGTCCTTCCGGCACGGCGCGCCCTGGCCTGATGGAAGCGGTCGAACATGAGCGGGATGTCGTCGGCCGCGATGCCGGGGCCGTGGTCCTTGACCGACAGGGCCGCGCGCCCTCCCGTCTCGAGGCGCGCCGCGACCTCAATCGTGCCCCCCTCCGGGGAGAACTTGAGCGCGTTGTTGAGCAGATTGTCGAGCACGCGCGCGAGGAGCTCCTTGTCCGCCAGGGCCTCGAGGTGTCTCGGGACGTCGATATCGATCTCGATGCGCCGCTCACGGGCCAGGGGCTGCTGCTGCTCGACGCATTCCCGCACCGCGTCGTGCAGGCCGACGGGCTGGAGAGACACCGGCATCAGCGCCGCGTCGAGCTTGGCGATGTCGAGGTAAAGCTCGACAAGCTCGAGCATGCGGCGGCAGCCCCGGGAGCCGATCTCGATGAGCTTCTTGTCGCTCTCGCCCAGCGGCCGGCCCTCGGGGAGGTCCTCGAGCACGCGCAAGGTGCCGTAGATGTTGGTCAGCGGCGAGCGCAGGTCGTGCGCGACCATGTTGCGCCAGTCCTCCTTGTTCTGCTGCAGCTCGGTTTCAGCCGTGGCGTCCTGTATCACGATGAAGCGTTTCTCTCCATCGGGCCCAAAAAGATCGGTCGGCATGCGCATGCAGCGCAGCTTGAGGTAGACCCATTTCTCCTGCTTCCTGATCCGGAAGCCGGTCCAGTCGTAGGAGACATGGTGGCCGTAGCGGCCCGCGAAGGTCACGCCGGGCACGGCGCACGGGGACTTCCTCAGCGGGCAGGCGGCCGCGAAATCCCTCCCCCCCGCCCCCTCCAGGTTTCCGCAAAGCAGCTCGCACAGGGACAGCGCCGGCCAGCGTCCGCCCGGCACGCCCAGCAGGGCGCAGGCGGCGGCGTTCATGTACAGTATGGCGCCGTCGGCGCCCGTCACGCAGATGCCGTCGCCGAGGCCTTGGAAAAGCGGGTCCAGCAAAGTTTCCACGCTGGCCATTTGCTTCTCAGCGACGCAACGGGACGGCCACGGGATTCCCCTAGGCCTGCGCCGCGAGCAGCGAGATGACGAACTGGGTCCCCAGTCCCGCGATCGACTGGACGAAGATCTCGCCCTTCATCGCCAGCACCGCCTCGCGGCAGAAGGTCAGCCCCAGCCCCGTGCCCTTGGTCTTTCCTTCGCGCCGGGAATCCGCCTGGAAGAAGCGGTCGAAGATGCGCGGAAAGTCGTCGCGCGGAATGCCCGCGCCGTTGTCGGTGACCGAAAGTTCGATCGTGTCGGGCGAGGCCCTGCGGGCGGGTAAGTCGACGCGGCCCCCGCGGGGCGTGAACTTGAGCGCGTTGCTCAGAAGATTTTGGAGCACTCGAAAGAGGAGCTCCTGATCGGCCTTGGCCTTGAGCCCCCGCGGCATGCTGACGCTGACCGCGACCCCGCGCTCGCGCGCCGTGACCTCCTGCTGCTCGACGCACTTGCGCGCCAGCTCGCCGAGATCGACCGTCTCCGCGCGCACGGTCATCAAGCCCGCGTCGAGCTTGGCCACGTCGAGGTAGAGGTCCAGGAGCTCCACCATGTGCTTGCAGGCCCGGATGGAGTTGGCCATGATCTGGCTCTCGTCGGGCTTGAAGACGGAGGCCGCGTAGGCCTCCTCGATCAAGCGCAAGGTGCCGAAGATGCTGGCCAGCGGCGTGCGCAGGTCGTGGGCGATCATGTTGCGCCAGTCCTCCTTGTGGCGCTGGTGGTCCATCTCCGAGGTGGCGTCCTCGATGACGGTCAGGCGCTTGTCCGGCTCCCAGGAATCAAAGAGCGTCGTCTGGACTCTGACGCAGTGCACGCGCAGGTCCTTCCAGCGCGGCTTGCGCAGAGCCGCCGAGCCCGCCCCCGAGACGACGGGCGCCAGCTCGTAGCGGCCCGAGAAGGTCGCCGCCGGCGACATGACTTGGCGCAGCGGGCATTTCGTGAGGCATTCCGAACCCAGGCCGGGCGCGGACAACCGTCCGCAGATCAGGCTGCAGATGGACTGGCTCTCGGTCTGCTCGGGCGGGACCTCGAGCAGCCGCAGAGCCGCCTCGTTCATGTAGATGACGCGGCCCGCGCTGTCGGAGAGGCAGATGCCGTCGGCCAGCTCCCGGAACAGCTGGTCCAGGAGCTGATCCGCCTCCGAATTGTCGGTCATGCGCCCTCGCCGGACGCAACGAAGCTACCCGGCGCGGTGCTCCATTCGGCGCTCGATCTCGGCGCGCACTTCATCCAAGAGCCGTTGCGCGTTCCCCTTGAGGACTCTCTTGGCGATGAACCTCGGCCCAAGCGATGGGTCCGGCTCCGCGGCCAGTTCGTAATGCACGATGCAGCCGGAACCGGAAGCGTCGATCCGCCAGGAGCCCCGATACTGCCTGAATTGCAGCCTGCTCAACTCGCGGAAATCGACGCGCGCCATCGGCTCCTCCCGCACGGCAAGGGTCAGCCTGACCCGGCGCGAAAAGAACAGAAATCGGCCGGAGCCTACCTGCTCGATGACGGCGCCGCCCGGCTCGCGCCTGAGCACTCGGCTGCCGAGGATCGAGGAGACAAAGCCCCCGATGCCGTCGTAATCGGTCAACACTTCCCAGGTCAGCGCGGAACTCGCGTTCACCGCGAACCGCCCATCGAGATGATACACGCCGCCCTCGCTGCGCAAGGAGACCTCCGCGGGCTCGGCCAGCGCGGCAAAAGCCACGCAGCCGGCCGTCATCGCGGTGAAGAGCGCGACGGCGACCGGCTGCGGGAATCGTTTCATCGCATCTTCCTCAGAACATGAACTGGAACATCAGACGCGCCTCGACCACCGTCTGGCGCTTGGTGTTGTTGCCTCCCGGCGTCGCGAGGACCGAGTTCTGAGTCGTGGACGTCGGGTCCGGGAAGGCGTAGGCGCCCAGGGGCTGGCTGCCCAAGGGGGTCACGTTGCCCATGGCGTCGTACCAGATCGGGCAGTTCAGGTAGATGGGCAAGTCCGCGACGACTTTCAGGTTGTGCCCCTTGATGTGCCAGGTCAGCGCCGGGTCGAGCTCGGTGACCGGAATGCCCAGGTCGTTTTTGATCTGCTGGAGGACCTTCGCTCCCGCCGTCGCCGCCGCGCCCGTCGCCGAGCTGGAGAGAAAGCCCGATTTCTTGTCCATCCAGAGCTCCGCGTAGCGCAGGCCGACCTCGAAGGCCGAGAACCTATAGTCGACCTGCGCTCTCGCGTTGGCGACGTGGATGACGCCGAAGCGGTTCTGATAGCCGCCCCAGTTGCCCTCGGCCTCGGCCTCCACGGCCTTGCGCTCGCCGAGCGGATGGCGCACGACCGCGTCGCCCCCGACGAACCACATGTCGCCGCGCTGCATCGTGCCGGAGCCCGCGATCGTCCCGAGCGGCTGGGTCGCGGGATTGGCGGCGGTGGGCCCGCCCTGGTTGATGTAGGGGTTGAAGCCGGAGTCGATGAGCAGGTTCTTGTCGATCGTCTTCGCCTGAAGCGTCGAGGAGTGGCCGATCAAGGTGTCCTTCATGTAGATGCCGTTGACCATGAAGGCCTTGGTCGTCCTCTTGAGGTTGAGGTCGGCCTGCACGACATGGTAGATGTCCTGGTCGACGCCGTCGTTGTAGCCCAAGCGCGCGACCATGTAGGGGACGCCGAAGCGCTCCGGGATGTAGCGCTGCGGCACGTCGCGGCCGCCCGACGAGAAGGTGCCGAAGGTGCCAGTCCAGACTCCCTGGGTCGCCATGAGCGCCAGGCCGTAGTCGCGGCTCTGATAGGAGCCGAGGTTGGCGACCGAGCGGTCGGCGAAGTCCATGTAGCCGCGGTCGGTCAGGCCCTCGCGGCTGTAGGGCACGCGGAACTGGCCGATCTTGAGGATCGTGTCCTTGCCCAGGGCATAGATGGGGACGTCGGCCACGAAGTCGAGCAAGGAGAGGTCGGTGTTCGAGCCGTTGGAGTCCTCGCCGCCGAACGCGAACTGGGTATCGAAGCTGACGTCCTCGTAGCGGCCTTTCACCCCGAGCCTCGCCTGCTTGAGAAACAGGTAGACGCGGTTGTGATCGCGGTACGGGTCCGGGACGTACTCGTACACGCCGAGCATCTGACCGCGGCCGGCGACGTTGAGCGAGAGCTTGTCGCCGGTGTAGACGCGCACGCCGGGGTCGACGGCCTGGCCGAAGGCGCCCGGCGTCAGTCCCAAAATCAGGCCTGCCGCCACAAGCATCAGTAACCGTTTCATAAGGCCTCCTTACTTTGTTGTCGTCTTCGAATCATTCGCGGCTTGTTCCAGTTCGAGATGGAACTTCACGACGACGCGGTCGTCGGTCTTGAGCGCTCCAAGCATAAAAGTCGGCGGCTTGACCCCGACATCGCTCATTAATAGCGGCTGCTGCCCCTCGATCACGGCGCGGCCGTCTTGGAATCGCAGGACCGCGTTGAGAGTCTCGGCTTTCTGCCCGCCCGCGACGCTCAGGTCTCCCCAGGCCGCGATCGACTCCGTGGCGGAGTCCTTGACGATCCGATAGCCGGCCATCGTGAAGCCGATGTCCGGGTACTGGTCGGCCTTGAGCGCCTTCCGGAGATTCCTGTCGAGGCCCGAGTATTCCGACCTGAGTCCGGCGAGCGGGATTCTGACGGTGAGAGCGGCGGGCTCCTCCGCTTCGATTAAGTCGGAAAGATTCGACGCGGAACTAGCGATCATGAATGCGACTTCGATCCCGGTCGTCTCGCTCTTATATGGGTGCAGAGTCGACGTTCCTTCGAGCCAAAGCTTGCTGCCTGAGCCAAGCTTCGCGGCGACGCGGGCCTGCGAAGGAGCGAGGGCGAGGACAGTGACCGCCGTGATGAGCCAGGCCTTGATCGTTTTCATGGCCGCCTCCACCCGTTGATCCAGCAACGAAGCGGCCAGGTCTTTCTCGGCCGACTTCGCTCCCATGCTCTGCGCGACGACTCCCTTGAGATCGTAGAGATACACGCCCTCGAGCTTGGCGCACGCAGCGTCCACGTTGCGCGGCACGCCTAGATCGATGAGAAAGAGAGGTTTTCTGCGACGCGGGAGGAGGTTGTCCAACAAAACGGCCAGGGCGGCCGCTACAAGGTCAGGGAATCGAGTCGGGCCAAAGGGAGGGCGGTGATCTTCTTCGACAAGGGGAAGGCCCGGCTGCCGGGGTAGATCACCCACAAGCGTTCGAGGCGCAGGTCCTCGAGAGCCACATGCATCGATTTGGTCGCCGTCGGAGCGTCGACGTACTTCATCTCGAACCCGTACCTGCGCCCTCCGCGCACGATCATGAGGTCCAGCTCCGCTCCGCCATGCGTCTTGTAGAAATAAGCGTCCCGGTCCGCGTCCAACCGGCGAATGACCTCCTCGATCGCGAATCCCTCCCAGGAAAATCCCAGCCGCGGAAAGGTTTGCAGCTCGCGCTCATTGGCCAGGCGCAGCAGAGCGTGCAGAAGGCCGGTATCCCTGAAGTATATCTTAGGCGCCTTGACCAAGCGCTTGCCCAGGTTCTCGAACCACGGCTGCAATTGACGCACCATGAAGGAGCCGGTCAGGATGTCGAGGTAGCGTTGGGCGGTGCCTTCCTGCGTCTTCATCGAGCGCGCCAGCTCCGCGGCGTTCCACGTCTGTCCCTGCAGATGTGCCGCCATCATCCAAAAGCGCCGCAAGGAGGCCGCGGGAACGCGGATGCCGAGCGCCGGGAGGTCCCGCTCCAAGTGCGTCCGGATGAAATCGAGACGCCACCGGTAGCTGTCGTCCTCGCTGGACGCCAAATACGAGGGCGGCAGTCCTCCCCGGCGCCACAATCGGGAGATTTGCTTGGACCCCGTCTCGCCCAAGGTGAAGCCCTCCATCTCCACGTGCGTCACCCGGCCGGCCAGGGATTCGGAGACTCCGCGAACGAGCTCCGGCGATGCGCTTCCCAGAAGGAGAAACCGCGCGGGCAATGGCCGGCGATCGGCCAAGACCCTCAAGAAAGGGAAGAGCGCCGGCTCCCGCTGGCACTCATCGATGACGACGAGCCCCCGCTTGTCCCGCAGATTGAGCGCCAGGGTCTCGCGGGTCAGCGGAGTCTCGGGATCCTCGAGATCGAAGATCGCGGCATCGCCCCGCGCCGCCAGGCGCCTGGCGAGCGTGGTCTTCCCGCATTGACGCGGCCCCAGAAGCAGCGTGACGGCGGAGCGCTTCAGCGCGCGAGTGAGGCGCTCCTCCAGGGCTGCCCTTCGAATCCAAGGCATATGTGAATTTTACCATGTAAACTAGTAAATTTCAAGGACGCCGGCGCAGCTCGTTGCGCACGGCATTCACGGTGCGGCGCGAGACCTTGATCCCGCGCTCCGAGCGCAGGCGGTCGACCAGCGCCGCGTCGGTCTCATCGGCGGCGGTCTTGAGTCACGAGGTTAATGAGGCTGAGGCTTCACGCCCACGCCGGGCATGGGCGCAGGCTTGACCTTCTTCTGGTCTTGCTCCTGCTGGCGGCGCGAGCGCTCGGCGGTCACGTCTTCGAAGAGCTTCTTGAGCTGAGCCGTCTGGGCGTCGAAGGCGGCCTTGCCGTGGACCTTGCGCAGTTTCGAGTCGAAGGCCAGGAAGCTCACGATCTCTTCCCCGTCTGTCTTGCTGAAGTCGGTCCCGGTCGCGGCCTTCGTCTTGAGGTGCATGCGTCGGACATAGCGCCGCCAATCCTCGCGCTTGACGATCGGCGCATTGATCGGGCGCGCCAAGGTGTGGCATTGGCTGCAGTTGCGCGCGAAGACGCCGTAGTTCTCCTGCTTCCGCTTCGGGTAGGACGAGACGTCCAGGGTCGCGGGGCCCAGGTCGTAGTAGAACCGGGCCTTGAGCTGCTCCGCCGTGAATTTCTCGCCGGCCCAAGCCAGCCCGGCGGGCAAGACCACCGCCAACAATCTCCAATGATTGTTCATGGCGCCACCCCCTCGGCCAAGGCGTCCGCGCGCCTCGCCTCCGCCTTCTCGAGCTCCCGCACGCACTCCAACGCGTAAAGGCCGGCCCGGACCTCCGCTTTCTCCTTCTCGGCCGACTTCGCCTCCATGCTCTGCGCGACGACGCCCTTGAGGTCGTCGAGATCGTAGAGGTAGACCCTCTCGAGCTTGGCGCAAGCGGGGTCCACGTTGCGCGGCACGCCGAGGTCGATCAGGAAGAGGGGCTTGCGTCGGCCGGTCACACGAATCTTGAGGAACTCCGCCGCGAGCAGGACATTCGGACAGTCGGCGGAGAATATCGCGACCTCGACCTCGGCGAGTCTCTGGAGTCCGTGCTGGAAAGTCACGGCCTCGCCGCCGAGCTCTTCGGCGATGGCCGAGGCCTTCTCCAGCGTTCGGTTCGCAACCAGCAGTCGGCTGAAATTCTTTGCGGCCAGATGCCGCGCGACGGCCGTGGCGGCCTCGCCGGCACCGACCACGAGGACCTGCCCGGTCTCAGGGGCGTCGAAGATGCGCCGCGCGAGCAAAGCCGCCGCCCCGCCGATGGAGCGGATGCCGTCGGCGATGCCGGTCTCGCCGCGCACGGCCTTGCCGGCGGCGAGCGCCAACTGGAAGACGCGGTTGAGCCGACACCCGGTGTGGCGTCGCTCGAGCGAATATTGGTAGGCGCGCTTGAGCTGGGCCAGTATCTCGCTTTCGCCGATGATCCAGGAATCCAGGCCCGACGCCACGCGGAAGACATGGCGCACGGCCTCGTCGCCGGACTTGAAGTAGAGCGCCTGATCGTCGCAGAGACCGGCCCGACGACGGTACCAGCCGCGCAGCACGGCCGAGGCCCGCGCGGCATCCGGCGCGACGGCAACGACCTCGACGCGACTGCAGGTCGAGAGGATCACTATCTCGGAAAGCCCGGCCTCTCGCCTGAGGTCCTGAAGGACTTTCTCCGCCGCCTCGATCCGGACAGCCGTCTTCTCCCGGCAGCTCACAGGAGCGGTCAAGTGGTTGAGTCCGACCACGAGAATGTTCGCCGTTTCCACACCCGCCTCGTCCATGTGGACCGCAACGAAACGGCCAAGTCCGGTAGCGACCGCAAGCCTAGTTATGTAGAATGGGTGTTCTTCCGATGCTGAAATTTCTGCCGTTGGTCCTGGTCGTTCTGGCCGCCTGCGCACCGCCTCTCATGAAGGCGGCTCGCGACGGCGATGTCTCAGGGGCGCAGGCCTTGCTCGCGGGCGGCGCCGATCCCAACATCCGAGGGGGCTACCTCGACGGCGAGACCCCGCTCATGATCGCGGCCTCAGCCGGCCATCTGCCGGTCGTCAAAGTCCTCATCGACAAAGGCGCGCGGATCAACGAGGCGGGCTACCGGGGCGAGACCGCCCTCATGCGCGCGGCCGACCATGGCCGAGCGGAGGTCGTCGAATACTTGGTCCTCCACGGCGCCGCCGCCGTCGCGAAGGGCGTCCAGGGATCGACGGCCCTCCATTACGCGGCGCAGGGAGGCCGGCTCGACATCGCCAAGGCCGTGCTCGATCACGGAGCCGACGTCAACGCTCCTGACAGCATGACCCTGGGCCGCACTCCCCTGGGCATCGCCGCCTATTTCGGCGACACCGAGATGGCGCGGCTCCTGCTCGAGCGCGGCGCGGATCCGCGCATCCCCGGCTCCAACGGCAGAACGCCCGACCAGCAGGCCCGCTGGCGCGGTCACTTTCAACTGGCCCGGCTGATCAAGGATGCCTCCGAAGGCAAGCCCCTGACCGCCGCCGCGGCGCCCGCCGCGCCCCCGCCCCCCTCGGTCGCGGACAATCCGACGGCCCGCCTCCCGGGGAACGATCAAGCCTTCGCCCTCGTGGCGGGAGTGCGGAGCTCCGCGGGCCTGCCCGAGAACCCCTACGCCGAGCACGACGCCGAGGCCGTGCGCGACCACTTGAAAGCCCTGGGCTATCCGGCCGACCACATCATTTTTCTGACCGGCATCGCGGCAAGCCGGGCCGGTCTGGTCAAGAATCTAGAGACGCGGCTTCCGGCCATCGCAGGCGATCGCTCGACGGTCTTCTTCTATTTCTCGGGCGGCGCCTCTCTCGACGCGAAGACCGGCAAGGCCTATCTGGTTCCTTCCGATGGAGATCCGGAATATCTTGCCGACACGGCCTATCCGCTCGAGCGCCTTTACGAGAAGCTCGCGGGCCTGCGCGCCGGACGCGTGGTGGCCGCGCTCGAGTGCGGCCTGCCGGGCAAGACGGACTCAGCGGTGTCCGGGAAGCTCATCGTCCTGTCCGCTTCGCGCGCGGGGCAGCCGGCGGGCGCCGTCCCTGATCAGGGGCACGGCGCCTTCACCTACTACCTGCTGCGCGGCTTGAACGGCGACGGCGCGGACAAGGACGGACATGTCACGGTCAAGTCCCTTTTCGACTATCTCTCGGCCGGCGTGCGCGACGCGGCGAAAAAGTCCGGCCGGGAGCAGGATGCGCAACTGCTCCCCGACGACTCAGCCGAAGCGGCGCGCCTCAGGCTGAGGTAGTCCCCTTTACTTCGCTCCCGTCTTCACCGGCTGCGCCGTCTCATCCTTCCCGAAGAGCTTCTCGTAGACCTCGGTGTACTCCTGCTTGAACTTCTCGAGGAGCGACTTGCGATGGGCGCGCCATGCCAGAGCGTTGGCGCCCAATTTGCGCTGCTTGGAATCGTAGACCATGAGCTCGAATATCTTCTTGCCGTCGCCGCCCACGGTGGAACCCGGCTTGCTCATCATCCGCTTGACGTAGCGCGACCAGATCGCGTCGTCGACCTCGACCACCTTCTTGTCCTTGAAGAGCTCCGGATCCTCTCTCTTCGCCTTCTCCTGCTCCTCGGGGCTCAGCTGCAGGAACTGCGCGTTGAGGGCGCGCGCGGGCGTGTGGCAGGTCGAGCATCTTTTCAGGAAGACCCTATAGGTCTCCTGCTGCTCCTTGGGATATGCGGAGACGTCGATCGAGTCCGGCCCCTTGTCGTTCGGAAAGGGCCCGCCCTGGTTCGCCGGCTTCGCATCCTCCGCCGCCAGCGGCCGAGGGGCCGGCCACGCTCCCAACGTCGCGACGACGATCGACGCCGCGACGGCGATCTTTGTGTCCATTTAGAATCCCACCTCGATCTGGAACGACCCGCGGTCCCCGCGCGGGACGCGCCTGGACGCCAGATCCGGGATCGCCGCGGGCGGGCCCTGGATGTCGGTCTTGATGTCCATGGAGTATTCCACGAAGGCTTTCACGTTGGGCCTGAAGTAGTGCGCCAGATGGGCCGTGATGAAGTGGAACGAGCGCTTGCCGTTGTAGGTCGTGTACCAGTTGTCGCGGATCAAGGGCAGCAGGAACGGATAGTCGTTTCCGCCCCTCTTGTAAGAGTACATGATCTCGGCGTAGGCGGCCCAGTCCTTCATCTGCTTGAGCCTCAGCGCGTTGAGCGTGAGGGGGTCGTTGATGTTGTCGTAATAGGTCACATGGTCGTAGCTGTACATGGCCGCGCCCCGCGCCGCGAAGTTATTGTACTCGGCGACCGCGTCGATGCCGGCTTTCATGAAGCGCACGTTCCACGGAGCGTTCTTGCCTGCGCCATTGGGATTTGTCGGCGCAGGAAAGTTGTTGTTCGGGACGTTGGCGACGCCGCCGGCCGCGGGGATGCTCGCCGGCGTCTCATGGCCGAAGCTCGTGAAGCCGCCGAACATCAAGCCCTTGTTGTTGTCGAGGGCCACGCGGAAGTTGGCGTTCTTAGCCGATACGCCCAAGTCGTCCGCGTTCCCGCTGGTCGCTCCCGCGGCGTAGTAGAGCGAGCCCAAGTTCTCCTTGGTGAGCTGCCCGTAGACCATGGCGGTCTGGGTCATCTCGCCCAGCGTGTTGCCGGAGAGCCCGCCCTGGTCGGGCATGCCCGCTCCCAGCGCCCGGTTGGCGAGGGTCGGGCTCTCGTTGTCGGCGATGGTCTGATACGGATCCATTCCCCAGAAGCCCCTGCGGCCGATGATGACGTTCGCATAGCTCTTCGGATGGTAGCCGAGCGAGAAGTCCCCTCCCCCCGGACCGAACCCGCCGGAGGCGGGAGCGTCGAACTCGCCGAAGAAGGAGACGTGCTTGGAGGCGTCGCCGCCGACGATGAACATATCGATGTCGGTGATCGGCTGGAACTGGAATCCCTGCAATGGAAGACCGTTGGCGTCTGTGCCATGGCCGAAGTTTGCGCCGGCGTTGCTCACGTTTCCCCGCCCGAGATCGTAGGGCCTCGAGCGGGCGATGAGCGCCCACGGGAAGATCTTCTCGGTCCAAAGCTCCTTGTCATTGGATTGAAGCACGCTTTCCTCGCTGCCCCTCTCCCGCACATAGCCGTTCATCTTGAACTGCCGGCCGTAGGCGTTGAGCACCGGGAAGGCGTAGTGGCACTGGGAGCAGCTGACTCCGTACTTCCGGGCGAAGGCCGGCAGGCCGATCGCCTGGCTGACGCCGTCCGGCCGCACGGGGCACAGCCGTCTCGTCCTATGGATGAAAGGCGGCACGAGCCAGACCAAAGCCAACAGCAGCGCCGTCGCGATCCCTTTGCGCATCACCCACTCCAGCCTTTCGCTCATCATGGTGAAACCTCCCCGAGGCGCGTTCCTCTTGCTCTTGCGTCGAGCCGGGACTGCGCGGCAGGAGATTGCGCAACGAAACGGCCAAGGTCGACTCTCGAGTGCGGACCAGGAGGGAAACGTAAGGTCTAGGCGCGGCCGATCTTGCGCAGCTCGTTGCGCACGGCGTTCACGGTGCGGCGCGAGACCTTGATGCCGCGCTCCGAGCGCAGGCGGTCGGCCAGCGCCGCGTCGGTCTCATCGGCGGCGGTCTCGAGCCACTCGGCCAGGATCTCGCGCAGCACGCGCCGGCGGCCGGGCAGCAAGGCGATCAAGGGGACTTCCTTGCCCCACGGCAGCAGCACCGAGCGGCCCGAGGCCGCGCGGCTGACCGTGCTGGGCGCGAGGTCCAAACGATGCGCGAGCTGGCGCAGGCTGATCGGGCGCAGGCTCGTGTCCTCGTTCTTGGCGAGGAAGTCGCCTTGGAGCGCGGCGACGCTCTCGACGATGCGAAAGACCGTGCTTTGCCTCAGGTTGATGGTCTCGATGCGCTTGAGAAGCTTCGTGAGCTTGCGGCGTTCGGGGCCCTCCAGACGGCCGCGGTCCTTCCACTGCTCGAGCAGGTCGTAGCGCACCTGGTAAAGCCCGCGGGCCCAGTGCGCCGAGTAGAACTCGAACTCGGGCTTGCCCTCGACCACCGACAGGCGCGCCAGGCAGGAATAGGAGCGCGCCAGGCTCGGATCGCGCCCGGGCAAGGAGAACTCGGCCTGCGCGCCGAGCTCGAGCAGCATGTCGTGGATCGCTCGCACGTCGGCGAGACTCACTCCTGTGCGCTTGGCGATCTCGGCAAGCGTCAGCGGCTCGTCGCCGTGGAGGAAGTACTTCTCGAAGGCCTCCCGGCCCATCTTGCGAATCTTGGGCAGCAGGATCGACCGCTCCCCGAGGACCTCCTCGACTTTGACGCGCTCGCCGCCGGCCGTGACGGCCTCGTTGATCTCGTAAAAGCTCCCGGCAAAGCGTCCCTGGGGCCAGCGCTGGCGGCGGATGATGCCGGGATTGGCCGGGTCGCCGAAGAACAGCTTCTGGAACAGAGGGTCCTTCTCGATCTGTTCGACCTCTTTGGCGAACTCGCGCTCCGGCATCTCGATCCAATCCGCCATGCGCAGGCGGCCCAGAAGAGCGGGACGCTGTTCCAACTTGAGAGAGGCCTTGAGACTCGGTTTCCCTGCCATTTTATCTTTGTCCTATTAAATCAAATTCAATCGTTGCCGAGCCGTGCTTCAAGCGCTACAATGGGGTTGGCAGGATCGTTCCGTGAAGGATGTAGCAATATTCCGGCCAAATCGGCATTTGGCCTGAAGTATTCCAAAATGGAACATTTCTCGCCAAGAAAACGCGTGAAGATCGCCGAGCGACGGACCCAGCCCAGGCTCAGCAAGGCCGACGAGCACCGTCACGCCGAGACCTTCTACCAGGCGTTCAAGCGCTCCAACGACGTCATGTTCTATACGGACCGCGACGGCATCATTCGCGACGTCAACGACGCCTTCACCAAGCATTACGGCTGGACCCGCCAGGAAGCCGTCGGCAAGACTCCCGCGATCCTGCGTTCGCGCCACACCACGAAGGATTTCTACGACCGCCTCTGGTCGACCATCCTCGATCCCAAGAAGGGCTCTTGGCGCGGCGAGATCATCAACAAGACCAAGGACGGACGGGAAGTCCCGCTCATTCTGAGCATCACGGCCGTCCGCGACGTCCACGGGCGAATCACGGGCTACTTCTCCAACGCCGTCGACCTTTCCGAGCAGCTCGCACTGCACGCGCGCGTGGCGCAAAGCGAGAGCTTGGCCTCCATCGGCGAGATGGCGGCCGTGGTCGCCCACGAGATCCGCAACCCCTTGGGCTCGATCGTGATGGCCGCCAAGCAGATCGTTTCGGGAGACCTCTCCGCGCCGGACCGCGAGACAGTCCTTGCCGTCCTACGCCACGAGTCCCAACGACTCAACGAGGCGCTGGGCAACTTCCTTTCCTACGCCCGGCCGCGCGAGGTCAAGCTCCAGCCCCAGGACCTCAATGAGCTCGTCTCGGAGGTCGTCGGCATCGTCAAGGGGAACTCCGAGCTGGTCCGCGGCGCCGAGGTCGAGGTCCAGCTCCTCAAGACCCTCAAGCCCTTTCCCATGGACCCCGATCAGGTGCGCCAGGTGCTTTGGAACATCGTGCTCAACGCGCTGCAGGCCATGGACGGGCGCGGCGAGCTTTCCGTCGAGACCGGCCACGCGCGCGGCTTCGCTTTTTTCCGAGTGGCCGACACGGGCCCGGGCATCCCGGTCTCGGCCATGACGACGATCTTCAAGCCCTTCCAGACGACCAAGCAGCAAGGCACGGGCCTTGGCCTGGCGATTGCCGAGCGCATCGTCAAGGCGCACGGCGGGCGCATCGCGGTCAAATCCGAGGTGGGCCTGGGCGCCGCTTTCACCGTTTATCTTCCTTCGATCGAGGACTGAAATGGACGACGAAAAGATCCGCGTTTTGCTGGTCGAAGACGACGCATCCGTCAGCGCGCTGCTCTCCATGGAGCTCAGGCGCCGCGGCTACGAGATGTCCGTGGCCAAGAACGGGGCCGAGGCCCTGCGGCTGCTTTCCGCCGAGGGCTTTGATGCCGTCGTCACCGACCTCAAGCTCGGCGACATCGACGGGCTCAAGGTGCTCGAGGCCAGCAAGAAGGCCCAGCCGGGGACCGAAGTGATCCTCATCACGGGCCACGGCTCCATCGACACGGCGGTCGCGGCGATCAAAGCGGGCGCCTTCGACTACCTGACCAAGCCAGTGGAGCCCGAGGAGTTGTCCATTATTTTGGGGAAGGCTCTCGAGCGCCGGCGTTTGCTCGGCGAGGTCGAGCGCCTGCGCGAGGAGGTCAAGGGCAAGTTCAGCTTCGAGGGCATCGTCTACGCGAGCCCGCTCATGCAGAAGGTCCTCGACCTCGTGCGCAAGGTCGCGGCCACCGACGCCACGGTCCTGATCCAGGGCGAATCCGGGACCGGCAAGGAGCTCGTCGCCCGCGCCATCCACGAGAAAAGCCCGAGGCGCGCCGGCGCCTTCGTGGCCATCAACTGCGGCGCGCTTCCCGAGGGCCTGCTCGAGAGCGAGCTCTTCGGCCACGTCAAGGGCGCTTTCACGGGCGCCGACCGCAACAAGCGCGGCCTCTTCGAGGAAGCCAGCGGCGGCACGCTGTTTCTCGACGAGATCAGCGAGACCACACCCGGCCTGCAGGTCAAGCTCCTGCGCGCCCTGCAGGAAGGCGAGGTGCGCCGCGTGGGAGACAACCACCCGATCAAGGTCTCCGGACGCCTGGTGGCCGCGACCAACAAGGATCTCACCAAGCTCGTCAAGGACGAGAAATTCCGGGAGGACCTCTATTACCGCTTGAAAGTGTTCCCCATCGTCATACCGCCGCTGCGGGACAGGACCGAGGACATACTGCCCCTGGCCGAGCACTTCTTGCGCAAGGCGAAAGCCAAGATCGGCGGCAAGGCCGCGCGCTTCTCGCCGCAGGCGGCCGAGGCCCTCAAGGCCTACGCCTGGCCCGGCAACGTGCGCGAGCTCGAGCACGCCGTCGAGCGTATTCTGATCATGGCCTCCGGCGCCGTCGTCGCTCCCGCCGACCTGCCCCCCGAACTGCTGCCCGCGGCCCAGCTCGCCGCAGGCGAAGCTCCCCCGCCTGCGGCCGCGAACCTCAAGGAGCTTGAGAAGCAGCATATTCTCGATGTATTGAAAGCCTGCGGCCAGAACCAGGTGGAGGCGGCCAAACGGCTGGGCATCGGCCGCAACACGCTCTGGCGCAAGCTCAAGACCTACGGCTTGGCCTCGAAGCCGTCGTAATCACGCTCGCTTCGACCGAAGACCTGTTCGGCGGTGGGCAGGCTCTGGCCTTTAAGATATTGCTTGGGCAGGTAGTTCTTGATGAACTCGTCATTCTCCGCGGTCAGACACCGAGGATGATAACCCTTCAGGAACCGGTTGGCCAGCATCCGCCGGCGTATCCCGTCGATCGATTCGCGGCGCACGTTGCCGAACGTGATGTGCATGTACGGGCAGGGGAGCACGTCGCCGAAGGGCGTGATGTAGAGCTTCTCGATCGCCGCCCCGCAGCCCTGAGTCCAGTAATTGGTCTCGAAGTCGCGCCGGACATGCGGGTGCTCGCGCGTGAGCCGGTCCAATTCATCGAGGTCCCCGGGAGTCAATAGGCAGTCCGAGTTGCCGGCCCATTCGCCCACCGGGGCCGCCATGCTCAGATTGACCAGCACGCCGTTGTCCCGCGCCCACACGATCAGGGCTCGCAAGCCGGGGCTCCGGACGTTCTGATGGGAGACCGTGGGCACGACCGTGGCCATGAGCCCGGCTTCCCTGGCGGCCGCGAAGGCCCCGAGGGTCTTGGTGAACGCTCCCGTCTTGCGCCGGAAGGCGTCGTGCTCCTCGGCAAGCCCGCTGTCGAGCGAGATCTGCAGCACGTCGACGCCGGCCTTCTTGAGCCGGCGCGCGATCTCGGGCGTGAGCAGCGTTCCGTTGGTGCAGACGATGATGAGCATCCGCTCCGGCTGCGCGAGGCGGATCAGGTCGAAGAGCCTGCGGTATGCGAGCGGCTCGCCTCCCGTAAAGCCCAAGGCGACCGTTCCCATCTCGCGGAGTTGGCGGAAAACGGAGGACCATTCCTCGTCGGAGAGCTCTTGCCCCTCCTCCACCTTGAAATTCTCCGAGAAGCAGTGCTCGCAGCTGAGGTTGCAAGCCAGCCCCATATTGATGTCGGCGTAGCGCATCGGAACCCGCCGAAGGAGGAGGAGCTTCGCGTAAGCCCCCAGCAAGCGGAGGATCAGGCGCGGCTTCTCCCAATGCACTCCATAGCGATAATTGAAGTAAAAGCGGCTCAACTTCATGGTCAGGATTCGGACGCAACGCCGCGGCCACGCGCGTATCGCGCGTCAAAGCCGCTCTGGCCGTTCCATTGCGTTAAAGGGTTGTCGGAACCATGTCAGTATGAGCAACTTCGACTCGATTCTTGTGGTCGACGACGACGCTTCCGGCAGAGCCATGCTCGGCCTATCGCTGAGACAGGCCGGGTATACCGTCTCTTGCGCCGCCAGCGGCCCCGAAGCGCTGAGCCTGCTCAACGAGAAACCCTTCGATTGGCTGCTGACCGACGCGCGCATGACGCCCATGGACGGCTTCGAGCTGTCCCGGCGGGCCCGGCGCATCAAGCCGGACCTGCGCATCATGATGATGAGCGCGGTCTGCTCCGAGAAGGACACGGCCGGCTACCCCATCGAAAAGTTCTTTCAGAAGCCAATCCCCATGGAAAACCTGCTCCAGTGGATCAGACCGGCCTGAGAGGCCCGGCCGTCCTGGCCTACGCGCATCGCGGAGCGGCCTATCTCAACATCACCGACCGCTGTCCAGTGGCCTGCGTCTTCTGCGCCAAGAGAACCTGGCGCTGGCGCTACCATGGCTGGGACCTGCGGCTCGGCGCGCGCGAGCCGTCGGCGGCTGAGGCGTTGGCCCGAGCGAAGCCGATCATCGAACAACTCCGCCCCCGAGAAGCGGTCTTCTGCGGCTTCGGAGAGCCGACCAGCCGTCTCGCCGTCGTCCTCGAGACCGCGCGCTTGCTGCGAGCCGCGCGTCCTCAGCTGCGCCTGAGGCTCAACACGATAGGCCTCGGAGACTTGATCAATGGAAGAGCCATCGACCAGGAATTGAGCGAAGTCCTCGACGCGGTCTCGGTCAGCCTCAACACGGCGGACCCGGAACAATGGCTCGCGCTGCACCGACCGCGAGACGCCTTCGCCGGAAATGGCTTCGCCTCGGTCCTTTCCTTTATATCCGCCTGCGTGGATCGAGAGCTCGAGACCACGGTGACCGCCGTGGATCTGCCCGGCGTCCGCGTCGACGAGGTCCGGCGACTGGCGAAACGGCTTGGCGCGCGCTTTCGCCTACGGCCCGAGCTTCGTGTGAACGCCGCACGCCTTGAATATCGCGCGAAAGGGGGCTACAATTAGGGCATGGACAGGCTATCGCGGCTGCTGGCGTCCGGGCTGCTCGCCGTGAATTGCCTCGCGGCTGGGCCGCCGGCTGCCTCGGCTAAAATGGATTGCTGCGGAAAGTCGTGCCCCGCGCCGGAGCCCGGCGCCCCGCGCGACTGCTGCCAGATCGCGCCGGCCCACGCTGAATCGGCTCTGCCTTCCGCGGCCGCTCCCGCGGCCTTTGCGGCTCTGACACGCTCCGCGCCTGCGCCGTCGCCGCGGCCGCAAGTTCTCCCCGCTCCGACTTTCGCGACGCTTCCCGGCATCCTCTGCGAAGGCCCCTGCGGCCTGTCTCCCCCCACGCCCGTCCTGGGCTGACCGTCCTTCGTCTTTTTCAAAACAAATTCCTTGGAGGCATCGTGCATTTGATGTTGCTGCTGCTGTTCACAGGCTCGCCCGCGGCCCGCGCCGCGGGCACGGAGGCCGACCCCTTCGCGGGGGTCGCGCCCAGCTCCGCGTCCGCCCGCGCGGAGCCGGACAAGCCGTGGAGTTTTTTCTCCGATAATTTCGGGTTCCGGAAGGAGTTGATGTCCGAGTTCGGCGCCTCCGACAAAAGCCGTTCCTCGAGCCGCCAGTCCGCCGGCTTCGAGGTCCTGAAGAAGTTCTCCTCCGAGACCAGGACGTTTGCCGCCGTCGACTTCCAAGGGCGCCTTGTCCGGCGCGACCTCTTCTCCGGCTCTCCCAACGACGCCGAAGGCGCGCATCGCCCCGGCTGGTTCTTCGAGTACCACAACGCCTACGCCGACCTCTACAACGTCCTGGACCCGGTCCTGACCGAGGACCAGCAAAGCCGCAGCGTCGGCCGCTTCAACGCGCGCGCGGGGCGGTTCTACGTGCCGTTCGGGCTCAACCTCCAGACCGATACTCACGGCTCGCTGCTGCAGCTCTCGAACGAGCGCAACTTCGGCTTCGAGCGCGACTGGTACTCCGGGCTCTGGGGCGCTTTGACCGATGACCTCAACTACGACGCCTACTATTTAAACGGCTCCGGCTACGACCTCAAGAACCGGGGCCAAAGCGGGCTCGGCGCGGCGCGCTTGAGCCTCTCAAACCATTTTTCCAACGAGCACGGCCTCGAGGGCGGGCTGTCGTATCTGGCGGGAGAGCGGCTCGATCCCGAGGCGGCCGAGCGCAGCCCCGCCATCAGAAACGACGCCGGCCCATCCTCGCGAGTCGACACCGCGCGCGCCGGGCTCGACGCGCGCTACCGGCACCCAGTCCCCACGGGGTCCGTCGCT
Organism: Elusimicrobiota bacterium; assembly: GCA_016194705.1. Classification (GTDB taxonomy): domain Bacteria; phylum Elusimicrobiota; class Elusimicrobia; order UBA1565; family UBA9628; genus PALSA-1176. Next base: position 29,190 of record JACQAZ010000033.1, on the reverse strand, counting down.
TGGACCTCCGAGCTCTCCGGCGGGCGCGACGCCCCGGACTCGGTCTTCACCCAGCTCCACCAGCTCGATTACCTGCGCGCCTCCAGGCGTTGGGGTCTCGCGGCCCAGTTCCGGCGCTTCTGGCAGGACATGTCGCGCGACCGCGCGCTCGCCTCGCCCGCGCCGGGCTCGGCGGATTCATCGGTGTCGGCCGAAGGGACCTGGTATTTCCGCAACGACCCGGGCAACTCGAACCTGCATTGGATCAAGCTCAACGTCGAGCGGCGGCTCGAACGCATGCAAGGGGATCGGCCCGTGATCGTGACTTTGCAGTACTACCGCTATTGGTGAGGAGGTTGTTATGAGAAAAATAATGGCTTTGGTCGCGGCGGTCTCGCTGGGCGCGCCTCAAGGCGCCTGGGCCGCGATCGGGTGCACCTTGAGCAATCCGGCGCAGGACTTGAAGTACCTGTTTCCGGAGATGACCTCGTACAAAGAGGAGCTCAAGGAGTTCCATTCCTTGAAAAATGGGAAAGAACTCTTCAAGAACCTCAAAGAGCGGCTCGGCAGCGATCTCGACCCGATCTACGAGACGTACGAGACTCCCTACACGCTCTACAGCGTCTATAAAGGAAAGGCCAAGGTCGGGATCGTCCACGGGGTCAACGTGCCGGGAAAAGGCGGAGTCATACAGGTCTTTCTCTCGACCGACCCGGACAGCGCGGCCATCCGGCGCTTTTTCTTCCAGCGCCTCGAGAGCCCGGCCGCCAAGGCGCTGCGCGAGAAGACCTTTCGAGCCCAGTTCGAGGGCATGACGCTCGCGGATTTCTACAAGCACGACTACTATGCGGCCGTCGAGCCGGGGGCGCAGGCCGACAAGGTCGGGCGCATCGCCCCTCCCAAGCTCGATGCCTCGGGCCAGCCTGATTACGACGCGTCGCTGCGCGGCATACGCAAGAACCTGATCCTGCTCGACCTCTTCGTCTACGGCCAGCGCTTCGAGCCCTTTTTCGAGAAGGCTCAGAAAGCCATGAGCGCAGGCAAGCGATGAAGACCATACTTGCGCTGTGCGCCGCGATCCTGTTGGCCGGCGGAGTGCTTCTCTACCGCCACATGCGTCTTCCGGACGCCTTCGGCTCTTTCTCAGGCGCGCCGAAAGCCGAGGTCTCCGCGCTCATCGCACGGCCCAAGGATTATCTGCACAAGACCGTCGCGCTCGAGGGCGAGGTGCGCGAGCAATGCACGGCGATGGGCTGCTTTTTCTTCTTTCACGACGGCGCGAACATGCTGCGCGTCGACCTGCAAGCGGTCGCGATGAACGCGCCGCGCCGCAACGGCCATCGCGCGTTTGTGGAAGGCCGCATGACGCCGTACGGCGACGGCTGGCAGTTCTCGGCTAGCGCCGTCAAATTCGAGTAGGAGGAACCATGAGATACTTGAGCCTTGCCGTCAAGAACCTGCGACGCCGCGTCGTGCGCACGGCGCTCACCGTCGCGGGCGTCGGGCTGGCCGTCGCCGTCGCGGTCTCCTTGGGGGGCTTCGTGCTCGGCTATCGCGCGGCGATCGACCGCAGCATCGACATGCTCGGCTTCCAGGTCATGATCATGGCCAAGGGCTGCCCTTACGAGGCGGCTACGATGATGCTCAAGGGCGGCAGCGGCCTGCTCTACCTTCCGGATGACTCCTACGCCAAGGTCAAGGGCGACGCCGACATCGCGAGCATCACGCCCGTCTTCGTGGGCATCGCGCAGAAGGAGGCCGGCAGCATACGCGACGAGGGCTCCGAGAAGACCTTCACGGTCGTCGACGGCGTCGATGTTCCGAGCTTCCTCTCGATGAAGCCCTGGCTCAAGCTCAAGACCGGGCCGGGCTACGACGGCGGCAAGTGGTTCGGACCCGCGAGCAAGGACGAGATCGTGCTCGGCTACGAGATCGCCGAGTTCGAGCAGCGCAAGGTCGGAGACTCGTTCTACGCGACGATCACGCCCGCTGGCAAACCCGACCCCGTCCGCCACGAGTTCAAGGTCTCGGGAGTCTTGGAGCGCACCGGCACCCAGGACGACGGCACGGTCTTCATGCCCATCGACGCCGCCCGCGCGGCCTTCAACCGGCCCCGCCAGCTGACCATCCTCGGCATCAAGCTCAAGCAGTTCAACCTCTTCACGATGCGCGAGTTCGAGAGCCGCTGGCTCAAGCTGCCCGAGGTGCAGGTCGTGAGCCTCCAGCAGGTCAAGAACACGCTGATCGGCCTGGTCGCGACCGCGCAGACGATGGTCGCCGCGGTCGCGATCATCGCCGTGGTCGTCGCGCTCATCGGCGTCATCAACACGATCCTCATGAGCGTCTACGAGCGCACCGCCGAGATCGGCGTCATGAAGGCGCTGGGCGCGCGGCGCGGCGACGTGTTCCAGCTGATCTGGCTCGAGACCTTGATGATCTGCGTCGCGGGCGCGGTCGTCGGCTCGATCGGCGCGTGGGTCGGCGCGAGCCTCGTTGAGCGCGCCATCAAATCGCTGGCGGACTTCGGGGTCTCGGGTTCGATCGTGCGCATCACCCCGGGCGTCGTAGGCTACGCCGTGCTCGGCGCCGTCATCCTGGGTTTTTTCGCCGGTCTCTATCCGGCATGGCGGGCCTCCTCGATGAGGCCCGTCGAGGCCATCCGCGAGGGAGCATGATATGAACGAGAACATCATCGAGGCACGCGGACTCAAACGGCATTACCTGCGCGGGATCGAGACGGTCAAGGCTCTCGACGGCGTCGATCTCGCGATCAAGGAAGGCGAGATGGTGTCTATCCTCGGCCCTTCCGGTTCGGGCAAGACCACCCTCATCAACCTCCTCTCCTGCCTAGACGCGCCGACGCAGGGGAGCCTCACCGTGAGCGGAAAACAAGTCGCCGGACTCTCGGAGGACGAGCTGGTCGAGATCCGCCGCGGCGTGCTGGGCTTCGTCTTTCAGCAGTTCCATCTGCTGCCGACCTTGACGGTCGCCGAGAACGTCGAGCTGCCGCTGACCTTCCTCGGGCGTCCTGTCGATCCCAAAAAGACCCGCGAGGTCTTGGCGCTCGTCGGGCTCTCGGACCGGGCCGACCATCTGCCCCGCGAGCTCTCGGGAGGGCAGATGCAGCGCGTCGCCATCGCGCGCGCCCTGATCGTCGAGCCGAAGATCCTCGTGGCCGACGAGCCGACCGGGAACCTCGACAAGGCCGCGGGAGAGGCGATCTTCGAGCTGTTCAAGCGCCTCGCCCGGCAGGGCATCGCGATCATCATCACGACGCACAACGTCGCACTCGGCTACGAGGCCGACCGCGTCGTGACTTTGGAGGACGGCCGGATCGTCAAAGAGGAGCTGCCTTGAACTCCGTACGGCCGACGCGCCGCCGATCAGCCTGAGCGGCGAGAGAGCCAAACCGCCTGGCCGTACTCGTCGCGCCGAAACCCGCGGGCCAGCTTGAGCCCCGCTTCGAGGATGCGGGACATCTGGCCGGCGTCGAGCGGGCGCGCTCCCGGCAGGCCGATCCTGCGCCGCACGTGATCGACAACCTTCTTGGGAAGGCTTTCGAAGTCGGCGATCATCCCCGCCTCGTCGCCGAGCGCGCGTCGGGCCAGGGCGCGGTTGAACAGCACCCAGACAGAGAGGGCCGACACGCCCTCGAGGTCCCTGAGGGCCTCCCGGCAGCGACCGAGTTCGCGCTTCGCCTCGGCGCGCCAGAGCCTTGCTTCCGCGTCGTTCGGATAGAGCCGCAGCGCGCGGTCGAGCTGAGCGAGAGCCTCCTCGCGCCTGCCGAGCTTGAGCAAGGCCGCGCCCTTCCAGCCGTGAGCGAACGGGGCCCCCAGCGAGCAGGCCCGCGTCGAACGCTCGAGAGCCGCCTCGTAGTCGCCCAGCCACAGCTCGAGCTCGCCCCACCAGGCGTGAACCTGCGCCCGCTCGGTCTCGGGCGCGGCCTGGAGACCTCGAGCCATCTCGCGCCGCGCCTGAGCCGGCTCATCGAGGCAGACATAGGCCTCGGCCAGAAAGCAGCGCGCGGGCCAGTCCATCGGCTCGTGGCGCAGAGCGATCTTGAACGAGCGTACGGCCCTTCGGAAGCTCCCCGAAAAGAGGGCCTCCTTCGCGGCGTTGCAGTGCATCCAGCGGTACCGCGCGCCTGATGGGAGCGCGTCGAAATGCCCCAGCCCCTCGGGACCTCGGAGGCAGCCCAGGTAAAATTGGCGCCAGGGCCCTGGAGCGCTCTTCAGGGCCCGATCGAGCGCCCCTAGATCCGTCTGCGGCGCCTCTCGCAACGGACGATTGTTCTGCTCCCATGGGTCCCAGAACGCCCTGAGGTCCGGCACCGAAACGCTCCCATCGAGCATCCGCTCCGCGAGCCACACGGCGTTCGCGTAGCGCCCCAGCCGCATCAGGGCCTTGAATCGGTCGGCCCGGCTCAATTCGCTTCCCTTGGCGACGGCGCGGCGCAAGGCTGCCCGCTCCTGCTTCGGTCGGCCGATCCAGCGCATCAGCAGGCTCAACGAGACCCAGGCGGAGCCGTCCCGCGGGGACGCCTTCAACACGGCCTTCCAGGCCTGCAGGGCGCAGAGGAAGCGGCTGCGCGCGTTAGGCACATCGTACGAGATCGCGCGAGCCCGCAGGATTCTCGCGAGGTCCCCGCGGGCCTCGGCGTCCTTCGGCGATAGGGTCAAGGCGCGCCGCAGCGACTTCTCGGCCTGGAGGGCGGATGGCTGCGCGCGCGCGCGCAAGCGCAGCACCGAGACGATGAGGGCGCGGGTCCCGCGGTCTTCCGGCTCGAAGACCAGCGCTCGGCGCAAAATCCTCTGGGCACCCTGGAGCTCGCCCGCGGCGAGCAGCGCCTGCGCGCGCCGGCGCAGAGCGTCGAGCAGCCGCTCGCGCGTCAGCCGGTCTCGCGGCTCGAGCGCGAGCGCCTTTCGCAGGACCTTCTCCTCGGCCTCGGGTTTGTGCGCCCGCAGCGATTGCGCGCGCCTGCGCAGGAGCTCGATGAGCCGGCGCCGGGTCCGCTCGTCGCGCGGCGCCAGCGCCAGGGCGCGACGCAAGGTCCGCTCAGCCTCGCCTAGGCGGCCCGCCCAGGCGTGGGCGAGGCCGCCCCGGCGCAGCGCCTCGACGCGCCCCCGCAGGGATTTCTTTTTCCTCGGCTCCAAGGCCAGCGCCCTGCGCCGGACCTCCTCGGCGGGGCCGAGCCGGCCTGCCGAAAGGAACGCCTGCTCGCGCACGCGCAGGATCCCAAGGAAGCGTCGGCGGCTTTCCTTGTCGCCCGGCGCCAGCCGCAGGGCATTTTGCAGCGCCTCCTCCGCGGACTCGAGGTCGTCCGACGCGCGCCAGGCCCGCGCGCACAGCCGCAGCGTCTCGATGAGCCCGCCCCGGGCCGCGCGCCGCGGCCTCAGAGCGAGGGCCCCGCGCAGCGCGGCCGCGGCGCCCGGGAGCGCGCCGCGGCGCAGGACCAGGCTTGCGAGCCCTCTGTAGGCCGGCTGATGGCTGGGGAAGGCCTCGAGCGCGGCGGCGAACTCGGCGGCGGCCTCCTGGGGCTGCGCCGCGGAGTCCAGCGCGTGCGCGAGGAGGCAGCGCGCCTCGGGACCGCCCCCGCCGGCGGCGATCTCCGCGCGGAAGCACCGCGACGCCTCTTCGAAGCGGCCGGCGTTGAAGTGCTCGATGCCTTGGCGCCTCAAGTCATCCATAGCACCCGTTGATCGTCGAACCGATTATACTCGTTAGGGCGACGTCCCTGACCCGCTCCAGACTCCGTCGGCCAGCAGCGCGCGCATGCGAGCCATGTACTGGAGCGAGGAGAGGGCCAGGCGCACGCTGAACTCTCGCGCCGCCGCCTCGAGCTGCGCCGGAGTCCCGCCGGAGGCCAGGTGCACCTGGGCCACGAGGCCGCCGATCACGCGCGCGGCCGATTTCTGATGGTCGAGATTGAGCGACCACTGGATCCCCTCCCGTCTTCGCAGCAGCCAGTCCTTTCCATCGTGCGGCATGGTCCTGGCGTCGACCGGGACTTGCCTGAGCTTCAAGTAGGCCTGCGCGAGACGATCTCGGTCGGCCGGACCCAGCGGGGCACCGGTCAGGAACTCAAGCGAAGAGGCGCGCAGTTCCTTGAGTTCAAGGGCGTGCTTGTGCTGGGCGCCGGCGAAGAGGTAGCGCAGGACCCCGATCGAGCTCAACCCCGCGCCCATGCGGTCGAGCGCCGTCCATTTCGCTGGATCGAGCCCGGCAAGCTTGAAGAGCTTGGCGGCCAGGGACTTGTCCTTGATGGTCTTGCCGCCCTTGTTGAGCCAGTCGCGGTCCTCGGACTTGGCCTTCTCGACGGCCTTTTCGGCCGCGAGGCCGTCGGCCCATTTCTTGAAGGATTGCTTGAGCGATTGCTGATAGGCGTCGAGCGCCTGCGCGTAGAGCTCGGCTTCGTCCTCGATCCCGATGAGGCCCACGCCCGTGAGCATGCGGGCCAGGTCGGCCGCGACGGGAGCGGGTCCCGCATCGTCGAAATCGTTGACCTGCGGGGTCAGGCGCTTGCCGTCGTCCATGAGCTCGATGTTCTCGTAGTGCAGGTCTCCCGCGAGGAAAAGCTTCGGCGTCTTGAGCAGGCCGGCCGCCTCTGGACGCGAGCGAAGGCTCAGGTAAAAAACATCGGGGAAGCCGCGGAAGAAGGCGAAGTCCGAGTCGGCGCCTTTCTTCATCTTGCGCAGGAACATCTCGGGATTCGAGGCGAGGAGTTCCTTGTGCCGGTCCTCGAGGAAGGCGCGCAGAGAGTCCTTGTCGAGCGGCGCCGGGGCGGCGGGGTCATCGAGCGCAAGGCCGAGCTTGGCTGCCTGCTCGCGCAGCGGCAAGGTCACCAGGCGCCCTCGCGCGGCCGAGAGGCTCTCGCCCACCTTGCGCCGGATGGTCCGCAGTTCAGGGATTTCTCCATACAAAGCGAGGCTCGAGTCCAAGGCGTCTCGGGTCCTCTCGAAATCGGCGACGCGCGCCTTGAGCGCCTTGACCTCATCGGGGACGGGCCGGTCCAGCTCGAGCGACCGCAGAAGCTCCTCCGATCGGCTCGCCGCGCCCGGTCCGGCGGCGATCCGCGCGGCCTCGAGACGGGCCAGCAGCGCCCGGCGCGCGGCAGGCGCGGCCTTGCGGATATCCTCCAAAATCGGGCCGGCCGAGGCAAGGGCCTGGGCCAGCGGCTCCAAGGCCGGAGATTCGGACTTGACGAGGGGATCGAGCGCGCTCCCCCAAGGCAGGGCGTCGGCGTTCTGCCGGCTCCAATGCGCGGCCGCGGCCAGGCCCGGAAGCTGCGCGCGCAGGGCCGGGCTCGGTCCAGACTCGAATGAGGCGGCCTGAGACCAGGCCGCGAGGAAAAGCAGCCAAAGAGTCATCGCTTCCTATTATATGGCGGAAGGCCGCGGACTCCTTGGGCCCTTTGGGGAGCCTGGCGGGCGACAGTGGACCTAGCGCTCCGGGGGCAAAGAGGCGAACTCGAACTTGACGCCGGCGTAGGCGCGGTAGGTCGGCCCACCGGCGTTGGCGTCGCGCAGGCTGCGTCCGATCGTGCCGTGAAGCTCGATGTTCCGCGTCAGCGCGTAGCGCACGCCGGAGTTTGCGGCCAGCCGGTGGGGTTCTCCGGGAATGTCGCTGTTGTTCCAGATCATCTCGGTGATGAACCTCAGGTTCTTGGCGACCAAAGTCTCCTGCGCGACCGAGACCAGCCGGATGTTGTGCCGCAGCTGCCGCCGGCCGTTGACGACCGGCTGCCCCACCCAGGTGTGGGCGACGTTGAGATAGCTCGTCACCTTCGGCCAGGTCTCCTGGGCCCTCAGGCGCGCCTCGTAGTCGACGGCGCCGTTGCCGAGGCCGCTGGCCCGGCTGCCGTTGTCGAGCTTGGCCTCGAAGGAACCCGCGATCCCGGAGTCGCGCTTGTCGTTGTAGTTGAACATGTACTTGGTGCCCAAGGTGATGTCCCCGAAGCCGTGGTGGCCGTCGACGGAGAGGTAGGGGACCTCGGCGGTGAGCTCCTCGCGCTCGGAGAGGCCCAGGACCAGCTCGTCGGCCGGGATCGAACGCTCGACCGCGCCCGATTTGACGTATTTCGTGCCCAGGAAGAACTCGGCGCGCCCGGCGTCCGCGGTGGGCATGTCGCCGCTCTCGAGCGGCGGGGTCGCGCCCAGGGGCGGGCAGACAAGAGCCAGCGCGGCCAAGAGGCCCGCCAGGCGCGCCGGGCTCACTTCTGTCTCGAGGGAAGCTCGGCGAAGAGGCTCAAGGCCTCGGCGGCCACGTCCGAGACGCTCTGGAACGGCTTCTTGTTCGGGGCGACCAAGGTGCCCTTGAAGATCTCGTCGCCCAGCTCGGTGTCGAGCAGGAGCACCGAGGCGGACAGGCCTGAAGCGTCGACGGCTCCGGTCAGGATGGCCTGCGCCTGAGTGGCCTGCTTGACCTCGGTGAGCTCGGTGATGCCCAGCCCCATCTCCGAGTCGGGCTTGAACCGCGCGAAAACCTCCTCGAGGCGCGAGGCGTCGGCGGCCTCGAAGCCGCGCGGGGGCAGGCCTTTGGTGATGGCCAGCGCGATGAGCCGCCCGCGGCCCTTCTTGTCGGTGAAGGGCAGGACCGCGATGCGCTTGTAGCGGGCCAAATCCATGTTCTCGGCGTACTCGACCCTGGTCTTGGGCTCGGCGCAGGCGAAGCCCGAAAGCGGGACCAAGGCCAGCAAAAAAATCCAGCGCGGCATAGGCGGATTTATACTATACATCTGGGCCCTTGGTCCATTGACAACATCTCCCGTTCTCTTTACACTTGATCCAGGGCACCCCCATGAGATTCCCGACCCTGCGCCTGTGCGTCCTGCTGCTGGGACTCCTGCCTCCGGCCGCGGCCTCGGACCGTTTTTCCTGCTCGGGCGAATACAAGCCGGCCTACCAGGAGATCTACGGGTTGACCGCGGAGGGCTGGAAAGACTGGTGCGCCCGGCGCGACATCGACCCGAAATTCGCGGTCCCCCGCAAGCCCGGTGAACGCGACATCGATCCGGGCTTCACCATCCCGCGAAAACCCGGCGAGCGCGATATCGACCCGGGCTTCACGATCATCGACGAGCCCCCGCGCCTGCCCGCCGCGGGGCGGGCTCTCCAAGGGACGCTCGAGACCGGGCGCTTCGGCGCGCTCTACGACAACGACCCGCGCGGCACCGCCAATGGCGGCGCCGACGGAGCAGCCGGCGTCCTGGTCCCCGGCGGCGGCGTCCGCATCCTGCCCCCGCCGCCCCTCAAGCTCAAAGGCCTCAAGGGCGAGCCCGCCGTCGAGAAGGACGGCGTCGGGCCCGACGCGAAGCAAATCGAGAAGCATTTCAAATTCGAACCCCCGGAATCCTTCCTGGCCGAACTGCCGGGCCCTCTGGGCTGGGCCGGCGGCCTCATCGACAAGGGCGTCGTCAAGCCCATCCGCGGCAGGTTCCAATCGAAACCCCAGAAGGCCTACGTCAAGGCGATGCTCGCCGAGCTTCAGAAATCCGAGGAAGGGCGCAAGATCGTCAACGGCATCGTCTCGGAGGGAATCGTCGTCAAGATCCAGCCCATGGACTTCCCGGGCAGCCCGCTCGTCAAGGCCGGGGACCTCGAGGAGATCCACGGCGTGCGCGGGATGGCCGTGCCGAAACAGAAGACCTACTATTTCAACTCGAACTTCATGAAGATGGCGGACCAGGAGGTCGGGCTCGAGTCGGTCGCCAGCAACATGGGCCACGAGCTCAACCACATCTTGATGCATGCCCGCATCGACAGGCTCTTTCATAAAGAGGCGTACGAGGAGGTCCTCAATTACGCCTTGGTCGACGAGCAGTCGGCGCGGCTCAAGGGCTACGTCGTCGCCTACGAGCTCAATCACGGCAAGCCCAACGGCTACATCCAGGAGGCGCGCCAGGTCCTCAACAACCCCGACGTGTATTGGGAGAACATGAAGCTTTGGATGCCGGCCTACGCGCGCGCGCTGGACCTCGAGGAGATGAAGGACCCCGTGCGCTCCTACCAGGCCCGCCTGCAGGCGCTGACCGACAAGGTCGACGAGCTCGACAAGGAAGGCCCCGGCATCGACTTCGAGCTCTCGCGCATCGACCATATGGGGCAAGCCCACGGCCTGGCCAAGGCCCTGACCGAGCTGCGCGCCCTCTTCACGACCGACAAGGCCACCTTGCCCACGCGGACCAAGGACGTCAAGGACTCGATCGCGCTGGTCAAGGAGCGCATCGGGACCTTGCAGTCCATCAAGGGCAAGCCCTTCGCCGAGAAGCTCAAGGCCGCCGCCAACGATCCACGGTTCGCAGCGCTCTTCGGCGATATGCAAAGCGACCTCAAGAAGCTCGAAGGCTACAAGAAGTCCAAGCCGGTGCCCAACCCCAAGGCCACTCCCGGGCAAATGGGCTGGGACGCCTTCGAGAAGCGCTGGGCCGAGTTGCACGACGACGTCGAGGGGCAGACCCCTCCCTGGAGAGAGAAGAAATGAGCCGCCGAGCCCTCGCGGCGGGACTTCTGCTTTTGAGTCTGACCGCCGCCGCCAAGGACACCCCCATGGCCTGGAAGACCGAGAAAAACGACTTGTTCCGATGCGAGCTGCCGGAGCGCTGGCGGCGCAAACCCCTCTCCGGAAGCGGCGCCGGCTTCCTGTTCACCGACGGGCTGCGCTTCATCAGCGCCGCGCGGCAAGGCAAGGACCTCAAGGACGCCCTGGCGCGCCGCAAGGCGGAGACCCCGGAAGCCGAGGTCTCGCCCCTCAAGGTGCTGGGCCGAAGCTCCGAGCGCCTCAAGCGCACCTACCGCGCGCGCACCGACGGCGACGAGGGCGCGGGCCCGCGCGAGTGGGTCTACGAGGAGACCGTTCTCGTCCCCGACAAGGCGGGGACCTGGGAGCTGCAGTTCCAAAGCTCTTCCGCGCTTCCGGCTCCGCAGCCCGCCGCGCTCGAGGCCTGGAACAGATTCCTCAAGAGCTTCAAACCGCGCTAGGGCAGCCCTTATGAGAAGCGATCTTCTACAACTGCTGGCGGCGGCGGGAGCGCTCGCCCTGGCCGCCGACTCGGCGGCCGGCGCCCAGGAAGGCGCCCGGCCCGCGGCCAGGCTCGTCCAAGAGTGGAGCGGCGGCCGCTGCACGGGGCGCGTCCCCGACTCCGAGATGGTCCGCGACTTCGCGAAATGGCGCTGGCTTTGGCGCGAGCTCGGGCGGGGGAAGGCGCCGGCCGAGGATTTCGGCTCGCGCTTCGCGGTCGCGGTGGTCTTCGGCGACCACTCGCTCGACGGCTCGACAGCCGATTGGCCGGGCATCGACGGCTCCAATGGCGGCTATCTCGTCCACTACCGCGTCCGCAAGGCCAAGGCCCGGGAGAAGACCGCGCCCTGCCTCTATTTCATCCGCCTCTACGAGGCTCCCGGAGTCATGGACTTGGCGCCGCTCAAGGTGCAGATCGTTCGCGACCGCGACCGCTAGGCGCGCCTGAAATCCCTGATCCGCCGCGAGGCGGGGTGGGCCTCGACGGGCCGGCCCGAATGTTTGGTCTCGAGCAGGTAGAGCCAGGCCTCGGGGAAGGCCTCATGGAAGAGGTTGAGGTGCGCCGGCTCGTTCTCGAAGGAGGCCGCCACCGGTCCGAGGTTCGCGATGCGGCGCAGGCCCTCGCGCTTGTACTCGAGGTCGGGCAGGTCGAAGCGCGGCTTGAGGATGAGGTGCACCGACGGGTTCCCCGGTTCCGGGAAGCCCCAACGCGCCAGGTTCGCCGCGGTTCCCTCGCGCATCGTCTCGTCGCGGCCCGTGAAATAGACGAGCGTGGCCCCTCGCGCGGACGCATCCCGGCAGAACTGCGGCGCCCCGAGGACAGGATGGTCGGCCAGAAGGTAGTCGTTGGTGAAGAAGCGCGCCGACCAGAACTCCTTGAGCGCGGCGAGCAAGCCCTCATCGTTGATGCCCGCGGCGCGCGCCGTGTCGGTCATGGAGTAGCGCAGCGCGCCCTCGCCGATCCGGCCGAGCCGGGATACGGCCTCCGGGTGTCCGAGCCTCACGGAGGGCTGCGCCGTGAATTCGTGAAGGATGCGCAGGTGCCGTCTGTCGGTGGAGAGCAAGGTGTCGTCGAGATCGAAGACCGCCACGGGCGAGCCTCCGGCCTCCTTGAGCGATTCGAGGCGTCCGAGCAGGGCCCCGAGCTCGTCGGTCCCGACGCTCACGCGGCGACGGCGGGCGCGCGGCCCGCGCCCGGCTTGAGGCTGACCTTGGTGTTCTTGGGCGTGGCGTTCCACAGCGTGAGCATGAGGCAGCCCCCGATCAGCGAGAAGGGCATGATCATCCAGGTCCAGGCGCCCCAGCCGAACTTGTCGAGAAGCCTGCCCAGGAGGAATCCCGCCAAACCGGACGCGAGATATTGAACGCCGTCGAGCAGTCCCGTGACAGTCGCGGCGGCCTTGGTGCCGCCGAAGTCCATCGACGCGGTGCCCGTGAGCATCCCGTGCACGCCGAAGATCCACATGCAGTTGAAGCCGATCAGGAAGGACGCGGCTCCCGGGCCCGGCGCGTGGCCGAGCAGGAACAGCGAGACGATCTGGCCCATGTAGAAGACGAAGGCCACGGGAGGGCGCCTGGACTCGAACACCTTGTCCGAGAGCCAGCCGCAGAGCAGGCCGCCGACGATGCCGCCGACGGTGATGCCGGTGCTGGCGATGGAGAACAACACGCTGCCCGGCTTGATGCTGTGGACCTCCTTGAGGAACGGCACGAACCACAAGAGCACGCCCTGCCGGACGAAGCCCGTGCAGAACTCGGCGGCGGTCAGCGTCATGATGACCTTGTTCTTGAAGATGTGGGCGACGAGATAGGGCAGGTCGATGGGCTTCTCGCGGTCGGCGTGCGCGGATGTTGCGTCGCCCGTGTTGATCTCCGGAAAGCCCGCGGCCGCGGGCGTGTCGACGACCATGAAAGCGTCGACGGCGCACATCAGCGCGATCGCCGCCGACGGGATCAGGAAGACGCAGTACCACGGGAAGCGCGCCAGAATCCAGCCGCCGACCGTCATCGCGAGGAAATAGCCTCCCGAGATCATGATGCCGAAGATGCCGCCGAAGACGCCGCGCTCCGGAACGCGGAACCACGGCGCGTTGATCTTGACGATGGAGAGCGCGGCGAAGGACTGGAAGTAGGCGTTGACGGCGTAGAGCAGGCTCATGCCGACCAGCACCTTGGTCGCCCAGCCGCCCATGAACAAGAGGCCGATCGAAGCGTTGACGAGCGCCGCACCCGTGCCGGCGATCAGGATGGCGCGCCGGCCGCCGAAACGGTCGGTCAGGGGCCCGTTGAACATGACCGAGACCGCGTAGGTCCAGAAGCCCGCGGTCGCGATGATGCCGAACTGGGCCTTGGAGAGCGAAAAGCGCGTCATGAACTCGGTGGAGGCCACGTTGAGGTTGTAGCGGCCCATGTAGAAGGCGGCGTAGGTCATGCCCAGCGGAAACCAGTTCTTGAAGCGGCGCAGGCGGTAGGCGTCGCTGTGAGCGGGGATGTCGGCGGAGGGAGGGGCGGTATCCATGGGGATCATCATATCACGGCCGCGGGCGAGCAGGCATGAGGCGGTGGACCTACCTCAGAAAAGCCATTGGGCCTAGCCGACAGGCGCAGGAGGGCGCCGCCAACGGTGCAGAACGAACGCCGTCAGCGCGAAGGCCATGAGGAGGTGGCCGTTAAAGAGCAAGGTATAGCCGGTGCCGACGTAATGGTCCACCAGGCCGCAGCGCCGCATGATGAGCCCCGCGTCGGACGAGAGGCAGAGCTCCATGCTCCTCGAGCCGAAATGGACCATGCGCCCCCCGATCAGGAAGAGGTTCTGTCCCAGCCAGAACCGGGCCGCGTCGCCGGGCAGCGCCTCCGAGCGCGCGGCGCAGAAAAGCACGGCCGCCAAGGGAAAAGCCAGCTGGCAGAACAGAGCCAGCAGCGCCCCGCTGAAGCGGCGGTTTGAGGGCGACACGAGGCCAAGAAAGGACAAATGGCTGACGATGCCGTGCCCCTCCAAGTGCAGAAAGTCGTCGAGGAGGTCCAACGGCCTCGTAAAAACCGCGACCCCGCGGTCCAGCCTCAGGAAAAGCCAGAGGAGAAGGAGGGTCCCGGCGGCGAGCGCCGCGTAGTAGGCCGCGAACCTGAAGCTCTCCCGCCAGCCCTCCCGCGAGCGAGGCAGCAAAGTCAGGGAGCCCGTGAAGGACGCCCGGCGTCCCGCGTAATAGGCGGGCAGCAGCGGCAGGGCGCCGTGGCGCGCCGCCGCGAACACCTCGACGAGCTCCGGGATGCCTTTGAGGCGGCGCAGGCCGCCGGAGACGAAGGCGCAGTCGATTTTTCCCTTCACCTGCCGATACGCCTCGTTGGAAATGAAGATCCCGCCGGGCTGGGTCTCGGCCAATATGCGCGAAGCCAGGTTCACGACGTCGCCGAGGATGTCGTCCTTGCTCCTCACGCAGTTCCCGACGTGCACGCTCATGCGCACCAGCAGTTGATCGCTCTCTTTGCGGCCCCTGTTGAAGGCGGCGAGCGCGTCCTGGGCCGATAGGGCGCATTCCAGCGCGCTCGCCGCGCCGGAGAACTCGGCAAGGTAGGAATCGCCGATGGCCTTCACGATGCTTCCGCCGTGGCGCTCGATGGCCGCGGACAGGAGGAGGTTGTGCGCGCCCAGGAGCTCCATGGCCTGCTTCTCGTTCTGGTGCATCCGCCGGGTGAAGTCTTTGATGTCGGTGAAGAGAATGGCGGCGAACTTTCTTTGTCCGGGCATCGGATCGTCCTGGGCACGATTATAGCTCATTGCCGGACCCTTGGACCCGCCGCCGGGGCTGAAATTTTCTATGATAACGCCATGTGGCAGCAGCTGCTTCAGCCGTCGGTCCCCGCGGGCCAGCTCGTCATCCGCGCGGTCGTGGTCTATTTCTCGATCCTCCTGCTGCTGCGCCTGGCCGGCAAGCGCCAGGTCGGACAGATGGGAGTCGGCGAGTTCGTCGCGATCCTGCTGATCAGCAACGCCGTCCAAAACGCGATGAACGGAGGCGACAATTCCCTGGGCGGAGGGCTCCTGCTCGCCGTTGTGCTCCTGGCGCTGAGCGTCGCGGTCTCCTATCTGACCTACCGCTCGAAGGGAATCGAAAACCTTCTGCAGGGGCGGCCGACCTTGCTGATCCACGACGGACAGATCATCTCGAAGAACCTCCATCGCGAGCAGCTCAACGCCCACGAGCTGCGCGTCATCCTCCGCCGCCAGGGCATCCACGACCTTCACGAGATCCACGAGGCGGTCCTCGAGAGCGACGGCTTCGTCAGCGTGATCAAGAAATCCGAGCTGTCCCGCCAAGAGTCCGCGTGATCCCCGCGCAGAAGGGCGACATCGGACTCGACCTGGTCCTCGACGAGCTCCTCGACCTCACCCTCTACCAGGAACTCCACAAGACCAGCGGCGGCGAGCTCAAGAGGACCTTGGGCGAGCTCATCCCGGTCGAGACGCGCCACCTGGCTTTTTGGAAGGAGTTCTTCAAGATCGAGCGCGCCGAGCTCGATCTCAGGCGCCGGGTCAAGCTCAACGCCCTCATCGCGGCCTGCCGGCTCTTCGGACCGGTCGCCATCCAGCTGACCTTGGAGGCCATCGAGAGCTACGGGATCCGCAAGTACCTCGAGGTCTGGAGGCGCTACAAGGACGACGCCCTGGGCAAGGCGGTCTACGGCATACTCAAGGACGAGTTCGAGCACGAGGACGAGATCGTCGCGCGCAGCTCGAAGGGCAAGCTCGAGCCCGGCGACATCAAGGGCATCTTCCTGGGGCTCAACGACGGCCTCGTGGAGATCCTCGGCGCGGTCAGCGGCTTCTTCGCCTCGCTTCAGGAGCCGCGACTGGTGCTCATGGCCAGCTCGTCTGTGGCGGTCGCGGGAGCCTTCTCGATGGCGGCCGGCGCGTATCTCGGCGCCAGCTCCGAGCGCGAGGTCCAGAAGATCGAGGAGGGCCGCGACGAGTTCCTCCACCGCAAGCGCGGCTCGGGCGGTCCCGCCGCGCGGCCCTGGCGCGCCGCGCTCCTCGTCGGCGGAAGCTATTTCCTCGGGGCCTGCATCCCGGTCGTGCCCGTCATGCTCGGCGCCCGCGGCCTCGAGTGGCCCCTGGCCGCGGCGGGAGTCATGATTTCCTGCGTGTCCTTGGTCCTGGCGTTTCTCTCCGGCATGCAGGTGCGCAGACGGGTGCTCATCAACCTCTTCATCAGCTCCGGCGCCGTCGCGGTGACCTACGGAATCGGCACCTTGACCAAGCGGTTCTGGGGCATCCCCTTGCCCTGACGCCCCCCTTGAAAAAATCGCCCCCGGGGGCTATCCTTCCTGTATGCGCCGACCCCTCGCCGCCCTCGCGCTACTCTTGGCCGCGTGCCCCCGCGGCTTTGCCGAGGACCCCCCTCGCGATCGGGGCCGCGCGCTGCTGGAGAGCGCTTGCGACGGGCCCGGCCTGCTGATCCGCCGACCCGACGATCCCAAGGAGACCGCAGAGGAGGGCTTCAGCGACGGCGCCGGGGGAGATTTCTCGGACGTCATCGAGGCCGCCGATCCCCCCGCCAAGGAAGGCGGCGACGAGAAGCAGGACAAGAAGGCCGCGCCGAAGCCCAAGGACGGCAAGGCCGACCGCAAGGCCTGCGAGAAGCAGTACCTGGCCTTCAGCGGCCGCTACGGCGACAAAGTCGACGCCGTCGTGGCGCCGGCCGGCGAGACGCTGCCCACTCCCGCGGAAAGCGACTTCATCTTCAGCAAGGTCCAGAAGCGCATGAACGCCGTCGGACCGGGCGACGCCTCGAAGCAGGCCGCCTTGGCCAAGCTCTTCGACGGGAAGGCGAGCCTCGGCGAGGTCGCCGAGCGCTACGGCGAGATCGAGCGCGCCGCGGAGCTGGAGCGGCGGCGCGGGCTCGCTCACGAGGCCGCCCGCGCCCGCGAGCTGGCCAAGGCCGACGCGGCCTCGAGCCGGGAGTTCGGAGCCTCCGGGAGCCCCGGCTTCCAGGGCGCGGCCCCGCCGCCGGCCGTCTCGCAGCAAAACGGCGGCCCCGGTCGGACCGCCGGCGCCGGGGTCGGCCGGGCCGTGACGACTTTGCGCATCACCGAGCCGCCCGACACGAGCCAGATGCCTCCCGTCGAGAATCCCATTCCGCAGTACCTGCCCGATTGGGCCTGGGAAGCTTACCAGCACTCGCGCGCGAAGCTCGGCGATACGGTTGGCTCGCTAGGGCTTCCCTGGAACGGAAAGCTCGTGGGCGGCGTCGCCCTGCCTTGGTCCGGAGACGGCTTCAAGTTCGTGCGCTACGGCCGCTGGGGGACGAGCGCCATGATCCTCGGGATCCAAGCCATCGCCAAGGACATCAACGATCCCGGTTCGCGGCCGCTCGAGGTCGGGGACATCTCGTACGAGCGCGGCGGCCCCATCCGGAGCCACAAGTCCCACCAGAACGGCCGGGACGTCGACCTCTTCTTCGCCGCCGACGGCAAGGGGCGCTTCGACGTCGACCGCAACCTCAGGCTGGTGGTCGCCGCGGTCAGAAGGATGAACGTCGTCAACATCTTCGTGGATACCCGGTACAAGAACCTGCTCGCCCAGCACGCCCGGCTCGTCGTCTCGAAGCAGCCCGAGCAGGCCGCCGACATCAAGAAGGCCCTGGACGCGATGAGCTACGAGCCCGGGCACCGGGACCACTTCCACATCCGCATCGGTACGACAGAGGCCTGAAGCCCCCCGCGCGAGCTAGTTCGTCTGGGCCGGCGCGAAGGTCCCGGTTGGAGCTACGGGCTGCGCCGGCGCCTCGACGGGCTGGCCCTCGAGCTTGGGCTGCGCCTTGCGCGCCTTATGCGCCGAGCGCTTCTCGACGGGCAGGCCCTTCTCCTTCCATGTCTCGAAGCCGCCCTCGAGCTCGACGACGGGGAAGCCCTGGGAGGCGAACTCGAACGCGGCGCGGGTCGCGAGGTGGCAGGTCTGCGCGTAGCAGTAAACGATGTTGGTCTTCCTCTTGTCGAGGGCCGTGGTCTTGTGCCACTTCTCGTTGGGCAGATTGACGGCGCGCGGGATGTGGCCCTTCGCGTAGGACTTGGGGTCGCGCACGTCGACGATCTTGATGTCCTTGCGCTCCTTGAGCCAGCGGCCCAGCTCGACGGGGCCGGTCGTGAACGCGAGCTTGCGGGAAAAAAAGCGCTTGGCCTTCTTGGGGTCCGGCGTCTTGAACTTGTTCTTCATGGGGAGTACCTCTGGGGTCCGTCCTTGACCGTCTAGGGGATTATACGATATTTCCGGCCGGAGGGCGTCAGTCGAGCTCGCGCGAGAGCCGGTCGACGACGGCCTTGAGGACCTTGACCCTGGCCCACTTCTTGTCCTCGGCTTCGACGAGCACCCAAGGGGCATGATCGGTGCTCGTGCGCTCGATCATCTCGCAGGCGGCGGCCTGGTAGGCGTCCCATTTTTCGCGGTTGCGCCAGTCCTCGGCGGTGATCTTGTACTGCTTGTAGGCGGTCTTCTGTCGATCCTTGAAGCGCCGCAGCTGCTCGTCCGCGCTGATCGCGAGCCAGAACTTGAGCACGATCGTGCCGGAGTCCGAGAGCTGCTCCTCGAAGGCGTTGATCTCGGCGTAGGCTCGGCGCCACTCGGAAGGGGCCGCGAACCCCTCGACGCGCTCGACGAGCACGCGGCCGTACCAGGAGCGGTCGTAGAGCGTCACGCGGCCCAGGCGCGGCAGCACTCTCCAAAATCTCCACAAGTAGGGATGGGCCTTCTCCTCGTCGGTCGGCGCGGCCACCGAGTCGACGCGGTAGAGCCGCGCGTCCATCGCCTCGGTGATCCGCCTGATCGCGCCGCCTTTGCCGGCCGCGTCGGAGCCCTCGAAGGCGAGGATCAGCGACCTCCGGTCGCGGCGCAGGCGCTGGGCCAGCAGGCCGAGCCGGCCTTGGAGCTTCTCGAGCTCCCGGTCGAAGGTCTTGTCGCTCAATTTGAGGGAAAGATCGAGCTTTCGTATGATGTTGCCCGGCTTGGGCCTCGGGCGGTCCGGTTTTCTCTGCTTGGCGAGTTCCGCGGAGGATTTGTCCTCCAGACGTTTTTTCACGGCCTCGAGGATGAGGCGCGCGGCGGTCGCGTTGCGCCAGCGCCGGTCGGTCGCCTCGACGATCTGCCACGGCGCTTCCGCCGTGCTCGTCTTCATCAGGGCGTGCTCGCAGATCTTCTCGAAGCGCCTGTATTTCTTATGGAACCGCCAATCGACGGGAGTGACGCGCCAGCGCTGGTCGGGGTCCTTCTCCAGCTTTCTGAAGCGCCTGGCTTGCTCGGCCTTCGAGATGTGGAACCAGAGCTTGACGACCAAGGCGTTCTCCTGGGTCAGCATGCGCTCGAAGTCGATGAGCCGGTCGAGGCTCTGGTCGAACTCGGCGGAGCCGCTCCTCTTGAAGACGCGCTCCACGATGGGCCGCGTGTACCAAGAGGTGAGGTACAGCGCCGTCCTGCCGCGGGCCGGCAGGGTCCGCCAGAAGCGCCAGGCGGGAGGCCTCTCGCGCTCCTCGTCGCTGGGCTCGGCCAACGCGTGGGTCTCGACGAAATGCGCGTCGGCCCAGCTCAGCAGGAGGTTGGCGAACTCGGTCTTGCCCGCGCCTTCGACCCCGCCGACGAGCACGACGAGCGAGAAGCCCGAGGAGGCCAAATCGTGCTGGGCCTTGAGCAGGTCGATGCGCAGCGACTCTGCGATCTTCTTGAAGCGCGCCTTGCCCAAAGAACTGCCGACTTCGGCGGTCTCGAACATCGTTCTACTTTAGCGTTACGACGCGATGATGTCAACAAGCTATAATCCTCCGGATGCCCCTCTGGGCGCTCCTTGCCGCCTCGCTGCTGGCCTCCTCCCCCGCCCGCGCCGCAAAGGAGGTCCGCGGCACGCTCGAGCTCGCCTCAGGCTACCGCAAGGACAGCCTCAACTGGAACATCGGCTTCCCGGCGACGCCCGGCTCGCCCGACGTGCTCTCCGAGCTGACCTGGCGGCGCGTGGTCGTCTACGACTTCCAGCTCCGGCTGAGCCTCGAGTACGCCGGGGTCCTCCAAGGGAGGCTCAAGCTCGGCCGCGGCGTCATCGTCGACGGCGACGTGCAGGACTCCGACTTCGGCGGCTCGGGCCGCACCTTCGAGTTCTCCCGGTCGGACAGCAAGGCCAACAAGGGCTACACCCAGGACGTCTCGCTCGGAGTCGGCGCCAGGATCTCCGGGGCGAAGTTCTCGCTCTCCCCGCTGCCTCTGGGAATGTCCTACGACTCCTTGAACCTGCGCATGAGCAACGGGGTGCAGACGCACTCGAGCTGCGCCCCGAACGGCCAGTGCGGAGCGCCGGTGGGTCCCATCACGGGTCTCAACAGCTCCTACAACGCCTCGTGGACGGGCCCCTGGAGCGGGGTCGACGCCGAGTTCGCCGAGGATGACTTCCTGCTCCGCCTGACCTACGAGTACCATTGGAAGGCCAAGTATTCGGGCAAGGCCGACTGGAACCTCCGTCAGGACCTGGCGCACCCCGTCAGCTTCAAGCATGCCGCAACGGGGGCCGGCACGGTCGCCGAGCTGCGCCTGGACTATGTCGCCGCGTCGAACTGGTCGGTGGGGATCGCGGGGACCTACCAGAGCTGGTCCGCCGAGGCGGGCACGGACACGACGTTCCTCGCCGGGGGCGCCCAGGGCGCGGCCAAGCTCAACAAAGTGAGATGGAACTCGCTCGCGGCGTCGGTCGTCCTGGCTCTACGCCACTGAAGAGGAGCTGCTAGCGGCCGCGTCCGCCGAAGCCCGAGCCGAATCTCTTAGGTTTGCCGGGCCATTTCTTTCCGCCGCCGGGGCCGCCGGGGCCCCACTTCTTCTTGGGGCCGAACTCCTTGCCCTTGTCGCCGAAGCCGGGCTTCTTCTCTCCGAACGACGGACGCTTCTCCCATTTCTTCTTTCCGGAGAAGGCGGGCTTGCCGACCCACTTGAGCTTCTTGCGGTCGAAGAAGCCCTCGCGCCGGCCTTCCTCGGGAGCCGGACCCTCGTGGCGGCGCGGCTCACGGCCCTGGGCCGCCTGGCCCTGACGGCGGTCCTTGCCGGAGCGCCTCTCGACGAAGCCGGGCTTGGCCGCGAAGCCGCGCGGCTCCTTTTTCTCCTGCGGGCGCGCCTCGCTGACGAAGATCTTGCGCGCGCCCACGATCGAGCCGTCGAGCTTGGAGATCGCCGCGCTGGCCTCGGCCGGGCTCGACATCTCGACGAAGCCGATCCCGCGCGAGCGCCCGGTCTCGCGCTCGGTCAGGATCTTGACGCCGACCACCTTCCCGCACGAAGCGAACAGCCCGGAGAGCTGCTGCGGCGTCGTCTCGTACGGAAAACCGCCGACGAAAAGATTGGCGTTCAACGGGCGCCTCCCCTCAAAGCGCAATGAACCTGGCGCAGGCTCGTGCCGACCTCCTTGGCGACGCGGTCGATGAGCTCTTTCTTGCCCAGACCGCGTCCGAGTTCTTTGGCGGCGCCGTCCATGCTTTCCCAGCGCCGCATCGACTTCCGGATCATGACCCGCTCGGCGGCGCGCTCTTCGGCCGCCGGCGGCCCGCGACGCTTTCCCTTTTTCTTCTCGTCCAGGTTCGTGGCCATGCGTCATCTTAGCTTATATCGCGGCGGATTAATGGTACACTGATGTCGCCGCAACGGAGCCGCCCATGAAGCAGTGCCAAGCCGTGACGCTCGCCTCCTCGTACACGCACGCCCACCAGTGCCTCAAGACGGCCGGCCTCAAGAGGTCGGGAAAGAGAATCCTCTGCGCGCACCACTACCCGAAGGTTCTACTGTCGACGGACCATAAGACCCTGTAATTCCCTTCGGAATCCGCCTATCCTACGGCGGATGAGAGCCTTGTTCACGGAACTCCGCCGGACCGCCGCGCTCGGCCTCTGCCTGCTCATCGCCGCGGCTCCCTCGCAAGCCGCCCTCATCGTTCGTCCCGGCCCCGGTGCGATCGGCGTCGTCACGGCGCCGGCCGTTCCGACGCCGGCCGCGGTCGCCGCCTGGACGCGCTCCTTCGAGACCTTCCTGCGCTCTCCCGAGCCCGACTTCGCCTCCGTCAAGGACATCGCGAGCGCGCTCGCGGACTACGACGCCAGCGATCCCGCTTTGAGGGCCGCCTTCGCCCCGCTGGCCGCGAGCCTGCAGGCCGAACTCGCGGGAGTCCTGGCTCCCCCCGATCCCGCCGACGCCAGCGAAACAAGTCTGAGGGCCTCCGCTTTTAAACTCAAGGTCTTGAATTTCCCGGCGGTGCGCAATCTGCTCCCCGAAAGCTCGCGCGAGGCGGTGGGCGCCGCCGCGTGGGCGTACAACGACCATCTTTGGGACCGCAAGGGCCGCGATCTCGGCGGCACGGCCTCGGCCATCGCTTCGCGCCTGCGCTCCAAGCGGGTCGAGGCCGTCCCTGACGGTCCTCCCTCGGCTTCGGTCTCCGGGCCCGACGTCGAGCTCGAAGTGCTCGCGGGAGACCTGACCCGGGCCCAGGCCGACGCCGTCGTCGCCGCCGTCGACGAGGCGGGCCTTTGCCGCGGAGGCGTGCACTCCGCCATCGAAGG
Source organism: Elusimicrobiota bacterium (assembly GCA_016194705.1). GTDB lineage: Bacteria > Elusimicrobiota > Elusimicrobia > UBA1565 > UBA9628 > PALSA-1176. Next base: position 6,627 of record JACQAZ010000033.1, on the reverse strand, counting down.
CGCGGGCGGGCCGTGCTACCGCCAGGCCCTCGAGAAAGCCGGGGCGCTGCGAGACGGGCAGACCGTGCTCGCCCGTCCCGACGGCCAGAGCCGCGCGAGCTTTCAGAGCGTGCTCTTTCTCTCCGACCTGCGCCGGCGCCCTCTGCACGAGGTCGTCCGCGACGGGCTCAAAGCCGCCGACGCGGCGGGCCTGTCCTCGGTCGCCCTGCCGGCCTTGCGCACGGGCTCGGTGTTCGGGGCGGTCGAGCGCAGCGCCGCCGAGATCGTCGCGGGCCTGCGCCGCGGCGTCGAACTCTTCGCGGCCGAGAGCCGCACCACGCTCAAGCGGATCTCGATCGTCGTCCACAACGACGCGGACCTCGCCGGAAAGATCCAGGCGGCCTTCGCGGGCGGGTCCGCGCGCGAGCGCTCGCTGCGCACCGACCTGCGCCCGACTTCGCTGTCCGGCAAAGGCTTCACCCTCGAGCCGAAGGTCGTCGCGGTGGCCGACCGAAGCTCGCCGATCTACGAGTCGATCCTCGAACCCTGGAGCCTCTCCCACCTGCTCGTCCCACACAAGCCGGTGACCATCGGCGAGATCGAGGATCGGACCGCCTTCTCGATGCCGACCCCCTCCGTGCTCAACATGCCCATCAAGATGCGGGGGACCGGCTACCGCGTGCCCGAGGAGCTTGCGCAGTTCCGCGAGTTCCTGCAGAAGGTCATCGACCACGAAGACGCGGTCAATCCCGAATCGGATCAATTCTACGCCTACCTCACGGTGGACCAGCACACCGTCGAGCAGGGCTCGACTCATCGCCGGCCGGGCGTGCACATCGACGGAGTGCAGGGCGCCCGCTATCCGGTCAAGCTGCCCCCCGAGCACCTGTACTCCGCCAGCGACATGCTCGGCACGGTCTTCTACGACCAAAGCTTCGACCTGACCGGTCTCGATCCCGCGCGCCAGCACGTCCACGCCGAGCTCGAGCGCCAGGCCAAGGAGGAGAACGCGCGGCCGGTCCCCGATTACCAGATCGCCTTCTGGGATTCCTACTCGGTTCACCGCGCCGACGTCGCCCCCAAGCCCCTGCACCGCACCTTCATCCGCGTCGAGTTCAGCCGCAAGAAGTACGACAGCCTGGGAGACACGGTCAACCCGCTCTTCGACTACGACTGGGACCGCGTGGCGCGCCCGATCCCGGCCGATCTCGACGACCGGCCCCTGGCTCCCTCGACAGACGATTCCTCGGGCTACCCCGCGGAACTGGCCGCGATCGAGCCCTCGGCCGAGCACACCGTCAAGGACCTCGACGCCTACCTCAACGACAATCTCGGGGCGGAGACCGTGCGCCAGGCGCGCGCCGGGAAGGCGTCGTTCCTGATCGCGGTCGGCGAGGGCCGGGACGCGCTGGCCAAAGCCGAGGAGCTCGGCTGGATATTGGGCTCGCGCGTGGACAAGCGCGAGGGCTACCACCGCGTCTTCGAGGCGCTGGGTCCCGACGGCCGGTTCGGCTACGTCGTGCAGCGCGTCAACGGAGACGACCGCGTGCTGCACATTCAGAGCCTGCTCAAGCTCGCCGGCGCGCCGGCCGGGCGCGTGCGCACGGTCGGCCGCTCCGTGTCGTGGCGGGAACGCTACCGCCGAGTCTTCGACAAGCAGGGCTACGTCCCCGATCTCGTCGTCTACGGCTTCTCCAACACGGCCATCGACGCGTCCCTGCTGCGCAACGCCTTCCAGAACGGCCGCCACTTCGCGACGCTGACGCGAAACTATTTCACGAAGAAGGCTGCGATCTCGGGCGGCGGCGAGGATGCCGACGACCTCGACGGCATGTCGATGCAGGTCGTCGAGCTCAAAGACGGACGCCGGATCTGGTTCCTGCACTGCATGTTCGGCGATCTCGCGCGCGACCTCGTGGGCGCCGCCGTCGACCATGGCGCCAAGAACATCAGTTTCATCGGTTCGGCGGGCTCGCTCGAGGGCGCCGCGCGCATGGGCGAGGTCGTGGTCCCCGCCAAGTACAGGCGCGCCGACGGCTCAGAGGAGATTCTAGATCGCCTGCCCGACATACCGGGGATTGCGCGCCGCGGGACCTACCTGCGCGTCCCGACGCCCAACGTCGGGACCAAGGCCTGGACGAGCGCGGCGAGGAAGAAAGGCGTGGACCTCATCGAATCCGAGCTCGGGTACGTCCTCGACGAGCTCAAGCTCCGGCCCGAGGTCCGGCTTCAGGTCGCGCTCGTGATCGCGGAGGCGACCTTCGGCCCCGACGGCCGCGATATGACCGAGTGGGGCCTCTTCGACCTGCGCAAGCTCATGCCCTCGCTCGACAGGATTCTCGACGCGGCGCTCGGCGCGAGCTCAAAGGACTACGTCGTCAAGAAGCTCTCCACCGTCGCTCTCGGCGGACGGGACTAGCCGCCGACGCGCAGGTTCAGAGGCTCGAAGCCGTCGACTCTCAGCTCGAAATTCCCCGGCTTGACGGCGATCGCCGAGGTCGCGGCGCCGGCGAGCACGACGCAGCCCGCGGGCAGAGAGACGCCCGAAGAGGAGAGCAGGGAAGCGAGCTCGGCCAGCGACGCCGCGGGATGGCCGAGGATCGCGCTCGAAAGTCCTACCTGAGCGGGGACTCCGCCCTCCGACAGGACCATCTTGAGCGCGCCCAGTTTCTCCATCGAGGGGACCGGCCTCCACGGCCCGACGGCGAAGGCGCAGGACGAGGCGTTGTCGGCGACGACGTCGGGCAAGGTAAACTTGAAATTCCGGTAGCGCGAGTCGAGGATCTCGAGGGCGGGAGCGGCGCCCGAGCAGGCGGCCAGCGCCTCCTCGGGGCTCGGCCTCCCCCCCAATTCGCGCCCGAGCCGGAACGCGATCTCCGGCTCGATCTTCGGGTGAATCTTGCCCCGCAGGGAGAGCTCTTCGGCGGCTCTCATCGCGTCGGTCAGCACGCCGTAGATCGGCGAGCGGATGCCCATCTGCTCCATCTTGGCCTTCGAGGTCAGACCCATCTTGTAGCCCGCGATCGTCTCGCCGCGCGAGAGCCGCCGCGCGATCAGAGCGGACTGGATTTTGTAGGCATCATCGAGAGCCAATCCGGAACATTCCTGGACCAGCGAGTCGATCTCGCGAGCTTGGAGCTGCGCTTCGTCTAAACGCCGCGCGAAGCCAGCGACGGCGTCCGCCGAGAGCGCGCTCTCAGCGGCCATAAGAGCAGGACACGAGCCCGAGGCCTTCGATCTCGGCCTCGCAGCGGTCGCCGGGCGCGAAAGGGACGACCGGCCCGAAGGCTCCCGAGAGGACGATGTCGCCCGCTTCGAGACCGTCGCCGAGCGCTCCCAACCTGTTCGCAAGCCAAGCGACCGCCTCGGCCGGATCGCCGAGGCAGGCCGCGCCCATGCCGGTGGAGCGGACGGCGCCGTTGATCTTGAGCGTCATCGCCGACCGGGTCAGGTCGAGCCCCGCGAGCCCGCGGCGCTCGGGCGCCAGCGCGAAGAAGGCCGACGAGGCGTTGTCGGCGATCGTGTCCTGGATCTTGATCTTCCAGTCGCGCACGCGCGAGTCGATGATCTCGATGCAGGCGACGACCGAGTCCGTCGCGGCGCGCGCGGCCGCGGCCGTGACGCCCGGGCCCTTGAGGGGGCGCGCGAGGATGAAGGCGGTCTCGCCCTCGACCTTGCCTTGGAGCAGCGCTCCCGAATGCAGTTCGCCGCCGTGCGGGACCGCCATGTCGGAGGTCAGGTAGCCGAAGTCGGGCTCATCGACGCCCAGCTGCTTCTGCACCGCCGCCGAGGTCAGGCCGATCTTGCGGCCGAGCCGTTTCGACGAGCGCAGGCGGCGCTCGTAGTTGAGCCGCGAGACGGCGTAGGCGTCCTCGATCGAGAGCTCGGGATGCAGCTCGGTCGGAGGTTCGCACGCGGCCGACCGGGTCCGCGCGTCCCAAAGCCGGCCGGCGAGCGCGCTCAGATCGGTCGCGGCCATCGGCATTTCGGCATTCTACAAGATTGGAAAAACGAATGGCGCGACAATCCTTCCTCACGCGCCGCATCAACCGGCGGCTCTGCGTTGGCGCGGCGCATGACGGGCCAAGGACGCCGCCCGCCTTCCCCACACGCCCCAGGTCTTTGATCGGGCCCCGCGCTACACTAACGGCATGAAGCGTGGTCCGACACTCTCGCTCCAAGGAGTCCAACCCATGAAGACGATCGTCCTCGCCGTGCTCGCGTTCTTGTCGGCCGCGCCGCTGCGCGCCGAACAGCCCGTCTACCGCGGACTGGTGAAGGAGGCCGGCGCCGACAGCCTGATCCCGGCTCCCGCCGCCGCCCCGCGCCTGATCCTCGCCTGCAACGGCTGCACGATGGACAGCGGCGTCTACAAGCGCGTCCTCTATTACCGCTGCACCAACGGCTCGACGTACATCACCGACGACGGAGCCCAGGACGCGGCGAGATGGGCCCGCGAGGGGAGGCTCGACGTCGACGCGTTCCTCAAGTCGTTCTACCGGACCTGCGACTTCTCCGAGGCCGCCGCGATCGGCAAGGGCAGCGCCTCCGGCGCGCTCTCGGCGTCGGTCTACAACCGCGTCTTGTACTACCGCTGCACCAACGGCTCGACCTGCGTCACCCACTCGGGGGCGCAGGACGTGGCGAAATGGTCCAACGAGGGGTCTATCGACGTCGAAGCCTTCATGAACTCGTTCTACCGGACCTGCGATTATTCCGACGCGGTCGAGGTCGGCAAGGGCAGCTCCGCCGGCGTCCTCTCGGCTTCCGTCTACAACCGCGTCTTGTACTACCGCTGCAGCAACGGCTCGACCTACGTCACGCACAAAGGCGCGGCGGACGTGGCCCGGCGCGCCTCGGCCGACACGATCAACGTGGGCACCTTCATGGACGTCTTCTACAGGACCTGCGAGTTCGACTCGGCGGTCAAGGTCGCCTGCCGCTGATTCCGTAACCGCCCCGGGGAGCGGGCGCCGGGCCGTCTGTGCGCATTGTAGAAGATTGTTCAACTTGGTAAAGTAGGCGTTGTGAAAGCCCTTTCCCCCGCGCGGCTCGACTTCTACGACATCTCGCCGGCGGTTTCCGAGGAGACCGCCGTCTTCCCAGGCGACACGCCATTTCGACGCGATGTTTCCCTCGATTTCAAGAAAGGGAACCATCTGGGACTCTCGGCGGTCCACACGACCGTCCACATCGGCGCGCACGCCGACGCGCCGAGCCACTACCACCCCGAGGGCCGGCCGATCGACGAGCGGCCGCTCGAGCCGTATCTCGGCCCTTGCCAGGTCGTCGCGGTCAAGGCGAGTCGGGGCGCGCGCGTGAAGCCATCGGACCTCGGCGCGCTGAAGATCACGACCGAGCGCGTGTTGATCAAGACGGACTCATTTCCCGATCCCGATCGGTGGACCAACGACTTCAACTCGCTGTCTCCGGAGCTCATCGACCGCTTGGCCTGCGACGGCGTACGGCTCGTCGGCATCGACACGCCCTCGATCGACCCGTGGGACTCCAAGGGGCTCGAATCGCACCGCGCGGCGCACCGGCACGACATGTCGCTTCTCGAGGGCATCGTCCTCTCGCAGGTGCCGGCCGGAATCTATCAACTCGTCGCCCTGCCGCTGAGGCTCAAGGGCGCCGACGCCTCGCCGGTGCGCGCGATCCTGATCAAGAACCAGTGACGAAGATCCAAAACTTGATCGGCGGAAGGTTCTCGGACGCGGCCTCCGGGCACGTCCTCGACAATCTCAATCCGGCGACGGGCGCGGTCTACTCCCGGGTCCCGGACTCCGGCGAGGAGGACGCGGCGGCCGCCGTCGCCGCCGCCCAGGCGGCCTTCCCCGCGTGGTCGAGGGCCAAGGCCTCCGAGAGGGCGCAGCGACTGCGGTCCTTGGCGGCGCTGATCGATGAGAACCTCGACGCGCTCGCGAAGGCCGAGACCACCGACACAGGAAAACCCCTCGCGCTGTCGACGTCCATCGACATCCCGCGCAGCGCGCTCAACTTTCGCTTCTTCGCCGACGCGATCACGCAGGTCGCCAATGAAAGCCACGCGACCGACGACACGGCGCTCAACTACACGCTCCGGCGGCCGCTGGGCGTGGTCGCCTGCATCTCGCCGTGGAACCTCCCGCTGTACCTTCTCTCCTGGAAGGTCGCGCCCGCGCTCGCGATGGGCAACTGCGTCGTGGCCAAACCCTCCGAGCTCACGCCGATGACCGCGTATCTGCTTTCCAAGCTTTCAGTCAAAGCAAGCCTGCCGCCCGGCGTGCTCAATATCGTCCACGGCACGGGCGCCAAGGCGGGGGCCGCGCTCGTGCGCCACCCCGGGATCAAGGCCGTCTCGTTTACCGGCAGCACGCGCACGGGCGCCGAGATCACACGAGTGGCCTCACCGCTTTTCAAGAAGCTTTCGCTCGAGATGGGCGGAAAAAACCCCAACATCGTCTTCGCCGATGCGCCTTTCGAAGAGGCTCTCGCCACGACGTTGCGCTCGTCCTTCGCCAACCAGGGGCAGATCTGCCTCTGCGGCTCGCGGATCTATGTCGAGCGGCCGATTTACGAAAAGTTCAAGACCGGACTGATCGAACGCGCGCGTTCTCTCAAGATCGGCGATCCGCTCGAAGCCGGGACGGATCAGGGCGCGCTCGT
>JACQAZ010000030.1 GCA_016194705.1 Elusimicrobiota bacterium | reverse complement strand
TACGTATTGTAAGTGAGGGCCGAACTGTCGTAAAATAGTTCGGAAAGTTTCTAAGCGACCATAAAGCAGGAGTATTCATGGACAAAATTGTGCGTGCAGCCATCTATACCCGCATCTCCAATGAGGAGAAGGCGCGCAGCGAATCGAACTCGTTAGAGGCCCAGCGCGAAATCTGTGAGCACTATATCGAGGTTCAGCAGGAGAAGGGCTGGAAATTCTCAAGCCTCTACGAAGATCCAGGCTACTCCGGCAAGGATATGAACCGCCCTGCGATGCAGCGGCTCATCGCCGATGCGAGAGCGGGAAAAATCGACGCTATTGTAACCTACAAGTTAGATCGACTCTCGCGCTCACTGAAGGACACATACACCTTCCTGGAATTGTTGAAGGCTCAAAACGTGGCCTTCGCTTCGGCCACACAGAGCATCGACACCTCCAACTCAACCGGCCTCTTGATGGTCAATATCCTGGCGAGCTTTGCTCAATTCGAGCGCGAGATAGGTGTAGAGAGGACTGCCGCCAGGATGGCGAGCCGTGCGGAGAAGGGGCGCTGGAATGGTGGTTGGTATCCGATGGGCTACGACTACGACAAGGAGAAGAAAATGCTCGTCGTCAGTTCGGGGCAATCTCAATTCATCCGTAGAATTTTCCAAATGACTTGTGAAGGTTTCAAGCCGGCCGAGATTAAGAACAAACTGAACTCCCAAGGATTCAGAACCTCGGCCAGGATGGTCGTCCGTAGGAATGGCCAGGCCAAGCAAGTCGGGCAGCAAAAGTTCGACGAAGATCATGTCGTCAACATAGTCCGAAATCCTGTCTACAAGGGCTTCGTGAAGCACAAGGACAAGATTTACCCGGGCCAGCACAAGGCCATCGTGGACGAGGTGCTTTGGGCGAAAGCTAACGCTGCCCTCAACTCCAAGTCCCCGAGAATCCTCAAGCACAAGGACGAGCATGTGCACTTACTCAAGGGACTGCTTCATTGCGGGGAGTGCGGCTATGGGATGACGCCGTATCCTGCAGGCAAGAAAGACAAGGACGGAAACCCTTATCTCTACTACTCCTGCATCGCGATTCACCCTGAAGGCAAGGACTCAAAATGCAAAGTTCGGGCTCTGTCTGCCCGCGAGATCGAGAACGCCATCAAGGACGCTCTGCGGAAGATCGGCGACAACAAACAACTCCTAGAGAAGATGATTCAGGAGTCTAACCGGGAATGCCGCGAAACCATTCAGCCTCTGCTGAAAAAGCAGAAAGATCTGCGGGAAACCATCGATGAGCTCACGCAGCAAATTCGCCGGCTAGTGGACATCTTTAAGCAGAAGGACCTGGTTTCGGCCGACCTGAAAGCGGAGTACAAGAAGCTTCTGGAAGACCGCGAGAAGGCTCAGACGGCTTTAGAAAAGCTACAGATTGACATAGACCGCAGGCAGCAGAAGACCTTCGATGCTGAGATTGTCCGAAAGAGCCTTCTTTACTTCGATAAGACAGTAGAGGCCCTGTCCCTAGAGGATCAGAAGGAGCTAATGCAGCTGCTCATCAAGGAGCTTTCGGTCTATCCCTACGATCCGAACCAGGACAGGAAACCCGGAGAGGGAGCCTTTGCTACCAAGATCAAAACGCGCTGGTATAAAGTAAAACTCGCCCTCTACGAGGTTCCTACGGATGCGCTGAACCTGGAAGGGGCGAGTTCGGAAAACAACCAAATTGGCTGCGGGACTAGGATTCGAACCTAGAAAAGGAGATTCAGAGTCTCCCGTGATACCGTTTCACCATCCCGCAATCTGAGACTATTTTACCAAATCCGCGGCGCGAATGTCCCCCTGCCCAAGCGCCGGCATCCATGCTATATTATTGAGTAGCAGGGAGGCCCGCCATGTTCCGCGACCGCAACGACGCCGCCGAGCGCCTCGCCGGCAGGCTCCACAAGTACCGAGGGCGCCGCGACGCCCTGATCCTCGCCGTGCCGCGCGGAGGCCTCGTCATCGGCGCGGTCCTGTCGCGCGAGCTGCGCCTGCCCCTCGACATCGTTCTCGCCAAGAAGATCGGCCATCCCATGAACTCGGAGCTCGCCATCGGCGCCGTGAGCCTGACCAGCGAGCAAGTCGACCTCCCGCGGCTCGCGCGGGAGGGAATCTCGCCGCAGTACGTCAAGGACGAGATCGCGCGGCTGCGCGACGAGCTCACGGAGCGCTCCGGCCGCTACCGCGGGCAGAGCAAGCCGCTGCCGGTGGCGGATAAGACGGTCATCGTTGTCGACGACGGCGCGGCCACCGGACGCACCTTGCTTGCCGCCATCGCGATCATCCGGCAACAGAGACCGATAAAAATAGTCGTCGCCGTGCCGGTCGCTCCCGCCGAGGCGGCGGCCCTCTTGGCCCTGCAGGCCGACGAGGTGGTCTCGCTGGAGACCCCCGAGACCTTCGACGCCATCGGGGAGTTCTACCGGGTCTTCGGCCAGGTCTCGGACGACGAGGCGGCTAGGCTGCTTTCGGAAGCGGCGGGCGGGGCGCTCAGGGCTTAGCGGAAGCGGCGGCCGCCGTCGCGGTTCTTGCGGCCCCTGATGATGTCGGGCCAGATTTCGCGGATTTGGTTCTTGACGCGCTTGACGACGTCGTCCTTGTTCGTGAGCTCAAATTCTCTCCAGATCTCGAAGGCGCGCTTGACGCGGCCTTTTGCGACCATCAGGCGCAGCTCCTTGACCAGGTAGAATTGGTCGAGGGCCTGCCCCAACGCGGTCTCCTGCGGGGGCGGCCGGGCGAGTCCGGGCTTCCTCAAGAAAAGCTGGTGCTTCTTGAAGCCGTCGATGTTGCCGGCCAGAGCGAAAGGAATCTCCGCCGGTTCGGAAAGCCTGTAGGAGCCGTCCTTGTGGCGCACGAACATCCTGAGGTCCGAGCCGGCGAAGACGTAGACCTTGTCGAGCGCGATGGCCTGCTTCTTGACGCGAGGGCCGGTGTAGAAGCCCGGGATCTCGTAGCCCTCGGGCATCTTGCGCCACAAGTCGAGCTCCTGCGCCACCTTGGCGACCGGGACCGAGGTCTCCTCGGTCAAATCGATGACGACCGCGCCGTTGCCCAGGCGATGGCGCTCGGCGTGCTCGTGAACCTGGTTGTTGGCCTTGTTGACGAGGTAGGTCAGGTCGACCTTGTCGCCGATGAGGCTCTTGAGCTCGGTGACGACGCCGCCCACGACGAGGTCGGGCGTCTTGCCGGTCTCGCGAACCAGGACCTGCAGGTCCTGGTTCCAGAGCTGGATCTTCTTGATGAGCTTGACCTCGTGACTTTGCTGTTCGGGCAGGACCTCGACGAGCTTCGGATTGCGCGAGAGGTCGATGCCCGTGAACTTGCCCCCCTTGGCGTCGTGGAACGTGTAGATCGTGTAGGGCGCCATCGTGTCGACGTTCTCGATGAGCTGGCGCTTGAGCTCGTCGGAGTTGACGCCGTTGGGGATCAGCCGCGTGATGTCGGCAGCGCCGTGCACCACGTCGACCGTGACGGCCGTGACGCCCCGAGGTCTTTTCGGGCCGAGCTCGTCGGGCGCCGAGAGGTCTCCCGGGAAGTAAGTGGAGACCGCCTTCGGGCCCTGGTCGAAGTAGCGCGGCGCAGGCTCCGCACCCGGCTGGGGCGCCGCGATGCCCTGGAGGCTCGCCAGAACCATCGGCTCGGCGCCGCGCGGGGCGGACTCGGGCTTGGAGAGCGCGGCCTGCGGGAAGGACTCGCCGGCGTGCCCCGCGGCGCCGGGGACGCCGGCCTCGACCGCGAGCGCGCCGTCGGTGATCGCGGTCGGAGGAAGGACGGGGATTTCGCCGGAGGAGAGCGGCTTGACGGGGAGCTCGACTCCCGCGGGAAGCAAGAGTTTCTCGTCGAGGGCCTGCGTGCCGCCGACGCGGACTTCGATCCCGGCCGGGCTCTTGAGAGAGAGGTCGACGCGGACGGGGTCGGCGGCGCGCGCGCAGGTCGCGGCCAGCAGCAGCGCGGCCCAGAGCTTCAGGGCGTTAGCGGCCGATGCGCGCCGCATAGATCCTCGCGAGCTCCCGCAGCCGGGCGTCGGGTTCCCGGTCGGACATGCGGCGGAAGATCTGGCCGACGCGGAAGCGCAGGTCCCCGCGCGTGCCGATGGTCCAGGCGAGCGCGTTGAGCCCGCGCATCAGGAAGTAGCGGAAATCGGAGTTGCTCTTGGCGTCGGAATAGAGCGAGTCGAGGGCGCCCTCGCAGGGACGCAGAATCTGCTCCTCGGCCCTCTCCGCCAGATTGGGATTGCGCCACACGACGCCGGCGCCGCGCGATTCGACGTAGTTGCTGAAGACCATCATCGAAAGCAACTTTTCCTGGGCGGTGCGGGCGTCGCGAATCCCGTCGAGGCCGGTCAGCACGACGAGCTCCTCGGTGCGCTCGTCAGTCCAGAGCAGATGCCCGGCCGCGCGGGAGAGGCCAAGCAGGGCGTACACGCGCAGCGACGAACGGGCATCGGACGGATTGTCGACGTGGGCCGCCTCGGTCAGCGCGGTGACCGCGTCGCGCACGGCGCCCAGGTCCTTGAACCAGACGGCCGACTTGCCGATCGTGTCGAGCGCGCGTCCGCGCACTCCGCCCTCGTTGACGGGGTTGTCGTAGGCTTCGCGCAGGGCCGCGACCACGCGCAGCTGCTCTTCCATCGTGAGCCTCGCGGCCGACAGCGCGAGCTGGTCCATCGCCGAGATCTGCTTCTGACGGTCCGAGGAGTCCCGCAGGGCGGCCAGGAGATCGTCCACGGGGGACAGCGCCCCGGGGCTCGCGTGGACCAGCTGAGTCTCGAACGCGGCGGGCGGCGGACGACGGGCCGGGGCCTGGCCCCGAGCCGGGAGCGCCAGGGCGAAAAGGCAGAGCAGTATCCTCATGCCTTCCATTATAGTGTCCGGGCACCGCACCGGTCAGAGTCCAAAGACCCCCCCGCGAACGGGTCCAAGGGCCCACCCTGCGTCATCCCGGCGGGAGCGCAGCAGCCGCCCGTTTGCGCCTTCGTCGACGAATTTGATATCATTTAACATGAAGCAGATGCCCACCGCGCCGGGAGGTGAGTGATGGCTTTTTTCATTGGTCGCGACCGCGAGGCCCGCAGGGCCTACGGATTCGATGAGATCGCCCTGGTCCCGGGCGACGTGACCGTCAACCCCGACGAAGTCGACACCAGCCTGCAGATCGGAGAGCTCAAGCTCGAGATCCCCTTCCTCGCCTCCGCCATGGACGGCGTCGTCGACGTCCCGTTCGCGATCGCGATGGGCAAGCTCGGGGGTCTCGGCGTCCTTAATCTGGACGGGATCAATACCCGGTATGAAAGACCCCGGGAAATCGTCGCACAGATCGCCGGCGCCGATCCGGAAGAATCGACCAAGCTCGTCCAGGAGCTCTACCGCAAGCCCATCAGGGAAGATTTGATCGCGTCGCGCGTCGAGGAGATCAAGGCGGCCAAGCTCCCCTGCGCCGTCTCGACGATCCCGCAGAACGCGGCCAAGTACGGCCCGATCGCCGAGGAAGCCGGCTGCGACGTGTTCGTCGTCCAATCCACCGTCACGACCGTGCGCCACAAGGCCACCAAGTACGCCCCGTTCGAGATCGGCAAGTTCTGCAAGAAGATGAAGATCCCCGTCATCGTCGGCAACGCGGTCACCTACTCGGTGGCCATCGAGCTCATGGAGGCCGGCATCGGCGGCCTGCTCGTCGGGGTGGGCCCGGGTGCCGCCTGCACCTCGCGCGGCGTGCTCGGCATCGGCGTGCCGCAGGTCACGGCCACCGTCGACTGCGCGGCCGCCCGCGATTTCCACTTCAAGCGCACCGGCACGCACGTGCCGATCATCACCGACGGAGGGATGTCCACCGGCGGAGACGTCTGCAAGGCCATCGCCTGCGGCTCCGACGGCGTCATGGTCGGCTCCGCCTTCGCCCGCTCAAAAGAGGCTCCGGGCCTGGGCTACCATTGGGGCATGGCCACGCCTCACGCCAACCTCCCCCGGGGCACGCGCATCCACGTCGGCATCACGGGCACCCTCGAGGAGATCCTCTACGGCCCGTCACGGCTCGACGACGGCAGCCAGAACCTCGTCGGCGCGCTGCGCACCTGCATGGGCACGGTCGGGGCGTCCACGATCCGCGAGATGCAGTCCACCGAGATCGTGATCGCCCCCTCGATCAAGACCGAGGGCAAGATCTTCCAAAGGACCCAGCGCATCGGGATGGGCAAGTGAGCGCCGTCCTCCAAAAAGAAAATAAGACCACCTCCGGGATCATCATCCTGGACTTCGGCTCGCAGTACACTCAACTCATCGCTCGTCGTCTTCGCGAGTTGGAAGTCTACGCCGAGATCCTGCCCTACCACGCCAAACTCGAGGATATCCTCGCGCGCCGCCCGGCGGGCATCGTGCTCTCCGGCGGGCCCGACTCGGTCCATCGCAAGGGCTCGCCTCGGCCCGACGAGAGGATTTTTGATTCCGGCCTCCCCCTCCTCGGCATCTGCTACGGCATGCAGCTCCTCGTCGCCCTGCACGGCGGCAAGGTCTCGCCCGCGCAGAAGCGCGAGTACGGCTTCGCCGAGGTCGAGGTGACGGGCGACTGTCCGCTCTTCGAGGGCTTGGACCGCCGGCTGAAGGTCTGGATGAGCCACGGCGACGGCGCCGACCGGCTCGACAACGGCTTCAAGATCGTGGCGAAGACGAGCACGGCTCCGTTCGCCGCGATTTCGGACGAGGGCAAGAAGTGGTACGGCGTGCAGTTCCATCCGGAGGTCGTGCACACGCCCCAAGGCGCCCGCCTGCTCGAGAATTTCGCGCGCAAGGTCTGCGGTCATGCGGAGCGCTGGAACATGCGCTCGCTGTTGGACTCGACCGTCGAGGAGATCAAGGCCCAAGTCGGGAACGGCAAGGTCGTCTGCGCGCTCTCCGGCGGCGTGGACTCTTCGGTCGCCGCCGCTCTCATCCACCGCGCCATCGGCAAGAACCTGCACTGCATTTTCGTCGACACCGGGCTCCTGCGCGTCGGAGACCGCGACAAGGCCGAGAATCAGCTCGGCGAGGCCCTGGGCCTCAACCTCAAGGTCGCCGACGCTTCCAAACTTTTCCTCTCGCGTCTCAAAGGGGTCAAGGACCCCGAGCGCAAGCGCAAGATCATCGGCAAGACCTTCATCGAGGTCTTCGACAAGGAAGCCCGGAAGATCACGGGCGTCGACTTCCTCGCCCAAGGCACGCTTTACCCAGACGTCATCGAGTCGGTCTCGGTGCACGGCCCCTCGGTCGTCATCAAGAGCCACCATAACGTCGGCGGACTGCCGAAGAAGATGCACCTCAAGCTCGTCGAGCCCCTGCGCTTCCTGTTCAAGGACGAGGTCCGGGCGCTGGGCCGAGAGATGGGCCTGCCCCAAGATATCCTCGGCGCCCACCCCTTCCCGGGGCCCGGCCTGGCGATCCGCGTGCTCGGCGCCGTCACTCCAAGGCTCCTGGACCTGCTGCGCAAGGCCGATCTCATCCTGCGCGAGGAGCTCAAGGCCTCCGGCTGGTACGACAAGACCTGGCAGGCCTTCGCCGTGATCCTCCCGACGAAATCCGTCGGGGTCATGGGCGACGAGCGCACCTACGACAACACGATCTGCCTGCGCTGCGTGGACTCGGTCGACGGGATGACCGCGGACTGGTCGCGCCTGCCCCACGATCTGCTCCAAAAAATTTCCAGCCGGATCGTCTCCGAAGTCAAAGGGATCAACCGCGTGGCCTACGACGTCACCTCGAAGCCGCCGGCGACAATCGAATGGGAATGACCGCGGAACTGACCAAGACCGACATACCCGGCCTGACCTTGCTGCGCCGCGGCAAGGTCCGCGACGTCTACGACCTCGGCGACAAGCTCCTGATCGTCTCGACCGACCGGCTCTCGGCCTTCGACCACATCCTGCCCAACCCGATCCCGGGCAAGGGCAAGATCCTCACGCAGGTGAGCGCGTGGTGGTTCAAGAAGACCGCGCACCTCGTGCCCAATCACCTGATCTCCGCCGATCTGCCCGCGATACAGAAGTCCCTCCCTAGCGGCGTCAAGCTCAATCCCGAAGCCTTCGACGGCAGGACGATGCTGTGCTGGAAGGCGAAGCGGATCGACGCGGAGTGCGTCGTGCGGGGCTATCTCGCGGGCTCCGGCTGGAAGGAATACCAGGCCTCCGCCACCATCTGCGGTCACCGTCTCCCTCCGAACCTTCTCGAGTCTTCTCCCCTCCCAGCTCCCATCTTTACGCCCGCAACGAAAGCCGACGAGGGACACGACGAGAACATCACCATCAAACAGCTCTCCCATGTTGTCGGCGGCGACTCTGTCGCCGCCGAGCTTCAGCAGCTCTCCGCGAAGCTGTATACCTTCGCGGCCGAGCTGCTGAAGGAGAAACAACTTATCCTGGCCGACACGAAATTCGAGTTCGGCTACCGAGACAAGCAACTCATCGTCATCGATGAAATGCTGACGCCGGACTCCTCCCGCGTGTGGGACGCCAAGTCCTACAAGCCCGGAACGACCCCCGCCAGTTTCGACAAGCAATTCGTCCGAGACTACCTCGAACGGATCAAGTGGAACAAGCAGCCGCCCGTGCCCTCCCTGCCGCCCGAAGTCGTCGAGGGGACCCTCCGGCGCTATCAAGAGTTCCTCAGGACTGTGACATCATGAGCGAAATCAAGCCCCGAAACGGCGCAAGCTCCTATCAAGTCGAGATCAAGCTCAGGCCCGACTACACGGACGCGGAAGGACAGGGCGCGCTCGGCCTGCTGCACTCGCTCGGCGTCAACACCGCCCGGGAGGTCCGGGCCAGCCGGCTCTATGAGCTGCGCGGCGCGCTGACCTCGGCGCAGGTCCAGCAGGCCGCGCGCGAATTGCTCTGCGATCCGGTCACCCAGGAATTTCGGATGTTCAACGGTCACACCCCGGTGCTCAACGGCATGAACCATTGGCGCATCGAGGTGTGGCTCAAGCCCTCCGTGACCGACCCCGTCGGCGACACGGTGCGCGCGGCGCTCGAAGAGATGGGCCTGGCCGCGGCCGAGTCGGTCCGCGTGGGAACGGCCTATCACGTGACGGGCAAGTGCGGGCGCAACCAGCTCGAGAAGGCCGTGGCGAGGTCTTTGGCCAACCCCGTCATCCACCGCTTCACGGTCACGGAGGCCCCGCTATGACCGTCGCAGCTCCAGAGAAGGAACTCAAAACAGTGGAAAAGCCCAAGGTGTTCGCGTTCAACGCCCTCTCGCTCAAGGACCTCAAGGCCCTGAGCGCGGAGAGCCTCTGGTCGTTCAACGAGGCGGAGCTGCTGGCCATCCAGGCGCATTTCAAGGCCCAGCGCCGGGAGCCTCGCGCCGCCGAGGTCGAGACCTTGGCCCAGACTTGGTCCGAGCACTGCAAGCACAAGACCTTCACCGGCCCGATCCGCTACAACGACGGCAAGAAGACGCGGCTCATCAAGAACCTCTTCGACGAGACCATCGCCAAGGCCACCAAGCAGGTCGCCAAGCCCTGGTGCCTCTCTGTCTTCAAGGATAACGCGGGCGTGGTGGCCTTCGGCAAGAAATGGGCCCTGGCCTACAAGGTCGAGACCCACAACCATCCCTGCGCCGTCGAGCCTTACGGCGGAGCCGAGACGGGAGTCGGCGGGGTCGTGCGCGACATTCTCGGCGTGGGCCTGGGCGCCAAGCCCGTGCTCAACACCGACATTTTCTGCTTCGCGCCGCCGGCCTACGAGGGCCCGCTGCCCGAGGGTACGCTGGCGCCCTTGCGGACTTTGCGCTCGGTCGTGGCCGGCGTGCGCGACTACGGAAACCGCATGGGCATCCCGACGGCCGCGGGCGGCATCTGGTTCGACGCGGACTACCGGCTCAATCCGCTGGTCTTCGTCGGCACGGTCGGCGTGCTCCCGGTTTGGGCGGTCAAGAAGGAAATCAAGCCCGGCGACTTGATCGTCACCGTCGGCGGCCGCACCGGCCGCGACGGCCTTCACGGCGCGACTTTCTCGTCGGCCAACCTGACCGACGAGGCCCCCGCCTCCGCGGTCCAGATCGGCCACGCGATCAACGAGAAGCGAGCGCTCGACGCTCTGCTCTGCGCCCGCGATCGCAAGCTCTACCGCGCCGTGACGGACTGCGGCGCCGGAGGCTTCTCATCGGCCGTGGGCGAAATGGCCGACGGACTGGGCGCTCGCGTCCGGCTCGAGAACGCCAAGCTCAAGGCCTCGGACCTCAAGCCCTGGGAGATCTGGCTTTCCGAGTCGCAGGAGCGCATGGTGCTTGCCGTGCCGCCCAAGAATCTCAAGGCCCTCGAGGCCGTCTTCTCGGCCGAAGGCTGCGAGCTCTCCGTCATTGGAGAGTTCGTCAAATCCGGCCGGCTGGTCGTGACCTTCAAGGACGAGACCGTCGTCGACCTCGACCTCAAGTTCCTGCACAAGGGCCTGCCGCGCGTCGAGCGGACCGCCGTTTGGGACGTACCCAAGCCTTCTTCCAAAGGAGCGGTCACGAAGCTCAAACTCGCCGAGATACTGCAAAGGTGCCTCGCCCACCTCAACGTCTGCAGCCGCGAGACCATCATCCGCCAATACGACCACGAGGTCCAGGGCGGCACGGTCATCAAGCCCCTGCAGGGCGTGCGCCACGACGGGCCCGGCGACGCCTGCGTCATCTGGCCGCACGCCGCCACGGGCGACATGGAGGATCTGTCGGGTTTCGCGGTCAGCCACGGCCTCAACCCCGAGTACGGCAAGACCGACCCCTATCGCATGGCCCTGGCCTGCGCCGACGAGGCCCTGCGCAATCTCCTTTGCGTCGGCGCTGACGTCTCGCGCGCGGCCTTCCTCGACAACTTCTGCTGGGCCAGCCCTGAGGACCCCCATCAATTGGGCAGGCTGGTCCGCGCCGCCGAAGGCGCCCGCGACGCGGCGATCGGCTTCGGCGTGCCGTTCATCTCCGGCAAGGACAGCTTCTACAACCAATCGAAAGACGTCAACGGCAAGGACCTCCCGATCCCGGGGACTTTGCTCATCTCGGCCGTCGCCCCCGTTCCGGACGTCAGTAAGGCCCTGACCATGGACATCAAGGGGCCCGGCAACGCGCTCTACCTGCTCGGGTGGACCTCCGAGGAACTCTGCGGTTCCCTGTACAACGAGGTCTGCGGCCTCTCCGGCGGCTCCGTGCCGGAGGTCGAAGTGCGCTCGGCGCTCGACGGCTACAGGGCCGTGGGCTCAGCGATCGCCAAGGGACTGGTCCTCTCGGCCCACGACCTCTCCGAAGGCGGGCTGGCCGCCGCGCTCTCCGAGATGTGCTTCTCGGGCGAGTTCGGCGCAGCGATCGACCTCGATGATGTGGCCCGATCCGGCTCGATCTACTCCAACGAGGCCCTGCTCTTCTCGGAGTCTCCCTCGCGCGTGCTTCTCGAGGTCAAGCCCGAGAACGAAGCGGCCTTCCTCAAGTGCGCCAAGGGGGCGACCGTCAAGCGCATCGGCGAGACGATCGCCAATCCGATACTGAAGGTCCGAGGTCTGGACGGATTGGTCGTACTCGAAGAGCCGCTCTCGGCGCTCAAGACCGCCTGGCAGAGGACGCTGCCGGAGGCCATGGAATGAAGTCCCCCAAAGTCCTCGTCCTGCGCGCGGCCGGAACCAATTGCGACCTCGAGACCGCCAACGCGCTGGCGCACCTCGGCGCCAAGCCCGAGCGCGTCCACATCAGCGAGCTCAGATCCGGCAAGGCCAAGCTCATGAGCTACGACATCCTCGTGATCCCCGGCGGCTTCTCCTACGGCGACGACATCGGCGCTGGACGCGTATTTGCCAACCAGGTCAGGCTCTACTTGAAGGATCTGCGGCAGTTCGTGCGCCTTGGGCGTCCTGTCATCGGCATCTGCAACGGCTTCCAGGTGCTCGTGAAGGCCGGCATCCTGCCCCTGTCCAACACTTGCGAGCAGACCGCGGGCTTCACCTTCAACGACTCGGGGCGCTTCGAGGCGCGCTGGGTGCATCTGCGCATCAACACGCAGAGCTCCTGCCTCTTCTTCAAGGGCCTGCCCGAGATGATCGAGCTGCCTGTGGCTCACGGAGAAGGAAAATTGGTCTTGAAATCCCCTCGGCAGCTCGAGGAGCTCAAGAAGAACAAGTCGATCGCGATGCAGTACGTCTCGGACGACGGGAAACTTGCGGGCTACCCGTACAATCCCAACGGCTCGGTCTTCAACATCGCGGCCCTTTCGAACCCCGAGGGCAACTGCCTCGGCCTCATGCCGCACCCGGAACGTTTCACATCGATCCACCATCACCCCAATTGGACGAGACAAACCTTTAGGAAGGAGACCGTTGGTCTCGCAATGTTCAGGAACGCCGTCGACTACTGCCGGGGGTAAAACGCCATGTGCGGGATTTTCGCGATCACGGATCATCCCGAAACAGCCGAGCTCTCCAACCTCGGTCTTTTCGCCCTTCAGCACCGCGGCCAGGAGTCCGCCGGCATCGTCACCACGCATAAAGGCGAGCTCTTCGCCCACGTGGGAATGGGGCTGGTCTCGGAGGTCTTCTCGCGCACGCTGCTTGCGACCCTGACCGGCCGCACGGCCATCGGCCACGTGCGCTACTCGACGACCGGGGCCTCGCACCTGAAGAACGCCCAGCCTTTGGTCTTCAAGAACATCCACGGCCCCATGGCCATCGCCCATAACGGCAACCTGACCAACGCCATGGAGGTCCGGGCCAAGCTCGAGAAGCGGGGCGCCATCTTCCAGTCCTCGACGGATTCCGAGGTCATCGTGCACTTGATCGCCCGCCACCAGGGCCCCGTCGAGGACGCGATCATCGAGAGCCTGCGCCAGATCGAGGGCGCCTACTCGCTCTTGTTCCTGACCCCTGAGAAGCTCATCGCGGCGCGCGACCCATACGGGTTTAGGCCGCTGATCCTCGGGCAGATCGGCAAGTCCTACGTCTTCGCCTCCGAGACATCGGCCTTGAACATCATCAAGGCCCAGGTCGTGCGCGAGGTCGAGCCCGGCGAGATCATCATCGTGGAGGGCGGCAAGCTCAGATCCGTCAAGCCCTTCAAGCCCGTTCGGCCCGCGCGCTGCGTCTTCGAGCAGGTCTACTTCGCCCGTCCCGATTCGAACATCTTCGGCCGCAACGTCCAAGCCGTCCGACGCGACCTGGGCCGGGCCCTGGCGCGGGAGATGCAGGGCATCAAGGCCGATATCGTGGTCCCAGTGCCCGACTCGGGGGTCTCGGCGGCGCTGGGCTTCTCGGACGTCTCGAAGATTCCTTTCGAGATGGCGCTGGTGCGCAGCCATTACGTCTCGCGCACCTTCATCAAGCCGACCCAGGAGCTGCGCGAGCTCGCCGCCGAACTCAAGCTCGCGCCGGTCGTCGACACCCTGAAAGGCAAGAGGATCGTGCTGATCGACGACTCCATCGTCAGAGGCACCACCTCGAGAAAGATCACGAAGTCGCTGCGCGCGGCCGGCGTGCGCGAGATCCACATGGCGATCTCGAGCCCCCCGATCGTCTCGCCGTGCTACTACGGCATCGACACGCCGCGCGCCGGCGAGCTCATCGCCAACCGCCAGTCGATCGACGAGATCAGGAAATTCCTCGACGTCGACAGCCTGCACTACCTGACCCTAGAGGGCATGCTCAAGGCGGCCGGGGCCGGCGATCCCGAGGGCTACTGCACGGCGTGCTTTACGAAGGTCTACCCGACGCCGATCCCCGACTACCAGACCGCCGAGCCGGCCAAAGCCTCCGGCGACCAGGGCCCGGAACATCAGAGCCTGATGTGACCCTTCCCAAAATCAGCGTTTTGATTTTGGGGGCGGGAGGACGCGAGCACGCTCTCGCGTGGAAGTGCGCTCAGAGCCCTCTCATCAAGAAGCTTTTCGCGGCGCCCGGCTCCGACGCCATCTCGGCTCTCGCCGAATGTTCGCCCCTCGACATCGACGACGGCTCGGCCATCGCGGCATTTTGCGCCCAAAAAAAGATCGGCCTCGTGATCGTGGGGCCCGAGGCTCCGCTGGCGAAGGGCGTTGCGGACGGACTACGCTCCAAGAACATCAACGTCTTCGGGCCCGGGAAGGACGGCGCGCGGCTCGAGTTCTCCAAGGCCTACGCCAAGGAGTTCATGAAGCGCCATGGCATACCGACCGCGCGCTTCGAGGTCTTCACCGAGGCCCAGATGGCGCGCTCGGCCGCCGAGGCCAAACGCCTGCCACTGGTCCTCAAGGCCGACGGCCTGGCCGCCGGCAAAGGAGTGTTTGTCTGCAAGACGACCAACGAGGCCCTGGGCGCGGTGACCGAGCTCATGGAGCACGATTCCCTCGGCGAAGCGGGCCGCACCGTGATCCTCGAGGATTGCCTCACGGGGCCCGAGCTTTCTGTGCTGTTTTTCTGCGACGGCAAGGATTACCGCCTGCTCCCCGCCTCCCGCGACCACAAGCGCCTCAAGGACAACGACGAAGGGCCCAACACGGGCGGCATGGGAGTTTTCGCGCCCGTCCCGGTGGAGCCCGCCCTCATGGAGCGCATCAAGACGGAGGTCTTGGAGCGAATCATGAAAGGCTTGGCCGCGGACGGGATCGATTACCGCGGCCTGCTCTACGCGGGGCTCATGCTCACGCCCGAAGGCCCGAAGGTCCTCGAATTCAACTGCCGCTTCGGCGACCCCGAAACTCAAGCCTTGATGCCGCTCCTCGACTCCGATCTCGTTGAAATCGCGCTCGCCTGCGCCGATGGCAAGCTCAAGACGGTCGAGGCCAAGGCCAAGTCCGGCGCCTGCGTCTGCGTCACCTTGGCCTCTCCGGGCTATCCCGCGGCCTCGATGAAGGGGCTTCCCATCTCCGGCCTCGAGTCTGTCGGCAAGGAGGCGCTGGTCTTCCACGCCGGCACGAAAAAGGGCGGCAAGGATTGGCTGACCAACGGCGGCCGGGTGCTGGGCGTGACGGCTCTCGGCTCCGACATCGCGCGTGCGCGCGACAACGCCTACGCGGCGGTCTCCAAGATCGCTTTCGAAGGGATGCAGTACCGCTCCGACATCGCGGCCCGGGCCCTGGCGCTCAAGTAGCCCCGCCCTCAACTGGCCTTGGCGACATCGTCAATCCCGTCCGGATCGCGAAGGACGTCACCTGATCGCGATCCCTTCCTTGAATTTCTTGCAGTCCTTGATAAGAGAATCCTTTGACTCGTTGCTTTCCCTCCAGCACTCGGCGATATAGAGGCGTCCTTGCGCGCCGGCGCCGATGACCGTCATAAGGTGGCTGAAGTCCCCCTTGGGGAACACCTCGCCGTCATACGGCGTGGAGTGCGCCTTCGCCGCGCCCCATTTGTCCTTTTGTTCCGGCGAGGCGCGGTCGGATGGGGCGAATAAGATGCGCGCCTCCAGGCCTCCTTTCTGGCCTTGCCAGGGCTGGAGGGTCACCCTAAGGATTTTCGCTCCTATTCTTTCGGAAGGCCGGTAACCAGTAGTCACCTCGAGCTTGCTTTTCGGAGTAACGGATTCATCCTCATATATTATCTTGAATTCCTCAAAGTTCGCCGTCAGTTGCCCGCTCCCCTGAAGCCCGACGTTCGAGCCGCGAAAAAAAGATGGGATTTTATTCTCCCCCAAGACCAGAAATTTCCGCCACTGGTCGATGGTTCCTCCATAAGTCATGACGATCTCGTTGACATTGTGCTCGATGAGATCGATCATCGCCATGGAAATCGCCGCGACCGGGGCCAGCGTCACCATGCAAGCCTCGCCCCCCGGGAAAACAAGGCAATCGGTCTCAGCCAGCATGTCCCGCTCTCCAAAATACCATCTGGAACGCAGCCATGGCCGCCCCAGGCGATCCTTCCACCAGCGGGTCTCTTTGGGCGCGCCGTAAGACAGTACCTTGATGCTCTCATCGGCGATCCTGCGGGACACGCCCGATCCCCTGAGGATATCATCCATGACTTTTCCGGGCTGCGCGACGAATTGAGCGAGGGTCAGGTCCTGGGGCTTTTCCACAACGGCCATCAAAGCAAGCCTGGGTGAGCCGGCCAGATATACATGGCGTCCCGGCTCCAGCTCGACCTCGTGCATTTTAGGGAACTCGATTTTCCAGTTGCCTCCGGAGCCGTCGGAGCGCAACGCTCCGAAGAATCTGCCGTGGCCTTGCCGGGTCAAGTAGTCTCGAAACGAAGGGCTGTCGGGAAAGTCGCTCTCGTTCTTGCCTTCGTAAAGCTCCGCCAGGAGACTTTCCTCGAGCGCCCGCAAGGATTTTTCCGCATTGTTTCTCAGGTCGGCCAAGGGAACGGGCAGGATACAGGAGGCTTTCCAATCCCTATCGACCATCTTCTTGCCGCTCCTGAACTTGATGTGCTTCTGAAAAAACTCCGCGCTGGAGCCCGAAAGCTTGCGGTATTCCGCGATGGGGATCGCGTAATTCAAGTTTTCGGTCGCGTTCCTCCGGGAAACGACGCCGACAACCCGGCCCTTGGAGTCCAGGAGCGGGCCCCCGCTGTTGCCAGGCGATGCCGGCGCCGAGAAGCGGATGAACTTCCATTTGCCGTCCACCTCCTCGGGAGTCAGCGAGGATATCTGGCCCCCGCGATAGGTGATCCCTTCGCCGTCGACGTTGCCCGCCGTGAAGACCTCGCTTCCGACCTCGGCCTGACCGGTCAACTCGAGCGGGAAACTCTTCTGTATCGTATCCTCGAGATCAAACTCGATGAGGTCTCGGTAGTTAGAATACCGGAATATCCTGCTGATCCGATGGACCTTGCCGACGCGGTCCCGCAAGCCCCAGCCGGTCATGATCGTCTTTAAGCCGACTCGAAAGAGATGGGCCGCCGAGACATAGCGGTTGTTCCCAATCGAGAATGCAGTGCCGAGCCCGACAAAGCGGTCGTTCCGGATCTGGTAGGGAATCTTATCCAACGGCAGCGGATGCTCGTATTCGATGAATTTATCTTCCTGCTTGTCTACGACGACCTCGAAGACGGAATCCTCGACCTTGGCCAGGACGGATTTCGGCATCGCGATGAAGGCGGGAGGCGCCGCCGGCAACTCATCGTCGCCGTCCTGCGAGGAGGCGGGCGCGATGCACAGCGCGATGGCGAGCAATGAAGCCGCGCACGCGATCGGATCCCGAGGCCACCGATTCATAGTCCTGAGTGTAGCCCCGCGGATTTCCCGCGTCAAGCCCGTTGTCCCTCTTGACAAAGCAAGGCTCCGGGCTTACACTCATGGGGTAGCCAGAGGTGACCCCGATGTCCCGAAACCTTCTGCTCGCCTTCCTTTTTATGGCCGCCGCGGCGCTCGTCAGCGCCGAAGACCCCGGACCGATCGATCCGGGCCCGACCGAGAGCGGCGTTCCCGGCAGCCGCGCGGCCGCGTCCTCCTCGCTGGAGTGGAACGCCCCCGATCACAAGCTGTTCTTCAACTACCAGAGGTACCGCGCCAAGATCGGCCTCGTCTGCGACACCGAGAAGACTTGGGGCCCGCTCTCCAACGACGACAAGAAAAAGCGGCTCAAGGACGACGAAGAGTTCCTCCAGAAGAAGCTGGCCGACGTCCTCAACCAGACCTGGATGTCCAGCGAGGATGAAGAGCTGATCACGGCCGTCTGGGGCAAGAAGATCCTTGGTCTGGTCAAGACGAGCCAGACCGAGAAGAAGAACGGCCAGCAGAGCAAGATCGACGCGGCGCAGAAGGCCGTCGCGGAGGCGGCCAAGAGGATCGGCGGAATCGGCGGCGATTGGGAGAAAATCTTCGACAACGCCAGGAACGGCGGGAAGTCGAGCATACTCAGCGTTCTCGACAAGAAGCCCGACGACTATCTCGCCGTCAAGAAGCAGAATGATTTTCTGGATTCCTTGAGCTCCAAGGAGGTCCAGGCCGCGCTGGCCACGCAGGCGTCCTTCGAGAAGTTCATGCGCGAGAAGGGGGTCTCGCCGCAGGCCCTGCCGGGCATGAGCGCCATGTATCAGGTCCTGAGCTCGGCCAAGGGCGACCAGAAGGCCGAGCTCGAGCATCTCCTGCCGACGGTCGTCCGATTCCTGCAGGACGGCAAGACGATCCTCTTCGATCCCAAGGCGGCCGAGGGCGCCTACGGCATGGCGATGCCGGGACCCTACGACAAGCCCCAGGCCGTCGTCATCACCCCCGCCGTGATCGGCGCGGACCCCATCGTCGTCGGCAAGACCTTGGCCCACGAGTTCCAGCACATCTACGACATGTACACGGGGCGCTACTACACCTTGGATTCCGAGATGCGCGGCTTCAAGGTGGCCGCGCTCTACTTCGAGGTGCTCAAGAAGGAACATCCGGACAAATACGACGAGCTCAAGAACAGCCTCAACGACTCGACGCGCTCCATCATCCGCGACGTCGAGGACTACACGGCCGACCTGCACGCGGGGCCGCAGAAATTTCGCGACGCGGTGGCCTCGCGCTACACCCAGCGCCAGGAAGGGGTCTTCTTCGGTCGGATGTCCCTGCGCGAGACGGTCAACCCGGACTTCGAGTCGAGCGCGGTCGGGGACCTCGCGATGGCCCGCAGCCGCCGCGAGAAAGCCCAGGCGGAGGTCGCCGACCTCGAGAAGAAGCAAGCCGCGATCCGCGCGGCCCGCGACAAGACGCCCTCGCGCGACCTCGACCATCAGCTGGAGGCCGCGACCAAGGACCTGGCCGTCTGGCGCAGCCAGTTCGACCATTGGGACCAAGACACCACGATCAAGGAGTTGCGCCTGCGCCGCATGCAGTCCGAAGCCAAGTGGCTCGACGACCGCTCGAAGGGCGCCGTGGGCGATCCGTACGATCTGACCTTGCCCGTCGACCGCACCTACGTGCTGCCATGAGGACCGCTCTCGCGCTGCTCGCCTGCCTCCAGTTGTCGGCGCCCGCGCGGGGAGCCATCGCCTACACCCGCTTCGCTCACCCCAAAGGCGAATACGCCATCGAGTATCCCTCGGATTGGAAGCGCTCGCTCGGGCTACAGGCCGTTTCCCTGCGCCCCCCGGGTCGCGACGGAGTCGGGACCGGGGTCGCCCTGGAGCGTTATCCCTTCGGCAAGGATTCGCCCAAAGACCCCGACGCCTTCGTGGCCGCGCTCAAGGCCGACACGATCAAGAAGATCGATTCGGAAAAACTGGTCGAGGCCGCCGGCCGCAAGGCCAGGCGCCTGGCCTTGACGGTCACGGCCGAGCTCAAAGGGCAGTACGGCCAGAAGCTCGCGGGCCCGCGCCGCGAGGTCTACATCGTGTTTTCCCCCTCCCGCGACGGCTCGTTCTACGTTCTGCGACTGGCCGGCGTCGGCAAGGCCTTCGAGGCGGCGCTGCCCGAGTTCGACCGCGTGGCCGGCAAGCTGGTGCTGGCCCCGACGCTGGCCCCCAAGTAGCTCCGGGGTCTGTGGAACTCCGGACCCCAAATATGACACACTCGTATGGCCAATGAAGACTCCTTTGGTCGGCATCATCATGGGCTCCCAGAGCGATTGGAAGACCATGCGCGCGGCCAGCGAAGTCTTGAAATCCCTCAAAGTCCCGCACGAGTGCAGGGTCGTCTCCGCTCACCGCACCCCCGACTTCCTTTATAAGTATGCCTCCGGCGCGGCGGCGCGCGGAATCCAGGTCATCATCGCAGGCGCGGGGGGCGCCGCGCACCTGCCCGGGATGACCGCCGCGAAGACCACCTTGCCCGTGCTCGGCGTCCCCGTCCTTTCGAAAGCCCTCAAGGGCATCGACTCGCTCCTGTCCATCGCTCAGATGCCCAAGGGCGTCCCGGTCGGGACCTTGGCCATCGGCGAGCCGGGTGCCGCCAACGCCGGGCATTTGGCCGCCCAGATCATCGCGCTGGGCGATCCGGCCCTCGCCAAGAGAGTCCGAGCCTTCCGCCGCGGCCAGACCAGGGCCGTCCTCAAGCAGCGGCTGTGATCCTGCCGGGCCAAACCATCGGCATCCTTGGCGGCGGCCAGCTCGGGCGCTTTCTCGGCCTCGAGGCGCGGCTCATGGGCTTCAAGACCGTGGTGCTCGACCCCACGCCCGATTCACCCGCCGCCCAGGTCTGCGACAGGCACATCCAAGCGGCGGTCGACGATTCGACGGCGGCCCTGGAGCTCGCGCGCCTCTCCGATGTCGTGACTTTGGAATGGGAGCTCATCCCGGCCGCGCTCCTCGAGAAGATCGAGAAGGTCAAGCCTCTCTTCCCGTCCTCCAAGGTCATTGCGACGATCTCGGACCGGCTCGTTCAAAAGGAATTCCTCAAGGAGCGCGGCTTCCCTCAGACGCCCTTCGTCCCCGCCGCGAACCGGCAGGAACTTGAGGCCGCAACGAAGACGCTCGGCTTTCCCTGCGTCCTCAAGCGCCGCCGGCACGGCTACGACGGCAAGGGCCAGCTTCGGCTGCACAGCCCCGCCGATCTCCCCAAGGCCGCGCCTCTGCTCGAAGCCCCCTGCGTGCTCGAAGCGCTGGTATCCTTTGACAAGGAAATCTCGGTCATCCTGGCGGTCGGCCGCGAAGGGCAGACCCGCGCTTTCCCGATCGCCGAGAACGTCCACCGCGGCGGCATACTGCATTCGACTCTCGCGCCGGCCTCGATCCCGATCCCGCAGAGCGATCCTATTCTCGCTTTGGCGGAGAAAGTCGGAAGAGACCTGGGCCATGTCGGCGTCATGACGGTGGAAATGTTCGTCGAGACCGGCGGCCGCGTCCTCATCAACGAGATCGCTCCTCGCGTGCACAACAGCGGGCATTACACGCTGGGGGCTTGCGCGACGTCTCAGTTCGAGCAGCACATACGCGCCGTGGGCGGCTTGCCCCTGGGCTCGACCGTCGTAGAGGGCCCGGTCGTGATGATCAACCTTCTGGGCGAGTTGTGGTCCGACGGCGAGCCCCGCTGGGACCTGCTGCTGGCGCATCCCAGCGTGAAGCTGTTCCTCTACGGAAAGGCCAAAGCTGCGCCCGGCCGCAAGATGGGGCACTTCCTCTTCATCGGCGATTACCCCGGCGGGCCTCTCGCCGAGGCCGAGCGCCTCTACCGGGGCCTCCTCCCCGTCTCTGCGGCAACGGCGGATTGACCCGGATCAACTGATCCGGATCAAGTCTCCCGTTTGACGCCAGTCCTAAAAACCCCTCGGAAGCGCGCGGTATACTGTCCGCATCAAACATTTCGGAACAACGAGGAATCAAAGACAATGAAAAAGACGACCAAGTATGCAGTGCTCGGAATCCTTCTGCCGCTGATCGCGACCGCGGCCATGGCGCAGAGCGCCATCTCGGAGCTCAAGCTCCAAGCCGGCGACGACGCGGTGGCCGCCTCCGTGAAGCTCGAGCCCGTGCACACCTCCATCATGCTCGAGCCGCAGGTGACCCCCGAGACCCGGGCCAGACTTCAGAGCGCTTTCCGCGATCTAAAGGAAAAGGGCTTCCCCGGCGTCAAGTGGGCAGGCCTTCCCCTGGGCGTGCGCTACGTGCGGGTCCCGCTTCAGCTCATGACCTGCCCCGGCTGCGTCTCCTACGTCGCCATGATCCCGGTCGGCGCGCTGAGCCCGACGGCGCCGGTCAAGGACCCCAACCTCGCCGAGTATTTCATCATCGAGCGCTCCGGCGAGTGGATCAAGCCTCAGGCCCGGTACTCCGGCGCGATCAAGATGCCGGTCAAGGACGTCCTCGCCCAGTGCGCGGATCTCGACGTCCTCAACGTCCGCGGCTGGACCCTCCCCGAGGCGGTCGCCCACACCCAGTCCTGCCTCGATAAGACCTACTTCCAGCATCCCTTCGCCCGCAGGATCTACTTCGTCTCCGCCCAGGCCGCCCGCTTCGGCGTCCGCGCCTGCCCTGAGAACGCTCCCCGAACCTGCAACGCCATCATGCTCGTCGCGGGCGTCAAGATCACGGTCAGCGGCCGCGTGCCGGCCGGCGACAGCGTCCTCTCCGACATCGGCTACTCCCTCGAGAAGCGCCACGGCAAGCTCTACGGCTTCCACGCGATCCTCGACAACAAGACCGAGACCGGAGGCCCGGTCCGCAACCCCGGAAGCTGCACGGATCCGCGGGATCTGAGCTGCCACCCTCTGCCGCTTCCATAGTATCGTCCTCGCCGCATCTTAATACGAACGCCCCGCCGGCACAGCCGGCGGGACGTTCTCTTTGTTGATCCTGGTCAACTGATCCGGATCAATCTTCCCTTTTGACGCGCGACCTACTTCGAACCCGGGTCCTTACGGTACACTCTCTTCACCAATCAATTCGGATCACAGAGGAATAGAGAAAATGAACAAGACGATGAAGATGACCCTGATCGCGCTCTGCGGCGCGCTGATCTCGCCCGCGGTGATGGCCCAGACGGCCCTCTCGGCGCTCAAGCTCCAAGCCGGCGACGAGGCCGTCGCGGCCAGCGCGCGAGTCGAGGCGGTCCATGGGGCGGTGCTCGACGGCGGACGAATCGTGACTTTGCCCGCTGTCGCCAAGGACGTGTTCGCGCAGTGCCAGGCGGTCGACGCCAAGGCGATGTCCTTGGTCGCGTGGACCTTGCCGCAGGCCGTGGGCGCGATGCAGAACTGCCTCGACAAGACTTACAACCAGCATCCCTTCGCCCGCAGGATCTACTTCGTGACCGCGAAAGCGGGCCGCTTCGGCGTGCCGATGTGCCCCTCAGCCCCCGGCATGATGTCCTGCCAAGGCATCATGGAAGTCCAGGGCATCGTGATCACGGTCAGCGGCAAGATCCTGACCGGCGATTCCGTCCTCATGGACCTCAACTACTCGCTCAAGAAGCGCTCCGGCCTGCTTCTGGGCTGGCACACCTCGCTCGACAACCAGGCGGTCATCCTTCACTAAGCCCCGACACCCCGTCAAGACAACGGCCCCGCTGGTATCGCCAGCGGGGCTTCTTTTTCCCGACGAAGGTCTAGGAAGCGCCCCGAGGCGGGTTGATCTGGATCAATGAATCGTTTTGACCAAGGTCCTAGGGCGGTTCTGGGCCTTTCGGGTACACTTTCTGTGATGGCACCCGCTCGAAGGAGATTCGAAATGAAGAACGCACTGATCGCCGCCGTCCTGCTGCTCCCCTCTCTCTCTCTCGCCCAAACCGAGCCCGTGTACCGCTTCCAGCCCGAGCCCGATTTCCAGCAGAGCCTCAATGAGGCCATGATCCCGATGAAGCCCAAGGACGCCTTCCTGGGCGTGCCGGCTTGCGGCGTCCTGGACGCCAAGACCCTTCGGGCCTACACCTTGCCCGAAGCCGTGAAGGTCATCGCTCCCTGCATGAGCGCGGTCTCGACCCGGTATGCGCTCAGCCTCAAAGCGGACCGGGGCGTGGTCGGAACGGTCAAGAACGGCCGCGGCGCGATCCTTGGCATCGTCATGACCGCCGGCACGACCACTCGCGTGGGCAACTCGATGGTCCGCGATCTCAACTATGGAATCAGCCTGCGCGGCGGCTACCTGCTCGGCTTCAAGGCGGTCGTGCGCGGCGAGAACGACCCGGCTCCCGTGGTTCCGAGCCTCGCCCAGGAAGCCCTCGACCGCTGCGTCATGCCCATGGTCATCCGCTCGATCGAGTCGGGCGAGGACTTCATCAAGTACTACGGCGGCTGCCTGCGCCGCGCCCCCGAGCTCAAGGTCGAGGACCTCAAGCCCTGGACCGGGCATCAGCTCGGCGTCTTGATCCTGACCGGCGAAGAGGGCGCCGCTGCGGAGGGACTCAACGGCGTGGTCACCGTCAACGGCGCCAAGGGGCCCGTCAATCTCGACGTGGTCGCTTACCCCAAGAACGTTTTCCTGCCGTAATCTTCGCTTAAGTCCCGCGCGCCCCGGAGAGCCCAGTCTCCGGGGCGCCTTTTTTTCGGTCGGTCAATCCGGGGTCAGCAGCTTCTTGACGGCTTCCCACTCGTAGAACTCGCGCATGCTGCCGCCGTGGGCGGCGCGCACCGCATTGTCCTTCCAAGTCTTGGCCGAGCCCGCCAGCGCCTCGAGGGCGGCCTTGTCGAGCACGACGGTGCGCTCGCCGTCGGTGATGACGGCGGCCAGGAAATCCTCGGAGACCTTCGGGCTGCGGTTCAAGGCGTCGCCGCGCACGACCTTGAGCGTCGGGCTGAGCATGAGGATCACGACGCCGGGCTGGCCCTTCGTGGTCCCCTTGGTCGCGCCGTAGCCGGCCCCGACCTCGAGCCCGTAGCCGCCCCACACCTCGGCGCTCTCGCCGGACACCCCTTTGTAGCGCGTCGTGGCCTCGATCTCCCCCGTGAAGATCATCCCCAAGAGCCCTTTCAAATTGGTGCCGTGCGTGATGATCTGGTCCGCGGAGAGGCGCTTCTCCTTCGCGATCCTGGAGGCCGCGGCCGCGAGCTGGGCCTTGAAGCGGATCTGCTCCGCCATGATCTTCGCGACGTCGCCTGTCGCGTTGACGCTCTTGGAGCCTTTGAGGCCTTTGAGCGACTCGACCACCAATGTCTTGACGATGGCGGGATTGGTCTTCGCGCGCGCCGCCATGTCGCCCGGCATGCCCGCAACGCGGCCGATCCAGTCCATGGGATCGGCTTGGGCCGAGGGCTTGGCCGCGGCCGCTTTGTCGAACTGGAGCCGCCCAGGCTCGGTCACCGACTCGGCCGCAGGAGCGGGTCCCTGCGCCGAGGCTCCGGGCGTCTTGGCTTCCTGAAGTCCGGCTTGAACGATCGCAGAAGGCCGCTCGGAGACCGGAACGCCGGTCTCGGGCCGCGCCGGGACCATCGTCGTCGGCAGGGCCGGAGGCTCGGCCGCGACGCCCACCTTGATCTCGGGAGTCTTGAACGCATCGATGGCGAGGGGGGCCGGCGGCGTCGTGCCGATCCCGGCCGCCGGCAGAGAAATCTTGATCTCTTTGGGCGCCTCTTCGTTGCCCGCCCAGACGGGAACGCAGGCGCAAAAAGCCCAAAGGAAGGACGCCAGGACCTTCGCGGGACGGAGGAGGGCCATACTCGCAGTATAGCCCCAACACGGGCTTTTTGTCAGGGGGCTTTTGGCCCCGCCCGCGTCAGGACTTTCGGAACGCGAGATTGAACAGGACCTCTCGAAATTGGTTTAATATAGCGGCCCTCTGAAGACGGGCCCGGAGGTGGGCGACGGCTCAACGCTGGAACCGGAAGGACCTGCTCTGCAGGACTTAAGCGCTTCCGAGATCGAATCGATCCTCGACGCCGCCGCCTCTTTCAAGAAGTCCAAGACCTCAAAAGCGCTGGCCGGACGCGTCGCGACGCTGATCTTCTCCGAGCCCTCCACCAGCACGCGCTCCTCCTTCGAGATCGCAGCGCGCCGCCTCTCCGCCGAGGTGCTCGGCTTCTCGACGGCCTCCTCATCGCTCTTGAAGGGCGAGACCTTGCTCGACACGATCTGGAACCTCGAGGCCATGGGCGTCGAGTACTTCGTCGTTCGCCACGAGGTGTCCGGCATCCTCGAGGAACTCGCGCCGCGCACGAAGGCCTCTTTGATCAACGCCGGCGACGGCGCGCACGAGCACCCGACCCAGGCCCTGCTCGACATCCTGACCCTGCGCGAGAAAAAAGGCGCGCTCAAAGGGCTCAAGGTCGTGATCGTCGGCGACATCCTGCACAGCCGGGTCGCGCGCTCCAACATCCACGGCTTGAAGAAGCTCGGCGCCAAGGTGACCGTCTGCGGCCCGCGCGCGCTGGTCCCATCGGGCATCGAGAGCCTCGGCGCCGCGGTGAGCCACGACCTCGACGCGGCGCTCTCCGGCGCGGACGCGGTCAACGTGCTGCGACTGCAGCTCGAGAGGCAGAAGGAGAATTTCGTGACCTCTCTGCCCGACTACTACGCCGCCTACGGCGTGACCGCCGAGCGGCTCTCAAAAATACCCGGCTGCGCGGTCCTTCATCCCGGCCCGATGAACCGCGGCGTCGAGATCGAGTCGGCCGCCGCCGACGGGCCCCAGTCGGCGATCCTCGAGCAGGTCTCCAACGGCGTGCTCGTGCGCATGGCCGTGCTCGCGCTCATCGAGGAGTGGAGGTCCCATGCCGGGTAACCTCGTGATCAAAGGCGGGCTCGTCGTCGATCCCTCCCAGAGGCTCGAGGAAGTCCGCGACGTCTTCGTCGAGGGCGGCAAGATCGCCAAAAAGGCCCCGGAAGGGGCGCTCGTCGTCGACGCGGCGGGCTGCTGGGTCGTCCCGGGCCTGGTCGACATGCACGTCCACCTGCGCGAGCCGGGGCGCGAAGCCGATGAGACCATCGCCAGCGGCGCGGCCGCGGCCGCCGCCGGCGGCGTGACCACCGTGCTGGCCATGCCCAACACCGAGCCGCCGCTCGACAACCCCTCCCTGCTTTCGCTCTTGCGCGCCAAGGCCGCCATCGATGCCAAGGTCAACGTGCTCTTCGCGGCCGCGGTCTCGCTCGGCCAGAGGGGCGCGGCCCTGACCGAGATCTTCCGCCTCCGGGAGGCGGGCGCCGCCGCCCTGAGCGACGACGGCCGGCCCGTCATGGACTCAGGCCTCATGCGCCGCGCGCTCGAGTACTCGCGCGACGCGGGCCTGCTGCTCATCGACCACGCCGAGGACCTCGGCCTCTCCGCGGCTGCGCCCATGAACGAAGGCCCCGCCGCGGCCGCCAAGGGCCTGCGCGGCGCGCCGTGGTCGGCTGAGACCATCCACGTCCTGCGCGACGTCGCCTTATGCGAACTGACGGGTGCCGGCGTGCACATCGCCCACATCAGCGCCGCTCAAAGCGTCGCGGCCGTGCGCTCCGCGAAGAAGAGAGGCCTCCCCATCTCGGCGGAAGCAGCACCCCACCACTTCGCCCTGACCGACGGCGACATCGAGGGCTTTGACGCCGACTACAAGATGAACCCGCCGCTGCGCTCGAAGGCCGACCGGGAGGCGCTTTTGGAGGGCCTGGCCGACGGCACGATCGACGCGATCGCGACCGACCACGCGCCGCACGACGGCGCCAAGAAGGCGGCGGGCCTGGCCCTGGCCCCGTGCGGGGTCATCGGCCTCGAGACCTCGCTGGGATTGGCCCTGACCTTGCTCGTCGCGAAAAAGGTCATCGACAAGAAGCGGCTCGTCGAGCTCATGAGCGCCGGCCCCGCGCGGCTCTTGGGGCTCAAGGGCAAGGGAAGCCTGCGGCCGGGCTGCGACGGCGACGTCACGATCGTCGATCCTAAAGCACGCTGGACTGTCCCAGGTTCCTTCATCTCGAAGAGCCGCAACAGTCCTTTTCTCGGCATGAACCTCAAGGGCCGCGCCAAGGCCACGATCGTGGCCGGAGAAGTCGTCCATGCTTTATGAGAAATTTCTCAAGCCCCTGCTCTTCCGCATGGACCCCGAGGAGGCGCACGAGCGCATGATGGGTCTTCTGCAGACTGTTCAAGCTCTGCCGCTGGGAAAGGGCTTGGCGCGGGCAGCCTGGGGAGGGACCGAGCCGGGGCTCGAGACCGAGGTCTTCGGGCTGAAGTTCCCGAACGTGGTGGGATTGGCTGCGGGATTCGACAAGGATTGCAAAGTCTTTGGCATGATGGGTTCGTTGGGTTTTGGCTTCGTTGAAGTCGGTTCGTTGACGCTTCGGCCCCAACCCGGCAACCCGAAACCAAGAATCTTTAGATTGCCGGAATACGATGCGTTGATTAACCGGCTTGGGTTTAATTCTGAAGGGGCCGAAGCCGCACAACGGCGTCTGAAGGCTGCTTTCCCCTTCAAGTTCCCCATGGGAATTAATTTGGGGTTGAACGCCGATTGCCCTCGAGACAAGGCCCACGAGGAGTACGCACAGACCTTTAAGATGCTGGAGCCCTACGGAGACTATTTCGTCGTGAACGTCAGCTCGCCGAACACTCTGGGCCTGCGCGACCTCCAGGAGCGCATCCACCTCGAGAGGATCTTGTCCGCCATCGCCGCCGTCAACACGAAGAGCAAGCCCCTGCTCGTCAAGATCTCGCCCGACCTCTCCGACGAACTCTTGCCCTCCTTGATCGAGCTCATCGGGCAGGCGGCCTCGGGCGTCATCGCGACCAACACGACGATCGCTCGCCCGGGCGTGCCCGCCGACGAGCAGGAGCGGCGCGGGGGATTGAGCGGCGCGCCGCTCCGCGCGCGGTCCACCGAGCTGATAGGGAAGATCTTCCGGCTCAGCTCCGGCAAAATTCCGATCATCGGGGTCGGAGGGGTCTTCACGGGCGGCGACGCATATGAGAAAATAAGGGCCGGAGCCTCTCTCGTGCAACTTTATACCGGCCTCGTCTACCGCGGTCCCTCGGCCGCCCGCCGCATCCAGAGAGAGCTGTCGTCCTGGCTCAGGAAAGACGGCTTCAAGTCGGTCGCCGAGGCCGTCGGCACGGAAGGGAAATCGTGACCCAGGTCATCGTCGCGCTCGACGTCGACACCATCATGCGCGAGGAGCAGCTGCTGACGCAGCTCAAAGACACGATCACCTTCTACAAGGTCGGTCTGCGCCTGTTCACCGCGCACGGCAAGCGCGCCGTCGACCTCGTGCACCGCCACGGCGGCAAGGTCTTCCTCGACCTCAAGTTCCACGACATCCCGCAGACCGTCGCCCACGCCGTCAAGGAAGCCCAGAAGCTGGGCGTCTACGCGGTCTCGATCCACCTGTGCGGCGGCCGCGACATGCTCGCCGCCGCCGCCGAGGTCTCTCCGCGGCCCAAACTCTGGGGCGTCACCGTGCTGACCAGCATGCAGGACAAGGACCTGCGCCCCCTGCATCCGCAGGCGAAGGTCGCCAGCTTCGTCAAGAATCTCGCGCGCCTGGGCTGGGTCAACGGCGTCGACGGAACGATCTGCTCGGGGCAGGAAGTCATGTTTCTACGAAGGTCTCTCAAGCACCTGGATATGAAGTTCATCACGCCGGGCATCCGCCCCGCCGGCGGAGAGCTCCACGACCAGAAGCGCGTCATGAGCCCCGAGCAGGCCGCCGAGCTCGGCATCGACTACATCGTGGTCGGCCGCCCCATCACGCACGCCATCGACCCCTTGAAGGCCGCGCAGTCGATCCTCTCCTCGATGAAGCACGCGGCACCCCATTCCCTGGAGGTCAGGTGACAACGAAGGCCACCCTCGCCCCCAATAACATCAGGGACCTTTTCATCGATGCGGGCGCGCTGCTGGAGGGACACTTCCTGCTTTCCTCGGGGCTCCACAGCGCGCAGTACATGCAGTGCGCGCTGCTGCTCGCCCATCCTTCGCTGGCCGCCCGCCTCGGCAAGGCCCTGGCCGCGGTCCAAAAGGAGAAGCCCGATCTGGTTCTCTCTCCCGCGATGGGCGGCCTCATCATCGGCCAGGAAGTGGCGCGCGCCCTGGATCTTCGACACTACTTCACCGAAAGACAAGACGGCGTCATGACCTTGCGCCGCGGATTCTCGCTCAAGACGGGCGAGAAGATCGTCGTCGTCGAGGACGTCGTCACGACCGGAAAATCATCGAAAGAGGTGATGGATCTCTCGCGCGCGATGGGAGCCGAGATCGTCGGCTGGCTCTCGATCGTCAACCGCAGCGGGGCCGATCTCGCGCTGGATGTCCCGCTCAAGAGCCTGCTCAAGACGACGATCCCGAGCTTCAGGCCCGAGGACTGTCCGCAGTGCAAGGAAGGCAGACCTTTCGTCAAACCCGGAAGCCGCTCAGGAAAGGATTAAAAACACTATGGCAGCCATTACCTATCGCAAATCAGGCGTCAACATCGAGCTGGCCGACAAGCTCGTCGACCACATCCAGAAAAAGGCGCCGGCCATCGGCGGCTTCGCGGGCCTGTTCCCGCTCGACATCAACGGCGACGGCCCGTACCAGCTGGTCGCCTGCACCGACGGCGTCGGCACCAAGCTCAAGCTCGCCTTCCTGCTCAACAGGCACGAGACCATCGGCATCGACCTCGTGGCGATGTGCGTCAACGACTTGATCACCTGCGGCGCCAAGCCTCTGATCTTTCTCGATTACTACGCCACCGGCAAGCTCGACCTCAAGCGCAGCAAGCGCATCCTCTCGGGCATCATGGAGGGCTGCCGCCAGGGAAGGTCGGTCCTTCTCGGAGGAGAAACGGCCGAGATGCCCGGCTTCTACCAGAAGGGCGAGTACGACCTCGCGGGCTTCTCGGTGGGCATCGTCAAGCAGAAGGAGCTCATCGACGGCACCAAGATCTTCCCCGGCGACCTGATCCTCGGCCTGCGCTCGTCGGGGCCTCATTCGAACGGCTTCTCGCTGATCCGCCAGGTCTTCAAGGGTCCGGCCCTCAAGAAATGGGCGTCCAAGCTCATCACGCCGACCCGCATCTACGTCGACCAGATCATGAAGCTCAAGGAGGGCCTGCGCTCCAAGGGCCAGATCATCCTCGGTCTTTCCCACATCACCGGCGGCGGCATCGTCGAGAACGTGCCGCGCGTCCTGCCCAAGGGCTGCCGCGCCGTGTTCCGCACCGGGGCCTGGACCGTTCCGCCAGTCTTCCATGAGATTCAACGGCGCGGCCGCGTCCCCGATGAGGATATGTGGCGGACCTTCAACATGGGCATCGGCATGGTCATCGTGATCCGGCCCAACAGCCTGCTCGTCGCCCAGAAGCTTCTGCCTGAGGCCACGCTCATCGGCGAGATCGTCAAGGGAAAGAATGAGGTGGAACTGAGATGATGACGAAGATCGCCGTCTTCGCCTCCGGCGAGGGGACCAACCTGCAGGCCTTGATCGACGCCTGCCGCCAGAACCGCATCAGGGGCGAGATCGTGCTGGTGGTCTCCAACAACGACGACGCCGGCGCCCTGCGGCGCGCCCAACGCGCAGGCATCGCGACCTTGGTCTCCCATCCGAAGGACTTCCAGACTCCCGAGGAATACAACGCGCATCTGGCCCACGAGTGCAAGCAGCGCGGCGTGGATCTGATCTGCCTGGCCGGCTTCATGCTGCTCGTCAAGGAGCCGCTCTTGAAGGCCTTCCCCTGGCGCATCATGAACATCCACCCGGCCCTGCTGCCCGCCTTCGGGGGCAAGGGCATGTACGGGCGCCACGTGCACGAGGCGGTGCTCAAATCCGGCGTGCGCGTCTCGGGCTGCACGGTGCACTTCATCGACGCTGTCTACGACCACGGCTGGGCCGTCATTCAGGCGACCGTCCCGGTTCTGCCTTCCGACACTCCCGAGACGCTCGCGGCCCGCGTCCGGGCCCAAGAACACTGGGTCTACCCGAAGGCCGTGGGGCTCTACTGCGAGGGCCGGCTCAAAGCCGACGACCGCGGCATCACGATCCTGCCCTCGCACAAGGACAAATCCCCGCGCATCAAGCGCGCGCTCCTGTCGGTCTCGGACAAGACCGGCATCGTCGAGTTCGCGCGGGGCTTGGTTGAGATGGGCGTCGAGATCGTCTCGACGTCGGGCACGGCGAAGGTCCTTCAGGAAGCGGGGATTGCCATCAGGTCGCTCGACTCGGTCACGGGCTTCCCCGAGATCCTCGCCGGCCGCGTGAAGACTTTGCACCCGAATATCCATGGAGCGATCCTGCTGCGCCGCAAGGACCCGGCCCAGGCGCGCGAGGCCGAGCTCTTCGGCATCGAGCCGATCGATCTCGTGGCGGTCAACCTCTATCCCTTCGCGCAGACGTTGGCCAAGTCCTCGTCTCCCTACAGCCTCGACGTCATCGAACAGATCGACATCGGCGGCGTCGCGCTGATCCGCGCCGCCGCCAAGAACTTCGAGGACGTGGCCGTCCTCGTGCAGCCCTCGGATTACGCGAAGACGCTCAAAGAGATGGAGACGGCCCAGGGCCAGCTGACCTTGGAGACCA
This sequence comes from Elusimicrobiota bacterium, assembly GCA_016194705.1. Classification (GTDB taxonomy): domain Bacteria; phylum Elusimicrobiota; class Elusimicrobia; order UBA1565; family UBA9628; genus PALSA-1176. The sequence goes on along the minus strand of JACQAZ010000030.1, from coordinate 129,396 downwards.
GGCGCAAGCTCGCGCTGTCGGCCTTCCAGCACACGGCCTCCTACGACTCGATGATCTCGCAGTCATGGGGAGGGGACCCGCCGGCTCCCGCGGCCGAGCCCGCTGAAAAGTTCCCCGAGCAGCTGACGGTCAAGCTCTCGAAGGTCCAGGACCTGCGCTACGGCGAGAACCCGCACCAGAAAGCCGCGCTTTACGTCTGGGGCTCCACGGGAGAGCCGAAGTTCTCACAGCTCCACGGCAAGGAGCTGTCCTACAACAACCTGCTCGACGCCTCCGGCACGTGGGACGCCGTCAACGAATTCCAGGTCCCGGCCTGCGTGATCTTCAAGCACGTGACGCCCTCGGGCATCGGCACGGGCGCCACCTTGCTTGAGGCCTTCGAGCGCGCCTGGGCCTGCGATCCCTTGTCGGCGTTCGGTGGGGTTCTTTCATTCAACAAGCCGATGGGCCGCGACATCGCCGAGCTCCTCTCCAAGCGCTTCGTCGAGGTCATCGTGGCGCCCGGCTACGAGCCCGAGGCCCTCGAGCTCATGAAGAAAAAGCCCAACGTGCGGCTCCTCGTGCGCCATGATCCTCCGGGGAACACCTTGATGCTGCGCTCGCTGGGCGAAGAGGTCCTCGCGACCGAGCCCGACCGCCTAACTTTCGGCCCCGACTGGAAGGTCGCGACTAGGCGCCAGCCCTCCAAGGCCGAGGAGGACGCGCTGAGATTCGCCTGGATCGCCTGCAAGCACGTCAAATCCAACGCGATCGTGCTGGCCGGCCCGGGTGCTACGGTCGGCATCGGCGCGGGCCAGATGTCGCGCGTCGACTCGGTGCACATGGCGGGCGTGAAGTACAAAGAGTACCTCCGGGTCGGCGGCCCCGCGCCATCGGCGCTCGTGCTCGCCTCGGACGCCTTTTTCCCTTTCCGCGACGGCATCGACGCGGCTGCGACCTTGGGAATCAGCGCGATCATACAGCCCGGCGGCTCGATCAAGGACGCCGAGGTCATCGCAGCGGCCGACGAGCACAACCTGGCCATGGTATTGACTGGCATGAGGCACTTCAGGCACTAGAATGATAAAGAAACTCGATCGTTCCAAATTCCCGGTGCCAGGCATTAAGACTCTTGCCGGCAAGAGTTCGACAGCCCTGGCGCTCCTCATCGCTCTAAATCCGCGTCTCCTGGCGGCGGAACCGAAAGCCGACGACAACCGCAAGGTCTTCGTGGCCGATGAGCTCACGACCGTCGCGATCCATACCGAGCGCGGCAAGATCGAGATCAAAGGGACCGACCGCCTGACCGTGCAGGCCGAGAAGACCAACGCGCTGGACCCCAACATCTGCGTGATCGTCATGGAGCCCGACTTGCCTAAGAAGACGCTCAAGCTCGAGGTCAAGAAGCGCACGGTTTTCTCGTCGCAGGGCTGCCTCACGGGCTTTCGCGTCGAGCTCCCTAAGCGCATGACCGTTAGGGCGGCCGCGGGCACCGGGGACATCTCGGCCGAGAGCCTCGATGGCGATCTTTCGGCCGAGACCGGCACCGGCGACATCCGCCTCAAGGACCTCCACGGCGCCGTCAAGGCCCACACCGGCACCGGCGAGATCTCCGGGATAATCACGGCGGAGCGCGGCGCCTCGCTCGACACGGGCACCGGGGCGATCAAGCTCAAGGGCCTCACGGGCGCAGTGGACGTCAACACAGGCACCGGCGAGGTCACGCTCGAATGGGCGAAGGCGCCCAAACCCGGCGCGAAGTTCAAAGCCTCGGTGAACACCGGAAGCTCGAATGCCGCCGCCATTTTCCCGGAGGGCACCAAGCTCAAGGCCGAGCTCAAATCGGGCGCCGGCAGCAGCACCAACGAGATCGGAGACTCGCCGGACGCGGGCTTGGTCATCTCGATGCAGTCCGGCGCCGGGAACATGTCGGTCCTCAAGGCAGGGGACAAGAAAAAGCCATGAGAGGAAACGAATGAAGACGACCGCTTTGCTGGTCCTCGAAGACGGGACGGTACTCACGGGGCGCTCCTGCGGCGCCGAGGGCGAGACCTCGGGCGAGGCCGTCTTCAACACCTCGATGACCGGCTACCAGGAGGTGCTGACCGACCCATCCTACAAGGCTCAGCTCGTGGCGATGACCTACCCCCAGATCGGCAACTACGGCATAACGGCCGACGACAACGAGTCGCGCCAGCCGTTCTTGTCCGGGTTCGTCGTCCGGGAGCTCTGCCGCAGGCCCTCGAACTGGCAGTCGGTCGAGTCCGTCGATTTCTTCCTGCGCAAGCACGGCATCCCGGCGATCGAGGGCGTCGACACGCGCGCCCTGACCTTGCGGCTGCGGGACAAAGGCGCGCTGCGCGCGGTCCTCTCGACTCGCGACCTCGATCCCCGCAGCATGCTCAAGAAGGCGCGGCTGGTCCCCTCGATGGCGGGCCAGGATTTGGCCCGGCTTGTCACCTGCGCAGAGAAATACCACTGGACGGAAGGGCTTCGCGAGACGGCCAAGCCGCTGCACGTCGTCGTCTACGATTTCGGCGTCAAGTTCGGCATCCTGCGCTGCCTCGCGGCCATGGGGTGCCGCGCGACTATCGTTCCCGCCGCGACGAGCGCCGAGGAGGTCCTCGCGCTCAAGCCCGACGGCGTGCTGCTCTCCAACGGCCCCGGGGATCCCGAGCCCGTGACATATGCCGTGGAGTCGATCAAGCGCCTCGCCGACAGGCGCGTCCCGATCTTCGGCATCTGCCTGGGCCACCAGCTGCTGGGCCTCGCCCTGGGCGGCAAGACCTTTAAGCTCAAATTCGGCCACCACGGCGCCAACCACCCCGTCCTCGAACTCGCCACGAAAAAAGTCGAGATCACGGCCCAAAACCACGGCTTCTGCGTCGACCTCGCTTCGCTGCCCAAGGAGGTCCGCACGACGCACGTCAATCTCAACGACGGGACCTCAGAAGGTCTGGCCCACTCTCAGCTGCCGGTCTTCTCGGTCCAATATCATCCCGAGGCGTCCGCCGGCCCCCACGACAGCCGCTACCTCTTCGCGCGCTTCAGGGACCTGATGCTCCTCCGCAAGGAGGCTCCTTCGCAATGCTGAACATCCTCGGCGTCCTTCTCCTGCTTCTGGTTCCCTTCGTCATCTACATGGTGCAGCATCAGCAGGCCAACAACCCGTCCCTGCGCTGGCCCAAGCTCGCGCAGATGCTCGGCCTGCAATACCAGAAGGACCCGCCACGCATCGCGGGACAATGGCACGGGCGCGCGGTCGCCGTGGACCTTCAAGGCGAGGGCGCTCGGATCTCGTGCGGTCTGCTCAAGCCCTCGCGGCTGCGCGTCGAGGTCGGCCCCAAGGACCTCGTCACCAAGCGCTCCGGCGTGGTGGTCCCCGACCCCGTCGCGACGGGGGACTCCGCCTTCGACGAGCGGCTGCTGGCGCGCGTCAGCGACAAGGCCGCCGGGGCCAAGATGATGGACCCGATGCTGCGCCAGCGCCTGCTCGCCCTCAAGAACGTCGACGTCGTCGGCCAGGGCGGCGCGGTCCAATGGACCATGCCCGCGGTCACCGACCCCGACGAGCTCGAGGAGATACTCAAATTGATGGGAGAGATCGCCTCGGAAATGGAGGGCTTCCCCGCCTAGCATGCCCAAGAGAACAGACATCCAGAAGGTCCTGATCATCGGCTCGGGCTCGATCGTCATCGGCCAAGGCTGCGAGTTTGACTACTCCGGCACGCAGGGCATCAAGGCCCTCAAGGCCGAGGGCTACGAGATCGTCCTGGTCAACTCCAACCCGGCGACCATCATGACCGACCCGGACCTCGCCGACCGCACCTATATCGAGCCGCTCACCCCGGAATACTTGGAGCTCATACTCGAGAAGGAGCGTCCGCAGGCGATCCTGCCCACCCTCGGCGGCCAGACGGCGCTCAACCTCACGGTGGCCGCGGCCGAGCGCGGGCTCTTCAAGAAGTATGAGGTGGAAATCCTGGGCGCGCGCCTGGAGACCATCCGCAAGGCCGAGGACCGCCAGCTCTTCAAGGCGACCATCGAGGAGATCGGCCTCGACCTGCCCAAGAGCATCGTCGTGACCGACCTCTCCGAGGCCAAGCACGCCGCGCGCGAGCTCGGCTTCCCCGTGATCGTCCGGGCCTCGTTTACCTTGGGCGGCACCGGGGGCGGCATCGCCTACCACCTCGACGAGCTGCGCCACAAGGTCCACACCGCTCTCGAGGCCAGTCCCGTCAAAAAGGTCCTGCTCGAGGAGTCGGTGATCGGCTGGAAAGAATACGAACTCGAGGTCATGCGCGACAGCAAGGACAACTTCGTGGTCGTCTGCTCGATCGAGAACGTCGATCCGATGGGCGTGCACACCGGCGACTCGATCACGGTCGCGCCCGCCATGACCTTGACCGACCGCCAGTACCAGGAGATGCGCGACGAGGCCAGGAAGATCGTCTCGGCCGTCGGCGTCGAGACCGGCGGCTGCAACATCCAATTCGCCGTCCACCCCAAGACCGGCCGGCGCGTCGTCATCGAGATCAACCCGCGCGTCTCGCGAAGCTCCGCGCTCGCCTCCAAGGCCACCGGCTTTCCGATCGCCAAGATCGCGGCCAAGCTCGCGGTCGGCTACACGCTCGATGAGATCGTCAACGACATCACCAAGGCCACGCCGGCGTGCTTTGAGCCCTCGATCGACTACGTCGTGACCAAGACGCCGAGGTTTGCGACCGAGAAGTTCGGCGAGTTCACGCTCGACACGGCGATGAAGTCGGTCGGCGAGGCGATGGCCATCGGCCGCACCTTCAAGGAGTCGCTGCAGAAAGCCCTGCGCGGCCTCGAGAGCGGCAAGGCCGGCTTCGACTTCGAAGGCAGCCTCGACCGCGAGACTTTGCTCAAGAAGCTCTCGCTGCCCTCGTCGAACCGGCTCTACTGCGTCAAGGCCGCGCTGGAACACGGGATGGATCCCGCCGAGATCGCCGAGATCACGGGGATCGATCCCTGGTTCATCCACCAGCTCCAGGAGCTCGTCGAATTCGAGACCCGCTTCAAGGCCGAGCCCCTGACTCCCGATCTGCTTCGCGACGCCAAGCGCCTGGGCTTCTCCGACCGCCAGCTCGCGCGCCTGCGGGGCATGAAGCCCGCGCAGTTCACGGCCCTGCGGCACCGCTTCAAGGTGCGCCCTTCCTTCAAGCTCGTCGACACCTGCGCCGGCGAGTTCCTCTCAAAGACGCCGTATCTCTACTCGACTTACGAAGACTCGGGAGACATCAAGCCTTCTCGCGCCAAGAAAAAAGCCGTGATCCTCGGCTCAGGCCCCAACCGCATCGGCCAAGGCATCGAGTTCGACTACTGCTGCGTGCAGGCCTCGATGGCCCTGCGCGAATCCGGCTGGGAGTCGATCATGATCAACTGCAACCCGGAGACGGTCTCGACCGACTACGACACCTCCGACCGCCTCTACTTCGAGCCCCTGACCTTCGAAGACGTCATGGAGGTCCTCGATTTCGAGAAGCCCGCCGGCGTCATCGTGCAGTTCGGCGGCCAGACGCCGCTCAATCTCGCCTCCGCGCTCGACAAGGCCGGCGTCAAGATCCTCGGCAGCCAGATCCGCTCGATCGACATGGCCGAGGACCGCCGCCTCTTCGGAGCGGTCTTGAAGAAGCTCAAGATTCCCGTACCCGAGAACGGCATCGCGCGCGACCCCAAGCAGGCCTTGGCCTTGGCGCGCCGCATCGGCTATCCGGTGATGATCCGCCCCAGCTACGTGCTGGGCGGCCGCGCCATGGAGATCGTCTACGACGACGGCATGCTGCTCGACTACATGGAGCGCGCTTTGAGGGCGTCTTCGCACCCCTCTCTGCTGATCGACCGGTTCCTCTCGGACGCCACCGAGCTCGACGTCGACGCCGTCTGCGACGGCAAGGACGTCTTCATCGCCGGCATCATGGAGCACATCGAGGAGGCCGGCATCCACTCCGGGGATTCCGCCTGCACGATCCCCCCTCATTCCCTGACTCCCGCGGCCATCGAGACGATCTGCCGCCACACCCGCGCGATGGCCCTGCACCTCAAGGTCCTAGGGCTCATCAACATCCAGTTCGCGGTCAAGGACGGCGCGGTCTACGTGCTCGAGGCAAACCCGCGCGCCTCGCGGACCGTACCGTTCGTCAGCAAGGCCACGGGCCTGCCGTTGGCGAAGCTCGCGACCTCGGTCATGCTCGGGCGCAAGCTCAAGGCCCTGCTGACGCCCAAGCTCCTGCGCGAGTCCCCGCCGAGCCTGCCCTACACCGCGACCAAGGAAGCCGTCATGCCCTTCATCAAATTCCCCGGGATCGATCCGAAACTCGGCCCCGAGATGAAGTCCACCGGCGAGGTCATGGGCATCGACGCGGACTTCCCGCGCTCGTTCGCCAAGAGCCAGGAGGCCAGCGGCTACTCCCTGCCCTCTTCGGGCTCGGTGTTCATCAGCGTGCGCGACGAGGACAAGGCCGAGCTCCTGCACATCGCGCGCGCCCTGCGGCAGATGGGATTTACCTTGGTCGCCACGCGCAACACCCACGACTTCCTCGCCCGCCACGGCATCGAGGGCACGCGGGTCGCCAAGATCGGCGAGGGAAAGCCCGACGTCGTGGACCTCATCAAGCAGAAGTCGCTCTCGTTGATCATCAACACCCCATCGGGCAAGCGCTCGCGCGCCGACGGCTTCGCGATACGGCGCACGGCCCTGGAGCTGAACATACCCTGCATCACGAACATCCACAGCTGCCAGGCCGCGGTGCACGCGATCGCGGTCATCCGCGAGGCCACGATGGGGGCCAAGCCCATCCAGGACTACTACCGCCAGCTGCCCTATCGCGCGGTGACTCATTTTTGACGGTGCCAGGCCTTCACCCTTTTCACTCTTTCACGGAACAGTGAAAAGGGTGAAGGCCTGGCACCGGAAGGTAGGTCTTTAGGCCTATATCCGCGTAGGCCCAGGGTCCCATGGCGGCCCTCCGAATTCCTTATACAATGACTGTGATGGCGAAGATGAAGGCGTTCCTGGGAAGCCTGCTCCTGACCCTGGCCGTGGTTCCCGCTGGCCGCGCCTTCGACGAGGTCTCCGGCACGCTGTCCGCCCGCGTCAACGACGTCGGCCAGGCGGCCGACGACCTGCGCGACACGATCAACAACAAGACGATCTCCAACGAGGCCATCGAGAACCGGACCTACGGATTTTCCAACATCGGGATTCCCTCGGCCGCGGTCGGCATACGCTTCAAGAAATACAATTGGCACGAGAGCGAGACCCCCGAGGCCAAGCCGGCCAGCGTGCAGGGGATACTGAGCGCCGGCGACAGGGCCCTAAGCCGCTCCAAGTCCGTCCCGCCGCCCGAGGTGACCAAGGCCCAGGAGCGCGCCAACGGGATGTTCGGCATGGGCAAGCTCGGCTTCGAGTCGATGGAAGCCAACAAGGCCGGCGAGTACGAGTACAGCGCCCAATCCTCCGCGCTGGGTCGCATCGACCTCAACGACTTCATGAAGGTCATGGCGATGCTGGTCTCACAGGACCTGCTCTACGCCACCGTTGCCCACGAGTCGCGCCACGCCAACGACCATCAGGACGGGACTCTAAGCCCCGACGAGGTCAAGGCCGGCGAGGTCGCCGCCTTCCGGACCGAGTACGAGTACCTCGAGACGATCACCCACAACGGGGAAGAAATCGCCACCGCGTGGATCAAGCTCAACGACTTGGCCGAGCGCCGTCACAGCGCCGTGGTGGCGCGCGCGGCCGACTACGTCTTCTCGCTCTTGGCCCTCTACCGGACCAAGGGCGACGAAAAGAAGCTCAAGGAATACGTCGACAAGATGGGCTACCAAGAAGGCTCCGCGAAGACTTCCAAGACCTCGCCGTTCTCCTCCTGATCGCCGCCCCGCCAAAAGAATAGACCTTGAAGAAATAGGGTTCGGGGGCTATACTCGTAGCAGAGGCCTGCCATGAAAACCCTTCTGGCGGCGGCTGTTTTCCTGCTCGTGGCGGCTCCGGGGTCGGCCGACGACTCGGATTGCCCCGCGGATCTGACTGGCGTCAAGAAGGCCTTCCTGTGCGGCACGCCGCTCGCGCCCGATGACTCCCTGGACGCCTCCGCCGGCGACGTCGCGTTCCTCCAGCAAAACGTCGATTCTTTCAAGGGCGGCCTATTGAACGGGCCCGCGGCCGCGGACTACCTCAAGCGGTTCCATCTCGTGACCGGCGGCCTCGGTTTGGATCGGGGATCGGCCGAATTCCATTCCGCGACCGTCCGCTACATGACCGGTCCTCGGACGCCGCCCGTGCAGCCTGGAGGCGGGGCCGTCAATCCCGACGCGGACCTGATCGCTCCAGACAAGAGGATCAACGTCGCCGGCGTCAACAGGGTCATGAAGGGCTCCGGCGAGCTCAATCCGACGATCGTCCCGCTGGACCTCGGGCCCAACCCTCGGCCCACGAATGCGCCGACGACTCCGCAGCTGCTGGCGCTCAACGCCATCCCGAATCCCGGGCCGCAGACCGTGCGCAACGGGATCGTGCCCACTCTCCCGCAGCCAGTCACGGACGGTCTCATCGCCAACGCGCAGCGCTCCTTGGACGAGATCGGCGAGGACCGCAATACCGGCCCGTTCCTGCGCGCGACGGTCGCGACCGGAGGCGCCCTTTTCCAGATGTTCAACCTGCCCGCCTTCGAACAGAGCGTCCACGAGTTGTCGCTCTCCGCGAGCGATCCTGCCGTCTCGCGCGGTCAGACGATCAGGGACGCTGGCGCCACCGCCGGCAACGGCATTCTCTCGGTGCTCAGCGGGGTGTCCGGCGGCACGCTGGCCAAGCTCGTCGAGGTCACGCGCGTCTCGAGCTTGGGGAAGTGGGCGACCACGGCGTTCCGGGGACTCACGGCCGGAGAGAGCAAGGTCGCGGGAGTCACCGCCGCCCAGGGAGAACGGATCGCGGCGCTCGAGCAGAGGATCGCCGCCGGCAATCCGTTGACCCGCGAGGAGGCGGCGTGGCTTGCCGAGGCGCGCAACGGAAAGGCCGATGTCGTCTTTCACGCCACAAACGCTATGAATGAGATCGTGGAGAGCGGGCGTGTGGCAGCCACGACCGAAAGGTTCGTCTACGCGGCGAAGCAGCAAATCAACAGCATGTTCCGCCAGCTGCTCTCGGGAGTCAAGCCCAAGGAAGGGCTGATCATCCTCCAGGGCGACGCCGCCAAGCTCTTCTCGTCGCACGAGGCGACCGGCCTCTACAGCGGCCTCAAGCGCCTGGCCGGCCAGCAGATCACCAATGGCGAGGGCGACATCATCATCACTAAGGCGTTCTTCAACGCCGAGACCAAGACCTTGACGATCACCGAGGCCCGGATGGCCACCGAGGCGGAGCAGGCCTTCAAGCTGCAGTCCAAAACCCGCGCGACGGCGCGGCTGTGGGGCCGCCGCGTGCTCCTGGACGGGGGGCTGACGACGGGAACGGCCTTCGTCGCCTCGCCGTCCCAGGCCAAAGAGACCATACTGGAATACACTCTGGGCTCGACCAGCGGCGGATAGCCCCGCTCCCCGGGACTTGAAAAAAACGCGTTCATGTTGTATCCTCCTCCCTGGATGAAGCGCCTCCTGCTCGGGACGGTCGCGGCCAGCTTCCTCGCCCTCGTCGGCGTCCAGGCCGCGCATTTCCACAGAGATAGTCTCGAATCCGGTTCCGACTCGTGCGCGGTCTGCGTGCTGGCGCACCAGAGCGTCCAGCAGGCCCCCAACGCGGCCCCTTCCGCCTTCCAGTCCTCGGATTTTCAACGCGTCCTTCTCCCCGTCAGCGCCGGCGCCTTCGACCGCTCGCTCGTCGCGGCCTCCGCCCGCGCTCCTCCCGCGACAGCCTAGTCCGAAGACCGCAGCCGCAATCCCTTCAGGGGATATCGTCGACCATATAAAAGAGGAGAATCATGCGCCGCACCCTAGTGTTCGCGCTCTGCCTGGCTCCCGTCTTCGCGCGGGCCCAGGACGCCAAGCCGTCTTCAGAGGAGCGCATCAAGGCCCTCGAGGAGCGTCTCAATAAGCTCGAAGGGGCTCCCGCCAAGACCTCGCTCTCCGCGTTCAACCCCGCCATCGGCCTCTCGATCGACATGAGCCTCGTCGACGCCAACGACAAGGCCGACTTCAACTTCCGAGCGGCCGAGCTCAACGTCGAGGCGCCCATCGACCCCTATCTCAAGGGCTGGGCCGTGATCACGGCCTCGAACCAGAATCCGGCGGTGGACGCGGAGGAGGCCACGCTCGAGACGACCTCTCTGCCGTACAACCTGACCGTGCGCGGGGGGCGCCTCTTCGCCGCTTTCGGACGCATGGCCCATTTCCACGACCACGAGCTGCCCGTCATCGACCGCCCGAGCTCGCTCAACAGCTACGTCGGCGGCGAGACGCGCGCCGACGGCCTCGAGGTCTCCTACTTGCTGCCCAGCGACCTCTTCGTCAACCTGACCGCCGGCGCCTACGACAAGATGGGGGCCGCCAACGCCCGCCAGGACCCCGCGAGCGCGCGCGCTTTCGACGAGTTCACTTATCTCGCCCGCGCGAGCACCTACAAGGACATCGGCGACGATCACAGCGTCGAGCTCGGCCTCGACACGGCTTGGACGCCGTTCAGGACGGTAACGGAGAACACGGCGGTCACCGGCAACCCGATCGCGTCGACGTTCCACCAGAACACCTGGCGGACCTTGAGCGGCCTCGATTTCACCTACCGTTACCAGCCAACCTCGGGCGGAATCTATAAAGGCGTGATTTGGGGCACCGAAGTGCTTCACAACGACGAGGGCCGGTTCGACAGAAACACCAACCGGTCCACCCAGCGGGTCCAGTCGTTTGCGGGCTACTCCTACGTTCAGGTCAAAATGGGCCTCCATTGGCGCCCCGGCATCATAATCGACCTCACGGAGGACCAGGACATCGCCCACCGGCTGACCTCGACGTACTCGGCCTTCTTGACCTACGACGTCACCGAGTTCCAGCGCCTGCGCCTGGCCTACTCCGAGGCGCTGGTCAACGTCGCAGGGACCCCGCGAACCCGCACGATAGGCCTGCAATGGACCGGGATCCTCGGCCACCACGTCCACGGCTTCCGAGACCGCTGATATGGAGACCATAATGAAAACCAAGATCTCGATCATCCTGACTCTTCTCACGGCGGCCGCCGACGCGCAAGCAGCCCTGCGCGTCGTCGCGACGACCCCCGAGCTCGTCGACATCGCAAGCCGCGTCGGCGGGAGCCTCGTCGAAGTCCAAGGCCTGGCCAAGGGCACGGAGGACATCCATCAGGTCGTGCCCCGCCCAAGCTTCGTGACCAAGCTCAACCGGGCGGACGCGGTCGTCTACCTGGGGCTCACCATCGAGCATGCCTTCCTGCCTCCCCTTCTCGACGTCGCGCGCAACCCCAAGATGCGGACCGACGCGGTCAAGGAATGCGTGGGCCCCGGCTGCATCGACTGCTCGGAGGGCGTCAGCGTGCTCGAGAAACCCGAGAACTTGAGCCGCGCCGAGGGCGAGCTGCACCCGCAAGGCAACCCGCACTACAACGCCGGCCCCGACGACGGTCCGATCATCGCCAGGAATATCGCGGCCGGGCTTTCGCGCGTCGATCCGGCTCACAAGGCCGACTTCGAGAAGAACCTCAAGGCGTACCTCGCCGAGCTCGACGCCAAGCTCGCGCTGTGGCGCCGATGGGTCAAGCCCCTCAAGGGCATGAAGGCCGTCTCGTACCACAAGGACGTCGCGTACCTCGGCCGCTTCACGGGGCTCGAGTTCGTCGACACTTTGGAGCTCAAGCCCGGCGTCGCTCCGACGCCGACCCATCTCGAGCAGCTCGTCAAGGAGATGAAGGAACAGGGCGTCAGGCTCATCGTGCGCGAACAGCAGTACGACTCCAAGATGTGCCAATGGCTCGCCGAGCAGACTGGCGCCAAGATCGCGGTGATCGGCTCGATGGCCAACGCCCTGCCGGGCACCGAGACCTTCGTCAAATATTCGGAGAAGAACCTCAAGGACCTCCTCGAGGCCGCGGGAAAGGACCCTTCGTGACTTTGTTAGAATGAAAACGGTGCTGGAACCGCTGCTGCGCTTCAAGAACGCGTCCTTGGGCTACGGCTCGACGGCCGTGCTCCACGGGGTGAACTTCGAGGCCGCCCCCGGCTCCTTCATCGGCATACTCGGCCACAACGGCGCCGGCAAGAGCACCGTGCTCAAGACCCTCCTGGGGCTCATCCCCGCGCTCAAAGGCGAGTTCCACGCGCGCGGCACCCACTTCGGCAAGCCCAGATACGGATATGTCCCTCAGAAAGAGAAGCTCGACGCGATCTATCCGCTGACGGCGTACGAGGTCGCCGCGATGGGAACCTACCGGGGTCTCGAGCTCATGGCGCGCCTTCGCGGCCTCGGTCACAAAGACCTCATCCGGCGCTCGCTGAAGCAATGCGGGGCGCTGGAGCTTTCCGACAAGCGCTACAGCGACCTTTCCGGCGGCCAACGCCAGCGCGTACTGATCGCGCGCGCTTTGGCCGCCGAGCCCGAGCTCCTCGTCCTCGACGAGCCGCTGGCCGGCATCGACGTGACGACCCAATCGGCGCTGCTCAAGCTTTTCGAGACCCTCAAAGAGCAGAAAGACCTGACCGTGCTCATGGTCAGCCACCGGATCCAGCGCGAGAAAGACCTCTTCAGCCACGTCGCCTGGGTCGGCGACGGCAAGGTCGAGTCCGGGCCGACCGCGGAGATGCTCTCCGCGGGCAAGATCATGAAGATCTTCGAGGCCGAGCTTTGACCGGGATCCTCAAGCTCTTCGAGCCGTCTTTCCTCCTGCACCACGCCTTCTACGGCAGCCTCGTCGTCGGCTTCGTCGTGCCGCTCGTCGGCGTCTACTTTCTGCTGCGCAGGCTGGTCTTCTGGGGCGTGGCCCTGCCGCAGGTCTCGGCGGCCGGGATCTCGGCGGCCTTCATGCTCCAGGGCCTCGGCCTCAACCTGATCGCGGGAGGAGAGGCCGGAGAGCGGCATCTGGCGATCATCGGCTCGGTCGTCTTCACGATCGGCGCGATCATGCTGCTGACCTACATGGAGCACAAGGGCGGCGTTCCGGAGGGGCGCGTAGGCGCCCTCTACGCGGTGGCCGCGAGCCTGGCGATCCTGTTCATGGTCTTCAACCCCGCCGGCGAGGCCGAAATGCTGAGCCTGCTCAAAGGGGAGATCGTGACGATCTCGGAGAGCGATTTCCACTCGATGCTCAACGTCTTCGCGGTCATCACGCTCGCCATGTTCCTGTTTCAGCGCGAGTTCACCTTGGTGTCCTACGACCGGGACATGGCCGTGACCTTGGGCCGCAGCGTCCTGGTGTGGGACGGGCTGCTCTATCTCGTCGTCGGGGTGACGATCTCGCTGGGCGTCATGACGGTGGGCCCCTTGGTGACCTTCGGCTTTCTCGTGATCCCCGCCATTGCGGCGCTGCCCTGGGCGCGCGGCATGACCTCGTTTTCGCTGATCGCGTCCTTGTGCGGGGGTTTGAGCGCGTTTGCCGGCTTCTACATCTCCTACACGCGCGACATGCCGCTCGGACCGGTCATCGTCTGCGTGGCCTGCGCGGTGCTCGTCCTCTCGTCGTTGATGGACCTGCTCCTTCGCCGCAAGCCGCATTGACACGGCGCTTGCGGATAAATAAACTAGGCTTGAAGTCCAGCCGCCACCACCCAAACGGAGGATCGATGACAAAGCAGCTCGGTATTTTGGCTTTCAGCCTCGCCTTGGCCGTCCCGGTTTTCGCCGGAGACAATCAAGGCAATCCGCCCGACCAGACCCCCTCGGGCACCCAGCCCGCCAACCCCGGCGTCTCGCCCGCGACTCCCGGCAACCCGACCGCCAAGAAGCACGTCGAGGAGAACCGAAAGAGGCGCGACGAGCGCCGCGAGAAGCGCGGCGAGCGGATGGAGAAGCAAGGAGATCGGATGGAAAAGCAGGGCGAGCGCATGGAGAAGCAGGGAGAGCGCAAGGAAGACCGCGGCGAGCGGATGGAGAAGCGCGGCGAGAAGATGGAGGCCAACGGCCACGAGAAGGCCGGAGAGGCCATGGAGAAGCGCGGCGAGCACAAGGAGAAGGCCGGCGAGCGCGAAGAGCATCACGGCGAGCACCGCGAGCACCACGGCGAGCACCGCGAGCACCGCGGGGAGCGCAAGGAGCACGGCGGGGGACACGGAAGGCATTAAGTTTTGAAAAGCCGCAAAGCGAAAGGCCCCGATGTCGGGATCATCGGGGCCTTTTCGCTGCGGACGAAGGTCAGGCGACGGCGCGCTCGGCCTCCTGCGTGTTGCGGTCCATGCCGGCCTTGACCCTGCGGGCCGCCTCTTCCATGTCGTCGCCCTCGCGCACCCAAATCGGCTCGCCGTAGCCCAGCACGGCCCGACCGAACGGCAGCGGAACCTGGAACTGGTCCCAGCTGCGCTTGAACACGATCTTGCGCGACAAGGCGTTGGTGATCGGTATGATCGGGATGGACAGCTTCTGCGCGAGAAACAGCACGCCCGGCTTGACCTCGTAAACGGGCCCTTTGGGACCGTCCGGGGAGATCGCCAGATCCCCGCCGCGCTCGATGACCGCGGCCATCTCCCGAACGCCCGCAGCTCCCCCGCGGGAGGACGAGCCGCGGGAGGCATGGATACCCGAGAGGCTCATGACCTTGGCGATGACGCCGCCGTCCCGGCTCATGCTCACCATCACGGAGAAGCCCTGATGCCGGTGCGTCGTGGTGAAAAAGACCTGGCGGTTGTGCCAGAAGGCGAGGATGTAATGCCGGCCCTGGCGGCGCATTTGCTGGGGATGCTCCGCACCCACCACGCGCAGGCGCGTGGTCCATTTGACGAAGGTCAGGTAGGCGTAAGCGAGATAGGGCGCCAGCGCGCGCAGCATGTCGCTATTATACGAGATTCACCCGGGGGCGATTCTCCCCGGGGCCTTTTGTTATAATGGGAGACCCTGGAAGGGTGCGTGAGCGGTTGAAACGGACAGTCTCGAAAACTGTTAGGGGTTAACGCCCCTCGGGGGTTCGAATCCCCCCCCTTCCGCCAGATCTGTAGGAGAGACCATGTCCTGGATGCAATCGCTCTGGAACCCGTTCAAGAAGAAAGACGAGTCCCCCGCGCCCGAGCCCAATAAGGACGAGGCCGCGGCGCAAGCGGCCGTTAAGGAAGGCCTGGCCGAATCCGCCGAGAACAAGGGCATGATGGCCATGTTCTACCGCAAGTGGAAGGACCCCTCGTTTGTCAAGCAGCTCAAGACCTTGGCCGCGCACATGCAGAAAGACGGGGTCAATCTCAAGAGCATGACCGACGTCAAGGCCTGGCTCGAGAAGAACAAGGCCGACATCGACGCGGGCAAGTTCAAGGAGGCTCCGCCGCCGCCGGGCGCCAAGGTGGAGACCTTCGTGAAAACGGGCCCCGACGTCGGCCGCAACGACCCCTGCACCTGCGGCTCGGGCAAGAAGTACAAGAAGTGCTGCGGCGCCAAGGCTTGAGGGTCGGACGCTTCGAGGTCTTCCTGCTCAGCGACGGGCGCTTCCGATTGGACGGCGGCGCGATGTACGGCGTGGTCCCCAAGTCGCTCTGGTGCCGGCACGAGGACGTCGACGACAAGAATCGCGTCCTGCTGGACCTCGGGTGCCTGCTGATCAAGACGCCCGCCGGGAAGAACGTGCTCGTCGACGCCGGGCTTTCCTCGAAATTCGACTCCGACGCCAAGTTCAAGAGCGTCTACGCGGTCGTCCGGCAGAAGACCCTGCGCGACGGCCTCAAGGAGCACGGCCTCGCGCCGTCCGACATCGACCTCGTGATCAACACCCATCTGCATTTCGACCATGCCGGCGGCGACACGGAGTTCGACGCGTCGGGCAGACCCGTCCCCGCCTTCCCGAAGGCCAGGTACGTCGTGCAGCGGCAAGAGTGGGAGGACGCCAACCACCCGCACGAGCGCAACGCGGCGAGCTACATGGAAGAAAACTACGCCGTGCTGGGAGAACGCAAGGTCCTCGAGCTCGTCGACGGCGAGGCAGAGCTCGAACCCGGCCTCAAGGCCGTGCGCACGGGCGGCCACTGCGCCGGCCATCAGGGAGTGCTGATCGAATCCGAGGGCCAGGCGGCGTTCTACCTCGGCGACACCGTGCCCACGCGCGCGCACGTCCCGCTGCCCTACATCATGGCCTACGACCTCTTCCCCCTCGACACGCTCGACTTCAAGCGCAATCTCTACGAGCGCGCTCTGAAGGGCGATTGGCTGCTCCTCTTCGACCACGACGCGACGATGCGCTCGGCCAAGCTCGCGCTCGAGGGCGGCCGGTACAAGGCGGCGTGATGCCCTGGTACATACCGGTCGTCCACGACCTGCTGATCGTGGGCATGGCCATGTCGCTCGAGGTCGTCTTCACGGCCCTCTACGACCTGCGCAAGGCCAAGGACTGGAAGCTCAAGGGCTACACCTACGTCTGGATGGTCCCGATCTACGCGCTGATCTATCCCTTGGCCTGCCTGATCTTCCCGCGGTTTTCTCCCTATCCGTGGCCGGTCCGAGGACTGGCCTAACGGGCCTGATCTATTGCGTCGAGTACTCGAGCGGCTGGCTGATCCGCAAGGCGACCGGACACTGTCCCTGGGAGGAGGATTACTTCAAGTCGCCTTGGGGGGTCCAAGGGCTCGTCCGCTTCGACTTCGTTCCCGCGTGGTTCTGCGCGTCGCTGGCCTACGAGTTCGTCTTCCGAGTCCTGACGGCTCAGTAGCGGTTGCGCCCGCCGCCGCGCGGGCCCTCGCCCATGCGCTCGCGCCGCGCCTCGTTGGAGCGACGGTAGCCCGCCGAGGAATTCATGACGCCCACCAACGCGATGATGCGGCCGTCCGCCTTCGGAGTGAGAGACACGGTAAACTTGTCCGCAAACGAACTCGCGTTCTTGACCGACGCGACGGTCTCGCCGGAGACGCTCTTGAGAGCCACCGACGACGCGTTGGTCCAGCCCGTGTTGGCGTAAGGCTCGCCCTGGCCGTCGCTGACCGTGAAATTGCTTCGGCTCGAGTCGAATTCCTCCTGGATGACGCCGATCTTGGCTCCCGAGCAGTCCGTGACCACGGACTTGGTCCCCCAAGACGCCTTCTTCGTGGCTGTCTTCGCGACGAGATTTCCGGAGGCGTCCTTGAAGACGTATTCGCCGTCCTCGTAAGATATCTTCCCCGCGGCCTGGTCCTTTATCTTGACATCGTAGGCCGAGCTGAAGAAACCGCGTCCTATGGCGCCGCCGTTCAAGTCGGGAACGGGACAGCCCGCCGGCTTGGCGGGCTCGGCCATCTTGGCCGGCGCGGCCGCCGGCGCGGGCGTCTCGCGCAGAGCGCTCTGGAACCGGCTCAAGTCGGGCAGTTCGGGCGCGCGCTCGAGTTCCGCGGCGAAACAGGGCGCGAGGGACAGAACGACAGAGATCAGCAGCGGCGTTGGCGATGGCATGGGAGTGATTATACGGCAACGGCTCGTTTTCTGCGCGGGTCGTTGGGCCCAAAGACGCGAAGCCTTTGGGCCTAGAGGGACGATTCGATCTGCTTGAGCTGGAGCTTGCGGTGCAGGCGCTCGGCCCCTTCCTTGATCGCGTAGAGCTCGCGCTCCATACTCTTGACGATCCAGCCGCGCAGGATGGGGATCAAGGGCTTGGTCAGAGGGGAGAAGTGGTACTGCTCGTCGTGGGTGAGCTCCGTGCCGCCCGAGACGGGCCGCAAATGGAAGCCGCCGACCATCTTCTTGAGCGGCCCGCGCACCATCTCGCTCCTAAAGCCCCCGTCGCGCGTGAACTGCATCTTGAAGGCCCCTTTCCAGGGCAGGCCGACGAACCGGCCCGAGACCTCGGCGATGCCGGTCTCCGCGTCGGGGTAGGTCACGGAGACCTTTTCCACCTTGGGCTCATATTCGGCCATGTTCTGCAGGTCGCGCAGGTAAAGCCGCACCGATTCCTTCGAGGCGCTGATGAGGATCTTTCGCGATAGGGAGATCATTTGGAAATCTGGAGCGGGCGAAGGGAATCGAACCCTCGTCTGATCCTTGGCAAGGACCCGTTCTACCATTGAACCACGCCCGCGGCCCGATGATTATATCAAAAAAGCCCCCTCCCGAAAACCGCGCATGGTATAATCCGACCATGACCGAAGGAAATGGTTCGACTCCGAAGTATACGGGAGGAGAACCATGACGCGCAGGAGAAACCTTTTCTGGCTTGCCGCCGCGGCCCTGGCGGCCCTGCAGTGGCCGCTGCGGTTGGCGCTCGGAGCCGCGCCCGCCGGCCCGCTGCTCCCAGGCCTGGCCGTCTTAGGAGCCTCTTTCCTGCTGTCTTGGGCCGCCGAGGTCGCCGAGCACGACATCCCTCACGGGCTGGCGCTGGGCGTGCTGGCCGTCGTGGCCGTCCTCCCTGAATACGCGGTCGACGTCTACTTCGCCTGGGGCGCCGGCAAGAACCCCGCTCTCACCTCGTTTGCGACGGCCAACATGACCGGGGCCAACCGATTGCTCATCGGCCTGGGCTGGGGCGCGGTGCTGCTGACCGGCTGGCTGTTTCATAAGCGCCGGGAGATCCGGCTCGAGCCGGCCATCGGACCGGAGCTGCTGGCGCTGAGCGCGGCCACCGTTTACGCATTCGCTCTGCCCTTCAAGAAGACCCTGTCTTTGATCGACTGCGGCGTGTTTCTGGCGATCTTCCTTTATTACATGATCGGCTTGGCGGGCGGCGAAGCCGAGGAGCCCGACCTCGCGGGGCCCGCCGCGCTCATCGGGGCCTTGAGGCCCTCCGCGCGGCGGTCCGCGGTCATCTCTTTGATCATCGCCGCTGCCGCCGTCATCTACTGGTCGGCGGCGCCCTTCGCCGACGGCCTCGTCGCGCAGGGACGGCGGCTGGGGGTAGACGAATTCCTGCTCGTGCAATGGGTGGCGCCGCTGGCCTCCGAGGCCCCCGAGTTCATCGTCGCCTGCCTCTTCGCGGCCAAGGGACGAGCCGCGTCGGGCCTGCGCATGCTGATCGCCTCGAAGGTCAACCAATGGACCTTGCTCGTCGGCATGCTGCCCTTGATCTTCGCCCTCTCCGCGGGGCGCCCCATCGCGATGGCATTGGACTCGCGCCAGGCCCACGAAATATTGCTGACCGCCGCGCAGTCCCTGCTGGCGCTCGCGATCATCTTCGATCTGCGGTTCGCGTGGAAGGAAGCCGCCATCCTGGGAGGACTGTTCCTCGCGCAGCCTTTCCTGACCGACCCTCGGGCCCGGACGGCTTTCTCGGCCGCGTATCTCGCTTTGGCCATGTGGATCTTCGCGTCGAAGGGAAGCTGGAGGGGGACGGCGGCCGCGCTCAAATATGCGGGTGCTGGTCGACGGGCTTAGCGGAGGGTTCCGGGAAGTTCGACTTGAAGGCCTCGTCCTCCAAGATGCGGCGGTTCTCCTCCTCCATCGCGGCGATGATGTCCTCGAAACTCTTAAAGAGGCAGTCGATGACGGCCGGGTCGAATAGTTTGCCTTCTTGGCCGCGGATGTAGGTCTTGGCGTCCTCGACGGTCCAGGCGCCCTTGTAGACACGCTTCGAGACCAGCGCGTCGAAGACGTCGGCGACCGAAACGATCCTGGCCTCGATGGCGATCTGATCGCCCTTGAGGGCGTAGGGATAGCCCGAGCCGTCGAAGTGCTCGTGGTGGGCGATGGCGATCTTGGCGGCGAGGCGCAAGAGGCGCGACTCGGCGTTGACGAGCATCTGGCTGCCGTAGATCGTGTGGCGCTTCATTTCCTCGAACTCGTCGGGCTCGAGCTTCCCGGGCTTTCTGAGGATCGCGTCGGGGATGGCGACCTTTCCGATGTCGTGCAAGGGGCTCGCGTAGCGGATGTCCTCGGCTTCCTGATAGGTCATGCCCATGGCCGAGGCCAGTATCCCCGAGAACCGGCTCATGCGGCGCAGGTGGCGGCCGGTGTCTTTCTGGTCGCGGAACTCGGCGACAAGAGCCATGCGATAGATGGTTTCCAAATGGGAGCGCCGCAGATCTTCGTAGAGTGTGGCGTTCTCAATAAACGAAGCGGCCATCGTGGCGAGAATCCGCAGCAAGCCCTCGTCCTCGTCGGTGAAGGCCCCTTTGCCCTTGTTCAAGACCTCGAAAACCCCGACCGCGCGGCCCTCGCGCCCTTTGAGCGGCACGGCCAGGACCGAGCGCGTCTGGTAGCCCGTGATGCGGTCGAGGTCCTGGGTGAAGCGCGTGTCGCGGTAGGCGTCGCGGATGTTGACCGCCGAGCCCGTCTTGGCCACGAACCCGGCGATGCCCTGGCCCATCGGGATGCGCAGGATCTTCTCCTCCATGCCCAAGGCGACCTTGGTCCAGAGCTCTCCCTTGTACATATCCACAAGGAAGACCGAGCAGCGGTCCGCGTTGACGATGTGGCGGACTTCCTCGGCGATGATGGTCAGCAGGGCGTCGAGGCGGGTCTCCGCCGCGATCAGGCGGCCGAACCGCGAGAGCAGGGTCTGGCGCTTCTCAAGCTCCTGTCGTCGTCCCATGGTGCTCGGGCTTTCCCTGAGAGAGTCGCTTTGCCACGAACTCGCTCAAGTGCATCACTCGGCCCTGAGGATAGTATTTCTTCAATCCATGGGCAAGCTGGATCAGGCACGAGGTCGAGCTCGTCAGCACGAGGCTCGCGCGCGTGCGCGCGACGGCGCCGATCTTGCGCTTGAGGACCTCGTCCGAGAGCTCGGGATGGACAAAGGAGAAGGCCCCCGCCCCCCCGCAACAGACGCTGGACTCGGGCAGCTCCGTGAATTTATCCCCGCATGCGCGACTGAGGAGCTGCGCGGGAGCCGGCAGGCCCTGGCCGTGACAGGCGCGGCACGATTCGTGATAAGTCACGGTCTCGGCGCTTGTCGAGGGCTCGATGTCCGCGCCGGAGAAGGCCTCGACGGCGTCCTGGACGCTCTCGGCGAAGCGCTCGGCGCGGGCCCTCCAGGCGGGCTCTTCGAGAAACAGCTGGGGGTACGACTTTAGGAAAGCGGTGCACGAGGAGCAGTCGGCGACGACGGGCAGGCCGGCGCCGGATTTCTCGCTTTTTTCAATCACCGCGCGGGCCAGGCAGCGGGCGTCCTCGACCTCGCCGTAATTGTAGGGCAGCAGACCGCAGCAGCCGTTGTCGAGGAAGGCTCCGGGGCCGCGCGTGGATTCGAGCGCCGAAACGGTCGCCAGGCCGACGCGCGGATAGAGGTAGTTCGGCCCGCAGGGAGCGAAGTAAAGCCATCGGGGCTCTGCCGGCCGCTTGCGACGGCCCAACTCCTCGAACAAGAACCGGCTCGGCGTCTCATCGACATGCGCGTCGGCCTCGGCCAGCCCGTCGAAGCCGGCCAGGCGCAGGAACGGGCGCGCCAATCGCGAGAGTCCCGCGCGCTTGAGGAGATAGGAGGATTTCAACAGCAAGGAGAGCGCGTCGCGATGCCCGACGAGCAGCCAGGTCAAGACGCGAACGAGCCAGGGCGGCTTCTCGGCCAGAGCGCGGCGTCCCTCGAGCACGATGTCGGCCGTCGGCACGTGGGCGTAGCAGGCCGTCGTGCAGGCGCCGCACAAGAGGCAGGTCGAGAGCGCCTCCTCGGCGGCCCCGAGGTCGGAGAGCTTGCCCTCGAGCATCAGCCGCACGAGCTGGTTGCGCCCGCGGCCGGACTGGGACTCCCGTCCGGTCGCCACGTAGGTCGGGCAGGCCTGCTCGCAGTAGCCGCAGCGGCTGCATTGGCTCGCGGCGTCGTAGGTCGAGCGGTCGCCGAGGTCGGTGATCAGGCGGCCGAGACCCTGGGACATGCTCTCATTATAGCAACGATGGGAGAAGGCCTAGGGATGCGTCGTGATCAGACGCGCGTCGGTCTGCGTGAGGGCCACGCGCCCCTTGCCGATCTCTCCCTCGCGCAGGATGACCTTGGCCGACATCTCGTCGTAGAACACGCGGCCGCTGTGCTGGTGCTCGACCGAGAACACTCCGCAGGCCTCGATCCGCTCGCCCTCGAGAAACTGCGGCTTGCCGTAGCCGAAGACCTTGAGTTTGGCGTCGCCGTCGGCGATCCAGACGGTGAAGTAGGCGTGCTTGTTGCGGGAGACCTTCGTGAAGAGCACCGAGCTCTTCCCCGCGACGCAGGAAAACCTGCGATCGTAGGACTTCTTGTCCTTCAGGATGGCGGCGACCGGCGTGATCTCTTCTGCGGAGGAGGCCGCGGCCAGCGCGAGCAGGATCAGTAAGGATCGCACTCGGTCCCCGACCCGACATGCGCTTGGTCCTTGAAGCAGAGGACCG
Source organism: Elusimicrobiota bacterium (assembly GCA_016194705.1). Taxonomy (GTDB): domain Bacteria; phylum Elusimicrobiota; class Elusimicrobia; order UBA1565; family UBA9628; genus PALSA-1176. The sequence goes on along the minus strand of JACQAZ010000030.1, from coordinate 107,073 downwards.
GGTGCAGCTCCACCCCGTACCTCGAGACGCCGTCCTGCCGGTGATAGGGATCGAAGAATTTCACGCCGCGGACCACGACGCCGGCGGAGCGGCCCCCGGGCGCGGAGCCGGCTCCCGCGACCTGGAAGAACTTGCTCGCGGGCGCTGGAAGCCTCTGGAGGTTCAGGAAGGCCTGGAACTGCTTGCGCGCGTCGCCGAATTGGCCCGCGAACTCGGACTGCCGGACCTTGCCGTCCTGGTCCGGATTGCTGCGGGCGCAGGCCGGGTCCGGGAACTCGACGATCATCGTCTGGCCGCGCAGGGGTCCGGTCTGGGGCCAATGGGAGCAATCCGGGATCTGGTCGGCCGTCAGCTTGGAGTCGGCTATGACGACGTGGTAGTCGCCGTCCTTCTCCACCTTATAGCAGACCAAGGTCCCGTGGACCCTGATCACCGCGGTCTCGAGCGACGAGGGGCCCGCGTAGCCCTCGGAGTCGGGACCGGCGATGCGCAGATCCGCCGGCAAAACGGGGTTCTTCGGATCGAAGGACGGCCAGACCTGCTGGCCCGGGTCCAAGGCGAGATCGGAGACGCTCGCCTTGTCGGCGACGGCGCCGAAGTCGACCTGGTTGAAATCGGGGTCGGAGAGCGTCTTGACGGACCAGCGCTCCTTGCCGCAGCCGCCTGCGCCCTCGACCGGCGGTTCGGTCTCGCCGACAGGCTCCGGAGCGGGCGGCTTGCGCACGCGCTTGGCCTTCGCGGGAGCAGGCGCGGCCGGCGAGTCCGGCGGAACTGCCGTATCCTGCGCCGAAGAATCGGCCAACCAGAGGCCGGGGACCAGGCAGAGGACCCAAATGATGCGGGAAAGGCCGCCCCCGGGACAGGGTGCTTTCATGACTCTAGGGTAGCCCCACTCCCGGAAATTTTCAAGCCTTTTCGGCGGGTTTAACCCTCTTTCATTGCTTCCTGGCTGTGCTAGAATAAGCTGGTATGCGCCGGATCATCTCGCTCGTCTTGATCCTGGGCTCGGCTTCAGCGCGGGCCGCCCCCAAGGCCGAAGCCGCGGGCGCTCCGAGCTTCAAGAAGGTCATGATCGTGGTCCTCGAGAACACCGACTACGACCACGCCTTGGGACAGCCGTTCCTCGGCAAGCTCGCCAGGCAGGGGGCCCTGCTCTCCGGCTACTACGCCGTCGACCATCCCTCCCAGCCCAACTATGTCGCTTTGGTCTCGGGCGACACCTTGGGCGTCGACTCGGACAAGAACGTCTCGCTCGATGAGACCAACGTCGCGGACCTCCTGGAGGCGGCGGGCAAGAGCTGGAAGATCTACGCCGAGGACTACCCCGGGCGCTGCTTCCTCGACGCGAAGTCCGGCCTCTACGCGCGCAAGCACGTCCCGCTCTTGAGCTTTAAGGACGTCGCCGGCGACCCGGCCCGCTGCGCGCGGATCGTCGACGCGGCGCAAATGGCCGCGGACCTCAAGGCGGGCGGGCTCCCCGATTACTCTCTTTACATCCCCAACCTGGAGAACGACGGCCACGACACCGGCGCCGATTACGCCGACGCCTGGTACGCCCGGGTCTTCGGCCCGCTGCTCGACGACCCGGCCTTCACGAAGGGGCTGCTGCTCGTGACGATCTTCGATGAGGACGAGAACGACGGCGGCGACAACCGGATCTACGCCTCGCTCTACGGGTCCGGCGTCGCGCCCGGAGCGGTATCGGCCAACCGCTACGACCATTACAGCCTGCTGCGCCTCGTCGAGGACGGGCTCGGGGTCGGGAACTTGGGGAGAAGGGATTCATCCGCGGCCGCGATCAGCGGCGTGTGGAAATAGGCTAGTACAGCAGGAACGGAGTCCGGGCCGCGGCGAAGCCCCGCCAGCTGCCCTCGAAGCGCGAGAGTATGCCGGCGGCAGAGTCCTTCGAGCCGAACACCGCGCCGTAGAGGTCCGAGCCCGTCATCGTCTTCGCCTGGGCCGCGATCAAATGAAAGTCGGCGACTTTCTGATCGCGCAGGGCGCAGACCGCGTGCACGAAGATATCGACGGCTCGGACGCTCCTGCGGTCGAGCACCTCGATGCGCACGCCTCGGCAGAGCTTGCCCGCGTAGAGGTCCTGCGCCGGTGTCTTGTCCTCGACCTCGAAGTGCACTCCGGGCAGGCGCGCGGCATCGAGGACTTGGACCAAGCTCCGGGCGTCGAGCCAAGGCGCTCCGAACCATAGGAAGGGCGCGTCGGTCCCCCGCCCCACGGACATGTTGGTCGCCTCGAAGAGCCCGATTCCCGGATAAAGCAGCGCCGCGTCGAGACTCCGGATGTTCGGCGAGGGATTGATCCAGGCGTAGCCCGTCTGGTCGTAGAGCGTCGCGCGGCTCCAGCCTTGGAGCGGCACCACCGTCAGAGCGAGCGTGAGCCCTTTTGCGGCGGCGTGCAGGCGCGCCATCTCGCCCGGCGTCATGCCGTGGCGCACCGGGACCGGGAAGTAGCCCGTGAAGGTGAACGGGCCGTCGAGGACGGGCCCCTCGAGCGTTTCGCCGCCGATCGGGTTGGGGCGGTCGAGGACCACGAAGGCGATGCGGCGCTTGTCCGCCTCCTCGATGGCCATCCCCATCGTCGACAAATAAGTGTAGAAGCGCGCGCCGACGTCCTGGATGTCGAAGACCAGAGCGTCGAGCCCCTTGAGCATCGCGTCCGTGGGGCGCTTGGTCGCGCCGTAAAGACTATAGATAGGAAGGGCGGTGACAGGGTCCTTGGCGTCGCCGATCGGAGCGCCGCCGTTTTTGTCGCCGCGGATGCCGTGCTCGGGCGAGAAAAGCGCGACGAGCTGTAAGTTCTTGGCCGCGAACAGCGCGTCGATCGTCGTGCGGCCCGAGGCGTCGACGCCCGTGTGGTTGGTGATGAGTCCGACTCTTTTGCCCGCCAGCGGCGCAAAGCCCTGGGCCTCGAGGACGTCGATGCCGGCCTGCAGGGCGCCCGCGGGGCGGGCGGCGAGAGCGAGCAGCAGCGCGATGGCGATTTTCCGCACGGACTCTATGATATCACGCCCCGCCGCGTTTTCGACGCGGCCCACGTTTCAAGGCCGGCGGTAGACCTCGCGCCTGTGGCCTACGCGGAAGACACGCACCAGCCGGTTCTTGTCATCGATCTTGTACAGGACGCGGTAGTCTCCCTTACGGATCCTGTAGCCGTCCACGCCGGCTAGTTTCTTGGCGCCCGGCGGCCTGGGGTCGGCTGCCAAGTCGTCGAAGACGGGGCTCAGCCGGCGGACGGCCTCATTGGGAAGGTCCAGGAACTCCTTGCGAGCCCTGGTCTCGAACTCGACGCGGTAGGACAATCAGCGGGTCTCTTTCTTGATCGATTCCCAGGAATGGAAACCCGAGGCTTCGCCGATCGCCTGCCGCAAGTCGTAGGCATCCAGCAGATCCTCGAGCTTTTCCCTTACGGCTTCCTCGATCAGGAAATTCTTGCGCAGGCCCAGAAGGCCGCAGACCTGGTCGATCTGCTTCTTGAGCTCACGCGGGAGCTTGGTGGCGAACACCTCGGACCTATTCATAACTTTAGTTTACCTTGGTAAACTATTATTGTCAAGGGACGGGCGAGGGAGGGATGTCAAGCAAAGTTCGGACTCCTACCGACTGTACTCGAGTACAGTCGTCTTCATCCCTCGGAAAAGAACCAGGGGTTGAGAAGATTCTTGGGATCAAAAGCCTTCTTGATTTTGCGGTGCCACGAGCCCGGCGTGAAGGGCTTCGGGGCGGGATCGGCCGCGGGCTTCTCCTGCGGCCGGCCGTAAAGCTTGAAGGTCGCCTCGAGGATCACGCCGAGCGTGCCCCAGGAGCCCAGCAAAAGGCGCGGCACGTCGTAGCCGGCCACGTTCTTGACGACCTTGCCGCCGAGTTCGACGACCGTGCCGTCGGCCAAAAGAAGCCGCATGCCGAGCAGGTCGTCGCGGAGATTGGCATTGGCTTTGGCCGCGAGCAGGCCGCCGAGGGTCCCGCCGCAGTCGGGCAGGCGGATGAAGCAGCCTTCTTTTTTGAGCTTCATGTGCAGCTCGTAGGGCGAGATCCCGGCCTCCACGGTGAGCGTATAGTTTCTTTTGTCGAGGTCTACGATGCGGTTCAGCGATGTCGTTAGGAGCGAGACGTGCCCTTCGGGCACGTCTCGCAACCGAGAACCGCTGCCTGCGATGGACATCGTGCGGTTCTCGGCGGCATATTGGCGGACTTTGGATATGAGGTGCTGCGCTTGTTCCGAGAGGGACGGGCTCGGGGGCTTGATGAGGCCGGGGCCGGCCTTGTCGGAAGAAAGGGGGAACAGCTTGTCGGGATTGGCCAGGTTGTCCGGATCGAGCTCGCGCTTGATGCGCCGGAACAGGTCCAAGGTCTCGGGCGTGAAGAGCCAGGCCATCGCCTCGCGCTTGTCGACGCCGATGCCGTGCTCGCCGGAGAGCGAGCCGCCGAGCTCGACGCAGGCCTGCAGGATCTCGCGGCCGGCGGCCTTGACTCGATCCGTTTCATCGCGGTCTCTCTCATCGTAAGCGATGTTTGGATGGATGTTGCCGTCTCCCGCGTGGAACAAGAGGCCGGCGCGCAGCCTGTACTTTCCCACGATCTCCTGGATGCGGCGCACGACCTCGGGCAGCTTGTCGCGCGGCACGACCCCGTCCTCGACCATCACGTTTGGCGCCAGGCGCGCCATCGCGGCATACGCGCCGCGCCGGCCTTCCCAGAGCTTCTCGCGCTGTGCCTCGTCCTGGGCCGAGCGCACCACGCTGGCCCCGTGCTTTCGGCAGAGGCCCTCGACGAGCTCCGAGTCGGACTTGACCTCGCGCTCCTCTCCGTCGACCTCGATGAGCAGGACGGCCTCGGTCTGCGGGTAGCCGGCGTGCGAGTAGGCCTCGACGGACTCGACGGTGGTGCGGTCCAAGGCCTCGAGCACGCGGGGCAGCACGCCCGCGGCCACGATCGCGGACACGCACTCGACCGCCGCGTCGATGGAGGAAAAGCCCGCGAGCAAAGTGCGGATGTTGCCGGGCAGAGGCAGGATCTTGAGCCAAGCCTTGACGACGATGCCCAAAGTCCCTTCCGCGCCGACGAGCAAAGACGCGAGCTCCGGGCCGGGCTCGGAGAGGTCGAACTTCTGCACGCTGGCGTCGGGCATGACGGCCTCGACGGCCAGGACGTGGTTGGTTGTCGTGCCGTATTTGAGGCAGCGCGGTCCCCCGGCGTTTTCGGCGAGGTTGCCGCCCAAGGTCGAGACTTTAAAGCTCGCGGGGTCCGGCGCGTAGAAGCACCCGAGGTCCGCGAGCGCCTTTTGAAGGCTCAGGTTGACGACGCCCGGCTCGACGACGGCCCAGCGCCGCGCGGTGTCGACGGCCAGTATCTTGTCGAGGCGGGCGAGTGCGATCAGCAGCCCGCCGCGCAACGGGATGCAGCCCCCGGAGAGGTTGGTGCCCGCGCCGCGCGCGGTGAAGGGAACCTTGTGCCGGACGCACCACTGCACCGCGCGGCGGACCTCTTCGGCGGAGCAAGCCAGCACGACCGCGTCGGGCCGGCCGCGGTCGAGCGCCCCGTCGTAGGAATAGGCCGCCAGGTCGGCCTCGGATGTCAGCAGCGAGCGAGGAATCAGGACCTCCTCGAGGGACTCCAGACTCCGGATCACTTGTCCCGCTGAAAGGGCGGCTTGGTGATCGGCGGGGGCGTAAACGGCCCGGCCCCCGACGCGGGCCGAGGCACGGGCGTGGGCACCGGGGTGGCCGGCAAGACCGGCAGGCCCGCCGGCGCGGCCGGGGGCGGCGAGCCGGTGAAGGGCGCCGCCGGAGGGGCCGGCGGGGACGCCGCGGGGGCCGCCTTGGGCACGGGGATGGTGAAAAAGAACCGCGAGCCCTTCCCGTACTCCGACTCGATGCCGATCTCGCCTCCGTGCATCTGCACGATCTCGCGCGAGATCTTGAGGCCGAGGCCGAAGCCCGCCTTGCGCATCGCCTGCGCCTCCTGCGTTTGAAAGAACCGCTCGAACACGCGCGGCAGGTCTTCCTTCTTGATGCCGATGCCGGTGTCGATGACGCTGACCGTGATCCAATCGGACGCCGGATCGACGCGGATCGTGACGGAGCCGCCTTCCTTCGTGTACTGGATCGCGTTGGTGCAGAGGTTCTGGACCACCTGCCCGATGCGGGCGGGATCGCCCGCGAGTTGAGGCAGCGCCGGGGGCAGCTGCACCGCGAAAGCGATCTTGCGCTGCTGGGCCACGACGTCGATGCGCGACTTGACCTCGCCGACCACGGAGGCCAGATCCATGGCCCCAATGTTGACGCGCAGTTTGCCCGATTCGATGGCCGCCAAGTCGACGAGGTCCGAGATCAAGGTATTGAGCGTCTTGGCCGCGCTGTGGATGTGGGAGGCGCATTTGAGCTCGTTCGGCAGGTCCTTGAGGCGCATGCCCAGGACCTCGGAGTAGCCCAGGATGGCGGTCAGCGGGTTCTTGACGTCGTGGGCCACCATCGCGAAGAATTTCTTCTGGAAGCCGTTGACCTGCTCGAGCTGGACCTTCTGCTCCTGGGTCTCCTTCAAGAGGCGCGCGTTCTCGGAGATCAGGAAGCGGCGCTCCAGGGCCTTCTTGACCTCGTAGAGCAGCTGCGCAGGCTGCACGGGCTTGATGATGGCCGCATCCAACCCCAAACTCGAGGCTTGGGCCACTGCCTGCAGCGCGGTGGGCAGGGGATGCGGCTCGATCATCAGGATGATCGCGAGGTTCTCGTCGCGTTCGCGCAGCTTCTTGGCCAGGTCCAGAGAGGAGTTCTGGAGGAAGGCCAGGGGGAGCCCGAGAACGACGAGCTGGTATTTCCCGCCGGTGGTCATGCGCAGGGCCTGCTCGCCGTCGGTGACCGTGGACACGTCGTAGCCGGTCGGGCCCAGGCTCTGCACGAAAGTGTCCATGACGGACTTGTTGTTGTCGACCAGAAGCAGGCGCGGCTTTTCCTTGCGCATGGTGACGGCTTGGCTCGCGTCGGCAAGGATCCCGGCGACTCGCCCCGCCTGCTCGCGCATCAGCACGGCGGGGAAGTTCGCGCGCAGGGCCTCCACCGCGTCTCCCACGGGGTCGATGCTCGAGACCAGGTAGCACAGCGCCCGGGGCACGGCTTGGCGGATGCGCCCGTCGAGAGCCTCGGCTTCCGCCAAGGGACCCCGGAACAGTACGATCGCGACGTTGCCCAAACGCTGGGACTGGGCCTCCTCCTCCTCGGCGCCGCCGAGCTTCTGCCAGAAGCTCTTGGGCTTGGTCGGCGTCGCGGGGGGCGCGGTCTTCATCAAGAGCTCGCTCAAGCCCATGGTCGAATCGAGGCTCGTGGACTGCACCCCGGCCTGCTGGAGCGCGGCCTGCAGGGCGCGGCTCGAATACAAGGTCTGGTCGGCGAGGAACACGATCGGCCGCTCCGCGGAGCGGATCTGGTCGAGGAAGCCCGAGAGCGGGGGCCAGGGGACGCGCCTCAAGGGCAGGTCCTCCGTCGGCGAGATCGTGGCCAAGGTCTCGAGCACGAACAGCGGGAAGCTCGCCCTCTGCTTGTGGATCTGGAGCAAGGCTTCCCGGTCCTGCGGAGGAATGCGCGAGTAATCCGCGACGACCGCGGTGTACTCCTCGGAAGCGACCTTGACCGCCGCGTCGCGAACCATCGGCACGACGAAAAGCTCGAACCTTCGCCCGAGCATGGCGGGGCGCAGGTCGTCGACCAGGGCCTTGTCCGTCGTGACGACCAAAACTTGTCCCTTGGCCATGTTATCTCGGGAAGGCCTCGCGCAGGCCGCCGTCGACCGGCAGCAGGGCGCCGGTGGTCTTGGCCGAACGGTCGGAGGCCAGGAAGAGCACCGCCTCGGCCACGTCGGCGGCCGTCACCTTGGCTTTCAATATGTTGCGCGCCGCGTAATGCGACTCGAGCGCGGAGGCGGGGATGCCTTGGGCCTTGGCCCTGCCGCGGCGCATCTCGGCCGACCAAAGGCCGGAGCCCTCGAAGACCGCGTCGGGATTGACGACGTTGACGCGCACGCCGTGCTCGCCGGCTTCCAGCGCGAGCACGCGAGCGAGCTGGACCGAGGCCGCCTTCGAGGCGCTGTAGGCCGCGAACTCCTTGCCCGGGGCGAGCACGTTCTTGCTCGCGTTGATGACGACGGCCCCGCCGACGCCCTGGCCCTTGAAGACGCGCATCGCCTCGCGCGCGCAGAGGAAATGCCCCGTCGCGTTGACGCGCAGGTTGCGCTCCCAGTCGGACAGAGTGAGGTCCTCGATGGAGGCCGACTTGGCGATGCCGGCGTTCGAGAACAGGACGTCGATGCCGCCGTATTTGAGGACGGCAAGAGCGAAGGCGTCTCGAACGCTTTGCTCGGAGCCGACGTCGATGGGTATGGGCAGAGCGGAGCCTTCGCCGAACCTCGCATTCAGTTTTCGGGAGAGGTCTTGGGCCTTGGGGAGATCGAGGTCGGCCAGCGCGACATGGGCGCCGCGCGCGCAGAACGCTTCGGCCGTCGCGGAGCCGATCGCTCCCGCGGCCCCCGTGATGAACACCACGCGGCGCGAAAACTCGGCCTCGGGAGGAAGCAGGCGGTACTTGTAGGTCTCGAGCGGCCAGAACTCGATGTCGCCCAGATGCCGCAGGTCGAGCGGCTCGTAGCGCGCGAAGGCGCTCACGCGCGTGAGCACCTCGATCGTGTGGCGGTAGATGTCCTGCGGGATGCCGGCTTTCTGCCAGTCGCGGCCCGTCGTGAAGAGGCCGATATTTGGAATGAGAATCACGCGCGGGTTAGGATCCATCCACGGCGTGCCTTTGGGTGCGTGGTGCTGGTAATAGGTCTGATACCACCGGCGGTAGCGCTCGAAGGCGCGCTGGAGCGAGAGCCGGCCGTCGAGCTTCCAAAACAGGGGACGGGCCTTGGTCTGCAAGGTGTGGTCGGGCGAGAAGGGACCGCGTTGAGAAATTGATTCGGCGTCCGGACGGGAGAGGAAGGCGAGAGTCTCCTGGGAGTCGTCCCAACGGACGATCACGCGCTTGAACTTGCTGGCTTCGCCCCGGATCCAAGGGAGAATCTTCGCCGCAAGAGCTTTTCGGTCGTTTGTCGTGACGAGCGAGCGAGCGGAGCTCGCTCGCAACCGCCGCGAAGCGGCGGCCGCTTGGTAAGCCAGGGCCCTGCGCGTCAGCCAGATCATCTCTTCGTAAGCCTCTTGGGCGTCCTCACCCCAAGTGAGGGCCCCGTGCTTATCCAATATCATGCTATGCGCTTTGGAATTTGACAAGAGGGCTTCGGCAACGAACCTGCCGAGCTGGAAGCCTGGACGGACGTAAGGCACCCACAAGACCTTGCCGCCGAAAGCTTTGCGCGTGCGCTCCTGGCTGCCCGGCGCGCAGGTGAACCCCGCCACCGCGTCGGCGTGCGTGTGGTAGACGTGCGGCGCCGAAACGAACGCGTGCATCAGAGTCTCGATCGAGGGCTTGGCCGCATTAGGATCGAGGGAGGAACGCATGATATATGTCGTCATCTCCTCGTCCGACATGACCGTGCGCGCCCTCAAATTCAGCAGCTCATCGAGGCGCAGGGGAGCGAAGCCCTCGGCTGTGATCGTCTTCATGTCGTAGCCCGAAGCCTTGACCCAGAGCGCGCGCACGCGCTTTCCGGTGTGGTCGGTCTCGGCGGTCTTGACCGAGGAGTTTCCCCCGCCCCAGAGGACCAGGCGCGCATCGGCCCCGATGAGGCGCGAGGCGTAGGCGCAGAGCTCGACGCCCGAGAGGCGCGACGCCTTTCGAGGCTCCCAGAGGCTCGTGGACGCTCTCACGCGACCTCCGGCATGAGCTTCGCGGTGAAATGGCGCAGGCGCGGCGAGCTCTCGAGGAGCTTCATGCCCCGGATGAGGTCCTTGCGTTTGGCGATCTCCGCGAAGACCTCGACGACGAAGTCGATGTGGCTCTGGGTGTAGACCCGCCGCGGCAGCGCCAGCCGAACGAGCTCCATGCGCGCGGGCTTGAAGTTCCCGTTTTGGCCCTCGCCAAACATGAGAGAACCGATCTCGACGGCGCGTATGCCCGCCGTCAGATAGAGCTCGCAGACCAAGGCCTGACCGGGAAAGGACGAGGGCGGTATGTGCTCCAGGAATTTCTTGGCGTTGACGTAAACGGCGTGGCCGCCCGGGGGCTCGACGACCGGGACGCCGGCCTTCCGGAGCCCGTCGCCGAGATACTCGACCGAGCGCAGGCGATAGGCCAGGTACTCCTCTTCGAGCACCTCGTCGAGGCCGCGCGCCATGGCCTCGAGGTCTCGGCCCGCCAGGCCGCCGTAGGTCGGGAACCCTTCGCCGAGGATCAGGACCTCGCGCGCGCGCCGGACCCACTCGGCGTCGTTGAGCGCGAGAAAGCCGCCGATGTTGACCAAGGCGTCTTTCTTGGCGCTCATCATGCAGCCGTCGCCGTAGGAGAACATTTCCTTCGCTATCTCGCGCGCCGGGCGCTTGGAGTAGCCCGGCTCGCGGCGCTTGATCATGAAGGCGTTCTCGGCGAAGCGGGCCGCGTCGAGGATCAGCGGGATCCTGTAGTGATGGGCGATCTCGGAGACTTCGCGCAGGTTGCGCATCGAGACCGGCTGTCCCCCGAGCGAGTTGTTGGTCATCGTCATGATGATCATCGGGACGTTCTCGGGTTTGAGCGCCCTGACCTTGGCCTCGAGCGCGCGCGCGTCCATGTCGCCCTTGAAGGGTCCCGGGAGGTCGAACTGGAGGGCTTCGGCGACGGGCAGATCGACGGCGGAGGCGCCCGCGGCCTCGACGTTGGCGCGCGTCGTGTCGAAATGGGAGTTCGAGAGCACGGTCTTTCCCGGGCCGCAGACGACCGTCATCAGTATGCGCTCGGCGGCCCGGCCCTGGTGCACGGGAAGCACGTGGCGGTAGCCGGTCAGCTCGCGGACGGTCTTCTCGAGGGTGAAGAACGAGCGAGCCCCGGCGTACGACTCGTCGCCGCGCATCAGGCAGGCCCATTGCTCCGAGGACATCGCCGAGGTCCCCGAGTCCGTCAGGAAGTCGATGAGGACCTTGTCGGCTGGTATGTTGAAGACGTTGTAGCCGGCGTCCTTGAGGACGCGCTCCCTCTCCGGGGCTTGGGTGAAGCCCAGGGGCTCGACGGCCTTGATCTTGAAGGGCTCGATGATGGTCTTCCAGGAGGAATCCATCTCAGTTGGTCTCCGAGCCGGTGTGGTACGAGCATTCCTTGCACTTGCAGAGCTTGCGCAGGTTCTCGAAGGAATAGATCCCGGTGCCGTGGCCGTCGGTGAACGAGAACGAGATCGCGTAGTTGCCGACGATCTCGGAGCGCGTGGGCTTCATGTCCGGGGGCACCGCCTCGGGGTCGATGAGGACCTCGCCCGAGAACTCGTCCTTGCACATCGCGCACGGGCAGTTCTGGCGCAGGAACTGAAAGCTGTAGACGCTCTCGTGGCTATCCTCCCAAATAATGCGCAGGCGCTGGTCATCCACGTTTTCTATCGTCTTGGGGCTGAAATTGAGGGACATATTAAGGAATAGGGCGCTGCTTGGCTCCACCCTGGAGGATAATATATCATTTCATTTTCCGCAAGCCCGGGAGGATTATAAGGATGAACGCCATTTTCGCCCTCTGTCTGACGGCGCTGTTGACGCCCGCCTCGGCCCAGGCCGACAAGGACATCATCAAGGTCAACGGCACCACGATCCGCCAATCCGAGGTCATGCAGCGCCTCTGGGACCGCTTCGGGGCCGAGACCCTCGACGAGATGGTCGACGAGCTGCTCCTGCGCCAGGCCGTGGCGGCCAAGAAGATCTCGCCCGAGGCCGCCCAAATCGACAGGCGGTTGGCCAAGATGCGCGCGCAGTTCTCCGACGAGAAGGTCTTCGAGAGCCAGCTCGCCGAGGCCGGGTCCTCGCTCGACAAGCTCAAGAAGGACATCACGGAGGGCATCTCGCGCGAGCTGCTGGTCGTCGGCGAGCGCAAGCTCAAGGTCGACGACGAGGAGCTCAAAAGCGCCTTCGACTCCCACAAGGACGAGCTCGGGACCCAGGAAGGCGTTCATCTTCGCCACATACTCGTCAAGACCGACGCGGAGGCCCAGGAGATCTCGAAGAAGATCAAGGTCGGAGCCGACTTCAAGAAGCTCGCCGCCGAGAAGTCCCTGGCGCCCACGGGCAAGATCAACGGGGGAGACTACGGCTTCGTGACCAAGGGGATGCTGCCCCCCGAGATCGAGCAGATCGCCTTCGCCCTCAAGCCCCAGGAGGTGCGCCTGGTCTCCAGCGAGAAGGGCGTCCACATCCTACAGGCTCTCGACCGAAGGCCGGCGGCCCCCGCGAAGTTCGAGGCCGTCAAGGAAGACCTGCGCGAGCTGCTGCTCCAACAGAAGGTCAAGCAGGCCCTGCCCGAGTTCGTCATCGAGCTGCGCAAGAAGGCCGACATCCAGCCGCAAGGCCGCTAGGCCAACGGGCCCAGCGCGGGTTGGGTCCCATGCCGGGCTCACGCTGGGCCCATTGTTGGGCGTTGAATTTCGCGGCCTGTGTTAGACTATGGCCATGCGGAGAGCCGCCAAGCTAACGCTTGCCATCGCCCTACTCCTTCCGCTTTCCGCGCGCGCCGTCCAGATCGACGGCGAAGGGGTCATCAAGCCCGTCGCCCCCGGCGTCCAAAAACTCTCCGAGCCCTTCCGCCAGCCCGAGCTCGGGACGCAGCTGCCGGTCCTTCCCGGGACGCTCGGCGTCGACCCGGCCATCCCCGCCCTCCCCGAGACTCCGCTGGCCCCGGCGGCCCCGATCGCGCCGCTCGGCCGCGTCGGCCCCGGCGGCGTCACCATCGACGCCCCTCAAGCGCTCCCCCGGCCCCTGGCGGAGATCACGCCGAGCATCTCCGGCTTCTCCTCTCACGATTGGATCGCGGCTCCCTGGGAGAATGATTATGAATTCGAGGAGGCCGCCTTCGACGGCGCGTCTCTCAACGCGGCCGCCAAAGGCAAGTCCGCTCCCAAGGCGCCCGGACGCGGGCGCAAGAAAGCCGAGGACGAGGAGAAGACTCCCTCCCCGACGGCCGACGACGGCGGCGGCCCGGGCTACCCCAGCCGCCTGATCCGCTTCATCGGCGAGAAGTTCCGCGCGGTGCTGTTCCGCCCCAACGTTCCGGTCGAGGCCGAGATCGTGCGCGCCATCCAAAGCGCGCGCAAGTCGATCCACATCGCCCTCTACGAGTTCAAGCAGACCGCGGTCTTGAAGGCCCTGCGCGAAGCCCGCGACAACGGCATCCAGGTCCACATCGTCATCGACTACAAGCAGGTTTTTCCGGACAAGGAAGCCGTCGACCCCCACAACCCGATGGGCAAGAAGTACACGCCCAAGGTCAGCAAGGAGATCTGGGCCCTGGCGCGCGAGGGCTTCAACGTCAAGGTCTTGAAGGGCCTGGGCCAGTACGGCATCAACCACAACAAGTTCGCGGTCATCGACCACGGCGAGAACTACCAGCTCGGCATCTTCGGCTCCTACAACTGGAACTGGACCGCCGAGGACGAGCACTACGAGAACGCCAACTTCGCCAGCGACAAGAAACGCATCGGCGCGCTAAAGACCTACTGGGACTGGCTCAACACGCTCGCCGAGCCGATCGTCTACAACCACAAAAACGGCACCATCGAGCTGGCAAATCCCAGCCGCCAGTGGCCCAAGAGCGTCCCCAATCCCCCGGCCGGGGCCATCCCCGAGATCGCGTTCGGCGACATCAAGCTGCCCATCGTCGTGTTCTCGCCCAACCGCGCCCCGGACCAGAACATCGAGGACCGCCTCGTGCAGGGCTTCGGGGCCGTGTCGCGGATGAAGGACCAGAAAAAGCGCACGATCGACGTCTCGATCTTCGCCCTGCGCTCGACCAAGATCGCCGAGGCCCTGGTCGCGGCCCACAAGGCCGGCGTCAAGGTCCGCGTCCTCATGGACGAGCGCCAGGCCACCGACCCCGAGACGGCCCAGGTCTTCGGGCTCTACGCCCAGTACCTCGCCTTCCACGGCATCGAGGTCAAGACCCTCTCCGGGCCCGACCCCGAGGGCGGCTACAAGCTCGCGCAGAAGCTCCACCATAAATTCGCGATCCTCGCCGGAGAGCTCGTGGAGACGGGCTCTCCCAACTACACCAAGCAGGCGGCGATCGGCAACTACGAGAACGGCCACTTCCTCGACAACGAGGACGACGTCGCGGGCTACGCCTTCGTCTACGAGCACATGTGGAAGCGGGGCAAGGCCCTGCCGGCGCCCGCCGTCGCCCCGACCTTGCCGAGCGACAAGGACCTCTCGGACGAGATCGACAATCCGCGCGCGCCGCCGCCCACCGACGCCGACCCCGCCGTCCCGGAGACGGAGATCGACGGGCTCAAGACCAAGGCCAACGACATCGAGTTCAACGGCGGCGTGCTGCCCTCCTCGGCGTTCCGCCCCGAGGACCCGATCGAGGAGCTGCTCATACGCGCGATCGGCCTCTCCAAGAAGAGCATCCGCCTGGGCCTCTACGAGTTCAACCTCGAAGGGGTGCTCGACGCGCTGCGCCAGGCGCGCAAGAAGAACCCGAGCCTCAAGATCGAGATCGTCATGGACCGCTCGCACGTCTACACGACCGGGAAGGACCACACCGGCAAGGCGCGCAAGCCCAGCCCCGAGGTCATGGCCCTGCTCGACGAAGGGTTCGACGTCAAGGTGCTCAAGGGCGAGCGCAACGGCATCCAGCACAACAAGTACGCGCTCTTCGACGCCGAGGACTTGGAAGCCGGCGGCGGGCTAGTCGTCTTCGGCTCCTACAACTGGGCCTCGACGGCCGAGCACAACCACTTCGAAAACGTGATCTTCCGCAACGGCAATGAACTCGGCCCCAACGGCGAACCCTTCGGCAAGATCCGTCTGCGCAACTATCTCGCCTACTTCGACTACCAGCGCGGCCTGGCCTCCGACGTCGACCGCGACGCGCTCGCCGAGGTTCTCTCGACGGGCAAAGACAAGGAGGCCGAGACCGCCGGCGCCGGCGAGGACAACGAGGTCGGTCTCGAGGCGGCCTCGGAGGGCGGGGTCAGGAAGTCCAAGATGCCGCCTCCGCCGATGGACCCCTCCTTGCTCGTCGATCTCAACGGCGAGAAGTTCCAGCTCGAGTACTATTCCCCCCAGGGCGGCATACTCGACGCCTGGCTCAGGGCGATCAGGGCGGCCAAGTCCTCCATCGACATCGGCATGTTCGGCTTCTACTCGCGCGAGGCCGCCGAGGAAATCGTCGCGACGATCAAGAAGGCCGAAGCCGCCAGCGGCGGCGTCAAGGTGCGCCTGGTGCTCGACGCCGCCCAGTCGATGAACGCGAAGTTCGACGGCGTCCCCGTCGCTCAGTGGTTCCTCGAGCAGGGCGTCGACATCAAGCAGCTCGCCGGCCCCAACATCGACCGCGACCCGATGTTCGAGAAGCAGCACAGCAAGTTCATCATCGTCGACGGCAAGTTCCTCATGACCGGCTCCTTCAACATGTCGGGCGCGGCCGAGAACTTCAACTTCGAGAACGAGAACGTGATCGTCGACCCGACCGACGTGGCCCGCTTCGTGGAGTGGTTCGAACGCCTCTACCAGCGCGGCTGGGTCCCCCGCGAGCGCAAGAAGCGCGTCAAGACCGCCGCGTAAAGGCCTTTCTTTTTTCCGGTCTTCGGCCTATACTTCCGCTATGGCCTTCAAGCCGCGGCTCTGGGCGCTCGCAGGGCTCCTCGCGGGCCCTCTGGCCGCGAAGGACAACGCGCCCCCGGGCCCGCTCGAGGCCGCCGTCGCGGCCCAGACCAGGGAGGCCCAGGAGCGCGTGATCTTCCAGACGACCGCCTCGGTCTGGAAGACCAACAGCAGGCGGGTCGTCACCAACGACGGAAAGCCCGCGCCCAATCTCGTGGCCGTGTCGGCCATCGGCATCATGGATGCGATGACCGGCGTCGTCACGATCCCTTTCGACATCGTCGCCGCCCCCTTTCGCAAACCGAGCAAGTTCAAGATGACGACTTGGGACGTCTCCGGCCGGCTCATCGACCGGGCGGGACGTCCGCGCGGCGGCGTCTCGCTGGCGATCATGATCGACCGCACCGAGTCAGCCCGCACGCTTTGGCCGGGGCACACGGCCAGCGCCTTCGCTCGGACCGATCAAGAGGGCCGGTTCTCCGCCGCCCTGACCGGACGCGCCGAAAAAGACGAACGCTCCGACATCAGCATCTATTCCCTGACGCCGGACGGCGATCGCGTGCTGGAAAAAAGGTCCTCCTACCCTTGACGGATTGAAGTCGGACCGCATTTCTGCTAGCTTAGCCGCATGACGACCCTCCCGCTTCTCGCGCTCCTGCTCCTGACGCGCCTGCCGGCCGCGGCCCAAGGGCCGGCCTCGGCGCCCGTCCAGGCTCCGCCCCTGGTCACGGCAGAGCAGCGGTTCTCCGCGCTCGCCGCGGACTACTGGGAGACGCAGATGCGTCTCTCGCCTCTGACGGCCACCTTCGTGGGTTACGGCCGCTACGACGACCGTCTCGACGATCCCAGCGCCTTCGGGCGCGAGGAGGGGAGCCGCGAGCGTGAGCGCCTGCTCGAGTCTCTTCGGGCCATCGACAAGGCGGCCTTGAACGGCGCGGACAAGATATCCTACGAGGTCCTGCTCTACGAGCTAGAGCGGGCTCTCGAGGGCGACAAGCACAAGTTCTGGCAGTACGGCATCGACCACATGGAGGGGCCTCAGTCGTGGATCCCGACGGTGATCGCGACGGCCCAGCCGATGAAGACCGCCGACGACGCCAAGGCCCTGCTCCTGCGCATGAAGTCGATGCCGGCGTATTTCGCGAGCTACCTCGCCAACCTGCGCGAGGGCCTCAAGGACGGCCGCGTGGCCGCGCGCGTGCCGGTCGAGAAGACCGCCGCCCAGCTCGAGGAGATGCTGAAAGTCCCGCCGGAAAAGACCGTCTACGCCGACGCGGCGCGCAAGCTGCCGCCGAATGTCCAGGCCGTCTACCTGCCCCGCATACTCGCGGCCGTAGAGACCCACGTCAACCCGCCGCTCGACGAGCTCATGGAGTTTCTCAAGGAGGACTATCTCCCCAAGGCCCGCGCCGAGAAGATCGGCCTCTGGGCCCTTCCCGAGGGACGCGAGGCCTACAGGTACATGATCCGCTACCACACGACCGTGGACATGACCCCCGAAGAGATCCATCAACTGGGCCTCGACCAGCTCAAGGGCATCAGGGCCGAGATGGAGGCCATCGCCAAACGCCTGCACCACAAGGGCGACCTGAAGTCTTTCCTCGAAGGCCTGCGCAAGGACCCGAAGAATTTCTTCGCGACCCGCGACGAGGTCGAACGGGACGCCCGGTCCCACATCGAAGCGACCTACGCCAAGCTCCCGAAGTGGTTCGGCCTGCTCCCGAAGACGGCGCTCGTCGTCAAGCCCTTCGAGGAGCACCGGGAGAAGAACGAGGTCGCCGCCCAGTACTTCGAGCCCTCGGACGACCTCTCGCGTCCCGGCATCTACTACATCAACACCTACAGGCCCGAGACGCGCGCGCGCTACAATATGGCGACCTTGGCCGCCCACGAGGGCATCCCCGGCCACCACCTTCAGATCGCCATCGCCATGGAGCTGCCCGGCCTGCCGACCTTCCGCCGCCACGGAGACTACAACGCCTTCGTCGAGGGCTGGGCCTTGTACACGGAGCGCCTGGCCGACGAGATGGGGCTCTACCCCGACGACCTCTCGCGCCTAGGGATGCTCTCGGGCCAAAGCTGGCGGGCCTGCCGCCTGGTCGTCGACACCGGCCTGCACGCCTTCGGCTGGAGCCGCCAAAAGGCCGTCGACTTCATGAAGGACAACACGGCGATGAGCGAGGATGAGATCGTCGCCGAGGTCGACCGCTACACGATCTGGCCCGGCCAGGCCCTGGCCTACAAGATCGGCCAGCGCGAGATCATGGCCCTACGGGAGGACGCGAAGAAGGCTCTCGGCAAGAAGTTCGACATCCGGAAATTCCACGACGAGGTACTCAAGAACGGCGCCGTCCCGCTTTCGGTGCTGCGCCAAGCCGTCAAGAGCTCGTTTACCGGCAGGCCTTGATTACGATGTGCGTGGGGTTGAGGTCCTCGCCCTTGTTGCTCGGAAACTCCAGGCACTCTCCGCCGGCCGCGAAACCCAGCGCGCCGCCGCCGTCGTAGAACACGGCCTCCGTCGCGCCGAGGCCTTTCATGAGCTTGGCCAGCGCGGGCACTGTCGCCTTTGCGGAGTTTTTCGTACTGACCAGCAGCAGGACTTGTCGGCCCTCCTCCAGCTTGAGACCCAGCGCCGTGCGGCCTCGCTCGTCGTCCAGGATGTCCCTCGAGAAGCTCGCACCCCACTGACCCGCCCTTGATTCGTTGAGGAAGGAGACGTCTTCGCCGTCCGAGAGCAGGACGCCGCCGCCGCCCAAAAAAGTCCCCATCGTCCTGAGCGCGGTGTCCCCGTCGGCCACGCCCAGGACGCGCGAGTTCTTGATCACGCCGACGCCCCAGCGCTTGCCCAGATCGATGTGCCTGCCGTCTTTCTTGAACCGCCGCCCTCCGCCCTTGGGCTGGCGCCTGATCTCGCCGTCGACGATGACGTCGCCGAGCGCCGCCCCCGGCATGAAGAAGGTGCCGTTGGTCACCAGGACGCCCGCGCCGCAGACCGAGCCGAAGACGCGGCTCTCGGTCATCACGCCGAAGTTCTCGGCGGGGTTCTCGATCTTGGCGACATAGTACCCCGGCTCGGTAGTCGCGCACGCCGGAAGCGGCGCGCTCCGTTGGGCCGCGGCGGGCGAAGCCAGCAAGGCCAGAAGGATAAAGATCATCGACTTCAAGTATAATCGATTTTCCGGCTCTTGCAACCTGCCGAAGTGGCGGTTATACTAGTCCTGATGAGCAAGAAGACGATCAAGAAATACCGCTCGCTCTTGGCTCCACACGCCGCATTCTTCGCCCAGCGCGCTTGGCGTTTCGCAAAAGTCCGCAAGCGCTATTCGCAGCCGAGCTATCCGCCCCGGGGCGGATAATCCGTGATGCCGCCCCTGGCAGCGCTCATCCTCGACTGGCTGATCACCGCGCTCTGGCCGATCGTGGCCAAATCGGGCACGCGCCTCTACTCGGGCATCCTCTTCACCTCGGCGGGGCTCGTCATCGGTCTGGCCCTGCTCTCTCCGTGGCTCTGCGTCAAGAATCGCATGCGGCGCATCTTCTCGCGCCAACTCGCGCCGAGTCTCTTCCTGATGGGCGTTTTCAGCGGCATCGCGTCGGTCATCTACATCTCGGCCACGGCCTACACGACTCCGGCCAACGCCGCCATCATGGCGCAGATCGAGGTGATCTACTCCGCGCTGTTGTGCGCTTTCTTCCTCAAAGAACGGATCACGCTGGGCCAGGGACTGGCGTCGCTGCTCGTCATGGGAGGGACCGGGCTCATCATGGCCCACGACCTCAGCTCGCCGCGCTGGAAAGGCGATTTGATGATCCTCGCCACGCCGTGGATGTTCCAGGTCTCGCACATCTTCTCGAAGCGCCTGCCCAAGGACATCGATCCCGTGACCGCGACGGCGGGGCGCGTGATCTATGGGCTCGCCGCGATGGCGCCGTTCTGCGCCTGGACGATCGCGCGCGGCGGCGCCTGGACTTGGGAACCCGAGGGGCTGCGCCTGCTGGCAGTCCAGGGCCTGTTCATGTCCTGCCTCAACTTCATCCTCTGGTACGCGGCGATCCTCAACATGGAGCTCGCCAAGGCCACGGCCGTCCTTCTTTCTTATCCGGCGCTGACCCTGGTCTTCTCTTGGGCGCTCGGCCGGGAGACGATCGCTCCCGTGCAGATCGTCGGGCTCGTCGTCACGATGAGCGGCGCCTACTGGATGACTTTGCTGCTCGTGCGGGCTCAAAGAGCCCTTCCGGAGCGCCAGCGCGTGCCGTCCGAGACCGGCTCGGAGATTTAGTAAGATAACCGCCGTGGAGAAAAAGCCGGTCCCCTACCGCAAGACCGTCTTTGTCTGCACCAACGTGCGCACCGACGGCCGCGTCGCCTGCGCCAACCCCGGCCGCGGCGGCGCCGAGCTCTGCGAGTCGCTCAAGAACGCGGTCAAGAAGCTCGGCCTCAAGGGCAAGGTCCGGGTCGCCCGCTCGGGCTGCCTCGCTCTTTGCGAGAAAGGACCGAACCTCTTCATCTATCCCGAAGGCGAGTGGCGCTCGGGGGTCTCGGACAAGGACGTGCCGGACATCCTCAAGCTGCTTCAAGGCTGACATGCTGCGCTGGAGCCAGGCGTACCGCGAAACCGAGCTGTACAAAGCCGCCGTTCGGCTCTACACCAAGCCGGTCTTCGCATGGCGCAAGGCCTTGACCGCCTCGACCGACGAAAAGACCTTCTACGACTTCGCGCGCCGCGGACTCGACAACATCGAGGCCGTGCACAAGGCCCTTGTCCGGCGCGATTTTCAATACCGTCCGGGCCTCGTGGTCCGCCACAACTTCAACGGCAAGCGCCGCACGATGTACATCTACCCGTGGCAGGAACGTCTCGTCGACCTCCTGCTCTATCGACTGCTCAACGAACGGCTGTCTTCCTTCCTTTCGCCTCACTCCTACGCCTACCGCCCCGGGCCCTTCGGCGTCGACCGCTGCCAGCGCAAAGTCGCGCGTGCGCTATCCGCTCCAGGGCCGCTCTACGTAATCAAACGGGACGTCAGCGATTATTTCGCCTCCGTCGACCACGCGGCCCTGCTCTCCCAGCTCGAGCCCTTGGCCGCTCCGGGAGATTACTTCATGGAGCTTCTGGTCCAGCGGATCAGGTTCTTGTATCAGGACAAAGGCGCCGTGCTGCGCGCCGAGCGCGGAATCCCCTTCGGCACGGCGGTAGCCTGCGTTCTGGCCAACATCCATCTCACCAAGCTCGACGGAGCCCTGTCTTCCATCAAGCGCCTCTCCTATTTCCGCTACGGCGGCGACCTGCTGGCGGTCTCGCGCGACCGCGAGGCCGTAGCAAAGGCGACAGAGGTCGTCGACGCCGAGCTCAAGAGCCTCCATCTGCGCAGCAAGCCCAGCCACGAGCGCAACCTCGTTTTCTCGAAGGGCCCGGCCTTCGACGCGAATTTCGAATGGGCCAGCCGCCTGCGCCACCTCGGCCTCGAGTTCTCGCCGGACGGCCGAACGCGCCTCTCGCGCGACAAGGCGCGCAAGATCATGAACCTGTTCCGGTACGCCTGGCGCCGGCGCGCGAAAGGCATCGCCCGCCTCAAGGACCCGGGCAAACGCGCCCAACTCGCCATCGACATCAGCCGCCAGGTCCTTGGCCAAGGCGTGCGCAACGTCGCGATCGTCGACTATTACCTCAAGCACGTCGACGACGAGGCCCAACTGCGGCTCATCGATCGGTGGCTGGCGGAACAGGTCCTGAGCCTGTCGTTCGGAGGAGGGCACACGAAGGGTCATTTCCGCAAGCTGAGCTTCGGGCGCCTGCGCGCGATGGGCCTGCCTTCGCTGGTCCACCGCCGGCGGCTCATCCGCCACGGGCATATTGAATCTCCGTTCTTCATTTGGAAGAATCAGCAAGCCTCAAGAGGATCCCAAGGGACGGCTGCCAGGCGTTCGCAGCCGCAAGCGGGCGTCTTTTCCCCGGTCCCAGAAGCAGCGGCTCAAGAAAACCTCGTGGGAAAGAGGGGCCGCCTGTCGATGGGCGTCATTGAATATGGTGCGGCTAAAGCCGCACCATCGTTCCGCCAGCCGTCCCTTAGGGTCCTTGTGAGCGCGGGAGAAGACCATGAGCCTGCTTGACGCCTTCGGACAAGACGCGACCTGCCCGCTTTGCGGCTCGGTCGGCGCCAAAAAGCTGCTCTTCTTCGTCAAGTGCCCAAACCGCAGCTGCGCCAACAACGCGGGAGGGCTGGATATCGGGGACGTGACGAAGACGGCCAGCCTGCCGTCCACTCGGCCCCGCGCCTCGGCTCCCGCGCCGGACGTCTCGAAGTGGCGCAAGGCGCCCGCGTTTGATCCGGCCTCCGCCTCTCTTAAGGTCCGCTACAAGAATTTCAAGGGAGAAGAAAAGGCGTTCGACGGCAACCCCCGCAGCCTCCGCGTCAAGGGCGTGCACGTGTCGCTGCAGGTTTCGCCCAGCGGGACGCGCATCGCGCTGGCAAAATCGCGCATCGCAAACCTGGTCGACGTCGAGGCGGAGATCCAGAAATATCCTCAGCCGACCGCCAAGGAGCGCCAGATTCTCAAGTATCACGGATACAAGGGGAGCTCCTCGGCCGCCTACGAGGAGCTCCGCAAGAAGTACCCGAACTGGTAGGCTAAGCCTTCTTGAGCTCCCGGCTGTGTTCGCGCAGCCAGCGGCGCTGCGCCTTCCAGCCGGGGCACTGCGCGGCGACGAGCGCCCAAAACCGGCGCGAGTGGTTCATCTCGCGCAGGTGCGCGAGCTCGTGGATCACGAGATAATCGAGCGCCTCGGGCGGGGCCAGAACGACTCGCCAGTTGAAGTTGAGATTGCCCTCCTTTGAGCAGCTGCCCCACAAGGTGCGCTGGTCCTTGATGCGCACGCTGCGATAGGCGAGCCCCATGCGCGCGGCCCAGAGCGCGGTCCGCTCCGAGAATAGCGCCGAGGCCTTGCCGCGGTACCATTCGTTGAGGATCTCCCGCGGCTTGGCGGGATCGTTCGGAGACCGGATCAGAAGCAGCCCTTCCTCGCTCTCCTGGAACCGGGAATACCTCGCCTCGGAATCGACATCGACGCGAAAATCGAGCATCCCCCCCCGGAAAGGGACCTTCCTGACGCGCCGGGACCGCGCTGGAAACAGCAGCGGCAGATCCGCCTTGAGGCCGCGCAGGAAATCGCGCACGTCGGCGACGACGGAGCCGGGGTCCGCGGGAAGCGGCAGGGCGAGCTGGTCTTCGGCGTCCATCGGGCTTCCCATCCTACCAGAATAGACCCGCCAAAAAAAGAGAGATACCCCTCAAATGGATTTTATACAATGCGCCAATGGCCAAGATCCTTGTCGTCGACGACGAGCCCGTCATCGTGTCGATGATGAAGGTGATATTGGAGAAGGCCGGCCACGCGGTCGCCTCCGCCGGCAACGGCGTCGAGGCGGTCAAGGCGCTCGGGATCGACCCCCCGGACGCGTCGGTCCACCTGCCCGACCTTGTCGTGCTCGACATCATGATGCCGATCATGGACGGCTACACGGTCAGCGTCATGATGAAGGACTTCCCGCGCACCAGCACGATCCCGATCCTCATCGTGACCGCCAAGAGCGACATGGCCTCGGCCTTCGAGGCGATGCCGTCGGTGGGCGGCTTCTTCATCAAGCCCTTCGATCCCAAGGCCTTGAGAGACGCCGTCGGCAGATTGGTCGCCACGAAATGAGCGGGAAGCGCATCCTGATCTTCGAGGACAGCCCAAGCATCCAATTCCTGCTGAGGTCCTTCTTCGAGAAGCGCGGCTACAAGATCCGGCTCGAGGAGAGCGGAGTCGACGCGGTCGCAGCCGCCAAGGATTTCGAGCCCGGACTGATCCTGATGGACATCATCATGCCGGGCAAGAGCGGCATCGAGGCCTGCCATGACCTGCGCGAGCAGGGTATCACGACCCCGATCGTCCTGCTGAGCTCGAAGTCCCATGACGACGATCAGGAGCGCGGCCTGGCCGCCGGAGCCAACGCCTTCGTCGCCAAGCCGTTCAATCCCAAGAAGCTCGAAGAAATCATCGCTCCGCTCATACGCTAGTGCATTACCACCGGGGCTCGGCGCTCTACATGGCGGGCCGAGCGCTCAAGGGCCGCTTCAACCTCCAGTTCATCGTTCTGACCACCGTCATCCTGTTCTGGGTGGTCCTCGTCCTGATCCTTTACATGCTGCTGACCCGCCTCTACTACCATTTCAAGAGGCGGCGCATGGACGCCCGCCGCAAGCTCTACGACCCCGCCGTGGAGCTCGTCTTGACCGAGGCTCCTTTGCCCGAGATCATAGCGGCCTTGCGCCCGAAGGAAGCGGGCGACGAGGAGGTCGTCGAGGAGGTCATCCTCGACGCGATGCAGCCCCTGACGGGAGGGCCTTTCGAGGCCCTCCAGGCCGCGGCCGTCGAGCTCGGCTTCGTCGAGCGCAACCTGCGCGCCCTGAAGGCGCGCTCGCGCTTCCGCCGCAGCCAGGCGATGGAAACCTTGGGGATCATGCGGGTGAAGCCCGCCATCGCCGCCATCGGCGCTCTGCTGCCCGCGGAGGCCCTGGGCATGAAATTGGTCGCGCTGCGCGCGCTGGCGCTGATCGGCGACCCGCAAGCCCTGCCTCTGCTCGAACGCACCGCCGACTCCCTGCCGCCGGCGATGCTCCCGCGGCTGGCCTCCTTGATGCTCGAGTTCGGCGAGCCGGCCAAGCCTTTCATCGAAGGCCTGATCCGGAACCACGCCTCGTCGTTTACTCCCCGCATCATGAAGATCCTCCTGAAGGAGACGGCGGCCACCGAGGGCCTCGAGTGATCGGCGCTCTGGCCCGCATGCAGACGGTGCTGGAGTGGATCCTCGTCTATTACTTCTTCATCCTCAACAGCGTCTACATCGTGATCTCTTTGGTCGCCTACTTCGAGGTCTACAGGCACCTCAGGCGCGGCGTCCATCGCGGCTACGAGCACATCGCGCGCAGTCCGCTCACGCCGCCTCTCTCCGTGATCGTCCCCGCGCACAACGAGGCCGTGGGGATCGCGCTGACGGTGGGCAACCTTCTACATCTCGACTACCTGCGCTACGAGGTCATCGTAGTCAACGACGGCTCCACGGACTCGACTCTCGACGAGCTCAAGAAAGCCTTCGAGCTCAAGCTCTCCGCAGATGAGTTTCCCGAGGTGCTACAAACCGCGAGGGTGCGCGGGATCTACCGCTCGCGCCGCCATCACAACCTCGTCGTCATCGACAAGGAGAACGGCGGAAAGAGCGACGCCCTCAACGCGGGGCTCAATCAGGCCTCCTACCCCTACTTCTGCTCCTGCGACGCCGACGTCATCATGGAGAGCGACGCGCTCCAGCGCGTGATCCTGCCGATCATGGAGTCCGAGAAGCGCGTCATCGCGGTCGGGGGGATAGTCCGGGTGGCCAACGGCTGCAAGATTCTCAGGGGCCGGATCACCGAGCCAGCTCTCAACGCCAACCCTCTGACCATGTTCCAGGTCGTAGAATACTTCCGAGCCTTCCTCTGCGGACGGACCGGGTATTCCCGCCTCAACGCGCTGATGATCATTTCCGGAGCCTTCGGCGTGTTCGAGAAGGACCTCGTGATGGCCATCGGAGGCTACCACGCCGACACCGTCGGCGAGGACATGGACCTCGTGACCCGCCTGCACGTCCACATGCGCGAATCCGGACAAAACGACTACTTCGTGAGGTTCATACCCGACCCGGTGTGCTGGACCGAGGCGCCCTCCTCCCTGCGCGTGCTCAGCCGTCAGCGGCGGCGCTGGCAGAAGGGTCTTCTCGAGGTGCTCTCGCGCAACACCGACATCTTTCTCAATCCCAAGTACGGCGCCCTGGGCTACTTCGCCTATCCCTTCCTCTTCCTTTTCGAAGGGTGGGGCATCATCCTCGAGGCCTTCGGCTACCTTTTCTTCGTCGTGGCCTGGTGGCGCGGCGCGCTGCAGACCGACTTCGTGCTGGCCTTCCTCTTCGTGGCCTTCTTCTGCGGCGCCGTACTCTCCCTGGTCGGCGTCCTTCTCGGCGAGATGACCCCCCGGCCCTACACCAAGGCCGTCCACTGGTTCGGCCTGACGGCCTTCGCTTTCCTCGAGAATTTCGGCTACCGGCAGCTGACCTCGGTGCTCCGGCTGCTCGGCCTAGCCGACTTCGTCTTCAATTACGGCAGCTGGGGCCACATGGAGCGCCGGGGGATGGCGAAGACATGAGGCTGAGGATCTTTCTGGCTTTAAGCGCCGCGCTGATCGCCTACCTTTGGTGGCGCAGCGGCGAGCGCCCCCCCGAGATCCCGCCTCCTCAGAAAGCCCTCGAGTCTCCCAACGCGGCTCTGCTGCAGGCCCATCCCGACCTCATGCCGGAGCAGGTCGCGGTCCTCCTGCTGCGCCAGGAGCAGGAGGCCCTGCCCGCGGCCCGGACGCTCGAGCCCGCGGGGGTCCCCTTCACGATCACCGGACGCATCGACGTGGCTCTCAAGCACCGCGTCGTCTTCATCCCCTCCGAGGAGCGTCCCGTGCGGCTGACCGACACGACGCGCGGCCTCTTCAAGCGCTACGTCGGCGCCGGCGGAATCCTCGTTCTCCAAGCCCCTGCGGGAAGCCCTTGGACCTGGCTCACCGGCGTCGAGTCGTCCTCGGCGGGCCGCCGGCGCAAGAAGGTCTCCTTCCGCAACAAGGCCGATCCGGCGCTGTCCCATCTCAAGCAGCCCGAGCAGCGGTGGTTCCTGCTAGGAGCCGACAAGCCCGAGGAGGCGGTCTGGACCCACGGGCTCAAGCCTCTGGCCGAGCTCGGCGCCGAGTCCTTGGCCGACTTCCCGGAGACCGGAGAGGCGGCCGTCGTGCGCCGGCGCCTGGGCTTAGGCGTGGTCTACACCCTCGGGCTCGACCTTCGCGACGCGGTCGTGCGGCCGCAGGCACAGCGCCACTTCGACGCCGGACGCTCCCAGGTCAACGGCTTCGAGCCCGCCGCCGACATCTGGCCGCTGTTTTTCCGGGGGCTTTACGAGGGGTCCGCCCCGTTCTGGGCGCGACTGCGCTCAGAGCCCGGAGACGGCCCGCTGTGGCTGATGACGCACAGCATCGGCCCGGGCGCGCGGCTCGGGCAAGTCAAGGAGTTCACCGCCTTGGAGTCCGCGCGCGGGGCCAAGTCGACCTGGTTCGTGGAGACCCGGACCGGCAGGGACTCGGGAAACGCCCCGTTCTTCGACAACAAGATGCGCGCCCTGGCTGACCAGCTGCGGCGCGCGGGCTTCGAGGTCGCCAGCCACGGCGTCTCCCACGCAGCCGACTTCGCCGAGCTCGAGCTCGGCGGCGGCGAGCAGGCCAAGGATTACAGGCCCGAGACCGACGAGGACGGCTTGAGCGATGGGGCGACGCTCCTGGGCGAGGCCGCCGTCAGCAAGGGATTGCTCGACGCGGCGCTCTCGCCCGGGGCCGCCGTGGGATTCCGCGGCCCCGCGTTCGGCTACCCGACCGGCCTCGACGAGGCCCTCACGAGGTCCGGCTACCGCTACGACTCGACCTTGGCCGCCAACGCCTGCATCACGCATTTCCCCTTCCGCATGCTCAGTGGCCGCGCGGTGGTCAATGAAAGCCCTGTCGTCGAATTCCCGATCACCTTCGAAGACGAGCTGCCGGAAGGCAAGCCGCCGCCGGTCTCGGTCATGCTCGCGATCGCGCGCCGCATCTCATCTTACGGCGGCGCGGTCGTCTGGGACATCCGCCCCGACGGCCAGCCCTCGCAGCCCGAGCGCCTCGCCGCAGTGCTCAACGGAGCTCCCCGCGAGACCAGCTGGATGACGATGGGCGAAGCGGCGAGCTTCTGGGACCGCCGGAGCCAGGCTCGCTTCTCGTTCAAGGACGGCCCCCTCAAAGGCGAGAAACTCTTGACGGTCAGAGGAGCGCAGGGCGTCGGCGGCCTGTCGTTCGCGCTCTCAAGACCCGCGAGATCGTGTTCCTCGAAGGTCAAGACGCCCTGCCGCGGGACTGCAGCCGCGATCGACGCCGCTGTGACGGCCGTCGAGGCGCAGATCCGGATCGTCCTAGAATGAAAGCGACTCTGCTATAATGCCTCGGATGGGAAAGTCATGGCCAAGATCCTGATCGTCGACGACGAGCCGGCCGTCGTCCTTCTCATGACCTTCATCCTCGAGAAGGTCGGCCACACGATCACGAAGGCCTACAACGGCCAGGAAGCTCTGAAGGCCTTGGGGGTCAATCCGCCGGACCCATCGGCCGAGCTGCCCGAGCTGATCCTGCTCGACGTCATGATGCCGATCGTTGACGGCTACACCGTCGCCATCACACTGAGAAACGACCCGCGCGCCGCGGTCGTGCCCATCCTCGTGATCACGGCCAAGACAGACATGCGGCAGATGTTCAATGCGCTGCCCAATGTGAAGGCCTTCTTCAACAAGCCTTTCGATCCGCAGGCCCTGCGCGACACGGTGGCCAAGATCCTCAAGGGCGGCGTCTAGCGCCGTTTTCGTATAATAGAGGCATGCCTCCCCCGCCGCAAACGACCGAGCTCGAGAAGCAGATCGAGAAGCTCGAGGAGCGCTTCCGCGAGTCCGCCGAGGAACTCAAGGACCTGCGCCTCAAGCTCGTGCGCACGACCCAGGACGAGATCGAGGAGATCAAGGACGAGTGGCACGGCGTCCACTACAAGTGGTGGGTCATCACCCTCTCGGGCGTGCTGGCACTCTTCGTGTTCTCCTACTTCCTTTATACCCGGCTCGGCTGGGTCGCCGAGCAGAGGTCGCTGCCGATGGGCTCGGATTGGCTGCTGCGCCGGCTGCCCGTCGTCAATGTCCTACCTGTCCTCTCCTGGGGCTTCTTCGCCTTGCACCTCTTCGCGGCAGGCGCCGCCATCCTCTACTACCCCCGCCGCATGCCCTTCCTTCTCTTCATGCTCAGCGTCTACATGGTCGTGCGCACGGCCTTCGTGTTCCTCTCCCCGATCGGGCCTCCGGTGGGCATCGTGGACATGCGCCAGCTCGACTTCATCTTCGCCAAGATCATGGGGACTTGGACCTTCAACAACGAGTTCGTCTTCTCGGGCCACACCGGCATCCCGTTCCTCTTTTACTTGTTCTTCGAGACGCGGGGCTTGAAGACCGTCATGATGGCGGGCTCGGTCACCATGGCCGTCTGCGTGCTGCTGTCTCACAACCATTACACCGTCGACGTGCTCGCCGGGTATCTCGTGTCCTACTCGATCTACGCCCTCTCCGAGAAGCTCTACTACGGCTGGATCCGGCCTCTCTTCCAGATCCTGCCTTCGCGCATTCCGTAGGCCCTTGACAAATCAAGGCGATCTGCTATACTGTCCTTAGTCACGGAGGGCCGCGCGAGAAAAGCGCGTAAACCGAAGTGGCTTTTTCATTTTAGAAAGAGAATGACTCCCATGCACGAGCGAAGAAACTTAAAGCTATCAACGCGCTGGTCGGCGACAATGCCGACCGCGTTGGGGGTATGTTATTTTTCCGGAAGGCCGGACGTCTCGGCTGAACTCGGCAAAAGCATAACCCCGGGCATGGGAGCTCCAATGTAGATCCAGATCTGATCCGTAAACGCTACAGAGCCCCATGCTCGAACCAGAGCATGGGGCTCTTGCATTTTAGGGCCTCCGTAGCGCAAAGACAGCGCGCCGCGCTTCGAACGCGGAGGTTGGAGGTTCAAGTCCTCCCGGGGGCAAGACGGGCCCGTGGTGTAACTGGAAACACGCCGGCCTTATAAGCCGGTCAACACGCTCTCCTGATTAGAGAGTGATTGGAGGTTCGAGTCCTCCCGGGCCTACGGTTTGAGTCAGTTTGTGGCGGCCATGGTGTAACGGCAGCACGAGAGCCCGTGACACTCTCGGAGCCGGTTCGATTCCGGCTGGCCGCCCCGATTTGCCGCGGGGGCTGGTTTGGAATAGCGCCCGTCTGAAGAGCGGGAGAACTCCGTTCGAATCGGAGCCGCGGCACCGACGCCGGCGAAGCTTTAGCGGATGAGCACCGGCCTTTTAAGCCGGAGAAGCGGGTTCGATACCCGACGCCGGTACGCTCTTTGACAATGAAGTCCTATTCTCGAGTGGTCCAAACGGCAGGACGCGGCGCCCTGAACGCCGAGACGGTGGTTCGATACCATCCTCGAGAACGCTTTCGAGGGGTCCAAAGATTGGCCCGTGACTGGCCGGCCTGCCGCATCGCGGCTTGCGGGGATAGGCTCCCGCCCCCTCGACCCCTTTGGAAGGAAGGCGAATAACGGCTCGTCGCGCCGGTTTGCTAAACCGGTCCGAGTGACACCGGTGGGAGTTCGAGTCTCCCTCCTTCCGCAGATCATGGAGAGTGTCCGGCTGGTCGAGGATGCCGTCCCGAAAACGGCTGCCGCGGGAACGCGGTCCAGGGTTCGAGACCCTGACTCTCCGATTTGTAGAGCGGTCGGTTAATGAAAACCAGCGGCCTCCAGAGCCGCGATTGTGGGTTCGAGTCCCACCCGCTCTGATTACCGGCACGGTAGCCAAGCAGACAGGCAGCCGCCTGCAAAGCGGCCAGACGCCGGTGCGAATCCGGCCCGTGCCTCCTTTAATAAGAGTTGCGCCCCGGTAGCCCAACGCAGAGGCGGCCCGCTTAAGACGGGCAGAGTGGAGGTTCGAATCCTCCCCGGGGCAATATGGCCTCGTCGCGTAATGAGAGCGCGGGACTCTTCTAAAGTCCAAGTCCGGGTTCGACTCCCGGCGAGGCCTCCATTTGGGGCTGTGGTGAAATCAGAATCACGAGACGCTCGCATCGTCTAGTCCCGGGGGCGGAACCCGGCAGCTCCACCGGCTTTGTCCGCGCGCGCGTCCGCCCTCGTGGTGAAACGGCCATCACGGCTCCGTCCTAAGGAGCAGTTCCGGGTTCAAATCCCGGCGAGGGCAAGGGCCGTGGGAGTTTGGCTGTGAGGCTGAAAAGTCGAAGCGTGGACTCAGGCGACATGTCGGCCGAGTCCACGTCCCGTCACAGCCGCCAGATCATCAAAAAAAGAGAGCCCGCCTTGCGGGCGGGCTCTCTCGACGAAGCCGGCTCTTCCTACTTGGTCTTCCTCGCGTAGTCGACCATGCCTTGGAAGTCGACGAACACGACCGGCTCCTTGCCGACGACCCAGGCGTCGTGACCCGGCGGGATGTTGACGACGTCGCCGGCCTTCGAGGTCTTCTCGGTGCCGTCTTCCATCTTCGTGACCATGGTCCCGGAAACCTGGTAGCCGAAATGCGGCGCCTGACAGCTGTCGGTCTTGGCGATCGGCTTGACGCACGCCGACCACTTCCAGCCGGGCTCGAAAGTCGCGCGGCCGATGAGGGCCCCGGCGACGTTGGCGAGCTCGACCTTGCCCTTCTCGAACTTACGCGTCTCCTCCGGCGTGTTCAAGCTTTTCAATTCGAACTTCTCGAGAGTCTTCTGCATTGTGCCTCCTGATCCGGTTTCTGTCCGACTCGCGCAGTATATAACAACCTCCGGAGGCATACAATCGATTTATTGTGGGGTGGCCGACAAGGCAAGGCGCCGGGCCGTTAACCCGGACGATGTGGGTTCGATCCCCACCCCCACAGCCAGTTTGATTTCGTCTTCGCCCCGGTGGCGTAGTGGTCTGCGCGTCCCTCCTACAAAGGGAAGGTCACCGTTCGATCCGGTGCCGGGGCAATTTTCTGGGCTAAGCGTTACGGGAGCGCGCCCCGTTCGGGACGGGGAGGCGGAGGTTCGACTCCTCCAGCCCGGACCATTTCGCGGGATTGGCCGAGAAGAGAGGCTTCCGGCTTCCAACCGGGCCAGAGGGGAGCGTTACCCCTATCCCGCTCCATTTGCCGGCGTAGCCCAATGCAGAGGCACCGCGCTTAGAACGCGGTCAGTGTGGGTGCAAATCCTACCGCCGGCACCGATAGTCGACGGCCCAGGCGATCCCAACACTCATGATGAAGAAGACAGTCGCAGTGCCCGAAAAGTCCGGATCCCGCAGCAATCCGAAGACGCCGAGACAGAGCTGCGGAATGAAGAACAAGAGATCGAGGACGGGCACCACGAGCTTGACGAAAATCCCGTCGTTGGGTCCTGGCGGACTGATTGCGAACATGGCCTCTGCGGACCAGATCACGAACAAGACCACGATGGAAAGTACGAGGACCCCCAGGAATCTTAGTACGCGGAACACTGTGCTGGATCGACGGTTGGACATGGACGAGCGATCCTACAACGATTTGGCCGGGTGGCGCAATCGGAAGACGCGCGCGCCTCAAGAGCGCGATGCTGAGGGTTCGAGTCCCTCCCCGGCTACGCTTTGGCGGGGTACCGCTCTGGCGAGCCGGGGAGTCTCATAAGCCCCTGCAGGTGGGTTCGATCCCCACCCCCGCTACCGATCTAAAACCGTACGCGAGTAAAGTGATCCGCGACTCGCTCCGGAGCGAGTTCTAAATCCCTGGCACCAACTCTTGCCGGCAAGAATCTACAAGCCTGGCACCGTTTTCACCCCGTTCGTCTAAAAGAAGGACCTCCGGTCTTCAACCGGAAGATGCGGTGGCAGGATCCGCACGGGGTACGGCCTTTCGCCGCCATAGCTCAATGGAAGAGCTCTCGTTTCGTAAACGAGCGACCTCGGATCGATACCGAGTGGCGGCTCCGCCTTGCGCTCAGGGAGTGAAGACGACGCGCGCGCCGGCCTGGTAATACTGGAAGCCGTTGGCGCTCTCAAGCGAGAAGTTGCCGCCGTCGGCGCTGCCCTCGATCGAGAGGCTCTTGCAGAGCCGAAAGCCGATCGAGCCCGAGCCGCCCGAGTAAGTGCTGTTGGTTAGGACCGCGTTGCGGTGCTCCGCCTGCCAGCCGGTATACCCCTCGACGTAGCCGTAGACGCGGCTCGCGTCGAAGGAGATGTTCGTGAAGATCTGGTGCGCCTTGTAGTTGCTCGGGTCGTAGTAGCCGTCGAAGGCCTGCCGCCGGAAGCCGAGGTAGCGGAACTTGTAGCCGAGCGTGATCCGGGGGTTCTTTGCCAGCAGCAGCAAGGCGGGAGAGACCATGCCGTCGTTGGCGTTGTTGTTGTCCGAGTACTCGCGGTGCGAGAAGGCGCCGCTCAAGATCAGCGAGCCCAGGAAGACCCGGCTCGCGTAGAAATTCGCCGAGGTCGCGCGGATGCGGTTGGCGATGAGCTGGGCCGTGTCGGTCAACAGCGCGCTGCCGCCGCTCAAGGACGCCGAGCCGTCGGC
The DNA here is from genome assembly GCA_016194705.1 of Elusimicrobiota bacterium. Taxonomy (GTDB): domain Bacteria; phylum Elusimicrobiota; class Elusimicrobia; order UBA1565; family UBA9628; genus PALSA-1176. Next base: position 74,142 of record JACQAZ010000030.1, on the reverse strand, counting down.
GATCGCGAGGTCGGCCTTGGCGTTCCAAGTCATGAAGCTCGTGCCCGCGAGGCTGCGCGTGCGGTTCATCGCCAGGCCCGCGCCGGCGCCGAGCGAGTCGGTCAGCTTGCGGTAAGTCCCCGCGGAGAAGACCTCGGCGGCGACATTGGTCGGGGCCGAGCGCAGGGCCTCGGTCTGGCTGTAGCCGAGGTCCGCCTTCCATTTTCCGAACCACTGGCCGTAGAGCAGCGAGTAGCGCTTGACGAAATTGCTGTCGGTGTCCTCGTAGTAGCTGTAGCGCGCGTCGAAGGTCGGACGCGTGCCGGCGGCGATCGCGGTCTGCAGGCTGCGGGCCTCGCGCTCCTGATAGGGATATTGGACCTTGAGCAAGGCCGCGCAGCCGCGCGCCTGGCTCCGGTCTCCTGAGGAGAGCAGGCCGTAGCACAGGCCGCTGCGCGCGTCGAAGTCCTCGCCCTTGGCCAGCAGCTGATTGTAAATGACGATGGCGTCCTTGGTCCGCCCGCTTCCTCGCAGCGCGTTGGCCTTGACGAGCAGCGCCTCGCGGTCTTCCGGTGATTTGGCCAGCACCGCGTCGATCTCGGCCAGCGCGCGCGCGTTGTCGCCCTTCCAAGACAGCGTCCGCGCCAAAGCGATGCGCGCCCTCGCATTGGAAGGATCTTCCGACAGAATCGAGCGGAACTCCTTGACGGCTTCGTCCAAGCGGCCGGCCCATGAGATGCGGGTCGCCATCGTCATGCGGTCTTCGACGCCGAACTTGCCCTGAGCGAGAGCTTTTGAATACGCGCCGGCGGCGCTCTTCGCCTCGCCTTTCGACGAGTAGGCGTCGCCGATCGCCTTATAAAGGAGGGCCTGCTGGTCCTTGTCGCTCGTCGCGGCGAGCCCTTTCGTGAGAGCTTCGAGATCGACCACCCCGGAAACGGAAGGCGCGGCGGGTTTCGCCTCGCTTGCCACGGCCAGAGCCGCCGCCAGCTCTTTAAGCTCCCGCTCCTCATACGGCAACTTCGGCTTCAGGGACGCCGCGTCCGCGCGGGCGGCGTCCTTGCGTCCGCGCGCCAATTCCGCGTAAGACAGGCCCAGCCGCGCGTCGAAATCTTCCCCGCCAGTCAGGAGTTTGGCGTAGAGCGCGATCGCCGCCTCGCCTTGGCCGCTCAACCTCAAGACGTTGGCTTTGACGAGAAGCGCCTCGCGGTCGTCCGGCGTTTTAGAGAGTACGGCCTCGATCTCGGCGAGCGCGGTCTCGTTGTCCCCCTTCCAAGACAGCGTCCGGGCCAGCGCGGTTCTCGCCCTGGCGTTGGCGGGATCCTCTCCGAGAACGGCTCGGAACTCCCGCGCGGCTTCGTCGAGACGCCCGCCCCACGAAATCCGTGTGGCCATCGTCATGCGTTCCTCGAGGCTGAACTTGCCCAGACTCAAGGCCTCGAGATAGGCGTCAGCCGCGCTCTTGAAGTCCTCCTGCGCTGCAAGGGCGTCTCCTCTCTTCGCTTCGACGGCGGCCTGCGCCTGAGAGTCCGCCGCGCGGGCGGGCGCGGCCGCTGAGAGCGCGATGAGGAGGGCGAGAACCTGTTTCGTCGTCATTTCAGGGGCTCGAGACGGCCAAACAGCTCCTTGAGGGCCAGGTAGCTCGGCTTGAAAAACGCCTCATAAGCGACGGTATCCCATTTTTTCCAGCTGTAGACCGGCACGGAGGCCGCGGGCAGCCGGCCTCCGACCAAGGGCGGCAGAGCGCTCGCGATCTCTTCCTTGCCGCCGGCCGCGGTCCCCAGACGCACGGCGACGACGGATACTCCCTCGGTCTCCCGGGGGTAGGGCTCCTCTTTTTTGGTGCCGGCGAAGACGAGCTTTCCGGCGGGATTCATGAAGTATAGCAAACCCCACGGGATCCTCACCTCGAGCATCCCTTCGGCGGGGCTGAAATGCCACGCGGCTTGATTGTCGTAGTCGGCGGAATCGGGATCGGCCGTCCCCGCTTTGAGCGGGCTGCGGCTGGCGAAGAGCGGAGGGAAGACCGTCCCGTCGCGGCTCCAGTGCGGGGCGTTGGTTTCCGTGATGATCTCGCCAAAAGCGGACTCGTCCTCGAGAGACGCCTGCATATCCACCTTGCGCCACATCTCCTTGGCGCCCGGGGACGCGCCGCTCTCGTGCCACTGATTTGGGTTGTAAGCTTCCGCGATGAGGATGCTCCCGGCCGAGGAGGAAAGCGAGATCAGGAAGTTCGCGCCCGACTCGATGCGCAGGTCCAGGCCGGGGATCTTGCGCGAGCCCGCCTTGCCGGGCATAGTGTCGAGCAGCAGCGCGAACTTTGATCCGTCCATGCCGGCCCCGCGATTATCCGCGTCGACGCGGAAATAGAGGAAGACCTGATCGGACGCCGCCCGGAGGCTGCGCAAGGCCCACGGCCCCCCGGCTGGGGCCGAAGCGAGCACGACGGACCCGGCCCAATCCTCTTCCCGGCCCCGGAGCAAGGGGACGCGAGCCGCAGACCTGTAGCCCAACAGCCCGAACATCTCCTCGGGGTCGTAGAGATTGAGCCACAGCGGCTTGGTCTGCAGGTCGCTCGCGAAGCCTCGCGTGAAATAATCCGAGACCCGCTTCCACCACTCGTCCTGCCACTCGAAGACGATCCCTCCGGCGCAGCGCGCGTCGCGTATGTTCTTGCTCATCCGCACCAGGAGCCGCGCCTGCTCCTTCTCGTTGAGGCCCCCGTTGCCCCAGCCGTCCGGGTGCAGATGCGCGGTACCCCAACTCGTCGCGATCCCGTACTCCGCGACCAAGAGGGGCATGCCCTTGTAACGCCTTTTGAGGTCGAGAAGGTAGCCGTAGTAACGGTTCGAGCCCTCGTCGTCGCGGACCTTGGGGTACTCGGGATCGGTGAACAGGAAATTCGGCCAGTGCGAGTAGACGTGGAACGACGCGAAGACCTTGGCCGGGAAATCCGCGCCGGCCTGCAGCGCGTTGACGTCCAGCGAGACCGCGTCGGTGTCGTTGAGAGGGCGAGTGAGGACTTCCGAGACCTTCTCACCCCGCTTTCTCCTAAAAGCGACCTCCTCGGGATAGGTCGCCTCGGTGGGATGAAAGATCGGATCGAGCGGCGGCCAGTTGATCAAAGTGATGGGGCGCTGGGAGTTGTAGATCTGCATCTCGTAGGCCGCCGCATGATCGGCCATTTCGCCAAACCATACCTCGGCGGGGTTGCCGCGGGCGACGCTGATGTAGCGCCCTTTGTAGGCCGTGCGCGCCTGGTGCCTCGCGTTGGTCGTCAGCGCCACCGCAGGCTCGAGCTCGCGCCCGACGCCCAGGCCCAGCGTGAAGCGCGAGACATCCGCCGTGTAGACGCCCCAGGCGTGCCCCGGGCGATACGGAATGTCCGCGTTGCCGTGCAGGGCGTCGATGTTGTCCTCGATCTCCTTGCGGAAATCATCCGACCACGACTTGGAGTAGAGATCGAGCTCGTCGTCGCGCTCGGTCAGCCAGACCTCCTGCAGCAGCCACAGCTTCCGGTCGGAACCATCGTTGTGAATCTTGAGGGCGCGGTAGAAGGCCGGAGGCAGGATCGTGTAGGCGCGCACCGTGTTGCAGTTCATCGCGACGATCTGCGCCAACCAGTCCAGGTAGGTCTTCACCTCGAGCGGCGGCGTCGAGGGGAACTCGCCGGGCCGCGCGGGGCCCAGGTTGACGCCCTTGACGTAGATCGGCTCCCACACGCCTCCCTCGAGCACCTCGAGGTAGTCGCCGCGCGCGCGCGCCGTCATCGCCGTCTGGAGAGCCGGCGACCGCGGCGGAAGGCCGAGCCTTTGCCCCTTGTTGTACGCGGGCCAGCCGTAGATCGCAAGCAGCCGATGCCGCGCCCTGCCGTCGTCGATGCCGGCGTCAAGCATCCGAACGTAAACCCTCGCCGCCCCGGCATTGTCGCCGCGTTTGACGAACGACTCGGCTTCCAGCAGGCCGGGCGCGAGCTCGTCCTTGGCGTCGAGCTTCCTGAGAACCGCCGCCTTTCCGGAGGCGCACTCGGAGTCCTCCGACTCGCCCTTTTTGAACGACTCGAGGGCCTCGGCGAGCAAGCCCTGCCGGTAGTAGGCGTAGCCGATCCCGCAGTAGGAATTGGTCGCCGACGAGTCCAGCGAGAGGGAGCGCGTGAATTGGACGATCGCCTCACGGGGATCTCCGGCTTTCAAAGTCGCCCAGCCCAGCAGGTTAAGATCGCCGGCGGTCTTCGACGATTTCGCCGAGAGGAGCCTGGCCGCGGCGGCGAAATCCCCTTCTTGGTATTTCTCGAGCGCGCGGTCGTAGGCCTGCTCGTCCTCGGCGCGAAGCGCGACGCCGCCGAGCAGCGTCAGGACCGCCAAGGCGAGGGCGACGGTCTTGCCGGACGATGCGGGGGTCAAGGGAGAGGCGATCTTATCAAATTGCCCCTCGCGATGCGCCGCGCGGCTAGGCTTTCTTCTGGTCTTGTTCCGCGTTGAACTTGGCGGCGTAGCGGTTGATGACCAGAGCGCAGAGGTAGCGGGAGATGCCGATGAGCATCGAGAAGCCCATCAGATAAAGGTAGCCGATGTTCTTGAGCGCCACATCCAAGAGCCCCCCACCGGACGCGGTGCCGAAGACCCAGGCGACAAAGAAGCCCACCAGCGGAAGGCCCAGGAAGCCGACCGTGTTGAAGCGCAGGATCTTGTGGTCATGCTCCGCCTCGGCCGCCCTCGCGAAAAAATGACTCGCCACTTGGAAGAACGCCAGCCCCGTCAGCAGCGCGATGTCGGCGAAATTCATGAGCGAGCGGCCCACCGGGATCCAGTCCAGGGCCCCGCCCAGTCGCAGCAGATCGATTCCGTTGGCGAGCATCCCGCCGAGCATCATGGCGATCGAGATGTCGTAGAGCCGCACGGCCCGGCGCAGAGACGGGTGGTCCTTGATCGCCTTGCCGAGTCCCGGCACCTCGCCGCGGTGCCAGCCCAGACGGCCGTTGCGGATCTCTTTGAATGACCACTTCCAGGCGCGATGGTCGTCCAGGAGGGATGCGCGGGCATTGTACGCGGTGAGGGCGATGAGGGGAATGATGACCGCCATGAACGGCGCGCGCCAGGCGGCTTCGTGGAAGGCGGTGAAGAGATGCTGGGCGGCGAAGGCCTTGGTCCCCCAATCGATGCCGATGAAAAGTCCGATCATCGCCAGGATCGGCGCGCCCCATTGCAGGACGGCCTTGAGCTTCGAGCGCCACGCTGGAGCGGCGCTCGGCGCAGGAGCCGGGAGAGGCTCCGCGCGCTGCTGTGCCGCGGGCGAGGTCGGAGCGAGGGCTTGCGTCCCGGCGCCCTCCCGACCCGCCACGCCGGGCCCCAACTGCTCGGGCTTCTTGCCCTCGAGCCAAGACGCCGCGGTTCCTGCGACGCCCGCTGAAATCCCGCGGCTTTTTTGGACCTCCAGCGCGGAGGCGACCTCGGAGAGGCTGGCCCGCAGCCCCGGGCTGTGGGCGGCTAGGCCTCTGAGTGCTGCCGCCGCGTCCTCGAGGTCCGCCGCACCGAGGCGGCCCGCGTCGATCTCGCTTTGCAGGCGCGCCAGGACGTCCGCGTTGTCGTGAGCCGCGGCCTCGGAGGTTTGAGCGAGGTAGACCGAAAAGGCGGCGACGATGCGGCCGCGCTCGGCCTCGTCGAGGTCCTTCTTCATCATGAGCTCGGCCCACAGCACCGGCGGCACGCGCCCGAGCAAGGCTCCGGCCGCGTAGCGGCCGGCCTGGGCGTCAAGCGAGGCGATCCCGGCGGCGCCCGGCAGCGAGGAGCCGCCGTCGCGCATGAACCCTTGCAGGATATTCCAGGTCCCGAGCGTGGATTGACGGGCCGAGACGACGGGGACCACGGCCAGCCGACCGGCGGGAAGTCCGCCCTCGGGGACGCCCAGAGCCGCGAAGGCGGGCGAGGCGAGCAGGAGCGCCAACAGCGCCGAGGAGATGCGCATGAGGACATTCTAGCCCCTGCGGGCCTAGGCACGCAGGGCCCTTGGGGAGCTTTTCGGCGAGTCTAAAGACCCACCCCCGGAGCGGCCCTTGGGCCTAAAGCGGGACCCTGCGCCGCCGGCCCTGCCAGTCGTAGAAGTAGAGCGCGCCTGACGTACGGACGAACAGACCCTCCTCCACGGCCTCGACCAGCTTCATGTTGTGAACCAGCATGGGTTGAGGATCGGGAAGCCGCCAGCGATGGACCGCCTTGCCTTCGGCCAGCTCGATCTCGATGAGCTCCCGATCGTCGTAGAGGATCCAAGCGTGTCCGGCCGCCTCATGCACGACGGAGCGTTCGATCGGGACCGCTTCACGCGAAGGGAGCCCCTCCACAGCGACGGGAGGCAGGAATCGGCCGTCCTTCGTGGCCGCCAAGAGATGACGCCGCTCATCTTTCCAAAACCAATCCGAAACCGTGCCGTCAGGCGCGACGTCGAAAGCGAAGCCCCAGCCCCATCGACCAGGCATCTCCCACTCGAGGCGAACGGAGCCGTCCTCGCCGCACACGGCCAGGCCGTAGCGCCCGCGGGGCAGCACCACCGGGACCAGAAAATATGGATGCCCTGCGAACATCGCCGCTTCCACGAGCCCTCGGTTCTTCAGCCCGCGGAAGGCGTCGCGTCCGGGCAAGCGCCAGGTCCGACGCGAGCCGTCGGGCTTGCGCTGCGTCAGGACGGTCCCGCCGTCATCCAAAGTCGCGAAGGGATCGCGCGACGCCCGGCAGACCTGGTCGCGCGGCTTCCACTGAAGCCTCGACGAGCCGAGTATCTCCGCGAACCGCGCCGGGGAATCCGAGGATTCCCGCGTCTCGAGCACCGGACAGTCGCCGATGACGAGCAGCCAGGCGTCGCGCTTCTCAAAGGCGGGAAACGCCGCCTTCAGCTCGAGCCGGCCGCCCGGGCGGCCCGAGAGGACCTCCCACTGGCCGGGGGAGTCCGCCCGCCGCATGAGCCAGAGCCGTCCTCGATCGTCCCAGGCGAGACCTTTGATCTCGTAGGCGAACATCCCGCCCAGGATCTGATGGGGAGTATGGTCGTGGCGGGGGACCGCCAAGGCCACTCCTTTCTCGGGGGCGACCCAGGCCAAGGTCCCGTCGACGGCTTCCAGCAGGGCCGCTCCCCTAGGCTCCGGCAGCGGAACCCGAGCTCCCGAATGCCACGGGATCCAGTAGTGAGCTTGCGCCAACTGCAGAGACCTCGCGGTCCTTTCCTCGACCACGCCTCCCGCGAAAAGCGAAACGAAGGTCGCCGCGACGAGGATGCCGGCGATCTTGAGGCCTTTGAGCATGCCCCCGTTCTCGCTGCGCTCGAGCCAGACCGCGCCCCGGCGCAGGCATTTGAAGGCCGCGGCCAGGCAGACCGCGCAGACGAAGACCACGCAGGGCCAGAGGGGCGAGCGGGGGCCGTAGATCGCGTGGTCCGCGAAGCTTCGGGTCAGGCTCCCCGTCACGGCGCCCGCCAGCACCAGCGCCAGCGCGCCGCCGCCGACGCTGTTTCCCAAGAGATAGGCGAGGACAAAAGCCAGCAGGAACCCGTAGAGGATCGCGAAAACCTCGATGGGGACGTAGGGGATGACGAACACGCGCGCGAACTCGTGCGCGCCCAGCGACGCGCGGAAATCATAGCTCAGCAGGCTCGCCGCAGCCAGGACGAGAAGGATCATCAGCGCGAGATAAGCCGCTCCGGCGAGGGCCGCCGCGCCCACCCGCTGGAACGGAGAGGACGGCAAAGGCTCCTCCGCCGAGAGCAAGGGCTCATGGCGCAGGGCCGCTCCGCCGTAGGCTCCAAACAGCAGCGCGACGAAAGGCAGGCCGATCACGGTCCAGAACAGGAGTGTTGCGTTGAGAGCATGGAGGACCGAGTAGTGGTTCATGCGCGCGATGAGCGAGAAAAGCGGCAAGGACGCCAGAAAGATCCCGGCCATCCCCGCGAACAGGTCGCGGCCCTTGCGCAGCTCCAGCTTGGCGAGATCAATCATGGCTTCCTCCGCCGTCGGTCTTGAGCAGCGCCTTCAGGATCTCCTCGATAGGCAGCGATTCCTTCTCGAAGCCGTCCAGCGCGCCAGAGGCGGCGACGCAGTCGGCGTCGGATGCGCGCAGCGCGGCCCATTCGACCAGGCTTCCCTCTTCCGAGAGGACGATCGCCGGCGCCGGCACCGCCGCGCCGGCCTTGCGCCGGCCGCGGATGCGGCAGGCCTGCGAGCGCAGGGTCTGCATATCGTGGACGCCGGTGATCGCCCCGCCCGACATCACCCAGACCTCGTCGAGGAGCCCGGCGAACTCCTCCATGTGATGGTTGGCCACCAGGATCGTGCGTCCCGAGCCGTGCAGCTCCTCGATGAGGCCGCTGAGCAGGTCGTCGCGGACCAAGGCGTCGAGCCCCGAGGTCGGCTCGTCGAGCAGCAGGAGCTCGGGCTGATGGGCCGTGGCGCAGACCCAGGCGAGCTTTCCCAACGTCCCCTTGCTGGCTCCCGCGACCTTCTGCGAAGGGTCCAGTCCCAGCTTCGCCGCGGACGCCGCCGCCTTCTCGCGGCTCCAAGTCGGGAAAAACCTCTCCCTGAAAGCGAACACCTCTGCGACCGTCATGAAGTCGTGGAAGACGGGGCGTTCCGGCACGTAGCCGACGATCCGGCGGATGGCCGCGCTGCCGTCGGGAGACCGCCCTAGGACTTCCAGGCGCCCGGCGTCGGCGGCCACGATGTCCAGCATGATCTTGATCAAGGTCGACTTTCCCTCGCCGTTGCGGCCCAGCAGGCCGATCACCCGGCCGCGGCCCGCGCGGGCCGTGATCCCGCGCAGCACGGGCTTGCCGGAGAACGAACGGCGCACGCCCTCCAAGACCACGGCATCGTCCTGGCTCATTTGTCCTCCGCCTGCAGCTTCTTGACCGCCGTCTCGATGGCGCGCCAATCGAGCCCGCCGCGCCGGGCCGCGCGCACGGCCTCCATCAGATCGGCGCGAACGCATTCCAGATCCTGCTGGACCTGACGCTTGGCTTTGTCGGACACGTAGTTGCCCTCGCCCCGCCGGCTCTCCAAGAATCCTTCGAGCGAGAGTTCGCGAAACGCGCGGGCGACGGTGTTCGGATTGACCTTCAGGCTGGCGGCCAAGCCGCGGACCGACGGCGCCTGGTCCCCCGGCTTGAGAAGGCCGCGCGCGACCAAGCCGCGCAGGCCGGCCTTGATCTGATCGTTGATGGGGACCGGGGAGGCCGCGTCGATCTGGATCATAGTGTACTAGTGTTATAGTACACTAATCCAGTTTTGTCAAGACCCAAAGTTCCGTTATTGAAAACGTAACACGCTCCTGGCATCATTACGGAGCCTCCCGAGGGCATCTACTAAAGGAAGCCTCCATGGAACAGGAATACTTCGACGCCTCGGCCGTCAACGACCTCGAGACCGCGCGCCTGGCGCTGCGCTGGGCGCTCGAGCGCATCCACAAGATGAACGGGGAGGCCGGCACGCTGCGCGAGGAGCGCGACCGCGCCGCGCAGGCGGCCAAGCAGCTCGCCGAGGAGGTCGCCCAGAAGGAGGAGGCGATCAAGCGCTGGCGACAGACGATCCAAGTTTGGGAAGCCTCCGTGCAGGACCACAAGAAGATGGAGGAGAGCCTGCGCAAGGAGCTGCGCGAGGAGCTCATCCGAGACGAGGACGCCAACGTCCGCGAGGAACGCCACCAGCTCGAGCTGCACATCGACGCCCTCAAGCGCGAGATCGCCGCCAAGGAGGGCCTCGTCGGCGCCCTGCGCCGCCAGATGATCGACGCCGTCAAGGAGGCCCGCGAGGCCGCCGAGCACGAGATGCAGTCGGTGCTCCAGCACCAGGAGGAGGCCCTCGAGCAGACCAAGGAGTCCCTGCTCGAGCGGCTCAAGATTCAATCCGAGCTCACGCGCTCGCGCGAGCGCGACCTCGAGGGCCAGCAGCGTCTCCTCGACGAGCAGATCAAGGCCAAAGAGATGGAGTTCCGCCGCAAATACGAGAAGTTCGAGGAGGAGCTCGTCCGCCACAACAGGGAACTGCTGGCCCGCGAGGAAGCCAGCCTCCAGGAGAAGTTCGAGGCCAAGGTCCTCCACAACGAAGGCTGGCTCAGGCGCAAGGAGGACGAGCTCGAGGAACGGCGCCGCAAGCTCGACGCCGAGACGCATAAGAACCTGGAGGCCGCCGAGAAGGAGAGCCGCCTCAAGTCCCAGCAGGAGTGGTCGCACCTCCAGGAACGCCTCGAGGCCGAGCGCAAGTTCCTCGAGGAGCACTTCAGGGACAAGAACGCGCGCCTCGAGGACGAGCTGCGCATCCGCCAGCGCGACGTCATGGCCCATTTCGAGGCGAAGGAAGCCGAAAGCCTGGCCAAGTACCAGGCCCTGCAGGATCAGCTCGTAGCCAAGGACAAGGATCTCTGGCGCACCCACGAGCGCAAGCTCGACGAGAACTTGGCCCGGCACCGCGCCGAGTTCGCCCTCCAGCGCGAGGCCCTCGAACGCGAGTTCGCCGAGCGCGAGCGCACCGTTTTCGAGCAGATGAAGAATCTCGAGTCCGCCTACGAGAAAAAGGAGGAGGACCTCTTCCAGCACGAGCGCGAGCTGCAGGACCACTACCGGCTCAAGGAAGAGGAGCTCGCGCGCAAGTTCTCGGACATGGAGAAGGCGTGGATCTCGAAGGAGCGCCAGCAGTGGGAAGCGCACCAGGCCAAGCTCCATGAGGCGCTGCTCAAGAGCCGCGAGCAGATGGAGGCGGAGCGCCGCGAGTTCCAGAAGTCCTTCGAGAAGGAGCGGGTCAAGCTCGAGGAGGCGCAAGGCCAGCGTTGGGCCGAGCGCGAGAAGGCGCTCTTGGAGGAGCACGCCCAGGCCCTGGAGGCCGCGCGCGCCAATGCCCTGGCCCAGCTCGACGGCGAGCGCCGCTCGCGCGCCCAGCAGCTCTCGGAGAAAGAGGAGCGGCTCGGGCTCGCCTACCAGGCGCGCGAGGCCGAGCTTCGCCGCGCGGTCGCCGAAGAGCAGACCCATTGGCTCAAGGCCTCCGAGGGCGCCGCCGAGGAGCTGCGCAAGGACTTGGCGCAGAAGAACCTTAAGGAGTCCGCGGAGCTCCAGGCGCGCCACGACGCGCGCCTTAAGGAGCTCGAGGACGCCTTCCGCCAGAGGATGGCTTCCGAGCGCCAGTCCCTCGAGTCGACCCAGCGCGAGTTCGAGAAAGGGCTGGAGGCCCGCCACGCGGCGCGCCTGGCCGAGGAGCGGGCGGCCCAGGAGGGCAGGTACAGGGACATGTCCCAGCGCCTCGAGGGCGCCTACCTCGAGAAGGAGAAGGTCTTGCGCAGCGAGATCTTCGCCAAGGAAGCACAGCTCAAAGAGGAGGTGGCCAAGAAGGAAGAGATCTTCCGCCGCTCCTACGAAGAAGCCCTGACGCGCGAAAAAAGCGCCCTCGAGGCCCGGGCGGCCGCGGCGGAGACTCTGCTGCGCGAGAAGTACGTCCGCGAGCAGGCCCAGCTGCAGGAAGCCTGGTCGCAGCGCGAGCGCGACTGGGTCTCCCAGCGCGAGACCTTGCTCAACGCCGACCGCGAGCGCCTCGAGCAGGGCTACCGGCAAAAGGAAGCCCTGATGCAGGCCATGCGCCAGGAACTCGAGGAGAAGTTCGCCCAGAAGGTCAAGGAGGTCGAGACGTCCGCGACGCGCAGGTCGGCCGAGCTTGACGAGCACTGGGCCAGGCGCCACGAGGAGCTCGAGGGCCTGCGGCTCCAGCTCATGATCGAGGCGCGCAACAAGGACGGGGAGCTTCAGGAGAAGTTCCGTCAGAAGGAGCTTGCCCTCAAGAAGGCGGTCGACGACCGCCTGTCCGAGCTCGCCAAGGTCGAGAATCAGTTCCAGGAGGCCTGGATCAAGCGCGAGGCGGAGCTCCAGCAGAACCTGAGCTCGCGCGAAGCCACGTGGCTCAAGGAGCAGCGCGACGCGCTCGACAAGGAACGCCGCGACTGGGAGATCAGTCGCGACCGAGACCTGCAGGCGAGAAAGCAGGAACTCGAGATCTCCTACCAAAACCGCGACCGGATGCTCGAGGACTCGGTGCGGGCGCGCCAGAAGGAGACCGAGACCACGCTCATTCAGAAGGAGAAGGACCTCATCCTCGCCTACGACGACCAGATCTACAAGGCGCGCACCGAGCTCGACGGCTCCTACCGCGCGCGCGAGGAGGCTCTGGAGCTCAAGTACCTCGAGCTCGAGAAGCGCCTGACCAACGACTGGGTGGCCAAGGAGAACGCCTGGAACATCCAGAAGACCGAGCTCGTCGAGCGCGAGATCGCCTCGCTGCGCTCGAACTTCGGCCAGAAGGAGGCCGCCCAGGAAAGCCGCGTCAAGGACCTCACTGATGAGTTGAGCCAGCGCAAGAACAAGCTCGAGGAAGAGTTCGACCGCAAAAGCCGCGAGATGCTCGTCGGCCTGGCCACCGAGCGCGACCACATCCGGGCCGGAGCCGAGCGTCGCGCCAAGGAGCTCGAGGACGCCTACCGCGAAAAGCTCTCGGCCGTGGACGCGGAGAAGAACAAGGTCAACTCCGCTCTCATGCAGCGCGAGGAGGAGCTCTCCGCCCACGCCCAGAAGCTCGAGCGCGACCTGCGCAACGAGCTGAACATGGCCAAGATCGAGCAGGCCGCGCTTTACGACGAGAAGCTGCGCAAGCTCGCCGAGGAGAGGACGGGGCTTCAGAAGGACTACGAGCGGCGCATCAGGGAGCTCGAGGCGCGCTACCGCGGCGGCGGCGGCCCGAAAGCGGCGGATTAGGTGCCATGCCAGGCCTTCACCCTTTTCACTCTTTGGTCCTTGCGGTCCTGGCTTTGTTCTCTCCCTTGGCCTCACGGGCCGCTCCGGTCGAGGGCCGCGCCGCCAAGAGCGCGCGAGTCGACGCCTACGGAACTCTCGACGATTGCCTCAAGGACGACCGCTGCTGGGGCCTCGCTCTGACCGCCTTCTCGGAGCTCCTGCCGGCCACGCTGACCGAGGTCGAGGCCGGCGGACCCGGACAGTTCTTTCCCAAGACGCTGGCCTTCGCAAAAGAGCGGGCCGACAAGGAAGGCCATTTCCTGCAGGTCGACTGCCTGCGCGACGACGGCGGGCGCCAGCCCTGCGACGACAAGCGCGACGCCCTCGAGCAGCGCGCGCTGACCGTGAATCTCTTCCGCAGCCTTCCCATCGAGGACAAGCCCAAGGAGCTCTACGACAAGAAGACCTGGGAGATGCGGCCCGCCGGCGCCCAGGCGCTGGCCAAGATCAAGAAGCGCCGCCCCGACGTGTGGCTTCAGCTCGCCAAGATCGCGCGCAATCTGCGCCGGCGCTAGAACTGCCGGAAGTAGAGGAAGGCGGGCACGAAGCTCGCGGCCGTCAGCAAGTGCCAGAGCGCGTGGCCCTGGAGCACATGATCATCGGGACGGCAGAACCAGTCTAGGTGATCGAAGTTCCACAACGCGAAGGCGGCCGCGACCAAGCAGAGGCAGACGGCTAGCGGTTTGATCGCGTAATCCGCCGTCCTCCTCCGGTAGAGCCATCCCTCGAGCCCCGCGGCCGCCAGGGCTTGGATCCCGAACACCGGCTGCACCGGCCGGCCGATCCGATGCGAAACAACGACCGCCGCGATGCTGCCTGCGGTCAAGGATGCGAAGAGAAACTTCGAGCCCCTCGAATCGAACCAGCCGGCCCGCCTCGTTGCCTGCGCGATGATCCACGACGAGTAGAGAAACATCCCGCCGTAGTCGAAGACCTGGAAGAAGAAAGTGTAGGAGGCGTGGAAGAGAAACGAGGTGACGCCGATCGCGAAGACGATCCCGGCCAAGGCCCGGGCGTTGGGCTCGTCGCGTCGCCGCCACAGCCAAAGTGCGGCCGCGAGGTAGGCGAGGTTCGACCAAGCGTCGGCCGGCGCCGCGACCCAGCCGGAGAGGTTCGCCTCGCAATGATGGATGTCCGGCCGGGCCCAGGAACTCCACGGGCTCTGCGCCGGGAGAGGGACGATCAGCCTGGGGTCCATCTCAGGGACCTGCGCCCGTCAGGGCTTGGCGCAGGTGCGCGAGCGTGAGCGGGCGGCGGGTCACGCGGAACGAATTCAAAAGGGCCTCGACGCTCCTGCTCTGGCGCGAGAGGGAATCGCGGTCTGAGGAGATCTTGATCAGGTAGCTGCGCCCAGCGCCGCGGACCGCGACGAGCTCCCCAGAAAACTCCAGGCTCTCGTAGCGCGGCGCGGGAGCGTGCAGCGGCGAGGCCAGGCGTCCGGCGCTCGGCGAGGGCAGATAGACGCGGCCTCCCGAAACCTTGAGCCGTAGGGCCGGCAGGCGGTCGATCTCCTCTTCCGCGACGGACTCCAGGCGCGCCTCCCCCCCGTTGAACTGGGTCTCGGCCAGCCGCCGGGCGCCCTCGGCCGTGCGCGCCCGGTCGTAGAGCGAGCGCTCGCCGACGAGGACCTCCACGGCGACAGGGCCCTGCGAGAGCCGCGCGGCGCAGACCAGCTCCTGGCGCGGCGACTCAGTGAAGTCTGCGGACCAGCCGGCCGGGGCCGCCAGGGCGAAGCCGTGGCTTTCGATGCGGCGGGCTCCCGCGGGCAGCGGCAGGCCCGGCGGCGGCGCGAGCACGGCCCACCCGATGACCAGGATCGCCGCGGCCCCGGCGCCCGCCGCCCAGGCGGAAGACCGTCCGCCGGCCTTGTGCCGTCGCGCCGGGTGCGCCGTGCGGGCCGTTTTCTTGCGGTGGTGCTCGGCCCAGGCCTTCGACTCGAAGGCCTCCTGATAGACTGCCCCGCAGCGCGGGCAGTCCTTGCGCGAGAAGTTGACGGGCGCCAGGCAGCTCGGGCACTTCACGAAAGCTCCGGAGCGCGCAGGAAAATCAGCCGGAACTCGACTCCCGAGAGCTTCATCGCCTCCTCGACGGCGGCGCGGTAGGCTTGGCCCTGAGGGGCGTGGCGTTTCTTGAGGTCCTTGAGGGTCTTGCCCTCGACCCGGTCGGTCTTGTAGTCGGCGACGACGAGCTTCCCCTTGGACCGGTAGACCAGGTCGATGGCGCCGCGCAGCACCGCGCCGCCGCTCTCAACCGCGAAGGGCAGCTCGCGGCCGAGGATCTCCGCCTCGCCGAGCTCTCTCGCCGTCTTCGAGGCGAGAAATTTCGAAAGCACCGCGGCCGCTTCCGCGCGCGCCGCGGCCCAGTCGCCCCCGGGCTCGAGCCGCTCGAGGCTCGCCCCGGCGGCCTTCAGCGCCTCGGCGAGGTCGCCCCCGGCGCGGAAATCCCAGCCCTGCAGGACGCGGTGGCAAAGCCGTCCCACAAACGCGCCTGGGGCCGCCGCCGCGGCGTCCTCGTCGCGGCGGCTCGGCGAGGCCGGCTCGCTTTTGGAGTCCGTCGGGCTGCGCGTCCAGCTCAACGCCCTCGCCGCCTCAAACCGCGCCCGCCGCTGCCGCCACAAGGCGGACAGATGCGTCTGCGAGACCTGAGGCGGCGCGGGAGCCTTGCGGACAGGCCCGACTTTGGCCGCGGCCGCATCGGCCGCGACCACGCGCGACGCAGCGCCCGGAGCGCCGGCGGGCCAGGCCCCCGCGAGGCCCAAGCGCCAGGCCGGCGAGCCCTTGTCCGGCTTCTCCTTTCCGAGCACGAACAGACGCTGCCTGGCGCGCGTCATCGCGACATAGAGCAGGCGCACCGATTCCCGCGCCTCACGCTCCTCCTCGGCCGCCTCCAGCCGGGCCATCGCCGCGTCGGCCCAACGCCCCAGACGCAGGCCGACGCGCGCGCTGCCCCAATCGCTCAGCGAGACGGCCGTGCGCGGCGGCCGACGCCAGCTCGAGGCGTTGGTCAGGAACACCACGGGGAACTCGAGGCCCTTGGCCTTGTGGATGGTCATCAGGCGCACCGCGTCCAAGTGCTCGTCGGCCAGCGCGCTCTCGCCCTCGCGGGCGCTCTCGCCGCCCAGGCGCGCGACGCGCTCGATGAACTCGCGCAAGGTCTCGCCGCGGCCCGCGGAGGCCTCGCAGGCGAGACGCCCGAGCTTGAGCAGGTTCGAGGCCGTCTGCTGGCCGTGGTATGCGGCAGCACAAGCTTCGAGCAGCTGCGTCTCCTCGAGCACGGCGCCGACGAGCTCGCCCAGCGGCGCGCGCCCGACGCGCGCGCGCAGGGCGCGCAGAAGCGGGAAGACCTCCGAGATGGAACGGCGGTCATCCTTGGAGAGCGCGAGCCCCGCCGGCGGCGCGCTCGAGAGGTAGCTCAACGCACCGGCTTTCGAGAGCTCGCAGAGCGCGCGGTCGGCCACGGCGCAGAGCGGCGAGCGCAGGACGCCGGCCAGGGCGACGCGGTCCGCGGGATCGTCTAAGGCGCGCAGGACGTTGAGGAAATCGACGATCTCCTGCGCGCCGTAGAAAAAGCGCTCGAGCTCGACGGCGTAGGGGATGCCCTCGGCCTTGAAGACCTCAAGGAGCGCGGGCAGGGGCGTCGAGGTGCGCAGCAGCACGGCGGCGTCCTTGTAGCGCCTCTCCCGGCCCGGGCCGCAATGCTCCCGGATCCAGGCGGCGATCCAGCGCGCCTCGGCGTCCTGAACAGCCGCCGCGTCGTAGACCGCGCCGGGGGCCGCGGGCGCGCCGATGGCGACGAACTCGACCGCCGGCCCGGCCGGTCCGCCGGAGCTCCCGCAGACGAGCTCCTTGTGGGCCGCCTGCAGGCCCTCCTCTTCGCGCATCAGGGCCGAGAAGACGGCGTTGACCGGGGCCAGCACGGCGGCGGGACTGCGGAAGTTGGCGACGAGGTCGCAGGACACGGCTCCCTCCTGGCTCAGGATGCGGCGCGTGAAGCTCTGATAGGCCGCAATGTCGGCTCCGCGGAACCGGTAGATCGACTGCTTGGGGTCGCCGACGACGAAGAGCCGGCCGGGCTCCAGGCGCGCCTGGCTCCAGCTCCCGGCGGCGTCCCCCGGGGCCTCGGCGAGCAGCAGGAGCAGCTCCCCCTGCAGGGGATCGGTGTCCTGGAACTCGTCGATGAGCAGGGTCGAAAACCGTCTCTTGAGCTCCTCGCGCGCCTCCGGGCGGTCGCGCACCAAGTCGCGCGCCTTGACCAGCAGGCCGTCGAAGGAGACCAGGCCCCGGCGCGTGTAGAGGCGTCGAAAGCCCCGCGCGAAGGGAGAGAGCAGGCGCACGGCCCGGCGCAGCAGGGCCTCCGAGCCCGCCGAGGCGGATTTGGCGGCGGACTTGGCCCGCTCGTAGAGCGGCTCGCGCTCCTCGTCCCAGGCCGCCGGCCACTTGGCGGAGACCTCCACGCCTCGCAGGCTCGCGGGCAAGGGCGGGTCCTCGGCGGCGGCGGCTCGGGACAGCGCGTCAAGAGCGCCGGCAAGCTCCGCGAGCGCCGCCTTGATGCCGGAGTTCCCCGCCGGGACCGGCTGGCTCTTGGGAAGGCTCGCGAGCTCGCGGGCCAGCTCCGCGAGCCAGCGCGCCGCTTCCGGGTCGGCGCAGCCGGCGCGCTCGAGGTCGATCTTCTCGGAGCACAGCTCGCGCGCGAGGCCCTCGAGCTCGTCGAGCGAGGCCAGCGCGAGGACCTCGAGCCAGTCAGCCAGGCGCGGCGGCTTCTCGCCGAGCTCGGCGTCGAGCCAGCGCGCCCACTCGGAGGAAAAGAGCTCCTCGAAGCCTTCTCCTTCGTCGACCGAGAAGCCGGGGTCGACGCCGGCCTGGACGGGGTAGAGCCGCAGCAGATGCGCGGCGAACGAGTGGATGGTGCCGATCTGCGCCTTGTCGAGGTCCTCGAGCGCGGCCCGGGCCCGCGCGAGCAGCTCGGCCTCATCGGCGCGGAAGTTCTCCTTGAGCTCGCTCAGAGTCCGTTCGGCGCGCTGGTTGGACGGCGCGCTCAAGGCCTCGCCCGCCAGCCGCGAGGCGAGCTCCGAGAGGCGGTCGCTCAGGCGCAGCTTGATCTCGGCGGCGGCCTTCTCGGTGAAGGTCAACGCGACGACGGCGTGGATGGGGACCGGCTTGCCGCCTGGGCCGCCCAGCAGCAGGAACAGCAGGCGGTCGGTGAGCAAGGTGGTCTTGCCGGTCCCCGCGCCGGCCTCGACGACGACGTTGCACCCCAGGCTCAGGCGGGCCTTGTCGCGCGCGGCTTGGTCGGGCGTAGATCCCTGAATCGACGGCACAAGCGATTCTATCAAAAGGCGGCGCCGGTCGGATTTTCAACTTGGGATTCAAGGAGTCGTCGAGCGGGGACAATCATGCTATGATCTGCTGGAAGTCGAGCGTCCCAATGGATATCGAGATCTTCCGGCGCAAGATCGTCTCGGGGCACTATGAGTTGACGCAGCACGCCAAAGACGAGGCGGCGGATGACGACTTGGATGTCGAGGATATCGAGTCTATCGTCCTGACCGGAAGGATCGCGAAGACGTTGACCAAGGACGAAAGAGGCATCCGCTATGTCTTGGCCGGGCTGACCAAGAACAAGAAGGAAGTCGAGATCGTCTGCCGGATCCTTCCCTCCGTGGCAAAATGCGGGTAATCACGGTATACTTAAAGCGATAGACATGAAAAACGATCCATGCGAGTACTGCGGGGGGTCCGTCAAGCAGCGCAAGGCGCGTGTCGACCATCGTTGGAAAGGGGCCTTAGTGGTAGTGGAGAAGGTCCCAGTGGGTGTTTGCCGGCGTTGCGGCGAGCGCTACTACGACGCCTCCGTCCTGCGGCGCCTTGACCTCATGGCTCAGGGCAAGGTCGGCTCGGTCGGCCGCATCTCGGTCCCCGTGGGCGACTATTCCCGCGCCGTTGCGGCCTGATTAGACGCGGTACTTTCCTCAGGCCCATCTATTTGATTTCGGCCGCCGTTAAAGCTCGCGAGCGAAGCGAGCCGTGGACATGGCAGACATGTCGGCTGAGTCCACGCGCTATGGACTTCCCAAGTCCCCATGGAATCGAGGCGCTATCATGACTGTTTCAAACCCTGTGAAAATGGACGTCCGGAGCATTGACGCAGAGCCGATGGCCTGTTATACTGATATGTGTATAAACGTTTATCCGCTGAAAGGAGCTTGGGTCATGGACAACAGCGTTCGATGGTCGTTGGTGGTTTCCAAAGACACGGATATCGCCCTGCGGACCTTTCTGGCTCAGCAAGGCATGCGTAAAGGAGATCTCTCCAAGTTCGTGGAGGAGGCCGTCCGCTGGCGGGTGCTGGATCGGGTCGTCGCCGAAACCAAGGCCAAGAATGCGCGCGTTCCCGCCAAGAAACTGGCGGCCGCCATCGATGAGGCGGTTCATTCTGTTCGAGCGGAGCATTTCAGGCGCGACGCGTAATGCGCGTCCTTCTGGACACCAATGTCCTTTTAAGCGCTCTGATCTCGCCCGGCGGCTTGCCGGACGCCCTTTACCAGGCTTGGCGCGACGGTCGCTTTACCCTGATCTCGAGCGAAAATCAACTGGACGAATTCCGGCGGGTATCGCGTTATCCGCGGCTGCGCCCCTACCTTCACCCCGCCGCGGCGGGAACCATGCTCAACGAGATTCGGCAGTTGGCCGTGCTCGCGACTCGCGCGTTCTATGCATGGCTGATCTCCATCGGCGCGGCCGCGGCGAGGGCGCGGCGGCTCGCCGGATCGGAGGTCTCGGACGTTCCGAGAAAGACCCGCGCCGGAGTCCGGCCCCCGAGTACCGCTTTTGGCTTCAAGAAGTTGAGCATCGACATCCCTTCATCGATGCACGCGATGAGCTCTGAAGGATTCCGCGGACCGCCGGCTCTGATCCAGGCCTTGACCTCCGGGATGGCCCGTTCAATGGTCCCCTGCTCCCAAGGCGAATGGGGCCGCACTCGATGGGGCGCGACGCCGTTCGCCTCCAGCAGAGCCGCCCAATCGGCGGACATGAAAACCTGAGCCCGATCGGATTTGAGCAAGACAGGTCGCTCCTCATACCGTTCCAGGGTTTCCTCGAGAAAAGAACGGAGGTCGGACGACTTCGGCACGCGGTCGAGAATTTTCCAGCCGGTAAAAAAACGTGCGGCCTCGTCCAGCGCCACCAGGACGAAGAACGTCCTGCCGTTGACGCGACACTCGGTCCAATCGGTGGACCAGACGAGATTGGGGGTCCGCGGGCGTTGGAGAGTGTCCGCCTTCCTGCTATTTCGCGGAGCGCCGGCTGCCTTCCAAAGGTCTCGGTAGGGCCGGATGATCTTGCGCACCGTCGAGGCGCTGAGCGCGGCTTTTAGAGCCAGCGAAATGGTCTCGGAGCTCCACGTCCCTTTGTACCGCAGAAAAATCTCAATCGCTTTTTGTTTGAGCAACGGGTCCGCTCGTTGGATGGGCAAGGTTTCGAGCTTTTGTCCCGACGCTTTGCGCCAGGCATATAAAGTCTTTCGGCTCAGCCCGTAGGCCCGGCAAAAGTTGGAAACGGAGGCTCCTTTGGCCTGCTCCCTTCCCCACTCCTCCAACAATAGCCGCCTCAAGTTGTCCTTGACCATTTTCTTCCTTTCCCGCTTACTCATTGCTCTCAATCTCCTTTGCCGGTTGTGTCATTTCTGCTTCCGGGTACACATACCGACCTCCTTGCGACATTTCTTTCGGAGGCTAGAGTGTCAACAGATTAGACGACTATGCTATGTTGCAGAATGGCTGGACGGGATATACGCTCGGCGCAGGCGCAAATCGTCCCCCAACGGATCGTCCGGCCCCCGCGGGGGGCCGGCCGTTGCGCGCTCGCAGGCTCGCGCGCCGGTTGAAGCGGGTGGGCTTCCCTCAATGTGCTTATTAAGGAACGAATCTAGTGGATCCCGTCGCCAATGGGGTCTGGCGATGAGCCGGCGATGGCCATTGAACGTAAGCCACGCTACCGGCTCGTCGATACTAAACCAGACCGCGTTGGTTGGTTGGGAATTACGGGACATTAAAATCCTCTCTGCGATGGGAATAGTGCCTTCGGTTCTGGAACGAGATTCGCTCGAGTTCCTTTTGTCGCACTAGTGGTGAAAGATCCCCATCGGCGATATCGGTGGATTCCACAAATCCTACCCATTCCAGGTGACCCAGATTGTTCAGAGGTTTGAGAGATTCTATCTGGCCACAGTTGTCCAAGAAGAATTTTCGGAGATGGGTCAGGTGGCCAATCTCCTCAATCGAGCGAAGACCGCGACAGGTATCAATGTTCAATTCTTCTAGCTGAGATAAGTCAGAAATCCCAACAAGAGAAGTAAGCCTCTTCAAAAGGGCGAGCCGCAGGGACCGAAGTTTTGACAACCGACTCAATCCGCGCAAATTAGCGACAGGAGAATTTAGGATTGCAAGCGATTCTAGATTGATGAGTTTTGAAAAAGATCCAGTATCTTTGCCCCCATATCTATTGACGAAGAGTTTCTTTAGTGTCTTGCTGTCGAATAAGGAATCCGTCCTTCGCCTTCCCCATTCCAAGCTGCAATCCTCCAGAGCTGGAAATTCCGAAAACCTGATTTCTGTCGAACAATATGTGCTGATGTGTAGACTTTTTAATTTGTGGAGCAAATGGATTGCTGAGACATCCTCAATATGCGTCAATATGCCCTGGCCTTTCGAAGGCCAACAATTCGGGGAATTCCTCCAGGAACGACACATCCTTGCCGTCCCACCCATTATTGAGTTCGATTTCTTTTACACCCCGATCCTTCAAGAATCTAGTCATGCCATCGGACCAGGGGGACTTTATTACCACCCTGGGACCGTACTTCCCATTGTTTAGGGTAATATTATTTTTCATTTGTTTGGGTTGTTGGGGTCGCACACCAACAGATGTTGCCTAGCGGGACCAATCGGATTTATCTTATTTGCGAGGTTCTTCAGTCCGCCGAGTGAATTGATTCTCCGTTGCTCGGCAATCTCTCTTGTATCACCGGTGGTCCCGTAGACGTCGTAGCCGTCGGCGTCCTGCGACGGGTCCCAAGTCCACGAGATCGAGGAGACCCCGACGGCCGCGCCGGCGATATTCCGCGGCGGCTGCGGCGGGGTGAAGGGCGTCGTCGTCGAGGCGGCCGGCGAAAAGTCGGATGGGAAGCCGTTGTCGTTGTAGGCTTGGACCTCGACCTCGACCGGCGTTCGGGAGCCGAAGATCGTGGTCAGGGAGGAGGCGGTGTGGGTCGTGTTCTCCACGAAGAAGTTCGATGCGAAATTCGTCGAGGAGTAGAAGACCTGGTAGCTCGTGGCCGCCGGGTTTCCCCGCGCATCCCAAATCACCGAGATCGTCATCGACGACACGGCCGTGAACTCGGGCCGGCCCGGGACGGCGGCGTAGGTGAACACGAGGCTCGCGCAGGACTTGGCGCTCTGGCCGTTCGAGTTGACCGCGCTCACGCAGAGCTGGTAAGCCGTATTGGTGGAAAGATTAGTGCCCGTGTAGAAGTTCGAGGTCGTGGAGGCCAGTAAGGTCGTGGTGCCCGAGTAGAGGTTGTAGCTCGCAGCGCCCGTCGAAGGGTTCCAGACCCAAGAGATCGAGGAAGTCCCCAAAGCGAAGCCGTTGACGTTCTGAGGCGGAGCCGGCGGCGAGCCGCCGGGGCCGTTCCAGAAGAACGTGAGGCCGGTCGGGGCGCTTTCGAGGTTGCGCACGAAGTCGCGCGCCTGCGAGAAGACCTTGTAGGTGCGTCCCGGTGCCAGGTTGCCCGCGAAGCCCCCGTAGTTCGAGTCGCCGTTGGTCGGATGCGTCGAGACGTCCTGCCTCCAGCTCAAAGCGTCGGGCTTGCCCGTCTCGACCGGGCTCGCGGATTGGAACACAGGGACCGCGCTCGTGAGCCACTGCTGGGCGCCCGGGTCCCACCAGAGGTCGGCGTCGAGGTCGTGGGCCGCCAGCAGGATGGCGGCTACGCCCGCGTCGTCCGAGGCCGTGCCCGTTATGGAGGAAAGGGCGGTCAAGGTCGAGCCGCTCACCAACGAGGTGATGGAGGAGAACGGCGGCGTGGTGTCTGAGAAAATCGAGAAATCCGTGCCGCTCGTCGTCGAGTTCGCGACGACGGCTACCGCGGCGTAGTCGGCGTAGCCTCCTATATATGAGCCGGGGGCCAGGCTTTGCGGAGCGCCCTGGACCGCGGCCACCGACCAGGTCGACGGCGCCGGCAGAGGCACGCTGTAGGACAAGGTCGTTCCGGCTGAGGCCGTGAAGGGGAAAAAAAGCGGCTCCTCTTGGCCCAGGAACGTCCTCGACGAGACGGCCACGTTGACGGTCTCGCCGCCCGATAAGCCGTCGGGCTTGGTGATGGCGCCCGAGATGTAGCCCGTGCCGGTGGAGACCGCCGGGATCGCGCAGGTGCTCAAGCCGGAGGCTCCCGAAAGCGTCCCGTTCGAGCTGAACAAGCTGGGCTGGTCGCCGTTGAGCACGACGGGCTGGCCCGAGCCGGACAAGGTCAACGCGTTGGAGTTGTAGTTGCCGGTTTGGGGATAGCCCGCGGCGAGGCCTCCTCCCGAGTCGTACTTCCACAGCGCCATCGAGGACGACGACTGGCCCACGGCATAGACGTTGCCCGCGCCGTCGACGGCGATGGCCCTGCCCTGCGCGCCGCTCTCGGCCGCGTTGTGCCACAGGGAGGAGGAGATCTGGACGCCGGAGGCGCCGTAGCGAAGCAAGGCGAACTCGGGGTTGGCGCAGGAGGCGAACTCCTTGCGGGTGGCGATCCAGGCCTGGCCCGAGACGAAGTTGATGGCCAGCGCCACATCGAGCATGTCGACGGACTTGTAGGCGCCGGACCAGAACACGGGGAAGCCCGGCAGCAAAGAGCCGGAGGCGTCGTGCTTCCAAAGGGCCAGGTCGAGCGTGCCGGCGACCGGGTCGGAGCTGACTCCCGCCACCCAGATGCTTCCCGCCGCGTCGATGCGCGCGGAGAAGCCGCCGTCGAGATCCGCGCCGCGCCGGTAGACCGACGAGGAGGCGAACACCGCGCCGGGGCCGAACTCGAACAGGTCGTACTGGAACGTGAACCCCGCCGAGGTCTGCTCGGAGGCGGGCACCCAGGCGTTGCCCGACGAGTCCGCCGCCGGCGCGCCGGCGAACACGGTCCCGCCGGAGGCGCTGAAGAAAGTCGCCGAGCCGAGCAGGAACGCGCCCGTCGGGTCGACCTCCCACACCCCCAGCCCCGTGGGGCCGCCCACGGACGCCCCTCCCGAGACCCAGACGTTGGTCGAGGCGTCGAAACTGAGGCCGAAGTTGGCGTTGCCTGCGGCGCCCGGTAAGGCGATTGAGGAGACCAGCACGCCGGCGCCGTTGAAGTGCTCGAGGCGGATGTTGATCGTCTGGCCGCCGCTGTCGTCGCCGGCGACGACCCACGGCGTGCCGCCCGGGGCGCGCCTCAGCGCGAGGCCTTCGGCGGCAAAGGCGGCCCGCGGCGACAGCGCGACGACTGCCGTGAGCAGGAAAAAAGATAGGGCACGACCAACCTCGGCGGTGGTTTTGCGCGTAGCGGTCCCTGACCGAACACTACTGTTGGAAGTATAGCAGATGTTTTCCGAAAAACCGTCCTCTCCCGCGCTCGAAAAGGAGCGCCTTTCTCTTCGACAAACGACGGAGTCTCCGACGAGAGGGGCCCTCGGACTTCCTCGACGGAAAAGCCGGAAAATAGCGGCGCCGCAAACCGTTCTGGGTCTTGACAGCGACGGCTTTGGACCCACCTCCCGCTGGGTCCAAAGCCGCTCCCGTACGCGCGGTATAAGGAGCATCATCGTGATATAATATGGGACCCCTTGTAATCCTGGGTGGAGCCCGGGAGCATCCACCCCATCGCCGACGTTGGGTCACCAAGGGAGACAGATGAACTGTCTCCTTTTTGCAGCGGTCCTCCTTCTCTCGCCGAACGCCCGGGCCGTCGAGCCCGGCGTCCCCCCCGCGCAGGCCGCGCCCATGCAGTACCTCCCCCTGACCGCCGAGCTCCTCGCGCGCTGGGGCTACGACGCGGACAAGGTCCTCGCTTTGCCGCAGGAGAAGCGCCTCGAGCTCCAAAAAGACGTCACGATGCTCGAGATCGGCCGCCTGCGCCGCATCGAGCTGCTGCGGCGCTTGAAGCCCGACGCCTGGCAGCAGTATCTCACGGCCGACCAGCTGCTGACCCCGGAGGGCATGAAGCTCGTCGACGACTATCTCGTGAGCCAAAGCTCCATCCCGCTGGCCGTTCCCGCCCAGATCAAGGAGTTCGAGCGCGCCGACGGCGCGAAGCTCACGCCCGAGGACTTCGCCCGCGCCCAGCTCATCATGGATCGCATGTTCGACGGCGTCGCGGCGCACGGCGACAAGGACATGAAGGGCGACTGGGTCGTCGACGCGCACGTGCGCAACGAGACGCTCTACGACATGACGCTGACCAATCCAAAAACGGGTTTTAGTTTCTCGGTCGGCCAGCTCTTCGTCGACAACCGCCATCCCACAGAGGCGCCGAGCTGGTACGGCAACGTGACCTGGGGCAAGGACAGCAAGCCCGAATCCTGGGTCGACTACCGCTTCAAGATGAGCGTGGGCTACGTCGACCTGCGCTCGCGCTGGTTCGCCAATGGGCCCGACCCGAACGTGGGCCGCGCCTTCTCGCTGGGCTCGGACCTCGGCGTGCCGCAGGACAAGCTCAACAACATCTCCCGCTACGTGACCTACGACGACCCCTACAAGGCCCACGGCATCATCGTGACCTCGCTGCTCTCCGAGATGGGCCGCGCCTACAACCTTTTCGGGCCGCTGGACCTCTCCTGGACGGTGGGCAACCTCGTCAAGACGATGTGGATCGCGCCCAACGCGGCCTTCGACGAGACCCTCGGCCTGCGCCTGCGCCTGGCCGACGGCCTCAACCTCGGCGTCTTCGGCGGCGTGACCCAGAATCTCTCGCCGGTGGGCAACCATCTCCTGCAGGAGGCCATGGCCGACCAGACGATGAAGGCCGGCCTCATGGTCGAGCAGGCCCCGCATGCGTCGCTTGCGCTCTGGGGCAAGGTTCCGGGAGCCTCGGACGTCTACTTCTCGGTCTCCGGCACGCAGCGCTGGAACAAAGACACCACCGTCCACGAGGCCGAGGCGTCTCTCATGACCACCTTCCTCAACCACCCGCTGGCCCTGCGCGGCGTGGTGAGCCGCGAGTCGGGCCCCGGCATCGAGTTCGACCGCCAGAAGGCTAGAGTGCAGCTCGACTACCATCTCTCGGACAACGCGCAGGCCTTCCTCGCCTACGAGCGCGACCGCATCCAGTACGGCAACGCCCGCGTCGACTCCAACGCCTTCATGCTCGGCCTGCAGATCCAGCTCGGCGGCTCGGGCTCGACCCTGACGATGGACCACGTCTTCGGAGGGGAGTACGAGTCCAAATCGCCGCTGCGCCCGCACTTCCAGGAGACGCTGACCCGGATCAACCACGACGTGAGCTCGGCCGTCGACGTCGTCGACAAGGCCAACCAGATTTACCGCGAGCTCAGACCCGAGGTCGACGGCGCCGCGCTCGAGGGAAGGCTCAACGCGCTCTCCCTGTCGCTCTCGCGCCTCGACCCCGACACCGCGAGCCACCTCTTCGACGAGCTGGGCAAGATGTCTTTAAGCGACGCGCAGAAGCAGGCCCTGACCAACATCTGGCTGCGCACCGTCTCCGAAGGCAGTCAATATTACTCCGATTTGCGCGGGCGGCTCTCGGCGTCTTTGGGCCCCAACGGGAACCTCGGCAGCGAGCTCTACTGGTACCAGAACCAGGCCCTGGCCGAAATGGACCGCTTTCTCGGAGGCCGCGGCCTGACGGATTCCCAGCGCGCGCAGCTAAGCTCTTACCTCGACCGCGTGCGCCAAGCCGTGCAGGACAACCCCAACCTCCCGCCGGCGGCGATCCAAAAGCTCGACGCCGACGGCGCCGCGCTCATCGCCTCCTTCAACAACGGGACGCTGACCCCCGCCGAGCGGGCGCGCCTCAACGAGCTGCTGACGGGCCAGGCCCACCGCCTCGGCGACGTCATCGGCCGCTTCGCCCAGAGCGGGCAGCTGGCCCAGAACGCGGACCGGATTCTCGGCAAGATCGACAACTGGTCGGACTGGTTCAACAAGCACAAGGGCGAGGTCCGCGAGCTGATCGGTCTCTTGACCAACGAGCAGGTCTGGGACGCGGCCGTCATCGCGGCCGGCCGCGCCGAGCTCATGCAGGCCTTGAACAAATACGGCAAAATCGACGTGCCGGTTCTGGGCCACAACTTCACGCTGCAGCTTGACGCCTCGGCGGCGGTGGCGGCGTCGGGCATACTCAACAGCCGGCTCTCGCCGCTGGCCCCGGTCAAGGAAGGTCAGGTCGACGCTTGGCTGCTGCGCGAGGCCGGCAAGTCGCTGGGCCTCGACGTCAAGAACCCGACCGACCTCCAGGTCGCCAACGCCCTGTTCGGCTACGCCGACTCTCAGATCAAGGCCCAGCTCTCGGCCAAGCTCGGGCCGCTCATCGACAAGCTCGGAAACAACTACAACGCGGCCGACCTGGCCAATAAGATCCTCTCCTCGGTTCCGGGACCCGCGGCGGATCTCCTCAAGCAGCGCTACGGCGTCGACCTCTCGGGCCTGATCGTGCCCGGCCTGCCCGCCGACGCCCTCAAGAACCTTCTGCTCAACCGGCTGCCCGATGAGATCACCAAGATGCTCGAGCAGAAATACGGCGCGCAGATGGCCGCCGGCATCGCCCAGGCCGTGTCCTGGGCCGGCGACCTCCTGCGCCGCGAGATCAACATGACGCTCATCCAGCTGCTGCTGGCCTCCGAGGAGCTCGACCGCCTGACCGTCGACCACGGCGAGAAGATCTCGGACCTCAACCTGCGCATGGCGATGCGCTCATTCGAGATGCTCGACGCGCGCGGCAAGCGGGAAGCCAGGTCCAAGGTCCGCGACATCAAGGAGACCATCGTCCAGGAGGCGGGCCAAGACGAGGCGGCGCTGGCCGACAAGTTCAAGGCCCACGGCAAGGCGTCCTTGCAGGCGATTCAGCTCGACCCCTCGTGGCCCGCGGGCCTGCGCATCGAGGTCGACGAGCAGGCCTGGATGGCCCTGTGCACGCTCTACGGCGATGGGCGACTGTTCGACCTCATCGACCGCATGAAGCAGAAATACGCGGCCAAGCCGCGGCCGCAGGGCTTCAAGATCGTCTTCGAGTTCGACAAGAGCCAGCCCTACGGCACGTCGATCTGGCGCGAGAAGGGCGGAGTCGGCATCAAGCTCAAGCTCGGTCCGCCCAAGGACGCGCGCGCCGCCGCCTTCGCCCTCAAGGGCCTCGAAGACTACGTCGACGAAAAGTGAGTGTCAGGCTTTGACTTATTTGACTTTCCTCTCCTAAAACAACGGCCAGCATGACTTCCGTAGGGAACTTTTTACCCCTCTCATTCGTATATATATTATGCCCCGGCCACCCCGTATCCACTACCAAGGCGCCGTCTTCCACGCCATTTCCCGAGGCAACGACCGCCAGCAGATATTCATCGATGACTTTGACAACCGGCAGTTCCTCTCGATCCTGGGTCAAACAAAGGGGAGATACCCATTCAATCTTTACGCCTACTGTCTCATGTCCAATCACTTCCACCTGCTCATCGAGGTCAAGGGCCACGCGCTCCCGCTCGTCATGCAGTCAATGCTTACGCGCTATGCCCATTATTTCAATGCCCGGCATGGCCGCATCGGCCATTTGTTTCAAGGACGATACAGGGCTCTGTTGTGCCAAAACGAACCTTATCTTCTTGAGCTGCTTCGCTACATCCACCGCAACCCCGTTCGCGCGAAAATCGTGGAAGATCCGTCCGCCTGGCCTTGGTCAAGCTGCGGCCAATATTTCGGGCTGATGCCCCAGGGTCTCGCCGACACTGGATTCCCGCTCTCACTCTTTGACAATGAAGACGCGCAAGCAAGAGCGGCTTTCCGGCAATTCCTCCTGAACGACGCGGAATCCCCGCATGTATCCAGCGCGTCATCCGAGGTCGCTCCCTGCCGACGGAAGGCTTTAGTTCCCGACGCACCGCGAGAAACAGACCTCGACGTGTTCTCGACGGAATTCGCGCGCGAAGTCGGGATCGACCTCTACGCCTTGCGAGGCCCGAGCCGGCTTCGGTCGGTGGCGTCCGCGCGGAAACATCTCATCCTGCAGGCCGCCACCCGCGGATTTGGGCCGTCTCAGATCGCGAGGTATTTGAATCGCAATCCGTCCCTCGTATCGAGGCTCCTTCGCTTCTCCGAACAAGTCAAATAAGTCAAAGCCTGACACCCATAGCTCGGCTTCTCGACGGCCCGTGGTTCTTGCGGCACATCGTGGAGAACTCGCAGAAGCGGCAATAGCCGAAATCATCATCGTTGGGCTTAATGAGGAATCGGCCCTTCGCGATCTCCTCGAGCTGTCCCGCGACCAGCTCATAATACGCTTTCTTATCGGCGGCCCATTGCTTCCCCTCGTAAGAAAGCGCCCGCTCTCTTCCGGAAGCATCCGGGGAATCCTCCAGACAATAGATCGCGGCCTGCGCCAGCTCGGCTTTGCCGCCCAAGGCCTCGGCCGCCAGCTCGGCATATAAAGGAAGCTGGTGCAGGCGGCCCTCCGCGATGAGCTTGGCGAGCTTGCCCTTCTTGCGCCAGCGCGTCTTGTAGTCGACGATCCGGAACCGCGCGCCGGCCTCGTCGGCGTCGACGCGGTCGATGACGCCGTGCGCCCGCAGGCCCGCCAGGTCCTTGGGCACGCGGCCCGGCCAGGCGCCGCGCAGCTCTTTCTCGAGCCACAGCGGCCTGAACCCCGAGGCCTTCTGCTCGGCCAGGTCCCACGCCAGGAACTCGCGCAGGCAAGCGCTCATCGTCTTCTTGGACGAGAGCCAAAGGACGGGGTAGACGCCCATGCTCTTCCAGTCGTGCGCCGCGAAAACCGACTCGACGGCCGCGTCGAGCCTATCCCCCCAATTTCCGCCGGCCGGCTTCGAGTAGAATTCCTCCAAGACGGCGTGATAAATCTTGCCGCGCGCCCAGGACGCGAACTCGCCCATCGAAGCGTCATCGTCCCGCGTGCCCAGCCCCAGGACCCGGTCGGCGAAGTACCGGAAGGGACATTGCGCGAACTCGTCCAAAGCGCTCGGCGAGAGGCCGTCCCGGTCGAGCTTCTTGAGGTGCTCGCCGGCAGGCCCGACGAGACCGTCGCGCTCGCCGGGTTTGCCGAACCGGTTGAGGCCGCCGACGCGCGCGAGCAAGGAGGGAGGCAGGACGCCGGCGAAGGCCGACCGCAGCGAGAGCTCCTTGGGCGAGAGAAGCCGGGCGGGGCAGCCGACGAGCTTCTCGGCGGGCTGGCGCGGGACGCGCTCGCCTTCCAAGGTCCGCCCCGCCGCGCGGCAGAGCTCCCTGAGATACAGGGACGGCACCTCGGCCTTTCCCGCCTCGTCCGAGCGCGGATAGACGCAGATCACGCGCTCGCGCGCCGAGGCCAGCGTCAAATAGAACAGAAGCCTCTCCTCTTCGTATCCCGCCGACTTGCGGGCGATCCAGTAGCCGGCGGGGTGCCGCAGGGCCGCGCGCGCGGGCTCCCGGAGGAGCGGATCTTCGGAGACCATCCGGGGGAAGAGCTTCTCCTTGAGGCCCACAATGATGAGGACCCGGAAGCTCTGCCCGCGCGCGTCCATCGCGTCCATGACCCGGACCCCGCGGCCCGCTTGCGCCGACTCGAGAGTCAGGCGGCGCAGCTTCGCCTCGAAGGCCTCGAGGAACTCGTCCCACGAGGGCGGCGCACCCAAAAAATCGAAGAGCTCGAGGCTCTCGAGCGCGCCGCTCACCGCCTCCGAGGCGAGGGACTCGCGCTCGTCGGGCGACTCGGGCAGGTCCAGATGCCGCTCGAGCACGCGCCGCGCCCGCCGGGCCAGCTCGCTCCAAGAGCCGCCGCGCTGGCCTAGCTCGCTCTCGAGGCCCGAGACGAAGTCCCAAAGGGCCGCGAGGTCTTCCTTGGGAATGCGGTAGCCTCCCTCGCGGCCCGAAGACAGCGCGAGGTCCTCTTTGAGCCTCGATTCGAGCTTGCCTCGCCACTGCAGCCAGCCGGCGCGTATGCCCAAGGCCGCAATCGCTTGACGCCAATGCCAGCGCCGGCGCGAACCCGCGGCGGGCTGCGGCCGGAAGTACGGAGAGCAGAATAGATCCTCGACGATGGCGGCGGGGAAATCGCGCCGGCGCAGGGTCAGCAAGTTCAAGGCGCATTTGGCCAGAGGCGCGCGCAGCAGCGGCTCGTCCGAGCCGAGGCTCAAGGGGATGGCGTTCTCGGCGAAGACCTGCGCCACGGCCTCGCGGTAAGGCTCGAGAGTCCGTGCGACGACCCCGATGTCCTCGTACGGGACGCCCCCGGCATCAGTC
Organism: Elusimicrobiota bacterium; assembly: GCA_016194705.1. Taxonomy (GTDB): domain Bacteria; phylum Elusimicrobiota; class Elusimicrobia; order UBA1565; family UBA9628; genus PALSA-1176. Next base: position 42,892 of record JACQAZ010000030.1, on the reverse strand, counting down.
AGCTTCAAGATTTCCTTGGCCACGGCCCAGGCCTCGTCGCGCGCGCCCGAGGCGCTGATCACGCGCAGGCGCCCTTTGGGCAAAATCGCCGCGCCCTCGCCGAAAAGCCCGTCGAGGGCGGGAGCCAGCGCGGTCTCGGCGCCTTGAGGCCCCGCCTCTTCGAGCTCGTAGCCGCCGAGTTTCTCCTCGAAGAAGGGCTCGGCGAAGCGGAATGCCGGGTGGCCGCGCCGGAAGGGAAAGAAGAGGCTCGAGGGATGGCGCGAGGTCACGGCCTCGAAGAATTCCAGCTGGAGGCCCGTCAGGTCGTAGAAGCCGTAGTAGAGCAGCTCGCCGAAGGACCGGAGCAGCTCGCAATCCTGCGCGCGCGCGCTGGCGAGCCGGACCAGCGCGGACGGCGAGAGGATCCCCAGTTTCTCGAGGCGCTCCTCGTAGGCCTGGGCCATGCTCAGGAGCGCGCCGAGGCGCTCGCGCTCGTGGGGCTCGCGCAGGAGCTCGTCGCCGAAATGCTCCGCGAGCGCCCCCGGCGAGACTCCCGCGTCGATGAGGTCGCGCAGGCTCGCCCGCAGCGCGCCCGCCAGCGCCCGCGGCCGGGCCGGTCCTCCGAAGTAGTTCGCCAAGGCGGGCCTTTCCTCGAGCAGGCCGTCGACGAGCCGGTCGTGGAAGACGGGGTCGCCGATGAGAGTCAGATCCGGGAAGCCCCCCTCGTCGACGATCGCCAATGCTAGGCTGTGGAAAGTGTGGAACTCGACGCCCAGCAGCGGGAGCCCGCGCTCGACGGCGGCCAAGCGTTCGAGCCGGTCGGCCATGCGCCGCGAGGGGGCGACGACCGCGGCCTTCGTCGGCACGCCCCGCGCGATGAGCTCCTCGAGCCGGGCGACGAAAGACCCTTCGAGCGCATCGAACGGGCCGTACCGGACGCGGAGCATGGACCCTCCCGGGGCTAGGCTTGGCCGCGCGGTTTCTTGGGGTCGGGACTGGGCGTCGGCGGCGCGTAGACGTCGATGGGCTTCTCGATCGGCGCGGCGGACAAGCCCTGCGACGGCGCGGGAGCCGGCGGAGGGGGGTCCGGCTCGCGCGGGGCGGGAGCGAAGGGCGCCGGCCGCGGCGGTTGCTCCGGCGCGGGCTGCGGGGGAACCGGCGTTGGAGCGGGATCGGGCGGCGCGGTGGCCGCCGGAGCGGGCGCCGGAGCCGCGGGCGCCGGGGCCGCGGGCGCAGGAGCCGGCGCGGCGGCCGCCGAGGTCCCCAAGAATCCCTCGATGGTCGCCTTGAGCGTTGGGAAATCGACGGGCTTTGGCAGGAAGGTTAGATTTGGCCCCTCGGATATATTCATCTTGATCTCGTAGAGGGGGGCCGCGCTCAGGATGATCACGGGCGTCCACGCCGTGAAGGACAGCCCCCGGATGCGGCGCATGACCTCGGCCCCCGAGGCGGCCGGCATCATGTAGTCCAGGATGATGAGGTCCGGCTTGTGCTGCTGGATCTGCGCGGTGACGGCGAAGCCGTCGGACGCCGTCACGACGTTGTAGCCCCTTTCCTTGAGGAACATCCTCAGCATGTCGACGATCGTGGCGTCGTCGTCAACGACCAGAATGGTGGGCATTGAGTCATTGTAGACTGCTGGGCCGGGGTTGTCAACCGGGGCTGGTCAGGGCTTGAGCAGGGCCAAGACCTCGGAGAGGGCGTACTCGTGCCAGTGGATGTACGCCACGAGCCGCTCTCCTGGCTGGTGGGCGCAGATCGTCAGCGGAACGGCGCCGAAGAAATGGCCCTCGCCCTCGCTCTTGCGCCTCTGGGCGAGTTCCTTGGCCGGACCCTCTTCCCAATAAGCGGCCCGTGGGATCGTGCCGATGCCCTCGCCCGACTGGTAGACGACCCAGACGCATTCGGCCATTTCGCCGTGGGGCAGCTTGCGCAGCCTCTCCAGAAGCGCCGGGGGGACCTCGGCGAAGGGCACGATGCAGCTCCTGCGCCGCCGCGACGCGGACTTCGGGTCAAGCGCCGCCAGGACGCTCTCGAGGTCGTAATGCTCGTAGGTGTCCAGCTTGAGGTCGGCGACGACCTTCCTGCCGTCTCGGCGCAGCTCGATCTCCTTGGAAGTGTAGGCGCAGCCGGTGTTGTAGAAGCCGGCCGCGATCTGAGCCGCCTGCTCGTCCTGCGACCACTCGAGATGGCTGCGCGCCTGCTCCGCGTCCCAGAACGCGCCGTGGAATTCCAGGAATTTGCCGTCCCCGAATCCCGTCTCGTAGAGGTCCTCCTGCAGGACGATGTGGACCGCGACGGGCTTGGACGTGATCCTCTTGAGGATGTCCTTGGGCACCGACTCGGCCGGGATCTCGGAGCAAAAATTCTCCGCCCAGGTCTTGGGGCCGGGCAGAGAGCGGTAATTTTCCGGATCGGGCCAGGAGATGCCGCGATCTTCGAGCTCGGCGCGCTTGACCTGGTCCGCGCGATAGTTGCGGTAGACGGTCTGGTGCAGGCCGTCCCAAGTCACGGACAGGGAGGCATGGAACTCCCAGCCCTTGTCCTTGCGGTGGATCAGGACGCCGTCGCTGCCCCGCGAGCCCAGGAAGGCGACCGTGAGCCCGCCCGAGTCCAGGTCGAAGACCTCCACTTCCGCGTCGGCCGCCATGAGGCCATTGTAGACGCGCGGACCCGGTTTGTCAATCTCACATCAAAGAATTTCATAGAATAGCGGCCGTGAGCATCCCCACGACGCCGCCCTCGGGCTTCCGCGACTTCTCGCCGCGGGACTGCGCCCTGCGCGCCAAGGCCATCGAGACGATCTCGCGCGTCTACCGCGGCTTCGGCTTCTCGCAGGTCGCGACCTCCGCGGTCGAGGACCTGGCCGTGCTGACGGGCAAGGGCGGCGGCGAGAACGAGAAGCTCATCTTCAAGATCCTCAAGCGCGGCGACAAGCTCGAAGAGGCCAAGGCCGGCGGCGAGCTCGCCGATCTCGGCCTGCGCTTCGACCTGACCTTGCCCCTGGCCCGCTACTACTCGAAGTACGGCTCCCAGCTGCCGCATCCCTTCAAAGCCTTCCACATCGGCCCGGTCTGGCGCGCCGAGCGCGCCCAGAAGGGCCGCTACCGCGAGTTCTACCAATGCGACGCCGACATCATCGGGACCGACTCCGTGGACGCGGAGGTCGAGGTCATCACCGCGATCCTGACCGTATTCAAGGAATTCGGCCTGGAGAGGGTCCGCGTGCACATCAACGACCGGCGCATCGTCGATCAAGCTTTGGCGGCCGCGAAGGTTCCTGCGGACAAACGCATGGGCGCCTGCGTCATCATCGACAAGCTCGATAAGATGGAATACATAAAGGTTTGCGCCGAGCTCGCTGACGAGGTCGGAAAGGAATCGACTGACGAGCTCACTAAGACCATCATGGCCATGAAGCCCAGCCACGAGTTCATGAGCCAGATCGGTCCCGAAGAATTCAAGAATCTCCTCAACATCCGCGAAGGCGTCAAGGCCGCCAATCCTGAGATCGCCGTCGAGATTACTCCCAATCTGATGCGCGGCCTGGGGTATTACACGGGTCCCGTTTTCGAATTCCGACACCAGAATCTTTCCGGCTCCTTGGGCGGCGGGGGCCGTTACGACAGACTGACCGAGACCTTCGGGGGGCCGAAAGTGCCGGCCTGCGGGGCCTCGATCGGATTCGAGCGGCTCCTGTTGCTCCTTGCGGAAATGCCGCCCGCCGCGATGAAGGCAGGAGCGCGCGTCTGCGTGACCGTCTTCGAAGACTCGCTTCGCGAGAAAACGCTGGCTATGGCAGCTGAGTTGCGCGCGCGGCGCATCTCGGGCCTCATAGTGGACGTCTACCCTGGCGCGGGCAAGCTCAAGGCGCAGTTCAAGTACGCTGACACGACCGGCGCCGACCTCGCGCTCGTGATGGGTCCCGACGAGGTTGCCAAGGGCCTCATCCAGCGCAAGGACATGAAAACCGGAGAGGAAACCGCGGTGAGCTTCGAGGACCTGGCCGCGAGCCTCTCCGCCTGATGACCGGCGGTCTCCCAGTCGCGGTCCTCGCCGCCGCCCTTTGCTCCTGCGTGACGGTCAGCCCGGAGGATCCCAAAACCGTGGGGCCGTCGAGCGTCGAGGACCGGCGTTTGGCGGCGATGGTCCAGACCGGAACGGCCGGCGCGCTCCGGATCGACTTGGTCGTCTACAAACCCAAGCTCTATCCCTTGAGCGGGCTGCTGGAGCGACTGGCGCGGGGCGAGTTCAAGAAGGCGATGACCCGCACGCGGCTGCGCTACAACCGCTCCAACATCGACGACAAGGCGCTGGAGACGCTCATCAAGCACGGCTTCATCCCGGTCTTGGTCCGCGTGACCAACGACGGCGACAAGACGGCCGACGCCCGCGGCCTCACGGTGTCGCTCGAAGACGACGACTTCTCGCTGGCCGCGCTGCCCAACGCCAGGCTGCCCGAGGAATTCTCAAGCCTCAATCCGAAGGCCGTCGCCGCCAACGCCTACAACACGACGGTCGTGGTCGTCGGCACCCTGACGGTGCTGGCTGCGATCGCGGGCGAGATCTGGCTGGAGGCCCGCTCGAAGCACTCCGGTGATTTCCAACCCGTGCTCCCGCTGCCCGACATCGACATGAGCGTCCCGGTCTTCAATCCGGTGACCAAGGAGACGCGCATCGATTACAACGGGCTGCTCTTCCATCCGGGCCTACTCCGCGCAGGCGAGAGCGCGCGGGGCCTGCTCTTCTTCAAGGCCAAGGGCGTCGATTGGTCGGCTCTCACTCTGCAGGCCTCCCTGCCCCAGGGCCAATAGGCCGGCCTCAGTGAGAGTCTTGGCTCTCGCTTCGCGTCTGAGCGGCCGCCAGCAGCTCGAGGTCCTCGGGCGTGTCGACGTCGGCCTGGGTCCAGGCCTCGTCGACGGCGATCTTGACGGCCTCGGCCCAGTGCTCGCGCACGGCGGCCATCGCGGTGTCGTCGCCGGTCAGCTTGCGGATCTCGCCGAAGAGAGAGCGCGGGAAGGCCGTCGGGTAGCCCTTCTTGAGGCCGCCCGGCCCCGCGAAGACCGGGAAGGTCAGCTTGGATGAGAGCTCGAACTCCTCGATGACTCGGTTTATGAGCCAGGGTTTGACCATCGGCATGTCGCCCAAAAGCGAGACGACACCCGCCGCGAGGTAGGGCACTTCTCGCAGACCCACGTCGATCGAGGAGGCCTTGCCGCCTTCCCACAGCGGGTTGAAGACCACGCGCAGGCGCGGGTCCTCGACGCCCTCGATGGCGGAGAGATTCGCCTGCGCCGAGGCCCCGAGCACCACGATCACGGGATCGAGCCGCGAGGCCAGGGCGTTCTCGACGACGTGGCGCAGCACGGGCTTGTCGCCCAGATTGGCCGAGAGCTTGTGGCCGCCGCGGAAGCGCTTGCCGCGGCCCGCCGCGAGTATGAGTCCCGGCAAACGAGCCTTGCCAGGGGATTTCGACAATGGCTGGGCCGCCCCGGAGGACCGCGCCGGCGAGGCCCCCGAGCGCCAAGTGAATATCTCGGCCGCGATGGCCAGAGCGACCTCTTCGGGGGTCTCCGCGCCGATGTCGAGGCCGGCGGGGGAGAAGAAGGTCTCGGACCGCGGGGCGACTTCGAGCTTGGAAAGCTCAGCCAGGAGCCTGCGCGTGCGCTTCTCGGGACCCACTTGGCCGACATACGAGGCGGAGCTCTGAAGCGCGCCCTGCAGAGTCTCGAGATCGAGGGCGTAGCTGTGGGTCATCACGACGACGGCGGTGTCCGCGTCGGGCGTGATCGCCGCGCGCGCCTGCTCCCACCCCCCCTCGATGAGCGCCGCCCGGTTGCGGCGGTCTCGGTTCCAAGACATGGTCCTCAAGCGTCCCAGGCGCGGGTCGGCCACCGCCACCGTGAAGCCCAGTTCGTCGAGATGGTGCGCCAGCGCCACCGCGTCGCGGCCCGAGCCGAAGATCAGCGCCTTGCCCGCCGGCCGGACGGGGCACAGGAAGCTGCGCCGCACCTGACCTCCCGAGGCGTTCTCGATGAGTTCGGGGCTGTTCTCCTCGTAGCATTCCCGGGCCGCCGGATGGTCGGCGTCGTAGAGCGCGCGTCTGCCGATCTCGGGGCCTTCCACCTCGACCTCGCAGACGATGGGACGGCCGTGGAGCAGGGCCTCGCGCACGCCCTTGAGCGCCTCGCGCAGGCGGGAATCGACGGGCTCGAGCAGCAGTTCCACTCGGCCGGGCCGTCCCAGGTTGTAGCCGAGGATGGGATCGTCCTCGGCGATCTCGAGGACCGCCAGGCGCGGCTTGCCTTCCTCGGAGCACTCCTCGACCTGCCGTCGCAGCTCGCCGTCGAAATCCTCCAGCGGGATCGAGCCGGGAGAATCGGAGGCGCCTGGGACGAACAGCGCCATGGCGCCCGCGCCGCTGTAGACCGAGCCGTCGAGGGAGACCACCGTCGCCAGGACCGGCGCCGGCTCCCCGGGAGCGGGGGCCCGGTCCTCGACCGCGCGCAGGACCTTCAGGATCCTCTTGGGCCGAATCCCATTCATTCCTTAGATTGAACCAAATTTGGGGGTTTCTAAGACGACGATTCCTTAATAAATAAGGCCTTGAAATACCGCGGCTCCGGGGCTAAAATGGACGAAAGGCATGAAGTCCCTGACCCAGACGGAGCTCAAGAGCCTGGTCGGGCTGCTCGATGAGGACGATCCCGGCAGCCTCGACATGGTCCGCCGGCAGATTCTCTGCGCCGGCGACGCGGCCTTGCCCTACCTCGAGGAGCTCAAGATCGCCTCGAGTCCCGAGCTAGCCGTGCGGGCCGACTCCGTGTCGCTCGAGATCCGCTTCAAGAAGCTGCGCCGCGAGTTCGCCGCGCTCTCGGTGGCCCAAGAGCCGGACCTCGAGAAGGGGGCCCTGCTGCTCTCGCGCTTCGGCTATCCGGGAGTCGAGCCGGCGGCCTACACGGCCTGGATGGACAAGGTCGCCATCAAGATCCAGGACGAACTGCCCTCGGACGCCGACGCGGGCATGACCTTCCAGCGGCTCAATTCGCACCTGTTCCAAGGATTGGGCTTCGCCGGCAACGCACGGCATTACGACGATCCGGACAACAGCTACTTGAACCGGGTCATCGATAACCGCCGCGGGGTGCCGGAGAGCCTATCGGTTTTATATCTACTTCTGGCCAAGCGGCTGCGCCTGCCGGTCTACGGAGTCAGCACGCCGGGGCATTTCCTCGTGGGCTTCCGTCCGGGCCCGCACGCCTGCTTCATCGACGCCTACCACCGCGGGCGCCTTCTCGACATCGCCGAGGTGCGCCGCATGCTGGCCCGCGGGGGCTTTAAATTCCGCGAAGAGCTGGTCGCGCGCTGCTCCTCGCGCGACATCCTCGTGCGCATGATGCGCAACCTCATCGTGATCTACGACAAGTCGGGGGCCTCGGGCAGGGCGCATCTGCTGTCCAAGCTCGTCGGCGCGCTGTTGGCCGGTCCGGCCCGCGTCCCTTGATGAGGACCATCCGTCTCCTGTCCCTTCTGCTGCTCGCCGGCGCGGCCTTCGCGGCCCGGCCCCTGCAGCCCCCCGCACCCGAGTTCCCAGCGCAATCGGTCTGGGTCAACGCGCGCGATTTGTCTCTCAAGCGGCTGCGCGGCCGGCGCGTGGTGCTGGTCGCCTTCATCAACACCATGAACATCAACTCCCTGCGCGCCATCTCCGCCCTGGAGGAATGGGACCGCCGCTACTCCCTCGAGGGGCTCATGGTCATCGGGGTCCACACCCCCGAGTTCGGGTTCCAGAAGGATCCGGCCGCGATGAAGTCCGCCCTGCGACGCGCGGGCGCGGGGTTCCCCGTCGTCCTGGACAACGACCGCGTGATCTGGAAGGCTTACACCAACGACGGTTGGCCCGCCTTCTACCTCATCGACCCCAAGGGCCGCATCGTGTTCGACCGCCTCGGGGAAAACGGGTATCAGGAGCTTGAGGCCATGATGCAGGCCGAGCTTGAGAAGCTCACCGGCTCGGCCCCCTCCGGCGGCGAGCCTTCCGTCCCCGACCCCCCGCCTGTCGGCGGCGAGTGCGGGGAGATGACGGCCGAGCTCAACCTGGGACTCCAGCGGAACACCGTCATCGACATGGACAAGGACGGACTGCCCGATAGGTCGATCCTCACGACGGGCCGCGACGGAGAAGTCTCCACGCGAGGGCGCTGGGGCCATGATCCGGAGAACCTGCGGCTCAACCAGCAGAACGCGGACCTCTCCGCCTACGTGCGGGTCATCTATCGCGGAGCCCAAGGGTTCGCCATCCTCGGCCCCGGCAGCGGCCCGACCAAATTCTGGCTGCGCCAGGACGACCTTTGGCTCGACTCGAGCAACGCGGGAAAGGACGTTCGCTTCGACGGCGAAAGGCGCGCCTTCGTGCTCGTCGACTTCCCTCGCGCCTACGAACTGACGCGCAACCCCAACGACAATCTCCATGACCTGCTGGTCACTCCCCTGCGCATCGGCGGCCGGGTCTACGGCTTCTCTTTCACCAACGAATGCCTCAAGATCAAATAGCCGAGATCTCGGCCTGGCCTCTCGACGCCGAGATGAACGAGCCCTTCGAGATCGCCACCGGCTCCAAGACCGCCGTCAACAACGTGCTCGTGCGGGCGCGCCTCGAGGACGGGACCGTGGGCTGGGGCGAGGGAGCGCCGTCGGCGGACGGCCGCGACCAAGGCCAGGCGGGCGTGCTCGCCGCGGTTCGGCGCGCGGCGCGCCGCTTGACGGGAGGCGCCCATGGCGGCTGGCGAGGGCTGCTCGAGAAGATCGATGACGCGCTGCCCGAGCAGGGCGTGGCGCGAGCCGCCTTGGGCATGGCCGTGCTCGACGCCTGGACGCGCCGCGCGCGGCTGCCGCTCAAGGACATCTTCGGGGGAGCCGGGGACCGGATCTTCTCGGACGTGACGGTCACGATCGTGCCCCCGGAGCAGGCCTTGACCGCGGCTCGGCGCATCATGGCCCTGGGCGTTCGCACGATCAAGATCAAGATCGGCCGCGACGTCGAGGAGGACCTCGAGCGCGTCTTGGCGGTCGACGGGGCCGGGCGCGGGCTCTCGCTCATGCTCGACGCCAACCAGGGTTATCAGGTCTCCGAGTCGCTCAAGCTCCTCAAGCTGCTCAAGCGGCGCGGCATCGAGCCGATTCTCTTCGAGCAGCCCGTGCCGCGAGACGACTGGGAAGGCCTCGCCGAGGTGTCGCGTTCGGGCGGGGTCCCGGTCGCGGCCGATGAGTCGGCGGCCAGCCGCGAAGACGCCCTGCGCCTGGCCAAGACCAAGGCAGCCCAAGTCGTCAACATCAAGCTCATGAAGGGCGGGCTGCTCGAGGCGTGGGACATCGCGCTCATCGCGCGCGCCGCCGGCATGCGCCTGATGATCGGAGGGATGGTCGAATCCTCGCTGGCGATGTCGTGCGCGGCGCACTTCGCGGCCGGCCTGGGCGGCTTCGACTTCGTCGATCTGGACACTCCCCTCTGGTTCAAGCGCGACCCGATGCAGGGAGTGAGCTTCGCGCGCGAAGGGGTCTACGATCTCTCGAAGGTCAAGGCCGGGATCGGAACTACGCCGGGACCTTCTCTTCGGCCGCGAGCCGTCCCAGCGCGATCTTAAGAGACGGAATCTCGCCCTCCGACTGAAGCAGGCGCCTCGCCGCGGGACCGACCAAGCCCCAGCGCGCCAGGGCGCGGGCCGCCTCGAGGCGCACCATCACCGCCAGGTCCGCGTCGTAGAGCATACGCTCCAAAACCGGCGCGCTGCGGCGTTTGCGGTCCTTGAGGGCGAGCCTGCGGATGCGGCGGCAGAGCTCCTGCTTGCGGTGGAAGCCCTCCGCGTCCGCGGCCACGTCGGCCGCGGAGGCCAAGCGCACCCCCCGGCGGCCGAGCCAGGTCCAGAGGTGGGGAAATCCTTGCATGAAGCTAAGGATGGGGCCTGAGGGCCCCTCCCGCCAGGCCCTAAGGTCCTATCCGTCAATGGGACTAAAGGCCTAGACGTCCAGGGCCCCGGACCCCGGGACTATCGCGGCACGATAAACTAAAATATGACATAAAACGATCTATTAACACCACTCATAGCATTTATTCGGTCTGCGCTGACAGTCGTTGGCACAGGCCAACGCTGGGAGGAAGGCGGAGCGCCTGCTTGTGATTTTCGCGCGACAAGGGGGTCTTTTGGTCCACCGTCGAGAAGTTTGACAAAAATTCGCGCCATGAGTTATTCTGTCTGCGCCAGCAACTCATAGGAGAACGATTTCATGTCCACCGCAACGAACGCGCCCCAGACCGATGCTTCCGCCACCACGATGCAGGTGCGCAAGCGCAACGGGGCGCTCGAAGCGGTGGACGTCAACAAGATCGTGCGCGCGGTCCAGCGCTGCGGCGCGGGCCTGACCCAAGTCGACTGCCTCAAGGTCGCGACCAAGACCATCGGCGGCCTCTACGACGGCGCCTCCACGCGCGAACTCGACAACCTCTCCATCCAAACGGCCGCCCTGCTGATCGCCGAGGAGCCCGAGTACTCCCGGCTGGCCGCGCGCCTGCTGTCGACCTTCGTCATGAAGGAGGTCGCCAACCAGGACATCCACTCCTTCTCGCAGTCGGTCGCCGCCGGCTACCGCGCGGGGCTCATCTCGGAGAAGGTCGCCACCTTCGTGACCAGCAACGCGCGCAAGCTCAACTCCGCGATCGAGAACTCCCGCAGCGAGCTCTTCGAGTACTTCGGCCTGCGCACGGTCTACGACCGCTACCTCCTTAAGAACCCGGAGACCCGCGAGGTCATCGAGACGCCCCAGTACTTCTTCCTGCGCGTCGCCTGCGGCTTGGCCGACACCGTCAACGAAGCCGTCGAGCTCTACAACCTCGTCTCGGTCTTCGAGTACATGCCGAGCACGCCGACGCTGTTCAACTCGGGCACGCGCCACCCGCAGATGTCGTCGTGCTACCTGCTCGATTCGCCGCAGGACGACCTTAAGTCCATCTACAAGAAGTACACCGACATCGCGCTTTTGTCGAAGTTCTCCGGCGGCATCGGCGTCGCCTACCACCGCGTGCGCTCGCGCGGGTCTCTCATCCGCTCGACCAACGGCCACTCGAACGGCATCGTGCCCTGGCTCAAGACCCTGGACTCCTCGGTGGCCGCGGTCAACCAGGGCGGCAAGCGCAAGGGCGCGTGCTGCGTGTACTTGGAGACCTGGCACGCCGACATCGAGGACTTCCTCGAGCTCAAGGACAATACCGGCGACCCCGCGCGCCGCACGCACAACCTCCACACGGCCAATTGGATTCCCGACATCTTCATGAAGCGCGTCGAGGGCGACGGCATGTGGTCGCTCTTCGATCCTAAAGCGGTGCCTCACTTCCCGGATCTCTTCGACAAAGCCTTCGAGGAAGCCTACCTCGAGGCCGAGGAAAAGAAGCTCTACATGCGCCAGGTCAAGGCCCGCGACCTCTACGCCTTGATGATGAAGTCGCTCGCGGAGACCGGCAACGGCTGGATGAACTTCAAGGACTCCTGCAACCAGAAAGCCAACCAGACGGGGTCCCCGGGGCAGGTCATCCACTCCTCGAATCTTTGCACGGAAATCTTGGAAGTGACTTCGAATGCCGAGACCGCCGTCTGCAACCTCGGCTCGATCAACCTCGCCAAGTACGTCGAGGACGGAGCGTTCAACTTCGAGAAGCTCTCCGCCAACGTGCGCACGGCGGTCAAGTTCCTCGACCGCGTCATCGACATCAACTACTACCCGACCTTGGGCGCCCAGGAGTCCAACAAGCGCTGGCGCCCGGTGGGCTTGGGGATCATGGGCCTGCAGGACGCCTTCTTCATGCTCGGCTGGGCCTTCGACGCTCCCGAGGCGCGCGCCCTCTCGGCGAAAATCCAGGAGGAAATCTACTTCAACGCCCTCTCGACCTCCTGCCAATTGGCCGTGGAGCGCGGACAGCACCCGTCGTTCTCCGAGACCAAGACCGCCAAGGGCCTGCTGCAGTTCGACCTCTGGGGCGTCAATCCCGCCGACCCCGTCCGCTGGGACGCGCTGCGCGAGCGGATCAAGACCCACGGCCTGCGCAACTCTCTGCTGCTTGCGATCGCGCCGACGGCGACCATCGCCTCGATCGTCGGGTCCTACGAGTCGATCGAGCCCCAAGTCAGCAACCTCTTCAAGCGCGAGACCCTCTCGGGGGAGTTCCTCCAGGTCAATAAGTACCTCGTCCTCGAGCTCAAGGGCCTTGGTTTATGGAATGAAGACATCCGAACCCGCATCAAGCTCGCCGAGGGCTCGGTCGCCGACATCGAGGAGATTCCAGCCGAGGTCCGCGCGCGCTTCCGCACGGTCTGGGAGATCCCGATGCGCGGGGTCATCGACATGGCCGCCGAGCGCGGGGCCTACCTCGACCAGAGCCAGTCGCTGAACCTGTTCATCGAGAGCCCCTCGATCGGCAAGCTCTCTTCCATGTACATGTACGCCTGGAAGAAGGGCGTCAAGACCACTTACTACCTGCGCTCGCGCCCCGCCACCCGCATCGCCAAGACCACCGTCTCGGCCCGCCAGGAAGTCCAGCCGGAGCCGCCGACGGCGGCGCCGGCGCCCGAGGCCGACCAGCAATGCGTGGCCCCCGCCATGGCCGACGCCGCCTCGGCAGTGGCCTGTTCCCTGGAAAATCCGGAGAACTGCGAATCCTGTCAGTAGCCTGACAAACGGAGAACCCATGATCCTGACCCCAGGACTCGACCTGACTTTGCGCCCGATGAAGTACCCGGTCTTCTTCGAGATGTACAAGGCCGCCATCAAGAACACCTGGACCGTCGAGGAGGTCGACTTCTCGCACGACATCACCGACCTGCGCGGGAGGCTGACGCAAGCCGAGCGCCACCTGATTCACCGCCTCGTGGCCTTCTTCGCGACCGGCGACTCGATCGTCGCCAACAACCTCGTGCTGAACCTCTACCAGCACATCAATTCGCCCGAGGCCCGGCTCTATCTCTCGCGCCAGCTCTATGAGGAAGCCCTGCACGTCGAGTTCTATCTGACCTTGCTCGACACCTACATCCCCGACCCCAAGGAGCGCAACTCGGCGTTCGCAGCCATCGAGAACATCCCCTCCTTGAAGAAGAAGGCCGACTTCTGCTTCAAATGGATGAACTCGATGTACGATATGAAGTCGCTCGACACTCCCAAGCAAAAGCGCCGGTTCCTGCTCAATCTGATTTGCTTTGCCGCCTGCATCGAGGGGCTGTTCTTCTTCGCGGCCTTCGCCTACGTCTACTTCCTGCGCTCCAAGGGCCTCTTGAACGGCCTGGCCGGCGGCACCAACTGGGTCTTCCGCGACGAAAGCATGCACATCTCGTTCGCCTACGAGGTCATCAGGACGGTCCGCCAGGAGTCGCCCGAGCTCTTCGACGACAAGCTCCGCGCGGAGGTCACTGCGATGCTGCGCGACGCCGTCGAGTGCGAGATGGCCTTCGCAGACGACGTATTGGGACAGGGCGTGGCCGGCCTCTCGACCAAGGACATGCGCCAGTACCTGCAGTTCGTGGCCGACCAGCGCCTCAAGGCGCTGGAGATTCCCGTGATCTTCGGCTCGCGCAACCCATTCGGCTTCATGGAGCTCCAGGACGTCCAGGAGCTCGCCAACTTCTTCGAGCGCCGCGTCTCGGCCTACCAAGTCGGCGTGACCGGAGAAGTCGCCTTCAGCGAGAGCTTCTAGGCGGCGCTTCAGCCGCAGCGGCCGATGCAGACGAGGATCAGGAAGTAGCCCGCGACCGCGAGCACGAAAAGGATCAGCCAGTCGTCCCAGAGGAGCTTGCGCCGCTTGGCCAGCAGCTTCTGTCCCTCGGGCGTCTCGCGCGGCACCATGTCGCAGCCCGGGCACTTGAGCCCCCAATCCAGCACTTCGTGCTTGCAGTGCGGGCAATGCCGCTGGTCGATCTGTCCTGGATAGTCCTCGTACCGCATCAGGCCTCCGGCGCCCCTTCAGTAGGAATCGCCGCCGCCGCCGCTCCTCATGTAATACACCGCCTGCAGGATCATGCCCGCGACCGCGCCGACAGCGAGGAGGAGCAGCCCCCAGGTCTGCGGATCCTTGAGCGAGTACTCCCCGGACCGCCGGTCTAGGTCCTTGGCCGTCTGCGCCAGAGCTTCCACGGCCGCGCTGATGGACCACGCCGTGGCCGGCTGCGTCGCGTGGAATAAGAGAGCCTTGCCCTTTGCGTCGTAGCCGAAGAACCGTCCCGAGCGCTGGGTCCAGGGAATCGTCTCGTTCTTCGAGGCTCCGCCCTTGGCGATGACATGGAGGTTCCGAGGGAAAAAGCCGTGGTCGTTCGGCTTGGAGGGACGACTGTGGTCCTTGGCGATCACGAAGACGCTCGAGCCGTCCTGGACCATCGACTCCATCTCGCCGTCAATTGAGGCGATGCGCCGCGGCGAGCCATTCTCCAGATCGAAAGACGCGACGACCCCCTTGAGGTCCCCGGGCGGGCGGAAGAAAGCCAGGACTTTGGTCCCGTCCTCCTGAAGGTCGTCGAGGCCGGCATCCAGGGGGAAGCTCTTGCGGACCTTGCGCGCCTTGAGATCGAAGACGACCAGCCGCGAGCCCTTGGGCGTCTTGACGTCCATGACGACGCGCGGACTGCCCTCGAGGAACAAGGCGTGCTGGACGACGAAGTCGCCCACGGCGACGGAGTCCCCCTGGCTCCCCGTTTTCGGGTCGAGCGTCTTGAGAAAGGTCCTGTCCCGCACCGTCAGCAGGAGGAAGACCTTGTCCGACCACTCGGGCCGCCCCATCGCGGCGGGCGCGGCGTCCGGGGCCAGCTGCACCTCGCGCACGAGGGCCCCATCGGCCAAGGAGACCTGCAGGAGCTTATGGTCGGTCGAGTCCTTGACGAAGGAGGGGCTCCAGAGCGTGTCGATCTTCATCGCGTCGACGAGCAGCGAGTCCACGATGACTTGGCCCTCCGGCCGCAGCGGCACGAAGGACTCGCGCAGATGATGGTTCTTGAAGTGGTACTTGACGCTCTTCTGCGTCGCCAGGTCGTAGACGCAGAGGAACGTCCGGCTCATGTTCTCTCCCTGGATGTAGAAGATCCGGTCCGACTTCGCGTCGAACCAATGGCCGTGGGTGTCCGAGCCCAGCTCGATGCGCGTGACGCCCGAGGGCGGGGCACTCCAAGCGTTCCCGAGCGTCACGATCAGGACCGCGCACGCCAACGCCGGAAGTTTCATCGCGCGCCGCACGCCATGAGGTTACCCCCGGAACGCAGAGGCGTCAAGGGGGCTCCCAGAAGTCGACCCACATCACTTCCTCGGGTAACGGCGGCGGCGCGGGATATGCCCGTCGCCCCACAATTGATGCGTCCGGCGCCACAGGTCCTTTGCGCTGAGGCGACAGGTCGGCACGACCGTCAACCCGCAGCCAAACCCGGCGAAGAGCCGGCAAAGCGTGCTCCATTGCACGTCTTGCCCGGCCTCGATCTGGGCCACCTTCGCGCGGGTGAGACCGGACAGGGCGGCAAGTTGACGCTGCGTCATATCGCAGCGCCTGCGAAGCCAGACGACGAGTTCGGCGAGGGACGACTCGCGCCAGTCGGCCGGCAGACCGCGCCCCGCCCGAAGGACCGCATTGATGGGGTCCTCCGACCGAGACTTCAGGAGGTTTCGCAGGTGCTGGAGGGCCTGGGCATCGGGCGCGCGGGGCATGATGAGTATACGATTGAGAAGCAAAAAAGTTCCCTTCTCCGACGAGGAGGCTTCCACTTCTGCCCTATCAAGAGAGAGCGCATCCGTTCCGGACCCATTCTGCTCTACTCAGGTGGAGCAGAATTGTCGCCGGCGTCATTGCGCTCTACTTTGACAGAGCAGAAGAAAAGGCCCGTGGGGGGGTTGACAACCGGCCGGCCTTGTGTTACTATTTACTTACTGACCGGTAAGTCAATCAAATGGGCCGAAAACCGAATCCCGAAGTCCCCGAGCGCATCCTGCAGCAGGCCGAGCACCTGATCCACCTGCGCGGCTACAACGCGACGACCTTGGACGAGATCGCGCGCTGCTGCAAGATGACCAAGGCCAATCTCTTCCACCATTACACCTGCAAGGAGCAGCTGGCCCTGGCCGTGCTCGATGCCAAGATCCGCGACTACCAGCAGCGCCGCGTCTCTCCGCTCTGCGCCGAGGGCGATCCCGCCGAGGCCGTGGGCCGGATGTTCGCCGAGGCGGGCCGGCACTACACCGGCAACGGCTGCAAGGCAGGCTGCTTCGTCGCCAACATCGCCATCGAGATGAGCGACGTCAACGAGCTCTTCCGCAAGCGCACGAGCCTGTTCTTCAAGGGCTGGGCCGACAACATGGCCGCCTGCCTCAAGAAGTGCCGGGACAAAGGCGTTTTCACCGAGGGGCTCGACCCGAAGGCCGCCGCCGAGGCGATCATTTCCCTTTATGAAGGAGCGATCCTGCTCGCGCGCACCCACCGCGATCCGACCGTCTTCACTCGCGTGGGAAAGCTCGCCCGCCAGCTTTTAGATTCGCATAAAACCACCACCAGGAGGAAAACTAACATGGGTCCGAAGACTCCCTGCGGGTGCTAGTCCCGCCGCTCCCACCCCGACGATATCGTCGTCGGGGTGGGAGCACCAATTTTTTCGCATGCCCGAAGCAACCTTCGCCAGGCGCATCGCCCTGGCCGCGCTCGTCGCGGCCGCCGGGCTTTTTGCCTACCAGTCGCGCGCGCCGCGGCCTTCCGCCGAGCTCTCGCAGACGGCGCCGGGCTTTCGCCTCTCGGATCTCGGCGGCCGCACGGTCTCGCTCTCGGACTACCGGGGTAAAGTCGTGCTGCTCAATTTCTGGGCGACTTGGTGCGACTCCTGCAAGGAGGAGCTGCCCGCCCTCAACGAGCTCTACAAGCGCCGCAAGGGCGATTTCGAGCTCCTGGCGCCCTCCGTCGATAAGGGCGGGCGCGCGCAAGTCATGTCGTTTGCCGCGCGCTTCGAACCGGCCTTCCCGATCCTGCTCGCCGACGCCGACACGGAATCGGCCTACGCCATCCGCGACCTGCCCACGAGCTTCCTGATCGGCCGCGACGGGCGCATCGCCCGCCGGTATGTGGGCCCCATCGACCCCAAGGTCTTGGAAAATGATATCCTGCAACTCGGAGCCACGGCAAAGAAATCGTAACGCCAAGGTGGTAACATTCGGGTCAAGGAGACTCCCATGAAACGAACTTTGATCTCTCTCGCCGCCGCTTTCCTCGCTCTTGGCGGCGCCGCGCGCGCCGGCGAACCCTCGGAGGCCGAAATCAAGCAGGCTCTCGACAGAAACCCCAATCTCGTCCTCGACGTCCTGCGCGCGCACAAGAAGGAGTTCTTCGACGTCGTCCAGGAGGCCGCGCAGGATGAGCAGGTCCGGCGGCAGAAGGAGGCGGCCGAGGCCGAGGAGAAGGCCTTCGACGAGTCCTTCAAGAACCCGCTCAAGCCCGCCGTCGACGGCAAGGCCCACGTGCGCGGCACCAAGAAGGCCAAGTACACCTTGGTCGAGTACTCCGATTTCCAGTGCCCCTACTGCGGCCGCGGCTACCAGACCGTCGAGGCCCTGCGCAAGAAGTACGGCGACGACCTGCGCTTCATCTATAAGAACATGCCGCTCCCGATGCACCCGATGGCGATGCCGGCCGCGCAGTACTTCGAGGCCGCCGCCCTGCAGTCGGTCGACAAAGCCTGGGCGCTGCACGACAAGATGTTCCAGAACCAGGGAGCCTTGAGCGAGGACTTCATCAAGACCTCCGCCAAGGAGCTCGGCCTAGACGTCGACAAACTCGACAAGGACTCCAAGAGCGACGCGGTCAAGAGCAAGATCGAGGCCGACATCAACGAGGCCAAGGGCTTCGACTTCACGGGCACCCCGGGCTTCCTGCTCAACGGCATCCCCGTGCGCGGGGCCTATCCCCCGGAGAAGTTCAACACCATCATCGACCGCCTCAACGGCAAGAAAGGCTAAGGCCTCCCGGGACGCCTGTCTTATTGATATTGACTTTCAATAAGACCTCTGTTATACTGTAGCTTAATGATATTCAGTCTCATTAAGCGCTCGGTGGCCGTCCTCCTCCTGCTGGCCGCGCCGCTGAGCGCGGGCTCCGATCTGCCCGTCTTCCGCCTGACCCTCAAGGGCCATCAGTTCGCCCCCCAAAAGGTCACGGTCCCCCTTGGCCGCAAGTTCAAGCTCGTCGTCTCCAACGAGGACGCGGAGCCCGCCGAGTTCGAGAGCTTCGTGCTGCACCGCGAGCAGGTCGTCGTCGGCAAGTCCGAGGCGGTGGTCTACCTGGGGCCCCTCAAGGCGGGACGCTACGAGTTCATCGACGACTTCCACTCCCAGACGCGCGGCGTCATCGAGGCCGCGGCCGCGGAGAAGAAATGATCGCAAGCGCCCTGATCGTCTTCCGGGAGGCCCTGGAGGCCGCCTTGGTGATCGGCATCGTGCTCGGCGCCACACGAGGTCTCAAGGGCCGCAAAACCGCCGTGGCATGGGGAGTGGGTTCGGGGATCATGGGAGCCCTGGTCGTGGCCGCGCTGATGGGACGGATCGCTCAGGCGGCGTCCGGCACCGGCCAGGCCCTTTTCGAGGCCGCGGTGCTCTTCACTGCCGTGGCCATGCTGGGCTGGCACAGCGTGTGGATGTCGCGCCACGGAAAGCGGCTGGCCCAGGATCTCAAGAACCTCGGCAGCGACGTGACCAAGGGGCTCAGGCCCGCGACCGCGCTTTACGCCGCCGCCGCTCTGGCCGTTCTCCGGGAAGGCTCCGAGATCGTCCTGTTCCTCTATGGGTTGGCCGCCTCCGGCGCCGGGGCGGGAGCCCTCTGCCTCGGCGGTCTCATCGGGCTTTCGGCCGGAGCCGCGGCGGGAGGGCTCCTGTACCTCGGGCTCGTCCGGATTCCCGTCCGTCTCTTTTTCCGGGTGACAGGCTGGATGATCGTGCTGCTCGCCGCCGGCATGGCCTCCCAGGCCGCCGCCTTCCTCAACCAGGCCGACTTGCTGCCTTCGATCAAGGACTCTCTCTGGGACACCTCGCGGCTGCTCAGCGCGCAGAGCGTGCTCGGGACCTTGCTCAAGACCTTGGTCGGCTACACGCCGAGCCCAAGCGGGCTGCAGATGCTCTTCTACGCGGGGACCATCGCCCTGATCGCGTCCCTGACGAAGCTCGCCGAAGAATAGCTCGGACCTTATTGAGATTGACTTTCAATAAGAACATTGGTATCATTTTATTATTGATACTCTATTTCAATAAGGAACCGCGATGAACATCCTTCCCTTGCTCGCAGCGCTGCTTCCCGCCAACGACGCGCTGGCCTTGAGCGCCGCGGAGCTCAAGATCTATTCCCCTGCGGTCGAGTACCAGGAAAAGGAGCTCGAGTGGCGCAGTTTCGTCAGCGGCAAGAACTCCGACCACGAACAGGGCCACGCCGTGGCGGTCGGCTACTCGCCGACCTCGTTCTGGCGCGCCGAGATCTACGAGGTCCTGCACGAGGAGCAGGGCCTGCCGATGGTCGGCGACGCCATCGAGATCGAGAACGCCTTCCAACTCGCCGCGGCGGGGCGCTTCCTCCTCGATCCCGGACTCCTCATCGAAGCCGAAATCCCCCAGCGCGCCGAGGACCCAGGCGAGGTGCGCGTCGCCCCCTTGCTCGAGAAGCAGGCCGGGCCGCTGCTCGTGACGCTCAATCTGCCCCTGGGATGGAAGCTCGGCCAGGGCTACACCCCCGGCACGACCCTCGACTACGCGGGCAAGGTCGAGTACCTGCTCAACCCGTATATCTCGCCGGCCGTCGAGATCTTCGGAACCCCCGGCGTCATCGGCCGCTGGGAGCGCGCAGACACGCAGATTCATCAGTTCGGGCCCGCTTTCTACGGGACCTGGCGCTGGGGCCAGGCCAGACAGAAGCTGCGCTACAGCGCCGCCTCGCTCTTCGGTTTGTCCCAAGCCTCACCGGACTGGACCTTGATCTTCAGGCTCGAATTCGAGTTCTGATTTCCTATACTACCCGCCGTTGACGAACCTCCTCTCGATCCTCGCGCTGGGCTTTTGGCTCGGCATGCGCCACGCGACCGACCCCGACCACGTCGTGGCCATCTCGACGATCGTCGCGCGCAACAAGAAGTGGGGCGCTTCCTGGCTGCTGGGCGCCGTCTGGGGGCTGGGCCACACGGTCACGATCTTCGCGGTCGGCACCGCCATCATCATGTTCAAGGTCAACATCCCTCCGCGCGTCGGGCTGGCGATGGAGTTCGGCGTAGGCCTGGTCCTCATCGCTCTCGGGGCTTTCAACATGGCGGGCGGCAGCCTGGGCACGCTCGGGCTCCAGGTCCATAGCCACGCGCACGATCATCATGATCCGGGGCACGGGCATCTTCCCTCCGCAGGCGGCGGCCACAGCCACTCCCACGCGCACCTGCGCGAGGTCAAGCTCGGCTGGCTGAGGTCCTTGGTGCGCGATGCCGGCCTCTTTCAGATACTGCGCTCCGGAGCCGTCGGGCTCGTGCACGGCCTGGCCGGCAGCGCCGCCGTGGCCTTGCTCGTGCTGGCGACGATCAAGGAGCCGCCCGCCGCCGTCATGTATCTGCTCGTCTTCGGCGCGGGGACCTTGGTCGGCATGCTGCTGATGAGCGCGCTGATGGAAATGTCCATGCTTTCTCTGGGCCGCAAGTGGCGGAAGGCCGACAAGGTCATGGCCCTGGGCACGGGCCTGCTCAGCGCCGCCTTCGGCGCATGGGTGGTCTATAAGATCGGCTGGGCCGACGGGCTGTTCGGACCCAATCCCTCTTGGACCCCCGAATGAGGCGCGGGGCTCCCGCCTACTTCTTGCGCGCCTTGAGCTCCTTGAGCTTGGCCTCGACCGCCGCCCGCATCTTCGTCGTCGGCCCGAACTCGAGCGACTTCTCGAGGAAGCGCGTCCCCATGAGGGCGCTGCCCTTGGCCGCCAGGCACAGCCCCATGCCGGCGTAGGTGTCGGCGACGTCGGGATCGCTGATGCCCAACGACGCGCCGAGCTTGAGCCCGTCGCCGAAGAAGACCTGGGCCGCGTCGAGGTCGTTCTCGGCGAGCGCGATCTCGCCCATCCGCTCGAAATAGCGCAGGCGCCGCCGATCCTCCGCCGCCAGGCCCGCGAGCGCCGAGCCAAGTTCTTCCTTGGCCTTGGGGTAGTTCTTGTTCCCAAGCATGATGTCGGCCCTCAAGAAGCGGTCCTCGGGCGAGAGCTCCGCGGCGGTCTTGAGCGGCGGCAGCTCGAAAGTCCCCTTGGGCCTCTTGCCGCGCGCGGAGCCGAAGTGGAAGGAGAGGCTCACCTGATGGACGTTTCCCACCTCGCCGTAAGGGCTGAAAGCGTAGTCGAACTTGAAGGAGCCCATCGCCGCCCCGAAACCGCCGGAGAACCGCGTCCCCAGCGCGCCGTCGCCTTCGCTGCGCAGGGCCCCGACCCTGAGCGCGAAGGCCGCCCCGAAAGCGTACTCGGCGCCGAAGGCGACGGCCTTCTGCAGGCTGTCGAAATGGTGGTCGTACTCGGCGGACAAGAGCAGGCTGTCGGTCGGCCGCGCCGCCGCGCCCAGACGCAGCACGGTGGGCAAGGTGTCGAGGCCCCTGATCTGCGGGCCGACGTTTTGGAGGCTCAGGCCGTAGGTGAGCACGCCGGCGCGCGCCATCGCGCCCAGTCCCATCATGACCCCGTCGGCCGAGTTCTGGTCCACGGTGTCGCGAAAGTAATCCAAACTGCCGCCCACGCCGAGCCAGTCGATCGGCGCGCCGGCCGCGGAGAGATCGAGCTTGAACTCCGAATCGTGGAACTGCCCTCCGCTGCCCGGGGCGTCGAAAGAGCCCCCCTGGTCCTCGGCGGTGCGGTCGATGGGCCCCGAATTCATGTAGGCGAAGTGCCCGCCCAGGCCGGCGCGCGGCCCCAGGGGTGCGGCGGCGGCGATGTGGTCGAAGCTGATCCCCTGGTAGAGCGAGGCGTGCGAGAGCGCGACGGCCGGCCGCGGCACGAAGGCGAGGCCCCCGGGATTCCAGACGCTGGCGTTGAAGTCGTCGGCCGCGGCAACGTACGCGCCGCCCATGGCCGCGGGGCGCGCGCCCAGGGTCAGCTTGAAGAGCGGGGCCCCCGAAGTCCCCGGTCCTCGGGCCCACAGGGAGGCGTTGATGAAGAGCAGCAGCGGGGCGAGAGTCACCGGACCACCCCGATCTTGCCCCGCTTGGCGTGCCCGGAGGGGTCCTTAATCACGAAGAGGTAAGTCCCCCGAGCCACCGCGCTGCCGAGGCTGTTGCGGCCGTCCCATTCGGCCGCGCCGCTGATGCCGTCGTTGACGGTGGCTCCCGCGAAGGTGCGGGGCGCGATCGTCATGACCTGCTCGCCGGACAGACTGTAGATGGTGATCGTGGACTGCAGGCTCAGCCCCATGAACTTGACCGTGCCGCGGACCGCGGTGCCGAAATTCACGGGGTTGGGGAAGACCTTAACATGCGTGAGGTCCGCCGCGGCTTGGACCGCGACGGCGGCGTGCAGGCTGTTGTGCCGGATCGTCCCGTTGAGGACCTTCCCGACGGGATCGTACACCGCGTCGACCTCAGGCCACCATTGCGCGGTGGTCCAGTCGTACCAGGCGAGCTTGATGAGCGAGGCGTTGTACGGCGGGGGATTGAACGCCATCTGCACCGAGACCGGCTGCAGAAATTGCGCCAGGGGCTGGGCGAGCGTGATCTCCACCATCGGGCCCAGCGGCGTGATGCTGCCGCCGGGCCCCGAGCTGGGACCCGGCGCGATGGTCGGGATCGAGGCCGTCACCGCGTTGGGGAACGGTCCGCAGGCGCCGGCCGGGAAGGTCAGAGTGATCGGCCCGCTGACGGGAACGAGGCTGAGCACGAGCGGGGCGGAGGGACTTGCGGTCGCGCTCGTCCCGGAGCCCGCCAGGTTCGCGGCGGCCGTCGCGATCGGCGCCGAGTAGGAGCGGTCCGAGTCCGTCGAGATCTTGACCTTGAAGTAGTAGAACGCGGGCGCGACCGCGTAGGTCACGACGTGCTGGTTGAGCGCGCCGACCGCCGACGAGATCGTCGACGAAAAATTCGAGTTCGTCGAAAGAACCATGAGGTACGAGTTGCCGCTGACCAAGGTCCAGCCGATGCTCAAGCTGCTGCTCGAGACGGAGGTGAACTGCACGTTGGCCGGCGCGGGCGGAGGCGGCACGACCGGCAGCACCGTCGAGATCGCCGCCGAGTAGGCCGAGTCGGGATTGGTCGTGATCTTGACCTGGAAGTAGTACGACGCTCCCTGGGTCAGGCCGAAGTAGGAGGTCGCGTTTTGGTTCAAGAGCCCCGTGGCCGAGGAGACGATCGACGAGAAATCAGCGCTGGCCGCGAGCACCATCGTGTAGGTGCTGCCGCCGACCAACGTCCAAGACGCGGTCACCGTGTCGGTCGAGACGAAGCTGAACTGCACGGCGGCCGGCGGCGGCGGGCCGGGCGTCACGTTCAGGTTGGCCAGGGCGGCGATCATGGCGTCGGCCTTGAACGAGCCCCAGCCCGTGGCGTCGTCGTAGCCCGCCGCGGCGGCGTAGAAGCCGTTGTCGCCTGCGGTGATGTCCTTGAAGACCGTGCCGTAGGACGGACCGCCGGCCAGCGAATAGAAAGAGGGATTGCCGAAACCCAGCGAGCCGTTGCTCGCCGCCCAGCGCTGCTGGTTGATCAAAGCCGTGAGGCCCGCCCACAACGGAGCCGCGGCGCTCGTGCCGCCGACCACGGTCGTGCAGGAGCCGCCGACGCAGATGCTGTAAGGCGACGAGTTCGGGTCCGCGTCGAGAGCGACGTCGGGCACGTTGCGGAACTGATGCGAGGCCATGCCGGCCACCCCTGTCTGGTAGCTCGGAAGGGTCCACTGACCGCTCAGGCCGCCGCCGCCGCCCACGAACTTCCCCGAAGGGACGTCGAAGCCGTTGTTCCAGACGGTCTCGGTCGGGCTCGCGACGGTCCCCGAGAGGCTCGTCCCGCCGACCGCGGTCACGAACGGCTGCCCGGCGGGATCATCGACGACGAGCGTGGTCTGCCCGCCCTGATCGAAGGCGCCGTTGTCGCCCGCCGCAGCGAACACGCTCTGGCCCTGGGCGGCGAGCTGCGCGAACACCGTGTTCTCGGCCGTCATGATGGCGGAGCCCGTGTCGGACTCGTCGAGGCCCCATGAGGTGCTCACCACCTCGGCGAGATCGTCCGAGGCGATCTTCGAGTAGATGTCGACGAGGCCCTGGAGCGTGTTGAAGCTCGTGTAGATCATCATCAGCGAGGAACCCGGCGCCATGGCGGCAGCGAGTTCGATGTCCAAGGCCACCTCGACCATCGACCCGTCTGAGGCCAAGGTCGCGGCGTTGCACGGCTGGTTCTGGCTCGCGCCGCAGAGGTTCGGCGCCCCGTCGACGCTGACGAAGCTCAAGGGGGGGCTCGCGAGTCCGAACTGAGTCTGATAGAGCGCGATATCGGCGGGATCGAAGCCGTCGAGCTCGACGATCGCCAGCGTCTGCCCGGCGCCGGTCCAGGGGCCGCTGAAGCCGTAGATCGTCTTGATGTCGGCGGGGGACAGTCCGGGTCCGGGGCCCGTCATCCCGCCGAGGACCCTCCCAGCGGCGGCCGTGGAAGGCCGCGCCCCGCCGCTCGAAGCGGGCTTGCTGGGAAAGCGCAGATGCGGGCGAACCAAGCCCGGGACGTTGGAGAGCCCCATCACGACGCCCAAGTGCGGGATCAAGGACTCGGGGATCGTGGGCTCGCTTTCGTGGGCGCGGAACGACCGCCCGTCGGGAAGCCGGTAGCGGTTGAGCTCGACGCCGAAGGCCTTCTCAACGGAGGCGGCCGGCCCCGCGACCTTGACGACCAGGCTTTGCGGACGGTCCTCGGAGGGGTCGATCTCGAGCCCGTTGGCGCGGGCGAAGTCCTTGAGCGCCTGGCGCTTCTCCGCCAGGCCGAACCTGCGGGCGAACTCCGCGGGCGTCAGAAAGTTTCTTTTGGCCGGCGCCCTGGGCCCGTAAATTTGCTCAAGGGTCTGGTCCAGCAGGCCCTGGTCGAGGCGAACGACCAGGCTCAGGCTGACCCGCTCGTCGGCGGAGACCCTCGCGAGCCTCGCCGCGGACCGGACTTGCGGCGCCACATGGCCCGTCAAGGCGATCTTGCTCTGGGCAGCGGCCAAAGGGAGCGGCGGCAATAATAGACAGAATACTGCCAGAGCCCGTACGCGCGCCCGCATGCGAGAAGTATAACCGGACTCGGGGCTCTGCCGGTTACGGAGATGTGTCGTTTCTCCGACGGAAGCCCGTCGGAGCGCCATACTTGACTATTTTAGTCAAGTATGGTAGGTTATCGCTGTCCCCCGCGTGAAGACCGGCGCCTCCTTGCCTTCTCAGCACCTACGGGTCGGCGACACTCCCTTGATCGAGCTCCAGGGCCTCTCGCCGGCGTTGAGCCGCCGCGTCCGCCTCTTCGCCAAAGGCGAGTGGCACAACCCCGGCGGCTCGGTCAAGGACCGCGCCGGCCTGCGCATCATCCAAGAAGCCGAGCGCGCGGGGCTCATGGGCCCCAAAAAAGTCCTCTTGGACGCGACCTCGGGCAACACGGGCATCGCCTACTCCTGGATCTGCGCCGCGCTCGGCTACAAGGTCACCTTGACGGTGCCCGGCTCGATCGCCCCCCTGCGCCGCGCGATCCTCGAGTCCTACGGCGCCGAACTCATGTTCACGAGCCCGCTCGAGGGAACCGACGGCGCCATCCGCGAGGCCCGGCTCATCCAGGCCGCCGAGCCCAGTCGTTATTTTTACGCCGACCAGTACAACAACGAGAACAATTGGCGCGCCCACTACGACACGACGGCCGTCGAGATCCTGGCCCAGACCAAGAACGAGCTCACGCATTTCGTGGCCGGCCTGGGCACGAGCGGCACCTTCACGGGCACCAGCCGGCGCCTGCGCAAGCTCGCGCCCAAGGTCAAGCTCCACAGCGTCGAGCCCGACGCGGCCCTGCACGGCCTCGACGGCCTCAAGCACATGGCCACTGCGATCATCCCGGGCATCTACGACGACAAGCTCGCCGACGAGAAGATGGCGGTCTCGACCGACGAAGCTCAGGCGGTCTGCCGCAAGCTCGCCAAGGACCGCGGCCTTCTGGTCGGCCCCTCGGGTGGAGCCAACGTGGCCGCCTCCTTGCGCCTGGCCGAGCGGCTGGCCGAGGAAGGAGCGAACGCCCTGATCGTGACGATCCTGCCGGACAACGGCGAGCGGTATCTCAGCGAGAGGTTTTGGAAAGAATGAGCTTAAAGGTCCCGGCGCAGCTCATCGAGGCGGTGCATCGCGCGGCCGAAAAAGCGTTTCCAGAGGAATGCTGCGGCTTCCTGATCGGCGCCGTGCCGAACGGCTTTGAGAAGCCGGGACGGACCGTCATGGTCGAGGAGATCCAGGCCTTGCCCAACGGCTGGGAGGCCGGCTCGCGCACGCACCGCTACCAGATCGACCCGAAGATCTTCGCGAAGACCGAGGCCGAACTCTCGGGCACGGGAAAAGGGATCGTCGGTCTGTATCACTCTCATCCCAGCGTTCCCGCGTGGCCCTCGCCCTTCGACCTCATGATGGCTTGGCCGTGCTACAGCTACTGGATCGTCAGCGTCATCGAAGGCAAGATTCACGACTCGCGCTCGTGGATGCGCGGCGAGGACGGCCGAAATTTTGTAGAAGAGAATATCGTGGAGGAGAACTAAGATGAGCGTTCAAGTGAAGCTGCCAGCGGCCCTAAGGCCGTTCGCCTCGGGACAGGAGAGCGTGGCCCTGGAAGGCAAGACCGCGGGCGAGGTGCTCGACGCCTTGTTCGCCAAGCACGAGGGCTTGAAGAAGCAGCTGCTGACCCCCGAGGGCAAGCTACGCAACTTCGTCAACGTCTTCATCAACGAGGACGACGCACGCAACATCAAGGGCCTGGCCTCTCCCGTCAAGGACGGCGACACGGTGCTGATCGTGCCCGCGATCGCGGGCGGCTCGACCGCCACCGAGGCCGGCCTCTCGAAAGAGGAGCTCGCGCGCTACCACCGCCACCTGATCATGCCCGAGGTCGGCCCCGAGGGGCAAAAAAAATTAAAGAACTCCTCCGTGCTCTGCGTCGGCGCGGGCGGCCTGGGCTCGCCGCTGGCCCTCTACCTTGCGGCGGCCGGCGTCGGGCGCCTTGGCATCGTCGATTTCGACGTGGTCGACCATTCGAACCTCCAGCGCCAGATCCTGCACTCGACCGACTCGGTCGGCAAACCCAAGCTCGAATCCGCGAAGGCGCGGCTCAACGCCTTGAACCCCAACGTCGAAGTCGTCGGCTATGAGACCAAGCTCACCTCCGCCAACGCGCTCGAGCTCTTCAAGGACTACGACGTGATCGCCGACGGCACCGACAATTTCCCGACGCGCTACCTCGTCAACGACGCCTGCGTGCTCTTGGGCAAGCCCAACGCCTACGGCTCGATCTTCCGCTTTGAAGGACAGGCCTCGGTATTCTCCGCCAAAGACGGCCCCTGCTACCGCTGCCTCTACCCAGAGCCTCCCCCGCCCGGCCTGGTCCCGTCCTGCGCCGAGGGCGGCGTGCTCGGCGTGCTGCCCGGCGTCATCGGTACGATCCAAGCCATCGAGACCATCAAGCTCATCGCCGGTTTGGGCAAGCCCTTGATCGGCCGGCTCATGCTTTTTGACGCGCTCGCCATGGAGTGGCGCACCCTCAAGATCAAGAAGAACCCGGATTGCCCGATCTGCGGCAAGAACCCGACCATCAAGCAGCTCATCGACTACGAGGCTTTCTGCGGCCTCAAGGAGAAACCCGTGTCCGCCATCCCCGAAATATCCGTCGAAGACCTCAAGGCCAAGCTCGACAAGAAAGAGAAGTTCGTTCTACTCGACGTCCGCGAGCCGCACGAGTACGAGCTCGCGAAGATTCCCGGCTCGAAGCTCATCCCGCTGGGGACCTTGCCCGAGAAGTTCGGCGAGCTCGACAAGTCGCAGGCGATCATCGTGCACTGCAAGATGGGCGGGCGCTCCGCGCGCGCGGTCCAGTTCTTGAAGAGCAAGGGGTTCGACGCGACCAACGTCGCCGGCGGCATTAACGCCTGGTCCGAGCGCATCGATCCCTCGGTCCCCCAGTATTGAGCTCGAAGGACCTGCCCGCGAACCTGCGCAGGCTCGCGCACCTCTGGCTCCCGGCTCTCGCCCTGCTGGGCGGGCTCGGCGTCAGGCGCTACCGCCTGCCCCCCCTGCCCGCGCTGCGGCGGGAATTTTTCGACGCGATGAACCGCGCGCGCCCGCGCCCCCCGGCCGAGGTCCCCGCGGCGATCGTCGAGATCGACGACGAGTCCCTCGAGCGCCTGGGCCAGTGGCCCTGGCCGCGCACCCTGACCGCGCGGCTCATTGAGCGACTGCGCGGGCTCGGAGCCTCGGCGGTCGCGCTCGACTTCGTTTTCGCCGAGCCCGACCGGACCTCTCCCCGGCGGCTGGGCGACGCCCTGCCCTCCTCGCCGGACTGGAGCGGCGTGCGTGCGCGCCTGGCCTCGCTGCCCGATAATGACGAGCTGCTCGCACGAGCGCTCGCGCGCGGCCGCGCGGTCGTCGCGTTCCTGGTCTCCCCGCAGGGCGGCGAGCGCTTGCCCCTTCCCAAGGCCGCGATGTCCTGGGAGCGCGGGCCGGGCGCCCGGCCCGGCGCCCTGCCGGGCTACGCCGGCGCCGTCGCGAACCTTCCCGCGCTCGAGAGCGCCGCCGCCGGCGACGGCTGCGCGACGGCCGGCGACGACCCCGACGGGGTCATCCGGCGGCTGCCGCTGCTCTTCCGGCTCGGCGACGCGGTCTATCCCTCGCTCGCCGCCGAGGCCCTGCGCGTCGCCGGCGGCCTGGGCGCCATCGGCCTGCACGGCGCGGTGAGCGGGGTGACCATCGGGCCGCGCACCATCCCCACGCAGTCGGACGGGGCCTTGAGGCTCTATTTTTCGCGGGAGGTCCGGACCCTTCGCGTGCCGGCCTGGAAAGTCCTCGCTCCCGCCTTCCGCGACGAGCGCCTGAGGGGCAGGATCGCGCTCGTCGGGATCACGGCCTCGGGCCTGGCCGAGCTCCACGGGACGCCGCTCGGCGCGACGATCACTGGGGTCGAGCTCCACGCCGAGGCGCTCTCGCAAATCCTCTCAGGCAGCTTCCTCACGCGGCCCGCTTGGGCCGACCTCGCGGAGGTCCTCCTGATGCTCGCTTTGGGCGGCGCCTTGATCGCGCTCATGCCGCGCGTGGGGCCGGCGTGGGGCGGGCTTGGCCTGCTCTTCGCGCTCGCCGCGTTGAACTGGCTCTGCTTCTGCGCCTACTCCCGGCGGCGGTGGCTCATCGATCCCGCGGCCCCGGCGCTCGCGCTGGGAGGAGTTTTCCTCAGCTCGGCCCTGGTCCTCTACGCGCAGTCGCGCGCCGAGCGCCGGCGCCTCGAACTGCTCGACCGCCTCAAGGACGAACTGGTCTCGACGGTCTCGCACGACCTCCGGGGGCCGGTCGCCGGGATCATCATGTACCTCGACGCCATCCTGCGCGGAACCTACGGCCCGCTCACGGAAAAGCAGCGCCGCGTCATAGAGCTCCTGCTGGGCAACGGCCGCCGGCTGACCTTCTTCGTCTCCAACATCCTCGACGCGGCCAAGATCAAGGCCGGGCGGCTTCAGCTTCACATGTCGGAACTGCGCGTCGAGGAACTCTTCGCCGAGACCGACGGCCTCTACCTCACCGCGGCGCACGCCAAGAAGGTGGCCTACGAACGCCGGATCGCGCCCGGCCTCCCCCCCTTCCAGGGCGACCGTGAGAAGCTCGAGCAGGTCCTCAACAACATCGTCGGCAACGCGCTGAAGTTCACGCCGGCGGGGGGCCGCATCACTCTGGACTCGGTTCTGGAGGGCGGCCGCCTGCTCCTGCGCGTCGCCGACACCGGCTACGGCATCGCCCCGGAAAAACTCCCGGCGCTCTTCACGAAGCTCTCGGATCTCGACGGCCCCGTGAGCGTCGAGAAATCCTCGGGCCCTGGGCTCGGGCTCTCTATCTGCAAGGCCATCGTCGACGGCCACGGCGGGACGATCCGCGCCGAATCCCAGCCGGGGCAAGGGACGACGGTGAGCGTCTTCCTGCCGATTCGCCGGGAGACTCCCGCATGATGAGGGCTCTTATCTTGACAAGGCTTTCGTCAAGGCGTAGACTCGCAGGGTAGCGAAATTTAAGGAGGAACGACCATGAATCGCCTCGCCATCGCCGTGCTCTGCGCCGCCTGCGTCTGCCCGCCGTCCTTCGCTGGTGACCCCACGCCTCAAGCTGGGAAAAAGACGCCTCCGTCCAACGAGCAGCAGGCGGGAAAGTCGGGGAAGTCGGACTCCGGAAAGAAGGACGCCGCAGAGGCCGGTAAGAATTCCGAGGAGATGAATTTCAGGGTCAAGTTCGACAAGGAGACCGCCAAGGGCGAGGTGACGTGCAAGGGCGGCAAGCTCAACGGCAAATCGGTCGAGTACCAGAAGTGCGCCAAGCTCAACGTCGAGAAATACGAGGAGATCGCGGAGCTCAAGAAGATCATCTCCAAGGAAAAGCTCGAGCCTCTCGGCCCCAAGGAGAAGTCCAAGGCCAAGAAGCTCGCCGCGAAGCTCGCCTTCCTCGACTCGGCAAAGAAGCAGATCGACAAGGGCCTCGACGAGATCCAGGACAAGAAGGAATCCATCGAGTACAAGAAGGCCATGGGCGCCTGCAAGAAGATCTCCAAGGAACTCAACGAAAGCATCTCCGAATGCTCCCAGGACAAGTCGGGGGCGTTCAATTGCCCAAACAAGGTCGCAGAGCCCGAATGATCAGGCTCCGCGGCGCCTGAGAAGCCAGGCCGCGAGAAGTGCCGCGCCGAGCAGGCCGGCGGCCGCCCAAAGCGGCGTCGGCCGCTGGGACGCCGGCGCCGGGGCCGGCACGCCGGGGCGCGCGCCGGGCGGCGCGGCCTTCCCGCCCATGATTCCAGGCGCCGCGCGCGCCGCTCCCCCCGCGGCGCGGTAAGCGAACAGCCCGGCCGAGGCCGCAAGCGTCCCGGAAGCCCCGCTTCCGTCGAAGAACGAGCCGACCATCCCGGCTAGACCCTTGAGGCGGTCCATGAACCCGCCCGAGCGCCCACGCGCCAAGACGCTCTTGCCGAGCAGCTCCGCGTTTCGGTCGGCCTCCTCTGCGGCGAGCTTGTCCTCCGCCGAGTAGGCGTCGTCGGCGGGGGGATCGGACTTGATCCTCTGCCACATCCGATCGAGGTCCTCGGGCGGTACGTAGTCGCCCCGGGTGTAGGATGTCTCGAGCGCCGCGGGGTTGCAGTCTCCCGAGACCCGCGAGCACGAAGCCGACCAGAGGAAATCGCGCTTGGTCTCGGGCATCGAGACATCCTTGAAGGCGGTCGCGGCCAGCGCGGGAAGAGCGACGTAATCGACTTTCAGCTCCCGGAAGCGCTCCCGCTTGAGGACCGAGAAATAATCGGGCCGGCGCATGAGAGCCGCAGGCTCGGAGGCGATCGCGGTCTTGAGCGTCTCGACCTCGGAGGGCGAGGCAGGGCGCCCGTCGCGGCGCAGGATCGCGGCCTGGCCCGCGGGGCCGGCGCCGATCTTGAGACCAAGCGCCGAGAAGGCTCCGCCGAATCCCGAAACGGAGGCCAGGGCCAGATCCTGGGTCGTCTTGGGATTGGCCAGCTCGGGCGGCGCGCGGCCGGCGGGCGGCTCCGCCGAGGCCGCCGCGCGCGAAGCGGTCGCTCCGCCGAGATCGCCGCCCCCGCTGCCGAGCGCCTCGGGGCCGTGCAGTTGGTTGCGCAGAGCATTGGCCGCGGTCGAAGCCCGGCCAAAAGCGCGTTCGCCCCGCAGGCCGGACTCCGTCGGCGGACCATCGGAGGAGGGGGGAACGCCGACGGCGGCCGGGCGCGCGGAGCCTTCCGTCTTCCCCGCCTTGGACGCCGACATCGCGGCGGGACCGGCCGGACCCAATGATTCGGAGTTGGAGCCGCCGCCGAAGCCCGAATCGGCGGACTTCTCCTTCTGAAGTTCGTTGATGAATTTGTCCTGCGGATCGTTGAGGTCCTTGAGAGTCTTCTCCGCGGCTGTCTTGGATTTCTCGACCGAATTGGAATCTTTGTTTGTCTTCAGGTCGGACTTGGCGGACTTCGAGGACTGCTTCTCGTCGTCTGCCCGCGCCGGAGCGCAAGTCAGAAGAGCCACGAGGGCGAGAGCGATCGTCGAAGAGCGGCCCATGCCAAAAGTGTAGGCCCCAAAGCCGCTATTGTCAATGGACAATGGTGTATACTCGCCTTGAGACGATCCGCATGCCCGAGCTGCCCGAAGTCGAGACGGTGCGCCGCATATTGGAGGAGAGGCTCAAAGGCCTCAAGCTGACCTCCTACGAGCTGGGACGGCCGACCTTCTACCGCGCGCCGCCCAAAGCGAGCCTCGACGCCTTGCTCGGCGCGACGCTCGAGGCCGTGCGGCGGCGCGGCAAGTACCTGATCCTCTCCTTCTCGGGCGGCAAGGAGCTCACCTTGCACCTCGGGATGTCGGGGCGCATCGTGCTCGGGGGCAAAGGGCCGCACACGCGCTTCCAGTTCACGGTCGAAGGCCAGGTCGTGAGCTTCAACGACGCGCGCCGTTTCGGCCGCGTCGGCTGCGAGCTGCCGGAGTTCGGACCTGAGCCCCTCAGCGCTGAATTCTCACCGTCTTACTTGTTCAAGACCCTGCGAAAGAGAAAGGCTCCGATCAAGGCGATGCTGATGGACCAGGCGATCGTCGCCGGGTTGGGCAACATCTACGCCACCGAAGCCCTCTTCGAGGCCCGCATCCGGCCCGGAAAGGCCGCTGGCGCGCTCTCGCGCGCGGACTGCGAGCGCCTCACCGCCGCGATCAAGAAGGTGCTCGCGCTTGGCGTCGAGCTCGGCGGCAGCACGCTCGAGGACTCGGCTTACCTCGATCCCCTGGGGCGCCCCGGGGGCTTCCAGGACCGCGTCGCCATCTACGGCCGCAAGACGGGCCTGTGCGGCCACGCGCTCAAGGCGACGCGCAAGACGATCTCGGGGCGCACGAGTCTGTACTGTCCGGTCTGCCAACAATAGACCCAATCCGCCCTGGGCCCTCTAGCCGCGCCCCCGTTTCCCCATCGGCCCACGACGGGTCCGGAAGACGAGAGCTACAATGAATCATCGCCCCAAGCCGTCACATATTAAGGATGAAACGATGAAAAAATTCCTTTTTGCCGCCGTCTCGATCGTCTGCGCCGCGGGCGCCCAAGCCCAATTCGACGGGCGTCGAGGATCCTCCCCACTATTGACCCCAGGCCAATTCCGCTTCCAGCGCACGCCGGCGGCGCTGATGGACGAGACCCCGCAGACGCGCATGGTCCGCTCGGTCAAGGGCGCCGTCGTCGAGGTCCTGGCCGCCTTCAAGTGGTCGGACATGCCCGACGCGGCCCTGCCCCCCGATCTCGAGGGCGCCGACCCGCTCTCGAAGGCCATGATCGGCCAGATGTACCAGAAGATGTCCCCCGAGAAGTTCGACGCCTTCGCCAAGAAGAACAAGATCCCGCGCGTCTCGCGCGACAAGCTGCCGACCTACAGCGAGGTCGGCTCGGGCACGGGCTTCATCGTGAAGGCCGCGGATGGGCGCTTCATCGCCATCACCAACGCCCACGTGGCCAACATGGCGGCCAAGGCCGGCAAGACCAAGGGCGTCAAGATCGAGCTGCACGTCAAGATGAGCAGCGACCAGTTCCCGCACAACGCGGATTCCTCCGACATGATCGCCGATGTCGGCGCGGTCGGCAAGCGCGGCCTGGACGTCGCCTTCCTCAAGATCCCGCAGAAGAAGGCCGACGGCAAGGACTGGGCGATCCTGACTCTGGCCGACAGCTCCAAGGTCGACGAGGGAGAGGAGGTTTGGGCGATGGGCTTTCCGATGGGACTGACCCACACCACGACCCACGGCATCGTCTCGGCCGCGCACGTCAATCTAAACAACCCCTACGTCAACTACCTCCAGACCGACGCCGCGATC
Source organism: Elusimicrobiota bacterium (assembly GCA_016194705.1). Lineage (GTDB taxonomy): Bacteria > Elusimicrobiota > Elusimicrobia > UBA1565 > UBA9628 > PALSA-1176. The sequence continues at coordinate 8,814 of JACQAZ010000030.1, read as the reverse complement.
AATCCCGGCAACTCTGGCGGGCCGCTGGTTCGCCAAACGGGAGGTAGAGCGGAAGTCGTCGGCATGAACACCCAGATCCTCAGCGAGTCGGGCGGGTCGATAGGCTTGGGCTTCGCCATCGAGACCAACGACATCAAACGCGCCCTGAACCAGTATCTTAAGACCGGCAGCATCGACGTCGGCTACGTCGGCATGGTCTTCGGCGCGGGCAAGGGAGCCCAGCGCGATCAGATCGTCGTGCAGTCGGTGAGCGCGGGCGGCCCCGCCGCCAAGGCGGGGCTTGCGGCGGGCGATGTCATCAAGAGCGCCGGCGGCAAGGAGGTCGCGGGCAATCCCGCCTCTTCGACCTTCCAGGTCTCGCAGGCCGTCAAGGCCAAGGACCCGGGCGAGAGCGTCGAGATCGTCGTCAGCCGCGGCGGCAAGGACATCGCGCTGAAGATCACCGTCGAGAAGGAGCCCGAGTCCCTCCCCAAGACCGGCACGAAGGACGAAGATAAGGAAGACGGCGAAGACGCCCCGCAGCCCTAGGGCTCGATCTTGGCCGTTTTGACGTAGTCGAGCTTCGGGAACTCTTTCTGGAGATAGGCGTTGCCCTCCCCCTGGAGGCGTCCCTGCTCGGGGCCTCTGCCTTGCGGCGCGCCCTCGCCGTAGCCGTTGTAGAGCGAGTCGACGACTTCCATCCCCTGCGTCACCTTTCCGAACGGGGTGAAGCCCATGCCGTCGAGCGAGCCGTTGTTGCCGAAGTTGATGAAGACCTGGGTCGTGCGCGTGTTGGGTCCCGCCATCGCGAAGGTGATCGCCCCGCGCTCGTTGGTGTGGCCGGCCGGGGGATCGTCGGCGATGGCGGCCCCGCGCCAATGGTTCATGACCTCGGGAGAGCCGTGGATGCCGAACTGGACCATGAAGCCCGCGATGTCGCGGAAAAAAGAGACGCCGTCGTAGAAGCCGTACTTGACGAGGTTGTAGAAGCGGTCGGCGCCCGCCTGCGACCAGCCGCGGTGGACCTCGACGACGAAGTCGCCCTTGGTCGTCGTGAAGCGCGCCTTGAAAGTATCGGGCGCCTTGTCGGTGGCCTTGGCGGGGTCCATCAGCGGCGAGGCCGCGCGCCCTGCGGGAGCGGCCGCCGGAGCGGGCGTGGCCGGCGCCGCCGCCGGAGCTGGCGTCTGCTCCGAGGGCGGGGCCTTGGGCCCGCCGCAGCCGGTCACCGCCCACAGGACCGAAAGACAAAGCAATGCCGTGAAAAATTGGTTTTTCATGGTTCGAGTTTAACAGTTGCGCTTTGCGCGGCGCAAGTACGCTACGGCGCTTCGGTGAGGTGCTTGACCAGGCGGCCGAGCACGGTGGCGAGGTTGGAGGTCTGCGTGTCCCCGGCCACGGGGATGGGCTCCGCGGTGGGATGGGTCGTCAGGTTGAGCGAGGCGTCGTAGGCGGTGATGTCGAGGATGACCCCGTCCGAGTCGGCGTCCACCGACAAGAGATCGTGGGCGGATGAGTCGGGAGAGACCACACAGGCCGCGGTCAGCCGAACGGGGTAGACGCCGGCGCCGGCGGCGGGCGCGGGCACGGTGAAGTGCACCGCGTTGCGCGGCGCGGTGCCCGCCGGGCAGTCCTGCCCCGGGTAGGCCTGCGCGGAGACGACCGACAAGATCGTGTAGTTGACGCCCTCGACCGTGATCTTCTGGCGGACTCCAGGGTTCTTCGCCACGCGCTCGCGCAGCTTCTTCCAGGCCGCCGGAGCGGCGACGCGGCCGACCACGATCGGCTGGCTTGGGACCGATTGAGTCTCCCCCGCCGGCGCCGCCAGCAGCAGAAGGGCCGCGAGAGCTCTCATTTCGGGGAGACGGCTCCGGTCTGCTCGAAGGCGAGCTGGATCCTCGCGGCGCTGGGCAGCCGGAAGGCCACCGAGCCCGTCGAGACTCGGCGCCGGATGTCGGGCAGCATCGCGTAGAGGATGTCGCCGGGGCAGCTGGTTTCATTCTGATCGCGGTGCCCCTTGATGCGGTCGGGCGCGATCGTGTACTTGGCCGAGAGCCACTTGAGTACGACCACCAGCGACTGGACCTGGGCGATCGAAGGGCGTTCGTTCTTCGGCGCGTGGAAGTCGCCCATGAGCGAGATGCCGACGTTGCCGTCGTTCTTGTCCTTGACGTGCGCGCCGACGACGCCGACGGGGCGCCCTTCCCAGATTCCTCCCGAGCCGTCGATGAGATAATGGTAGCCGATGTCGATCCAACCGCGGCCGGTCTGGTGGAAATCCTGGATGACGCGCATCTCCTGGATCGCGTCTTCTTTGGTGAACGCCTGGAAACCTTCCGTGTGATGGACGGTGATCCGGTCGGGCACCATAGGCTCGTAGGGCTTCTTGGCCTTCTTGGCGCCCCATTGCTTGCGCGGATGGACCTCGGGCTGCTCGGGCTGGGCGGTCTGTGGCGGCGGCGCGGCCGCCGGCGGTTCCCCCAAGCTGTCGGGCATCAAGCGCACGCCGCCTCCTGCGCCTCCCGCCTCCTCCTCGTCCTGCGCGGCCTCCAGGTCGAAGAGCTGAGCGTTGGCCGCGGCTCCGGTCTTGGTCAGGGCGCGGAGCTTGACGCGATCGCCGGGTTTTCCCGCGATCTCGATCTTGGCCCAAAAGCGGCCGTTGGCCTGCGCCCGCAGGCGCGCGTCGACCCAAGGCCCCCAATTCTTCCCATCTCCGACTGCGGCCTGAATTTGGATGTCCGGGTTCTGGATCACGCCTTGAAAAAAGACCTTCGAGAAAGAGTGCTTGAGCTTGTCGCTGTCCGGCGAGGCCCAAAGGACGTCGCCGGCCTTCCCCCCAGCCTTCGCAGAAACCATCGGGGCAAGCGACTTGCCGCGAAAATGAATGTGCTCGCCAGTCTCTCCTGACCAGGAGGAAGTCGGCAGCGTCAGGAGGGCCGTCATCATCAGCTTTATCATGTTTGTCTCTAGGCCTTCGCTATGATAGCGCCGACCGAGACGTCCATGCCTGAACTTTAGGTCCTAGGCATGGTGGGATAAAGGGCCCGGGATCGCTTGGGCCTTAAGGCCTACTTCTTCTTGCTCTTGCGGCGCGGCTTCGAAGCCTTCGATTCGCGGCCCGGCCGGATCGACAAGGTCATCCCGGGATGGATGAGCCGGGGGTTCTTAAGCTTGTTGATCTCCAGGATGGCGCGGACCGTGGTCCGGTTGCGCACCGCGATCTTGCCCAGCGAGTCGCCCGGCCGGACCTTGTAGCGCAGCATTGTCGGGCCCGGGTTCCAGTCGGTCACCTTCAGGAGGCTCTCCTCGAAGGCCTGCTTCGAGCCCTTCGGGACGCGCAGCTCGAAGCCCGGCCGGTCCTTGGGCGTGCACCAGGCCCGCAGGCCGGGGTTGAGGCGGTGGATGACCGTCTCGGCGGCGCCGGCGCACCGCGCGGCGACTGCGAGGTCAAGCGCGCGGGGCAAGGCCACGGCGTCGTAGTCGTCGGGGTCCTCATATTTCGGATGCAGCCCGTACTTGGACGGGTGTTCGCCGATCAAGACGCAGGCCATGAACTTGGGGACGTAGTGATGGGTCTCGTCGGGCAGGGCGTTGCGGCCGGCGAGGCTGCTGAAGTCCGGCGAGCGCGAGAACTGCATGTCGCGTCCGAGGCCCCCTTCGCCGCGATTGTAGGCGGCGATCGCGAGGTTCCAGTCGCCGAACCATTGGTAGAGGTCCGAGAGGTAGCGTACCGCTGCCTGCGTCGCCTTCTCGGGGACGTAGCGTTCGTCGAGCCAGTACGAGACCTCGAGGCCGTACTTGCGCGCGGTGCCCGGCATGAACTGCCAGAGCCCGGCGGCGCCCGAATGCGAGAGGGCGTCCGCCTTGTACTCGCTCTCCGCCATGACCAAATAGAACAACTCTTTGGGAAGCCCATGGTCCTTTAAGGCGGTCTCGATCATGTCCTTGTAGCGGCCCGAGCGCGCGAGCGCCTCCTCGACCGTGCGGGGCCTCTGCTTGGAGTAGATCTCGACGAACTTCTGGGTGATGGGATTGTCGGCGTCGAGCTTAAGGTCCCGCATCTTGCTCGCGACCGCCGCCGCGCTCGGACCGGCCTTGAGGCTCTCCTCGGTCACCGCCAGTCCCGAGGGCTCCTCGCCGTCCTCCTCGGGGCCGTCCCAATTGCGGATCTTGTCGAGCATGCTCGAGAATTCCGCGTGCAGGGCGGCGGGCAGGGCGTCCTCCTCGAGGTTGGCGATGACGGCGTCGAAGGCCTTCCTCATCGCGGCGCGGCCCTCTTCCGTCTTGCCTTCCTTTAGAAGGGCGACGCCTTCGGCATAGGAGGCCTCGGCCTTCTTGAGCTGGGCGGAAAGCTCCGCGTCGGCGGGATCGACGGCGGGATGCGCCAATGTCGGCGGGTCCGAAGCGAAGGAAATCGCCGGGAGAATGCCCAGCAAGACGAAAGAAAAAAGACGCGGCGCCATGCGCCCACTATACCAAATTCCCGTCGGAGAGCTTACGCGGGCTTGCCCCCTCCGGGGGCTACCGCTGGAATTCCAAATCAGCTCACCGGCTTGTGGCAGGCGGGCTTGACGCCGCGGCGCTCGAAGTAGCGCTGGTGATAGTCCTCGGCGCGCCAGAACTCGGGGGCCTCGGCGATCTCGGTGACGATCGGTCGCTTGAACCTGCCGGAGGCGTCGAGCTTGGCTTTCATGGCCTCGGCCGCCTTCTTCTGCTCGTCGTCGTAGCAGAAGACCGCCGACCGATACTGGTCGCCGACGTCGGGACCCTGGCGGTTGACGGTCGTCGGGTCGTGGTTTTCCCAAAAGACCTCGAGAAGCTTGTCGAACGAGACTTCAGCCGGATCGAAAGCGACCTCGACGACCTCGGCGTGGCCCGTCATGTGCGTGCAGACGTCCTCGTAGGTCGGCTCCTTGGTCTTGCCGCCCATGTAGCCGCAGACGGCGTTCGAAACGCCGTGCACTTCGCGGAAGAACGACTCGACGCCCCAGAAACAGCCCGCCCCGAACGCCGCTTTCTTCGTCGCCATGGCTTCCTCCCTTTAAGGCGCGTCGATGCCCGCGATCTCCTTGACCTGGCGCGCGATCTCCGAGCCCGGCTGCGCGGCATAGTAGCGCAGGCTTTTCGTCGAGTCGCCCTCTTGGACCCCGAGCACGGCGATCTCGTCGGCCTCACGGCCTTCCGCGTCGGTGATGAAATTGTAGCCCGCGTAGTTGGACTTGAGCCAGCCCTTCGGGAGCCTGTCGAGCGCGGCGATGAGCGCGGAGAGCGCCTTGGCCGAGGCCGTGCCCTGGCGCACCGTCACGGCCTGCAGGCCCTGGGTCAGCCAGAGCAGCTGGCCGTTGCGCAGGATCAGGCAGTGGCAGAATAGGTCGTCGTCGCCCTCGTACCAATTGCCGTAGCGCGCGACCACGTCGAGGCCGGAATCTCCGCCCATGGCCACAGTCTATCGGAAAATCGTCAACTTTTCTAGCCATATGTCAGAAAAAATTGACGATCTCGGCAGGGGTCGCCTCGGTCCCATTCTACGATAGGCACAATAACGGGTCGTTCTTGCCCCGAAGTCCCATCTCCGCTCGACGGGCATTATGGGAGAATTCATCCATGGACCATCGCCTCCAAAGGGCCGCGGCGTTGTCGCTCTCCGCGGCGCTGGCCGCCCAGCCGGCCGCGGCCGTGACGCTGGCCGAGCGCCCGATCGCCAAACCCATCGAGGTCAGGACGATCCCCACGCCTCCCCCGACTCTCACGCTCGTTCGCACGGGGGCCGAGAGAGCCGCAGCCCTCAACACCGTCACGCTCCCCGAAAATTCTCCCTCTCAGATCTTCCCGACGGCCGCGGCCGACGCGCCCGAAGCGGCCGAGCTGGCTGCGCCCGCCTCGGCGCCGCCCTCGGACCCCTCTATAAAGGAACTGGCGTCGGCGGACCGGAACATCGTATCCTCGGAGTCTCCCATGGAGAAGGCCAAGACTTTAGACGCGCTTTACGACAAGACCAAGCCCGGCTCAGGCTCCGTCCAGTCGTTCTCGTCTCCCCCGCCCGCGATACCGACTCAGGTCCTGCAAGGCGGCCGGCTGCCGCGGACGGTCGTCCCGAAGTCGTACGAGGTCAGGCTCAAAGTCGATCCGGAGGCCGGCGGCTTTTCGGGCCGCGTCAAGATCGCCGTCGAGGCCGCCAAGCCCTCCAAGCAGATCATCCTGCACTCGCTCGGACATGCGATCCAGGAGATCTCCGTCAACGGCAAGCCCGTCCCTGTGACGAGCGCCGTCATCGACCCCGCTTCCGAGACTCTCACGATCACTCTCTCGGAAGAGCTCAAGGCCGGCCCCGCCTCGCTCGAGATCGGTTACTCGGGACAATACAACAAGCAGATGCGCGGGCTCTATGAAAGCAAGGCCAAGTTCGAGGGCAAGGAGGAAAAGTACGCCTTCACTCACCTCGAGCCGACCAACGCGCGCCGCGTCTTCCCCGCCTTCGACGAGCCCGACTTCAAGGCCGAGTTCTCGCTGACCGTCGAGGCGCCCGCGCAGCTGACCGTGCTCTCGAACATGCCTGCGGCTTCCAGGAAAGTCGAAGAGGGCTGGCAGACCGTGACTTTCGGCAAGACGCCGAAGATGTCGACCTATCTCTTCGCCTTGGCCGCGGCGCGCTTGGTCCCGCTGAGCAAGACCGTCGACGGCACGAAGATCACCGTCTGGACCATGCCCCAGGACGCGGGCCAGGCCGGCTTCGCGCTCGAGGTGGCCGAGAACGCCCTCAAGCGCCTCAATAAGTATTTCGGCATCAGATACCAGCTCCCCAAGATGGACCTCGTCGCCGTGCCGGATTTTGCGGCCGGAGCGATGGAGAACTGGGGCGCGATCTTCTTCCGCGACTCGGCGTTGCTCGTCGACCCCAAGCTCTCGTCGACGAAGGCCCGGCGGCGCGTGGCCGAGGTCGTCACGCACGAGATCGTGCACCAGTGGTTCGGCAACCTCGTGACGATGAGGTGGTGGAACGACCTCTGGCTCAACGAGGCCTTCGCGACTTGGATGGCCTACAAGATCGTCCAAGATTGGAAGCCGCAGTGGAACGAGTGGATCGAGTTCGAGCAGCGCAAGCGCGAGCCGCTCGCGATCGACGCCCTCAGATCCACGCGCGCGATCTCGGCCGGGGTCTCCTCGACCTCCGAGATCCAGGCCCAGTTCGATCCCCTGACCTACAGCAAGGGCGGGGCGCTTCTGCGGATGATCGAGGGCTATCTGACCGCGGACAAGTTCCGCAAGGGCATCAGGGCGTACATGCGCCGCTTTCAATACGGCAACACCCAGGCCAAGGACCTCTGGCGCGAGCTCGAGAAAGCGTCGGGCCAGCCCGTCATGCAGATGGCCGAGGACTGGCTCGGCAAACCCGGCTATCCCGTCGTGACCGTCGAAGCGCTCACCAAGGACAACCGGAAGCTCAAGCTGTCCCAACGCCGCTTCTCGGCCGAGGGTTCGGCGGGAGCCGCGACGAATTGGACGATCCCCCTGGTGATCAATTATAGGCTCAAGGGCTCGGACAAGGTGCGGACCTACCGGACGATCCTGAGATCCGGCGATAAAACGATCTCGCTGCCGGGTAAGGGTGCAGCGCTGTGGGTGTATCCCAACGACGACGAGACCGGGTTCTATCGCGTCAAACCCGGCGGTCGCCTGCTGGCCGCCGTCCGGCGGGCCGCGGAGTCGGACCTCGAGCCGCTCGAGCGCATGGGGCTCTTGAACCATCTGTGGGCTCAAGCCAAGAGCGGCGACCTCTCGATCACGGCCTTACTCGAGACCGTCGCGGCGATGCGCAAGGACGAGTCGCGCGTCGTGCTCGAGGAGGTCTCGGCCTATCTCAAACTGATCTCCGAGAACCTGCTGTCCTCGCCCGAGGACAAGGCCGCGATCTCGCGCATGGCGCGCGGACTGCTCGGGCCGCACTGGGCGAAGGCAGGCTGGGACGCCGCCCCCGACGAGGACGACGAGCCCAGGCTCGCGCGCACCGCGCTGCTGTCGGCGCTGGGCGTCGTCGCGCCGGACCGCGAACTCGAGACGGGCCTCAAGGAGAGGGTCCAAGCGTATCTCGCAAATCCCGCGAAGCTCGATCCCCCGCTGGTTTCTCCCGTCTTGAACCTCGGCGCGAGGCTGGGACAGGCGCGCTTCGAAGACTATCGCGAGAGGCTGGCCAAATCGGTCACGCCGGAGCAGCGCGACTCGCTGCTGCAGGGACTCACGCAGTTCCGCGATGCGGACTCCGCGCGCCTCCTGCTCGCGATGACCTTGACCGACGAGATTCGCGGCCAGGACGCCTGGAAGCCCTTCGGCGCCCTGTTCGCGAACACCGCGGTCCAGGCCCAGGCCTGGACCTTCGTGCGGGCCAACTGGAAGGCCCTGCGCGAGAAGCTTGGGCCCCGCGGAGCGGAGCGCGTCATCGCCGCGACGGCCGGCCTGCAGAGCCGCGAGCGGCTCCAGGAGATCCGAGCCTTCTTCAACGACCCCGCCAACACCGTGGAGTCCGCGAAGAGGACTTTGGATCAGACCCTCGAGGCCATCGAGCTTGGCGTGCGCTTCAAGGAGACGCAGGGGCCCGCGCTCTCCGCCTGGCTCCAGCGGCGCTATCCGGCTTCGAAGTAACTCCGAAAGTTCCATGGAATAGCCGCCATGACGGCGGCATTCCCTTCGCGACCTAGGCCTTTTTTTGGCTCATGACAGAAAATTGTGAGCGTGCGCCCAGCCCCACGGGCGGAAGTGTCCCATCCATGGGGTACAGGCTTGGATGATCTTGAGCTTCATGTACTGCTTGTCCCTGTAGCCGTAAGCCCTGCGGATGACGTT
>JACQAZ010000027.1 GCA_016194705.1 Elusimicrobiota bacterium | reverse complement strand
TCCGCGTGTCGAGCCACCTGCTCGACGGCCTCAACGCGGTCGCCCTGCCGCAAGGAAACCTCTACCTCAAGGGCGACCGCTTCAGCAACTACGGCAACAACGGCAACAACCAAGGTGCCCCCATCCGCATCAACCCCAACGTGTTCCCCGTCGACCTCGGCGGCAACGTGCTCGAGGTCGACAGCCCCAGCAACGGCAACACCGTTCACGCGATCTACGTCAAAGGCGGCCGGATGGACTACTCGGGCGCCTGGACCGGCTTCTTCCCCTTCGTCGTCGAGGAAGCCGATGTGGTCGTGTCCTCGGCGGCGGCTTTGACCGTCGGCCCAGGCACGGTGGTCAAGTTCGTCCCCAGCACGGCGCTGGCCGTCTACGGCGCTCTCACCGCCTCGGGGACCCCCAACGCGCCGGTCACCTTCACCTCGGCCTACGACCTGGCAGCAGCACCCGCGGCCAGTCCCAACCCCGCACAGCCTCCCCAGCCCGGGTTCTGGGTCGGCCTGCAGTTCTTGAACGCGGCCGGCGCAGGCCGGCTGACCAACGCGGTGGTCCGCTACGCGGGCGGCGGGGGGACGCAGTACCGGTCCGACGGCACGCTCTTCGGCGGCCAGATCGCGGCGGTCACGCTGCGCGGCGTCTCGCCGGCGCTCAGCGCGGGGGAAGTGAGCTTCAGCGCCCTTGACGGCATACACCTTTTCGCCGCCTCGAACCCCTCGATCACGGGCGTCAAGATCATCAACAACTTCCGGGGCGTGGTCGCGGAGGGGGGCTCGCAGCCCGTCATCAACCTCTGCTCGATTGCCGGCAACGCGAGCTTCGGGGTCGACAACCTCGACGCTTCCGTGACCGTCAACGCGCGCCAAAACTGGTGGGGCGCGGCTTCGGGGCCGTCCCACTCGGGCAACCCGGGCGGCACAGGCGATCAGGTATCGGATTTCGTGGACTACAGCGGCTTCTTGACGAGCCCTGCGATCTCTACGGCCGTGCCGACCATCACTTCGCCAGTAGTAACGCTCAGCCCCGTCAACGGCAGCGCGGTCGCGATAGCGACGCCGACCATCACGGCAGTCTACTTCGATACGGCCACCGGCGTCAACGCGGTGTCGGTGCGCCTGACCCTCGATGGCCGGGACGTGACGTCCCAGGCCGTGGTGACGGCGTCTTCCGCGGTCTTCGTACCGGCCTCGGCCCTCTCGGCGGGCACCCATACGGTGACGGCCTCGGTGTACAACTTTATCGGCAACGCGGCCTCTGCGAGTTCCACGTTCGCCATCGACGCCCTTCCCCCGCGCACCACTTTGCTGGTCGCAACGCCGAGCTTCGGCTCCGCGCCGGTCTACGCCACCGATCAGACTACCTTCAGCCTAAACGCTGTGGACGACGCCTTCATGGTCGGCGACGGCGCCGGGATCGGCATCGCACAGAGCTTCCTTGCCATAGACACGACCTCCTTCTCCGCCTACGCGGGCGCTTTCAACATCCCCGCCGAGGGCCTGCACACGGTGAGCTTCTACAGCGTGGATTTCGCCGGCCATGCGGAACTGATCAAGTCCTCTTCCGTGGCCGTCGACCTCACCCCGCCCATCACGACCGTGCAAGTCATCGGCCAGAGCACCGCCAACGCCCAGGGCACCCTCTTTGTATCGGCCGTCGACTCCTTGACGCTGACGGCCACCGACCCGCTCTCCAACGGGGTGGCCTCGGGCGTGGACAGGATCTTCTACGTGGTGGATGCCGATCCCTTCGCGCCGGCCTGCGAGAACGTCCCCGTCGACACGAACCAGCCGCCCGGCACATGCGCCAACGAGGCCTACGCAGGACCCTTCGCCCTGTCCGCCGGCGCGCACAGGGTCTATTATCTCTCCGAGGACAACCTCGGCAACCAGGAGCTCGCCAACGTCGTCTCGGTGGTGGTTGACACAACGCCGCCCCACACGACTTTGGTGATCGGCGCGCCCAGTTTAAGCTCCGCGACGGTCTACGTCTCCAGCGCGACGCCGTTGTCACTGTTCATCACCGATGACGCTTCGGGAGTGGGCCAGAGCTTTGTGGCCGTGGATTCGGGCTCCTTCTTCCTTTATGCTGGCGCCTTCACCCTCGCGGCCGACAGCACGCATACGATCCAATTCTACAGCGTGGACCTCGTGGGCAACGCGGAGGCGGCGCGCAGCAGCGTGTTGACGGTGGACGCGACGCCGCCTAGCCTCATTCTCGCGCCCAACGACGGCGGCGCCGTGTTCACAGTGGAGGTCCCCACGCCGGCGATCGGCGCTTTCTACTCGGACCTCGGCTCGGGAGTGAGCAGCGCCACTCTGCGCCTGACGCTCGACGGCTTGGATGTGACGGCGCAGGCCGTTGTGACTGGGTCCTCGGCCGTCTTCATCCCGTCGCCGCGCATGTCCCTGGGTTCCCACACCGTGACGGCCGCGGTTGCCGACAAGGTCGTCAACGTGGCCTTCGTCTCATCCACATTCATCATTGACGATTTCCCGCCGGTCACGACCTTGACCGTCGGCGCTCCCCAGTCCAGTTCCGGGACAAGGCTCTTCATCGCCACCAGCACGCCGTTGGGCTTTACGGTCAACAAGCCCGCGCAGACCTTTTTCGCCCTCGACGCCGGCGCGTTCACGCTGTTTGCCGGTACGTTCACCCTTGTGGCGGGAGGGACCCATACGCTCGCCTTCTACAGCGTCGACGTCGCCGGCTACGCGGAGCCCGCGCTGTCGCGCAGCCTGACCTTGGACGCCGGACCCCCGCTGACGCAGCTCCTCGACGCGGAGGCCGTGGCGGTGGACACAGGTCCCCGGGTTGCCAATGGCCGCACGGTCTTCCATTTGATCGCGCAGGACTCCTCGCCGATCCGCTCCGCCTCCGACGGCGCGACGACCTACTTCCGCATCGACCCCGGCACCTCGACACCCTTCCAGATATCCACCCGCTCATTCTCTCTGGCCGCCGGCAGGCATGTGGTGGAAGCCTACAGCGTGGATAGGGTCGCCAACCAGGAAGCCCCGCGTCAATTCTCGATACTGATCGACACGATCCCGCCGGTCACCACCTTGTCTTTCGTGACGCCTCCCTTCATCGACGCTTCGAGCCGGACTTTTATCTCCAGCGGCGACGCCGTCGTACTGTTCGCCGCCGACCCGGTTTCGAGCGGTGTTGTCTCCGGCGTGTTCCTGACGGGCTACCAGATCGACGGTATCCCGGCCCTCTACACGGTGCCGTTCAAGATGGCCCCGGGGGCCCATAGCGTGATCTACCAATCCTTCGACCGTGCCGGCAACGTGGAAGTCGAGCGCTCCACATCCATCATCGTGGACAATCTGGCGCCGCGCACGGTGATGTTGTTCGGCTTCCCGCAATTCGGCGTTGCGCCCATCTACGTCACGACGACGACGTCCCTGGCGCTCAATGCCGTGGACGACGCGGGGATCGTCGGGGACGGCATCGGTTCCGGCGTTGTGGGCACGTTCATCTCGACGGGCTCAAGTCCGTTTGCCCTCTACAGCGGGACGTTCACTTTGTCCGTACAGGGGCCGTTCCCCATCCATTTTTACAGCGTGGACGCGTTGGGCAACCGGGAAGAGACGCGCAGCCCCTTGGTGGTATTGGACGTCATTGCGCCGGTCACTCTGCTGCTGGTCAACGGAGCGGCCGTTTCTTCCACCAGTGTATCGCTTGTTTCGACGGACACCCTGTCGTTGGCCGCTTCCGACCTCGGTTCCGGGGTCGCCACCACCTTCCTGTCGATCGACGGCGGCCCGGCGCTGGTCTACGCCTCGACCTTCAGCCTAGTCCCAGGCAACCACACGCTGAGTTTCCAGAGCCGTGACAATATCGGCAACGTCGAAAGCCTCAACTTCGTCGTGGCCGCGGTCCACACCACCCCTCCGAGCCTCACACTTCAGCCCGTCGACCGCAGCACCATCACTACGCCGACTCCGAACATCATCGCCGTCTACGCGAGCGGGGGCCTGCCGATCAACCCCGCCTCCGTTCGCCTGACGCTCGACGGCGTGGACGTCACGACCCTCTCCGTCGTGACGACCTCGCTTGCCGCTTTCACGCCGCGCTCCGCCTTATCCCAGGGCACGCACACCGTCACGGCTTTCGTGGCCGACACGGTGGGCGATGCGGCCTCCGCGACCGCCGTCTTCACCTTCATCGCCCCGCCCTTCACCCAGCTCGTCATCGGCACCGCGCGTGCCGGTGAGGGCTTCGTGTTCATCGCCAGCGCCACCCCCTTGGGCTTTACCACATCAGAGCCCGCGCGCACCTTCTACTCCATCGACGGTGGATCGTTCACGCTCTTCTCCGCGAGCTTTACCATACCTTCCGAGGGCTCCCATACGGTGCTCTACTACAGCGTGGACTCAGCCGGCCTGGCCGAGCCTCCTCGCGAGAACGCCGTGGGCGTGGACGCGACGCCTCCCGTCACGACCGCCATTCCTGCCGGCGGTATTCTCGCCGCGACGGCGACCGTGTCGCTCGCGGCCCAAGACCCCCTGGTCAACGGCGTCGCCTCGGGCGTCGCGCGGACCTTCTACGCTGTGGACGGCGGCCCTCAAGTCCTTTACGTCTCATCCTTCACGCTGTCGACCGGCACGCACAACCTCGCCTACTTCTCGGTCGACCGGGTCCAGAACGCCGAGGCCTCCCATCAAACGAGCTTCCTGGTCCTCGCCGACACGACGCCTCCGGTGAGCACGCTCGCCGTTTCGGCTCCCTCGTACTTCGGCTTCGTCTCGACCGCGACGCGCTTCACGCTGTCCGCCGCCGATCCCGTGACCGGCGGCCCGGTCTCGGGCGTGGCGATCACGAGCTATTCGATCAACGGCGGGCCCTTCGTCTCGAGTCCGCTGGCCTTCGGGCTTTCAGGCCCGGAGGGCCCCTACGCGATCAGCTACCAAAGCGTGGACAGGGCCGGCAACGTCGAGGTACTGCGCTCGACGGCCGTGGTCCTTGACCAGACCCCGCCCGCGACGGCGCTCAGATTCTCCGGCTCCTCCAGCTTCGATGAGCAGGGCAATCCCATCGTCACGCCGTCGACCTTTCTCTCGTTTGCGGCCTCCGACGCGGGCTCGGGCTCCGCCTCCGGCCTTTTCGAGACCCTCTACCAAGTCGACGGGGGCGCGGCGACGGTCTACACCCAGCCCTTCACGCTCTCCACCGGAACCCATGTTTTGTCCTACTACTCGATCGACAACGTGCAGAACTTCGAGCCCGCGCACTCGCTGCTGATCACCAGCACGTCCTCCATCGTCATGAGCTCCACCACCGTCAACGGCACGATCACGACCGATACGCACTGGCGCATCGCGGGCAGCCCCTTCATCGTCAAGGGGGGGAACCTGACCGTCGGCGCAGGCGCCACCTTGACCATCGACCCAGGCGTCGTGGTGAAGTTCAACCTGGTCAACGAACTGCTCTCCCTCACCGTCGAGGGCGTGTTGGTCGCCTCGGGGACCCCCAGCGCGCCGGTCTACTTCACGTCGATCTTGGACGAGAGCGTGGCTCCCGGCGTCACCCCGAATATCTTCGCCCCCCCCGACCGCGGCAATTGGATCGGCCTGCGGCTCAAGAATGCCTCGACGCCGAGCACTCTCAACAACACGATCATCCGCTACGCCGGCGCGGCGTCCACGGCGGCCGTCTTAGTCGGCGGCATCTCGCCCGTCTTCACGGGCGGCGAGGTCAGCTTCAGCGCCGGGGACGGCATCACGCTGGGGCCGGGCTCGGGCTCCTTGAGCCTGAGCGGCGTGAACGTGGCCAACAATCTCGGCCACGGCCTCAACGCCGAGGCCCTGGTGCAAGGCTACCTATACCTCAAGAACGACCGCTTCGGCGGCAACAACGGCATCGCGGGCGCGGGCGCCGCGGTGCGCATCAACCCGGACGTGTTCCCGGTGGACCTGGGGGGCAACGCGCTCGACGGGGGCAACACGGTCAACGGCATCTCGGTCAAGGCCGGGACGATGCACTTCTCGGGCGTCTGGACGAATTTATTCCCTTGGATCATCGACGGCGACTTCGTGATCGGCACGGGCACGACCAACGTGACGCTGACCATCACCTCGGGCACGGTCGTCAAGACGGTCAACGCCATCGGCGTGCGCGACCAACTCGTAGTGCAGGGCACACCCTTGGCCCCCGTCACCTTCACCAGCCGCGAAGACCAGACGGGCAGCCTGACCGAGTTCAACGTGGCCAACGCCCCGGCCTCAGGCCAGTGGGTCGGCCTGCAGTTCCTCAATCCCGCGAGCGCAAGCACCCTCGATCATTTCATCGTCCGCTACGCCGGGGGCCCCGGCTCCCAATACCGGCCCGACGGCACGGCTTTCTTCGGCACGATCGCCTCGGTGCGCGTCGTCGGAGCTTCCCCGGTGCTGTCCAACGGGGAGGTAAGCCGGGGCGGCGCCAACTTCACCTTCCCCGGCGGCGACGGCATACGGTTGGAGGCCGGGGCGAGCTCTTTGAGCCTGTTCAATGTGTACGTTTCGAGCCACTTCCTCGACGGGCTCAACGCGGTCGCCTTGCCGCAGGGCAGCCTCTTCCTCAAGGGCGACCGGTTCAGCAACTTCGGCAACAACGGCAACAATGCGGGCGCTGCCATCCGGATCAACCCGAACGTGTTCCCCGTCGACCTCGGGGGCAACGTGCTCGAGCCCGTCCTGCCCACCAACGGCAACGTCGTCAACGCGATCTATGTGAGGGGCGGCCGCATGGACTACTCGGGCGCCTGGACGAGCTTCTTCCCGTTCTACGTCAAGGAGGCCGACCTGGTCGTGTCCTCGGCCGCGGCCTTGACGATCACCTCCGGCACGGTGGTCAAGTTCGACCCCGTGGCACTGGCCGTCTACGGCGTGCTCAACGCCTCGGGAACCCCCAGCGCGCCGGTCACCTTCACCTCGCCCTACGACCTGGCCGCGGCACCCGCGGCCAGCCCCAACCCAGCACAGCCTCCCCAGCCCGGCAATTGGGTCGGCCTGCAGTTCCTCAATCCCTCGACGCCCAGCTCGCTCAACAACGCGAACATCCGCTACGCGGGGGGCCTCGGCGCCCAGTACCGGCCCGACGGGACCACCATCCCCGGCAACCCCAGCATCGCCTCGGTACGCGTGGTCGGGGTCTCGCCCGTCTTCAACGGCGGCGAGGTCAGCCGGGGCAACATCGACGGCATACGCCTGGAGGCGGGGGCGAGCTCCTTGAGCCTGACCGGGGTCACCGTGTCAAGCCACGTGCTCGATGGGCTCAACGCGGTCGCCTTGCCGCAGGGCTCGTTGTTCCTCAAGGGCGACCGGTTCAGCAACTTCGGCAACAACGGCAACAACGCGGGCGCTGCCATCCGGATCAACCCCAACGTGTTCCCCGTCGACCTGGGCGGCAACGTGCTCGAGCCCGTCCTGCCCACCAACGGCAACGTCGTCAACGCGATCTACGTCAGGGGCGGCCAGATGGACTTCTCGGGCTCTTGGACGAGCTTCTTCCCGTTCTATGTCAAGGAGGCCAGTGTCGTCGTGTCCTCGGCCGCGGCCTTGACGATCACCTCGGGCACGGTGGTCAAGTTCGACCCCGTGGCACTTGCCGTCTACGGCGTGCTGAGCGCCTCGGGGACCCCGAGCGCGCCGGTCACCTTCACCTCGGCCTACGACCTGGCCGCCGCACCCGCGGCCAGCCCCAACCCCGCCCAGCCTCCCCAGCCCGGCAATTGGGTCGGCATGCAGTTCCTCAATCCCTCGACGCCGAGTTCGCTCAACAACGCGAACATCCGCTACGCGGGGGGCTTCGGCGCCCAGTACCGGCCCGACGGCACGCTGGTCGGCGGAACGATCGCCTCGGTGCGCGTGGTCGGGGTCTCGCCGGTCATTACGGGCGGCGAGATCAGCCTCGGCGACCTCGACGGCATACGGCTCGAGGCCGGCGCGAGCTCGCTGAGCTTGTTCGGCGTCCACGTTTCGAGCCACCTTCTTGACGGCCTCAACGCCTCGGCCTTGCCGCGAGGCAGCCTCAACCTTAAAGACGACCGCTTCAGCAATTACGGCAACAACGGCAGCAACGCAGGCGCTCCCATCCGCATCAATCCCAATGTGTTCCCGGTCGACCTCGGGGGCAACGTGCTCGAGGTCGACAGCCCCAGCAACGGCAACACCGTTCACGCGATCTACGTGAAGGGCGGCCGCATGGACTACTCGGGCGCCTGGACCGGCTTCTTCCCCTTCGTCGTCGAGGAGACCGATGTCGTCGTGTCCTCGGCCGCGGCCCTGACGGTGGGCCCGGGCACGGTGGTCAAGTTCGTCCCCAGCACGGCGCTCGCCGTCTACGGCGTGCTCACCGCCTCGGGGACCCCCAACGCGCCGGTCACCTTCACCTCGGCCTACGACCTGGCCGCCGCACCCGCGGCCAGCCCCAACCCCGCACAGCCTCCCCAGCCCGGGTTCTGGACCGGCCTGCAGTTCTTGAACGCGGCCGGAGCCGGCCGGCTGACCAACGCGGTGGTCCGCTACGCGGGCGGCGGCGGGACGCAGTACAGAACCGACGGCACGCTCTTCGGCGGACAGATCGCGGCGGTGACGATGCGGAGCGTCTCGCCGGCGATCAGCGCGGGGGAAGTGAGCTTCAGCGCCCTTGACGGCATACACCTGTTTGCCGCCTCGAACCCTTCGATCACGGGCGTCAATATCGTCAACAATTTCCGGGGCGTGGTCACGGAGGGGGGCTCGCAGCCCGTCATCAACTTCTGCTCGATCGCCGGCAACGCGAGCTTCGGGGTCGACAACCTCGACGCCGGCGTCACCGTCAACGCGCGCCAGGACTGGTGGGGCCAGGCCTCGGGACCGACCCACTCGGGCAACCCCGGCGGCACCGGCGACCGAGCCTCGGATTTCGTGGACTACGGAGGCTTCCTGGCAAGCCCCCCGGCGTTTGGCGCGACGGTCCGCATCGCCGAGGCTCCCTATACTGGCAGCCGCACGGTCGATGTTCTCCTCAACGCCGACGTCTCCGTTCAGCTCCGCCTCAGCGAGGATCCCGCCTTGGCCGGCGCGCCGCTGCTCCCTTTCCGCCAGATCGAGCCTTTCACCCTCTCGGTGGGGGATGGCCCCAAGACGGTCTACGTCCAGTTCCTATCGCCGGCGGGCAGCAGCCAGACGCTGGCGGCTCAGACAGCTCTCGACATGACGCCGCCGGCCACGCAGCTCTCGGTCGTGGCCGCGAGCACCGCCACGACCATGCAAGGCGCCTTGCTCGTCACCGGCGACGCCCTCTTCACTCTGACGGCCGTCGATCCGCTATCCAGCGGCACGGCGTCCGGTGTGGACACGATCTTTTATTTCATCGACGTCGATCCTACCTCGGACGCCTGCTTCGCCACGCCTCTGGACCTTACCAAGCCCGCCGGCACTTGCGCCAATCCGGATTACGCCGTGCCGTTCCAGCTCTCCATCGGCACCCACACGCTGTACTTCTTCGCCGAGGACAACGTGGGCAACCAGGAGGCGGTCAACGTCGCGTCGGTGACCGTGCGAGTTCCCGATGTTCTGCCTCCGCGCACCACTCTCGGCGTGGGTACGCCCAGTTTCGGCTCCAGCCCTGTCTTCGTCACGGACCAGACCACCTTCAGCCTGAGCGCTGTCGATGACGCCCTCGTTGTCGGCGATGCGGCCGGCGTGGGGACGGCACGGACAGACGTCGCCGTCGACACCGCCGCCTTCTCGGTCTATGCGGGCACCTTCAGCATCAGCGAAGAAGGCCTCCACGCGATTTTCTTTCGCAGCGCGGATCTGGCAGGCAATACGGAAGTGACCCATTCGTCGGTGGCCGCAGTGGACCTCACCGCGCCCATCACCACTTTGGAGGCCGCCGGCGCCAGCACGATCACCGCGGCAGGGATCCTTTTCACTTCAAGCGGCGCCCTCTTGAGCCTATTCTCCACCGATCCCATGGCGGCGGGAGTGGCGTCGGGGGTCGACACGATCTTCTACCTCATCGACGCCGATCCCTTCGCCCCGGCCTGCGAAAATCTGCCCGTCGACATGAACCAGCCGCCCGGCACCTGCGCCAACGAGGTGTATACCCGACCGTTCAGCCTATCGGTCGCTGCGCACACGCTGTACTTCCTAGCCGAAGACAACGTAGGCAACCAGGAGGTCGTCAACGTGATCCAGGTGACGGCGGACCTCCTGCCGCCGCGAACGAGCCTGTCGATCGGCTCGCCTCAATTCGGGGCCAATCCCGTGTACGTCTCGACTTCGACGCCTTTGACCCTCGCCGTTGTGGACGACCTGAGAGCGCCGGGCGACGGCCTTGGGTCGGGCTTGGACCAGAGTTTCGTGGCCGTCGACTCCGGACCCTTCGCGGTCTATGGAGGCACTATCGCCTTAGCGTCTCCCGGTCTGCATGTGGTCCGCTTCTACAGCCTGGACCTCGTGGGCAACGTCGAGATCGCCCAGAGCACTCAAGTGGCAATCGATGCCGCGCCGCCGGTCTTGACATTGACCCCCGTCGATGGCAGCACCGTGACAACCTCGACGCCGTCCATCACGGCGGTCTACTTCGACACGGGCACCGGCATCAACACCGCCTCCTTCAGGCTCTTCTTGGACGGCGTGGACGTCACCACCCGGGCCGCGGTCTCCGCCTCCTCGGCCGGCTTCACGCCGGCGACGGCGCTCGCGCAAGGCGCTCACATTCTGAGGGCGTCGATCGCCGACAACGTCGGCAACACGGCCTTCGCGGCCTCCTCTTTCATCGTGGACAGCATGCCGCCCACGACGACGCTGGTCATCGGCGCCCCCCGATTTAGCACGGCGACCGCGGTCTTCATCGCCACGAGCACGCCGCTTGGTTTTGCGGTCGACAAGCCCGCTCAGACCTCCTACGCCGTCGACAACGGCTCGTTCACGGTCTTTACGGGCACCTTCACGCTGGCCTTCGAGGGCCGCCGCCTCATCCGCTTCTTCAGCGTTGACCCGGTCGGCCTGACCGAGGCTGTGCGCTCCAGCACTGTCACAGTCGACGCGACCGCCCCCGTCACGACGCTTGCCGTCGATCGGATATCCGTCTCCTCCGCCTCGATCAGCATCGTGTCGACCGACACCCTTTCCCTGTCCGCCTCGGACCTGGGCTCAGGAGTGGCCACGACTTTCCTGTCGATCGACGGGGGCGCTCCGCAGGTCCAGGCCTCCACCTTCAGCCTCGTGCCGGGCACCCACACCGTGGCCTTCCAGAGCCTCGACAACGTGGGCAATCTGGAAGCCCTGAAGACCATTTTCGCCACGGTGACGACTCCCGACCTCACTGCGCCGAGCCTGACCTTGACGCCCGCCGGCGGGGCGACCGTGTTCACTGCCACGCCCACCATCGCGGCGGTCTATTTCGACACCGGGACGGGGGTCAATGCCGCCACCTTCAGGCTGAACCTCGACGCCGTGGACGTGACGACCAACTCCATGGTGACCGCCTCATCCGCGGTCTTCGTCCCTTCAGCCGCCCTGTCCCAGGGCACGCACACCGCGGCCGCCTCCGTGGCCGACTTTGCCGGCAACGTGGCCTACGCGACCTCGACCTTCATCGTCGATACTATGCCACCGTTGACGACCTTGGTGATCGGCGATCCCAAGTTCAGCACCGCGACGGCGGTCTTCATCGCGACCGGCACGCCGCTGGGCTTTACCGTCTCCAAGCCCGCCGTGACCCGTTACGCCGTGGACAACGGGACCTTCACGGTCTTCACGGCGAGCTTCACTTTGACGGCAGAGGGCGTCCATGTGATCGGCTACTACAGCGTGGACGTGGCCGGCCTGGCCGAGGCGGTGCGCTCCAGCACGATCACGGTGGACGCCACGGCTCCGGCGACCTCGCTCCAAGCCCTGGGGCCCTCGAGCACCGACAGCCAGGGGGACCTGGTGATCTTGACCACCACGCCCCTGAGTCTCTCGGCCTCAGACGCCGGCTCCGGCGTCGCCCGGACGCTCTTCTCGATCGACGGCGCCTCGACGGCGGTCTACGCCGCGCCCTTCTTGCTTGTCATCGGCAGCCACAGCGTCGCTTACGCCTCCAGCGACAACGTGGGCAACCAAGAGGCGGTCCACACCGCTTCCGTGGTCGTGTTCGCGGCTGCCTCGGGCTCCGGGGGCGGCACGCCGGGCGCGGTGACGGTCGTCGCGCGGGACTCATCCTCCTTGACCGTGTCCTGGGATTCCAACGGCAACCCGTCCGGCACGGTCTACTCGGTCGGCTGGGGCACGGCGCCGGCGGACGGCTCCTGCATCTCCGGCGATGTGTTCCAGCATATCCTGTTGGCGAGCACGACGACCGCGCTCATCCCGGGCCTGCTGGCCGGCACGACCTACGTCATCGACATCTGCAACCCGGCCGTCTCCTCCGGAAGCGCCTGCGACACCAACATCGTCGCCGTGACCGGTCTGGATGGCCCCGAGGCGCCACCCCCGTTTACCACCTGCGGCACGGGGGGCGGCGTCAGCGGCCTGGCCATCGGCGTCAACCCCTTGGGCGCGATATGGGAGGTCGTGCGGAAATCCGACCAGCAAGGAAACGACGCCTTAGTCCTCAAGAAGTTCTCACCTGACGGGACCGTGTTCAAGTCCTCCACGTCCTTGCCCTCGGCCGTCCAGAAAGCGAACTGGTCGCTGCGCTTCGACCCCTCCGGCAACGTCTACGCGGTGGGAACATCGAGCACCCCGCAGGGCAGCGGCGACCTGACCGTCTACCAGGTCTCGCCGCAGGGCGTGCTGCTCTCTAGTGTTGCCTTCCACGCAGGCGTGCTTGGCAACAGCCTGACTTTCGACGCCTCGGGCGACATCTGGATCGCCGGCGCCCTGCAGGCGGGCTCTTTCAAGAACAACACCGCCCAGTTCCAGCTCGCCCTCTGGCGCTACTGCTTCCACACGGGGACGCTCTCGCTCATGGCGACATACAACCGCGGCAACAATGCCGACGTGGGCTTCGGGGTGCGCGTGGCGACTGCGATCGTGTGGGTGGCCGGCTACTCGGCGGCGACCTCCATGGGGGCGGGGGGCGCGCTCGATCTAGCGCTCTGGGGCTTCGATGCAAGCTCGGGGACGCTGATCAAGGGGCCGTACTTCGTGCCCAATGTCCTGCCCAACGGCATCCCACAGGGCGACACGGGCTTGAAGCTCGAGCTGGCGGGCGGCGATCTGCATGTCGCAGGCTCGCGCCAGAGCGGCGGCAGCACGCAGGTGGGTTTCTACCAGTTCGACCAGAACGGGAACCTGCTCTTGTCGCGTGCCTGGACGCCGGCATCAAACTTCATGCCCACGGTCAACGGCATCGCCGTCGGCAACTTGGGCTTTATCAATGCGGCGGGCTTGGTCCGGACCTCGACGGGCAGCATGCTCGGGGTGTGGCGCTACGGCCAGGATGGCTCCTTCCTGGGCGCTTTCACCGACCTCGCCGCTCCGGGCGGGGCGCACGGCATCGCGTTCTCTTCCGACACGTCCGGCGCGCTCCTGGCGGTCGAGGGCTCGGGCGCACCCTACCACTTCTTCTTCAACGCGAACCTGGCCGGCACGGACGTCCTCTTGAGCAGCGCGGCCCCCGTCAACGCCGATGTGCTGCCTCCGCGCACGACCTTGGTCGTCGGGACGCCGGTTTTCAGTTCCACGACGCTCTACACCACCGACGATACTACGTTCAGCTTGACCGCGGTGGACGATCGGTCCATCGTGGGCGACGCCGCCGGAGTGGGGGTCGCACAGACCTTCGTCGCCATAGACACGACCACCTTCTCGGTCTATGCCGGGACCTTCAGCATTACCACGGAGGGCTCGCATTCGATACGCTTCTACAGCGTGGACTCCGCCGGCCACGCGGAAGTAGTCCACTCAAGCGCCGTGGCCGTGGACCTTACCCCGCCGATCACGTCTTCGCAGATCCAGGGCTCGAGCGCGACCGACGCGCAGGGGATCCTCAATGTCTCATCGACGACTACGCTGGCGCTCTCCGCGACCGATCCCGTCTCGAACGGCGTTGCTTCGGGAGTGGGCACGATCTTCTTCGTCATTGACAACGATCCTTTCTCCCCGACATGCATGGCCGTGCCGCTCGACCAAAACGCGCCAGCCGGGACCTGCGCCAACGAGGCCTACGCCGGAGCCTTCACGCTCGCGCTCGGCACGCACACGGTCTACTTCTTCTCGGAAGACAACGTCGGTAACCAGGAAACGGTGCACGTCGCATCTATCACGGTCGACGGCCTGCCGCCGCGCACCAGCCTCACGATCGGCTCACCTCAGTTCGGTACGAACCCCGTCTATGTCTCGACCGCGACGCCGCTGGCCCTGCAGGCCGTAGACGACAGAGCCGCGATCGGCGACGGCTTAGGCATTGGTGTTGCGAGCACCTTCATCGCGGTGGATTCCACCGCGTTCTCACTTTATGGCGGCACTTTTACGCTCGCCACGCAGGGAACGCATGCCATAGGTTTCTACAGTGTCGATGCGCTGGGAAACACGGAGAGCGCGCGCAACGCCTCCGTCGCCTTGGACAGCGCGGCGCCCGTAACGAAGCTTTTAGTCGATGGGATGGCCGTTTCGTCGACGACCATTGCCATCATCTCGACCGACACCTTGTCGCTGGCCGCCTCGGACCTCGGGTCGGGAGTCGCCACGACCTTTTTGTCCATCGACGGCGGCGCTCAGCAGGTCTACGCCTCGACGTTCAGCCTGGCCTTCGGCACCCACACCGTGGCCTTCCAGAGCCGTGACAACGTGGGCAACCTGGAAGCTCTGAGTTCTATCTTTGCCATCGTGCGCAGCACGGACACGACGCCGCCCGTGACGACCGCGCACATTGGGGCGCCCTTCTTTGTAGCCCAAGACAGCACTCAGTACGTCTCGCCGGCCTCCTCCATCACCTTCACGGCGGTCGATCCGCCAAACTTGGACGGCGGCGCGGGTACCGGCGTGGCCCGCATCGAGGTTTCGGTCGACAGCGCGCCGTTTGCTATCTACGCGGCCACAGTCACCTTGATCGAGGGCCGACATTTCATACAGTTCCGCGCGGTCGACAACGCCGGCAACGTCGAAATTGCCCACGCGTTGAGCTTGCGCTCGGACGCCACCGCGCCGGTGACCTCGCTCAACTTCTCCTCGCCGCCGTTTGTGGACGCCTCGAGCCAGACCTATATCGCAGGCGCAAACGCGCTCTCTTTCACGGCGCTGGATCCTCTCGTCAACAATGTTGCCTCGGGAGTCGCCTTCAGCGAGTTCCGCTTGGATGCGAGCACCCCTGCGGCGCCCTTCTCGCGCTACGCAAGCTCTTTCACTTTGGCCGAGGGCCTGCACAGCCTAGACGCCCGAAGCCAAGACAACGTCGGCAATCAAGAGACCACCAAGACCTTCCAGGTCCGGGTGGACACGACCCCGCCCCAGACCGCCCTTGCGGTCGGCCAGCCCCAGGCGCTATTGCCGGACAACACTCTGCTTGTCAGCTCCCGGACGCCTTTCTCCCTCTCTGCCATCGATCCTGTGTCGAACGGCGTCGCCTCGGGAGTCAGCCAGACTCAGTACCAGATCAACGGCGGCTCGTTCGCGGTCTACGGAGCATCTTTCACGTTGAGCGCTCCGGATGGCTCGGTCGTCCTCTCGTTCCAGAGCAGAGACAACGTCGGCAACCAGGAGATCCTGAAATCCAGCATGGTGGTCCTGGATTCGACGCCGCCCCAAGTCGTCTTGCTCTGCCCCGGCCCGCAGGGCTTCTGCTCCGTGGTCAAGGGAGCCTTCCCGGTCGTCGGCTCGGTCTCGGACGAGCATTTGGCTTCCTGGCGGCTGGAATACGCTCCAGGCCAAAACGCGGTCTCGGGATTTGTGTTCATCGCCTCGGGAACGGCGGCCGTCTCTTCCAATATTCTAGGCACCTGGGATGCCTCCTCGCTTTCCAGCTGGCAGACCCTTCGGCTGAGTGCCGCGGATCTGGTCTCGAACATGGCGTCAATCAGCCAGAACGTCTTCGTCGGCGACTCGGCCGTCCTACTGAATGTTGCTCATGACTTGAAGCAGCCGCAGGGAGCCGTCGTCGATGCCGCCGGCTCGATCTACGTGGCTGACAGCGGCGACAACCGCATCGCCGTGTTTACCTCCACAGGCGGCCTAGTCGCCATCTTCGACGGCACGAAGAAGGCCCTTGGCTTGGCGCTCAAGAAGCCCGCGGCCGTGGCCGTGGACCCGGCGGGCAATATTTACATCGCCGACACCGACGGCCAACGGGCTTTGAAGGTATCCCCTTCGGGAGACGTCCTGCTGACGCTGTCGATGCTCGGCCACCCGAAGGGGATCGCTCTGGACGGTTCCGGCAGCATCTACGTGTCCGACACGAACAATTCCCAGGTCAAGAAGTTCAATGCGGTTGGAGACCTGCTGCAGACCTTCAGCCTGCCCGGTTCCCAGCCGACCGGGATCGCGCTCGATGCGGCCTTGAACCTCTATGTCGCGGATCCCAGCGGCAATCAGGTAGCCGTCTTCTCCTCCTCGGGCGCCCTGGCCCGCACGCTGTCTTACGGGCTCGGTTTGAGCTCCCCGACGGGCGTGGCGGCCGATCCCGCCGGCAATTGCGTCGTGATCGCCGACTCGGGAAACAACAGGCTCGTCAAGATCGACCGCCTCGGCGGCGTCAACCTGGTCTACGGAAGCTCGAGCGTGTTCAACCAGCCGATGGGGGCGGCCTTCGATGCGGTGGGCAACCTCATGGTCGCCGACCGCTTCAACGACCGCGTGGTCAAGCTCGGGCCGCCGTCGGCTGGCGCCATGTCCACGATGGCTCTTGGGGCCTCCGCCGCGGCCGCGCCCTCGCGGGCCACCGTGGTCGTGCGCCGCGCTTTGGGCGGGATCGTGGCGCGTCAGGACCATGCCGCGGTCGTCATCGCGCCGCAGTCCCTGGCCCAGGACACCTTGGTCACGGTCTCGAGCGCCGTCTTCCACAGCCAGGCCGAGGAGTCCGCGAAAACGGCGCAGATGGCGGCCAAGGGCCTCAAAGGAGCGGGCCTGGCCGTGGAGTACGGCCCCGAGGGCACGCAGTTCTTGGCGCCCGCGACCATCATCCTGCCATACGATCCCCAGCTAGTCGCGGCCTACGGGATGGTCGAACCGGATCTCAAGGTCCACTACTGGAACCCGGCCGCCGGTGACTGGCAAGCGCTGGACTCCACGGTGGATCCCATCGACCACACGGTCAGCGCCCTCACGACCCACTTCTCCCTCTACCAAGTCCTGGGCCAGGTCCATGCCCAGGCCGCGTCCACGGCCGCCTCAGACTTCCATTTCGTGGACCTCTACGCCTTCCCGAACCCGGTGCGCGGCCATAGGGTCGTCACGATCCGCGTCCAAGTGGGCCTGGCCGACGAGGTGGACGTCAGCGTTTACGACGTGTCGGGCAAGATTGTGCACCAGGGGACCTTCGGCGCTCCCCAAATCGTTGATGACGGCAACGGCAAGGGGCCGCAATATTCCTATGATTACTCCTGGGACGCGGGCAGCGTGGGCTCGGGCGTTTACGTCTTCGCGGTGACGGCCAAGAAGGGGGGTGTAAGCCCCATCCGTAAAGTGGGAAAAGTAGGAGTCATACACTGAGCGTGTCATGAAACGATCATACATAGCCGCCTTGGTCCTCATGCTGACCTCCTCCTCCTACGCGGCAGAGACCGCGAGCTTCCTCAAGGTCGGCGTGGGCGCTCGGCCCTTGGGGATGGGCGGAGCCTACACCGCAATCGCCAACGACATCAATGCGATGACCTGGAACCCAGCGGGCCTCGGTGGCTTGTCGAAGAGAGAGTTGGGGATCATGGACGCGGAGTTGGCCCTGGGCACCCACCTGGGCTTTGCCGGCTATGCCCAGCCCACCAAGTACGGGACCATCGGCGCCGGGGTCCTCCACTTGAGCCAGAGCGGGCTGACCAGCCGCGACGAGTCGGGACGCCAGACCGGCGGCTATTCCGCCGCGGACACAGCTGTGAACCTTTCCTACGGGTATAAGCTCGCGGAGGGAACGCGCCTTGGAGGTAACGCCAAGTTCATCTCGAGCAACATCGACGCGAACTCGGCCCAGACCTTCGCCTTCGACTTGGGCGCGATGCGAGACTTGAACCTGCGCGGGCCGGGAGTGCCGATGGTGGGCTTTGCGATACAGAACCTGGGGCCGGGGATGAAGTTTGGCGACCAAAGGGAGGATCTGCCGTTGGCTTTGGCCGGGGGCCTGGGCTACCGCCTGCCGGCGGGCGTCACGCTTGCTGCGGACTACCGGTACCGCCCGAACCTGCGCCAGTCCGAGGTCAGTTTCGGAACCGAGTACGGTCTCTTCTCGAACTTCACGCTGCGCGGCGGCTATGGGACCGGCCAGAACGGCGGAACGGCGGTGACCTCCGGCGCCTCGTCCGCGTTCAACGGCGTCGCTATGGGCTTCGGCCTCAAGTTCCGCGACTACAGCCTCGACTACGCGCTCTCTCCCTTCGGCCAACTCGGCAACGTGCAGAGGTTTTCGTTAGGAGCCCGGTGGTGATATGACGCATTCACTGAATCCTGAACTCGTATTCATAACCGAGCCCCACCGCAAGGTCCGACTCTATTGGAATCCTGAATAATGCTGGAAAACCCATATATCAAAGGAGCATAGATGCCTCCTGACTCTGGACCGATTATTACGGTCATAGGTAGTGTGGCCGTTGCACTAATACAGACCTTTGCAAAACCAGGTAGGGGACGCAATATCTGCACTGTTTTCGCCGCTGGCCTCATCATAGGCGGATTGGGGGTATGGTGGTTTTTGAGGGACCCAGATTTGTCGATACGGGTGCGCGCCAAGAATGATCCTGATCGCACCGAGTTCTATACGAAGGAAGCCCTCGACTTCACGGTGCTACCAGATTCCGTCTTCCCAGAAGTGATTCATTGGATTGTTGATGATGCTCAAATCTCAGAAGTCCACGGCAAACGCAGCTTGACACACACGTTCGCAGATGATGGGGGTTCGGAACATTTGGTTAACGCTATCTGTAAGATCAACGGTCATTACCGCGTGACGAGCAAGATTGTCACGACCCGGAGTCTCGCCGAATGGAATCCGCAGACGGTGATTTCACGAGATGGTTTGACCTCCGTGGCCCCACGTAGATTTCGAGGTTATGAATTGGCTGGAGTGACTCTCTTCGGCGATTCAGAAGAACCTCACAGGAATTGGGAAGTCGCCTTGGCAGCGCACCACTCGATCATCCCGCAGGCAGTACGCCCGCTTCTCGCAGACAATGCGGAATATAGACTTGACTCCGCGAATTTTGCACTGGCCCGAGAACAACTTTCCCAAGCCGGTGGTGAAGCAAGCCTTATATATAGCTTTAGTGGTGAATCCCGGAAAACGATTAGACTCGCCATTCCGCTTTTGCAACAGCCCAGGGTTCACAATCCTGGAGACAAGACCGCGATCTTCCCAGAACCGAAGGGGAACGGCAGTTAAATTGTTCCGCTGCGATAAGAGCGTGTCCTCCATTCTGGGGAAGAGTTCGTTTCGAAGCACCTGATGTCTTCCGGCGCGTTCGTGCACCGTCATCGATGGAGCAGTTCTCGAAGGACTCGGCGCCCATTGGGCCCTTGCGTCTAGCGGGGGTAGGCGCTATAATCCATCTTCGTACAATCTACATTGTACCGATATGCTAAGATTAGCGAATCCTCATGGCTACCGCCACCAAGCACCGCCTGAAAGTCGATCTCAGCTCCTTTTCTCCTATACTTAAGCCTTACCTTCGCCATCTTGCCGTCTCTGGCAAGCCCAAAGGAACTATCAGAACCTACGGCGACACTCTTTCGCTCTTTCTCGGGTACTTTGATGGGCGCGATCCTGCAGCTATCTCGGCCGACGAGGTCGATGAGTTCCTCGAGGACGTGCGCAAGCGCCGGGCGCCATCGACGGTCAACGGCATGAAGTCGGCCATCCGCGGCCTCTATAGGTACATGCTCGAGACCGACAAGATCGCCAAGAACCCGGCGGCCTTGATTCGAAACGAGAAGGTCCCACGAAAGGCTCCCGAGATCTTCCGTGACGACCAGCTGCGCTCCTTGATAGGCACGATTGAGGCCGCGATCGGTCAGCCGCCTGACCCTGTGGCGATCCGCGACTGGATGCTTTACTCTTTCCTTTATAACACTGGTCTGCGCATCGACGAAGGCGTTCATGTCGACGTCGCCGACGTCGAGGACAAGGTCACGGTACAGGTGATTGGAAAAGGTTCCAAGGTCCGCTGGATTCCCTTGAACTCTGAGGTCCGCTCCAACCTCCAGCGCTACCTTGACTGGAGGGTGCTCCAGAAGGCCTTGGATGAAAAGGCATTGTTCCTCAACCGTTTCGGCAGGCGCCTGGGGGTCACGACCGCGCAAACGCACTTGAAGATGTGGATGAAGCGGGCCGGCATCAAGCAGGATTTCACTCCCCACACGCTTCGGCACACCTTCGCAACGCATGCCCTTCGAGCAGGTGGAAACATCAGAGTAGTTCAGGATTTGCTGGGGCACGCGAATCTCTCGACGACCCAGATATACACGCACACCTCCCCGGATGAGATGAGGTCCGTCGTCGAAGGACTCCAGAAAAAGAAAGGCGGCTAGGTCTCCAGTGTCGGAGGATATTTCGCTACTCTGGGCCTGGTGACACGAATGTTGGGTTTAGGCCAACAATCCAACCGCCGCTACCGTCTTTTTACCTGGCGGACATCTAATGTCAGCGAATCAGGGATATACTGGGAGAGCATCATGAACGCGATCGCTTTGGACGGAATTCGGAAGTCCTATTTCGGCAAGCGTGTCCTCGACGAAATCTCCCTTCAGTTGGCGCACGGGCATTTTTATGCGCTCCTTGGCCGCAACGGCGCCGGCAAGTCGACGCTCATGCGGGTGATCGGCCGCCAAGAGGCGCCGGACGCGGGCCGCGGCACGGTGATGGGATTCGACGTCGAAGACGACCCGGAGGATTTCTTCCGCGTCGTCGCCTACTCGAGCGAATCCGTGGACTTCTCTGTCGTCGGCGGTCCCATCGGGCGGCTCATCCGTCAATTGCGGTTGCTCTATCCGGCGTGGGATCAAGAGCGCTTTGATTTGTGCGTCGCGGATTTTGGAGTGGACCTCGACGTTCAATTCGGCTCCATGTCCCGCGGCCAGCGCGTGCAAGCGCTGTTGGCCTTCACCCTCTCGACCGGAGCCAAGCTCCTGCTCCTCGATGAGGTGACTGCCGCGTTGGACGCGCGCGCACGCGCTCTTGCGGTCCGGCTCTGCAAGCAGTTCGTCGACCGCGGCGGGACGGTCATGATGGCCACTAACCTCGTGTCCGAGGTCCATCCGGCCGCGGACACCATGATCTATCTCGAGTCGGGCGCGATCCGGCTTGTCTCTCCCGTCGAGGAGATATCTTCGCGATTCGTCAAGCTCCGGCGGCCAGAAGGGAACTCGCATGCCGTTTTCGAGCGGGACGACTGCCTCGAATTGCGTCTTGCTGACGACGGTGCGCGGCTCTACCTCGTGCCCGCCGCCTCGGTTACACCCGCCATCCCCGGCGAGCTTCGTTACCCGGGCAGGGCGACCGCCGAGGACGTCTTTGTCTATTTCACCCACAAGGGCGCCGAGACCCGATTATGATTTGGCTCTGCCTGATCCATCTGCGACGCTACGCTCTCGGCGTTCTGAACGTGTGCGGATTATCCCTTGCGATGATCCTGGCCGCTAGAATCGCGCATATAGACTTCTTATCGCGCGACCGCGCCTTCTTGACTTTTACAGCAGGAATTATGGCCGTCGCCGCGTCGGTTTATGGGCCGCCGCTTTTTGTCTCCTTCAACGCATCGTGGATTAGGATTCTTCCGATCTCAAGAAAGATGCTCGCGGCTTTCGCGATTCTCTTTTGCGCCAGCGCGACGGCGCTCGGCTTCGCGGCCACGGCCGCCGTCGCCTGGATATTCGCATTCGTCAACGGCGCGCCCGTCGCGGCCATTGAGAAGGCGCTCGCGGTCATCCGCCAGGACTCGCGACATCCCGACCTCGTCGATTGGGCTATGAATCTGGGGTGCCTATCGGTGATCGTGTCTTTCTGGGTCTTCCCCCTAGTGAGAAGGCTAATTGGCGGCTTCGGCGCGACGCCCAATTACCGGGCGCCGTCGGCGGCTCGCTACAGGATTGTGGT
The DNA here is from genome assembly GCA_016194705.1 of Elusimicrobiota bacterium. GTDB lineage: Bacteria > Elusimicrobiota > Elusimicrobia > UBA1565 > UBA9628 > PALSA-1176. The sequence goes on along the minus strand of JACQAZ010000027.1, from coordinate 11,730 downwards.
ATGGGCCTTGGTGAGCGGAGGAGGCTTACTCGCCTTCATCCTACGAGGCTACCTCTTCTCCGGCTTCGGATTCTTCATGATGGCGATGGCTTGGCTGGTCGCCGCCGGGTCGTTGACCGCCAAAGGCCTCGGGCTCTGCGGACGCTCCGCCCGGCAATGGCGGCTCGCCGCCGCGGTCATCGCTTGCGCGCAGTTGGGCTTCATCTCGAAGGTCGCCTGGTCGCAGTTGAGGTCCAGCAACTACAGGGCACGAGCCCAGGCGAGCGACTTCCTGCAGTGGTGGGCCGGCCTCGCGTCCCCAGCGCAATCGACCAAGCCATCCTTCGCGCAGGTCATCGCGCAGCAGCCCGACCTGGCCTCGCTGTACAGCGTCGTAGCCGCCTTCGACCCGGCTCAACTGCATAGCGACGACATTAAGATTCTCTACGAACACGTGCGGCCGAAGACAGTTCGGATGGAATCGGGCTACTGCTTCAGTTGCCAATTGGTCTCGGCCGACCTCGACATGAACGACATGATCGCCTTTCTGGATTCCAAGAACGAATCGCTGAGCCACTACGCGCTGATCCGAGCCCGGTATTATCGGGACGAGCGCTACATCGCCGTGATCCTCAGGAATCTGGGAACATATGCGGAATATGAGAAGGACGACGCGCTTGTTACGTTGTCCATTCTGACTGGCGAGTATCGAGGCTACGAATTCTACGCCGATTGGAAGCGCGGCGCCGTTAAGGAGCCCCTACATCTTCGAGCCGTCGATTGCAAGGCGGTGGAAGCAAAGCCCCTCGAGAAGCTGGAGCCTCGCGACGAAGGAGCGCTGAACATCTGCCTCAGGCAAACCCTCCGTCTGCCGGACGCGGACACGGTCAGTTGGATGGAGCGCGAGTGGGTTCAAGTTCCGCTGAGCGATTACGGCAAGTACTACGTCCGCGCGGCGCTGAAGCACCGACGCTAGAAATCGGGACAACCCTTTACGTGACCGTGACTTATCGACAGATCTCGGCCCCGATGTCGCAGAAGGCATAGAGTTTTATCGGCAGTGCCTGGGAACACTCGCCAGATGCCGACGAAGCTCGCGCGGCATTGCCGATAGAACTTATTGAACGAAGCCGATTCGGGGTGGAGACAGCGCTTATGTTCTGCTGCGCAGCCCTATTATGGGTTTTGTATAAAGGCCCAGACCCGGGAAGGCGAGATGCGCGCGGCTGTTGAGAGGCCTGAACCCAGCGCTGAGCTCCGCCAAGAGGTTTAGACACGCCGCGGAATAGGAACTCGGGACAGCAAAGGAGGGTCCGAAAGGGCCGAGCAGTCGAGGACGAAAAAGGGATCCCGCAACCCTGCACGCCGGGTAGTCTAGACAATTAGTCCTGCCTCGATCACGAAGACTTTCAGCGATCATGAGGAATCGATCCCTTGGGGACCCGGGGTGGGCTGTCTAGACCAATACGGAAGGATCTTTGGTAGTGCGGCGACGACCCGCATGGTTCCTTCGCTACAGTCGGTACACTTCATGAGGTCGCGGCCGGTGAGTTCGCGAAACAGCTGCTCATCCGTTTTCTTAGCGGCCTCCTTGCGTTCGGGCTCGGCGCCGAGGAGTCGTCTGACGATGGGAAGGTCCGCTTTCTTCGATCGGTTAGCGAGGAAGCCGAAATGCCGGATGCGCATGAATGAAGTCGGAAGGGAATGGAGTAGGAAACGCCGTAGGAATTCCTCCGCTGATAAGGTCATGGTCTTCGACGCGTTCCCATCGCTCCGATCTCGGTAGGCGAAGGTGACGCGGCCGCCTTCGACGTTGAGGATGCGGTTGTTTGAGATGGCGACGCGGTGCGTGTAGCGAGACAGGTAGTCCAGCACTTTCTCAGGCCCAGCGAAGGGTGCTTTCGAGTAGACGATCCACTCCTTTCTGAACAGCGTGTCGACGAGCTTGGCCATCGCGGCGGGCGTCGCAAATTCCGCGCTGCGACCGGGAAAGATGAGCCGGCCTTCGGCGTAGGCCTTCTTGAAGAGCTCCAGGTACTTCCCACGGAAGACGCGCGAGAGCGCCCTCACGGGAAAGAGAAAGGTCCTGCGCGCAGGAATCCAGCGCGCGGCATCCTCCGACAGCACTCCCCCCGGAATCACGCAGTGCAGGTGGAAGTGATCCATCAGCTTCTGATCCCAGGTGTGTAAGACGGCGATGAAGCCGGGCTTGCCGCCCAGGTGTCGGGGATCGCGGGCAAACTCCTGAAGAGTTTGGGCTACGGCCTCAAACAGAATGCCGATGAGGACGGCCTTGTTGGACAAGACCAGCGGGTTGAGCTCATGAGGCAGAGCGAACACTTCGTGGAAGTAGCCGACCGGCAGGACCTCCGAAACCCTGGCCTCCCGCCATCGCGCCTTCGCCAGGCATTGACACTTAGGGCAGTGCCGATTCCGGCAGGAATTATAGGCAGGCTTCTCCACCCCGCAGTGGTCGCACCGCTGCAGATGACCGCCAAGCGCGGCGGTACGGCACCGCTCAATGTCCTGGAGGATCTTGAGATGGGAAAGAGGCGGCGGATGGGAGCGGCGGTAGTCGTCGCCGTGCAGGCGCACGATGTCCGCCAGCTCCCAGCGGGGCCGCGTTGGGCCCCGTGTCCTCGCCTCTCCGCATACAGGCACGGAGGGCATGAGTCGTCCTGACCTGCTATTGCATCGAGGGTTCCGGTACAGCCAGGAGACTGTTGAGTGGACTCTGTGTCGCTTCCAGATTGATGCGTGCCACGTGCATGTAGCGCGCCGTCGTGAGCATTGAGCGGTGGCCCATGAGCAACTGGATTCTCCGCACGTCGACGCCGGCTTCCAACAGATGCGTTGCGAAGCAGTGCCGCAGCGTATGGATGCCGCCCTCCTTGCGGATACCCGCCTTAGCCTTTGCCTCAATATAGACCCTCTCTGCGGATCTGACACACAGATGTCCGAGGCCATTCTGGATGCGGCTAGGAAACAGCCAGCGAGTGGTCGGATGCCTGCGCCAGTATTGGCGTAGAGTCTCCAGAACCCTTGGCGAGAGGAGGCTGTAGCGGTCTTTCTTTCCCTTGCCTTGATCAACGCGGACCATCATCCTGTCGCTATCGATGTCCTTGATCTGCAGCTGGACCACCTCACTGACTCGCAGCCCCGCGGCGTACGTGATTTCTAGGAGCGCTCGATGCTTGAGGTTGGATACGCCGGCAAACAACCTCTCCAGTTCCTCTGCGCTCAAGATCTCCGCCAGGCGCTGCTCTCCCTTGCGGGCCGGTATTGCAATCTGGACGGTCGGTCGACCCAGGGTCACGCCGTACAAGAACTCGAGACCCGCTAGCCGCTGATTGATCGAGGACCACGCGAGCTTGCGCTCGTTGGAGAGAAACAGAACATAGTCCTTCAGCTGCTGCTCGGTCAGGGTATCAGGGGATTTCATGTAATGCTTGGCCAGTTCGAAAACCGCGTTTGTATAGATGACCTGGGTTCTGGGCGACAAGTTCCTCAACTGCATCTCTTGGATCATGCGTTCACGTAGCTCGCTCATTGTTATCTCCTTTTTATTCGTGGTTGTGGGCGCTCCTCGGGAAACAGCCCAGAGTATTGTAGTCGGAGGCCGGGCTGGCCGAACGCGGCCACCGCTGGCGGTCACGTCGACGCAGGGCCCGAGCGCTCTTTCTTTTCTGGGGGGAATGCGGTAAGCTCTATGGTCGGGAAATATTCATTTCCCGACCATAGATGAAACACAGAAAGCACCGACTCCACACCGATCTGCCGCCGCTCTCGGCAGGCGTACCACCGGCAGTAAAACTGTACCTTCGCCATCTTGCTAACGCGGGCAAGTCCAAGGGCACGTTGCGCCACTACCGGGATATCCTGACACACTTCTTTGGGTATTTCGACGGCGCCGAGGCCGCAACGATCACGACGGACATGCTCAATGAGTTCTTCTCCGACGAGAGGCGCCGGCGGGCGGCGGCTACGGTCAATCTGACGAAGGCGGCCGTCCGGGGCCTTTACAAGTATCTGTTGGCAACCGAAAAAATCACCAAGGACCCCAGCCGCCTAATTGAGAGCGAGAGAGTCGTCAACAAGAGCCCCGGAACCTTCTCGGCGGCGCAACGCGACAAGCTGGTAAGGACAATCGCGAACGCGAAAGGCTCCCCCCCGCAGCCCGGGCCCATGCGCGACTGGATGATGGTGATTTTGGCCTACAACGCCGGGCTGCGCGTCGCGGAGCTCGTTGGGGTCAACATCGAAGATGTTGAGAATAGACGCGTCGTCGAAGTGATCGGCAAGGGGCAGAAGCTTCGGGTATTGCCAATAAACGATACTACGAGACGGGCACTGGCCGAGTACCTCCCTTGGAGGCGGGCACTTCGTGCAGCTGACCGCGAAGCCCTGTTCGTCAACCGCTTCGGACGGAGGATCAGCACGCGGGCCGTAGAAAGGCTCTTGAAGACCTGGTTGACGAAGGCGGGAATCAGCGGCGACTTCTCGCCACACAGCCTAAGGCATTCTGCGGCGACGGACTTGGTCCGCGGTGGCGCCAACATCAGAGTGGTGCAGGAATTCTTGGGCCACGCGTCCCTCGAGACCACGAAGCGGTACGCACGGGTCGACGACAAGGACCTGCGGTCTGCCGGTGAGATTCTGGGATGACGGGTTCGAAGGACTGCGGGACCTTGCTGTTTTAAGCCACCGCGAAGCGGTTTAGTTCAATCTACATTCTGCGACATCGATGCCGAAACCTATTAAACCTAACAGAAGCCTCGAAGGGGAAGCTGCCCCCCCGCTTTTCGTTCCGCCGGCGGAGCTCAGAATCTTCCTGCGCCACATTGCCAGCAACGGCCTGGCCCGCGGCACCCGGGAGCGCTACGAAGACGCGATAAACCGTCTCTTCAGATATCACCCGGGCCGCACGCCGGCCGAGATGACACCGGAGCTGATTGACGAGTTCCTCGAGGCGGTCCGCAAAGTGAGCTCGCCGGCGACGACCAACTTGGTGAAGTCGGCGATCCGCGCGTTCTTCGGGTTCTTGGTGGACACGGGGCGCATCGATAAGGACCCAAGCAGGCTCATCCGCAACGAGAAGATCACACGCAAGAGCCCGCCAATCCTCAGCGAGGACCTCTGGGGGCAGCTGTTGGGCGCCATCGAGCAAGCGATCGGGCGACCGCCAAAGCCTGGTCCTCTACGCGACTTCACGCTGTACTCACTAGTTCACAACACCGGCTTGAGGGTCAGCGAGCTCGTGGATCTCGACGTCGTCGACGTCGAGGAGCGGCGCTGGCTCGAGATTATCGGCAAGGGCCGAAAGCTGCGCAGGATCCCGCTCAACGGGACGGCGTGCCGGCGCTTGGCGCGCTATCTGACTTGGCGCAAGATCGCGAAGGCCAAGGACGTCGACGCGCTCTTCCTAAGCCTCCGCGGCCGTCGCTACGGGGTCCGCGATGTGCAGCGATCGCTGAAGGCCTGGCTCGAGGCGGCCGCGATTAAGCAAGACCTCTGGCCGCACCTGCTGCGGCACATGTTCCTGACGAACATTCAGAACACGTTCCGGAATCTTCGGGTAACGCAGGCCATCGCGGGCCATTCATCAGTCCAAACGACCCAAATTTACACCCACGTAGATGATCAGGAAATGGAAGCGGCCGCGAACTCTATCGGATAGGGAGGCCACCATGGCCGACATGAAGCGCATCACTGAGATCATGGAGAACGTTCGGTCGCTTGCGATCGATTACTACCAGGAGACCGGGAAGCCCTTAGGAATAACAGGCGAGATGGCAGAGTTCGAGGCTGCCCGCATCATGAAACTGGAGCTCTGTGACGCGCGGCAAGCCGGGTATGATGCGCGTCGGGCAGGGAAGCTTGGTCCGCAGAGAATTCAGATCAAGGGCCGTCGAATTATGGACGACTCCAAGCCCGGGCAACGCCTGGGCCGAATTCGACTCGATCATGAATGGGACTCAGTAATGCTTGTGCTTCTCGATGAACGATACCACGCGATGGAAATCTTCGAGGCCGAGCGGCATGAGGTCAAACAGGCGCTCGAGAAGCCCGGCTCGCGTTCACGGAACGAGCGCGGCGCGCTAGGCGTCGGAAAATTCAAGTCCATCGGGCGCCGAGTCTGGACCGCCGTCACTGGGAAAGCATAATGTGGCACCCGCCGACTGCAGCCGTACTGCTCTTAATGTTGGCGATAGTGGTTTCTGTCGGCGTCTTGGTGCTGGTGAAGCTCGTCGGTCCAAACGAGGCCTTTCCCTACCGGCGCGTCGAGCTTTTCTCGAAGGGCGAGAGAGCCTTCCTAAGTGTGCTCGAGGAGGCGGTCGGAGAAAAGTACAAGATTCTAGGCAAGGTACGGCTTGCCGATCTCCTAAATGTCTCTGCCGAAGTAGAGAGAGGCTCCTGGAAAGCCGCGATGAACAAGATTCAATCGAAGCATATTGACTTCGTCCTGTGCCGGAAGGAGGATTACTCTGTTGCTTTCGCAATCGAACTAGACGATAGGACGCATGAGCGCGGCGATCGACGTGAGCGCGATTCGTTTGTCGAGGCCGCATGCAAAGCAGCGCGGTTGCCGCTACTCCGCTTTTCAGCACAAGCGCATTACGATGCGAGGGACATTCTAGGAAGGGTCCTCGAGACAGTGGGCGACTCCTAGGAGTCAGGTTGCGCCCCAGCAACGCCCGCGGCGGGCTGCTCGCGCGCGTAAGCGCTCGAGAGCGTCAACGGCGATGAAGCCTTGTGGACATGCCGGGCCTGATGGACAGCGTGGACGAGCAAGCTCGCCCACCCTGCCCACAGGCCCTTGCACAACGCGTTGCGTTGCGCACATGACCACAAGGCCGACGACGTATTTGCTCCAGACCAGCACGAAAAGCTATCGTCACGAAATGCCCGGCGTCGCTTCGCTCCGACCCCGGCCGACTTCGCGGAGAACAGTGGCCGGCTTCAAACGGAATCGGTGGCCGACTTCAGGAGAATACGCAGCATATTCTCTCTATTGAAACCTGAACCTGTTTTTCTTCCACCACTGACGCCATTTCACAACGTCAGTCTTCTTGTAGAATCTGGGGTCCGTATCGGTCGGCCGTTCAGGTATTATCCCGGCCAAGGCTTGCGCTGCCAGCAGGGATCGTGGGAATGACACGACGAGATCTAGGGATTTTTCATCGGATGGGAGTGGCGCCTTTGCCTGGGGCGGGACCGGCGCCGAGTCATCGTTCAATTTGCTTCCCAGAACGAGGATGGCCTTGTGGCTTCCGATCAGCTCCAGTTTTTTGAACGCATCTTCCTGCACGCGGGGTGGTTTCTCGGATGACAATTCAGCGACAACTTCCCGGAATGTCGCGGCATCACATTTCGCCAAGGCTACCTGAGCCCAACCTCCTGGACCTTCTAATCGTCGCGAGGTCGTCTTCTTTAAGTAATTCTTTAGAACCGACTTCGCGCGCTCGTCACCAGAGTCGCCCAATTGAATCATTGTGCGCTTCATTTCTTCCAACGCGGTGACATTTTTTCCAGTCATCCAAACCCGCTCGAGACTATGAAGATTGTCGATCAGAACAGCGGTCGAAGTTGACGCGGCTAAAGCCGTGCCATTGAAGCATAATCCCATCATTCCCAGCGCTATGAGCATGCCGCTATGCATTGATTCCTCACCGATTCACTACATCCCAGTCTCGCTTCTTGACGTTGCACGGATTCATACCGAGGTCTTGAAAGTACATCACATCCTTGGGATCCGTGCTGTGGGTCAGTTGCCCCAGGGCGTGTCCCACCTCATGAGCGGTTACCATCTTGGCCGAACCAACATGACCATCCTGAATGAAAATGTCGCGCCCCAACGTTTCCCCCTCCTCTGCTGGTGGAGCAAATGGGGAAAGGGGATCGGGTAACAAGTTATTAACGTAATAGATGTTGATTGTGCCAAAGCCTCTGTACTCACCTGCAGCCGCGCGAATAGCGTCTTCCTCATCTGTGTAACCGAGGCCGTCGAATTTAAGTCCCCCGTCTCCGTCTAAGTCGTAGGGAACACCCCGATCGGACCGGGTCACTGTGAAATACACGTTTGCCTGAGGTCCCCATATTTCATCGTTGAGGTATGTCTCCAACGCCGCTGCGGTCGGGGCATTCACCGGCACCTGCGGGGGGACAGCCGAGGTGTTAGTAATTGCATGGATCGCAACCTCGACATGGAGCCTATCCTTCACGTCGACCCACATCCTCCGGATTGTGGGGCCTTGCGGCGATGCTCTTGCGCGAATAGCCGTAAAGCCGGAGCTTACTCCTGCCACCACAACATTGACAGGGGAGCCTGGCGCCACGGCCGGAGTGACGGTCCCGACCGAATCATCCGCGCTGGTGAATCGAATAGCCGTGGCGGCACCTGATGGGATGATCCTTGTCGCGTTAGCGCTATTGGTCCCCCCCGCCGGAACCATGAGCGCGTTTGGCTCACGGCTGTCGTCGAAGCCCGCGCAGATGGTGGATTGGTAGAACTGTACTGTAGATACGTTGATCAGCAGGTCATCATGGCCGGAGACCACCCCGTTGTCTTTGTAGGAGAGCGAAATCGTAACTGGTCCTTCCTTTATTCCAACTGCGCGAAACGTAAGGTCGCCTGCGTTAATGCCCGGCCAGGGAATATCATAGAAAGCGCCAGCCCCAGGGCCGCCGGCAGGGCCGATACGAGCAACGCCATTCTGATCCAGGATTCTAACGATCTCCTGATCCGAAACGGAAAGTGTGAGGGTCCCATCCTTTGATAATGATCGGGGAAGCTGTTTCAAAACTATCGCAGCCATCTCCTGTCGTCGCGGTGGGACTCTGGCCCGCTTGATCACTTTCCCCGGATTGGTGGTTTGGGCAGCTTCCTCAGCGTCGTTTCCATCCGGTGGACCGTCGGCCTTGGTGTTGAGCGAGTCGTCCTGAGCGTCTAACCGCCCCTGGCCGAACCGTGACGTGTTGCCGGCGGAATCCGTGACGGTAAGCGTGATTTCATTGACGCTGCCGAAGGCGGAACCGGGCAGTGTGAAAGTCTGGTCCGGCGCCAAGGGCGTACTAGTGATAAAGCGTTGCCCTTGGCCATTCGAATCCGTGAATATCTCAACGGTGCTGCCGGCTGGCGCTCCGGCCGACCCCTTTATGCTGGCGTTATAGGCCTCCAAGAGGATGGGTCGCGCCTGCATCATATTCCCGCCCGTCCAAAGGTCAATTCCACTCTCCCGATTGCCGGTGATGCTGTTCTTGGTGATGCGATTGGCGAAGGACATATTGCCAACGGACACCCCGCTGCCGGAATTATTGGCAATAGAGTTGCCTGGCCCCACGGTGTTGTCGTGAGTCTGAATCAACGCAATCCCATGGCCAATGTTGCGCATCGACGCCCCGGCCATCTCTCCGATGTGGTTTTCTGTGAAGGTGTTGTGATCTCCACCATCCACGTGGATTCCAGACCCGATATTGGCAACGATCGTATTCCCAGTGAGTGTGGCGTTAACGGCGTTATTGAGATAAATCCCTGCTCCATGCCCCATAGACAAGGTGGGCAGCGTCACCTGCTCTGTCGCGGTATTTGCCGTGATGGTGTTTCCTTCTCCTGAATCACCGACAACTGGTCCCGCACCATCGATAAGGATTCCACCCCCCCGCTCGGCTCTATTGCCGCCAATCTTATTCGACTTGAGCGTTGCTTTGCAGGAGCCGACTAGCGACACACCACCTCCCCCGGTTCCGGAGCCCGGCGAGGCTGTATTGGCGTTGATGTCGTTGTTTAGAATCTTCGGACTTCCATTGAAACAACCGATCCCTCCTCCAGAACCTGCGACTACCTTGTTCGCCTGGACGAAGTTCTTATCAACTGAGGTGGTCCCTCCAATTTGGACGTCGGATTTTACAGAGATACCGCCACCGATAAAACGAGCTCGGTTGTTCGTAATGCGGTTCTTGCTAATGATTCCCCTGCAATCGGTGGCAGCCCCGACTCCACCGCCTTTGCCCCCTAAGGCAATGTTCCCACCGAGGGCCTCATTGTCCTGAATGGTGTTGCCAATGATTTTCATTGACGGCGTCGTATTCGCGCACGCGACCCCACCTCCGACGCCATCGGTCGTCTTGTTCGAGACGATCGTGTTGGCATCGCCCGGATTCGTTCCACCAACTGTGCCGCCACTATCGATCAACGCCACACCCCCGCCCGAAGGCTCGGCAGTGTTTCCGCTGATAGTGTTAGCGACGATCGTGGGGTTCGAATGGGCCCACGCTACGATTCCACCCCCTGACGAGAGGCTGGAATTGTCGTGTATCTTATTTTCGCGAACCTCCACAGAACCAGGACAAGCCTCGATGCCGATGCCACCCTCTCTATTTCCTGAGATGTCGTTGTTCTTGACAACGCCCGTTCCGCCATTTTGTAGACTGACGCCAGCCAACACGTTGCCGCGGATCTTGTTCCGGAGGATCATTGCGACCCCGGAGTTCTTGAGAAAGACGCCGCTCGAGGAATTCCCCGACACGTCCGAATCGGTGACCTTTAGATCCGAATGGTCAGCAGCGACGAGACCCTGCCTCCCATTTCCGTAGGCCTGGACGCGAAGCGCCGTAAGCGAGGAGCGGTCGCGGACATGGGCTCCTGCCTGGCCGTTGCTGTGGACGACGACGTCCTCTAAGGTCACCGACGGTCCGGAGGTCAAGCCGGGACCCGAGCCGTAGATGCCATCGAGTGTGTTGCTGGCAATCTCGATCCCCCTTATGATGACCGGCGCAGCAACCTCAATGTAGATCCCGGTACGCCCCCTCTGGATTACCGGATGCACACCCGGACCAGAGACGATCTCGACCGGCACACGCACAACAATGTTCGGGCTAACACTTAAGGGCACCCCTGGATCGTTGGCGAGCAAAGGAACGTTCGTTGTGATGACGATCTTTCTATCGCGAAGCAAGCCAGTCTCAAGAGTATAGAGCGCCGACTGGAGGGTTCTAAAATGTCGCGTGACCAAGCAGGAATCTGGACGGAGAATACCGTGGGGGGGGTCAGCTCGCTGGATCCCCGCGACGCCATTGTCATCGTCCGGGCCCACACCATCGACAATCAAATCGGCTCTTGCGAGGGACGAAAGAAACAGTAACACCGCCCAAATCCATGCGCGCATTCGGATAATTTTATACCAACTTCACTCCAAATTGGCAATCGTTTCATCGGGCAGTGGGCGAATGGTGTTGATCATCTAAAGAAAGGTGAACCGGCGGACAATGCGAGGGAAAGGCGCTCGCAAGGTTCAACGACGGACAACGGAGAGCGAGTCCGCCACTCTAAGGTCGCGCCGAAACTGCCAAAGAATAGGGTCAGCGCCTCCTCAAGTAGGGCTGTATCATGCCTTTGGCCTTGTCAGAGGCTGCCAGGTACCGTAGAAACGCCTTGAGTCGGGGTGGCGTCGGTGTTGGAACGGTCTTTTCCCCGGCTTTCAAAGCATCTTCGCACAATGTAGATTGAACTAAACCGCTTCGCGGTGGCTTAAAACGGCCACGACCCGCAACCCTCCAGTTGTTTCTCGTCGGAATCACCTAACCCTTATCTCCGGCCAACTGCCGTAGACCCTCGACCTCGGCCCGTCTCTCGTTGAGCCAGCACGCTTACCTTCTACAATACCTCCAGGGCGCTCCTTGGGGAGTGCTGACATCATCGAAACGGAAAAGGAGAAACAAATGAGCCAGTTACGCGAACAGATGGTCCGAGAG
>JACQAZ010000026.1 GCA_016194705.1 Elusimicrobiota bacterium | reverse complement strand
GCCAACCCGGACCAGGGGACGGGAGCGAACAGCAAGATGAAGGCCAACGGAAAGAGAGTCATGTGCTGGCGCCTGCTCATGCCCTCGAGCACATCCACGACGGACCAGCAGAACCTGCAGGTCATCGTGACGGCGAGCTGAGGCGCAGGAGCGCATGAGATGAGTTCGTGAGAGACCGCGAGCATAGGCGTTCGGGACCGGATCCCGGCGGAGGAGTCGAGCCGCCCGGGGCCGCGCCGCCTGTGCGAGGAGCCGGGCCGTGACGGGATGACATGAGGCGCTATGCGTGATCTGACGGCGATTTCCGCCCGCCATGCGGTGCGGCCGACGAGGCCGCCCGGTGGGACCGCGCGTTCGGACAGAGGAGCTGGGCCGTGACGGGATGACATGAGGCGCTATGAGTGATCTGACGGCGATTTCCGCCCGCCATGCGGGGCGGCCGAGCAGGCCGCCCGGCGGGGGCCCCCATGGGGCCGTCCGCACCGATTTGAAGTGGACCCGGACTCGAGCGATCGGGCCGGAGAAAGACGCGAAGGAGGCGTACATGAAAACGTGGAAGAAGGCGGCATGGGCCGCGCTGGGGCTGCTGTCCCTGGCGCTCGGCCTGGGAGTCCAGAGGGCGCAGGCGGCGGCCGGCAACCCGTCGTACCTGAACATTGACGTCAAAGTCACGGCGTCGCTCTCCGTGGCGGTCAACGGCGTGAACTCGAGCACGTACGGAGTCGTGACCTGGAACACAAGCACGCCGAACCAGGAGTTCACGGCGGGGACGCAGGGCTCGTCGGTGACGGTGAAGAACGACAGCAATGTCGTCGAGAAGTGGAGCCTGTCGACGAATGCCAACAGCATCAACACGACGGGAGCGGGCACGACCTGGGCGGTCAGCGCCTCGTCGGCGGACAACGTGGGCATCACGGTCGGAGCGGACGCGTTCGCGATGCAGGCGGTGTTCGGCTCGAGCGGCACGCTGGCAGGCTCCTGCCCCGCCAACGGCGCGGGAAGCTGGAACAACGGCAACGTGGCCAAGCTGCTGACCACCTCGCTGCAGCAGTACACGGACACGGTGTTCGCGGACTCGACGATCGGCGGAGCGGGGGCGAACTCGGGAGCCAACCCGGATCAAGGGGCGGGTGCCACGAGCAAGATGAAGGCCAACGGCAAGAGGGTCATGTGCTGGAGGCTGATCATGCCGGCGAGCACGGCCACGACGGACCAGCAGAACCTGCAGGTCATCGTGACGGCAAGCTGATGATGTGGGCTGAGATGCCAAGGAGAATGGCGATGAAGACGAAGAGAAAGAGGACGCCGGAGAGGGCGATCCTCCTGTTGGCGGCGTGCGCGGTCGCGGGACCGCCGGCGTGGGGGCTCGCGCTGAGGAATTCCTCGGCGGAGCGGGTCGTGGCGGGGTTGAACCCCGGAGGGCATTACACGCTCGAGGAGCTGCAGCACGAGCCTCTGAGCGTGGTCAACTCGGGCGACGAGGGCGCGGCGGTGGCGATGAGCGTGGCCGCACCAAGGGCCGGGGAACTCAACGACGGCTTCGAGCCGATCCCCGACCCGGGCTGGATCCGGCTGCTCCACGGCGCCTTCTCGCTGAGGCCCGGAGACGAGGGGCGCAGCAACGCCGTGATCGCGATCCCCGACGACAAGCGCCTGCGGGGCGGGCAGTTCCAGGCGCAATGGCTCAGCCGGGCGGTGAGCCAAAGCGGGCTCAAGCTCGACCTCAAGTCGAAGCTGCTGCTCATCCTCGCCCCCGACGAGCGCGAGATCGAGGAGGCCAGGGGCAAGGTCGAGAAGGGCCCTGGCACGGACTTCCAGCTCGGGCGTTCGGACGAGCGGGCCGACGGCGTTGCGTTGGGCCGCACGGTCGACCTCAAGCGGGAGCGCGGCGTCTCGATCAAGCTCGTCAACCTGGGCGAGCGCAAGGCGACCTTCGCGCTGACTCCGGTCTTCGAGGAGGAGGGAGGCGCGCCGAGGCGCGAGGGGTTCGAGCGGAGTCCCAACCCTCAATTCCTCAAGGCCGAGCGCCGCGTCGTCGAGGTCGGGGCCTCCGGCGTTGGGGAGGCGAGGCTGAGCTTGGACATTCCGGACCAGCCGCGCTATCGCGGCAAGAGCTGGCTGTTCACGGTGAAAGTCGAGGAACTCGGGGTTTCGCCGGAGAAGACGGGCTACTACAGACTGTGGGTGACGACGCGCTAGGAGGAGAGCAACGAGAGAGTTGAGGCGAGATGAGCGATAGGCTGTACAAGTCGGCGAAGGGGCTGGTCCTGGCCGGGGCGATGCTTTTGTCCTGGGCTCGGGCTCCCTTTGCCTTCGCGGCCAATCCCTCGTACCTGAACCTCAACGTCGGCATCCAAGGCATCGTCAGCGTCACAGACCTTACGGCGCAGACGGGCGCGACCGACGGGAGCGTCAACCTCACTTGGACCGAACCGGGCAGGGTCGGCATCACCTTGCCCGCGAGCTACGACATCCGCGTCTCCTCGATCGGCCAGATCTCGAACAACGGCCAGTTCAACGCGGCCCAGCCGTTGTCGGTCTTCTCCCCCTCCGTCATACCGGCTCCGGGTCCCGGCGGCGGCGCCGCCGGCTTCGTGGTCAACGGCCTTGTCCCGAGCGTCACGTACTTCTTCGCGATCCGCGAGAAGGACTCGACGGCGACTCCTTTCATAGGGACCTGGCTGCGGTCCGTGCCGCAGAACTGGAACGTCAGCAACTTCGCCCCGGCTAAGTTTACGCCGGGAGTGCCCAGCGCGATCACCGACCTGGCTGCGGCGCCTACCCTCAACATAGGCGAGATCAAGCTGACCTGGACGGCGCCTCCCAACCTTAACGGGGTGCCCGTGTCGAGCTATACCCTCAAATTCAATGCCACGAGCATCGCCGACCTCGCGGGGGACACGAGCGCATGGTTCAACCTTGCGACTTCCACTGTGGTCATCGTGGTGCCCGCCCATTCCTCGGGAACCTTGGAAACGGTGCTCCTGTCGGGCCTGCCGACCAACACCGTCTTCTACTTCGGCATCAAATCGACCGACATCGTCGGCGAGACCTCGTCCTTGGACACCAAGGCCTTGGGCGTCGCGACCCAGGTCAAGGCCGCCGCGGTCGGCATCATCAGCCTCTTCGCCTCGACCGGCGCCGTCTCGGGAAGCGTGGACCTGAGCTGGACCGAGCCCCTCTCCGCCGCGCTGACGCCGCCGCTGAGCTACGTGATCCACGTCTCGAGCGTGGCCAACATCGCCGACAACGCGGCCTTCCTCGCGGCCCAGCCGCTAACGGCCTTCTCGCAGTCGGCGCCCCCGGTCCCAGGCGCGGGCGGCGCCAACATCACGTTCACGGTGACGGGCCTCACCCCGTTTACGACCTACTTCTTCGCGATCGCGGAGCGCGACTCGGCCGTGCCGACGCCCTTCCAGACAACCTGGCTGCGCAACCCCTCGCTGGGCTTGAGCACGACCAACTTCGCGCAGGCGAAATTCCTGCCCGGCGCCCCGGCCGCCATCACCGATCTGACGGCCCTGCCCGGGGCGGGCGAGGGCGACGTGACGTTGTCGTGGACCTCTCCCGCGACTCCGAATTTTGTCCCGCTGGCCTCCTACACGGTGCGCTTCGCGACCTTCTCGGCCGCGAGCCTGGCCGGGAACACGACGGCCTGGTTCAACGCGGCCTCGAGCTCTGTCGTCGTGGCTCCGGCCTTGCCTTCGGGCTCTCTGGTGAGCGTCAACATAGGCGGCCTCTACCCGCTGTCGACCTTCTTCTTCGCGGTCAAGGCCAACGACATCGTCGGCGAGGTGTCCGACATCGACGCGCTGACGGCCGGCGGCCTGCAGCCCTTCACCTTGCCCGGGAACCTCCCTCCCGCGACCCCCACGGGCCTGACCGCCGTCGCGGGGATCACCCGCGTGACCTTGACCTGGAGCGACCTAACGGCCGCGCAGAAAGGCCTCGACGCGGCCTTCTTCCGGCTGTACCGCTCGACCCAAGCCGCGACGAATTTCGTGGCGATCACCACGACCACCGCGCTGACCTTCCTTGATAAGCCCCTGGTCGCCTTCACAACCTACTTCTACAAGATCAGCGCGGCCGAGGGCCCCGGCGGGCTCGAGAGCGTGCTGTCCTCGACCGCGTCCGCGATGCCGTTTACGACCGCGCCGATGGAGCCCTTCGGCCTCGTTGTCAATCCCTCGTCGAGCAGCATCTACTTCAGCTGGACCCCGACCGTGCAGTTCGCCGACGGCACTCCCTTCGTGAGCTCGGCGGCACCGACCGTCGACGAGCTCATCGGCTACCGCGTGCTGCGCTCGACGGGCGGCTGCGGGTCGAGCTTCATCTCGCTCTCCACGATGAGCTTCGCCAAGACCACGGCTACCGACACGACCAACGGCAACGCCTACTTCTATCAGATCGAGTCCTTCAACATCTTGGGGCCCTCGACGAGCACCTTGCTGGTCTCGAGCCTCGGCGACCGGAACTTCTTCCTCGACGATTGCGTCACCAACCTCGTCATCCCGAACGCCCAGGCCTCGACGCTCAATAAGAGCTCCAACTCGATCGGCGACATCATGATCGAGCGCCGCCGCCGGCCCGAGGACATCGGCGACACCGTGCTGACCTCGGTCGAGTTCAAGCCCATGCTCAACGGCACGCGGGAGCTCAAGGGCTTCTACCTGCCGAGCCCGGCTCGCATCGCGCTTCACTTCCAGACCATCGGCGGCAATCCGGTGCCCGGTTCCTTGAGCGCCCAGTCCCTGGCTCCGCGCGCGGCGGCGAGCATCTCGAACCTGGGCGTGTTCTGGAACAACGGCGCTCAGTTCCAGAGGATGTTCGGCACCGTCAACGGGTTGGATCAGACGGTCAACGTGGCGAGCCCGAACCTGGGCATCTATCAGGTGCGCACGCAGCTGCGCTCCGAGGGCCCCGTCTTCGACGTGTCGAACATCTCGGCGCGCGTCTTCACGCCCAACGGCGACGGCTTGAACGACGTGATCATCTTCACCTACGACCCCGGACCCAACAACACGGTGCCGACCGGGACGATCTTCGACACGCGCGGCCGCTTCGTGGCGAACATGACCTTCGGCCTGGTCCCGAACACCTTGGTCTGGGACGGTAAGAGCGCCGGCAAGACCGTGACGAGCGGAGTGTACCTCTATCAGATACAGGGCGACGGAAAGACTTTCAACGGCAGCATCGTGGTGGCGAGATAAGGAGACATTATGAAACTCAAGAAGATCCGCATGACGCTGGCGACGGGGCTCGTGGCGCTCTGGGGGATGGCTCTGCTGCGCGCGCAAAGCAGCGGGGGCTTCCGCTTCCGCGGCGTGCTCGCGCGCGTCGTCGTGCCGAACAACGCGACCCTCAACAAGAACGCGATCTTCTGCATGGACAACCCGAGCGACTCGGGGATACAGATCCGGGTCTTCACCATCCTGGGCTCCGAGGTGGCCAATTTCGACGCCGGCTTCGGCCTGCCCCTGCCTCCGGGCAGCGGCTGCCCGGCCGATTCCATCCTCCCGGGCCACGCGCGCTACGCGACCTGGGACGGGACCTCGAACGGGTCCGTCGTCCATAGCGGCGTCTACGTCTACCAGGTCAAGGCGGAGGGGCTGACCTTCACCGGCACCCTCCTGGTGGTGAGATAACCATGAAAAACCAATTGAAGAAGATATCGGCTGCGGCGGTCATCTTCGCGGTCCTCGCGCCCTCGGGCGTGCGGGCCGCCTACGACGACGTGGGGGTTTCGGCGCGAGTGACGGGCCTGGGCAACGCCTACACCGGCGTCGCCGACGACGCCTACGCCATCTACTACAATCCCGCGGGCCTGGCCACTCTGACGAGGCCGGAGGCGGCGTTGAGCTATTCGAAGCTCCTCACGGGGCTCTCGGACAACTCGAACCTGCAGAACACCTTCGCGACCTACGCGCATCCCTTGCGGCAGGGCCGGTGGGGCACCTACGGCGTGGCCTGGAACTACTTCACGCTCGACACGCTGTATCGCGAGAGCCAGCTCTACGGGGCCTACGCCCACTCGCTGTTCGCGGAACAGTACCCGAACCAGTTCTACGGCGGGGTGACCATGAAGATCCTCAACCGCACGGTGAGCCCGGGCAGCGTGGCCAACTCCCCCGTGGGGCCTACGGGCATCGTCGCCGTCGGCACGCCCGACCCGGCCCTGCAGAACACGAGCAAGACGAACTTCGACGCGGACCTGGGCTTCCTTTGGAGGGTCAAGCCGCGCTGGACCGTCGGCATGCAGATCCAGCACGCCTTGGAGCCCAACGTCGCCTTCTCGGCCGGCGACACCGACAAGCTCGGGCGCAACTGGAAGTTCGGCGGCTCCTACAAGACGCCCTTCTCGACTTTGGCCACCGACATCGACTTCGTCACGGCCCCGGACGGCACGAAGGACAAGGTCCTCTCGTTCGGCGCCGAGAAGTGGCTGCCGACCTTGGTCCACGGGTCTTTCGGCTTCAGGGGTTCTCTGGCCGTCGGCGACAGAAGCTACCGCCAGCTGGCCACGGGGGTCTCCTACAAGATCCATCAGCTGCAGTTCGACTACGGCTTCACGGTCCCGCTGGGAGGCATCTCGGGGACCTACGGGACCCACCGCCTCGGGCTGACCTTCCGGTTCGGCCGCGCCGGAGCCGCGCAGCCGGTCTTCGGCGAGTCGATCCTGGAGAACATCAGGGACCTCGCCCAGGTCGGCACTCCTGAGTTCCGCTACCAGATGGAGGACTTGGCGCTCTTCAAGCGCACCGCCATCGACGAGTTCCTGCGCCAGGCCAAGCTCGACGTGAGCGCCGGACGCTTCGCCGACGCTCTGGAGAAGCTCAACGACGCCAACTCCCTCAAGCCGGGCGACTCCAAGCTCGCCGCGAGCCAGGAGAGGCTCACGGTCGTCGCGGGCTTCTATCCGCAGGTGCTCAACTTCGCAAGCGACGCCGCCCAGGCCGCCCTCTACGAGGGCATCTTGGACTACCTCATCGGCAAGGACCGCGAGGCCCTCAAGAAGCTGGCCTACGCGGAGAGCCTCAATCCCAAGGACGAGAAGATCGAGGCCCTGGCCCAGAGCGTCGAATCGAAGACCGGCGTGGTGCGCGAGCTCCCGGTCGCGCCCAAGCCCGCCGCCACGCTGGGGGCCGAAAAGGTGGTCGGCGGCACCATGGCCCTCATGGAGGTGGCGCTCGGCGAGCGGGAATATGATAAAGTCTTGAAGCTCGGACTGGAGGTCATACAGCTCGATCCGTCGAACGCCTTGGCCTACAAGCGCATGGGGACGGCCTATTACGCCCTCAAGCGCTATCCCGAGGCGCTCAAGGCCCTGCGCACGGCCTACAAGCTGGAGACCGACTCGGAGGAGCGGAAGTCGCTGCGGTCCTACGTCGACGCCCTGGCAAGCCTCATCGAGCGCCAGAACCGCGAGGCGGCGCCGAAGCAGCAGGAGCTGCCGAAAGCTCCCGCGAGGACGCCCCAGGAGATCGAGCGGCTCTACGAGGCCGGCGTCGACCTCTACGCGCAGGGTCGCTTGGCGGAGGCGGCGGTGATGTTCCAAAAGATACTGGAGATCGAGCCGTCGAACGTCTCGGCGCGCCGCGCGCTGGACCGCGTGCAGGCCGAGATGCTGCAGGGACCCAAGAGATGACGATAAGGACCAAACTGGCCGCCAGCCTCAGCGCGCTGCTGATCGTGTCCTTGAGCGCGCTGGGCTTCGGCGTCCTGTTCGTCTCTCGCCAGTTCAACGACCGCGACACGTCAGCCCGCGTCGAAGTCATCGAGAGCTCGGTCCAGAGGGCCGCGCTCGACGCCCTGCTGCAGAAAGACGACCTGGCGCTCATCAGCTACGTCAACTTCCTCAAAGGACAGTATCCGGCCCTGGCCTACGCAAGAATGAATTGGCAGATCGGCGAGCGCACGCGCGCGCTCAGCGTCGGCGGCGCGCCGGCCGGCAAGGAGATCACCGAGAAGGCCTTTCAGGTCGTCGATCCTGCCAACGCGGGGCGGCGCGTCGGCATCGTCGTCGGCATCGATCAAGCGAGCCTGAGGGAGTATGTCGGGCAAGACGAGCGGCGTTTGACGAAGATCATCACGGGGGTCTCGAGCGTGACCATTCTCGTGGGGATGCTGTTCTCGATCTGGTTCTCGAGCAGCTTGACGGCTCCCCTGAGCGCTTTGGTCCGCGTGGCCGGAGAGGTGGGAGCCGGGCGCTTCGGGGCCAGCCTCGAGTGGGAGTCCGACGACGAGGTCGGCTCGCTCGTGAAGGTCTTCAACGGCATGTCGCAGAAGCTCGAGGAGCTCGACGAGAGCAAGAAGACCTTCGTCTCATCCGTGACCCACGAACTGCGCTCGCCGCTGGGCGCCATCGAGAGCTTCCTGCATCTCGTCGAGGAAAAGCTCAAGGCGCCCGACGCGGCGGGTGCGGCGCAGTCCTTGGAGTATGTCGGCCGGATCCAGGCCAACGTGCAGCGTCTGGGCCGCTTCATCAACGACCTGCTCGACGTGGCGAAGATCGAGAAGGGGAAGATGGAATGCGTGCTTCGGCCCATCAAGCTCCAGGAGGTCGCCAGCGAGGTCTGCCAATTCTTCGAGCCCAAGGCGCGGGCGCAGGAGGTCAGGCTCGGCCAGAGCCTCGACGCGCTGCCCGCGGTCATGGGCGATTCCGAGCGGCTGCGCCAGGTCCTCGTCAACCTCGTTTCCAACGGCTTGAAATTCACGCCCCCGGGCGGGCGCATCGAAATACTGGGCGAGCAGTACCGCGAGGGCGTCGCGCGCTGGGTCGAGGTGGCTGTGGTGGACACGGGGCGCGGCATGGACGAGAGCGACACGGCCCGCCTGTTCTCCGCTTTCTCGCAGGGACGCAACGTCGGCGAAGGGGTCATCGGCGCGAAGGGCACGGGCCTGGGGCTTTACATCGCGAAGTCGATCATCGATCAGCACGGCGGCAAGATCGCCGTGAAGTCCTCCCGCAGCGAGGGCACGCGCATCGTCTTCTCGCTGAAGGTGGCGGGCTAAGGAGGCTTGGAATGGCGACGAAGGTATTGGTGGTGGACGACGAGGAGGATTACCGGCTGATCGTCCAAGACGTCTTGAAGGCCGCGGGCATGGAGGTCAAGACCGCAGCCGACGGGACCGAGGGTCTCGCCGCGCTCAAAGGCTACGCCGCGGACATCGTGCTCGTCGACTGGATGATGCCCAAGATGGACGGCGAGCATTTCTGCCGCGCTCTTCGCGACGACCCCAAGGCCAAGGACCTGCCGGTCCTGATGCTGACGGTCAAGCAGACCGCCGACGAGGAGCTCGAGGCCCTGCACTTCGGCGTCGACGACTTCATCGTCAAGCCGTTCAAGCCCGACGAGCTGCTCGCACGGGTCAAGGCGGCGCTGCGGCGCGCCAAGGCGGGACCGGCCTGAGGGCGGTCAAGCTCGCGGCCGCGGGGCTGGCCCTCTTGCTTGCGGCGGGCTGTTGCCTGTTCTGGCCGGGACAGCCAGTCGAGGTCACGCTGCCCGCCGGAACGACGGCCTCGCAGACCGGCGCTCTGCTCAAGGCCAAGGGCGTGGTGGCCTCGGCGAGGCTTTTTCGATTGGCGGCCTCGTTGAGCGGGGCCGACCGCAGCCTCAAGCCCGGGACCTATAAGCTCAGGACGCGCATGTGGCTGCCTTACTTGCTCGACGCCCTCGAGGCCGGAGGCTCGATGGGGGTCAAGATCGTGGTCCCGGAGGGCTTCTCGGCCAAGCAGATCGGCGAGCGCCTCGAGGCCAACGGAGTCTGCAAGGCCGATTCGTTCGAGCGCTACGCCGGTCAAAACCGCCTCGAGGGCTATCTTTTCCCGACGACCTATTTCTTCGAGCCGGGCGCCTCACCGGAAGCCGCCGCGCACCGGATGCACCAGGAGTTCAAGAAGCGCGTCGAGCCGGAGTTCACGAGCGCCTCGCCCAAGCCCGAACTGACCCTGAACCAGCTCGTGACCTTGGCCTCCATCGTCGAGCGCGAGGGGGCCCGCGCGGCCGAGAAGCCGATGATCGCGGCGGTCTATCTCAACCGGATGCGCATCCGCATGCGCCTGGAGGCCGACCCCACGGTGCAGTACGCCCTGGGGCATTGGAAGAAGGGCCTGAGCTCGGACGACCTGCGCACCCCCTCGCCGTACAACACCTACGTGCACTACGGGCTGCCCCCCGGGCCCATCTGCAATCCCGGTCTCGATTCCTTCAAGGCCGCGATGCGCCCGGCGAAGACCGAGGCGATCTATTTCGTCGCCGACAACACCGGCGGCCACGTCTTCTCGGCGACCCTCGAGGATCACATCAAGGCCAAGCAGGCCTACAAGCACGGGCTGCGCATCATCAAGCGGCGCCTGGAGGAAGAGCGGAAGGCCGGCGAAAAAAAATGATAGAATGTCGTCCCAGGGGCGTGTAGCTCAGCTGGGAGAGCGCTTCCTTCGCAAGGAAGAGGTCGCAGGTTCGATCCCTGTCACGTCCACCAGTTTTTTGAGGCCCTCCGACAGGAGGGCCTGAACTTTTTCAACCGGCCCCGCAGCCCACGCAGACCCAGCGACCGGCCATGACCCGGTAGCGGAGGTTGCTGGAGAGCACGAGGACCTCCGCGCCCTCGGCGCAGGCCATTCCCGCGACCTCCTGCCAATCTCGCACCACGCTCATGATGTCCTCCTGAAAAAAGCGTAGATGGGCGGGCGCGCGCCGGCATGGGACTAAGGACCTATGAGGACCAGGGCCTTTCAGTCCCCTCTCGGGTTCCCTTCGCTTTGATATCATCGAGGGCATGGCGACCGAGCGCCGTTGGCTTGTTCTCGCGCTTCTCCTCGCAGCGCCTCCCTGCCGAGCTGCGGAGGCCGAGCAGGAGCCCATCGTCATCACAGCGACGCGCATCAGCGAGGACGTGGCCCAGGTCCCGGCCGCGGTCACCGTCATCGGCGGCGAGGAACTCAGGGACCGTGGAGCGACCGACCTCGGCGGCGCGCTCTCGCTGGTCTCCGGGGTCGACATCGCGGCAGGCTCCGATTCCGGCCCGGGGACGAGCCTGCCCGAGTTCTGGGGGCTCAAGGAGGCCGACGCCTTCCTGCTCGTGGTCGACGGCGTCCCGTGGGGCGGCGCCTTCAACCCCGCCTTGGCGAGTCTCGATTTGCGCGACGTGGAGCGCCGCGGCGGGCTGGCGCCGCGGCGGGTTCGAACTGCGCTGCCAGGGACGCAATTTGAGCGACCAGAGAGCTCCGGCGGGCGAGAGCGAACTCGGCGATGCGCAGTACTACCTGGTTCCCGCGCGGACCATCGAGCTCGGCGCGAGCTGGAGTTTCTAGGGCTGCAAGGCTTGAATAAAAAACCGCCCCGGGCTATACTTTTCGTCAATGACAACCTTGGAGCTTGCGGGCCTGGCCGCGGCGGCGGTGATCCTCGTCCTGCTCGTCTTTGAGAAGTTCAGGAATTTGAGTCTCAGCGCGCGGCTCGCCGCGGCGGAGAACGAGCTCAAGATGCTTAAGTCGTCGCCTGAGACCGCGGAGCTGCGCGTCGAGCGCTACGAACTGTTGTGGTTTCCGGCCGTCGTCTTTTCCTCGACGCAGAAGACCCTCGAGAAGGTTTCGGCGGGACTGCCGCATTGCCGCCAGTGCGTGATCGCGCTCAAGCTCGACGGCCAGGAATGGGTGTGCCCGCAATGCCGTGCGAGAAGGCCGGAAAGCGTGGCCGATGTGATGATCACGGACTCGGTCGAGAAGGAGGCGACGAAGCAGTTCCTAGAGCGGCATCGGGAATACCGGGTGAAAAATTCAGGCTAAGGCCGCCCGCTGGAATCAGGCTTAAGGGGCGGGAGATTCAGTTTGATGTGAAGTTCCTCCAGCTGCTTTTCCTTGACCGGCGAGGGCGCTTCGGATAACGGACATGTCCCTTTCGCGGTCTTCGGGAACGCAATGACTTCCCGGATCGAGTCTTCGCCCCGCAGGATCGCGATCAGGCGGTCGAGGCCCAGCGCCGCGCCCCCGTGCGGGGGAGCTCCGAATTCGAGCGCGCGCAGCAGCAGGCCGAACTGGGCCTCCTGTTCCTCTGCCGAGAAACCCATGAGCGAGAGGATCTTCCGCTGGACCTCGCCGCGATGGTTGCGGATCGAGCCCGAGGCCAGCTCGACCCCGTTGAGCACGAGATCGTACTGGTGCGAGGCGATGTTCCCTGGGTCCGTGTCGAGCTTGGGAAGCTCGGATTCCAACGGAGCCGTGAAGGGGTTGTGCGTGAAGGTCCAGCGTTTCTCCTCGGGCTCCCACTCGAGCAGCGGGAAGTGGACGACCCAATGGAATGACCACTCCTTATTCCTGGTCAATCCGACAAGCTTGGCCAACTCGTTGTTGCCGATGGCCTCTTTTCGTAGGACTCCGAGATAGGCACTGGCGGCATAGGCTGCGCCGAGAGAAAAGAAAGTGATCTCTCCGGGTTTGGCGCCGACCCTCGTCTTGAGGCTTTTGATCTCATCCGGACTGAAGAATTTCGCGATCGGGGACTCAGGCTCTTCCGTCGCGCCCCGCCAGCGGATCCACGGGAGTCCTTTGGCGCCATGATCTTTGAGGAGCTGAGTGAGTCGATCGATGTGGCTTCGCGAGACCCCGGAGCCATTCACCGTGAGACCAGCGATGACCCCGCCCGACTTGACGGCCTCGCCGAAGACCTTGAATTGAGTATTGCGAAACACGTCGGTCAGATCGATGATTTCCAGGTCGTACCGAAGGTCCGGCTTGTCGGAGCCGTAGCGCCGCATGCACTCGTCGTATTCGATGCGCGCGAACGGCGTCGGGATATCGACTCCCATGACCTCCTTGAACACGGCCTTCATGAAGCGCTCGACGGCGGCGTGCACGTCTTTCTCCTCGACAAACGACATCTCGAGGTCGATCTGGGTGTGCTCGGGCTGGCGATCGGAGCGCAGGTCCTCGTCGCGGAAGGCGCGCGCCAGCTGGAAGTAGCGCTCCATCCCCGCCGCCATCAGAATTTGCTTAAAAATCTGCGGTGACTGCGGCAATGCGTAGAACAATCCTGGACTGAGGCGGGCTGGGACGAGATAGTCCCGCGCCCCTTCGGGCGTCGCCTTGGTCAGGATCGGGGTCTCGATCTCGAGGAACCCCATCGCGTCGAGTTCGCGCCGCACGACCTGGGACACCTTGTGGCGGGCGATCAGGTTGTCGCGCATGCGCGCGCGCCGCAAGTCGAGAAAGCGGTACTTGAGGCGTGTCTCTTCGGAGACATTGGAGTGCTCGTCGAGCTCGAACGGCAAGGTCTTCGAGGAGTTGAGGACCTTGATCGACTGCGCTCGGACCTCGACCTCCCCCGTCGGGAGTTTGGGGTTCTCCGTGCCTTTGGGGCGGCGGCCGACCGTCCCTTCTACGCCGACGACGAATTCCGCGCCGAGCGAGCCGGCGGCCGAGAAGGTCTGGGCGTCGTCGGGACTCACGACGACCTGAACGAGGCCGGTCCGGTCGCGCAGATCGAAGAAATAGAGGCCTCCGTGGTCGCGCCGGGAGTGCACCCAGCCGGCGAGCTTGACGCTGGTGCCCTCGTCCTTGGCGGTCAAAAGGCCGCAGGCGTGCGTCCGCAGGCCCGTCGCGAGCGGCGAGGACATCCTCAGACCAGGCCCAGGGCGGCGAGCTTGACCGGGTCCTTGATGAAGTAGCGCCCGTCGGTCGTCTCGATGAGCTGGACCCGGCGCAGGGTCGAGAGCGCGCGGGTCAGCGGCTCGCGCGTGGTGCCCACCAAGTCGGCGAGCTCCTGCTGGGTGTAATGCTCGCCGAGCTCGATGCCCCCGTGGACCTTGCGCCCGCGCCGGCCGAGATCGCAGAGGGCCTGCGCCACGCGCCCGAGGATGTTGCGGAACATCATGCCCTCGATGGCTTCGTTGGCCTTGCGCAGGCGCTGGCAGACCGTGCGCAGGAGGTAGAGGGTCAGCATGGGGTCGCTGAGCAGCAGCTTGCGGAACTCGGTGTAGGTGATGACCAAGAGCCGCGTGTAGCTGACCGCCTCGGCCGAGGCCGAGCGCGGCTTGCCCTCCAGAAGCGCCATCTCGCCGAAGAAGTCGCCGGGATCGAGGTAGGCGAAGGTCTTGCGCTTCTTGCCGCCGGAATGCGTGAAGATCTTGATGCGCCCCGAGAGCACCACGAACATCTGGTTGGCCGACTGGGCCTTGGTGAAGACGTTCTCGCCGGGGCCGTATTCCCTGATCCGCGAGATCTTGTGGACCTCGCGCAGGTCGCGCGGCGTAAGCTGACCGAGGAACGGGATTTTGCGCAGCATCTTCAGCATGGAAGGTATCTTAACTTTTGCGGCGGCGGGGCTTCAAGGCTGCCTGCGGCGGTGCCAGGCATTAAGACTCTTGCCGGCAAGAGTCGGCGCCACGGTGGAGTATCCGTCATGAAACGGATTGAACCTCGGATCCTTCGAAATTCGAACTGTCCCCGGGGACAGTTCAATTACTGAAGCATCCGGGGGCCTACTGGTTTTGAGTCGCGTTGTAGGACAAGACCTTGAACCGTTCCGGATACTGCGTTAACGAGTTGAGGCGATTCAAGGCGTCGAACGCCGCCTTGGCTCCTTCGGGCGACGCGGGCGCGGGTCGTCCCCAGTTCGTGTCGACGGGGAGGAAGTCGATGCCGGAGACGCCTGAGGTGGTGATCTTGACCTTCGCGATGACGGTCGTGCGCGTCTCGGGAGCGGGCGAAACGAAAAGAAAATTGCCGAGGCTGTAGAGGATCGGCTTGTCCTTGTAGACCTCGAGGGCCTGCAGGACGTGCGGGTGATGGCCCAGCACCAGATCGGCTCCGGAAGTCACGGCCAGATGCGCGAAGTCCTTCTGTATGTCGTTGGGCTCCTCGGCGAGTTCGGTCCCTCCATGGAACGAGACGACCAGCAGGTCGCAATCGCGCTTGGCCGCCGCGATGACCGCCGGGAACTTGTCGAAGTCGCTGTAATTGACGCCCGGCTTGCCCTTCTTCGCCCAGGCTTCCTTGGGAAAGGTGCTCGTGAATCCGAGGAAACCGATGCGGATTCCCCCCTTCTCGATGACTCGAAGCTTTTGCGCCTCGGCGAGATCCTTGCCGCCTCCTATATAAAGGAAGTCGGTCTTGCGCAGAGCCGCCAAGGTGTCGCGGAACCCGACCTCGCCGTAGTCCCAGACGTGGTTGTTGGCGATGTTGAGAAGCGTGAAGCCCGCCTCCTCGACGGCCTTGAGGTTCTTCGCGGGCGTCCGGAAATTCCAGGTCTTGGGGGTCTTCGTGCCGCGTGCAGTCACGCTGGTCTCGAGGTTGCCGAAGACGATGTCGGCCGCGAGCAGGTCCTTGATCGCGGCGCTCGGGGCTCTCATTCCGTCGCGGGCGATGATCTGGCCTACGGGCCCGTCGAGGCGGATGTCCCCCACCGCGGACAGAACGACCTGCGAGGGGACGGTCGATGAGCTAGTCTCCTGGGCGCAGACTGCTCCGACCGCCAGAGTGGCGAGGAACGCTAGAACTCCCATGTGCGCAGGGTGTCGAGCATGGCGAAGTCGGTGCTGTCGATGTGCAGGGGCGTCACCGAGGCGTGGCCGTCGGTGATGGTCGTCACGTCGGTGCCCTTTGAGCGCACGCTGGTCACCTTCGTGCCGGCGAGCCAGTAGTAATGCCCCCCCCTCGGGTCCGAGCGCTTGGTCACGTCCTTGCTGTAGATGCGCTGGCCCAACCGCACGACGAGCGGCTTCTTGACCGCGCCGCTCGGGAAGTTGACGTTCAAAAGGACTCCCGCCGGGAGTCCGTTGCTGAGCACCTGCCGGGCGATCTTGAGCGCCCACGAGGAGCTTGCCGCGTAGGCCTTGGACTCCGGGTCCTGTGAGAAGGCCACCGCGGGGATGTCGATGAGCACGGCTTCGCGGGCGGCGGCGACGGTGCCGGAGTAGACGACGTCCTCGCCGAGGTTGTAGCCGCGGTTGATGCCCGAGACGACGAGGTCGACTCTTTCTTTGAGGATCTCCAAGATGCCCAGCCGCGCGCAGTCGGCCGGACTACCGTTAAGAGTGTAGAAATCGGGCTTGACGCGGCGCAGGCGGATCGGCTTGTGCAGCGTCAGCGAGTGGGAATCGGCGGAGCGCTCCTGGTCGGGGACGACGACGGTGACCCGACCGAGACGCCGCATGGCGGACGCCAGCGGGGCCAGACCGGGTCCGTGGATGCCGTCATCGTTGCACACCAGTATGCGTGGCTTCATTCTCGATCGCGTCGGCGAGCGCTTGAGCGGCTCGTTCGGGCGGGGGCAGGGCCAGCTTCGAGTAGGCCTCGGACATGGCCTTGAGGTCGTCGGCCCCCCTCGGTGACAATAGCAAATCCGCAAGCAGCGACGCGAGATAGGCCGGCAGGGACTCCTCGAGCAGCACCAACGCCGCGCCGGCGCGCTCGAGGACCCGCGCGTTGGCTTCCTGATGGCCGGCCGCGGCGTACGGAAACGGCACCAGTACGGCGGGCTTGCGCTGGGCGGCGAGTTCCGCCAAGGTGCTCGCTCCCGACC
Organism: Elusimicrobiota bacterium; assembly: GCA_016194705.1. Lineage (GTDB taxonomy): Bacteria > Elusimicrobiota > Elusimicrobia > UBA1565 > UBA9628 > PALSA-1176. Next base: position 42,665 of record JACQAZ010000026.1, on the reverse strand, counting down.
GGGAGACGACGAGATCGGCGGCGGCGTAGGCCGCGTCCATCGCCTCGAGGAAGGGCAAGACCTTGGCGGTCAGCGGAGCCCCCTCGTAAGCCTTGCGAACCGCTTCCTCCTCCTTGGGCCCGCTGAGGTGCAGGACTTGAAGTTTGTCCGGAGCGGCGTTGGCCGCCGTCGCCAGCGCCGGCGGAAGCGCGCGGTTGATGCCGCGCGCCCCTTGCGAGCCGCCGAAGACCAGCACGGTCGTTCGGAGAGGGTCGAGTCCGAGGAGCCCGCGCGCCTGGTCCCTGGGCATGATCCTCCACAGCGCGGGCCGTATGGGAGTCCCGGTCACCCGTCCCGAGCCGGAGGCCGGAGGCATCCCCCAGTAGAGCCGGGCTCCGAGCCGGACGGCCAGCGAGTTGGCCAGCCCCAGGACGGCGTTGGAGTCGTGGACCACCCGCGGCACGCCGCGAAGCGCGGCGGCCAGGATGACGGGGAAGGTCAAATAGCCGCCCATCCCGACCACGGCGTCGGGATGGAAATCCCGCACGATGCGCCGCGTCAGCCAAAGGCTGCGCCAGAGCTTCCAGGCGAACGGGATAATCCGAGGGCTCAAGGCGCGCGGCAGGCCCTCCAGCTCGATCTCGACGGCCGGCAGGCCTTCGCGCTCGAGCGCGGGCAGGCCGGAGTCGCCGCCACGCACGAGCATGAGCGGCTCCCAGCCGCGTTCGCGCAGCGTTTTGGCCAGGACCAGGCCGGGATAGAGATGCCCTCCGGTCCCGCCCGCGGCGATGACGACGCGCCTGGCCACTACGGTTGGGCCATCAGCGCAGAGGTGGACTGCCGCGAGATGTTGAGCAGGACGCCGACGCCGATGAGGGTGGCCAGCAGCGAGGAGCCTCCGAAGGAGATGAAGGGCAGGGGGATGCCCTTGGTGGGCAGGAGGCCGATCGACATGCCCATGTTGAAGAAGGCCTGCAGGCAGATCGTGAAGGTGATGCCAGAGGCGAGCAAGGTTCCGAAGAGGTTGGGGGCTTGGCGCGCGATGCGCACGCCGCGGACCAGGATGACCGTGAACAGGGCCAGCAAGGCCAGCGCGCCCACGAGGCCGAGCTCCTCGCAGACTACCGGGAAGATGAAGTCCGTGTGGGGCGTGGGCAGATACATCAGCTTGAGCTTAGAGGCGCCGAAGCCTTTGCCGAGCCAGCCGCCCGAACCCACGGCGAGGATCGCCTGCGCCAGCTGGTAGCCTGTGCCGCGCGGATCGTCGAAGGGGGCCAGGAAATTCATGAGCCGGGCGCGGCGGTAGGGGTACTTGATGAGCTCGTAGGCCAGCAGAGGCAGGAAGGACAGGGCGGCCGCGCCCAAGTGCTTGAGCTGCCCGCCGCCTACGAAGATCAGGAGCATGGCGACCGTCAGCATCAGCGCCGGGGTTCCGAGGTCGGGCTCCTTGCCGATGAGCAGCAGCAGCACGAAGACGACCGCGGTCGGCGCCAGCAGCCCCCACACCGGCGAGCTTGTCTTGCTGCGCTTTCGGTCTAGGTAATAGGCCAGGAACAAGACCGAAGTCAGCTTCGCGAACTCCGCGGGCTGAAGGCCGATGGGACCTACGCGGATCCAGCGGTGGACCCCGGCGATCGGGAGGCTCGTCAAGGCCCCGATGAGGCCGAGCACGGTCAGGAAGAAGACGGGCGCGACGAACTCCCGGTAGCGGTTGTAGTCGAAGCGGCTGACCGACGACATCGCGGCCAGGCCCAGCGCCGCCCAGACGAGCTGGCGCTTGAAAAAGTACAGCGACTGGCCGAGGTTCTGCTCGGCCCAGATCGCGCTGGCCGAATAGATCATGACCAGCCCCGCGCAGACAAGCCCCAGCGTCGTCGCGAGCAAGGTGAAGTCCAGCTGGTTCTTGCGTCTTGGGTTCATTGGCGCCCCACCAGGTCCTTGAATTGGCGGCCGCGGTCCTCGTAATCCTTGAACTGGTCGAACGAGGCGCAGGCCGGGGACAGGAGCAGGACGTCGCCCTTGGAGCCGATCTTGAAGGCCGTGTCGACGGCGGTCTGAAGGTCGCCGCAGGGGAAGATCGGCACGACGCCGCTCAAGTCCTCCTCGACCTTGCGCGCGGCCGAGCCGATCGTCAGTATGCCCTTGACGGTCTTCTCGATCAAGGGCTTGAGCGGCGTGTAGGGCAGGCCTTTGTGGAGTCCCCCCAGCACGAGCAGGAGCCGCGGCGCGGCGCCGTTGGAGTCATCGGCAAACGACCTCAACGCGACCATCGTCGAATCGACGTTGGTGGCCTTCGAATCGTTGACGCAGCGCAGGCCCCGATGGACGCCGGCCTCCTCTATGCGATGCTCGACGCCCTTGAAGGCCTTGAAGGCCGCTTGGACTGCGGCCGGTTTGACGCCGCGGCTGAGCGCGAGCAAGGCGGCGGCCATCGCGTTCTCGAGATTGTGCCGCCCCGGAAGGGCCGGAGGGACGAGTGCCAGCTCCTTCTTGGCGCCGGGGAGCTTGAAGAAAAGGCGTCCCTTGTCGGACCAGGCGTTGACGGGGCCGTGCCCCCTCATCCCGAAGTAGAGGCGCTTGGCCGCGCAGCGGCGCGAGAGCTTCATGACGATCGCATCATTTGCGTTGAAGACGCAGGAATCCGACGGCGTCTGCTCGCGGAAGATCTTGGCCTTGGCTTCTATGTAGCGCGCCATCGAGCCGTGGTGGTCTATGTGGTCGGCCGTGATGTTCAGCACGGCGGCGGCCTGCGGATGGAAATGGCGGCTGTCCTCGAGCTGGTAGCTCGACGCCTCCATGACGATGAGGTCGCGCGCCCCGGCCTTCGGGGCCAGCTCCGAGATCGGCACGCCGATGTTGCCGCAGGCGAAGGTGCGGCGCCGCGCCTTCCTGAAGATCTCCGCGGCCAGAACGGTCGTCGTCGTTTTGCCGTTGGTGCCCGTGATCGAGACGATCTCGCGGCACTTGGAGAAGGCCAAAGCCACCTCGAGCTCGCTGAAGACGGGGAGGCCGGCCGCCTTGAGCTTGGAGAAGACCGGCAGATGGGGAGGCAGCCCCGGGCTCTTGACCGCGAAGGCGCATTTGAGGACGCGGTCGCTGTGCCCCCCTCCTTCCCAAGTCACGGAGGCCGGTAGGCGGCCGAGGGTCTTCTTGAGCTCCTTGGAGGGCCGAGAGTCGGAACCGAAGACTTTGAAGCCTTTCTTGGCGAGCAGCTTGGCGGCGGCCTGGCCGGACTTGCCCAGGCCGATCACGCAGGCCTTCTTCTTCTTGAACGCCTTGGGCTCGAATCTCATCTGATCTTCAGGGAAGCCAGGGCCGAGAGCATCAGCACGATCCCGGCGATCCAGAAGCGGACCGTGACCTTGGGCTCGGCGATTCCTCCCAGCTCGAAATGGTGGTGCAGGGGCGCCATCTTGAAGATGCGCTTTCCCTTGCGCAGCTTGAAGGAGCCCATCTGGAGGATGACCGAGACCGTCTCCGCGACGAAGACCCCGCCGACGATGGGCAGGATCAGCTCCTGTTTGACGCAGAGTGCTACCGCCGCGATCGCGCCGCCGAGGAACAGCGAGCCGGTGTCGCCCATGAACATCTCGGCGGGATAGGCGTTGAACCACAGAAAACCCAGGCAGCTGCCGACGAGGCCCGCCAGGAAGACCGCGATCTCGCCGGCCCCCTCGACATGGATGATGCGCAGGTAGGCGGCGAACTTGGCGTTGCCGGCCATGTAGGCGAAGACGCCGTAGGTGATCGCGCAAAAGATGATCGAGCCGGCGGCAAGCCCGTCCATGCCGTCGGTGAGGTTGACGGCGTTGGAGCAGCCGACGATCATGACCGCGGCGAGCACGTAGTACAGCGCGCCGACGTCGATGAAGCGGTCCTTGCCGTAGGGGATGTTCAGCGAGGTGGCCCAGGCCCCGTTGGGCGGATGCACCGCGAGGTAGAGCGCGACGGCCAAGCCGACGGCGGCCTGGACGATGAGCTTGCCGCGAGAGGAGAACCCGGCCGAACTCTTCTGGGAGAGCTTGAGCCAGTCGTCCCAGGCCCCGGCGCAGGCCAGGACGACGACGACCGCCAGCAGCAGCCATGTAAACCGGTCGTCGGGGCGCATCCAGAGCAGGGTGCTGAGCACGAGGCTCAGAAAGATCAAAGAGCCGCCCATCGTGGGCGTGCCCTGCTTTGCGAGGTGGGTGGCCGGGCCGTCGGTGCGCTGAATCTGGCCGACCTTGCGGCGCTTGAGTCCCTCGATGATCGCGGGACCCAGGAGCAGCGAGAGGACCAGCGCGGTCAGGGCCGCCCCCCCGGCGCGGAAGGTGATGTATTGGAACAGGTTCAGGGGGCGGAACCTGTCGCGGAACAGAGTCAGATAGTAGAGCATGAAAGGTTTTCCAGGACGGCCTCGAAGCGCATCGCGCGGGAAGCCTTCAAGAAGACCGCGCGGGCGGGCGCGAGTTCCGCGCGCACGGAATCAAACAGGCCCTCGATGGAGTCGGCGTGGAGGAAGCGGAATTTGGGCTTGGCCTCCCTCAGGACTTCCCCTGCGGCCTCCATCTCGGGTCCGGCGAGATAGAGCGAGCGCAGGGGCAGGCCGGCGAGCCAGGCCGCGAGCTCCTCATGGAACTTGCGGGAGTCGGCGCCGAGCTCCTTCATGTCGCCCAGCACGAGGACCTTCTCCTCGACGGGGAACTCGTCGATGAACCCTTCGATCGCCGCGCGCATGGAGTCGGGGTTGGCGTTGTAGGCGTCCATGACGAGCAGGGCCCCCGAGGGATGGGACATGACTTGGAGGCGCATGTTGGAGGGACGATACGACTCCAAGCCTTCGCGGATTTTCTCGGCGCCGATGCCCAGCGCCAGGGCCGCGGCGGCGGCCGCGGCCGCGTTGTAGCGCGAGATCCGCCCCAGCGAGCGCAGGGTCAGCTTGATCTTGTGGCGGTCGACGATAAGCTCGCCCTTCTCGGCGAAGCTCACCCGGGCCCGCGGGCTCATGCCGAAGGTGACCGCGCGCTCGCCGAGCCTGGACTCGAGGGCGCCCAACCATTCGTCGTCGATGTTGATGACGGCCTTGCCCTCGGGCGGCAGGGCCTCGACGAGCTCGGATTTGGTCTTGAAATTGGCCTCCATCGAACCGTAGAACTCGAGATGGTCGCGGCCGAGGTTGGTCAGCACGGCGATCGTAGGCTGAGCCACGCGCGCGACCTCGGCGATGTCGCCGGGGTGCGAGTCGGCGAGCTCGAAGATCGCGTAGCGGTGCTCCCCGGCAAGCTCGAGGACCGAGAGCGGCACGCCGACCTGGTTGTTCCAATTGCCCGGTGAGGCGCAGGTGGGTCCGAGCCCCGAACAGATCCCCTTGAGCATCTCCTTGGTGGTCGTCTTGCCGTTGGAACCGGTGATGCCGACGACGGGAATCTCGAAGCGGGCGCGATGGTGCGCGGCGAAGGCCTGCAAGGCCTTGAGGGTATCGGTCACCTCGACGAGGTGCCGGGGCTTGGCGGCCTTGGGGTACGGCCTGCCCTGCTCGATGACCCAGCCCGAAGCCCTCTGCGCCAGCGCCTCGTCGAGGAGGTTGTGCGCGTCGTAGCGCGGTCCCCTGAGCACCCAGAAGGCCTGCTCGGGAGCAAGCAGGCGCGTATCGGTGGAGATGGATTCGACGCGGTCCTCGGGCGAGCCGAGGACCAAGCGTCCTCCCGCGGCGCGCGCCAGTATTCCCCATGTCGTGCCGAGTTTCATCGGGTCTTAGAGAGCCTGCGTTGGATTTGCGCCCGGGCGACCTCTCGATCGTCGAACGGGATGGTCCTTTCTTTTAGTATCTGATAATCCTCATGGCCCTTACCGGCGATCAGGACGATGTCTCCCGCCCCGGCGGCATCGACCGCCAAGCCGATGGCGGCGGAGCGATCGGGCTCGATTTTATAATTTTTGAATCCCCCTGTCTTGAGCCCGTCCTCGATGTCCTTGATGATCGCCAGGGGGTCCTCGCCGCGAGGGTTGTCGCTGGTGATGACGGCCAATGCGCTGTGCCGGCAGGCGGCCGCGCCCATCGGCCCCCGCTTGGTGCGGTCGCGCTCTCCGCCGCAGCCGATGACCGTGATCAGGCGGCGGTGGGGCAGGTGCTCCAGGTATTCGAGGACCGTCTCCAGGGCGCTGTCGGTGTGGGCGTAGTCGACGAAGACCTTGAACTCTTGGCCCGCCTCGACCGGCTCGAGGCGCCCGGGAACGCATGAGAGCGCCTTGAGGCCCGCGAGAGTCTTCTCCGCGGGCAGACCCAGGCCCAGCGCGGCGGCGGCGGCGGCCAGGGCGTTGGAGATGTTGTGCGCGCCCACGAGACGAATCTCGGCGGGAAGAGTCCTGCCTCTCCAGACCAGGTCGAAGCGCGCGCCCTCGAGACCCGTCTCCACGCGCGCGGCCCGCAGCGCCGCCCCTTCGCCGAAACCGTACAGGACGACCTCGGCGCTCGCGGCCTTGCGCTTGAGCGCGCCGGAGCGTTCGTCGTCGGCGTTGATCGCCGCGACTCGCTTCTTCTTTGTGTTGGCCGCCTTGTTGAGGAGCTCGAAGAGGCGGGCCTTGGCCTGGAAATACTCCTCAACGGTCCCGTGGAAGTCGAGGTGGTCGCGACGCAGGTTCGTGAAGACGGCGGCGTCGAAGTCGATCTCGTCGACGCGGCCCAGGGCGAGCGCGTGGGAGGAGACCTCCATCGCGGCGTGCGTCGCTCCGCCGTCGCGGAAGCGCGCCAAAAGCCTCAGGAGCTCCAGCGAGATCGGAGTGGTGTTGGGCGCTTTCGTGACGGCCTCGTCGCCGAGGCGGTAATCGATGGTCCCCGCGACGCCTGCCTTTCCGCCGCACGCCTTGATGATCGCCTCTAAGAAATAGGTCGTCGTCGTCTTGCCGTTGGTGCCCGTCACGCCGATCACGGTCATGGCGCCGGAGGGGTGCCCGAACCAGCGGTCGGCGATCCGCCCCATCGCCGCGGACGCACTGGCGACCTGGATCCAGGTCCCGGGGAAGGCCACGGGGGCCGGCGGGCACTTGAGCTCGCTGACCACGGCGACTGCGCCGAGCTCGCAGGCTTTCTTCACGTGGCGGTTGCCGTCGGTTTTCGAGCCCGGCAGGGCGAAGAAGAGGTCTCCAGGTCGGACCTGTCGTGAGTCGTGGGTCAGCCCGCCGATGGGCGCTTGCGTCGGGCCGCTGAGCGCGATCGGAGAGACGCAGCCCAAGAGTTCCTTGAGCGGAATTGTTTTCGTCAACGGGCCGGCCCCCGCGAGTTGACTCCCGCCGCGCGCAGCGGGCGGTCGGGGGCGATCCCGTTGAGGGTCAAGAGCCGGCGGCCGAGCTTCGCGAAGACGGGTGCCGCGACCTGGGCGCCGTAGTATTGCCCCTTGGGGTCCGAGATGACGACGAGGATGGTCCAGCGGGGCGCGGAGGCGGGCAGGAAGCCGACGAAAGAGGCATTGTAGCGGGTCACGGAATACCGGCCCGTCTCGCGGTCGAGCTGGCGCGAGGTCCCCGTCTTGCCCGCGACGCTGTAGCCTGAGATCTGGGCCGGCGTCCCCGTGCCGCGCTCAACGACGCCCTCGAGCATCTGGGTGAGCGCCGGGACGGTCTTCTCCGAGATCACGCGCCGCACGCGGACCGGCCTTTGGCCGTCCTTGATCAAGGAGGGCTCCCAGAGAGTCCCTCCGTTGGCGACCGCGCTGTAGGCCGAGAGCACTTGAAGCGGGCTGACGCCGATGCCGTAGCCGTACGAGGCGGCCGCGAGTGCGACCTTGGTCATGTCGGACAAGGGCTTCATCTCGCCGCTGGTCTCTCCAGGAAGCGCGATGCCGGTCTTGTTGGCGAAGCCGAAGGCCCTGCTGTAGCGGTAGAAGCGCAGGGCGCCCACCCGCTCGACGACCTTGGCGATTCCGATGTTCGAGGACCGCTCGAGTATGCCCTGCAGGGTCAGCGCGCCGGAGGGCTCGTGGTCGTGGATCGACACGCCGGGCGCCACCTCATACGAGCCGTTCTCGCAGTCAAAGGTCTCGCCGGCTCCCACCGCGCCTTCCTCGAGGGCCGCGGCCGCGGTCACGAGCTTGAAGGTCGAGCCCGGCTCGAAGGTGTCCTGGACGATGGGGTTGCGCAGCGGATCGGGCGGGTAGGCGGCCATCGCGAGAATCTCGCCGTCGCGGGGATCCTGCACGACGACGACGCCCTTGGCCATGGCATATTGAGCGAAGGCCTCCCGCAGGGCCTCCTCGGCGTAGAACTGGACGTTGCGGTCGAGGGTGAGCTGGACCGGCTCCGGGGCCCGGCCGTCGATCTCGAGGCTCTTGTAGATCGTGCGCCCCGAGCCGTCGCGGATGAGCTTGAAGCGCCGCGGCTTGCCCCTGAGCCGCCGGTCCAGCGTCAGCTCGAGTCCGGAGATGCCGCGGCCGTCGGCCGAGAGCTGGCCCAGGACGTTGCGGGCCAGGGGGTCGTTGGGGTAGAAGCGAGACTGGGATGGCGCGATCCCGAGGCCCTCGACCTTCGCTGCGGTCAGGGCCTGGGACTGCTCGTAGCTCAGCGTCTTCGAGAGCCAAGCGAAGCGCTCAGGCGCCCGGCAGCGCCGCAGGACCTCGGCCGCAGGCAGCCCGACCAGGTCGGCCAGCTTCGAGGCGGCGGCGCCGCAGTCGACGGACATGTTCTTGTCCAGGAAGGCCGCCCACACCTGCAGCGACTGGGCGAGGATCTTCCCGTCGCGGTCGACGATGTCCGCTCGCGGGGTGACCTCTTCGAGGCTGCGGTTGAATTCGCTCGAGGCCCGGCTCTCGAGGCTTTTGTGCTCCATGACCTGCAGGCGCGCCAGCTGAACGGCCAGCGGGACCAGCGGAAGGAAGGTGAAAGCGGCGGCAAGCGCAAGGCGGGCACGCGTGTCCAATGTCGGCTCCCGTTCAGGTGCTGAGCAGCACTTTCAAAGACTTCGGGAACAGCCGTCCGAGAAAAGTGTCTTGAGTCGCCCGCGCCGGCGGACTGTCGAGAAACCGCAGCGCGGCCGGATCGCATTGGATCATGCCCATGGCCTTGGCCTGCGCGGCCAGTTGAGCCGGAGAGAGGCTCGTCTCGAGCTGAACCTGAACCTGTCCGATGCGGCCCCTGAGGATGCGGGCTTGGTGGCGCGTGCGCTCGACCTCATAGCCGAGCCTTGTGGCTTCGATCTGCTGCCAGGCGAGCCCCAGGACGAAGAGGCTGCCCGCGACGATCTTGAAAGTCCGTGTCGATGAGTCGATCATCCTATGGCGCGGATATTATAGCACGACATGCGTTTTGAAATCGGGGGCGGGCCCCCCGCCGAGTGAGGGCCCGCCCTATTTGCGGGCCGGCGCGCCGCCGAGTGCGCGCCAGCCCTATCGGTTATGCCCTGTGGCCTTTCCCCTGGAGAAAGACCCTCCGCCAAACATAGCCGCTCGGGGACGAACCGATCGGGGCCAGGTCGACGGCCTGCTGCCGGTCTAAAAGGAAACCCACCGTGGTGTCGACCTGGATGACGGCGGCAAGACCGGCGCTGGAACCTCGCAGCATGGCATTGCTCTTCATCATAGTTTCTCCACGACCCGCAGCTTCGCGCTTCGGGCCCTCGCGTTTCTCTCGACCTCTTCGGCAGACGGCTTGACGACCGCCTTGCCGCGCGACACGAGCGGACGGCACATCCCCTGGGCCTCCCAAGAAGCGAACAGCTTCTTGACGATGCGGTCTTCCAGGGAATGGAAAGTGATGACGGCGACGCGGCCGCCTTGCTGGAGATACGGGAGGACGCTCTCGAGCCCAGCGGTGAGGTTCTCGAGCTCGGCGTTGACCGCGATGCGCAGGGCCATGAAAGTTCGCGTCGCCTGGTGCGTCTTGGCTCTGGGAAAAAGCCTTTCGATCACGCCGGCCAGGTCGGTGGTCGTGGCGAAAGGCTTCTCCTCGCGCCGCTTGACGATCGCTCTGGCGATCTTGCGCGCGTTGGGCTCCTCGCCGAATTCCTTCAACAGGAGGGATATCTGCTCCTCGGGCCAGACGTTGACGATGGTCGCCGCCGTCAGCGGACTCTCGGGAGCGAGCCTCATGTCGAGCGGTCCCTCGCGCAAGAAGCTGAAGCCCCGATCGGGGTTGTCGAAGTGCATGGAGCTCACCCCCAGGTCGAACAGGGCGCCCGCCAGGGGAAAGAACTTCTCGGCCTCTAAAATGCGGCCCAAGGTTCTGAAATTGGCACGGACCGCCCGGAATTGTCCGGGGAGCGCCTTGAGCCGCGCTTGCGCGGCGTGAAGGGCTTCGGGGTCCATGTCCAATCCCATCAGCTTACTTTGGGCCGAAATGGCGCGGAGGATGGCCTCGGAGTGGCCGCCGAGTCCGAGCGTGGCGTCCAGATAGAGGCCTCCGGGGTCGGTAATCAGCGAGTCCAGCACCTCCGCCAGCAGGACAGGCTGATGCTCGTAGGGTCTCGGGTTCATCATGGAGTCAATGACCGCCAAAGCGAGGTCGGCGGGCCGGTGGGCGGGACCGCGCGTGATCTCCCAAAGCAGCCGGGACTGCCAGTAGGGGGCCCATGCGCTCATATCTCGAGGCTCTTGCTGACCTTGCGGAAGGTCGGCTCCACCTTCGCCTTGTTGTAGGAGTTCCACTTGGTCTTGTCCCATATCTCAGCTCTTGTCCCCGCACCTTGGACAAGCACATCGCCTCGCAGGGCGGCGTGGGCTTTGAGAAACTGAGGGACCAGTATGCGTCCCGCGGAGTCCAATTCCACATCCGTCGCCTCGGAAAAGAACTTCCTCTTGAAGGCCCTCTCCTGCTCCTTGTCGGGGAGCGAGAAAGCCTGAAGATCGTTCTCCAAGAGCTTGTTCCACTGTGATGGAAGAAAAAGATACAGGCAGCCGTCGATCCCGCTGGTCAGGAAGAACCGGTCGGCTTTCTCTTGTAAAAGAGCTTCCCGAAACTTCGGAGGGATGCCCAGCCGGTTCTTGCTGTCCAGCGAGTACTCGTAGCGGCCGATCAGCAGGCTCATTTTGTTTTCCCACTTTTTAACACTGGTGGGGATTCTCTCCCCACTTTTACCCACCAGTGGAGCGAGTATAGAGGATGAGCCGTGATTTGTCAAGGGGGCGAAAATTTCAGATCGGAACGCGGCACGAAAAACGGACGCGATTTCTCGACGAAGAAGGGACCAAAGGGCCCCCCCTCAAAATAGGCCGAAAAACTTTCGCTTGAGCGCCGCGGGATCAGAGGCGCTTGAGCTCTTGGAAGAACTCGAGGGCGTCGGCGATGCGCTCGGCCGGGTCGGGTTCGAGGACTTGGGCCAGCAGCGCGTCGAATTCCTTGGGAAGCTCGGGCGCAAGGGTTCGCGCCGGAGCGAAGCTCTTGGCTTTCTTCCGCGCGGGGGCGTCGGGACCGTCGAACGGGCGCAGCCCCGTCGCCATCTCGTAGAGGCACACGCCCAAGGCGTAAATGTCGGAGGCGCGAGAACACTTTCCCTCGGCCTGCTCGGGGGCCAGATAGGCCGCCGCACCCGGGCGCTCGACGCGCGGAAGTCCGAAGTCCGTGACCTTGGCTCTCCCCCCCGCCTCGACGATGATGTCGGCGGGCTTCAAGCCCCGGTGCAGCACGTTGCGCAGGTGGGCGTAGTCGACCGCCTGGCAGACCGGCTCGAGCACCGCCTTGCACGCCTTGAGGCTCAGCCGCTTTCTCTGGGCTAGCAGCGACACCAGGGGCGCCCCGTCGACGAAGTCGAGCACGAGGAAGACCTCTCCGCCCTCTTGGACGATCTCGCGCAGGGCCGCGATGCGCGGGTGATCCAGGTGCGAGACGGTCTTGGCGTCGTGGAGGAAGCGCGCCCGGTCCTTGTCCGCGCCGGCGAGCTCGGGCCGGATCTTCTTGACGACGACGACGCGGTCGCGCTGGAGGTCGTAGGCCCGGCGCGTCGCGCCCCAGCCTCCCTCGCCGAGCTCGGACTGGAGGTCGTAGCGCCCCGCGATGCGGGGACGCTCTTGGCCTTTCGCCGCGGGCGGGTGCAGGCGCAGCGGAAGCCCTTCGGGAGTCTTGCGGGCGGGCAGGCGAGCGGCCCGCTCGTGGGCGTCGCGATGGAGCAGTTCGGCCTTGACGAAGCCCTCGTAGATCTCGGAGGCGAGGTCGGGTCGGCCCGCCGCCTCGCAGGCCAGGGCGAGCGAGTAGTGCAGGGCGGGATCGCGCCGCAGGGGCCGGAGCTGCTGGAGGCGGTCGAAGCCCTCGGTTGCCTCCTCGATCTTGCCGCTCTGGAGGGCCACGAGCACGCAGGCGTGCCAGCCGACGAACGACCACGATTTGCGCGCGACCGGTTCGAGCGCGCGGGCCGACTCCTCGAGCCGGCCGTCGGCGGCGAGTGCCGCCGCGATGACGGCCTGGTCGTCGGCGTCCTTGGCGCGCACGGACTGCATCAGACGCAGGCAGTCCCCCGGCCGCCCCATGTTCAAGAAAGCCCTGGCGTAGGGGGCTTGGAACTCGTGGCCTTTTCCCGGAAAGAGCCCGCCGACGAAGGACTCAAGGGCGCCTGCCTTCTCGTGGACGCGCAGGACCGCCTCGCAGCCCCCTTCGAGCCGGACCGCGTTGGAGAGCAGCGGCTCGGCTGCGACGAGCCTGAGCGCGGCCTCCGTCCGGCCCGCATCCGCCCAGAAGACGGCCACATCCAGAAGTTGGGAATCCGACAAGGCGACCGCGCCGGAGAGCAGCTCCTCGTCGCGTCCGCAGAGCTGGTGCAGGCCCGCGAGCTCGGTCCCCGAGAAAGCGGAGAGATCGCCGAAGGTCCTCGCGTAGTCCCGCACGGCCTCGTAAGCGCGGCGGGGATCGGCTTCGATGAGCGCGCGGACCCCGGCCGCGGAACGCTCTTTGCGCTCGGCATCCGCGCGCGACTTTACTTTCTCCGGGCTGGCCGCCTTCAGGCGGTCGCGCGCCGCGTAGACGCGCAGAAGCTCGTCGGCCGGGAAGACGGAGAGGTCGCTGTATCGGTCCTTGTAATCCCGCAGCGCTCCGACGGCCATTTCGGGGTTCGAGCGAGCGAGCTCGAGGACCCTCGCGGCGGCCTGCCGCTGAGAGGCGGCGCGAGATTCGCGCCGCCGCCGCAGCCTTGAGGACGCCCATAGAAACGACCCCGCGCCGCCCACCGCCGCGGCGAGGCCGCCAACGAGCGGCCAAGGAAACGGCCGCGCGGCGCTGGGCCGCGCCTCGAGCTCGGCCTTGCGGGCCCTCAAGGCCTCTTTGTCGCGTTCGTCGCGCCGCAGCGCCTCCAGGCGCTCGCGCTCGGCCGCCCGCGCGTCGACGGCGCCCTGGATCACGGAGGCGATCTCCTCGTTGCCGGCCGCCTTGGCGTACTGGAGGGCGGTCTCGCCGTGGCCGTCGGCGACGCCGGGGTCGGCGCCCTTTTCGATGAGCAGGCGCACGAAGCCGGCCTGTCCTTTGAACGCGGCGGAGATGAGCGCGGTCCCGCCGTGCGCGTCCCTCTCGTCGAGAGAGGCGCCTTTCTCGACGAGCATTAGTCCGATCTCCTCTCGTCCCTCCCTGGCCGCGGCCATCAGCGGCGTGACTCCGTTGACGTCCGCGGCCTCGAGGGCCGCGCCTTTCCCGATGAGGACGCGCGCGGCTTCGTTCGAGCCGTGCGCGACTGCGACCATCAAGGGGGTGTCGCCGTCGGTGTTCTTGGCGTCGATCGCGGCCCCTTTCTCGAGCAGGAGCCTCGCCGCGCCCGGCCGGTCCTTGAGCGCGGCGTAGAAAAGGGCGGTGTCTCCGTGCGTGCTCGTCGCGTCGATTCTTGCGCCTTTGTCGAGCAGGAGCCGGATGATATCCTCGTGGCCGCCGCTGACCGCGTACATCAGCGCCGTCTCGCCGGCGTTGTCCTGCGCGTCGAGGTCGCCTCCCTTGCGTATCTCCGCGCGGGCCTCCTTGAGCGCGCCGGTGTAGGCGTAGCCCATCAGGGGGGTGCCGCCGTCGTCGCCGGCCCAGGCGCCAAGCGAGAGGGCCGCTGCGGGCAGTAGCGCCAGAACGCGCAGCCCTCTGCCGGTCATCGCGCTATTGGCTTTCCGCGGCCTCGGTCACGAGCTTCGAGGCGCGCGTGGCGCGGTCGTGGGCCCAGTCGCGGATGGCCTTGACTTGGGCGGCCATGGTCTTGGACAGGGGGACCATCCCATCGCATTGGCGCCGGACATCCTCGAAGGTCATGTCCCGCCCGGTTTGGTGAGCATCGATCCGGGCGGCGATGACGGCCTGTTCGATCTCCGCCCCGCTCCAGCCCTCCATCCGGTAGACCAGGCGTCCCATGTCGAAATCCCCGGGGTGGGCGCCGTTGAGCTCAAGATGGATGCTCAGGATCTGTTCGCGCTCCTCCTTGCCGGGGAGGTCGCAGAAGAAGACCTGGTCGAAGCGGCCCTTGCGGATGATCTCAGCGGGCAGGCTCTCTATGCGGTTGGCCGTGGCCGCGACGAAGACCAGAGGGGGTTTTTCCTGCATCCAGGTCAGGAAGGCCGAGAAGGTCATCGACTGCGAGGACGCGGCCTCCTTGGGCGTGCTCAAGGACGCCTCCATCTCGTCGATCCACAGCACGACGGGAGCGACCGACTCGATCGTGCGCAGCGCCTTGTTGAAGGCCGTCTCCGGGCTCCCGTAAGCGCCCGAGAACACGAGGCTCATGTCGAGCCGGAAGAGAGGGACCTTCCAGAGCCCCGCGATGGCCTTGGCGAGCAAGCTCTTGCCGCAGCCGCTCACACCCATCATCAGGATCCCCTTCGGAATGGGGATGCCGGCCTTGACCGCCTCCTCGTTGAAGAGGCTTTTGCGCTGGGCCGCCCATTCCTTGACGTTTTCGAGGCCTCCGATGCGGCTGACGTCGAACTTGACCGGGACGAATTCCAGGTAGCCGGCCTTTTTGGCCAGCGCCTCCTTCTCGGCGAAGATCTCGTCGAGGACCTTCCCTTTGCCCGCCCCGGCGCCGAAGGTGCGGTGCAGGACGTGACCGGCCTCTTTGAGCGTCAGCCCGCGCAGCGCCAGCACGATCTGGGACTGCACGCCCGCGGTCAGCCGGACCGCGGGATGCTCCTTGGCGGTCTGCAGCAGCACGGCCAGCAGCTCCTCGGGCGACGGCGCGTCGAGCTCGACGAAGCAGACCTCCTTTTCGAGCGTTTCGGGCAGCGCGACCGACGGCGAGACGAGGATCACGCAGGATTTGAATTCCCTGCAGAACACGAAATAGGCCTCGCGCAGGGCGCGGGTGACCTTGGGATCGTCGAAGAACGCCGGAAGGTCCTTCATGACGTAGAAGCCGGGCCGCGGGTTCTTGATGATCTGCTGCAGGGCGGCCAAAGGATCGCGCGTATCGCCGCCTTCCGGCGCGGGCTCGAGGCCGCGCACGCAGCTCCAGGTCGTGACCGAGCCTCCGGGGAAGCACTGGGCGACGAGCGGCCCGAGGCTGTCGGCGGCGCGCTCCTCCTCCGAGGTGTGCAGATAGATCAGCGGCTGGCGGCCGCGGATCGCGTTGAGGATCTGCTCTTCGAAACGAGTCATGGCGCATGTTGAGTGTAACAGGTCTCCTGGCAATTTGCAACTAGGCCTTTTGCCCCATGATGAAACCGGGGATTCGAGTATAATATATGGATGCCAAAAAACATTTTATGTTCCCTGCTGGCCTGCGCTCTCGCGTTGCCCGTCTCGGCGGCTCCCCTTTCGGATCAAGCCATCGGCAACCTCCTCGAGGCTTTCACCGTCGGCGGAGCGGTCTACGACGGCGGGCATGCCGTCCCGGCGCCCGCTCAGGCTGTCAGGGGCGCTCCCGCGAAGCCGCCTGCGCCGTTGGCTCCCGCCGGGTCCTCGAAACAAGAGACCCCGGCCGCGGCGCCGACCCCAGCCGACGTACAGCCAAGCCAAGCGCACGGCATCAGCGACGGCTATCTGGGCCTATATAAGGAAAAAGACTTCGTGATCGGCACGGGCCGCTGCTCGGGCTGCCGCGCGCCCGAACAGGGCAAGTGGTACTTCCTCGATGAGGTCATCGCGACGCCGAAGGCGGGAACTCCGGCCCTGATCTGGATCGGCGCCCACGAGCTCATCGAAGGCGTCACCCTCTCCGAGGACGGCAAGGAGATCATGCTCCAGGACGGCACGTTCATGCCCTTCGCGCTCGTCGACAAGATCCCCCTCAATCGCTCGTACTACGACGCCTCGAGCCTCGCCTACTTCAAGCAACACACTCTGCGCATGCGCGGCGAGTATGCCATGGTCAACGGAGTGAAGACCTTCGTGGCGCGCACTATCTGGCCCGAAGACTACCGCATCGAGGCCTCCAGCTTAAAGGAAGGGGACGCCAAGAGCAAGGACGACATCGACAATATGATCGGCGCCGACAAGGGCGGGGCCAAGAAGCCGTTCCAGTCCTTGCTGCTCTGGAAGCGCGAGGGCGGTGATAAGAGCTGGGAAGGGAAGCCCGTCATGGGCGTCATGCTCAACGGCGCTCAGGGCGACGACGACGAGGCTTTAGCCGGCCACTTCTCAATGTTCACCGGACGCATGGGCCCCAACGGGAGCATGGCGGACTGGATGTTCGACAATTTCTACGACATGAACCAGGAAAGCGAGAAGGGCATCGTGGCCTCCATGGTCCCGATGGACAAGTACATGACCGACCTCAACAGCGGCCAAAGCTGGTACCGCCCGAGCTACGTGCTGGTCATGATCATGAAAGACGGGCGCGTGCCTGAGCAGGTCCAAGAGATGTTCAAGACCCGCTACGCGCAGTACTACGCGCAGGATTTCAAGTACAACCACACGAACCTCAACTGCACTGCGCTCATCACCGACCCCGTCCGCGGCCTGGGCTGGAAGTATCCCGAGAACGGCAAGACGCCCAAGCCGATCGCGAAGTCGATCGCCTTTCTCGCCGCGAAGCTTTCCGGCAACAAGAAGGCCGGAGACGAGATCTACGCCTCCCTGCGCGAAGAGCCCATCCGCAGCTTCCCGCGCGCGGCCTTCGTCAGCGCCGGCGGAGATCTCCTGTCGATGCAGGGGGCCTTCGGGGCCGAGCCGATCGGCCGCGAGCTCTCTCCCCTCGAAAAGATGATGCACGAGGACATCGAGGCCGTCGTTTGGGTCCGCATGCCCCAGATTCCCTCGTCGCGCAAGTGGGGGCGCGACGCCGTCGGCGGCGTCATGGATTATCTGACGCGCACCGGCGGCAAGATCAAGCAGGTCGTGCCGGTCCCCGACCGGCCCTTCCCTCCGCCCCACTAATGACGCGGCCGGAGCCGTGAGGCCCCCGGCCGCGCGATCGAACGGGCGCTGATTACTTCCGGACGATGATCATCCCGACGCGCGAGTCGTCGTTGATGAGGTGGATGCCTTCCTTCGTTTGAACGAACGCGACCGTGGCTCTCTCGCCGCGGCTGCGAAGCCAGACCTCGATCCCGAGGCTGCGGACGATGAACTGGGCGTCCTCATGGCGGCCCCAGCTGTTGTTGTAGAGCTCGAGGCGGACGCGCTCACCGACCTTGGCGTCGATCCGCAACCCCGAGCCCGGCGGGTTGGTGTCGGGCCTCAGGCGCCAGCGGCCGCGCTCGAAGTCCAACCGATAGGTCCGTCCCTGCTCGACGGCCGCCGCGGCGGCGGCTTTGGCGGCGTTGGCCTTGAGGGCGGCGGCTTGCGGCTTGACGCTCTGCGAGAGGCCCGAGACGGCCTGCTCGAGCGACGGCGCGGTCTCTGCGAACGAAACGGCGGCGGTCATTAGGCCGATTGCGGCCAATGCGGCGATGGACATTGTCCTCATCTGCTTCCCCCCTGACGATGGTTTGCCGGAAGCCGGCGCTCCCGACACGTTGATTCTACGATGATAGGGCCGTCGGGTCAACGATAATCGTCCCGCATCAACCAGACCGTCCACAGTTCATGCGCCGCATGCGGCGCTTCTGGGTCCAATGTATTGGGCCAAAAGACCGAGAGGCCTACCCCATCGGCCCCAGGCGCGCCGCCGGCCTTGGGGCTACACTTCCTGCATGAGCGCATTCATCGCCGCCGGTCTCCTGTTCGCCGTCTTGCCAGCCGCCGCGGCCGAGCTCGAGCCGCCGCCCGCGAAGCCCGCGCCTTCGGTCTGGGCCAAGAGGGGCGCCTATCCTCCGCGCCCCGGCAACGACGTGAAGATGCTCGTCGACGGCCAGGCGGCGTACGCCGAGATCTCGAAGGCGATGCACAACGCCAAGAAATTCATCTACGCGACTTTCTCCTACGGCGACCAGGACTTCGGCCTCGTGCCCGAGAGCGGCGAGACCATGTTCGGAATCCTGAGAGACCGACGCAAGGACGGAGTCGAAGTGAAACTCGTCATCTGGCAGCCCGCGCTGAAAACCCCGGACACGATCCCCGACCCGGCGCCCCCGGCCCCCCCGGCTCCCCCGGCCCCCAACGACGTCGCCGATGGATCCGCGGGAGTCCCGAAACCAGCGCCCCCCAAAACCATCCCAGGCGTCAACGAGGGCCCCGATTCCATCGAGGCCCGCTGGGACGACGCCCCCGGCTATTTCGGCTGGTACCACGGGGTCCACAACACCTGGCGGCCCATCCCTTTGTGGTTTCCTTCAGCCATCGGCTGCAACCATCAGAAGACCTACGTCATGGACGACGGCAACGGCGGCGTCGTGTCTTTCGTCGGCGGCATCAACCCGGTCCAAGCCTATTGGGACACTCCCGCGCACGACTCGCTGGACGCCCGGCGCGTTCCGAAAGGCAATGACCTCGTCAAAGGACTCGAGAAGACGCCGCCCCTGCACGACATCTTCTATAAGATCGTGGGGCCTTCCGCCGGCGACGTGATCTCCAATTTCGTCGAGCGCTACAACGGGGCCAGCAACAAGCACGAGGACCGCGCCGCCGACGCCAAGGCCCCCGTGACCGCGGAGGAGATCCCGCAGGTCGAGGGCGGCGTCGTCGCCCAGGTCCTGCGCACCATCGCCCCGCGCAAGTACAAGTCGAGCAAGCATGGAGACACGGGCATCAAGGAGATGTACCTCAACGCGCTCAATGCCGCGGCCGAAGGGAGCCTGATCTACATCGAGAACCAGTACTTCTTCGACCACGTCATCATCGACGCGATGCACGACGCGGCCGAGCGCGGGGCCAAGATCGTGGCCTTGCTGACCGACAAGCCCGACGAGGGCACCCCGCAAGGCTACCTCGAGCGCTTCTTCGAGTGGGTGGCCAAGGGCGAGACCAAGGGCAACGAGACGGCGGGCCATCACAACGTGGTGGTCCTCTCGCTCGGCAACACGCGCCCGGACCCGCGCGACGAAGCCAAGAACATCAACAGCGAGACCTACATCCATTCCAAGACCTTGGCCGTTCTCGACAAGGCTTGGGCGGCCTGGACGGGAGGCTCGGCCAACATCGCTTTTACGAGCATGCTCTTCCACGCCGAGGCCAACGTCGCGATCCAGGATCCCGCCAAGATCCGCGATTGGACCGCCGAGCTCTGGGCCGAGCACCTCCAGATTCCGCTCGAGAAGGCGCGCGCCTTGACCCAGGACAACGAGGCGGCGTTCAACTACTTCCGAAGGCGCGCGGCCGAGGACCAGGACATGCTGGAGAGAGGGTTGGCGCCGGTCAGCCGCGTGTTCCCGTGGGGAAAGAATTTCCCGGCGCGCGAGCTCAAGGGCATCGACCCCAAGGCCGTACGCGATGTCGCCGCCGTTCCCAAGACCGAGGAGTTCTCCGTCCAGTCGTTCGACCTGCCGCGCATGAGCGTGGCCGACATCAAGCCGGGCGACGGGGAAGAGGCGCCTCCCGCCGCGGCCGCCGCGACGCCCTCGAAGCCGGCGGGCGCGGTCCTCTACAGCCGAAGGCCGTCGGGCCAAGCCCCCGGTGAGGGCCTGAGCGTCGACACCATCGTCAATCTCGGCGAATACCAGGCCGACGCGCTTCGGCGGTGCAAGGCTTACGGCCTAAAATGCGTGGAATCCCATTTCGACGCGGCCTACGCGAGCCGCTGGGACAAGGAATACCTGGTCAAGGCCTTTCAGGAGACTTTGAAGGAACGCGAGGCGGGCAGGACGGTCTACCTCGACGCCGGGCTGCAGGACGAGCGCTCCGCGGCCCTGGCCGCGGCCCTCAAGATCCGGGCCTCTCAGTGCGGCAACCCCATCATCGACAAGGACCTGCTTTGGGCCTCGGTCCAGGAGACGATGGCCGAGCACGGCTTCGAGGCCAAGTTCACGCTCCTGCGCGACGACATCAAGAGCTGGGTCTACGAGCCCGAGAAAAACGGCTGGCTCTGCGCCGAGCCGCCGCGTTGACGGTGTGGGCCCACGGCCTGCTGGACTGACTTGGATGAGCATCAAGTCGTGCGCCCTCCTCCTTCTCTCGGCGAGTCCGGCCCGGGCGGTCGCGCATTTGACGGCGCCGATACCGGTCCGGATCGGACTCATGCCCGTCGCCTCTTCGGGACCGGGCGCGATCACGCCGCCGCAGGCCTCGGTCCCGATCCCGGCCATGCCGACCGGCTTGTCCGACGCCGCCGCGTCCAGCGGGGAAGCCGCTGATCCGGTCTCCGCCGGAGCGCGAGGCGCCCTGGACTGGTCCGACGCGCCCGCCGAGATCGAATCGATCCGAAAGGAATGGGACTCGTCCCGATTTTCGGATCCCAGGTCGCCCGCGTCGGACCGCTTCATGCACCTGGTCAAGACCTTGCGCTGGAAGATGCCCGTCGAGGACAGCGTCGCCGCCGCCCGCAGGCTGGCCGATCGCCCTGCGATATCGGCCTCTCTCGTCAGCGAGGGAGTTACCGGCACCTTCCTGACGATGAAATCCGGCTACATCCTCAAAGTTCCGGCCCGCAACATCCTGCGCTCCAATCCGCGGGACTACATGGCCTACGGACTCTTGGACCCCAAGGTGCGCGCCCGCATCAACCCCGACCCCCGCGACCAAGGGCAAGGGCTGCACACCCCCGCCGCTCTGCTCGCGGCTTCCGCGGCCCAAAAGAGCCGTTGGAACGAGGTCCAGATCGCAGGGACCCTCGAGGATTCGCGAATCGAGATCTCGGCGGTGTTTTTCTCGCCGCGCCCTCCCGGCGATCCCCGCGCGGCGGTAAATCCAAGCCGTGAATTTCTCGCCGAGTTGGCCAAACGGCTCGGCGTCCCCCTGATCGAACTGCCCTTATGACGGGACTCGGGCACTAGGCCGTAGGTCCGCACTGGGCCCTTTTCCTTTTTTCGTCTGGGTCCCACGGCCCATGACGACGGGCGCCAAGTCGTATATCCTATCCTCGTGCGAAGCTCTCTGTGGTCCGCCGTCATCCTCCTGGCTCCGGCGCTTGCGGCGGCGCAGGCCGGCCCGGAAGCCGTCGCCGCGGGCGGCCGGGCGCTGCAGGACAATCTGCTCTCCATCCCCGCGCCGGTGTTCGCGCGCCAGGCGGCCAGGCCGAAGCCGAAGGCCCCCTCTCCCGCCTTGCCCAAAGAGGTCATCGCCTACATGGCCGGCCGAGACGTGCGCATGCACCACTACCTCTGGCACGCCGTGCGCGACGGCTGGCTCGCTTTCGACGCGAAGACCCAGAAGGCGATCAAGGACATGGGCTGGGAGCCCCCGCGCCCCTCGCTGAGGGCCAACGGAGATCCCATCATCGACAACGACTCGGGCGAGGACTTCCTCTATATGCACCACCACATGATCGCCATGGTCAACGCCAAGCTCGCCGAGGTCGCCACGGCCCAGCACCTGAGCTACGCGAAGGTCACGAGCTGGTCCCAGATCCCGGCGCCGACTGACGCCGACTACCCGGTCCCCCCGGCCTGGGACACGGGCGACGCCGACTTCAACGGCTACCTCAAGAAGGTCAAATCGGACGATTTCTTCAAGAACACGATGGTCCCTTGGGAGAGGGACTATACCGATCCCAAGAAGCTCAAGACGATGAGCCTCGGAGAGCTCGGCGCGCGCATCGAGCACACGATCCACAACTCCCTGCACATGCGCTTCTGCTCCAATCCCGGAGCCATCCGCCCCGACGTCGACTCGGCGGATCCGAACAGCATCGACGCCAAATGGGACGACCCCGCTTACGACTACCTAGGCGACACTTACTCCAGCCAGGTCAACCCCGTTTTCTGGAAGATCCACGGCTGGGTCGACGACCGCATCGAGGACTGGAAGAAAGCCCACGGGATCACCGGCGAGATCGCCTGGAAAGGCACCTGGGTCGGCCACCAGGACCACGGCGACCACCAGAAAGGACCGCCCCGGGCGGGGATGCCCCCGGACAAGCAGCTCCTCGGCGTCATCGCGACGTCGGGAGTCTTCCATCATTTCCGCGACGTCCGCGTGATCCATTAGCCCGGACGGCGGCCGCTCGCGGGTAGCGGCTGTGCCACTCCTGGGCCAATTCCTTAAGGAACTTCTTCTCGAAGCCTCCGCGCGGGAACACCATGCGCTCCATGAATTCCCGCTTCTCCAGCGGCCTGCCCCGCTCCCCGAGGTAAGCCGCCAGCAGCAAGGATCTCGCTGAGGCGGGGTCGGCCCGGTCGTCGGCTTCGTCGACGACGCCGGCGCGGGAGTCCTCGAAAAACGCGCGAGGAGCGCCGTATTCGAGCAGCGGGCGGCGGTCCTCGTTGAGAGGCCCGGAACCGGCCATCGCGCGGACGGTCGCCTCTGAGGCGGACTGCAGGCTTAGCAAAGTGCTCAGGGCGGTGATCCCGCAGCGCCTGAGGTCCCCCCGGACCTCGGGCGCGAGGAAGGCCCGCTCCATCGCTTTGTAGTCGGGCCGCAAAGGCTCCATCGAGCCGACGAGCAGCACGTCGGCGTCGACGATGTTCCAGAGGCTCACGTGCGGGAAGACGGCCAGGTAGGTCCTCAGCGCGGCGGCGAAGAGCTCGTCGTCCATCTCGTAGACCTGGAACCATTGGACCATGAGCCCGCCCGGCGCCAGGCGCGCGCGCGCCCGGCGGTAGTATTCGAGGCTGAAGAGTCCGCCGACGCCGGCCATCCATGGGTTCGAAGGCTCGTTGATGATGACGTCGTAGCCGGGACCCTCGCGCCGCAGGAAGATCTTGGCGTCCTCGAGAGTCAGGAAGGTCCTGCGGTCGTCGAGGGCGTTTTCGTTCTCGGCGCGGAAGAAACGGGACGCGTCGACCACAGACGGTATGAGCTCGACGGCGTCGAGACGCTCGAGGGGATGGCGCAAGAGCGAGCCGGCCGTGATGCCGCTGCCCCACCCGACGAGCAGCGCGCGGCGGGACTGAGGCTTGAGCAGGAGCGGCAGCTCGCCCAGCAGAATCTGCGTGCGCATGTCCTCTCCTGTCGAGGCGTCGGTCTTGCCGTTGACCTTGAGGGTCGCCCCCACGTCCGGGAAGCCCAGCACCGAGACCGTGGCCTCGCGGTCGTCGCGGTAGAAGCTCCGCGCGGTCTTCGAAGAGCGCGCGAGGAACTCGGCGAAGCTCGGCGGCGGCTGGAGGCGGCCGTTGCGGTACAAGCCCAGGGAAAGGATGCGTAGGTCCCAGCTAGGCATCCAAAGACCGTAACCGGCGGCGATGACCAAGGCCGCCGACGCGGCCCCGAGCTTCCGGCGCAGGGGCCAATGAAGCGCGCGCCAGAGCAGCGCCGCGCCCACGGCCAGCTGCACAGCGGCCCCCGAGCCGACGAGGCCCTGGAGGCCGAGCCATGGCAGGCACCAGTACCCGGCGAAGGCCCCCAGGACATTGCCCGCCGTGTTCGCGGCGAAGACCGCTCCCACGCCGCTGCCGAGCTTCGCGTCGTCGGGCTCGAGGAGCCCCACGGCCAAGGGCAGGGCCGCGCCGAGGCACGCCGCGGGAACCAGCATCAAGTCAAGGCAAAAGCAGAACTTCGCCAGCTCGAAGGCGTAGAAGGACGCCGCGCCATGTGAGAAGATCGACCGCAGCCCCATGAAGTAATAGGTGAGCCGGCCGCAGACCGGAAGCGTCAGCAGGACCGAGCCGCCCGCGCCCAAAATGGCGAGGCCCAGGAGAATCTCGGGACGGACGCGGCGCAGCAACGTCGCGCGGACCAGAAGGCTGCCAAGGGCGATCCCCGCGATGAAGCCGGCAAGCATCTCGCAAAACGAGTACGCGGTGCCGCCCATCACGAGAGCCAATAGGCGCGTCCAGGCCACCTCGTAAGTCAGCGCGACCAAGCCCGAGAGGAAGACCGCGCCGTAGATCAGTCCGGGGGCGACGGGGAGGAGTCCTCGATTCTCGCCGCGCGCCACCGGGGAGGCCGGGCGGCTCGGGGGGCCCGCTTGGGCGAGGGCTCCGAGGCCGACGGCCGCGTTGACCAGCGCCGCCGCGTAGAACGCTCCGTCGAGGCCGAAGGCCGGGATCAGGATAAAGGCCGTCAGCAGACTGCCGATGACGGCGCCGGCCGAGTTGGCGCCGTACAGGAGGCTGACCGAGCGCGCGGCCTCCCCGCCCGCCGCGCGGCACAGAGCGGGCAAGGTCCCTCCCATGAGGAAGGCGGGAGCGGCGGCGGCGAGCGACGCAAGCCAGCGCGCGTCAGCGCGGTCGGCGGCGCGCAGGAACAGCGGAGCGAGCGCCGCTAAAGCGGCGATCCCGAACTCGAGCGCCGCGTAGAAGCGCCAGGGCGCGCGCGAGCCGTCGGCGCGTCGTCCGAAGAAAGCGCTTCCCGCCGAGAGGCCGCCCAAAAATGCCGCCAGCACGATGGTCTGCGCCAAGGCGGTGCCGCCGATGAGGACGGCCAACTGCTTGGCCCAGAGGACCTCGGAGGCCAGCCCCGCGGCTCCCGAAAGCAGAGAGAGCGCCACGGCCGCGCGGGGCATGCGATTCACCCTCCGATTATAGCGTGAATCGGGCGGCGAGGGGCGTCGGAGCTAAGCCGGCTTGTTCTCGATGCGCCCGAGGCGCGCGTTACGGCTTGGCCAGCACGACCAAGTCCGCTTCCTGAAACACCCGCACGAAACGGCGTTCCTCTAGATAGTCCAAGACTCGCTTGCGCTGCCCGGGCTCCGCGATCCGCAGCCAGTAGGCGGACAGGAGCACGCGGTCGGGGTCGAACAAGGCGGTCTCGAAGAACGGGTTGGGCCCTCGCGGCAGGGCGCGGAGATGGCGCCTCATCGCGAAGTGCGCGGCGAGGTATTCGTCGCACCACAGCTTGGCGTCGGCCGGGATGTAGGCGGCCGCGTGCGGCACCGCGGACGCCCAGGCCCGCGGCATCGAGCGATCATAGGGCAGGAAGGCGCCGGCCGTCAAGAAGCCCGCGGCCGCGGCGGCCAGGGCCAGCGCCGCCGGAAGGGCGCGGAGGCCGCGCCGCTCGAGATGAAGGCGGCAAAGCCCCTTGATCGCCGACCACAGCAGCGGGCCCGCCACGATCGCCCCGTAGTGCCCATGGAGGGAGTGGTAATCGAACGCGCTTCCCGCCAGCTGCTGAGGCAGCCAGGCCGCCAGGGCCGGCGCCAGGCTCCACCCCGAGGCCAGGGGCAGGAAGCCCGCGCTCCCCAGGGTCCGCACCACGGTCCATATTTTGGCCGGAGGATCGACGAGCTCGACGAGTAAAGCCCAAGGACGCTGCAGCGCGGTGCGCAGGATCTCCGGCGGCGAGCCGCCTAGCGCGCCGAACATGCCCCAGTAGCGGCCGACCTCCTTCCAATCCCCGCAGGCGTTGCGGATGACCGCCATCTCCGCGATGAAGAGAAGCGCGGCGCCCGCCATGAGGCCGAAGGCCGGGAGCCTGCCCCGGGGTTTGGACAGCGCGAGCAGTCCGACGCCGAAAAGAAGGAAGGGGATCTGTTCGCTCGTGGTCAGCAGCAGCAAGCCCAGCAGCAGAGCCGGTCCTTTGCGGCCCGTCTCCCAGAAATAAGCGGACCAGATGAATAACGGGAAGGCGAAGATGGAGTTGTCGAGGAACGAGATCGCGCTCCCGTGGAATAGCGGGCTCGACAGCGTCAGCAGCGCCGAGAGCCAGCCCAGCAGCGGTCCTCGGCCCAGCCGCCGGCCCAGGAGGTAGGCGCCCAGAGCCGCGCTGCCCACGGCCGCGCCCTGCGCCGCGATCAGGATGAAGATGGACGGCCACAGGCGCACGAGCGGCGCCAGCAGCGCGAAGGTGAAGGCGAAGTGGATCGCGAGGTACGATTTCTCTCCGATCATGCTGCCGGTGAGCCCGTAGCCGTGGGCCGCGTTCCACACGACGTTGGCCATGTTGCCCGAGTCCCATAGGAGCTGAAAGGCGCGGAACAGGGCCCATTTGTAGATGACGATGATGGCGGGGATCGCGAGGCCGAAGACGAGGACCGGGGCCGGGCAGACGCGCGGAGCGGACTCCAGGCGCGAGAGGAATTTTTCCAGCGTTTCGAGGCGCAGCGCGCGGCCGGCGAGCAGGGCGGCCGTCAGGAGGCAGAGCAGCCCGAGCAGGACCCAAAGCCACTCGAGGCCCAAGCAGTAGGGCCTAATCCAGTTCGTGTCCACTTGAGTCAGCGGTCTCCGCGCGAAAGCTTCGAGAGCGAGCTGTTGGTCAGGTCGTAGCGCCAGGCGTAGTCCAGGGCCTTGAGGCGGTTGTAGGGCATGCCGTAGGCGCGGTAGAGGGCCTGGGTGGGGTCCTTGCCGTCGCGAAGATACGCCGAGAATTTGTAGAAGCTCGCGCGATACTGCGAGCGGATCAGGAAGCGCACGAGGCTGTAGGATTGCGCGTACCAGAGGCGGACCTTGTCGTCGGAGGCGCCCGACGTGCTCGTCACGCTCATGAGCTCGTCGATCGTGTAGCCTCCGCCCTTCTCGATGATCTGCATGTTATCGCGCAGCCACTCGGGCGCGGCCAGGCCGCGCTCGACCTGGATCAAGGTCGCCATGCCCTCGGAGAGCCAGAGCGGGTCGGGCCGTCCCTCGAGGTAGAAGCCGTCGTAATAGATGTGGCAGAGCTCGTGGGCGAGGATGCCCGGCAGCTCGTTGCTCTCGTAGATGTAGAGCAGGCGTTTGACGACCGAGCTCGCCCCCCCCGACCACGCCGGGCGCCCCGTGACCTCGCGGTAGGTGTCCTGGCTTTTGCAGAGGATGATCGTGACCTTCTCGTCGCTGGCCCAAGGCGAGAAGGCGGCCAGATCAAGCATGAGGTTTCCGTGCAGGTTCTCGGCCAGGGAGACGAACTGCTCGGAGACCGCGTCCCCCTCCGAGTAGATGACGAAGTGGCGCGAGACGTTCTTGACGAAGCCGGGCGGGATCTTGAGCGGCGCTTCGTGCGCCAGGCGCGACTCGCGCCGCATGCGCCGGCCCCTCCGCCGCGGCGGCGGGGCGACGGTGATCTCCGGCGTCAGCGGCCGGATGAAGTCGAGCGAAGAGGGCCGGTTCTCCGCGGGAGGCCCGCCGGCCATGGCCGAGGGCTCCTCGGGCGTGGCCTTGTCCGGGGGCGGCGTTTGGGCCGCGAGCAGCCGGGCCTGGGCCTCGATCTCGGAGGGATTCGGCGGAGGCTTCTCGGCGGATTCCGGAACCGGAGGGGCTTTCGCGGAGTACGGGTTGAGCACGGGCTGCATCTGAGTCTGCGCCTGCCCCGACTCCTCTTCCCCGAGGAACTGATAGACCATGACGCCCCAGAGCGTCAGGACGAGGACCCAGATCAGGACGCGGACCCGGAGCAGGGCATCCATAGGCGCTAATAGTGTACAGGCATTAGGTCAACTTTCCAAGGCCTGCGCCCAACGGACTATTGGGCTCTTCCCAAAGCTGCGTCACGAAGCCTCAGCGCGGTCTGCTCGAGGCCGTAGACGAAAAGCGCGAAGACGACGATGAAGCAGGCGTGGACGCAGGCCATGCCCTCGGCGGGACCCATGCCTTCGCGGAAGAGGCCCCGCTTGTGGTAGATCGCGAGCATCGTGCCCGCGCTGACGACCGCCGAGCCCAAGGTGTGCCAACGGTCGGTGAAGAGGGCGGCGGTGACCGGGGCCATCACGAAGAGCAGCCACATCGGGCCCCAAGAGGGCTGGAGCAGATAGAACAGCGGCGCCGCCCAGATAAAGTTGAGCCAGACCTGCAGGATCTTCATCTGCTTGGCCCAGTGGATGTAGCGGTAGGTGTTGGCCGAGAGATACCAGTTGACGACCATCGAGACCGCGAGGATCACAAGGGCCTGCTTGTAGCTCGGGTCCCAATGCCGCCAGTCCGCGGGGTTCTCCACGTTGAACCAGATCGCCGAGAGGATCAGGATCAGCGCGAAGGGGACGAAGTAGCGGTTGAGCATCTGCATGCGAGCCTCCTACTTTCGGGCGAACACGGCCAGAGTGCGGTCCTTGTCCTCCGCCGGCAGCCGGTACGGCTGAGACTCTACCAATCTTGCGCAGACCCCATCTAGCAGAATCTGATCCGACCGGACGCGGTCTGATTGGTAGTCGACGAAGATTCCCCCCTCCTTGAGCAGGGGCAGGCAGGCCGCCAACGCTTCGGGCAGCGGGGCCAGGGCCCGGGCCAGGACCGCGTCGTAGCCGGTCTCGGACGAGGCCAGCCGGTCGTGCCCGGCCTTCTTCCGGAGCACGCGCAGGCCCTTGAGTCCCGTGCGCGCGGCCGCCAAGTTGAGGAACTTGAACTTACGCTCGAGCGCCTCCATGAGAGTGACCTCGGCCTCCGGCCAGGCGATCTTGACGGCGATGCCGATGAAGCCGCCGCCTGAGCCGACGTCGCAGATGCGCGGATGGGCCTGGGCCAGATGCTTCTTGAGGACCGGGACCGCGGCCAGCCCGTCGGCGACGTGCCGCAGGAGGACGGCCTCGCCGTCGGTCTCGGCCGTGAGGTTGACGGTCTTGTTGGCCGCGAGCAGCGCGCCGACGTAGTCCTCGATGAGGCGCCGCTTGTGCGGCGTCAATTCGACGCCCCAGCCCGCGGCGGCCTCCCTCAGCAGCGCGAAGGCCTCTTCCATGAGGTAGGATTATACCTAGAATCGAGGGGCGCTCAGCGCCGGCTGTCGTTGAGGAGGCCGTAGATCGACACGACCGGGATGGGGTGCATGTCGTAGTCGCCCAGGCCCCGGACGCCGATGGCCGTGTCGCCTTTGCGCTGCATGAGGGCGAGGTATTGCAGCTCGTTGGGGTTGAGGGCGAGGCTGATGAGCGCTTTGTCGGAGAGGGCGGCGGCGCGGTCGTCCTTCTCCGCCAGCGCCTTGTGCTGGCCCGCTGTCACGCCTTGGCCCAGATCGTTGCCCACCGAGATGACCAGCACGTTCTGCAGGATCGTGACGGTGGCCTTGTCTCTCACGCCTCCATCGAGCACGGCGTCGAAGGTCAGCAGGACGTCGACGCGGTCTCCCGGCTTGATCAGCGACCTCAAGCCGGGGTCGATCGGCAGGACCGCGCCGCGGTAGCCGGGAGGGACCTTGACGCTCAGCCCCGCCTCCGGCGTCATCGCGATCAAGGACGACTCGGTCAGCTGGTTCCCCTTGGGGACGCGGACTCGCGTGACGAGGTTCGAGATGACGTTCATGTCCGAGCGGGTGCGCACCTCGAAGGCGTCCTGCTGGACGAACTTGCGGGGCACCGACATCGCGTCGAACATGTCGGATTTGAGCACCGTGCGCTCCGGGATGTCGACGGTCGCGACCAGGACCTGCGCCGTCTCGTAGCCTTCCGTCAGGGCTTTCTCCTTGCTCGTCAGGACCATGAGGTAGAGGCCGGCCGCGGCGAACGCCAGCAAGACCGGCACCAGGACCCTTCGGCTCTCCATGCCGTTATTATGGAAGAGGAGGGCGCGCATTTTGTTTCGGGCCGTAAAAAAGACGGTAAAGGGGGGTGAATTTTGATAAAATCGCGAGCCGGGACCACGGCGAGGAATTCAAGGCGGCCTTCGACTATCTCAAGCCCGAGGTCTCGCGCGTGGCGCGGCGCGAGTTCAACACGAACCAGGACCCTTAATGGATCGGCGGTCAGTGAACCAATGGACGCGAGCGAGATGGAAGACCATCGCCGCCGCTTTGATGCTGGGGCTGGGCGTTGCCGTCTCTTCGACCGAGGTTAAGGCTCCCCAGCTCGGCGAAGGCGCGCAAAGGCTGGTGGGCGGCGCGGTCAAGAAGGGGCGCTCGCGCTGGGGTCCGGAGGCCTGCGTGCGCAAGGTCGACGCCCACATTAACGTCAGCCATTATTCGAACCCGCCGGGGCCGAAGGTAGTTTATTTCAACGAATTCAATTTCATCTTCTCCACGGACGAAGTCGGCCGAGAGCGCCGCGAGGTTTCCATCATCGAGCGGATCGGCGCGCTTGCCAACCCTCCCGACCTGCTGCCGTACGATGAATACCGTTTCCCGAAGGGCTACCACTCGGCCGGCGCCGCTTTCTACTATTCGGACGGCTGCGTGAGGGAGATGTCCGTCGACAGCGGCGAAGCCCTGGCCTTGGGACGCAAGTACGGCCTGGTCGTGAACCCCGATCACGAGTACCATGCGTACCTGCGCACGGCCGAGCGGGGCGGCCGCAGCTTTGTCGACGCCGCGCTGTTCGGCGAGACCTTCTGGATCGTCGGCCGCAACGGAGGCGACTTCGATTATTTCATCGACGCCAAGACCGGCAAGCTCCTGGTCAAGAAGAAGCCCTAGCTCGTAGGACCTTTTTTTACCCTGCTTTTAGCCTCCCGTAACGCCCCGCTCATGCGGTTCTGCTACTCTCTTGCCATGAAGCGCCGCACACGCGGCTCCCTGACCTTCCTCGCGCTGCTGATGGCCAATCTCGCCGTCTGGGACATCAAGGGCGTGGTCTGGCTGACCTTGGCCGACCCGGATTATCCATTCGAGGCCTACCGGGACCGCGGCGCCGTTCCGCCGGACGCGAGGCTGCCCAAGCTGACCGCCGAGAACGGGCTGATCTACGGGATGGCTCCGGGAACGAGCTCGGACGAGGAAGACCAGCGCGCCACGGGGATATCCATCTACCGGCGCTTGGGGTTCGGCCAGACCGAGACTCCGCCCGCGGCGCGGACAGCGTACCCCGCTCCCCGGCTCTTCGTTTCTTCCGGTTCCCTCGTGAGCCCGCTGGGCGTGTCGGACCCCTCCGAGCTTGTCCTGCCGCCCTCGGATGGGGGAGCTACTCCTTGGGGAGGCGCTCCTCGCGGGCCGCCTCGACTTCCGAGGCGAAAGAATCCATCCGCGTCTCCAGGTGCGACCTCAGGCGCGTAAGGTCGTCCTTGGTCGCCATGTCGCATTTAATGTCGAAGACGGCGCCTTTGATCTGGGAAACGACGACCGCCGTGCGCCGCACGGCGCCCTTGAGATCGCCCGTCTCGCGCTTGAGATCGCCCATCTCTCGCTTGAGTTCACCCACGGACGACTTCACCGCGGAGAGTTCGCGGTCGACCTCGCTGAACCGGGCGTCTATCGTGCTGAACCGTTCATCTACCTTGTCGAACCGGCCGTTCATGTCCGCGCGCATTTCGGCGAACTGCGTGTTGATCTGCTCGAACTGCACCTGATTCATATCCTCGTTCATTATACCCTCCCCCGATTTCGGCGGCAAGGGCCCAAAGGCCCCTAAGGGTATACGATTGAGCCCCACAAAAAGTTCCCTCCCTCGTCGAGGATGGGAACATTGTTACCCCCTCGCTCGTATACTCTTATGGGGTCAGCGGCCGCCGCCTGCCGGGCTTACGAGCCGCGCCGCGCGCGGGAGAGCCCGCTTTACCGGCTGGTCAAGCTAATTTTCAAGCAATCCGCGAAGGGATCGCGGTCAGCGGCGTCAGCGCGGTTCTGGGCGATGCCCTGCGCGCGGCACTCTGGGATGTGGAGCGGGAACGCGGACGAAAGCGGCCTTCTTTTTCTTACGACGTTTATAGGCGGCGGGTCACCGCGCGGGGCTGGTCTTTGACGACAGCTCTCGCCGCGCTTTGAGGACCGCGTCCCTCAGCGGGTCGTTGATCTTCAGGGGCTTCATGGAAAGCGCGCGATCGTATAGTCTCACGGCCTCGTCCGGCCGCCGCTGCGCCGTGTAGATCGCGCCCAAGGTCAGATAGGCCGGGTACAGCCCCGGACCCAGCTTGATGGCGGCCTTGAGATCCTCGATCGCCGCATCGGACGAACCGTTCAAGTAATTGCAGAGTCCCTTGTCGCTGTACAACGGCGCCAGCGCCGGATGTTCCCGCGTCAGCCTTCCCAGAATGGCCAGGGCCCGGGAATACTCCCCCAGTTTCTGGAAATCGAGCGCCAGCAGTCGCGATTGCTCCAGGCCGGGGTTCAAGCCCTCGGCCTTCGCCAAGGACTCGAGGGCCATGCCGCGATCCTTGAGCTCCGCCGCCAGTTCCGAGCGCTCGATCCAAAGTCCCGCGTCTTGCGGCCCGCGCGCGAGGCTGGGCTCCAGGAGCGACAAGGCCAGGCGATATTCGCCCAATTGACCGTAGAGCGCGGCGATGCGCCGCCGCTGGCCGTCGTCGGGATTCGAGCCCGCGGCCTTTGCCAGAGACTCCAGAGCCAAGCCGCGATCCTTGAGCCCCGCGGCGAACTGCGCCCGTTCGATCCAAGGGCCCGCGTCTTGCGGCCGCCGTTCGAGGAGGGGCTCCAGGAGCGACAGGGCCCGGCGATAGTCGTTGAGCCGCCCATAGAGGGCGGCGATCCGCCGCCGCTCGTCGTCGTCGGGGTTCAAGGCCGCGGCCTTCGCCAGCGACGCGAGCGCCAAGCGTTCATGCCCCAGCCGTCTCTGCGCATCGGAGCGCTCCGTCCAGACTTGCACCGCTCTGGGTACGAGCTTGACCAGCTCCTCGCTCAAGGCCAATCTCTCCCCTGCCGGCCTGTCCCCCAGCAGCCCAAAGCAGCGATTGACGAAGCTCCTCTCGGACAAACGGAGCTTCTCGAGCGCCTGGCTCTCGGGCGCGCCGCGAGGCCCGCGGACGTGGATGTTCACGGACTTGTCGGTCTCCAGAGCCGCGTTCAAGAGGGCCGCGGCCTTCCCGGCGCGGCCGAGCCGGATGTACGCGCAGGCCTTAAGGATGTCCGCGTCGCGCCGGAGTCCGAGCTCGTCGCTCGTGGGCTGGGGCTGGGATCGCCAACGCAGCAGCAGAGCGGGTTTTCCCAGCACCGCCAGCGCCCCGGCCAGCCGCAGTCGCGATTCGGGATTGTCGGGCTCAAGCTCCGCGGCCATCGCGAAGTCCTGGGCGGCGCCGGCGTCCTCTCCTCGGCTCAGCCGCTCTCGCCCGCGCTCGAACAAGAGCCAGGCATCATGCGGGTAGCTACGCAGGGCTTCGCTGAGGTTCTCTTCGGCCCCTCCCTGCCCCAGACGCGCCGTGCCGGCATAGGAGCCGACCGCCCAACTCGTGAAGAGGTATAGGACCGCGACGACACCGACCGCGCCTTTGACGACCAGACTCGATAAACGCCACTCGATGGAATCCGTCCGGGGTCGTTCCCGCGCTTGGAAGGCGACGATCACGGCGGCGGCCAGCACCGACAGCAGCGGCCAGAGCGGCCAAAAATAGCGCTCTTCCACCGTCATGAAGCAGTGGACGAGGAGAAAGTACGCCGACAGAAGACCGAGCTGCTGGAAATCGCGCCGCTTTCGAAACAGCCATAAGGACACCGCCGCGAAAAGAAACAGGACCGGACGCAGAGAGAAGACGTAGGCGAATCTGCGGACATAGGCGCCGGCGTAGCGCAGGGGGTGGCGGACGGCTTGGCGGGCCGCCCAGCCGAGCACGGTCCCGCCGGCCCCGGGCGGCTCGTCGACGAGGGCCCGAAAGTCCCCATCGATGTTCTGGACCAGCCCCAGGGCTCCGGTCACGATGTTCGAGTCGGCCGCTCCGTGTTCGAACAGGATGAGCCGATGGTGGATGGTCCAATTGAGCGCGATCCAAGGGAGCAGGAGCAGATACGGCACGAGGCACAGGATCAAGAGATGCCGCCAATAAGACCTGAGGGAGAAGCGGTGGAAGACCGCCCACTCATGAAGGGCCAAGACGGGAGGGAAAAACGCGAGCGGCGAGCGGTAGAGCACGGTGACGCCGATGACCGCCGCCAGGAGAAGGCTCCGCGCGAGGGAGGGTTCCTGCGCGCGCCAGGCGAGCACGCAGGCCGCCAGCAGGACGAGCAAGACGAAGCCCGAATCCGGGTAGAAGGTGTAATCGCCGACGCAAGACAAGGTGACGACGGCCGCCGCCGACGAGAGCAGGCCTCCCCACGGATGCAGCAGGCAGCCCAGCGCGAAAATGAGGATGACGACCAGCGACCAGTCGAGGGCGTTCAAGACGGGCGGCGAGATGCCGCAATGGTATTGCAGCAGAGCCGCGACGATCGCGGCCAGGGGCATCCGGTATGAGGCCTTGGCGGACCAGGCGCCGATGCCGTGGATGAGGACTTCGCCTTCCGAGGCGTAGTTGAGCCGGAACAATTGCTTCTGGAGGGGATGATCGTAAGCCGCGCGCAGGGCGCAATAACTGGCCCCTGCGACGAGCAGCGCCAGACACGCTCCGGTGGCCGCGCTCCTGAGTCGGATTATTGCGGCGCGGCCGAACCTCGGTCGCTTCACCCACCGATTATAGATGATCCGGGCTTGACGCGGGGCGGTTTTGGGGTGAAACTCAGGGGTATGGGAGGCGACGGGAAGAACAATCGCGCTGGAATTCCTTACGGAGTCCTCCGACGATCGGCGGCCGTGATCCTGATCTCGGCGCTCTTTCTCCTGGCTTGGCGCAGACAGCCGCTGTCGGGGCCGGGAAGCGCGGCCTCCCCTTTGCCGGATCACGTCGGCCAGGGAGAGGCCCTCCTCCACCGCTTCGCGCCCGGCGACATCGACGTCTCCTACCGGCTTCCTCTAGCCTCCGTCGCGACGGCGGTCTTCTTCAGCCACGGCAAGCCGCCGCCCTGGAGGCCTTGGTTCGCCGTGTTGGGCTGCTGCCTGCTGATCCTGTTCGCCCGCGAGCGTCTGCGCGATCCGTTGGGCGCCTCTCTGGCCGCCGTCTTCGTCCCGGTCCTGGGCTGTCAGCTCATGACCGCCGACGCAGGTCTGCAATCGCTGTACGCGCTGCTCGTGGCGTTGACGGCGGGGCTGCTGGTCTGGAGGGCGCAGGCTCCCTCCCTCGGGCGGGCCTTGGCCCTTGCCGTTTCGCTCGGAGTCGCATTACTCTACCGCTCCCCCTTGGTCTTCTTCCCCCCTCTGCTGGTGCTCTACGAAGGCCTGTCGCGGCCGCGTTCCGCGCGGCGAGGCTGCCGCGCCCAATGGGCGCTGCTCTTGGTCGTGCCGTATCTGTTCCTGGCTCCGTGGGTCCGCATGAACTGGGCGGTCCATCGCCAATTCATCCCCTTCGAGCGCGGCGAGGCGGCGACGAACATCGTCACCGGCGCGCTCGGGTTGATCCAAACGATCGAGGGGGATTGGCAGGGCACTTTGCTCGACGCTCCGATCGACGACCGCCGCCTGGGCGCGGTGCTGGGCTGGGCCGCGGCGGAGGTCTTTCGCCATCCGCTGCGCTACTTGAAAGCCGTGGCCGAGCGGATCTGGTTCGTGATCGCCCTCCACCCCTGGCTCATCGCCCTGTCGCTTCTCTCGGCGCGGCGCCTGCGGGCCCGGCGCGGAACCAAGGAACTCGCCTTTCTGATCCTGTATTTCGTCCTGATCCATTGCGCCATGGCGGTTCAGCGGAACTATTTCGATCCCCTCTGGCCCTTATTGGCGGCGCTGGCCGCCGCACCCGTCTTCGACCGAGGCGAGCCGGCGCCGTCGAGCGCCCCGCGCCGGTCGCCCGCGGAGCTCGCCCTGCCCGGGCTGCTCGCCTTGGCCCTGGCCTGCTGCGTCTGGGTCTCGTGGATCGTCTTGGACTACGGGACCCGAGCCGCGCGCCGAAGCCCTTCCTCCGAGCTGGCCCTCGAGGAGGCCTTCTCCGCTGGACCCCGGGACGCTTGGCTCCTCTTCGAGCGCGGGCGGCGGAGCCTCGCCGACGGCCGGACGCAGGAGGCCATCACCGATTTCTACCAGGCGAAGGCGGCGGGCGGACGGTTCGGCGAGGACCTGTATCTGGCGGCGGCTTGGCTTCGCGCGGGGAGGGCCGACGAGTTTCTTAAGCTGCAGGGCGGTTCCCTGAACGAATCCTCCGGCTCCGTGGAGGCCTTTCTCTTGAAGGCGAGCTTCGCGCTCAAGCGCGGCCGTCGCAGCGAGGCGGCGAGCCTTCTGAGACGAGGCATCGAGCTCATGGATCGGGAAGTCCTGGTCAGGGAAGGAGACACGCCTTTGGGTTCGACCGTGCGGGAAGCGCTGCTTTCTTCGGCGCAGTCATTCCCGAACCATCCTCTGGTCCAAGGGATGCCGTCGGCGGACAAACTAGCCCTGCTCAAGGAGATGACGCTGATCGCGCCCGGGCATTTCGGATTTTGGCTCGAGCAAGCCAGGCTGGCCCGTCAGTCGGGAGACCGGAGCCTGGCGCTCGCCTCGCTCGAGCGGGCCGAGAATCTTAATCCCGCGCCGCAAAACCTCCGGCGGGTGGCCCTGGAACGCCAGGAGCTCAAGGACTACCGCCGGGCCCTGGCGCTCTTCTCGCTCTTGCTCGCGCGCGTCCCCGCGAACCCTGTCTCTCTCGCGGACAAGGGAGTGTGCGAATATCTGGCGGGGTCCCTCGAGAGCTCCCGCCGCGACCTCGAGGCGGCGGTCGCGCTCGACGGGGCCTTTCTGCCGGCGACGCTGAGTTTGGGGATGTTGGAGACTCAAGCCGGCCGATTCGACCGCGCCGTGAGCCTCTACGACCGGGCTCTCTCCGCGCGCGGGTTTTCCTCCGCGCCGGCGCCATTGCAGCAGCTGGTCCGCGAGGCCCGCCGGGACGCCGCCCTCAAGCGAGCGGACTAGCCCCCCGGGGCTTCGGAGTTTTTTGCAAAGCACCAATGGACGAAGCCCTCGTCGTAGCGCGCGGCGACCGCCGCCGGGACCTCCGACTCCGCGATCTGCCGGAACTCGAAGTCGACTTTGCCCGAGGCCTCCGCGCGCCCGAGCAGGTAGCCGTAGACGTTGGTCTTCGCCTCGCGCGCGTCGACGCTCGCCTTGGGGAGGGCGTAGCGCACCGCGCCCGCCGTTCCCACGATCCAACCGGGCAGGATCCCGCCGTTGGAACGCCAGAATGCGGTGTTGAAGGTACCGTCCATGTAGAAATGGGAGTGGCTGGCCAGGACATAGACGTTCTTGCCCTCGCCGCGCGCCGCCAAGAGGGCGCGGTAGACGCGGCGGCCCGTCTCCTCGCCGGTCTTCGATTGGTCCATGCTGTGGTTGGCGGAAATGCTCTGCGGCAGGGCCTCGTGCATGCCGACGACCAAGGCCTTGACCGAGGGGTCGCCGCGGTCGCGCGCGAGAACGCGCTCGAGCCAGGCCAATTGGACCGCGTCGAACTCGTCGGTGGTCGCGTTGTCGAGATAGATGAAGTCGACGCCCCGGCGGAGCCAATGGAAATAGGTCCGCGGGGCCTGGTCCTTGGGATCGTCCTTGAGGCGCTGGTCCTTGAGGGCCGGCGCGTCGAGCCAGGGCGAGAAGGACTTGACGAATTCTTCCCGCGACTTGGGCCAGATCGTCTCGTGGTTGCCGATGCCGACGAAGAAGGGCAGCTCGCCGAACGGCTTGATCTGCTCGGCGATGAAGTCGTCCCAGGCCGTGCGCTTGTAGGCCGAACGCGAGGTCTTGAGTCCCCTGCGGCGCTTGATGTCCTCGTCGGTCTTGTAGATCGCCCGCAGGTCGCCGAGATGCCAGTAGAAGGCGGCGCCGTCGCCGCGCACGCGCGCGGCGATGGCCGGCATCACGACGTCGCCGCAATTGCGCGAATCCCCGGACACGGCGAAGGTCCAAGTTCCCGTGGAGGGAGCCTGCGCCGCCGAGAACGAGACCAAAAGACCGAAGAGAAAGCCCGTCATCGCGAGAGCCTGTGGGAGGCCACGCGCACCACGAGCAGGTCGGCGGGAGTGACGCCGGGGATGCGGCCGGCCTGGCCGAGCGTCCTGGGCCTGACTGCGGAGAGTTTTTGGCGCGCCTCGCGCGGCAGCGAGGGCACGGCGCCGTAGTCGATGCCTTCGGCTATCGTCTCGTCTTCCCAGCCGCGAAGGCGCTCGGCGGCCTGCCGTTCGCGCAGCAGGTAACCGGCGTAAGAAGCCTGAACCTCCCGCTGCGCGCGGACCTTTCCCATCGTCCACGGCGCGAGTTCGCTGGCGGAGACTTCGCCCCCTCCCGCGACGGCCTCGCGGTAGCGCTCGAAGCCCCGGAAGGATTGCGCGTCGATGAGTCCGAGACGGCGGCCCGTCTCCATGAGACGCAGGTCCGCGTTGTCGCAGCGCAGCGAGAGCCGGAACTCGGCGCGCGCCGTGAACATCCGGTAGGGCTCATCCACGCCTTTGGTCACGAGGTCGTCGATGAGCACGCCGATGTAGGCCTGGTCCCGCGAGAGGACCAGCGGCTCGAGGCCTTGGACCGAGAGCGCGGCGTTGACGCCCGCGATGAACCCCTGCGCGGCGGCTTCCTCGTAGCCCGTCGTGCCGTTGATCTGCCCGGCGAAGTAGAGCCCCGCCACGAGCTTGGTCTCGAGCGTGCTCAAGAGCTGGGTCGGAGGACAGAAATCATATTCGATGGCATACCCGAAGCGCATGATCTCGGCCCGCTCGAGGCCGGGAAGCGAGCGCACCAGGCGCAGCTGGACGTCCTCCGGCAGGCTCGTCGAGAGGCCGTTGACGTAGACCTCGCGCGTCTTGTAGCCCTCGGGTTCGAGGAAGATCTGATGGCGCTCCTTCTGAGGGAACTTGACGACCTTGTCCTCGATCGACGGGCAGTAGCGCGGGCCGATCGACTTGATGACGCCCGAGTAGAGAGGAGAACGGTCGAGGCTCTCTCGGATCGCGTCGTGCGTGCGCTCGTTGGTGTAGGTGATGTGGCAGGGCAGAAGCTCGTTGCCGATGCGCTCGGTGAAATGCGAAAAAGGAACAGGGGGAGAATCGCTGGGATCGGTCTCGAGCGCCGAGAAGTCGATCGTGCGCGCGTTGAGGCGGGGCGGCGTGCCGGTCTTCATGCGCCCGACGGCGAAGCCGAGCTCGCGCAGGCGGGGCGAGAGGCCCGTCGAGGGCGGCTCGCCGGCGCGGCCCGCGGCGAAAGAGCTCAAGCCGACGTGGGCCAGGCCGTTGAGGAAGGTCCCCGTCGTGAGCACGACGCTCCGGCCTTCGTAGCGCAGGCCTCGCTTCGAGAGCACGCCGCGCAGGGAGGAGCCCTCGAACAGGAGTCCGGCCGCCTCGTCCTGTCGCGCGTCGAGATTGGGCTGCGACTCGACGGCCTCCTTCATCGAGAATTGGTAGAGCTTCTTGTCGCACTGCGCGCGCGGGGAGTGCACGGCTTGGCCCTTGCTCTTGTTGAGAATCTTGAACTGCAGTCCCGCTCGATCCGTGTTCTTGGCCATCTCGCCGCCGAGCGCGTCGAGCTCGCGCACGAGCTGGCCCTTGGCCACGCCCCCGATCGAGGGATTGCAGGACATGGCGGCGACTGTGTCGAGGTTCTGGCTCAGCAGCAAGGTCTTGCGGCCCATCCGGGACGCGGCCAGCGCGGCCTCGCAGCCGGCGTGACCGGCGCCGACGACGATGACGTCGTAGGCTTCACCCATAGAACAAGGCCTTGAGCACGCCCTTGGCGCCGAGAAAATGGAGGCAGAAGGCCAGCGCGAACTGCATGAAGGCGGAGAGGATGACGGCCATGAAGGCGCGCGGCAGGCGCAGGCCCGAGAGCTCGCGCACGCCGAGCGTGGTCGCGCCGAGCAGCCAGAGCCCGCCCGCGATCTGGACCGCCTTGAAGGCCTCGGCTTGATCGAGCAGCGCGGCAATGGAAAGTAATCCCGCAATC
The DNA here is from genome assembly GCA_016194705.1 of Elusimicrobiota bacterium. GTDB lineage: Bacteria > Elusimicrobiota > Elusimicrobia > UBA1565 > UBA9628 > PALSA-1176. The sequence continues at coordinate 2,953 of JACQAZ010000026.1, read as the reverse complement.
GGAAGGCCGATCGCGTTGACGCCGAGCGAGAAGTTGATCAGCGGCCACCACCGCTGCGGTCCGGCTTTCGCCGTCAGGTAGTAGAAGGGGACGAGCCAAACGGAACAACCCGCGGCGAAGGCCCAGTAGGGGAAGGCGTGCATTTGCGCATAAGCCCCGATCAGAATGAAGGGAGACGCGGTCAGGAGGACCGCGGTCGCGAGCTTCACGGGCCACGTGCCTGAAGCGAAGAATTGGAGGAGCCCGAGCATGAAGACGACCCAGCCTCCCTCGAGGACCGGCTGCCAAAGCTCGGCCTTGAGCCAATAAGCGAAGTCCTGCATCTCGTAGGGGATCGGCGCCGTGCGGTCGGGAAAATCGAACGGCTTGAGCCAGAACAGGAGCATGAAGGCCGCGGTCGCAAGGAGGTAGAGCCAGAGGCAATTCAAATCGAGCCGGTTTTTGGGGGACCCGCGCGCCGCGCGCGCCGGAGAGCGGGCGAAGAGCCAGGCGGCCTTAAGCATGCTGCACCCGCGCGCAATCGCGGTCGTAGTGGCGCATGCCCCAGAAGCAGAGAAGCCCGGCCAGCCCCAAGGCGAAGCTCGCGCCGAAGAGAGCTGCGCGCAGGTTCCAGGCGTCTGATGCCGCGCCGATGATGGCCGGCGAGATCGCATCGCCGAGGGCGTGAAGCACGAAGATGTTCGCTGCGAAGGCCATCGAGCGCGACTTGAGGTCGGTCACGGCGACGATGACGGCGTTGAGCGGCCCCATGTTGAGGAAAAGGAAAAACTCGGCCAGGAAGAGCGCGCCCGCGGCGACGTGAAAATTCCTCGAGAGAAGCGCGACCATCGCCAGCGGCATGCCCGCCACCAGGCCGAGTCCCGAGACCAGGAAGTGGGCCCTTGAATTGAAGCGCAGGGCCCAGTCGGAGAGCCAGCCGCCGGCGAGGCTCCCGACGATGCCCGAGACCACCGTGATCCCGCCGAAAATCGTCCCCGCCTGTGCCAGGTCGAGGCCCCAGGTGCGGTGGAAGAAGCTCGGCATCCAGACGGCGTAGCCGCCCAGCGCGAAGGTCATCGCCGCCAGCGCGAGAGTCACGAGGGTGAAGCTCGGTATGTCGAAGAGGGCGCGATAGGAGAAAAACGCCGAATGAGGCGCCGATTCGATCGTGGTCCTGGGCTCCTTGAGGCGCGCGGTCAGAAAAGCCAGCAGGAGGCCGGGCACGCCGACGATGTAGAAGGCGCTGCGCCAGCCCCAATGCTGGCCGATGTTCCCCCCGATGATGTAGCCCAGCGCGCTGCCCACGGGGATCGCCATGGAGAACAAGGCGAGCACCGAGCCGCGCTGGCGCGCGGGGTAGTGCTCCGCGACGAACGAGGGAGAGATCGCGCCGTAGCAGGACTCGCCGATGCCCACCGCCGCGCGGGCGAGGAAGAGCAAGGTGTATGTGGCGGCCAGGCCGGAGGCCACCGTCGCGACGCTCCAGAGCGCGACGCCGACCGTGATCCAGAGCCTGCGGCCGTGCTTGTCCGCCCAGTAGCCGATGGGCGGGGCCGCGAACATGTAGACGAGCATGAAGGCCGAGGCCAGCCGCCCGGCTTGGGCGTCGTTGATGGCAAGCTCCTCCTGGATCTGCGGCAGAAGGGAATAGAGCACCTGCCGGTCGAGGTAGTTGACGAGGTTGACGCTCAGCAGGAGCCCGAGCACCCACCGCGCCGCGGCTAGATTTTGTATACCGCGTCTCCGATGCGCACCCGGTCTGCGACCTTCACGCCGACCCCCTCGCCGGGGGCCGCGCTCGGCACGCTCTTATGGTCGACTTCGATGTGGTCGACTTTCTGGGTCAGGTCCGTGGTGTGGCCCTTGATGCGCACTCCATCGCCCACGGAGAGCGGCGCCTCGAGGACCAGGGTCGCCACGCCGAGCTTGGAGAGGTAGTCCTGCACCTTGCCGAGGAAGAGCGCGCCGACGATCTGCTGGTCGGGCGTGATCTGGGCGACGGGGGTCTTGGGCACGGCGGGCATCTTCGCGGCGGCGGGCTTCTTCTTTTTGACGGTCATGAGGTCTCCCTATTTTCCCACGCAGAATCTCGAAAAGATCTCGGCGAGCACTTCGTCGGGCGCGGCCGGGCCCGCGATCTCGTCGAGGGCGGCCAGGGCCTCGCGCAGGCGGGACGCGGCCCGGTCCTCCCAGCGGCCGGGACGCCGCGAGCACTCCGCCCCGGCCTCGTCCAGCGCCTCGGACGCTTTCAACAGCGATCGAAGGTGGCGCGCGGAGGTCACGAGCACGGGTTCTCCGCCGTTCCTCTCGGACAGGGCGGCGCCGATCTCGCGGACGAGCTCTTCCAAGCCTTGCTTGCTCTTCGTGGAGACTCGAATCGGGTCGACCGCCAGATCAGCGGCGCGGACTGGCAGGTCCGCCTTACTGAGAACGGACACCAATCGGCGTCCCTGCTCCGCCGCGTTTCGAAGGATGCGCTCGTGAACGCGGCGGTCCTCAACGGAAAATTCACGTGAACCATCGATGACGAGCAAAGCGATATCCGAATCCATCAAAGCGCGTTCGGAGCGTTCCATCCCGATGCGTTCGGCGGGATCGACGCTTTCCTCCCGAAGACCGGCCGTGTCGATCAAAATCGTCGGGATGCCCTTCATGTCGGCGGATTCTTCGAGAGTGTCCCGCGTCGTCCCCGGCTCGGCGCAGACGATCGCCCTCTCTCTGCCCAGGAGGGCGTTCAAGAGGCTCGACTTGCCGGCGTTCGGACGGCCGACGATCGCGATCTTCGCGCCTTCGCGGATCAACCTGCCCCTCTCGAAAGTGTCGGCGAGGACGGAGATCGATTTCGACGCCGCGTTTGCCGCGGCGGAGAAGTCGGGCTCCGCCAGCGGCGGCAGATCCTCTTCGGGATGGTCCAGGTTGGCCTCGATGCGCACCACCAGCTCCAGGATCGGCGCGCGAAGCTTGGCGATCTCCT
>JACQAZ010000024.1 GCA_016194705.1 Elusimicrobiota bacterium | reverse complement strand
CGAGACGTCGCAGTAGATGGTCTTGCCGCCCCACTCCTCGGGCGAAAGGCCGTGGCCGGCCAGCTCCTGCCTGATCTTCTGGGGGTTGGCGCCGGGCAGGTCGATCTTGTTGACCGCCACCACGATCGACACGCTGCCCGCCTTGGCGTGATCGACGGCCTCCAAGGTCTGCGGCATGACGCCGTCGGTGGCGGAAACGACGAGAATGACGATGTCGGTCACCTTGGCGCCGCGCGCGCGCATGGCCGTGAAGGCCTCGTGACCCGGGGTGTCGAGGAAGACGATCTCGCCTTTGGGCACTTTAACTTTATAGGCGCCGATGTGCTGGGTGATGCCGCCTGCCTCGCCCTCGGCGACGCGCGCCGAGCGGATCGCGTCGAGCAGGCTCGTCTTTCCGTGGTCGACGTGGCCCATGATCGTGACGACCGGCGGCCGGGGCTTGAGCTTCTCGGGATTCTCCTGGAGCGCGGCCTTAATCTCGATTTCTTCCTCCTTGTACATCGCGACGACCTTGAGGTCGAAGCCGAAATCGGTGGCGACGATGGAAGCGGCTTCCTGATCGAGGCGCTGGTTGATCGTCGCGAAAATGCCGAGCGTCATGAGCTTCTTGATGACGTCGTTGGACTTGACCTCCATCTTCTCGGCGAGTTCCCGCACGGTGACCATGCTCGAGACCTCGAGTTTTTTAAGGGCCGGCTTGCCGCCGGCCGGAGCCTCCACGGGCTTGGGCGGGGAGATGACCTTGGGCACGTGCTTGGGCGCGGGCTTTCCCTGGTGCTGCCCCCCGGGCCGCTGGTGCGAGCCGGGACGGCTTGGAGGGACGTAGCGCGCCGGGGCCTGGCCGGGACGCGGGGGCTGGCCTGCTCCGGGCCGGGGCGGCACTGACGGCGCGCCGGGGCGAGACGCGGCCGGAGGAACAGCGGGCTTGGCCGGGGCGGCCGGCGCCCCCGAAGACTGCATCTTCGGGACCGTCGTTGGAACGCTCGGTTTTGGAGCTGCGACCGGCGCCGGAGCCGCTGGTTTCGAAGTTACGGCCGGAGCCAGGGCGGCGGGCGCGGGCGCCGGAGCGATGGACTCGGGTTTGAGCTCGGTTTTCGGCGCCGGAGGCTTCGGAAGCGAGGACCCCGCCGCCAAACGGGTCACCGTGGGCGCCGTCGCGAGACGGCGCGACTTGTTCTTGAAAAGAGCGAATGCGGAGACGAGGTTCTTGGTCGGAGGAGCGATGGAGTCGGCCTCCTGCACCGAGCGTACCTCTGCGGCCGTCTTGCGGATGCCCTGATCCGGCTCCTCTTTCTTGGATTTGGACGAAGCCTTCTTGGCGCCGGAGGCCTTCTTCGCGGCCGGTTTGGCGGCCTTTTTGGGCTTCACCGCCTCGTCGTCCTTCGTCTTCTTGGCTTTGGTGGCCATGTCCGTGACTATGATAGCATTTCTCTAGCGCTTAGGTCTTGGGGTGCTCCGCCGCGTATTTCTGAGCGCTGGCGATGATTTTGGCGGCGGTCTTGGCCCCGACCCCTTGCAGGGTGGTCAGGTCCTCGGGCTTGCACTCCGCCAGCCTGTAGAGGTCCGTCATGCCCGCCTTGACGAGGATCTCGGCGGTCTTGGGACCCACGCCCTCGAGCCCGGAGAGCCCCGAGGCCGCCTCGTCCTGCGTCGCCTTGGATTCCGCGCCCTTCTGGCCCTCGCTCTTGACCTCGAGCGTCCAGCCGGTGAGCCGGCAGGCCATGCGCACGTTCTGGCCGTCCTTGCCGATGGCCAAGGACAGCTGCTCGTCGGAGACGATGATCTCCGCGCGCTTGTTCTCCTCGTCCAGGATGCGCACGGAGGCGACCTTGGCGGGCGCTAGGGCGTTGCCCAGGAAGGTCGCCAGGTCGTCGCTCCACGGGATGAGCTCGATGCGCTCGCCGGAGAGCTCGTTCATGATGCTGCGGATGCGCGAGCCGCGGATTCCGACGCACGAGCCGACGGGATCGATCTTCGCGTCGTTCGATTTCACGATGATCTTGGCGCGGAAGCCCGGGTCGCGGGCGATGTCGACGATCTCGACGATCTTCTCGTTGATCTCGGGGACCTCCAGCTCGAAGAGCCGGCGCAGGAAGATGGGCGCGGCGCGCGAGATGAGCACCTGAGGCCCTCGCTGCGCTTTATCCACGCGCAGTATGACGGCCCTCACCGGGCCGCCGACCGAGTAGCGCTCGCGGCGGATCTGCTCGCGCAGCGGGAGGATCGCCTCGGTCTTGCCGAGATCGACGATGATGTTGCGGTCCATGAAGCGGTGGACTTGGCCCGAGACGATTTCTCCCTCTTTAGGCTTGAACTCGTCGTATAATTTATCCCGCTCGACCTCGCGCACGCGCTGGGTCAGGACCTGCTTGGCGGTCTGGGCGGCGATGCGCGCGAAATCCGCCGCGGGCGCGGGCAGCTTGACGTCCTCGCCGACGACGGCGTCCTTCTTGTGGCGCTTGGCCTCGGTCAGCGATATTTCGAGCTCGGAGTTGGTGACGGGGTCGGCGACCTTCTTGACGACGTTGGCGCGGAACTCGGCCGTGTCGGGATCGATCGAGGCCTCGATGATGGTGTCCTTGCCGACGTGCTTGCGCAGCGAGCTGATGACGGCCCCCTCGATCATCTTGAGGATGTCGTCCTTCTTGATGCCTTTCTCGCGCTCGATCTGCTCGAGCGCCGTGATGAGTTCGGATTTTGCCATGGTGGCCCCTTTCAAAGTTCCTTCTCCACTTCGGTCGCGGAGTCGATCCGGACCTCCTCGATGAGCGAGTGCGCGAATTCCCTGGGGGGCTCTTTGCCCCCCAGGCCCTCGCACTCGACTAAAACCTTCCCGTCTCGATAGCCCCTCAGTACGCCCTTGAAATTCCTCTGCCCCGCTTCCGGGACCTTGAGCCGCAGTCTGACGGTCTTTCCCGAGAAGCGCGCGAAATCCTTTTCCTTCTTGATGATCCGGTCGAGCCCCGGCGAGGAGACCTCGAGGACGTAGGACCGGTTCATCGCGTCGGTCGTGTCGAGCAGGGACCCGATGCGGTCGGAGAAATAGGCGCAGTCGTCGAGGCTGATGCCGCCCTCCTTGTCGAGGAAGACCCGCAATACCCACTTCGGGCCTTCCTTGGCGAAGGTCAGGTGCACCAGCTCGGCCGACTCCTGCCCCACGAGGGGCTCCACGAGCTTCTCGATCTCTGCCGCGTTCATTGGTCTATGGTCAACAAAAAAAGTGGCTCGACTTCTGCCACTTTCAACGAGAGTTGACTCCTAAAGAATTATAGCAACTTTAATGGGAATCTGTCAATCCGGCGGCTCAGCTGTAGAGCTTGGGGGGCTGGGCGGGAATCTCGGCGGGCCTGGTCTTGCGGCGGCGCAGGCCGAGCGCGATCGGCAGTTCGGAATTGTAGGCCAGCCCCAGGGCGGCGCCGAGCGCTATGAGCCTCAGGGCCAGGACCCACTTCCAATTGGGGTCCTCGGAGTCCTTGCGGGAATCGGGCATCGTGAAGCCGATGCGGTTGAAGTCCCAGGCCGCCGGGCTCAGCCAGGAGCCCGTCCCCTCCGAGGCTTGGGGCTTCGTCGGCTCGGCCGGAGCGTCGCGCAACTCCTCGGCGGGCGCGGCCTCGGGCGCCTTGGCGAGCTTGGGCTCCCTGCGCGCCCTGTGCTTCTTCTCGATGGGCCCGAGCTTGGAGCTGAAAGGGGAAAGTCCCGGAAAACCGTCGCCCCAAGAGCCGACGCGGAAAATGCCCCCCGCGGGAGCCGACGGCGAGAAATCGGCCGGGGGATGGCGCTTGGAGCCGTCGTAGGCCTCGCGGTTGAGGCGTCCGGGAGGCGTGTTGGCCGGAGGGTCGGAGGGGACCTGCGCCTTCTGGGGCGCCGGCGCCGCCGCGCGCGCCGCGGCAGGCGGGGCCGGAGGCTCCGGGTTGATCGAGGCCGCCGAAGGCGCGGGTCCGGTCGCCGGGACGCCGTTGGACGGGCTGTTCGCGCCGCCGCCGTTCGAGCCGCCTCCGCCACCACCGCCGCCACCGCCACCGCCACCGCCGCCTCCTCCGCCGCCACCGCCGCCCGAGGGAGAGCTTGAGGAGGAGCCCTTGTCGTTCTTGTCGCCGCCGCTCGTTTTGCTGTCGGACGGCGAGACCTTCTCCTCCTTTTTGAGCTTCGGCTTCTCCTCCGGCTTGATGGGAGGATCCTGGGGCGGCTCTTTCGGGTTGATCGGCGGATTCTTGGGAGGAGTGGTCCCCGGATTGATGGGCGGGTCCGCGGGGTCGGGGGGCGTCTCTTTCGGATCCTCTTTTACGTCGACCGGCGGCTGATCAGGAGGATCGCCGCCCTCGGGATCTTCGGCGGCCTCCTTATCCTCGTCTTTCTTGGCCTTGACGACCGGAGGCCGCGCGGGCACGAACCAGGTCGGAAATTTGCCCTCGGGCTTGAGCCAGTCCTTGAGACGGTCCTTCCAGGACCTGTCTTTCTCGTCCTTCTTGTCCTTGTCCTCGTCGCCCTTCTTGTCCTTGTCCTCGTCGACTTTCTTGTCCTTGTTCTCGTCGCCCTTCTTGTCCTTGTCTTCGTCGGCTACTTTCTTGTCCTTCTCTTTGTCGGCGTCCTTCTCGTCCTTCAAATCCTTGCCCTTGCCGTCCGATTCGTCCTCGGACATCGCCTTCACGTCGTCCTTGCCGGACTTGCGGCGCTTCTTCTTGGGTCGGCGAGCGTTCTTCTCCTTGTCCTCCTTCTCTTTGTCGGCCTTTTCCTTCGCGGCCCTCTCATCGGCGGCCTTCTTGTCGGCGGCCTCTTTCTCCTCAGCGGCTTTCTTCTCCGCGGCGGCCTTCTCCTCTGCGTCCTTGCGAGCTTTCTCTTCGGCGGCCTTGCGCTCCGCGGCGGCTCTCTCCTCGGCGGCTTTCTGTTCGGCGGCCTTGCGCTGGGCGGCGGCTCTCTCCTCGGCGGCTTTCTCGGCGGCGGCCTTGCGCTGCGCGGCGGCTCTTTCCTCGGCGGCCTTCTCGGCGGCGGCTTTGCGCTCAGCGGCGGCTTTTTCCTCGGCGGCTTTCTCGGCGGCGGCCTTGCGCTGCGCGGCGGCTTTTTCCTCGGCGGCTTTCTCGGCGGCGGCCTTGCGCTCCGCGGCGGCTCTCTCCTCGGCGGCCTTCTGTTCGGCGGCCTTGCGCTCGACGGCGGCTCTCTCCTCGGCGGCCTTCTCGGCTGAGGCCTTGCGCTCGACGGCGGCCTTCTCTTCGTCGGCCGTCTTCTGCGCGGCCTTCTCCTCGGCTTCCTTCATCTCCGCCGCCGCGCGGTCGGCGGCCGCTTTCTTGCCGGCCTTCTCCTCGGCTTCCTTCATCTCCGCGGCGGCCTTGTCCTTGGCGGCCTGACGCTCGGCTTCCTGACGGGCGTTCTCTTCCTTGGCGTCCAATTCCTTCATGCCGTTGACGACGGCGTCCCGGACGCGCTGCCAGACCGGCTTCTTCGGCGCCTTGGCCTGCTCGGCGGGCGCCTCCTTGGCCTTGGCGCCGTCGGAAATCGTGCCCGCGTCGGCCAGGGGCTTGGGAACGTTGAGATCGGCCTGGGTCACGTCGGGCGCCTTGACCTCGGGCGCCGAGGCGTCGGCCGTCTTGGCGTCGGCGGCCTTGGCGTCGGGGGACTTGGGGTCGGGCTTGTAGCCCAACGACTTCTCGGCCGCCTCGGCCCGGGCGCGGCGCGCGCGCAGCGAGCGCGCGTCGGACATCCCCTTATACATGAGCCCCGCGAAGAGCAGATCGGTGGAGGTCTTGGTCAGCTGGTTGTAGTATTTCGTGTCGAATTTGCCGTCGCCCAGGGCCGCGTCGTAGGTGCCTTCCAAAGTCTTGCCGATGTTGTCGGCGGCGTTGATGGCCCACGGCGCGATCAAGGTCGTCAGGAACACGGCGTGGGTCACGCGCAGGGCGTTGAAGCCGATCGTGGCCGCCCGCCCTCCTTGGATGACGGCGGCGCTGCCGCGCGCGACCGCGACGGCCTCGCCGAGGCCGAAGGTCGCCCACACGAGAGGGTTCATGAGGCCCTCGGCGGCGCTCTCGAAGACGCCGGTCACGACTCCGCCGGTAGTCCAAAGGAACTTGCCGACGCTGCCGCAGTCCTGGCCGGCCTCGATGAGCCGCGAGCCGTAGGTGCCGGCGCCGTAGTTGGCCTTGAGGACCTCGAAGGCCTCCTTGGCCGTGATCGGCGCGCTGATCGCCTGCCGCGCGGCCTCGGGGGCCATCGGGAAGGTCATCGCGTCGATGGACTTGCGGCGCTCCTCGCGGACCTTGGCGTAGAGCTCGCGGCGCGCGCCGTCGGTCAGGCGGTCGATGTAGCCCTGCTCGTCGACGAGCTGGCGCATCAGCGGGTTCTTGGCGTAGGAGCCCGCGGCTTCGATGCTGTAGAGGTCGGAGTCGGCCACGCCCGCGATGATGGCCTGGGGCGCGGCGACGATCCCGGTGTAGATGGTGGCGCCCACGTCGCCCGAGAAGCTCAGCACGTCGCCGAGCACCGGCACGTCCATGATCGCGCTTCCCCACTTGCCGAAGGTGGACGAGCCCGGGACCTCCCGGGTCGCGGTCTTCTGCTCGACCTGGTCGCGCTGCTGCCACTGGCCGCCCGCGTCGCGCGTTTGCTCGGCCAGCATCACATGGGTCGTGATCTCGTCGGCGGCCCAGAGCTTCCAGCCCGCCGGGTGATAGGTGGTGTCGTGCTTGCTCCACTCGAGGCGCCGGGCATCCGAGGTGTACTCTCGCCAATAACCGGGGCGGTCCTGGCGGGCCTTGCCCTGCGCGTCGATGTAGATCTCGCCTCCGATGATGAAGGCCTCGGCCCAAGCGCGGTTGCGGAACTTGGTGGCCAGCGCGAAGCGGCCCATGATCATCTTCTTGCTGCCGTCGGGAAGGTCGTAAATCAGGCGGAACTGGCCGTCGGCGTCGACGCTGAGGCGGACCGCGACCCCGGCTGGCCCATATTGATCGAAATCCATGAGGAAGCTCGCCAGCGCGGCGGCGCGCTTGCCGTCTGCGCCCGCGCGCTTGATCGCGGCCAGCGCTTCGGTCGCGATCTTGAGGGCGAGCTCCTCGCGGCCTTTGCCGCGCGCGGTCTTGAGCAGGTCGGCGAGGTTGATCTCATAGGACAGAGTCTTGCCGCTCGGGTCCAAGACCTGGACCACGTGGGCGCCGAGGTTGACCAGGACCTTGTCGTCGGCGAGCACCGTGCGCTCGACGACCAAGCGCCCCTGGGCGTCGAAGCCCCCGTATTGGACCTTGAACTGCGCCGGGCCGCCCTTGGTCGTCTTGAGCGGCGTGACCGTCGCCTTGCTGTCCTTGTCGGCCTCGATCTTGAGGTTGCGGCCGAAATCGCTGAGGGTCTTGCGTCCGTCCTCCTCGCGGACCTCCGAGGCGAGAGCGCCGTCGGGGCCGTAGTTCTTGACGATGGTGAGCTTCTTGGCGATGTCGGCCATCTCCTCGCGCACCAAGAGCTCGGTGCGCGGGTCGACGACCCGGGTGTAGGCGGCCTTGGTCTGCTTCTTGTCGTCGAACTCGACGACGGTCGTGCTGCGCAGGTGGGAGGCCGGAGAGTCGACGACGACGAGCCCCTTCTTTCCGGACAGCCCCTCGCCCTGGAACCGACTCGTGCCGTCGGCGAACTTATAGAGGAAGCCGAAGTAGCTTTCCTTCTCGTTCTTGCGCGATTCGAAGGTGATCTTCTGTCCGGGGCGGTCCTCTTGGCCGAGCTCCCAAGCCTCCAGCCCGGTCCCGACCGGGATGGCGTCGGCCTGGAGGGCCTCCTGGATGAAGACCTGGTGCAGGTCGATCTTGACCATGACGCGGGCGAGGGTCTTGTCGTTCGCGTGCGCCTTGGCCAGCTCGCAGATTCGCGCGACGAGCGAGGGGAGGTCGGCGTATTTGCTCCGCTCCGATTCGGGCAGGGCGGCATGGCCGAGCTTGAGCAACTCCTCGCGCTGGGCGTGGCGCTGCTGCGTAAAATGACGCTGGGCCGCGCCCGGAAGCATGTCGAGAAACGGAGAGGCGGCCTCGCGCGCCGCGCGGGACAGCGTGGAGGCGCTGGCGCCATTGGCGCGGCCCGCGTCCTTCTCCCCGTCGGGGGCCGGGGCGCTCAGGTCGAGATCGGTCGGCGAGTAAGGCTTGGCCGTGACGACGATGTCGGCCGGATGCGCCCAGGGAAGCTTTTGCGGGTCGGCCGTCTTGCCGCCCCCGTTGGGATCGCCGTCGAAGGCGCGGTCCGCGAGCGCGGCGTCGCGGGAGATCTTGGGGAGGTCGGCGGCGGCTCCGTCCTCGGCCGCCAGCGACTGGCCGAGCGACTTGAGGTCGGCGGCCGACAGCGGCTTGCCCGGCGCGCCCTCGGCCTTGGCGAGCACCTCGCCGAGCTCCTCCAGATGCGCCTTGAGCGCCGAGCGCGCCTCGCCGGGCAGGGGCGCTGCGTCGAGCTTGGCCAGCAGCGCGGCGTGGCGGGCCTTGAGCTCGACGAGCGCGCCGTCCTTGCGGCCCTGCAGGAAAGCCGCGAGGTCCTCGCGCAGGGCCGCGATCTCGGCGGAAAGCGGGCTGTTGGCCGGAAGCTGGACGCGGGTCTGGGCGCCGCGCGAGAGGATGACGGCCGCGCCTTGCGCGAAAGCGGGGGCCGTCTGCGAGCCCGCGAGCATCAAGGCCAGACTCAGCCTGAGGATCCTCTCGGTGACGCTCGGGATAGGTCCTTGGTCCTGGGCCATTAGGACCATTGTGCGGCGGAAAAGGCCCAGGCGGCAGTGGCTGAAGGCCCACGCCCGGCTAGGCCTTAGGACCCAGCATCGTTAGGTCCCTTAGCACCGGGCTTCCCGCCCGCGGGAAAGTTTGCGATAATGTCGTTGCCATGAAGACCTACCGGGTGACGGAACTCCTGGGGGACGGAATCTCGGCGGAGCTCTCGGCTTCGGTCCACGCGGTAGCCGCTGCTTTGCCCTTCCGGCTGGAACTCGAGCCCGTCGACCTCGGCCTCGAGCGCCGCCGCCGCGACGGGCGCAAGGCCTACGACGTGGCTTTGACGGCTATGAAGAGCACTCGCCACGCCCTCAAGTATCCGACGACGACGGAAGCGGAGAGCCCCAACAAAGTGCTGCGCGAGCTCTGCCATTTCTCCGTGATCCACCGGCCCTGCATCACGATCCCGGGGGTGCCTACGAACTTCAAGAAGGCCATCGACGTCGACATCGTGCGGGTGGCCACCGGCGGCACTTACGACGACGCCGGGCGCCGCATCGGGCTGCACTCGGCGGTCTCGGTGCGCGTCATCGAGCGCGCCCCCTGCCTCAACGCGGCGCGCTTCGCTTTCGAGCTCGCCGCCAAGCGGGGCCGCACGGTGATTAGCGCCTCGAAGTACACGATCCAGCGCGCGACCGACGGGCTTTTCGAGGAGGCCGTCGACGCGGTCGCGGAGCTTTTTCCGAGGGTTCCGCACCAGCGCATCCTCTTCGACGCCCTGCTGGCCAAGATCACCTTGACCCCCGAGAGGGTCCAGGTCGTCGTCTGCCCCAACGAGTACGGCGATTTCTTGAGCGATTGCGCCGCGGGGCTCATCGGCAGCCTCGGCCTGGCCGACAGCGCGAGCTACGCATTCGACGCCAAGGACCGGGTGTCCTTGGCCATGTTCGACCCCGCAGGCGGCACGGCGCCCGACATCGCGGGCAAGGACTTGGTCAATCCGACGGCCGCCCTTTTCGCCATGAGCACCTTGCTTTCGCACCTGGGCGAGCGCAGGACGAGCCTGCGCCTGACCGCCGCGGTCCACTCCTGCCTCGCGCGGGGCAGGACGACGCGGGACCTGGGCGGCACCCTCGGGACGCGGGCGTTCACCAAATCTGTCGTCAATGCGTTCGTCAAATCAAAGGGGGGACCATGACCAAGACCGCTGAGAAGGCCGCCGCCGTGAAGGGGACTTACGGGACGATGTATTTCGTCAAGGACGTGCTCAAGACCGCGAAGTTTCTCAAGGAGAAGCTCGCCCTCAAGACGGGCTACGAGAGCGCCGATTGGACCGAGTTCCACGTGGGCGGCCAATCCCTGTGCCTGCATCCGGAGGGGGAGAAGACGCACGCCAAGAACGGCACCATGATCCTGCACGTCGACGGGATCCGCACGCTGGCCGCCGAGCTCAAGGCCAAGGGCGTGAAGGTGACCGACGTGCACGAGGTCCATCCCGGGGCTTGGTCGGCGGATTTCACCGACCTCGACGGCAACGTCATCAGCCTCTACGAGGGGCCCAAATCCTGCTAGAGCGCTGATCGGAAGAAAACGGCCCCGCCCCGTTCTCTGTAAGAACGGGGCGGGGCCGGTCTTATTTCCAATCCTGGAGTTCCTTGGCCGCGGCGCGGATGTCGGCGCCCCGAGGCTGCTCGGTCGTGCAGAGCTCCGAGGAACCTTTCCAGGCCGGCGCGAGTATGGCCTTCATCGCGCGTTCGAGGCATTCGTCCGGACCCCACCGGAAGTCGAAGCCGGTCAGATCGAGAGGGTTGCCCCGCTCCGAGCGCTCATACTCGCCGCAGTAGGCGCTGAAGACTCGCTCGAAAGGGGACGTCGGAGAGGCCGGGACGTTCCCAGGGACGCGAGCCTGCGCAGAGAGGTCCTCGATGACCTGCCCGCGCGAGCGTCCCAGGTTCTTGAGCTGGACCGCGGTCAGCGCCACGATCTCGACGGCGAAGTAGAGCCGGCAGTAGTAGACGGGGGGGAACTTATTTTCGCAATAGTAGGATTGCGGCCAGTCCCCATCCGAGGGCTTGACGAGCAGGCCGATGCCCGCCTTCCAGAACCGGCAGCCCGCTTCCCAACCGCGCTTTTCCATCTCGATGGGCATGGGCAGCTCCATGCCGATGTGCGAGATGCCGCCCCGGTAGTCCGAGGCGCGGTCGTAATGATGCTGGGCCTCGTGCCAGAACACCGAGATGCCGACCAGCGCCGCCAGGCCCGGATCGTCCGATGAGAGCAGATCGCGCGCGGCCGCGGCCTGCTCCGGCTCGGACGCCTCGGCGGCGGCCTGCGAGACGACGAAGGCGCGCAAGTGGCCGAGCTCCTTTGCCGCGTCGGGGGAGGCCGAGAAGACCCGCTCCGAGGTCTTCAGGATGTCCTTCTTGCGCGGCACGGCCTTCTCCGGCGCGCGATGCCGGCGAGGCTGGCCGGTCTGGACGATGTCAAGGTAGGCTTCGCGTATGGCCTGCTCAAAAGACTCGGAGCTGTCGGAATGGCCGAAAGCGGGGCTCGCCCAGGCCAGGAGGCCCAGCGACAGCGCGGCGCGGACCGTCGACATGAGGTGCGTTCGCATTTTGAACCATGGTTCCTGTCTCGCGACCCGAAGAAAGTGAAATGAAAATGCCGTCTTTGCGGATTATCAATAGTGTAGAGGGTTCGCCCTTGGATTTCAAGCCTTTTTTATCGGCCTCGACGAGAATACAGCAATAGTCATTTATTTTATTGCATTTTTTTGTACCGATTTGGAGATAGGTTATGGCGTGGGGCGGCCGCAAGCCGCGCAGGAAACCCTCTGGCTTAGGCAGGTGAAACGGAGCGTCAACGCCCCGCTCTGGAGGAACTCGTCGTCGATCCTCGAAAAGCCCGAGCAGAGCGCGCGCACTCGCGCGAGTATGCGCGCGCGGGCCTCCCGGCGCTCGCCGGGCACGCTCAAGACCAAGCCGCCTCCCTTGAGGTCCGGGATTTCTCCCTCGCCCGGCGGAGCCGTGCGGGAGGTCGGCGCGGCGTGGGCGGCTTGGAAAACGGAGGCCGAGTACTGCGCGCGCTCGGCGAGGTCCTTGAGCCCGACGAAGTGCAGCTCATGCGAGCCGCCCGTCACCGTGTCGTGCATGCGCCAGCGCCGCCCGCCCTCGAACATGATGAAGCGGTAGCCGTACTCCCGGGCGTAGGCCTGCGGGTCGTCGACCCGGCGGACCTCCGCTCCGTCGAAGGCTCCCGCCCGCGACAGCGCCTCGGCCGCCGCGGCGATGTCCCGCTTCCAGAACCGGACGAGGAAGGAATGCGCGGGAGAGGCCCGGCCGACCTTGCGGTCGGCGAACGGGGGAGAGGTCAGGTCTTCGTCGGCGGGGATGGGCACCAGGAGGGAGCCTCCGACGTAGGCCAACGGGGTGATCTCCGCGAGCTGCTCCTCGACGGACTGGGACTGGGCCTTGAGCGCCGAGTTCGACGAGCGGTAGAGGACCCCGTTGATCGTATAGCCCGCGCAGCCGCAGACGGCGAGCAGAGGCGCCGCCCTCGCGGCGCACCGCAGGACCGCCATCAACGCGTTCGACCCATCCCGCATACAGCCCATCCAACAGAGGGGCGTACCCTTCCTTCTATTATTATCGGGAAGGTTCAAAAAACTTTCAAGAAGGAACAATGAGAACGGGGAGGATTATCGATAGTATAGGGCGCCGTCCGTCTAATTTCAAGACCCACTCGGGTCAGGGCCGGCGCCGGCGCGACAATTTTCGGAACTGTTCCAACAGTTCGCGCTTGCCCCACTGGCGCGTGCCGACCTTGATCATGGCGCCGTAGAGGACCCCCTCGGGATCGTTCATTACGATCCCGTTCGTCCTCAGGAAGATGAACGCCGCGCCCAGCGCGGTGCGCTTGTTTCCATCGACGAACGGCTGGTTCTCCGAGATGTGGTAGGCATAGGCGGCGGCCATCTCGAAAATGGTCTTATGGAGGAACTCTCCTCCAAAAGTGGCCTGGGGCATGGCGATGGCCGATTCGACCAAGCCGAGGTCCCGGATGCCGTGGTCGCCCCCGTAGCGCTCGACCTCGTCCTTGTGGATTTCCAGTATCTCCGCAAGAGTGAGGAACAGCGGCTCCTTCATTTGGCCAGCTTGGCGAGGGTCTTGCCGTGCTTGGCGTGAAGCTCGGCCATGGCGGCGCGGAACTTCTTCTCCCGGGCGGCGTCCTTGACGGGTGAGATGATGAGGCTCTTGCCGTCGGTCGCGATCTCGAGGGGCGTTTTCATGTCGATATTGAGAAGCTGCATGATAGGCTTGTCGAAGACGAGCGCGGCGCTGTTGCCGTGATGAATCAGGTACTTGATCATCGGAGCCCCCTTGGTATCACAATGTTATTATAATGTGTCACCTTACATTTGTCAAGTGGGTGCAGGCTATGTCAGCCTATCCTTTTTGGGATTTGGAGAGGAACAAAGCGCTATCCGGCCTTAACGAGACCGGCTAGCATCTTCGCGGCTTCGGCCAGCGGCCGCTTCTCGACGTCCTTCGAGCCGCGGCGCTTGAACTCGACGCTGTCCGCGTCGAGCATCTTGCGCGAGAGGACCAAGCGGAAGGGGATGCCGACAAGATCGGCGTCCTTGAACTTGACGCCGGGCTTGGCGTCGCGGTCGTCCTCGAGAACCTCGACGCCGACCGCCTCGAGCTCGCGCACAAGCGTGTCCACGGCCGGCCGCACGCGCGCGTCGTCGAGCTCGTCGATGACGATCAACGAGACCGAGAACGGCGCAAGGGCGACGGGCCAGATGATGCCGTCGGCGTCGTGGCCCTGCTCGATGGCGGCCGCGACCACGCGCGAGACGCCGATGCCGTAGCAGCCCATGACCATGGTCTGGGGCTTCATGTCCTTGTCGAGGTACTCCGCTTTCAAAGCGGTCGAATACTTGGTGCCGAGCTTGAAGGTGTGGCCGACCTCGATGCCCTTGAAGAACTCGGCCTTCGCGCCGCAGCGGGGGCAGGGGTCGTCGGGCGTGGCGGTGCGCAGGTCGAAGAAGCCCTCGGGCTTGTAGTCGCGGCCGAGTGCCACGTTGCGCGCGTGGCGGTCCTTCTGGTTGGCGCCCGTGATGCCCAGGGGGACGGTCTTGATCGCGTGATCGGCGATGAGCTTGACGCCGTTGTGGCCCTGCGGCCCGGCGTAGCCCACGGGGCAGCCGAGCGCCTCGGCGTACTGCGCCTCTGACGCGCGGAACACCGCCGGCGTCCCGAGCGCGGCCGCAAGCTTCGCTTCGTTGAGCTCGTGGTCGCCGCGCAGGATCGCGAGCACCGGGGTCTTGCCGTCGATCATGTAGAGCTGGATCTTGAGGAACTCCATGGCGGTGGCTTGGACCAGGCGCGCGACGTCGTCGACCGAGGTCGCGCCCGGCGTCGGGAAGACCTCGACGGCCGGCTTCTCGAGGCTGGGGCGCTGAGGCTCGACCGCCTTGATCTCCGCGCGCTCGATGTTGGCGCCGTAGTCGCACTTGGTGCAGGAGACCACCGTCTCCTCTCCGGTCTCGGCGAGCACCATGAACTCGTGAGAGTAGGAGCCGCCGATCGCGCCCGACTGGGCTTCGACCGGCTTGAATTTCAAGCCGCAGCGCTCGAAGACTTTTTTATAGGCATTGAAGACCTTGACGTAGTAATCGGAGATGTCCTTCTCGTCGGCGTGGAAGGAGTAGGCGTCCTTCATGAGGAACTCGCGCGCGCGCATGACGCCGAAGCGCGGGCGGATCTCGTCGCGGAACTTGAGGCCGAATTGGTAGAACATCGCCGGCAGCTGGCGCCAAGACCTGATCTCCTTGCGCGCCAGGTCCGTGATGACCTCCTCTGCGGTCGGCGCGAAGCAGAACTCGGCGTCCTTGCGGTCCTTGAGGCGCAGCAGCTCCTTGCCGTAGACTCCCCAGCGCCCGGTCTCCTGCCAGAGGGCCTTGGGTTGGATGACGGGCAGCCAGACCTCCTGGCCGCCGATCGCGTCCATCTCCTCGCGCACGATCTTCTCGACCTTGCGCAGAACGCGCAGTCCCAAGGGGAGCCAGTCGTAGATGCCCGAGGCGACCTTGCGGATCATGCCCGCGCGCTGCATGAGCTGGGCGGAGACGTTGTCGGCGTCGGAGGGCGCCTCGCGCAGAGTCGGCAGGAGGTAGCGGCTGAGCTTCACTTGGATTTGGTTTGAACGGCCGGGGCAGGAGCCGGCTTGGCGCGCGCGCGCTCATCGCGCATGCGCAGGAGGTCGTTGTAGGTCGCGAAGATCAAAAGCGAGAAGAGAAACGCGATGCCGACCCCGTTGGCCGCCGTCATCGCTTCCTTGGTGGGGCGCCGTCCCGCGATGCCCTCCCAGATGTAGGTCGCGGCGTGGCCCCCGTCGAGCAGAGGCACGGGCAGTATGTTGAAGAAGCCGATGGCCACCGAGATGAGGCCGATTAGGAAGATCAGGTCCTCCCAGCCCGAATGGGCGGCGCGGCTGACCATCTGCACGATGCCGACCGGCCCGGCCAAGTCGGGCCGCTCGCGCTTGTAGATCTTGGAGGCGATGGTCGAGACCGTCATCTTGGTCAAGGCCCAGCATTGGTGCACGCCTTCCTTCATCGCGGTCGCAAAGCCCACGGGCTTGTAGGAGGCTTTGGGCATGATCCCGATGACGCCGTTGCCCGTCGCGTCGTCCTTACGCGCGACGAGCTTGACCGTGCCGGTCAGCTCCTTGCGGCGGTAGGAGAGCGTGAGCTCCTTTCCCGGGAACTTATGGATCGTGCCGGCCAGCTCGTCCCAGGTCTTGGTGGGCTTGCCGTTGACAGCCGTGATCTCGTCGTCGATCTCGAGACCGGCCCGGTCGGCGGGGAAGCCGGTCATCATGTTGCCGATGACCGGAGCCTCGGTGGCCTCCGGCATCCCTTTGACGTAGACGACCCCGGTGAACAGGGTGAAGGCCAGGAGGTAGTTCATCGCCGGGCCCGCGGCCACGATGGCCAGGCGCCGGTTCCAGGATTGGCCGAAGTACTCGTCGGGGGCGCCCGAGCAGGTGGCGGGCTCCTCGCCGGCGGGCTTGACGAACCCGCCCAAAGGCAGGGCGCAGATCGAGAACCGGGTCCCCGTGGAGCCCGTGATGCCCAGAAGCTCCGGGCCGAAGCCGAAGGCGAACTTCTCGACGCGAACGCCGAGCCAGCGGCAGAGGATGAAGTGGCCCGACTCGTGCAGGAAGATGACCATGCCGAAGGTCAGTATGACCGCGGCCAGCGACTGCAGATGGTGGACGAGGTTCACGGGGCCGCGCAGGCCTCCTCGGCCTTCCGGCGCGCCCAGGCGTCGAGCTCGACGACCTCCGGGAAATCGGGAAGCCCGGGCTTGCCCTTGTACTTTCTCATCGCCGCCTCGACGACCTTCGGGATGTCGGTGAAGCGGATGCGTCCGGCGATGAAGGCGGAGACCGCGACCTCGTCGGCGGCATTGAGCACGGCCGGCATGCCGCCGCCGGTCTTGGCGGCCTCTGCGGCGAGGTCCAGGCACGGGAAGCGCCGAAAATCGGGCTTGAAGAAGGTCAGCGTCCCGGCTTTGACCAGGTCGAGCGGCTCGATGACCCGGATGGTCCGGGCGGGATAGGTCATCGCGTATTGAATGGGAAGCTTCATGTCCGGCGGCGACATCTGCGCCAGCACTGAGCCGTCGGAGAATTCCACGCCCGAGTGCATGATCGACTGGGGGTGGATCACGATCTCGACCTGCTCGCGCTTGAGATTGAACAGGTTCATGATCTCGATGGCCTCGAAGCCCTTGTTCATGAGGGTCGCGCAGTCGACGGTGATCTTCTTGCCCATCTTCCAGGTGGGGTGGTTGAGGGCCTGCTCGACGCTCACGCCGTCGAGCGAGCCCTCGCGCTTATAGAAAGCTCCGCCCGAGGCCGTCAGCAGCACTCGGCGGATGAGCTTCGATAGGTCGCCAGCGGCGCGGTCGGGCAGATGCCCCTGCACGCACTGGAAGATGGCGGAGGGCTCGGAGTCGACGGGGATGATCCTTGCCTTGAACTTGGCGGCTTCCCGCATGAACTGTCGGCCCGCCATCACCATCGGCTCCTTGTTGGCCAGCGCGATCGTCTTGCCGGCTCTGATCGCCGCCAAGAGGGGCGCGAAGCCGACGCCGCCGACGAGGCTGGTCAGCACGACGTCGACCTCAGGGTGGGAGGCGAGCTCGACGAGGCCCTCGACTCCCGGCGCCAAGTGCTTGCAGTGTCCGTTGAGCTGCGTCTTAAGGGACATCGCCGCCTCGGGATCATACATCGTGACCATCCTCGCCTTGAACGTCTTTGCTTGGCGAGCGAGAGTCGAGGCGGCGCTATTGGCGGCCAGGCCGAACACCTCGAACTGGCCGGGCATCTCGGCTACGACCTTCAGGGCGTTGACGCCGATGGAGCCCGTCGAGCCGAGGATCGCGATCTTCTTCATTGGCATCCTATGGTAAATGATATCAGAATACGAGGCAGTAGTAGACGGCCGGCGCGCTCAAGAGAAACGAGTCGAACCGGTCCATGACCCCTCCGTGGCCGGGAAGCAGGGAGCCCGAATCCTTGACCCCGACTGCGCGCTTGATCATCGACTCGGCGATGTCGGAGACTTGTCCCCCGGTCCCGATCAGCACGCCCAAGGCCAGGGCCCGCCGCACGGAGAGCATCCCGGGTTCCGAGGCCCGGAAGGCGAGCACGGTCAGGACGGCTGCGATGAAGCCGGCCAAAAAGCCTTCGACCGTCTTCTTGGGCGAGAGTTCCGGGGCGAGCTTGCGGCGGCCCAAGGTCTTGCCGACGAAATAGGCGGTAGTGTCCATGACCCAGACCGAGACGAAGAACATGAAGGTCATGCGCTCGCCGTACGGCCGGATGTCGCGGATCAGCGCCAAGTGCGCCGGCATCCAGCCCAGCAGCACGGCCCCGAAGACGGTCAGCGCGGCACGGTCGAGCGAGCTCGGGCGGCTGGCCATCTCGCGCAGCATGACGACGACGACCATCAAGGCCGCCGCCGGAGCCACCGGCCCGCCCAGGGCCTGGCAGAGCGCCAGGGCGGTGCCAAGTACGATCGCGAGCACGCTCTGAACGGGCCTGCGCCCCATCTCGAGGATCACGCCGTACTCGTAGAGGGCCAAAGCCGAGATCCCGGCCGTGAAGACCGCGAAGGCCAGCCCGCCCCAATGGATGACGAGGAGCAGGAGCGGAATGCCGACCACCGCCGTGAGCACGCGCGGCAGCAGCATCAGAGCCCTCCGAAGCGGCGCTCGCGGCGCTGGAAGTCCGCGATCGCCTCGAGCAGGTGGGCTCGTCGGAAGTCCGGCCAAAAGACCGGCGTGACGTAGAGCTCGGCGTAGGCGATCTGCCAGAGCAGGAAATTGGAGACGCGCATCTCGCCCGAGGTCCGGATCACGAGGTCGGGGTCGGGCAGGCCCGCCGTGTAGAGGGCCGCCGAGAGGCTGTCCTCCGAGACTTCCTGGGCTCCCTCCTTGATGAGGCGGTTGACCGCGTCGACGAGCTCCTGGCGCGAGCCGTAGTTGAGCGCGAGGCTCAATGTGAGGCCCGTGTTGTTGTCCAGGCGCTTGACCGACTCCTTGAGCTCGTCGCGCACGGCGGCAGGCAAGCCCTCGATCCGGCCGACGGCGCGCAGGCGCACTTGGTTCTTGTCGAGTTCGAGGGTCTCCCGGCGCAGGGCGTAGGAGAGCAGCTTCATGAGTTCGCCGACCTCCTCCTTGGGGCGCAGCCAGTTCTCCGTCGAGAACGAATAGAGGGTCAGGTACTTGACTCCGAGAGCGGAGCAGTCGCGCACGATCTCGCGCACCGACTCGACGCCGGCGCGGTGACCGGCCAGCCGCGGGAGGCCCTTGGCCTTGGCCCAGCGGCCGTTGCCGTCCATGATGACGGCGATGTGTTTGGGAAGGCGAGTCTTGTCGAGGGACGGCTCGGCCGACGCGAGGGAGGCTTTGGCCTGCATAAATGAGGCCCGGCTGGAGGCCTAAAGCGTCGTGATCTCCTTCTCTTTGCCCGCAACGGCGTCGTCGACGAGCCGGACGTAGTGGTCGGTCGCCTTCTGGATGCGGGCCTCGAGCCCCTTGACGTCGTCCTGGGTCAGCTCCTTGGCCTTCTCCGCCTTCTTGATCTTGTCGAGCGCCTCGTGGCGGTCGGTGCGCACCGCGACCCGGTACTCCTCGCCGATCTTCTTGACGACCTTGACCATGTCCTTGCGCCGGTCCTCGGTCAACGCGGGCAGGTTGATGCGCACGACCTTGCCGTCGTTCTGCGGGGGGGCGCCGACATCGGCCTTCTGGAGGGCCTTCTCGATGTCGCCGAGTGCTGTGGGATCCCACGGGCTGATGACCATCACGCGCGCCTCGGGGACCGAGATCGCGGCGACCTGCTTCAAGGGCACCTGCTGGCCGTAGTACTCGACCTTGATCGACTCGAGGACCATCGGGTTGGCGCGGCCGGTGCGCAGGACGGAGAAATCCTTGGCGAGCTTGCTCAAACGCTCCTTCATGCTCTCTTCCATCTTGCCCAGGACGGCGTTGATTGGTTCCATGATTGGCACAGGTTTCACTCCGTGATGCGGGTTCCCACGGTCTGGCCGTTGACCGCGCGCGCGATGTTGCCGCGCACGGACAGGTTGAAGACCAGGATGGGCATGCGGTTCTCCATGCACAAGGTCAAAGCGGTGGTGTCCATCACGCGCAGGCGATCGCGGATGGCCTGCATGAAGGTCAAGGTCGGGAGCTTCTTGGCCTTCTTGTTGATGCGCGGATCGTCGGTGTAGACGCCGTCGACCTTGGTGGCCTTCAGGAGCGCCTGCGCCTCGATCTCGACGGCGCGAAGGGCGGCCGCCGTGTCGGTCGTGAAATAGGGGTTGCCCGTGCCTCCCGCAAAGATGACGATGCGCCCCTTTTCCAAGTGCCGCACCGCGCGCCTTCGAATGTAGGGCTCGGCGAGCTTCTGGATCTCGACGGCGGTCTGCACGCGCGTGGGGACTCCGAGGTGCTCGAGGGCGTCTTGAAGGGCCAAGGCGTTGATGATCGTCGCGAGCATGCCCATGTAGTCGGCCGTGACGCGGCCGATGGCCTCGCCGCGGTCCTGGGCGCCGCGCCAGATGTTGCCGCCGCCGACGACGACTCCGAGCTGGACTCCTTTCTGATGGGCCGACTGGATCTCGGATGCGATGCGGTTGAGGGCCGGGGAGGACACGCCGCGGCCGGACTCGCCGCCGAGGGATTCTCCCGACAGCTTGAGCAGGACCCTGGTGAACTTGCCCTTGCCGCCCTCAGCCATTATTCGCCGAGCTGGTAGCGCACGAAGCGCGTCACCGCGACGGGTCCGCCGGCCTTGGCCCCCGCCTCCTTGACGATGCCGGAGATCGGAGTCTTATTGTCGCGCACGCTGGGCTGCTCGAGCAGGCAGAGCGACTGGTAGAAGAGCTTGTTGATCTTGCCCTCGACGATCTTGGGGATCTGGGCCTCGGGCTTGCCTTCCTTCTTCAAAATCTCGGTGTGGATCTCGCGCTCCTTTGCGATCTCCGCGGCGGGAACATCCTCCCTGTTGAGATAGCGGGGCTTCGCGGCGACGATCTGCAGAAGCAGCTCCTTGGCGAGTTCCGGGGCCTCGCGAGACAGTTCGATCAGGGCCCCCTGCTTGGCGCCGAGATTCGGGTCTGGCTTGTGGGCGTAGCCGTAAAGGTGTCCGCCCTTGGTCTCGATGCGCTCGAAGCGCCGCAGGCCCATGTTCTCGCGGAGCTTCTGAAAAACGGGAGCGACCAAATCCTTAGCATCTTCAACGGACTTGATTTGGCCCTTGGCGAACTTATCCGCCAAGGTTTGGCCGAGCGCGACGAACTCGGCGTTGCGGGCGACGAAGTCGGTCTCGCTGTTGAGCTCGACGATTGCGGCCGCTGGACCCGCGATCGCATAAGCGATGACTCCTTCCTTAGTGACTCGGCCCGCCTTCTTGGCCGCGTCGGACAGTCCCTTCTTTCGCAGCACGACCAGGGCCTCGTCGTAATTTCCCTTGGCTTCGGTCAGCGCCTTCTTGCAGTCCATCATGCCGGCCCCGGTCGTCTCGCGGAGCTTCATGATGACCTTGTTGAAATCCTGTTCCATGGCGGTGGCGGACATGCGGTGCTCCTGAACCCTAGGATTCGACTTCTTCGGTGGCTTCGGCGGCGGCGGCGACCTCGGCCTGCTCGACTTCGGGGGCGGCCTCGACGACCTGCTCCTGGTCGGCTGACTCAGCGGCCACGCCCTCGACCATCTGCTGCTCGGCCTGAGCAACCGTTTGAGTATTTTTGGCGGCCTCGTAGGCCGCCTTGCCCTCGGCGACCGCGTCGGCGATGATGCCGCAGAAAAGCTTGATCGAGCGCGCGGCGTCATCGTTGCCCGGGATCGGGTGATCGATGAGGTCGGGATCGCAGTCGGTGTCGCAGACGGCGACGATGGGGATCTTGAGGCGGCGGGCCTCGGCGACGGCGAGGTCTTCCTCGACGGGATCGATGACGAACATGATGTCGGGAAGCTTCTCGAGCTTGCGGATGCCGGTCAAGGTCTTCTTGAGCTTGGCCATCTCCTTGGAGAGGCGCGAGACTTCCTTCTTCGAAAGCACGGAGAAGATGCCGTCGGGTCCTGGGCCTGCTTCTTGGTGCCGACGAACAAGAAGAGCTTGCCTTCGGCGGCCCGGTCCCGGACGTATTGGTAGACTTTCTTGATCTCCTTGACCGTTTTCTGGAGATCGATGATATGGATCGCGTTGCGCTCTCCGAAGATGAACTTGCCCATCTTCGGGTTCCAGCGCCGGGTCTGATGCCCGAAATGAACCCCAGCTTCCAGCATGGCCTTCATGGATACGTTGATCACCTTTGGTCTCTCCTCCGAACCTCTCCTTAATATAGGGACCGCGGGAGCCGAACTCGGCGCGGCTGTTTGCGACGGCATGCGAGATTATATCAGATTCACGCGCCGGGGGGAAGCTATGATTTCCTGGCCGGGGTTTTTTCCGCGTAGAGCTTCCACTGGGGTTCCGACGCGGCCATGTGCGCGAGGCCCTGGAGCGTGCCCCAAGGCTGGGTCTTGAGCTTGGCGCGCACCTTGTCCGTTTCGAGCGAGGACTCGCGCGGCCGGGGGGCGGGCGTCTTGAACTGTCCTTCGGGGACCGCCTTGATCAGAGCCGCGTCGAGCCCGAAGGCCTCGGCGGCCTGGCGGGCGAAATCCAGACGCCGCACGCGGTCGGCGCCGACGGCGTGATAGAGCCCCGAAGCCCCGAGCTCGGCCAGCTCGCAGACGATGTCGGCCAGATTCTCGGTGTAGGTCGGGTTGTAGCGCAGGCCTTCGGCCACCGCGATGGCCTCCCCTCTTGAGAGCTTCGATATGATCTGCAGCACGAAGTTCTTGGGCTCCCACTGCCAGCCGTAGGCCCCGGAGGTGCGTACGACCAGGTTGCCGGCCCCCTTGAGCATCGCCGCCTCGACCTCGGCCTTCTGCCGCCCGTACTCGTTGATCGGGTTGACCGGGTCGTCCTCGGTGTAGACCCCCTTTTTCCCGTCGAAGACATAGTCCGACGAGAAGAAGATCACGCGCGCGCCGTTCGCGTTGGCGGCGCGCAGCACGTTGAGGCTGCCCGCGACGTTGACCTGCCGGGTCTCTTCGGGGTGGAGCTCGCAGTAGTCAACGAAAGGGTTGGCCGCGGGCAGGGCCACGAGCCGGGGCCGGACTTCCTCAATGAGGCGATCGACCGCGGCGGGATCGCGCATATCGAGCTGGCGGAAATCCGTCGTCGCGCGGCGGTGGTAGGTCGCGGCCGTCACCTGCGCTCCACGCCGCGCCCAGGCGCGCACCAGCGCGTTGCCGACCAAGCCGGTCCCTCCCACGACGAGCAGCCTCTGCGCCGGCATCCGGTCCTTTATTTGGTGTGGGGCGAGTAGGAACCGGGGTTGGGCAGGTCCGTCGCGGGCGCGCCGAGCGCGAGGGCGAACTCGCGCAGCTTGGCTTGGACCTTGGGGCCGTTCCTGGGGCCCATGCGGATGAGGATCTTCTGCGGAGGGGACAGGTTCTCAAGATTGTCGTCAAGCATGGCCCAGGTGACGACCTTGGCCCGCAGCCGCAGCGGCCCGTCGACGGAAGGCACCGCGAGCAAGGTCTTGATGTCGCGCAGCGCGGTCTCCTTGATGTCGCAGCTCCGGCGTCCGAGCTCTTGGCACGCCTCGTCGAGCAGCGGCTTGGCCGCCGTGAAGAGCTTGGCGGCCGCCGACGCGTCGATCGACTCGATGACGGCGGCCTGCGCGTCGTAGCGCGCGTAGTTCTTGGGATCGGAGTAGACGTTGCCGCCGTTCTTGACGGTCGCGAACTTCTTCTTAGGGATCAGGAAGTCCAGCGCGTCCTTGGGAATCTTGCCGTTGGCGACGATCTCGGCGGCGGCCGCGAAGCGGCGGACGAGCTCGCTCTGCTTGAGCCAGTCGGCCCAGCCGGGGTTGGACGAGAGCGCCGCTCCCTGCTGGCGCATGAAGGCGTCGCTGGCCGCCAAGGAGGGCAGAGGAATCTGCGCCGGCGCGGGAGCGGGACCCGGTGCCGGCGTCACCGAAGCCGCGACGGGTTCGGGAGGGGGCGGCGCCTTGGTCTTCGAGTTCAGATAGAGGCCCACACCCGTGGCCAGGCAACCGACGACGACGATGCCGATCCACAGTCCCTTGTTCTCGCCCATGGCCTGGATTATACCAATTAACCCCGCTCCCGCTTACCCGCCGGGGCAGGGGTTTGCGGGCGGCGAGTTCTTCTTCATGAGCGCGTCCGCCGGCCACAACAGAGTGTCGGCCACAGCCGAAAGAGCGACGTCGATCGACGACATGAAGCCGCCCACGCGCGTCTTCTTCCAGATCTCCTTGGTCCGCTGCGTTGCGCACTTGGTGCCGGAATACTCGACGCCCCAGCGTTTGTCGGCCTTGGTGATGATCGTCGAGCAGCCGGCCGTGATGAGGGCCAGAGAAATCAAGCAGAGGGAAAACTTCATGCCTTCTCCTTGAGGGCGTGCTCGATGCGCGGGTCCGGAACGAGCCACATGAGCGCTACGAAGATGTAGATGCCGTTTGCAGCGCCGGATGAAAAGTACGAGAGGGGGATCGCGATGAGGTAGAGAAGAAGAGAGACCTTGCCCTTCCAGTCGCGCCCCACGGCCTTCTTGAGCAGCGAGTCGCCGCCTTGAAATGCGATGATGGTCTGCGCGAGGATGTAGTAGGCGACTGCTGCCATCAGAAGCACGAAGCCGTAGAGCGCGGTCGGCGCGGTCTGGAAGCGGTTCTCGCCGGTCCAGGCCGTCACGAAAGGAAACAGGGAGAGCCAGAACAAGAGATGAAGGTTGGCCCACAGCATCGGCCCGGAGACCTCCTTGACCGTGTGGAGCATGTGGTGATGGTTGTTCCAGTAGGTCCCAAGGTAGACGAAGCTCAGCGCATAGCAGAGAAAGACGTGGAGCAGGGGCTTGAGGGCGGAGAGCTCCGCGCTCGCAGGCACGCGCAGGTCGAGGACCATGATCGTGATGATGATGGCCAGCACGCCGTCGCTGAACGCCTCAAGCCTGCCTTTGCCCATGAGCAGATTGTATCAAACGAGAATCGCGCGAGCCCGCCGCGAACATGTTACAATGAAGTCATGGCAGGCAAGAACAACCCGCACCCGCGCATCGAGCTCGGGCTTCCGGACATCCAGCGCCAGCTCGTGCTGGTCAAGCGCATGATCGACAGCGCCGTCGACCACGAGCGGCAGCCCCTGCAGGACCTGGGCAACATGCTCTCCGAACTCTACTCCCAGTTCCAGCACCAGAAGCAGATCACCGTCTACCGCTACAGCGCCAAATCGCGCTCCCGGGCCGACTAGGCCTTTGGCCTCTCCGCCGAGGGGCCTTTCTACCCATGCGCGGGAACCGTTTCGTGCTATACTATCATCACTCATGAGGAACTTCTTCACGAAGCTCCCCGTCTGGGCCGCTCTGATCTGCATCTCGGCTCCCCTCCAAGCCCAAAAACCCCAAACCTCCGCGCCCGATCCCAAGGTGGCCGTGGAGCTGGCCGCCATTTCCGCCCCGGGCCTCGATTTCGCCCGCCTCGGCCATTTCTTCGACGCCGCCCGCGTGCGCATGGAACAGGTCGTGACTCCGACGGCCAAGAGCTGGACCTCTCCCGACGCCGCCAAGGAGATCGAGTTCTCGAAGCCTCAGAAGCACCAGGCCCCGGTCATCCCTCTGCCGCACGAGACCCCGGCCTACCGCCACACTTTCAGCGTCCTGCTGAGCCATCCCGAAGTGACTGACCGCTACGACGAGGTCATCCTGAGAAATGCGGAGCTGTACCGCCTCGACGCGAGGCTCCTCAAGTCCGTCATCGCGGCCGAGTCCGAATTCTTCATCGGCGCGGTCTCCCCGCGAGGCGCGCGCGGCCTCATGCAGGTCATGCCCGCCACGGCGAAGGAAATGGGCGTGCCCTTCAAGCATCTCAACGATCCCGAGGACAACATCCGCGCCGGCGCGGCCTACCTCGCGCGCCTGTTCTCGGCCGCCTGGCGGTACTACAAGCTCGGAGTTCTCTCGTACGCCGACGCCCCGCTTTGGCTCAAGCAGCGCGTGATCGCGGCCTACAACGCCGGCCCCCGCTTCCTGTTCCACGACCGCTGGTACACTCAGACCAAGAACTACGTCCGCAAGGTCGTGCTCTTCTACGGCTCGCGCGTGACCGACATGCGCCGCGCTCCGGCCTCGCTGCAGCGCTTCCCCCATCTGAGCTCCGCTCCCTCCGGAATTCTTTACTAGAATATCCCGGATGAAGAAGGCCCTGATCACCGGCGTCACCGGCCAGGACGGCGCCTACCTCGCCGAATTCCTGATCCACAAAGGCTACGAGGTCCATGGGATCAAGCGGCGGTCTTCCCTTTTCAACACCAACCGCATCGATCATCTCTATCAGGACCCGCTCGAGGGCCGTCCCCGCCTGATTCTGCATTACGGGGACATGACCGACAGCACTTCCTTAATAAGGGTCATCCAGAGCGTCCAGCCCGACGAGATCTATAACCTCGCGGCGCAGTCGCACGTCGCGGTCAGCTTCGAAGAGCCCGAGTACACGGCCAACGCCGACGGCGTGGGCACCTTGCGCGTGCTCGAGGCGATTCGGATCCTGGGCCTATCGCGCAAGACTCGTTTTTACCAGGCGTCGACCTCCGAGCTCTTCGGCAAGGCCCTCGAGTCGCCGCAAAACGAGACGACTCCGTTTTATCCGCGTTCGCCCTACGCGGCGGCCAAGCTCTACGCCTACTGGATCACGGTCAACTACCGCGAGGCCTACGGGCTCTACGCCTGCAACGGGATCCTCTTCAACCACGAGTCGCCCGTGCGCGGCGAGACCTTCGTGACGCGCAAGATCACGCGCGCCCTGTGCCGGATCAAGCTCGGGCTCCAGGAGCATCTCTTCCTCGGCAATCTCGACGCCAAGCGCGACTGGGGCCACGCCAAGGACTACGTCGAAATGCAGTGGCTCATGCTCCAGCAGAAGGAGCCCGAGGATTTCGTCATCGCCACGGGGGTTTCGCACTCGGTGCGCGAGTTCATCGAGGCCGCGGGCGCGGAGCTCGGCATGAGCCTGCGGTGGAAAGGGAAGGGCATCGACGAGAAAGGCGTCGACGCGAAGACCGGCAAGTCCGTCGTCGCGCTCGACCCGATCTACTTCCGGCCGACCGAGGTCGACAGCCTGCTCGGGGACGCGGCCAAGGCGCGCAAAAAGCTCGGCTGGAAGCCCAAGATCACCTTCAAGGAGCTCGTCGGCGAGATGGTCCGCGAGGACCTCAAGCGCGCCAAGATCGACCTCATGATCCGCAGGAAGGGCTGGCCGACGGTCAGGAAGTAAGGCCTACTTCTTCAACGAGCGCGCCTGCTCCAGGGCCTCGATGCCCTCGCGCCTGACCGCTTCCGCGGTCTCCATGGCCTTGCGCAGCTCCTCGCGCAGCTTCTTGCGCTCGGCCTCGAGCTCTTTCTTCACGCGCTCGTCGGCCGCGGATTCGGCTCGGGCCGCCGCGGCTTCGAGCCTCTGGGCCTCGGCCGTGCGCGCGGCGAGCTGGTTGACGAGGTCCTCGGCGCGGATCCTCTGCGCCTCGGCCTCCTTGCGCCAGCGCGCAAGTTTGGCGCTTTGGCGTTCGACGAGCGCCGCGAGCTTGACGCGCGCTTCCTCCTCGACCTTCAAGGTCGCCTCGAGCTGGCCGATCATGTGGGCGCCTGAGGCGGCCTCGCGCTGGAAGGCGCCGGTGCGCTCCTCGAGCTCCTTGAGCTGGGCGCTCAGCTCGCGCACGCGCTCCTCGAGCTTGAGCGCGGAGCCGGGCGCTGTCTTGGGAATCACCAAATCCTCCTCAGCCCGCCAGGCGCTTCCAAATGCTGGGCTTGTCGGGCTGCTGCGGGTCGTCCTCGCGCTTCTCCGAGGCCGGCTCCGCCTTGGGCGGAGTCTTGGGAGCCTTGGGCTCCGGGATCGGAGCGGGGGTGGAGGTCATCGTCGTCAGGATGTCCTCGGCCTTGCCGAGCGCGGCCTGGGTCTCGGCCATGATGCGCTGGCGCTCGCTGTCGCGCGCCGCGCGCTGGGCCTGGCGCTGGGCCGTGAGCTTGGCCTCGGCCTCCCAATGCGCGTGCAGGCGCTGCTTCTCCGCGGCCAATTGCGCCTCGGCGGCCTCTTTGGCGGAAGTGGCCGCGGCCGCCCTCTGCGACTCGCGCGCCGAGATCTGGCGCGCCTCGGCCAGCGAGCGCTCGGCCTGCTTCTGCGATTCGGATGACTTGCGCGCCGCTTCTCTGGCCGCGCGAGCCTCGGCCGCGCAGGCCCCGGCCTCTTCTTTGGCGGTCCGCATCCCGCTCTCCATCGTCTCGACGGCGGAGGAGGACTTGCGAAGCTGGTCCTTGAGCGAGGAGAGCTCGGCCTGCATGGCGTCCTGGCGCGTCTTGGCCTCGGCGGCCACGTGGTCGCGCTCGGAGCCGGCGCGGTGCAGCTCCTCCATGAGGCGCGAGGCCTCGGCCTCCCGGCGGGCCGCCTCCTGGGCGAAGGTGCGGTGGGATTCGTCGCGCGCGCGGGCGAGGTCGCTGAGCGCCGCCTCGCGCTGGGCGAGCTTCTCCTCGAGGGCCTCGGCCCGCCCGCGCTGGGCTCCCGACTCGGCGCGCCAGCGCTCCATCTCGAGACGCTGCTTCTCCAAAACCGCCGAGAGCTGCGCGCGGGCTTGGTCCTGGGCCCGCAAGGTCACTTCGAGCTCGGAGATCAGCGCGGCGCCCGAAGCCGCCTCGCGCTGAAAATGCCCGGTGCGCTCCTCGAGCTCCTGGGAGTGGCGCGTGAGCTCCTCGACGCGGCGCTCGAGCCCGCCCATGCCCTGGTCTTCGCGCTCGGGAGCCGCAGTCTTCTTCTCGGTCTGCTGAGGGGGGACGGCGGCCGGGGCCGGGGCCTGGGCCGGGTGCTTGGGCACGACGATTTCGTCTTTCATGATCGCTCCTTGAAAAGGCCGCCCAGGCGCCGCCAGAGACCGGGGGACTGCAGCCCCGGAGGCGCCTGGTCCGCCTTCTTCTCGTCGGTTTCCGTCTTGGACTCCAAAGCGGGCGAAGGCGTTGGCTCGGGCTTGGCCGGCAGCGGGGCGGGGGCCTGCGACATCTGGGCGAGGGCTTCCTCGGCCTTCGTGAGGGCCGCCTGGCTCTCCGCGAGGATGCGGCGCCGCTCGCGCTCCTGGGCCGCGCGCTGGTCCTCGCGCGACGACGAGAGCTTGGCCTCGGCCTCCCAATGCGCGCGCAGACGCTCCTTCTCGGCGGCGAGCTGCGCGCCAGCCGCCTCCGCGCTCAGGCGCCGGCTTTCGAGGGCTTGAGCCTTCAGGCGCGCGAGCTCGTCGGCGTGCTGCGATTGAAGCTTGGAGATCTCCATGCGGGCGGCGTCGAGCTTCTGGCCGGCCCGCCGCGCCTCCAAGGCGGACTTCTCGGCCGACTCGCGCGAGAGGCGCAGCTCCGAGCCAGTGTCGGCCAGCCTCGTGTTGGCGGCCTTGAGCTCCGCGCGCACGGCCTCGATCTCGTTGACGGACTGCGAGGCCTTCGAGAGCAGCTTGGACGCCTCGTCGGCCAGCGCCTTGCGCTGGGTCTCGGCCTCGTCGTGCTCGCGCTTGAACCGGGCGCTGAGGTCCATGAAGGCGGCCTCCGCCTCGGCGCGCCGGGAGCCCTCGGCTTCGAGCTGCGCCGCGAAGCGCGCCAAGGTGTCGCGCGACGCCGACTCCTCGGCCGCCCGGCCGTCGCGCTCGGCCTTGAGGTCCTTGAGCGCGTCAGCGAGCTTCGCCTTGAGCTCGTCCCTCTCGGCGCACAGGCCCGCCCTCTCGGTCTCGGTCTCCTTGAGAGCCGCGAGCTTGTCGCGCGTGCGCTCGAGCGCGGCGGCGAGCTCCGTGACGCGAGCCTCGCCCTCGGCCTCGCGGGCCCGCTGAGCGCGCTCGGCCTCGTCGAAGCGGCCCTGCACGGTCTTGAGCTGCTCCTCGCGCCGCTCCAGCAATTGCTGGAGCTCGGCGATCTTGCCTTCGAGGCGCTTGACCTCGAGCGTCGATTGCGCGGCCCGGCGACTCTCCTCGCCGGCCTGCTCGGAGAGTTTCCGACGGGCCTCCTCGAGTCCGGCGACGAGCCTCTCGCGCTCCTGCAGGGACGCCCCGAGCTCCTTCTCGCCGGTGGCCGCGCGCTCCGACTCGGCCGAAGCCGTGCGGCGCGCCGCCTCGAGCTCGGAGGCCGCGGACTTGAGGCTCAAGTGCAGCCGCATCGCGAGGTCCTTGAGCTCCTCGCGGCGCAGGGCCTCGGCGGCGAGTTCCTCGGAGCGCGCCCCAAGCCGCGCGCGCGCCTCTTGAAGCAGCGGCACCAGGCGCGCCAGCTGCTCCTGCGCCTGGCGCAGCTCGTGGTAGGCCCCCGCCGGAGGGACCACCAGCTCGCCGAGCCGGGGCAAGATGTCCGCTTGCGCGCCGGCGCGCATATGCGAGAGGACCTCGTCGACCTCCCGGCGGTAATCGTCCTGCCAAAGCTGAAACGAATCCATCGTTTAGAGTATAGGTCCGAGCGGCCTGGGGCGCAAGGCCTATCATGTTTCGCCGCGGACCCCTAAATTTCCTAGGTCCACAGACCGCCCCGAGGGGGGACTCCTGGCCCTACTCCCCCGGGGCCCGCGCCTGTTACCATGGAGCCATGGAAGGCATTGACAGCGAGCGGACCTTGCGCCGTTACGTTTTCCTCGCGCTGCTGGCCTTTATCCTTGCGATAGTGGGCTCGTTGCAAGACCCCTTGCCGCGGCTTCAGCCGCGGCAAGGCGCCGCCGCAGGCCACGAAGCGCACGGATCATCGTCCGGTCCTGGACAGAAGCCGGGACAAGAAGTTCTGTCAAAAATCTGGATCCAATCCGGCCAGCCCGAAGAGTACAAGGACGCCGTCTCCGCACCGCCTCTGAGCGCCGCCGCCCTGGCCCTCGGGAGATTCCCCGGCGGCGCCCCCGCGGCGGGCGCGCGCGCGCCGAGGCCTGGCGCGGCGCTGCAGGCCGCCAGCGCGGCCGCGTCCCCGGGCGCCGTCAAGGCGCGGCCGCAGAGACCCTCGCCCGCGCCGGAGGCCTCCGCGCGCACGATGGCCGGTCCCGCGCGCGCCGCCGGCAGTTCGGCGCGCGCCGCTTCGCTCGATGAGCCGCGCGAAGGCCCGGCCCCGGCGCGGACCCGCGCTTCGGTCAAAGTCGAGGACAAAACGCCTTCCCCCGCGGCCTCGGTCTCGGAACAGCTTTGGAGGGCCGCCGCGCTCAGATCCGCGTCCGCGGGCGGCGGCGAGTCGGAGGAGGGAGCCGCGGCCAAGGCCCGCCGAAAGCACCGGCCGCTGCTGCGCCGCAGGCGCATGGGCGCGCTGCGGCCGCCCAAGGTCAAGCGCGTGCCGACGGACGATCCCTGGGCGACTCCCGCGCCCAGGACCTTCCCCGACGGCGCTCCTTTGACGCCGGTCGCTGCCGCGTCCTTGGCGGAGATCGAGGGCATCGCCCCGCCCGAGGCGGAGACCGACCGGCTCTCGGGAGCGCATTGGCACGACGGCGGCGGCGTGCGCTGGTACCACGACGGCGCGCGCTGGGGGCGCTCCGAGGGCGGCCGCTGGTCTTGGCTCGAGCGCGAGGAGGGCCGCTGGTGGCTGTGGCCCAAGCCCAAGGAGACCGTGCTGGTCTGGCACGAGGATCATTGGTGGTGGCAGAGCCGCGGGACCTGGTTCGTCCTGCACGACGGCGACGCCTGGGTGCACCGCTACATTTCGGACTGGCAGCAGGACGGACTCGCCCATCCCGACGGCTCGCGCATGCTCTACAATCCCGACGGCTCGCGCGTCGGCCTACTCGAGCCCTCCGCGGGCGCGCGCTTCTACGACGCGCAGAGCGGCGTCGAACTCGGCGGCCTCGAGGAGAACAAGCTGCCCAAGCCCCACCGTCCGCTCGCGCCCTCCGGCGTGACCCTTCCGCGCTAGGTCCGCGAATTGGTATCCTCATGGCCCATGAGGCCGCTTCTGCCGCTCTGCTTGCTGCTGCTCGGCACCGGCGCGTGGGCCCAGGAGGATTACGGCCAAAAGGGCATCTACCCGATCTACGAGGTCTCCGGGCAATGGGTCGTCTTCGACAAGCGCCCCGTCAAGGGCGCCACAGCGCTGGCGGCCGGCAGCCGGTTTCTGGTCATCGGCAGCGAGGGCTCCTCGGTCTTCGACGTCGCGCGCACCTCCGGGACCTACGGCGGGGCCTGCCGCGGCCACAAGCCCTTGCGGCTGCGCGCGGCCCTGCTCAAGGGTCCCCGCTCCGCGGTCGGCCGTCCGATCATCGGCATCCGCGTGGCCGAGCGGTTCACCCTCAAGGGCTCGCGGGCCGTCTACCGACGGCTTCCCAGCAAAGTGGGCGAGGCCACCTACACCGCCCTCGACGGGGCCCTGCGCAAGGCCGCGGCGGCGGACCTCGAAGCCGGGCGGTTCCCGCTCAAATCGGACGACGAGGCGGCCCACTCGGCCCAGCAGAACCCGAAGCCCGACAAGTTCCAGATCAAGATCGACTTCGGCTCCGACCTGCCGCTCAAAGGGCTGCCCAACGCCTTTGTCCTCGTCGAGGAGAGCGAGGTCTCGGCGAGTTCCCGCCGGTGTCTTCGGCTCGCCGACGGCGGCGCGCTCGTCGGCGAGTGCGCGGAGATGCCGCGCGCCCTGATGGCCGAGACGGCCCTCTTGGACTTCGTGGCCTACGATCCCAGCGGGGCGGGCAGCCCGTTCCTGCTGGCCTACACCAAGAGCACGCCCCTCTGGGGCGACGAGCGGTGGGGCTTCGTGCTCAAGCCCTCCGGGCCGCGCCTTTTCCTCAAGGACGCGATGGACATCCGCTGCCGAGAGGGTTTCTGAGCCGCGTCGGCGCCATGGGCCGCTAGCCTTTGCCCAGCAGCATCATCAGTCCCCAGCCGAAGAAGAACAGGGCGACGAGCACGGGCGAAAGGTGCAGGAAGATCACGCGTACGGCGGGCTGGTGGAAGAAGATGTTGTCGACGCCCGCGATGAGGACGAGCCACCACAGCGCCCTCATCGCCTTCTTGGCCAGGGACGCGAAGTCGTAGCCGGGCTTGAAGAGGTTGCTCTGGAGCCGCCGGCTGTCGCGCCACGAGATCCTCGTGATCTTGACGCCCACGTTGTACCAGCCCCACGGGTTCTGACCGATCCAGACCACTTGCGCCTGCCCCGTGACGGGCTCCTCCTCCTCGAAGTCCAGCGAGAAGCGGACCACGTCGCCCTCGGCCAGGTTGGTCTTGGTCTCGGCGCGGAAGCCCTTGGGGCTGACGTCGTGGGCTTGGGCGTGAGCATCGATGAGGCGGCCCGAGGAGTCGAAGAGGGTGAGGTCGAGGTCGGTCAGGAACCTCGCCGCGGAGCGGCGGCTGGGCAGCTCTTCGTCGTCGTCTTCTTCTTCTTCCAGGCTCACGAGGGCTTCTCCCGCGGGACGAACACGAGGTATTGGAGGAAACGCTTGAAGGGGGGGACGAAGCGGTCGAAGTGCTCGCGCGGCGCGCGCAGACGTAAGAGGTAGTAGTCCTCGTCCTGGTCAGGGATCAGCAAGGTCTCCGTGACGTAGACCTTGACCTCGCTGCCCGTGAGCGCGGACTGCGGGTATTGGTAGGTCGAGTAGCGCGCCCCATAGGCCGTCCGGCTGGCCAGCGCGACCTCGAAGATGGCGTGCGAATCCTGCGCGCTGCCGGCCAGACGCATGTCCTGGAGATACGCCTCGCGGGGCTTGTAGCCCCTCATGCCAGGCTGCATCAGGCTCACCTGGATGAGCGCGCGCCCCTTGGGCTCGCGCCATTCGAGCCCTCCGAGGACCTTGACCGGGGCTCCCCAGCCGAGCGTGTCGATGTAGGCAAAGCGCCCGGCGGGCGTCGGCATGACGGTCGTCTTGAAGAGCTTGCCTTTGCGGATGGGCTCCGGCGGGTTGCCGAGAGCGGCCAGGCGCTTGTCGACGACCTCGCGCCAGAGCGTGGCGGCGAGCTTGCGCCGGGTCTCGTGCATGGCCGCGGCCTCCTCCTCGGCGCTCTTGTTGAGGGTCGGAGAGGACGCCTCGACGTGGATCGTGATGTAGAGGAAGGGCACGACGAAGGAGCCGACGTTCTTGAAGAAATTGCCCATCGCCCTCAGAACGCCCTCCCATTCGGTGCGGATGAGCCCGTCGCCCACGAAGGCGATCTCGCCCGGACGCACCTCCGTGATCCAGCCGCGCGAGAGGGCGGGATCGAGCCTCAGAAGGTAGCGCACGTTGCGGTGGTAGTAGGCTCCGGCGACCGGAGCGTAGCGTCCGGGCGGGATGTTGAGCAGGACCACATAGTCGCCGGCGCGGAAGTTGCTCCGGATTGGCTGGTCGAAGTCGAGCTCGCCGTCCCAGCCCACGGGGGCGAAATAGGCCTCCTCGATGCGGTGCGGCACGCGCGCCGGGAAATCGCGGCCGCGGATCGTCAGTCCGAAGACCAGGGCGCCCTGCATGTCGCCGGAGGGCTGCCCCGGCTTGGGAATCGGGGGCGCGCAGCCGCCGGCGGCCACAGCCACGGCAGAGGCCAGGAAAAACCCGCGCATATCGAGTCCAGTTTAGCAGACAAAGCGCCGGCTCGCCACCCCGCGGCACCTATAGTATAATCGGGTCAATGGAAGAGTACGATTTCGAGAAGCTCGCGCGCGAGATCGTCG
Organism: Elusimicrobiota bacterium; assembly: GCA_016194705.1. GTDB lineage: Bacteria > Elusimicrobiota > Elusimicrobia > UBA1565 > UBA9628 > PALSA-1176. The sequence goes on along the minus strand of JACQAZ010000024.1, from coordinate 10,638 downwards.
CCAGCCGCTTGAGCGAGATCGAGAAGGCTCCCGAGGCCGCCGGCGAGATCGCCAAGAAGATCATCGTCGCGGGCGTGCAGAGCACGAGGTCCGCCAGGACCCGCACCTGACCGTTTGCGCCGTCTCGCGCGGAGTCATGGGGGGGATGCTCCTGCTCAACAAGAGCCTGCCCGAGGCGGCCGTCAAGCTGCTGCACGAGATGCCCGCCATCTCCTCGGCGGTCCATCTCGATTGCGGCGACCTCATGACCTGGGGGATGGAGGGCATCGCCGAGGTCTGCCATTTGGCCGGCCACGAAGTGCGGCACAGCGTCCAGGCGGCCATCGAGGAGAACTTCATGGGCGCAGGCGAAGCCTTCTCGGCGGTCTGCAGTCGCCTCGAGACCAAGCCGACGGAGAGCCCGCAATGAGGGTCGCCTTGGCCCAGGTCGACGCGACGGTCGGCGACCTGCGGGGCAACCTCGAAAAAATCAAGGGCGCTCTGGGCCGCGCCGCGGAGCGGGCCTGCGGCCTCGCCGTCTTCCCGGAGCAGTGCCTGGGCGGCTACCCGGCCCTCGACCTCTGGGAGGAACCGGGCTTCGTGCGCGCCAACCAGGAGGCCTTGCAGGCCTTGGCCAAGCGCACGGGAGAGACGGCCTGCCTGGTGGGCTTCGTCGCCGCGAACAAGTCCCGCCGCGGCAAGCCCGTCCACAACGCCGCGGCCCTGCTGCACCGCGGCAAGGTCGTCGCGGTCCGCCACAAGACGCTCCTCCCGACCTACGACGTGTTCGACGAGGCGCGCTACTTCGAGCCGGCCAAGGACAACAAGCCCGTCAAGTTCATGGGGACGCGGCTGGGAATCTCGATCTGCGAGGACGCCTGGGCCCGGGATCCTTCGGTCGCGCGGCTCTACCCAAATGACCCGCTCAAGGAACTGGCCAAGTCCGGCGCTAGCCTGCTCGTCAACCTCTCGGCCTCTCCCTTCGGCAGCGACAAGCCCGGTTGGCGCCTCAAGTTGTTCGCGGACCAGGCCCGCCGCCTTCGCCTGCCCTTCCTGTACTGCAACATGGTCGGCGGCAACGACGAGATCATTCTCGACGGCCACAGCCTCGTGCTCGACGCCAAGGGCCGCTGCGTCGCCCGCGGCGCGGGCTTCGGCGAGGACCTCGTCGTCGTCGACACCGAGCGCCTGCCGGACCCGCTCGCCGGCGAGGTCTTCGCGCCCGACATCGAGCAGACCGCCGGCGCCTTGACCTTGGGGATCCGCGACTACGCGGCCAAGTGCGGCTTCAAGAACGCGCTGGTCGGCCTCTCGGGCGGCATCGACTCGGCGCTCACCTGCGCGCTGGCCGTGCGCGCGCTCGGCGCGAACTGTGTGACCGGCGTCTCGATGCCCTCCGAATACTCTTCCGAGTCTAGCCTCGAGGACGCCCAGGCCCTGGCCTCCAACCTCGGCGTGCGCTGGCTCAAGCTCCCGATCCAGGAAGTCTTCGAGTCGTATCGCGGGGCCCTAGGCGAGCTTCTCGGTCCGCGCGAGGGCCTGCCCGAGCAGAACCTCCAGGCCCGCATCCGCGGCAATTTCCTGATGGCGCTCTCGAACCGAGAGGGGGCCCTGCTGCTCTCGACCGGCAACAAGTCCGAGATGTCGGTAGGCTACTGCACGCTCTACGGCGACATGAGCGGGGGGCTCGCCGTGCTCGCCGACGTCCCGAAGAAGACGGTCTACGCGCTCTCGCGCTGGCTCAACCGCGAGGCAAAGGTGATCCCGGAAAGCTCCATCGAGAAGCTGCCCTCGGCCGAGCTCAAGCCCCACCAGTTCGACCAGGACGACCTGCCGCCCTACGACGCGCTCGACGCGATCCTCGCGGCGTACGTGGAACAGAGGCGCGGGCCCGCGGAGATCGCGGCGGGAGGCTTCGACCGCGGGCTCGTCGACGAAATCCTGCGCCGCATCGACCGCGCCGAGTACAAGCGCCGACAAGCCCCGCCGTCTCTCAAGATCTCGGGAAAGTCGTTTGGAATCGGCCGGCGGATGCCGATCGCGCGCGGCTCGTACCGCTGATCAGTTCGCGCCGGGGGTCTGCAGCTCGGAAAGATCGGCGACCGCGTTGAAGAGGCGCACGAGCTTGGCCAGGAGGCTCAGGCGCTGAACTTTGAGCTGCTCGTCCTCGACCATGACCATGACCTTGTCGAAGAAATGGTCGAGGTGGGGCTTGATCGCGACGAGCGCCCGCAGGCCGGGCTCGTAGCCGTCGCAGGCGAGCTTCTCCTTGACCTCGCCTTCCACCGCAACCAGGGAGTCGTAAAGGGCGAGCTCCGCCGGTTCCTTTAATACGGCCTTGTCGGGAGCGCCGCCGTTGGAGAGATCGACCTTGGCCTGCTTGAGCAGGTTCGCCGCGCGCTTGAAGGCGGCGGCCAGCGGCTCGAAGTCGGGGTTCTTGCGCACCGAGGCCACGGCCGAGAGCCGCAGGTAGGTCTTGGCAAGGTTCGAAAGGCCGCCGGAGCGCACGGAGCGGATCTCGTCGACCTTGAATCCCTTCTCCTCGAAGAAAGCCTGGGCGCGGGCCCAGACGAAATCGGACGATCGGCAGCTGCTTCTCGAGCAGGATGCGGATCGCGCCTACTGCCTGCCGGCGCAGGGCGAAGGGATCGGCCGAACCCGTCGGAATGTTCCCGATCGCGAAATTGCCGGCCAAGGTGTCGAGCTTGCCGGCCAACGAGACGAGCGCGCCCTCCGCGGTCGTCGGGATCGGGGACTTTCCACCCGATGGGTAGTAAAACTGCTCGAGTCCCAGGGCCACGCGCTCGTCGTCAGCCTCGAGCCGCGCGTAGACCCCGCCCATGGCGCCCTGCAGCTCGGGGAACTCCTTGACGACCTCGGTCACAAGATCGGCGTAGCAGAGCCGCGCGATCTCGGCGACGGCCGGCTCGTTGACCTCCATGTAGATGTCGCGTATCATGTCGCAGAGCGTCTTGGCCAGCTCCGCGACGCGCGCGGCCTTCTGCGCCATCGAGCCCAAAGCCTTCTGATAGATGACGCGCTCAAGCCCGGGCAGGCGATCGCCGAGCTTGACCGCCTTGTCGCGGCTGAAGAAGAAGACGGCATCCGAAAGCCGAGCCGAGATCACGCGCTGATACCCCTCGCGCACGAGCGCCTGCCCCTCCGAGACGCCGTCGCGCACGCCGAGAAAGCCCGCGGCAAGCTTCGACCCGTCGAGCAAGGGGAAGAACTTGAGCTGCTTCTTGAGCACCAAAGACAGCAGCGGCGCCGGAAGATCCAAGAACTCTTTCCTGAATTGCCCGTACACCGGCACGGGATGCTCGGTCATCCAGAGCGTCTCCTCGATGAGATCGGGGTCCGCGTCGAGCTTGAAGCCCGCGCGCCTGGCCTCTCCTTCAAGGCGCTTGACCAAGGCTTCGCGGCGTTCTTCGGGATCGACGAGGACGAGCATCCTCTTGAGGGCGTCCTTGTACTTGGCGGGCTCGGCCAAGGAGACCGGCTTCTTCGTGTGCGCGGGCAAGCCCGCGATGCCGCGCCCGCTCTTGATCCCGGCGAGCTTGAAAGGGATCACTGATTTCCCGTACAGGGCGACGATGCCGCGGATGGGGCGGCCAAACTTGAAGCGAGTCTCTTCCCACTCCATGAACTTTGGAAAATCGAAGCGGTCGAACAGTTTCGGCAGCTCTCGCGCAAGAACCTTCTCGGTCCTTTCCGGCTCCGGAGCGAGCACGGCTTGAAGGAATTCTCCCTTGGGCGTCATCACGACCTTGAGATCCTCGGGCGCCAGACCGTGTTTTCGCGCGAAGCCTTCGGCCTGGATTGTAAATTTGCCGTTCCCATCCTTGAGGAGCCGCGCCGGGGGGCCCGTGACCTCCAACGAGGGAGGGTTCGATTTCATTTCGACGTCGGCCACGAAGACCGCCAACCTTCTCAGAGTGCCGTACGTCTTCACGCTCTCTACGGCATAACCGATGTTGCTTGTGACCAAGAGGTTTTCCAGGTTCTCCTTAAGCTGCGGGAGAGCGGGGCCGACGAACCTCGCGGGCAGCGGCTCGGTGCCGATCTCGAGAAGAAAATCCATGGTCGGTGAACTCTTGCCGGCAAGAGTCTTAATGCCTGGCACCGATTTAGGCACGAAGTCTCTCCATCGCGGGAGCCTCGAGCTCGAGATAAAGGTTCATGACTTTCTTGGCCAGGTTGCGCACGCGGCCGATGTACTGCGCGCGCTCGGTGACCGAGATCGCGCCGCGGGCCTCGAGCGTGTTGAAGCAGTGAGAGACGCGCAAAACGCAGTCGTAAGCCGGCAGCGGAAGCTTGGCGGCCACCAGGCGCTCGCCGTCCTTCTCCCATTCGTTGAAATGGCGGCTCAGCAGCGAGACGTCGGCCTCCTCGAAGTTGTACTTGGAGAACTGGCGCTCCTGCGGCAGATGAAGGTCCCCATAAGTGGTTTTGTCATTATATTCCAGGTCGTAGACGCTGTCTTTTTTCTGAAGGTACATCGCGATGCGCTCGAGGCCGTAGGTGATCTCGACCGAGACCGGAGACAGCGCCATCGCGCCCATGTGCTGGAAGTAGGTGAACTGCGTGATCTCCATGCCGTCGAGCCAGACCTCCCAGCCCACGCCCGAGGCGCCCAAGGTCGGCGACTCCCAGTCGTCCTCGATCCAGCGCAGGTCGTGCTTCTTGGGGTCGAAGCCGACGGCCTTGAGCGACTTCAAATACAGCCCGGTGATGTCCTTGGGCACGGGCTTCATGAGCGCCTGGAACTGGTAGTACTTCGCCAGCCGATTGGGGTTGTCGCCGTAGCGGCCGTCGGTCGGCCGGCGGCAGGGCTCCGGGTAGGCCACCGCCGTCGGCTTGGGGCCCAGCGCGCCGAAGAAAGTCGCGGGATTGAAGGTGCCCGCGCCCTTCTCGAGATCGTAGGGCTGGATCAACAGGCAGCCCTGGCGCGACCAGAAGGTCTGCAGCTCGAGGATGAGCTCCTGGAAGCTAAGCATGGACCTGCGTGTCCTCCGCGGGGACGCGAAGCTTGTCCATGTAGCCGCGCGACCTGAGCGGCCGGCCGATGATCCCCTCGATCTGGTCGTCGGCGACGCGCGCGAAGCGCTCCGCGGCCTCAGGCCGCCAGGGAACGGCGGGCAGGGCGTCGAGCGCGGTCTCGTGCAGACGCTTCCAAAGGGGGCGTTCCTCGTCCGGGAACTCGCGGTCGCGCAGTCCGTAGCCGACGGCCTCGAGGAGCTGGAGCGAGAAGGCGGCCGGAACCCAGGGACTCAGGGACGCCTCAAGCGCCGCCAGGGCCGCGCAGATGAGCAGGTATTTCTCGCAATTCGGCGAGCGCAAGGGCGTGAGCGCGTCGAGCCTTTCGCAGCACCCTAACGCCGCGACCGTCGCGTCGAGCTCGCCGCGCAGGCGCGGGAAGCTCGAGATGATGGCGCCCCCGATGCATTTGGCGATGTCCGTGCGCGGCGAGGAGTAGAGGCGGTACTCCGCCCACATCATCGGCTCGGAGAGGGCCTTAAGCTTGCGTCCGGGCTTGTTGACCCCTGAGAAGCGCACGGAGAGCTTGCCTTGGTTCTCCGTGTAGAGCGTGCAGAGGCGGTCGGCTTCGCCGAGGTTCCGTCTGCTGAGCACGATGGCGGGCTCGTTGGATATCATTTCTCGGGGACGGCGCGCTGTCAGTTATTGCTGAGGGGAAAAGTGATCTCGACGCGCTCGGTGACGAGCTGCTTGAACATCTTGTCGTAGAACTCGCGGGGCAGCTGCACGAAGACGCGGCGCTCGGCGGGTTTGAGGGCCTCGAGGACGGGCGCGATGCTCTGCAGGGAGAAGCCGCAGAGAAGGTAGTACTTCTCCTTCATCGGCAGGCGCGCGTAGAACTCCATCGCGCGGCCGGCGTCCATGAGCTTGAAGAGCACGAGCTTGCTCATCGCCCCGAACTGCGGCCAGATCACGGCGAGCTCGCCCAGATCGGCGTTTGCTACGAGCTCCTCGAGCTCGGCGTAGGCGCAGTCCTTGAGCAGCGACTCGAGGCGGCGGTATTCGACGGTGGCCATGGGGATATCTACACGATACTTTTTTATGGCCGCGCAAGTAAATAATTCACGCGCTCACAGCAGGCGCAGCTGCTCGCCCTCGTCCAGCCCGCCCAGGATCTCCTCGGCCGCCCTCTCCAGAAGCTCCAGATACCGCGCCGAGTCGTATTCCAAGGCGCCCTCCATCAGCGACAAGGGCTTGGAGCGCCACTCCTTGACCTTGTCCTTGGCCGCGGTGATGACATAGCGCACCGTCTCTCCCGGATGCAGGACCACGCCGGAGTCGGCCAACTGCTTGGCGGCCAAGGTCTGCACGGTGTCCTGCTTGTACTCCGAAGGGGCCTTCGAGAGGTTGAAGGTGATGGCCAGCTCCGAGGCCTTCACGCCGCCGTCCTTGAGGCGCTGTCGGCATTCCTCGATGATATCCCTGAGAACGGGAAGCATGGCCCGGCACTCGGAGAGGCCTTTCGCGCGGGACAACCGCTCCAGCAAGTTTCCCTGCAGGTTCTTCAACAGCAGCGGCGTGTCGTGCCGGCGCGAGGCGATGCCGCGCAATTTAAGATCGCCGTTTTGAAAACAGCCGAAATAGCGGCCCGGTATGCCCGAGAGCGGGTCTTGTCTCGAGGGGGAAAACCTCAGCCACTTGTAGACTCCGTCCAGCGCCAAGGGACAGCCCGCCTCCCGCTCGACGACGAGCCGAAGCGCTTCCAGATCGGTCCCACGGTCGATCTTGATCCACAAGGAATCGACCAAAGCGTGGAGCATGTAGAAGCCGCGCTTCTCGAACGACTCCTTGGCCCGAAGCAAGACCTCGCGGCCCCATGCGTTGACGCATTCGTGCGCTTCGATCTTTCCGAAGCGCGCGTTCTTGAAGCCAAGGTAGCCGAAACAGCAGACCAAGGTCCACTTATAGGCGTCGGCCCTGGCTTTGTAGACCGCGGCGTTGGGCCCGCCTTCCTTGTAAAGGGTCTTGTATCGCGCCCGCTTATCGACGATCGGCGCCAGCACCGACGGCACCAAGCCGCGCCGCTTCATGCAGAGATGATGCCCGATCTCCGGGACCTTATTATCGGGGCAGCACGGGCAGTTGACCGTCTCCGGCGAGATATTGTGGCGCACCATCATCTCCGGGTACATCGAGGTGAAGTCGTATTCCGCCACATTCTCGTGCCAGCCCACGTCCGGCTCGTAGCAGAGTCCGCCCTTGTCCGCGGTCAAAAGGCCGTCCGCCGGCCGGAAGTCCTCGGCCTGCTGCTTGGCGATCGGGATCAAGACGCCGTGCTTCCAGGCCCAGGCCATCTGCATCGACGAGAGCGTGGTCCCGATGGTGCAGCGCGCCGCCCTCTGCACCGGGATCTTGGCGACGCGGGCGAGCTCGAAGAGGCCCGCCGTGTCCGTCTCGCGCAGCATGAAGCTGTTCCGGCGGTCCAGGTGCCAGCGCCCGAAAAAATAGCGCGCGCCGCCCTGGTAGACCATCCGCCCGTACGTATAAAAGGAGCGCTCGCCGCGGCCGACCATCCCTCTTGAGGGATCCCTTGAGAGAGGAAGCTTCACCTTGAATTTTCGAGATACGGCGTCGAGGTGCGGCAGCAGGAAGCTGTCGCCCCACTCCGTCATCAGCACGTCGGGGTCCCATTCCTTCAGACGGCGCGCCAAGGTCTCGAGCTGGTCTTGCATACTTCCCTCGAGCTCGTGCTCCCGGCCCTCGAGACCCACGATCAGGCGGCCCCGGGGCGCGTGATTGGGGTCGAGGCGCCCCGCGATCTCGGAGGCCGACAATTTCAGCCGCATGACCTTCAGCGGAGGCAGCTCGTAATCCACGGCCCAGGGGTCGTCGCGGAGCTCCCAAGAGACGAGCCTCTCGCCTTCCGACTCGAAAGAGCAGAAGGCTAGCGGGAAATGCCCGCGGTCGTAGTGGTAGGCCTGGACCAGGGGGATGTCCGCGCTGTAAAGGAGGAAGCCCGCCGCCGAGAGCTCTCTTACGAGCCTGTCCCGTCGCAAAGGAGGAAGGCGGACTTCCAAGACACGGAAAGTCTTCCCTGAAAACAGCTCGACCCGCTCAACGAGTCGCGCGTCGGCAAATGGAGGCAGACGCGGCCGACCGTCCACATAGAAGGCGGCTTGCCAGGGATCGAGTAGCTGGCGGTGCCCGCCGGACCTCTCGATGGCCCAGACCCGCATCCCTTCTTCCTCCGGATACGCGTCAAAGATCCAGCCCTCCAGTCCTGTCTTCATTCTTGTCCATCTCCATCACGCGGCGAGCCAAGGCCACGAGCATCCCCATCAAAGCGGCCTCGAAGGGCATCGGGCGGCTGGCCATGGCGGCGGGCGCGGCATGCCGCCTGGCCCAGCGCCAGAGCGCGTCGAAGGCTTCCTGGTCCTCGCGCCGCAGGGCCCGGCGAAAATGCTTCCAGACCTCTTCCTCGGCGTGGAGCGCCTGTATGATCGTCGGCAAAGTGCGGCCCATAAGCCCTCAGCGCGCCTCCAAGCGCAGACTGGGGGGACCGAGCAAGTTCGCGACGCCCGTTGCGCTCTTCAGCAGCTCAGGCAGCCACTCTTCGCGACCCTGCGGCGCTTTTCTCTCGACCACCAGCACGAGCCAGACGGCGGGCAGCTTCTTCATCCCGCGGAGGACCCGGCCGAAGACTTTTTTCGCTTCCGCTTCGAGAACGTCCTCGTCGTAGAACAAAGGGAACGGATCCGAAAGGACCACCGGCTCGTCCTTCCACTTGAACGGAAGCTTCAAGCTGACCATCGTCTCGAGCTGGAACAGGTTGAAAGGCCTCGCAAGTTGCACCCGATTTAAAACCTCTTTGGGTTCCCAGCCCAGGGCCTTGGCCGCGTAGCTCGCGCCGTAGGCGTCGAAAGAGTTCCCCGCGTCGAGCCAAAACACATTGGCCCCCGCTTTGAGCGCCGGCTCCAAGGCCCAGAGAATCCACGACGTCAAAAGCCTCGGGCCCAAAGCCGCGTAGAGACCGGGCGCGGGAGCGCCGCGCAGAAGCGGCGCCAAAGCGCCTTGATCCTCGGCTAAGGACTGGCTCCGGCCCCGCCTAAAAAATAAAATACCTCGCGTTCCCGAGAAGGAATCACGCCCGAGGGCGTTAAGGTGAAAAGCGCAAACTTTTCACCCGCGAGGTGAAACAATGATAGCGCAAAATCTGCACCGTTTGAAAGTCGAAAAATCATCCCACCACCTGACCTCTTTCGCCGGTCTGCCCCTTCTGACAGAACTCGCCCACCAGACCGGGCTCATCAAACGGCTCGACAAGATCCCCGGACTGTGGGAACGAGGCGGCCGCTACGGCACTTCGGATTATGTAATGGGCCTGGCCATGACCCTGATCGCCGGAGGGGAAGGGCTCGATGACACCCGCCTTCTGCGCGCCGACCCCGGCTTGAGCCAATTGACCTTCCCCGCCATGCCCGCCGCCAACACCTTCGGCGAGTTCTTGAGGCGCTTTAGCCAGCGCAGCCTCTACCATCTGGCGCAGGCCGTCGCCGAGCAGGCGCTTTGCAATATCACCGCGAACAAACCACTGACCTTGGACATCGACTCGTCGCTCATCGAGTCGAACAAGGAGGAGGCGAAGAAAACGTACAAGGGGTTCGACGGCTACAATCCTCTGCTGGCTTGGCTGGCGGAGCCCAATGTGTTTCTGGGCGGGGTTTTCCGCGAAGGCAACGCCTCGCCTCAGAGCCACCTGAAGTCCCTGCTGAAATATTGCCGCGCGCATCTGCCGCAAGGCACGCTCTTGAGTTTGCGCTCCGACAGCGCGGGCTATCGTCTGGACCTCATCGACTACTGCCATCGTAACGGGATGGGCTTTACGATCACCGCCGACCTCGACGCAGCCGTGCGTGAGACTATCGAGGCTATTCCCAAGAAGGCTTGGCGGCTGATCCTCCGAGGAGAAGATCAATTCCTGCTCGCCGAGACGATTCACGTTCCCGGCGCGGGCGGCGACAACGCATATGATTTGCCGGCCTTTCGTTTGGTGGTGACGCAGCGGCTGACGGGCCAGTTGGAATTGTTCAAAGACGTCGTCAAGTTTCGGGCTATCATCACCAACTTTGACGAGTCATGGACTACCGAAAAGATTCTGGATCATCACAATGACAGGGGCACTGCCGAGAAAGCCATCGGTGAGCTCAAGAATGGTTTCGGACTCGACAAGCTGCCGTGCGGGGAGCTCTTGCCCAATGCCGCGTTCTTCCAGATCGGTCTGCTCGCATACAATCTCGTGCAGACGTTCAAACGGCATGCGCTGCCCGAAGGTTGGAAGAAGTTCTGCATCAAGAATCTTCGCTTCCGTCTTCTGTGCCAAGCAGCCATCATCGTTCGTCACGCCGGCAGCTTGTTCATGAAGCTCTCGAAGGCCTTCCCGTTCTTTGAAGTATTCGAAAACGCTCGATGGGCCGTCTTGAGCCCTGTGCTGGCAACGTAGGCCTTCCCGCGCCGTTTCAGATTTTCACTGCCACCTCTGGCTGGGGACAACTTTGCCCGCTTGAGGTTAAAGCGAACGCGCGCCGCGTTCGGCGCGCGGAACCGACGGCCGAAGGCCGGCGGCGCCGTGCTGATCCGGGCATTCTTCCTGCCGCCCCGCGCAAACAGCGCGCGGTGCGGTTG
>JACQAZ010000025.1 GCA_016194705.1 Elusimicrobiota bacterium | reverse complement strand
GTCCCCCGCCGTCCCCACCGACCGTGGGGTTGGAGCCTCCACCCGGAGCGGCCGTGCCTCCGCCGGCCGGAGCGGGTCCCGGGCCGCCGACGCCGCTCCCACCGACGCCGTGGTTGACGCCGCCGTCGTTCACCCTTTGGCAAATTGCGGGATTATTGACGCACACGGTGTTTGGCGAATTGCAGCTTGGGTCGTTGGGATGAGACTTGCACCAATCAATCGCGCGGCTCGGCATCGGGGACACGATGCCGACGGCGAGCGAGGCCGCCGAGACGAAAAGCCTCAGGCCGTCGTGTCTCCCCATGGCACTCAGAAGTGTAGCCCCGGCGCCTCATCCTGTCAATATGAGCCCGGTTCGAAACGGCCGCGGACGCGGGCTTGACGCGCCGGTCGTCAGAAGTTATAACAGGGCATGGCCGAGGCCGAATACCGCGGCATCCGCGGGACCAACTTCTTCCTGCACGACCAGCCTCTGCTCGCTTGGCTCAAGCGCCGCAAGGCCCCCAAGGACGCCGTCGAGCGGCTGACCGCGTTCGGCGAGCTATGCGGAGGGAAACTCGACGAGCTGATCGGCGAAGCTCACAAAGACGAGAAGCTGCCTCGGCTCGAGCGCTACGATCGCTGGGGCGGCCGCATCGACGAGATCCGCTATTGCCCCGAGCAGCTCGACGCCCGGCGGCTGGTCCTGCAATCGGAGGTCCTGCTCCCGACGCCGCTCTGGGAGCGCCTGGTCAAAGCCTACCTCGTCAATCAGTGCGGCGAGGGCGGCGTCACTTGTCCGCTGGCCATGACCGACGGCCTGGCGCGCCTCTTGGAGGAGCACGGGACACCGGAGCAGAAGAAGCGCTGGCTGCCGCTCGTTCGCGATCCCAAGAGCCCGACGCCGCTGACGGGAGGGCAGTTCGTGACCGAGAAGCAGGGCGGCAGCGTCGTCTCCGAGAACGAGACGCGCGCGGTCGCGCAGAAAGACGGGACCTGGCGTCTGACCGGCCTGAAATGGTTCTGCTCGAACCCCGGCGAGCTCTGGGTGACGACGGCCAAGCCGGAAGGCTCGGACACGGTCGCGTTGTTCTTGGTCCCGCGGCTCAAACCGGACGGCTCGCTCAACGACTGCCACATCCTGCGCCTGAAGGACCTCTGCGGCACGCGCGGCAAGGCGACCGCGGAGGTCGAATATACAGGAGCTTACGCGGAGCTCGTCGGCCGGCCCTCCCACGGCTTGGCGATCTTGATGAAAGTCGTCATCGCGACCTCGCGCATGCACGTCGCGGCCGGCTCTCTGGGCATGATGCGCCGCGCCATGCTCGAGGCCGGAGCGTACGCGCGGACGCGCCGAGTGATGGGACGTCCGGCGGCCGAGCTCCCCGAGGTCAAGCGGTCCTTGGCTCGCATCGAGGCCCTTTGGCGCGGGGCGCAAGCCGCGTTTTTCGAGATGATCCGCGCTCTCGAGGACGAGGACCCCGTCGCCGAGGTCCTCGTGCCCTTGCTCAAGATCGGAATCTCGCGCGCCGCGACCGAGGCCGTGCGCGAGGCGCAGCTGGTCTTCGCCGGCAACGGCATCCTGCGGGATTTCTCCATCCTGCCGCGCCTCTCGCAGGACGCGCTCATCCAGGAGATCTGGGAGGGCACCCACGCCGTCCTGGCGGGCCACGTCGAGAAGGCCCTGCGGCGCAAGGACAGCCGCCGCGCCTTCGAGGCGCTGGTGGGCCGCCTGCCGGACCTGGAGGGCTTGGCCCTCTGCGAGGCCGGCTACGCGGCGCTGACGCGCTCCCTGTCGGCTTCCGGCCGCAAAGAAGCCAAAGTGTTATAATTCGTTGATGTCGCGCTCCCGCTTCTATTTCAACGTCTTCCTGCTCGCCCTGATGATCTTCAGCGGCGCCTGGGTCTTGCGCCGCCTGTTGATGGGCTTGCCCGACATCACGACGCTGGAGAACTACACTCCGTCCCTGTCCACGCGCGTTTTCGATTCCAGGGACGGCGTGCTCGCCGAGTTTTCGATCGAGAAGCGCGCCCTTCTGACCCTCAACAAGATTCCCGTCGACCTGCAGAACGCCGCGATCGCCGTCGAGGACGACAATTTCTTCAACCATTGGGGGATCTCGCCCAAGGGCATCCTGCGCTCGGCGGTGCGCAACTTCATCGCCCGCAGGGTCGTGCAGGGGGCCTCGACGATCACCCAGCAGCTGGCCAAGCAGATCTTCCTCAAGCCCGAGCGCAAGATCACGCGCAAGATCCGCGAGATCCTGCTGGCCGTCGAGATCGAGCGCAATTTCTCGAAGTCCGAGATACTCCAGCTCTATCTCAACCAGGTCTACTTCGGCGAAGGGGCTTACGGGGTCCAGGCGGCCGCGAAGATCTACTTCGGCAAGGAGGTCGCCCAGCTGAGCCTGCCCGACTGCGCGCTGCTCGCCGGCCTCATCCGCTCCCCGCGCGCCAACTCGCCGTTCGCTCATCCCGACCGCGCGCGCAAGCGCCGCTCCGTGGTCCTGCAGCGCATGCTCGAGGAGAAGATGATCGCCGCACAGGAGCGCGACTCTGCCAACGCGCAGCCGGTGCCTTTGTCGAAGCCCTTGGAGGTCGGCACGCAGGCGCCCTACTTCGTCGAGCACGTGCGCCACCGCCTCGAGCAGAAATACGGCTACAACACCCTCTGGCGCGGGGGCTTGAAGATCCACACGACCCTCGACCTCGACTTCCAGAAGACCGCCGAGGAGATCATGGAGAAGCGCCTGTTGGAGTTCGACGACAAGGCCCTCAAGGAATGGGAGCGCAAGCAGAAGGAGGCCGCGCAGACCCCGGGCGGGGTCGAGCTTTCGACCTCGCCGCCCTCGAAGATCCAGGGAGCCTTCGTCCTCATGGACGTCAAGACGGGCGCCGTGCGCGCCATGATCGGCGGGCGCGGGGATTCCATCTTCAACCGCGCGGTGCAGGCCCGCCGGCAGCCGGGCTCGACCTTCAAGGCTTTCGTCTGGGCCACCGCGCTCGAGAACGGGCTCACCGCGGCCTCGCTCGTCGACGACACGCCCCTGGCCTACTACTACGACGGCCGGGACTGGCGGCTCCTGGAGGGAGCCACCGACCAATACCAGATCTCGCTGGCCACCGCGCCCTTCGCGCAGTCGGCCGATTTCAAGATTTGGGTGCCCAACAACTTCGACGGGAAATTCCTCGGCACCATCACTTTGCGCCGCGCCCTGGCGCAGTCGCGCAACATCGCCTCGGTGCGCCTCATCGAGAAGATCGGCCCGACTTTGGTCGTCGAACTCGCGCACAAGGCGGGCATCCATTCCGACCTCGACCCGGTGCTCTCTTTGGGCCTGGGCTCGTCGGTGGTGAGCCCGCTCGAGATGGCCAGCGCCTTCGGCACCTTCGCCAACGGGGGGATCTTCGTGACGCCCTACACGGTCGAGCGCGTCGAGGACCCGGCCGGGAAGGCGCTTGAGGTCCACGTTCCCGCGGAGAAGGAGGCGATGTCTCCGCAACTGGCGTATCTTGTGACCAACCTGCTCAAGGGCGTCGTCCAGAACGGCACGGGCGGCTACGCACGCCAACTCAATCGCCCCTTGGCGGGCAAGACGGGCACGACCAACGACAACCGCGACCTGTGGTTCTTGGGGTACACGCCGGACCTGGTCGCCGCCGCCTGGATGGGCTACGACGACGACACTTCGCTGGGCCGCAAGGACTGGACCGGCGGCTCCACGGTGGTGCCTTGGTGGACGGAGATCATGGCGAAGGTCCTCAAGGACTATCCGAAGAGGGATTTCTCCGCTCCGCAGCAGGGCATCGTTTTCCAGAAGATCGACTCGACGACCGGGATGCTGGCCCTGCCGACCTGCCCCCGCGGCAAGGTCATCTTGGAGGCGTTCCAAGAGGGCACCGAGCCCAAGCAGTTCTGCACCGTAGACCATAGCCGGCCTCTGGAGGCGCAGCTCTCGTCGGGACTTCAGGCCGGCGCCATCAGCCCCGCGGCCGCCGTCGGCCTTTCGACGGCCCCCCCGGCCGGCCAAGGGCCCCCGCCGCTTCCGTCGGACGACGAACTCGAAAGAAATCCCAACGGAAACGGGCCTGCGCCCGCTCCCGGCCCCAGCGAGCCGGTCATCATCGAGTAGGCCTAAGAATAGACCCGCGGCAGCTGGGAATTGGCCGCGGTACGGCGCACCGGCAAGGTCACGGCCTCGCCCAGCCGGGGCTTGGCGACGTCGGTGACGTCGACGAGAAGGTGCGAGATGCCGCAGCGGCCGACGAACGGCGTCTTGATCCCGCGCAGCAGACCCCAATACTGGAATCCCGTGGAGAAGCCGATCAGGCGTTCGGCGGGCTCCATCGTCAGACCGTCGGAGTAGCCGGCGGGCAAGGTCGCCACGCGCATCCGGCGGGACGCGATGTATTCGCTGGCGTACCCGATCGACTGACCGGGCACGACGTCGTGGAGGGCGATGATCCGCGCTTGAAAACGCCAGACCTTGCGGATGGGCGCGGTTTTCGTGGTCGCCTTGTTGATTGCGTACATGAGGTTGCCCACGCGCACTTGGTCCATCTGCCAGTGGGGGAAGTCCATGAGCACCGAGCTGTTGGCCGCGTGGCAGACCAGGTCCGGATGCTCGCGCTTGAGATTATTCGCGATGCGGTCAAACGCGGCCAGCTTTTCCTCCGCCTCGACGGAGTTCTTCCCCGGCGCGTAGGCGATGTGAGTCGAGAGGCCCGCCAGACGCAGGCGCTTGAGGCGATTGAGGCCCCGCAGGAAATCGGGCAGGCGCTTGGGCGCAATCCCCCAGCGTCCCAGGCCGAAATCCAAGTCGAGGTGCACGTCGAGGCGTCCCGCGGAGTTGAGCGCGCGGGCCTGCTCTAAGGAATCGACGGTCGCGACGACCTTGAGCCGCGCGGCTTCGCGGGCGTTCTCGGGCAGCAGAGGGGCCAGGAGCTGGATCGGGGCTTTGATGCCGGCATGCCGCAGGACCGCCGCCTCGCTCGTGGTCATGACGCCAAGGCTCTTGGCGCCCGCCTTGAGCGCCTCGCGGGAGACCTCGACGGCGCCGTGGCCGTAGCCGTTGGCCTTGACGACCGCCATGAGCTTGACGCCGGGGTCGAGCTTGGAGAGCACCCACTTGATGTTGAGGCGCAGGGCGGAGAGGTCGATCTCGATCCACTTGAGGTGTTCCATGAGCCCGCCGATTATACCAATTGTGTAGAATACCCTTCGGGAGCCGCGATAGACGATGAAATTGAAGATGGGGACTCGGGGTTCGACCTTGGCGCTGGCCCAATCGGGCCAGCTCGCGCGCCAACTCCAGCGCCTGGTCCCCGGCCTCGAGGTCGAGACCGCGGTCATCAAGACCAGCGGCGACCTGTTCCAGACGCAAAGCCCCAAAGAGGCCGCGGCTCTCGCCTCGGGGACGAAGGGGCTCTTCGTCAAGGAGATCGAGGAGGCCTTGATCGAAGGCGAGATCGACTTCGCCGTGCACAGCGGAAAGGACCTGCCGGCCGAGCTCGCCCCGGGCTGCGTCATCGCGGCCTGGCCCGAGCGCGAGGATCCGCGCGACGCCTTCATCGGCCGCGACGGCCTGCCGTGGGCGGCGCTCAAGGCCCCGGCCCGCGTGGCGACCTCATCCCTGCGCAGGCGCGTGCAGCTGCTCCAAGCCAAGCCGGGACTCGAACTGCTCCCGATGCGCGGCAACGTCGACACGCGAGTCCGAAAGCTGCGCGAGGGCGCCTGCGACGGGTTGATCCTGGCCGCCGCGGGCCTCAATCGCCTCGGGCGCACCGACGTCGCGCGCGAGCCGATCCCGGTCGAGCTCATCGTGCCCGCTCCGGCCCAAGGAGCCCTGGCCGTCGAGGTCCGCGCGGACCAGACTGAGACAGCGGCGCTTGTCGCCAAGCTCGACCACGCCGCCACGCGGCTCTGCGTCGAGTTCGAGCGCACCTTCCTGAAGAAAGTCGGCGGCGGGTGCTCGACTCCCCTGGGGGCCTACGCGACGGCCGACGGCGAGGGCGTCGCCCTCTCGGTTTTCTGGTCGCGCGAGGACGGCTCGGGCGCCAAGCGCATGACCAAGCTCTGCTCCGACTCGTCCCGCCGCGACGACCTCGCCGCCGAACTCGCCGCCGCCGTTCGCGCTTAGGTGGCCGCTCCGAGGCTCGTCGGCCTGCCGGGCTCGGGCGCCTGGGCCCTGCTCGCGCGCTGCCTGCTGCACGGCCGCGAGGTCCCCGGCCTCCCAGCCCCCGCCTTCAAAGGCCCGCTGGTGCTCGTGGTCAAGGAGCAGGAGGAGCTCGAGGACGTCTCGGACGCCTTCGCGGCCTTGGCCCCGCTCTTCGGGGACGAGGCCCAGCCGGCCGCTTTGTTCGGGGAGGATGCCCGCGTGCGCCTCTCGTCGCTCGAGCTCCTGCGCGGCGGCGCGCGCCTGGCGGTCGTCCTGCCCCAGGCGCTCGCGCAGGCGGTGCCCTCGCGCGAAGAATTCTCCGGCGGCGTGGTCTCCTTCTCCATCGGCCTCAAGCTCAAGCGCGAGGCCGCCATCGAGAGGCTCATCTCCAGCGGCTACCAGCGCGTCGATTTCGTCGAATCGCCGGGCGAGTTCGCCGTGCGCGGCGCTGTTCTCGACTTCTTCGGTCTCGAGCCGCTTCAAGTCGTGCGCGTGCTCTTCGACGAGGATGAGATCGCCTCTCTGCGCACTTTCGAGCCCGGGACTCAGGCGACCTTGGCGCTGGTCCATGAGGCCAAAGCCGTTCCCGCCGCGGAGGAGGGAGCCGCGGGCCTGCTCTCGGAGTGGCTCTGCGGCGACGCCCTTTGGATCGCTCCCGAGGACGTCGAATTCTCCCCGCCGTCCGGGGCGGCGCTGTTCAAAGCGGGGCGCCTGCTCGAACTCTCGGCAGACGACCTCGATTTCGGCGCGCGGCCGGTCGATCCCACGCGCGGCGACCCGAGGGTCGCCTGGAAGCAGATGCGCCGGGCGGCGTCCGAGGGACGCAGGGTCGTCCTCTATTCGTTGAACCGCGGCGAGGACCGGCGCATGCAGGAGCTCCTTGAGGAACAGCTTCCCCCGGGTTTGTGCCAGTTCCTCATTGGGCCATTGCGGCAGGGCTTCGACCACGCGGGCCTCAAGCTTTGCGTGCTGGCCACATCCGAGATCTTCGGCCGCCATTACCGCCCCGCCGCGCGCTGGAAGCACTTCACTTCGAAGGGCGGCCTCAATTGGCGGGAGCTGCGCCAGGGCGACTTCGTCGTGCATCAGGACTACGGCGTCTCTCGCTACCGGGGCCTCAAGCCCGTGGAGTCCCCGGGCCATGGGACGCTCGACTGCTTGCTGCTCGAATTCCGCGGCGAAGACCGGCTTTACGCACCGATGACCGAGTTCGGCCGCATCCAGAAGTACTCCGGAGCCGAGGGCAAGAGACCGCGGCTCTCCTCGCTCGACACGCGCAGGTGGGAAGAGGTCAAGCGCCAGGTGCGCGAGGGCGTGCGGGAACTTGCCGAACAGCTGCTTAAGACCCAGGCCGCGCGGGCAGCGCTCCCCGGCAACGCGTTCCCGGAGGACTCGCCGATGGAGCGCGAATTCGCGGAGGCCTTCCCCTACGAGGAGACCCAGGACCAGGCGCGGGCGATCTCGGAGGTCTGCGCCGACATGGCGAGCCCGCATCCCATGGATCGCCTGGTCATCGGCGACGTGGGCTACGGCAAGACCGAGGTCGCGATGCGCGCGGCCTTCAAATGCGCGGCGGGCTTCAAACAGACCATGGTGCTCGTCCCCACGACGATCCTCGCGGACCAGCATTTCCGCACCTTCACGGCTCGTTTTGCCGACTATCCGGTCAAGCTCGGCCTGCTCACGCGCTTCCAGACCCCGGCTGAGCAGAAGGCCGTCGCCGCGGCGCTCAAGGAAGGCAAGCTCGACATCGTCATCGGCACCGCGCGCCTCCTGCAGAAGGACGTGTCCTTCAAGGACCTCGGCCTGGTCATCGTCGACGAAGAACACCGCTTCGGCGTCAAGGACAAGGAGCGGGTCAAGCAGATTCGCAAGGCCGTCGATCTGCTCTCGCTCTCGGCTACGCCGATCCCGCGCACGCTCAATCAAGCCCTTTCGGGCTTGCGCGGCATCTCGCTCATCGAGAGCGCGCCGACGGGACGCCAGCCCATCGTGACCAAGGTCGGGCCCTGGAACGAGGAGGCCGTGCAGGCCGCCATCTCGGAGGAGCTCGCGCGGGGAGGGCAGGCCTATTACGTCCACAACCGCGTGCGCTCGATGGGCGACTCGGTCGGGCGTCTGCGGAAGATCTTGCCCACCGCCCGCTTCGGCATGGTCCACGGCAAGATGAGCGCGGCCGACATCGAGAAATCCATGTGGGAATTCTTCAACCGCAAATTCGACGTGCTCGTGGCCTCCACGATCATCGAGTCCGGCCTCGACATCCCGTGGGTGAATACGTTATTGGTGGAAGACGCCCACGAGTTCGGCCTGGCCCAGCTCTACCAGCTGCGCGGGCGCATCGGACGCGAGAAGCAGAGGGCGTACTGCTACTTCTTCTTTCCGGAGGGAACGGACGACTTGAAGGCTCTCTCCGAGGACGCCCGCAAGAGGCTCGAGGCGCTCAAGGAGTTCGGAGAGCTCGGCGCGGGCATCAAGCTCGCGATGCGCGACCTCGAGATCCGCGGCGCCGGAGACCTGCTCGGCGCCCGCCAGCACGGCTTCATGAACGCCGTCGGGGTCGAGTTCTACTCTCAACTTCTCGACGAGGAGATCGCGCGGAAGGCCGGAAGGTCCTCGAAGGACGACGTTGAGCCCGTCACCGTCGACATCAAGCTGCCCGCCTACATCCCCGAATCCTATCTCCCGGACGAGATGCATCGCCTGGAGTTCTACAAGCGCATCCTGCGATCGAAGCCCGAGGACATCGAGAGCCTGCGCCGGGAGCTGGAGGACCTATCGGGCCCGGCCCCGGAGCCGGTGCGGCACCTCTTCACCTTGCTGCGCGTCAGGGCCCTGGCGCAGAAAGCGGGCCTGCGCTCGGCCACGCAGAAGGACCGGCGCATCGAGATCTATTTCCGCAAGGACGCCCCGATCGGGCATGAGGTCCTCTCGTCGTGGGTGAAGACCTACCAATCGCAGAAGCTCATGTTCGTGCCGTCGCCAGAAGGGGACGGGCTCGTCGTCGAATTGGAGCGCGACGAGCCGCTCGAGTGGCTCGAGGCCTTCCTCGCCGGGATCCTCGGCGGCGATGGCGGCCTCGAAAAAATGGTACGATGACGATCATGCGCATTGGCGTTTTAGCCTGTCTGGCGTTCGTTCTTTTGTGCTCCGGCTGCCGGCGCCGCGATCCTGTGGTGGCCAAGGTGGGGCCGCTGGTCATCACCCAATCCGAGTTCACCCGCAAGCTCGCCGACGTCCCGCAGAATTTCCAAAGCTACGTGCTGACGCCCAACGGCAGGCGTCAATTCCTCGACATCCTGATCCGCGAGAAGATGATCGTCGCCGCGGCCGCGGCCTCCGAGGTCCGCAAGTCCGCCGAGTTCAAGTCCCAGGCCCAGCATCTGCGCGAGGAGGAAGAGGAGCGCCTCAAGGAGGGCCGCGAGGTCCTGTTGACCCGCATGTGGCGCGACGACCTCCGGGCTCGGGGGGTCATCAAGGCCAGCGAAGACGAGGCGCGCGATTATCTCCGCAAGCACCCGACCGAGGTGGACATCCGCCACATCCTTCTGGCCAACCCCGGCGAGGCCCAGGCCCTCGCCAAGAGGGCCCGCAGCGGGGGCAATTTCGCTCAAATGGCCAAGAAGAACTCTCTTGAGGCCGGCAGCGCCGCCGATGGGGGCCGGATGCCCTCCGCCCTCTACGGCGAGGTCATTCCGGAGCTCCAGGACATCGTCTTCCGCATGCGCATCGGCGAGATCAGCGGTCCGATCAAGAGCAAATTCGGGTACTATGTCCTCAAGAAGGACGCCGAGCGCAACATCCCCTTCGGTCAGGCCGAGGAGCGCATCCTCGACATCATCGAGCATCAGAAGCTGGACCATTACTTGCAGTCGATTCAGGAAAAATTTCCCGTGGAGGTCGTCGATGAACAGTTCAAGTAAGAGGCTCTCGGTGTTGGCGCTGGCGTCGCTTCTGGCGGCACCCGCGGTCTCGGCCAAGATGATGGAAGACACGGTCGCCACCGTCAACGGCTCGCCGATCTTGCTCTCCGAGTACCAGAAACAGGTGTCGGAGGCCATCGAGATGTGGCAGAGGCAGGAGCCCGAGGCCCTGCGCGACCCGGCCAACCTCAAGAAGCTGCGCGAGAGCACCCTCGAGGAACTCGTCAACCGCGAGCTGCTCTATCAGGAGGGGGCCAAGCAGAAGATCAAGGTGCGCGAGCGCGACATCGACAACGGCGCCCAGGAGATCAAAGACAATTTCAAGCGGGGCGAAGACGGCCGCGAGCTCACCGAGGCGGAAAGCGAGGAGCTCTTCCAAAAGCGCCTCAAGGCCGACGGGCTGACCTATCAGCAGTTCCGCGATCGCCTCTCGAAGCAGATCATGGCCCGCAAGCTCATCGACCAGGGCGTCAAGGCCAAGGTCACGCCTCCCGACGAGAAGGAGGTCAGGGCGTACTTCGAGAAGGTCGTCTCCTTCATCGCTCCCAAGGACCCTCCCAAGGGCGCGGATCCGAAGAAGGACCGCAAGGCCTTCGCGCTGAGCCAAAGCACCGAGGCGTTCAAAGGGATGAGCGAGGAGGAGGCCTACGCCTTCCGCCAGATCTCGAGCCAGGTCAGGGCGATGAGCTCGGAACGCGTGCGGGTGTCGCGCATACTCGTGAAGGTCTCGCCCAACGCTACCGAGAAGGAAAAGAAGCGCGCCCTCTCGGCCGCCGACGAGATCAGGCGCAAGCTCGAGGCCGGGACTTCGACCTTCGCCGAGATCGCCCGATCCGATTCCGAGGACCCCGAGAGCGCCGCGCGCGGCGGCGACATCGGCTACGTCCTGCGCGGCGTGGCTCCCCCGGAGTTCGAGAAGGCCGCCTTCTCCCTGCCCGTGGGAGAGTTGAGCCAGCCCATCTTCACCGAGATCGGCTACAACATCATCCGGGTCCAGGAGAAGCGCGCCGCCGAGACGCCCGAATACGACCGCTTTAAGGAAGACCTGACTAAGTTCATGATGAACATGAGGTACCAGAAGGACCTGGAAGCCTTCGTCAAGGGACTCAAGGCCAAGGCCGTCATTGAACGCAGCGCCACGGCCGTCGAATAGACCGGCTATCCTCTTCACCTGCGGCGACCCCGCGGGGATAGGGCCCGAGCTCGCGGTCAGGGCCGCGGCGGATCCATCGGTGCGCCGGGGCTGCCGTCCGGTGCTCGTGGGCGAGCCTTCCGTCTGGAAGCGCGCCGGTTGGAAGCCGGGCCTGGCGCCGATCGTCGACACGCGTCTTGGCCTTAAGGCCCCGGCGTTCGGGAAATCCTGCGCCGCGGGAGGGAAGCTCTCTTTCGCCGCCTTTCGTCTGGCAACGGACCTTGCGGGGCGCAAGGCCGTAGCCGGCATCGTGACCGCGCCGATCTCGAAGAAGTCGTGGAGTCTCGCGGGTCTTAGGTACCGCGACCACACGGAATATCTCCGCGAGCTCTTCCCGAAGGCCGACGCCCAAATGATTTTGGGAGCGCCATCCTCCAAGCTTTGGTGCGTGCTGGCCACCCGCCATGTCCCGCTGGCCCGCGTCGCCGGGCTTCTGAAGGGCGCGGATGTCGTCTCCGCCACCGCGAGCCTGCGCCGGGCCCTGAGCCTGCTGGGGATCCGAAAGCCGAAGCTGGGCTTGTGCGCGTTCAACCCCCACGCGGGGGAGGACGGCCTGATCGGTTCCGAGGAGAGGAAAATTCTGATCCCGGCCGCGCGCCGCGCGCGCCTGGCCGGGCCGATCGCGGCCGACACGGCGTGGCGCTGGCATCGGGAGGGAAAGCTCGACGGCTTGGTCTGCCTCTACCACGACCAAGCGCTGATCCCGCTCAAGGTCGCGGCGGGGTTAGGCGTCGTCAATTGGACGATCGGGCTTCCTTTTATACGGACTTCGCCCGGCCACGGGACGGGTTTCGACCTCGCGGGACGGCGAGACGCCGATCCCTCGGCCACGATCGCGGCGGCGCTTCTGGCCGCTCGTTTGGCCCCATAAAATAGGGAAGGCCCCCTTTCGGGGACCTTCATCTCTCCTGGCGTCCGGTCAAACCAGTGCTGATCCGGTCAATATGTTGTCGATCGCCACGTTCCAAAGGTAGTCCTTTACGTTCTTGACCTTCTTGGAATCTTCTACCTTGGCGTCAACAAGCTCTTGGAGGTGCTTCTTTTGAGTCTCCGACATGGCTGGTGGAGAAATCTTGTTTCTCGAGAGGAATTCGTCGGAGGTCTCGGCCAGCGCTTGCATAGCCAGCCCCGTCAAAAGCATCATGGAAATCAAAATCTTTTTCATATCGCTATCCTCCGTCCCCTTTAGTTTAGACCCTCGCACCCGGATTGTCAAGGGACCCTCGCCATTTTTGTCGAGTTTTAACCGACCCGACATTCGCGGTAAAGGGCCGGTAAAATGAGGGAGCCCTTCTTGACAAAGGCGGCGGGCGGGGATAAACTACGCCTAGGGTAAGCTGATGTCCTATTCACGAAAACGGGCGCTGATTCTGACCGGCATCATTTGCTCGATCTTGTGCGGTTCCCTCGTCCTTGCGAATCCAGACGGCACCGACAGCAGCGGGAACGGCTTGAAAACGCCTGAGCAGATCCGGCAGGGCGTGATCAACCATTTGAATAGGCTTGCGGCGGACACCAAGGGCACGGATCATGTAGTCACGCCCGAAGCGTTGCTCAATCTGATGTCGACGGGGAATGGACCGGAGGCGTTCACTAATCTCATCAAGCTGCTGAGGGAGAGCTCCGGCAAAGGCCCTGTGTACTTCCAGACCGAAGCGACAAAGTTGATGCAGAAGTCGGGGATCGACGACATCAACGCCGGGCAGCTCGTCGTCCAGGCCTTCGTGGCGACTTACAAGGATTTCGCTCCGAAACCCCCGGGCGGGCCGCCCCCGGAAAATCCGCAGGGACCCCAGCCGTCGCTTGGCACCGGGGGTCGGGACACCGGTGGACGGGGCGGCGGTACTCCTGCGGACAACGGAAGCGGCAAACCGAAGGGAGACTGGACTTGGTCCGTGCATAATGACTTGGACCAGGCGGATCTGAACTATCATCCCAACGACTCTAGGATCCTCGGCAACAACGGCATCGACGCCTACTACAACGGGAACAACCAGCGAGCCTTCGACCTGACCAGCAAGGCCATCAAGAACGGCAGCACCGACCCCAACGTCTGGGTCGCCTACGGCGGCTCGGCCTACCAGCTCGGCGACCACGCCTTGGCCAACGATGCGGGCAAGACGGCGTGGGACATGGACCCCGGCAATCAGGCCGCCGAACGGCTCTACAAGCTTTCCATGGACAAAAGCTCGACCGTGCATCTGCCCTCGGTCGGCGTCGCTCTGGGCGCGCTCAACCGCGAGTCCTACGAGGCCGCGATGAAGCAGGCCGGCGGCGCGCCGAAGGGGACCTCGTTCTTTGGCACTGGCGGCAGTGCGTCGAACATGACAGCCGCCCAGATCGCGGCGGCGGCCGCGCGCCAGTCCGAGGCGCCGCGCACCAACGTCGACCAGTCGGCCACGATCACCAAGGAGGCCGCGACCAATCTCGGCGTCCACGATTACGAGGGCGCCTACAACCTCGCCAGCAAGGCCATCGACCTCAACCCGCGCAACGCGCAGGCCTGGAATTACCGGGCGATCGCCGACAACAAGCTCTCCAAATATTCCGACGCGGTCTACGACTCGAGCTTCGCTTTGGGCCTGGTGCCGGGCAACGCGCCCGCCCTGCAAAGCCGCTCTTGGGCGTTCGCCAAGCAGGGCAAATATAAGGAAGCCTTGGCGGATGCCAACTACACGCTCGAGAAGGAGCCCGAGAACAGCTTCGCTTACCAGAACCGCGCCTTCGCGTTGGCGGGCCTCGGCGACAAGGACGGGGCCCTGGCCTCCCTGCGCCGCTCGGCCGAACTCGACCCGCGCTTCAAGGACAAGCTCGACCGCGCCATGCAGGCGCCGCAGGAGTCCGACCTCATGTTCCTTTTCGACGACGAGCCGGGAGCCAAGCTCTCCGCCGCGGGCGGCGCTCCGGCGGCCAAGAAAGGCCGCTTCATGCGGCTTTTCGTGCTGTCCATCGCGGGAGGACTGCTCGTCGCCATCGGGCTTCTGCACATCGTCTCGGCATCGTGGCGTGAGAAGGTCCGATCGACGCTCCGCCGCGTCATCGGAGCGGCACCCCAAGCCGCGGCGGCGGCCGACGCCGGCGGTGCGCCCGTCTCGGGCTTCTGGAGTCAATATCAGGTCTTGCGGCAGATCGGCACGGGCGGCATGGGCATGGTCTACGAGGCCAAGGACCTCTCTTTGGAGCGGACCGTGGCCATCAAGAAGATGCGCGACGAGATCCGCGCCGAGCCCTCCGAGCGCCAGCGCTTCATCACCGAGGCCCGGACGGTGGCCGCCCTGCACCACCCCAACATCGTCGACATCTATTCCATCATCGAGGACGAGGCCGACGTCTACCTGGTCTTCGAGTACGTCGACGGCCTGACCCTGGGCGAGGTGCTGCGCGACAAGGGCGCCATGGATTTCGATTCCGCGGTCAAGGTCCTGCGCGGGGCCTGCGAGGCGGTCGACTACGCCCACCGCCAGAAGGTCATCCACCGCGACATCAAGTGCTCGAACATCATGCTCGCCAAGGACGGCGGGGTCAAGGTCATGGATTTCGGCGTCGCGCGCCAAGCCAAGGGCGCGCTGACCAAGATGTCGCTGACCAACACGGTCGTGGGCACGCCGCCCTACATGGCGCCCGAGCAGGAGCAGGGCACGGTGCGCAAGGAAAGCGACGTCTTCGGCCTGGGAGTGGTCTTCTACGAGCTTCTGAGCAACAAGCTTCCGTTCAACGGCCAAGGCGCGGGCATGCTGCTCAACAAGATCAACGGCCGCCACAATCCGCTGTCCTCGCAGGTCAGAGGCGGCCTTCCGGCCGGCATCGACGAGGTCATCGCCAAGTCCCTGGCCCCCGACCCCGAAAAGCGCTACCGGACACCCGCCGAGTTCTTGGCCGCCGTCGAAGCTTTGGCCTCCTCCCGCGCCGGTTAAAAGAACGGTTAATTCTCGACCGAGGCTTGACAATTCAAGGGGTGCCCCCTACACTATCGATATGAAACCCCCTCGCATCGGTTTAGCTTCCCTCGTTCTTGGGATTCTCTTCCTGCGTCCTGCCCCGGCCCGGGCCTGCACGGAGTGCAAGACGGACATGGCCGGTATGCCTGCCGGCAATTGCATGGGAACAATCGCGGGTTGCCAGCCGACGGCTCCCCCAGTCAAGAAAGAGGAGGGCGTCGTCAATGGGCTGGGCGTCACGGGCCCCGGGACCACTCCCCCGGGCGGCGATGGGTCGCAGGGTAAGGAAAAAACTTGGGAGCAGTTGAGAGCTGAAATCAAGAATCCCGATCCTAAAGGGGACCTGGACGATGAGACCGCGGTCATCAATAGTTTCATCGAGAAAGGTCAGAAGGGGGACCCGAAGAACTCGGTGGCGCCGATCCAGCCGAAAGACGTGAAGGTGGACGCCTTGAACCGATACCTGGGCGACGAAGAGGGGGTGATGGACGGGTTCAAGGATGCCTGGAAGGGCCAGCCCGGCGCTGAAAAGAAGCGGGCGGAGATGCGTGCCGCCTTCGCCCAGAATCTCGAGGATCCCGACAGATTGCGCCAAGCGATCAACAGGGTGATCGCGAAGGACGGAGGCCTGGATGGGATCAAGCAGAATCCTCGTTACGCGCAGGCGGTCGAAGCGATGACCAAGTTGGGCAACGACATGGTCGAACTCATGTCCCCCGCAAATAAGGATTGGAGCCCGACGCTCATGGCTGCCGACGAGCTTTCCAAGGTTTTCATGCCTCCGGCGCAGCAGCAGCAGCACGGCCAGAACGCCATCAACAGCAACCCCGGGTCGCCGGCCCCGTACATCGATCGCGCCAAGGACGAGTTGGCCGCCGGCGACGCCGCGGGGGCGGTCAAGGACCTTTCGCACGCCCTCCAACTCGATCCCGGCAACGCCAACGCCCTGACGATGCGTGCGGAAGGGAACTACATGCAGCACGATCTGGCCGGAGCGGCCAAGGACGCCGGGGCCGCGATGAAGATAGATCCCAACAGCGATAAGGCACGCCAGCTCTACGCGCTCTCGGCCGGCCGCGGCGGCATCGGCGAAGGCGGTCTTTCCAATGCCCCAGGCGGCGACGCCGGCGCGGGCGGGGGCATGATGGGAGCGGGCGGCGGCGCGAGCCTGGCGCTGTCGGGCCCCGGCGGCGCGCAATCGGCCGCCGCGACGCGGGACGCCATGGGGGCGCTGAGGCTGGGCGACTACAACAGCGCCATCGGCCACCTCTCGCGCGCCATCGAATTCAACGGCAACAACGCCCAGGCCTACAATCTGCGCTCGATCGCCTACAACCGCACGCACCAATACGGCCTCGCCCTCAAGGACGCCATGGACGGCCTCAAGGTCGCGCCGAAGAACGTCGCCCTTCTGCTGAGCAAGGCCGTGGCCCTCAACAAGCTCAAGCGCTACAAGGAGGCAGAGGCGGCGGCGCGCTCCGCCCTCGAGCTCGATCCCAACAACGCCCAGGCCTACAACGCGCTCGCCGAGGCGCTGGCGGGCCAGCAGCGCAACGGCGAGGCCATCGCGGCGCTCAAGAGCGCGGCGGCTCTCGACCCGCGCTTCAACGCGAGGCTTCAAGCCGCCCTGCAGCTTCCCGCGGCGAGCGACCTGACCTTCCTGTTCCCCGAGGACGGCGCCGCGGCGTTGGCCGACGGCGCGGCGAACCCGGGCGACCGCTCCCGCCGCTTCAAGGCGGTCGCCACGGCCAGCGTGCTCGGCGGCCTTCTGCTCGCTTTCGGCCTGCTGTCGGTCTTCATGCCCAAGATCAAGGAAGCCCTCACGCACCTGACCCGCCGGGGCCCCGCGGTCACCGAGGTGGCGCAGGGCCCAGCGACTCCCGCGTCCCGGGCCGTGGCCGGCAACGGCCAGAAGGCCGGGCTGCTCCGGGGACAATACGAGATCTTGAAGCAGATCGGCCTGGGCGGCATGGGCCTGGTCTACGAGGGGCGGGATACGAGCCTCAAGCGCCGCGTGGCGATCAAGAAGATGCGCGACGAGCTGCGCCTCGAGCGCCGCGAGCGCGAGCGCTTCGTCACCGAAGCCAAGGTCGTCGCCGGCCTCCACCATCCCGGCATCGTCGACGTCTACGCGATCCTCGAGGAGAACGACGACGTCTTCCTGGTTTTCGAGTTCGTCGCGGGAAAGACCCTCCACGAGGTCATCCAGGCCGGCGGGCCCCTGGGCCTGGGCAAGGCGGTCTCCATCCTGAAGGCGGCCGGCGAGGCGCTGGACTACGCCCATTCCAAGAACATCATCCACCGCGATCTCAAGCCCGGCAACATCATGCTGCGCGACGACGGAGTCGTCAAGGTCATGGACTTCGGCATCGCGCGCGTCGCCAAGGACGCGATGGCCCATTACTCCATGACCAACACCGTGGTCGGCACGCCCCCTTACATGGCGCCCGAGCAGGAGCAGGGCGTGGTGCGGCGGGAGTCGGACGTCTACGCTTTGGGCGTCTGCCTCTACGAGATGCTCTCCGGCAAGATGCCCTTCAACGGGACGGGCTCGGGGATGCTGCTCAATAAGATCAACAAGACCTACGTGCCGGTCTCCCAGATGGCTTCCGGGCTTCCGCCCGCCGTCGACGAGGTCCTGGCCAAGGCCCTCGACCCGGACCCCGAGAAGCGCTTCCACAGCGCCAAGGAACTCGTCGGAGCCCTCGAAGCCCTAGCCCTCCCTCAGAGGAGCTAAAAAGAGTGAAGACGGAGCCTGGCACCATTTCACTCTTTCTGTTATACTTCTGGCGGGGGTGAACTAGGTTCGACAGGCGTCGTTGGTTCAACGGTTGCAGGCCCTGGAAGGTCTGAGCCAGGATAAAATCAGGCCAAAAAACAAAAGCCAACTCACAGTTGGCCTGGGCTGTCGCCTAACACGCGATAAGCACACGTCGGGCCCTTGACTCCTGCTGGAGGGACCCCGGCGTCAAATAGCAGGATGCGGATCCTCCCGCTGGCACCGTCGGAGGGGGTCTTAAGCCCGAACGGGGCTAGCCCGGTGGTACTCGTCCGGCGGTCTCCGCCGGGTGAAATTGAAGTCGGACTAAGCCTGTAGTGGCCTTGGGCGGCGGCGTTTGGACGCGGGTGCAACTCCCGCCACCTCCACAATTTAATGCTGAGCTATCGAACGGCGACGCTACTGGGCTCGACGTTCTTGTTCATCGGCATTTCCCTGCTGCTGATCCGCGAGCCCGCCCTGGGCCCGGGTCTCTTTCCGTTCTACGGCCTGATCATACTGTGGTCCGACCTGCGGCGCGAGGCGGAGATGCCGATCATCTTCCTGTTCCTCGTGAGCACGGCGGGCCTGCTGTTGGCCTCGCGCTCGGCGCCGGGCTCGGGCGCGGGACTCTCCGTCGAGATCGCGGGGATTTGGCTTCTGACATGGGCGCTGTCCTGGCTGCGGGGCCGGGCGTTCTCGGACCAGAGGGAGATGGCCGTCGAGCAGATCTCTCTGGAAGCCGAGATGAAGGACGACGAGAGGGATTTCAAGTACTACCAGTCGTACGAGGCGAGCGTCGGCGGCGAGACCCGCCTGCGGCGCGACCTGGCGGAATCCGCGAAGAGCCTGGGTGCGACGATGGACGCCTCGGAGGTGCAGCGTCGGTTGATCGCGATCCTCGCTTCCCGCTTCCCCGGGGCGCGCATCACGGTCGCCGCCTCCGTCGGCGACGATGCGCTTTTGGACCTCGCTTCCAAAAGAAGGGGCCCCGTCTTGGTGCGGGACCTTCGCTCGGACCCCCGGTTCAAGGCCTCGGGTTCGGCGGTGGCGGTCCCGATGAAGGTCATGGGCCGGCCCGCCGGCTTCGTGCGCCTGGAGTCCGACCAGACGGGGGCATTTTCCCCCGAGGACGTGAACACCGCCGACCTCTTCGCGACGATGGCGTCGCTGAGCCTCGAGAACATCACGTTCTTCGAGCAGGTCAACGAACAGGCGACTCACGATCCGCTGACCCAACTGCACAGCCACAAATCCTTCCAAGCGAGGCTGCAAGAGGAGCTTCTGCGCTCGGGGCGAAGCCAGAGCCCTCTCTCCTTGATCTTCTGCGACCTGGACCATTTTAAGTCGTACAACGACCGCTACGGCCACCAGGCGGGCGATCACCTCCTCAGGACCGTCGCCGGCATCCTGATGGGGTTCGCCCGACCGGTCGACTGCGCGGCGCGCTACGGCGGCGAGGAGTTCGCGCTGATCGTCCCCAATTTCGTGCGCACCGAGGCTGTCGAGCTGGCCAACAGGATTCGTGCCCGAGTCGCCTCTGAACCTTTCGTATTCCAGGGCCAGAAGACCACGATCACGATGAGCCTCGGCGTGGCGAGCTTTCCCCAGGACGCGACCACGGCGAGCCAAATGGTCCGCGTCGCCGACGAGCGGCTCTACAAGGCCAAGAGTTCCGGCCGAAACCAGGTGGTCGGCTGATGGGCTGGCCGATCGCCTTGGCGTCGCTGGCGCCGGCGGCGTGCCTCTTCGCCTCATATCCCCGTCAGACGCGGCGAGCCGGCGTTTTCCTCGGCGTCACAGCGGCCCTCTGCGCGTCCCTCTGGCTGCGCGAGCCGGGCCCCGCCGCGGCCTTGGCCGCCGGTTGGAGCGTTCTGGGCAGTGCTGCTGCCGCGGCGGCGGTCTGGAGGAACGCGCGCGACCACGCCCGTCAAGCCGGCGAGCTCGAGGCCGTGTGCCGCAAGCGCCGCGAGCTGGCGGCGGCGCTCACCGAGGTCAAACGCCGCGGCACGACGGCCGAACGGGAGCAGAAGGAGACCTTGGCGCTCTACGGCATGATCAAGAGCCTTGCAGACGCGCTGAAATGGACCGACATCAAGCCCAAGCTCGAGTCCGCCGTCGACCAGGTCCTCGGCTTGACCGATTACGCCCTCTTCGCGGCCGATCCCCAAGCCAAGGGCAGCTTCAAGCTTCTGGCGGTCCATCGCCTCGAGGGCTCGCCCGGTTCGTCTTGGGCGACCCTGCAGAGGTGCCTCCAGGAGCAGGGGCTCGAGTTGGGGCGGGCGCAAAGCATCGAGGCTCCCGAGAGAGCGGTCGTCGTGCCCATCGCCGACGACGCCGAGGTTCTCGGCTATTTCTACGCTCGCGCCGCCCCCGGAGCCGACCCGGCGGCCCTGCTTTCGAAGACCGCGGCCTTCGCCTCCCAAGTCTCTTTCGCCTTCCGGCGCATCAGGCTCTTTCAGGAAGTCGAGAACCTTTCGCAGATCGACGGACTGACCGGGGTCTACCGCCGCGGGGGCTTCGACGACCGCCTCGAGCGCGAGGCGGTCCGCGCGAAGACCTTCAAGACGACCTTCGGGCTCATGCTCCTTGACATCGACCATTTCAAACAGTTAAATGACCGCTACGGGCATCCTTTCGGGGACCAGGTCTTGAAGCGCGTCGGCGAGATTCTCAACGTCTCGGTCTACGACACGGACTTCGTGGCCCGCTACGGGGGCGAGGAGTTCGTCGTGCTCCTGCCGCGCGCGCAGGCCGAAGGGGCGGCGCGCAAGGCGGAGGCCATCCGCCGCGCCGTCGAGGCCGAGAAATTCCAGCTCGGCTTCGAAACGGTCAAGGTGACGGTCTCGATCGGCATCGCCCATTTTCCCCGCGATGCCGCCGCGCCGGATGAGCTCGTGGCGGAGGCGGACGCCGCGATGTACGAGGCCAAGTCGCGCGGACGCAACCAGGTCGTCGACTCCTGGTCGATGCGGCACAGTTCTTGAGGGGGTAACATGGACGAGCAGATTCCCACGCCGGGTCCCGAGCCGGTTCCCGGCCCGGTTCCGGACCAGCATCTGGAGCAGCATCCGGCCGGCGCGCGGCGCATCAAGCGCAGGCTCATGTACGCCGTGGCCGGCCTCTACGCCCTTTCTCTGGGCGCGGGAGCCATCCTCGTCCTGCGCGGCGGCGGATCGGGGGGCGACGCCAAGAAAAAGGGCGGCGTCGAGAAGGGGCTCATGGCTTTCGCGGAGAAGGACACGGTCGGCTGGGTGCCGATACACGGCGTGATCATGAACTCCGAGAGCGGCAAGCCCTGGGAGCGCGGCGCGGAGCAATGGGCCAGACGCATCCGCGCGCTCGGCGAGGCGCCGGGCGTCAAGGCCATCGTGCTCGACATCAACTCCCCGGGCGGCAGCGTGGGCGCCGTGCAGGAGGTCTACAGCGCCATCCTGCGCGTGCGCAAGGAAAAGAAAATCCCCATCGTCGCGCTGTTCGACGACGTCTCGGCCTCGGGCGGCTACTACATCGCCTCGGCCTGCGACAAGATCGTGGCCCATCCCGGCACCCTGACGGGCTCGATCGGCGTGATCTTCAACGTGAGCAATCTCGAGGGTCTCTTCTCCAAGATCGGCTACAAGAGCGACCCCATCAAGTCGGGGAAATATAAGGACATCGGCTCGCCCTCGCGGGCCATGACGAAGGAGGAGCGGGACCTCTTGCAGACTCTCATCATGGACGCCTACGGACAGTTCGTGGCCGCGGTCTCCACGGGGCGCAAGATCCCCGAAGACGAGGTCCGCAAGCTCGCGCAGGGGCAGATCTATTCCGGTTCGCAGGCCCTTCAGAACAAGCTCGTCGACATGCTCGGCGATTCCGAGGACGCCATCGAGCTGGCGGGCAAGCTCGGCGGAATCTCGGGCAAGCCCAAGCTGCGCCGCGACGTCGAGCACATCTCCGACATCTTCGACATGCTCGACTCGGCCTTCGGGGGCGGGCTGCTGGGACGGTCGTCCCTGGCCGAGAAACTCTCGCCCGCGGTCCATTACGGGCTCGAGTACCGGGCTCCGGGTCTCTAGCCATGAGCGCGCTGGAGCTGATCTTCGACTACTTCGAGGACCATGTCCGCGCCGCGGCCGCGATCCAAGAGCGGCGCCCGCTCGCGTTGGGCGTGCTCTGCTTCCTGCTCGGGGGACTCGCGGTGTTCGTGGCGCAGGGCCTGACCCAGCGCCTGTACCTCTTGTCCTTCTCCTGGAGCTCGCTGATGCTGGCCTTGGGTTGGAAGGTCGCGGCCGGATTCCTGCTGACGGCGATCCTGCACGTCCTGCTCGACTTCACGGGCAACAAGGGCAGCGCGGCCTCGCTCTTCGTGCTGCTGGGCATGGCGAGCCTCGTCTGGGGGCTCACCGTGCCGCTCATCCTGCTCGCGCGGCTGCTGCTGAGCTCGTCGTCGTGGCTGACCGGCGCGATCTTCATGGGAGTGGGGTTTTTGAGCCTGAGCCTCAAGGCCCGCAGCCTGCAGGACAACTACCACGTGAGCACGGGGAAGGCTTGGGTCATGCTGAGCCTGCCCTACATCGCTTTCATCGCCGCCGCCGTGCTGGCCTTCTTCCTGGCGGTGGCCGGGCTGATGTTCGAGCTCGTCAAAGCCTTCCACTGAAGGTCATGCCCAAGGAGCCCATCCCCGACTCCTTCGCGGGGTTTCCGGCCGTCACGGCGGAGCGCATGCGCGAGGTCGACCGCCTGGCGGGCGACAAGTACGGGCTCAAGACCCTCGAGCTCATGGAGAACGCGGGCAAGGCCGTCGCCGAGGAGACCGAGCGCTTTCTCGGCGGGAAAATCCAGGGAATCCCGGTCGTCGTCTGCTGCGGCCGCGGCGCCAACGGCGGAGACGGGCTCGTCGCGGCGCGCCGTCTCGCCGAGAAAGGGGCTCTGGTCAAGGCCTTCCTTTGCCCGCCGAAGAAGGAAGGCTCTAAGCCCGGGACTTACCCCGATTATTTTCTAGCCAATCTCGATAGGGCCAAGCAGGCGGGGGTCGCGGCCGTGGAGGCGGGACCCCAGGCCGGGCTCGCGGCGGCTCTCTCGTCGGCCGTCGTCGTGCTCGACGCTTTGCTCGGCACCGGCTCGGCGGGCAAGCCGGCGGGCGCCATCCATCACATGATCTCGGAGATCATGAAATCCAAGAAGCCCGTGCTGGCGGTGGACATTCCGTCGGGCGTGCATCCGGATACGGGATATCATAGCGGGGTTTTTATAACGGCCGCCGAGACCTTGACCTTGGGCCTGCCCAAGCGCGGGCTCCTGGCGCCTCACGCCAAGCGCAACGTCGGAGAGCTCAAGGTCCTCGACATCGGCTACCCCAAAGAATTGCTGGTACCGAAATCCTGATCCGACCCTTGACAAGGTGAATCACTTCTGATACACTTACTCCATGGCCACGAAGAATCCGCGTTTGATCGTCACCCTGGAGCCGGCGCTCTATGCCAAGGTCAAGTCCGTCTCGAAAGCCAACGGCGTGACTCTCTCGATGGCGGCGCGCGACTTGATACGCGAAGCCTGCGAGGAGATCGAGGATCTCGGTCTGTCCGTGCTCGCGGATCGGCGGATGAAATCGGCCAAGGGGCGCCATTGGCTGACTCATGACGAGGTGTGGAAATAGAGCGTGTTTGAGGTCCTCTACCACCCGGACGTCCCGGTCGAGGATCTCCCTTCCCTCAATCGCGATATCAAGGCGCGCCTGCGCAGAGCGATTGAAGCGCGTCTCACTCGCGCTCCCGAGGACTATGGCAAACCGCTGGTCGGCAATCTGAAGGGTTATTGGAGCTTGCGAGTGGGCGATTGCAGGATCGTCTATATCATTGAGGCGACCAAGGTGAAGATAATCCAGATCTCCGATCGGCGCGACGCGTATCGGGAAGGCATTCTTGATGCGCGAAGACGGGGATGGCTGACGTGACGCGCCTTGTTTTGGCGATGGTCCTCCTGACGGGCTGTGCGAGAAAGCCCGCGGGGACCTACGCGACGCTCAAGACCTCGATGGGCGTCATCACGATCAGGCTCTACACCGACAAGGCGCCCAAGACCTGCGAGAATTTCGTCGGCCTGGCGACGGGCAAGAAAGCCTGGAAGGACCCGAAGACCAAGACGATGGTCAACCACCCGCTCTACGACGGCGTGGAGTTCCACCGCGTGATGCCCGGCTTCATGATCCAGACCGGCGATCCCAGCGGCGAGGGCCACGGCGGCGCGGGCTTCGAGATCCCCGACGAATTCGCCAAGGGCCTCAAGTACGACCGGCCAGGGCTCGTCGGCATGGCCAATTGGGGTCCTAACACGAACAGCAGCCAGTTCTTCATCACTTTGGGAAAGGCCCACGATCTGGATTCGATGCACCCGATGTTCGGCGAGGTCGTAGACGGCCTCGCGGTCGCCGAGAAGATAGCGAAGGTCCCGCGCAACGAGCTCGAGAGCTCGAACCGTCCGCTCAAGCCCGTCTACCTGGAACTCGTGACGATCGAGGTCCGCTGAAGATGCAGAGGCTGCGCAAGGGGCTCTACCTGCTCGAGTCGGGAGGGTTCGTCAATGCCTACCTCATCGAAGGCCCGCGCGGGCTGACCTTGGTCGACACGGGACACCCGAGGGCCGCCGAGCAGTTCTGCCGCGAGATCGCTTTGGGCGGCTTCGCGCTCAAGGAGATCGAGCAGATCCTCGTGACCCACAGCCATTTCGACCACGCGGGGGGCGCGGCGTATTTGCTCGACAAGCACCGCGTCAAGGTCTACGCCCATCCCGACGACATCGCGGCCATCCAGGGCAAGGCGCCGCAGCGCCCCTTCAGCCTCTCGCGCTGGGTCTCGGGGCTCGTGCAGAGGCTGTGGTTTCCCTACCGGCCGCTCGAGGTCGTCGTGCCGCTGCGCCAGAGCGAGACCTTGCGCGCCCTGCCGCAGTGGCAGGTCCTCCACACGCCGGGGCACACGCCGGGCTCGCTCTCGCTCTACCAACCGACCGACTTCGTCCTGATCTGCGGCGACGCCCTGTCCAACCGCAAGGACAAGCTCTCGCTGTCCCCAAGACCCTATAATCACGACAACGAGTTGGCGGCCAAAAGCGCCAAGAGGCTCTCCGAACTGCCGTGCGAGGTCCTCTGCTGCGGCCATGGGCCGGTGATCCGCGCGGCGGCGGGACAGCGAATCCACGAGCTCGTCGAAACCTTCAAGGCCTGAGGCGCGATCCTAGCGGGCGGCGCCTATCTCCCTGCCCAGCACGATCCGGACGGCCTTCTCCGCCGGGCCTTCGGGAGGATCGCAGGTCAGCTCGGCCCCGATGCGCCCGAGGTTGTCGAGCGGCGTTTCGTGGCAGAGGCGGAAGACCTCGCAATTGCCCTCCAGCGCGCGGTCGATCATCTCGCCGACGAGGTCGAAGACGGTCTCGGTCGGGCGGCCGCAGTCGAGGCATTTGGGCCAGTTGAGCGAGAGCCGCCCGCAGCCGGGGCAGCGGCGCCCCATCTTGGTGTAGCCGTCGCGCGCCAGCATCACCCGGACCTGGCCCTTCGCCAGGGCGTCGAGCGTGCGCTCGAGCCCGAGCACGGCCAGGCGCGGGCTGGTCTTGGCCGCGTCGATGAGCCTGTGGGCGAGCACGCTTTCCCGGACCTGGCGGGCTTGCGATTCGCAGGCCCGCACGCGCTGGAGAACGGACGGGGCCGGCGATTCCGGGTCGAGCCCCGCGTCGAGAATCAGGTTGTGCTGAAGGGAGGTGTGGAGGTGGTTGACGAGCTTGGAGGAGTCCTCGGCTCCGACCCCGACGACGACGCGCTGGAAGCCTTGATTGCGCGCCAAGCCGTCGAGCCGGTCCGAGACGTCCTTGAGATAAAGATGCTCGCCGTCCGAGTCGGCCGCGCGGACCTCGATCTCTTCATACTCCTTGATCTGGCCCATGAAGACCTCGAGGAATCTCGTCCTCCGCGGCCCGGACAGGACCACGCCGAAGCGATGATGCTGGTCGCTCATCGAGAGCAGGGGCGCTAGATGCGGCCGGGAGTCGATGAGCAGCTTGCTCTTGACGGGCAGCGGCAAGGGGCAGGCGCGCCAGAGGCCGAAGCGCTTGCTGCTGAACACCGCGACTCCGCGCAGGCCCTCGGGCTCGAACTCGGTCTCGACATAGCGCGAAATCCGGGCGAGATCCTCCTGGCAAAGAGACTGGGCCGGGTCCCGTTCGCCCGCCTGCTTCTTGAGAGCGCCCAGGGCGCCGAGATATCGGCGGTCGGAGGTTTCGAGGTAGAGGCTGACAACGGCGGCCATCGGGGTCTTGAAAGTGAGGAGTTCGCCGAGGTGCTTTGAGGAGATCATCCTACCAATAGGATAACGGGGCTTGGCCCCCTCGTCCATGTCATTTCAGTCAGACAATGTCAGACGTTGTCTTGGCGGGGCCGCAGGGCCCGGACTTGGGCGGCGATGCCGGCGAGGTGCTCGCGCGCGCGGGGATGCTTCTGGAGCAGCAAGGGCAGGGCCTTGAGGCGCAGCCAGTTGCGGGAAAATCGCGGCGAGAGGTTCGAGCGGTCGAGGCGGAAAGAGAGCCCATGAACTTCGAGGTACTCCAAGACCTCGCGGCGGCTCAGGGGAAGAAGGGGGCGGATCAAGGCGAGGCCCCGGCCGAGCCTGCGGCGCGGCGCGATGCCCCCCAAGGCCGAGAGGCGCGTGCCTCGCAGCAGTTGGAGCAAGACCGTCTCGGCTTGATCGTCCAACTGGTGGCCCGTGGCGGCCTTGTTGCATTTGAGCCTTGAGGCGGCCTTGACCATCGCCGCGTAGCGCAGTTCCCGGCCCGCGTCTTCGAGCCCCTTGCGGCGCTCTTCGGCCCGCGCGGCCACGGCGGCTTTGACCGCCAGGACGGGGACGCCCAAGGACTCGCCGAGCCTGAGCACGAAGCGCTCGTCGCCGTCGGCCTGGCGGCCGCGCAGGCCGTGGTGGACGTGGAGCAAGCTCAGCTGAAAACCGCGCTTGCGGCGCAGGACCGACAGGAAGTGCGCGAGGCAGACCGAGTCGGGGCCTCCGGAGACGGCCGCCAGGACGTGGTCGCCGCGCTGAAGCAGACGCTCGGACCTTTCGAAGAGGATGAGCTTGGACCAGACTCGGGCCGCGAACTGCTTTCTCCTCACCGCAGGATTCTATCAAAGTTTTTTTGTATCCTAGAGGTGATGAGATTTGCCCTGATTTTGACCGCGGCCTTGGGGTTTTCCCCTAGACGCGCCGCGGCGGCCGGGGTGGCGGTCTCCTCGACCGCCGCCCTCTCCCAGCCCCGCGCCTTGGTGGAGCGCGCCGCGAGCGAGCTCAAGGCGAAGGATTACGCGGCCGCCGAGAAAGACGCGACGAAGGCCATGGACCTCGGCTACCGGAAGTCATCGGCCTTCAACACGCGCTCGGCCGCGCGCACGGGGTTGGGCCGCTTCAAGGAAGCCTTCGCCGACGCGGATATGGCGGTCAAGTTCAGCTCGCTGAGCGCGACGGGCTATCTCAACCGCGCGGCGGCGCGCGAGGGGCTGGGTGCTCCCGCCGCCGACATTCTCGCCGATTTCAAGCAGGCCTCCGAGTTCGACCGGCGTTGGGAGAGCGTCTATGAGGATGCTCAGAAGCGCTATGCCGTACCCGAGAAGAAAGTTCCACCGAAGGTAAACCCGGAGCCGCCGAGAGCGCGCGAACCTGCGGTTCCCGCGCTGCCGACGGCGAAGCCGGTCCCGCCCGCGCCGGTGCCTTGGCTGCGCATAGCGGCCTCGGCCGTCGTGGTCGTCGTCCTCGGCGTTCTGGTCGCCAAGGGCCTCGGCAAGCACCGCGCCCGCCGCGTGCGCTTCGGGTCGGTCATGAGCGTTCCCCTGCCGCCCGGCGACGAGCCGCGCATGGGGGCCGTGGTCGGGGGCCGCTACATCGTCGGCAAGCTCCTCGGGAAGGAGGGCAGCGCGCAGATCTACGACGCCCGCGATCTCGACGATCAGCCGTGCCGAATCCTGCGCCTGGCGCGCCGGGAGGGCGTTTCGGTCAAGGGCGTGGGCGCGGCGATGACTCTCAAGCATCCCGGCATCCTGGCGCCAGCCGCGGTCTTCGAGTACCTCGACCATGTCTGCCTGGCCGGGCCGGTCTTCCGCGGCGAGCCCCTGCGCCAGAGCATCGACCGCCTCGTCGAGCATCGCCTTCCGCCCGAGGCGGCGCTGCGCATCGTGCAGGCCGTCTGCGACGCGCTCGACTTCGCCCATCAACGGGGGATCTTCCACGGGCACCTGACCTCGTCCCACATCCTGGTCGACAAGGCGAGCATCCAAGTCATGGGCTTCCTTCTGCCTCCCGAGCCTTCGGAGTCCGACTATATCGCGCCCGAGCGGGACTCGGGCGGATCCAGCGTCGAGGCCGACATTTTCTCGGCGGGAGTCTGCCTCTACGAGATGCTCACGGGTCAGCGGCCGTTCAAGGGGCCCGAGGCGGGGCAGGACAAGAGGGAAGGCCGGTTCGCGGCCGCCTCGTCGGTCGCCAAGCTCCTTCCGGAAGGCGTCGACGACCTGCTCGGCCGCGCCCTGCAGTCCGACCCGGCGCGGCGCTTCCACGCGGCAGGCGAGCTTTTTGGAGCGTTCCGAAATCTGGTCATCCCCGGCGTGCACTGACTTTTTTTTGTAGAATCAAGCGCCGTGAAGGGGGAGGGAAGCGAATGGCCGACGCATGCGGGAAGTGCAACAAGCTGATGGCTCTCATACCCAAGTGGTTCCGCTGCACCAAGTGCGAGTCTTGGTTTTGCCCGAGCTGCATGGACCGCTTCTGCCTTTTCTGCAAGGCCCCCGTCGTCCCGGTCGCCAAGACTTAGGCGCGGCCTACTTGCTGAAGCCTTCCAGGCGATCGCTCTGGAAGGGATGCAGCGAGTTCTTCTTCCCGATCGCGGGCCGAGGCCGGGGCCGCTGACCGCTCGGCGCGGCCTCGCGCTGCGGGGCGGCGGCCGCTTCCCGCGGCGCATTTTTCGCGGCCGCTTCGGCAGGAGCGTCGGCAAATCCCTCGGGCCGCTTGACGTAGCCGGTCGAGTCCTTTCGGTAGATGAAATCCGCCGGCACGGCCGTGGTCCCCCGCTGCCCGGGCAGGGGCGCGGCCGGAGCGGGACGCGCGCGGCGCCCGGAGAAGGACTCCTCGATCAGATCCGTGACGCGCGCGGCCATGCGGTCGGGGAAGGCGAAGATCCCGTTCTCGAGCTCGGCGGCGTCGGCGTTGGGGTTGGCCGAGCCCAGCGCCTGAGCGGTCCGACCGGCGTGGTTGGTCAGGCCCTCGGCGAGGGGGTCGAACAATTTCTCCTGGGCGAAGTCGAGCGCCGCCTTCGTGCGCGGCGAGTCGTCCATGGCGGGCAGCGCGATGTCCGGGGCCGCGACGGCGGCGTCGGGCGAGGCCAGAGCGCGGGCGGCGCCTCCGGCGGCGGCCGCGGCCCTGCCGGTGAAGGGATCGACGACGCGCTCCCGGACGAAATCGACCGCGCGGCGCGTGTGCGGGGAAAGCTCGAGGTCGGGCAGGAAGAAGAGCGGCTCCTGGGCCGCGTTGGGCTCGGCGCCGGTGCGGGCGGCGTCGCTGATTTGCTGGAGGACCGGATCGATGTAGGTCTTCTGGACGTGGGTGTTGAGCTTGGCGTCCTCCGCCTTGAGGGCGCAGGGCCAGACGAGGACGGCGAGCCAGATCAGAGCGCGCATCGGGGCTTCCCTGACCAAAGTTTAGCCCCGTCACGGGGCCCGCGCAAGGCCCAAGAAAGCGCGCGTCCGACGCTTGATTTACTCGGGGGTAATTGATATCGTAACCGGGCTCACAGGGAGAACCATGGCGAAGAAAGTGCTGGTCGTCGACGACGAACCCGAGATGCTCAGTCTCGTCAAATACACGCTCGAGAGGTCCGATTTCGAGGTCTACACCTGCGACAACGGCCGCCACGCCTGGGACGAGATCATCAAGATCAAGCCCGACCTCCTGGTCCTCGACGTCATGCTTCCGGGCATCGACGGCTACTCGCTGCAGCTCAAGATCTCGCAGGACCCGCAGACCAAGGAGATGCCGATCATCGTCCTGACGGCGCTCGAGCCCTCGAAGACCCTGTTCCAGAAGTTCCCGCAGGTCGTCGGCTTCATGACCAAGCCCTTCAAGACCGAGGACCTCCTGCAGGCCGCCCAGTCCGCCATCTCCCGCGCCAAGACCTGAGCAGGACCTTCCCTCCGTGTCAGACGACGCCTACGACGCGATAGTGGTCGGGGCCGGCCCCGCCGGCATCTCGTCAGCGATCACGATGGCCCGCGCGGGCTTGAAGGTCGTCGTGCTCGAGCGCGGCGAATACCCCGGCGCCAAGAACGTCCAGGGCGCCGTGCTCTACTCCAAGATGCTGCACGACATCGTCCCCAATTTCTGGAAAGAGGAGGGCGCCGCCATCGAGCGCCCCGTCGTCGAGCAGAAGATGTGCATCACGACGGAGGACTCGTGGGTCACGGTGGGCTACAAGTCCTTGAAATTTTTGGAGGGCGTGCCGAACTGCTACACGATCATACGCGTCAGGTTCGACCAATGGTACGCCAAAAAAGCCGAGCAAGCCGGGGCCGAGGTGTTCTGCGGCGTGACGGTGCGCGAGGTGCTTAAGAAGGACGGGAAGGTCGTCGGAATCAAGACCTCCGACGGCGACGAGCTGCATGCGAGCGTCGTGATCGCCTGCGACGGCGTCAACTCGATGGTCGCTCAGAAGGCGGGCTTCATCGATGAACTCAAGCCCACCGAGGTCGCGCTCGGCGCCAAGGAAGTCATCGGACTCGATCCGAAGGTCATCGAGGACCGCTTCCAGCTCAACCCCGGCGAAGGGGCGACGATGGAGATGTTCGGCTCGACGTCTCTGGGCATGCTCGGCTACGTCTTCATCTACACGAACAAGGAGTCCCTGTCTTTAGGGGTGGGCTGCAAGCTCTCCGACTATCAGAAAAAAGGCCTGCGCCCTTCCGACCATTTGGAGCTGATCAAGAAGCATCCTTATATCAAGAAGCTGATCTCGGGCGGCAAGACGCTCGAGTATTCCTCGCACCTGATCCCCGAGGGCGGCTTCAAGTCGATGCCGCCCTTGGCCGCCGACGGCTTCCTCGTGGCCGGCGACGCCGCTCAAATGACGAATCCCGCCTACCGCGAGGGCTCGAATTTGGCGATGACTTCGGGCAAGCTCGCCGGCGAGACCGTCGTCGAAGCCAAGAAGAAGGGCGACTTCTCGAAGGCGACGCTCTCAGCCTACGTCGGCAAGCTCAAGGCCTCGTATGTTCTCTCCGACATGGAGGACATACAGGACCTCGAGGAGCATGTCGAGAACAGCGAAAACTTCCTGCAATTCTATCCGAAGCTGGCCTGCGACCTCGCGCACCTGCGCTTCTCGGCCGACGGTGTTCCCAAACGGACCCATTTGAAGACGGCCTTGGGCATGGTCGGCAAGCGCGGCTGGTTCAAGCTGGCCAAGGACCTGTTCCCTCTGCGGAAAGTGGGCATCTAAGATGGACGTGAAAGTCGAGACTTCGGTCGAGACCAAACTCGGGACCTTGGAGTGGAAGAAGTCTCCCGAGGCGCACATCAAGCTCAAGAACGCCGGCGCGGACTCTCCCTGCGTGACGAAGTGCACGGACAAGCCCTGCACGACGGTGTGCCCGGCCAAGGTCTACGAGTGGGAGGCCGCCCACAAGAAAGTCATCGTCAATTACGAGAACTGCATCGAGTGCGGCGCCTGCCGCATGCTCTGCCCGTGGGAGAACATCAGCTGCGACTGGCCGGCGGGCGGCATGGGCGTGAAGTACAAGTACGGCTGAGTCGGGTCTTCCTTCCTCTGTCGCAGTCCCGCGGCCACCTATATCGACCGATTGTTGATACACTGACCGGCGTTGCAGCGTTTCACCGGATCGCTCCCTTCCCTAAAGTGGCGAAGCGCTGGAATTCCTGTTACAATTCGATTGGTGACGCTGGCCAGCATGCATGATACACTGACCAGTACACCTGATAGTTAGGCGGAAAGTGGGAAGAGGTCCTCGAATGAAAAAGATCATGTTTCTAGGACTCTTGCTTGGAGTGCTCCACCTGCATTTTGCTCCAAGCAGTTGTGCGCGTGCGTGGCAGCGCATGGCCTTCCCATCAATGCGGGCCAATGCAGACCTCATCGTTATTGGCCAAGCTGTGGCCGTAAAGCGGACGAAAGATGTGCTTTCGGAAACGTCCTTCTTGCCGGGCAGTCCTCCCTCAGCCGTGCCTTGGGATCTGGAGGGAGTCGAGACCACATTTGAAGTACTTGGTGTGCTCAAGGGGGACGAAAACCTCAAGAGCTTCGTGCTCCATCATTATGAACTC
This sequence comes from Elusimicrobiota bacterium, assembly GCA_016194705.1. Classification (GTDB taxonomy): domain Bacteria; phylum Elusimicrobiota; class Elusimicrobia; order UBA1565; family UBA9628; genus PALSA-1176. The sequence goes on along the minus strand of JACQAZ010000025.1, from coordinate 2,510 downwards.
GCACCAAGCGTTGACATCGTAATAAATGGACCAGCTTTCGTCAGCTTTGACCCAAACGAGTATCAGCTTTACTTGATGTTCCTGAAGCGCGAGAAGGACGGTCGTTATGTCTCAGTCAATGGTCAAATTGATCCTGCCGGCTCGATCATTAGGCTAGGGCGGTCCTTTAAGAAAGTACAATTGGATCCAAAAAAGTCAAAATGAGGAATGCTCAGCTTCCGCCTAGACACAATGGTTGACTGAAAGCAGAAGCTCGCCGTCCTTTGAAACGTGGGTTATGGTAGCGTGAGCTATCACAGAGCCACACAAAGGAGGCGAGCTATGAAGGAGTCTACCATGTTCGTAGGTCTCGACGTTCACAAAGAATCGATCGCAGTCGCCCTGGCCCCTGCAGGCCAAGGCGAAGTCCGAGCTTACGGCAACATCGCGGGCCATCTGGAAGCAGTTGATAAGATGGTGCGCCGCTTGCGCCAGAGCCACGAGAAGCTCGATTTCGTCTACGAGGCGGGCCCCTGCGGCTACGCGCTTCACCGCCATCTAACCAGCAAGGGCTTTGTGTGCTCGGTCGTTGCGCCGAGCATGATCCCAAAGCGCCCGGGCGATCGCATCAAGACGGATCGCCGCGACGCGATCGCTTTGGCGAGGCTTTACCGCGCGGGCGAGCTCACCGCAGTCTACGTCCCCAATCCGCAAGACGAGGCGATCCGAGATCTGACGCGCGCCCGAGAGGATGCCGTGCTTGCGCACAAGCGGGCGCGTCAACAATTCGCGGCGCTGCTCTTGCGCCAAAACATTCGCTACTCGGGCAAGAGCGCTTGGACTCAAGGATACAAGAACTGGATCGCGCGCATCACCATGCCTCAGCCGGTCCAGCAGATCGTGTTTTAAGAATACATGAACGCGATCGACGAGGCTCATCAACGAGTAGAACGAATCACGGACCAGATTCGCTCGTCTCTGGAGACCTGGCGGATGGCGCCGGTGGCGCGGGCGTTTCAAGCGCTTCGCGGCGTCTCGCTGATCGCGGGCGCCTCGATCGTGGCGGAGCTCGGTGACCTCACCCGCTTCGATCATCCGCGGCAGCTGATGGCCTTTCTGGGCCTGGTCCCCAGCCAGTACAGCTCCGGGCCGCGTCAACGCTTTGGCTCGATCACTAAGACCGGGAATTCTCATGCGCGCAGAATGCTCGTCGAGGCAGCATGGGCCTATCGGTTCTCCGCCAGGGTGGCCAGGCAGCTCAGCGAAAGGCAGGAGAATCTGCCGCAGGCCGCCCGGGATATCGCTTGGCGCGCGCAACTGCGCCTGTGCAAGAAATATCGCCGCTTGGTGGCGAAGGGCAAAATCAAACAAGTGGTCACGACTGCGATCGCCCGCGAACTGCTAGGATTTATGTGGGCGATCGCCAAGGAGGTCAAGCCACTCTCGGCCTAGCCGGCCTAGAAGCTTTCAGCCAGATTCGCAAAAGGGACGCGGGCAGGGTCTGGGGAATCCTCGGCGATGTTATGAGCCGGATTTTACGGTCCGATGCTCGAGCCTAGAGCGAGGCAGCCCCGTGACGAAAAAGGGTCAGGCGGTAACCAACCCGCGAATATCAGCAGGAGCGACCAATGTCATGCGCCCGCGTTCCGCTTGGGAGTCTGGTTTGCGCAAGAACTTCCACTCACGAATGGAGGACGGCGGCGACCGTCTACTTGACAGAAGTCAACCATATCAACCATTGGATAGAGCGGACGGCGGTTCATTGAGGAATATCTTGATAGCCGCCGCCGCTCATCCTCTGCGTTAGCTTGCGGATTTTAAATGACCATGCTTGACCGAGAAAGAAGGGTTATTGCGGAACGGCACGGAGGCCGGCATTTCATGTCGATACGGGTACTCAAAAAACGGGTTTCATGTTCCGGGTGCCTAAGATGATTACGCCTTGGCGGCTAGGATTCCAATGAAGAGAGAAAATACTCCTGGAGACAACGCGAAGGAGCCTCCCGAAGGTGACCCCATTGTTCCTGATCCCACAAACGCCAGCTCAACAGAATCCGACAAGAGGCGCCCCGAGGATAACCATATACCAACTCCAAAAGAGCCCTCACGACGCTTTTGGCAGGATCCGAATTATTGGATCGCCATAGCAACCGTTGTCACTGCGTTCGCCGCTGTGGGAAGCGCTATTGCGACTTGGAAATATACGCATTACGCCCATGGCCAATGGACCGTAATGGATGAGCAACTCACTCAGATGAAGGGCGCCTCTGTTCAGACTGAAAATGCCCTTCGGCGCGAATTGCGCCCCTACGTAGCCATCGGGGTGATGGACGTCGACGGAGAGGTCGGTGAAGGAAAAAGATTTCGTGGGAGGGCGATGTTAGTAAATACGGCTCATGACAGAAAATTGTGAAGATCCGTTGGGTCGTTGGGGAGCTTCGGCGCGCGTAGCGCGACGAAGCAACGGGCCCGAGGCCCGTAGAGAAACGTGCTTGCAACGGATGGCAACGGATCTTGAACGGATCGGCGCC
>JACQAZ010000022.1 GCA_016194705.1 Elusimicrobiota bacterium | reverse complement strand
CCCTCTTGATCTGAGTCAACCGGCTTTACGCGGGCGCGCTTTACGCGCCCAGGTAAAATTGATATATTGTCTGGATTTCAAAATAGAGTCCTCGAGGGAGAGCCATGGGTCAATATAAAAGATTGAAGGTGCCGGCCAACGGAGCTAAGATCGGCTGGAAGGACGGGAAGCTGTCCGTCCCGGACAATCCGATCATCCCCTTCTTCGCCGGAGACGGGACCGGCCCCGACATTTGGAACGCGACCCGGCTCGTGCTGGAAGGAGCCGTCGAGAAGGCCTATGAGGGCAAGAAAAAACTCGTCTGGATGGAAGTCTACGCCGGGCTCACCGCTCTTAAGAACTACGACAAGGACACCGTCCTGCCGCAGGAGACCCTCGACGCCTTCAAGGAATTTCGCGTCGGCATCAAGGGCCCGCTGACGACCCCCGCCGGCCAGTTCAAGTTCGTCTGCCTCGTCTGCGCCGCCGAGCTCAACGACCGCCCGGCCAAATGCCCGAAATGCTCCTCCGAATGGATCACGCCGCGCTTTCGCTCCGTCAATGTCGGCCTGCGCCAGAAGCTCGATCTCTACGCCTGCGTGCGGCCCGTGCGCTGGTTCACCGGAGTGCCGTGCCCCGTCAAGGCTCCCGAAAAGTTCAACATCGTCATCTTCCGCGAGAACACCGAGGACATCTACGCCGGCATCGAGTTCCAGCAGGGCACGCCGGAGTGCAGGGAAGTCTACGAGTTCCTGACCAAGAAGATGGGCAAGAAGATCCCGTTCCCCGACAGCGGCATCGGCATCAAGCCGATCTCGAAGACCGGCACCCAGCGCCTCGTGCGCATGGCGATCAAGTACGCCATCGCCCACAAGCGGCCCTCGGTCACGATCGTCCACAAGGGCAACATTCAGAAGTTCACCGAAGGCGCCTTCCGCGACTGGGGCTACGAGGTCGCCAAGGCCGAATTCCGCGACCAGATCGTGACCGAGGCCGAGCTCTGGGACGACTTGGGCGGCAAGATGCCCGCGGGCAAGATTCTCATCAAGGACCGCATCGCCGACCAGACCTTCCAGCAGCTTCTGCTGAGGCCCGACGAGTACTCGGTCCTGGCCACCCCCAACCTCAACGGCGATTATCTCTCCGACGCGGCGGTAGCCCAGGTCGGCGGCCTCGGCATCGGGCCCGGCGCCAACATCGGCGACGGCGTGGCCGTCTTCGAGGCGACCCACGGCACCGCTCCCAAGTACACCAACAAGGACCAGGTCAACCCCGGCTCGCTGATCCTCTCCGGGGTCATGATGCTCGAGCACATGGGCTGGCAGGAGGCCGCGGACTTGGTCGTCAAGGGGCTCGAAGCCACGATCCAGGCCAAGACCGTGACCTACGACTTCGAGCGCCAGATGCCGGGCGCCAAGAAGATCAAGTGCTCGGAGTTCGGGGCCGAAATCGTGAAGAACATGGGGGCCGGGAAACCGGTTGCCGCATAGATGGTATTCAATCCTGCCGCGCGAGCTCCGCTCGCGCGGTTGCGCGCGGGGGTCAAGCCCCCGCGCGCACCGTTTCTATGACGCCTAAGCCAGACCAACCGTACCTCAGCGTTCTCATCCCCGTCTACAACGAGGAAGAAAACCTGCCCGAACTCGGGGAGGAGCTCTCGTCCGTCCTCAAGAGCCTCACCATGACCTCGGAGGTCGTCCTCGTCGACGACGGCTCGACCGACTCCTCCTACGCCGAAATCCAGAAGCTCGTCAAAAGGTACCCGGGCTTCAAGGGCGTGCGCCTGGGCCGCAACGTAGGCCAGACGGCCGCCCTGTCGGCGGCGATCAAGCACGCCTCCGGGGAGCTGCTCGCCTGTCTGGATGCCGACATGCAAAACGACCCGCGGGACCTGGCCCGGCTCATCGACGTCCTCAACGAGGGCTACGACGTCGTCAGCGGCTGGCGCAAGGACCGAAAGGACCCCTGGCTCAACCGGCGCCTGCCCTCCCAGCTCGCCAACGGGCTGATCTCCTGGATCACCGGCGTCGAGCTGCACGACTACGGCTGCACTTTGAAGCTCTACCGCGCGAAGTACCTGAAGCCCCTGCGGCTCTACGGCGAGATGCACCGCTTCGTCACGGCCTTCGCCGGGTTCCTCGGCGCCCGCGTCGCGGAGCTGCCGGTCAATCACCGTCCGAGGACCCGCGGCGTCTCGAAGTACGGCATCGCGCGGACCTTCAAGGTCGTGCTCGATCTCCTGACCGTCAAGTTCATGGACGCGTATCTGGCCAAGCCCATCTATCTCTTCGGCGGAGGGGGTGTCGTGATGGGGCTCCTAGGGGCCGTCATGGCGGCCTTCACTTTGTACAAGAAATTCTATCTGCACACCTTCGTCAAGGACCAGCCCTTGTTCCAGATCTCGATCTTCTTCGCCTTGATCGGCTTCCAGCTGATCCTGCTCGGACTGCTGGCCGAGATCCTGGTCCGCGTCTATTTCGACATCAAGGACAAGCCGTCCTATTTCGTGCGCGAATCCGCGGGCTTCGATTGACCCGAGAGGCCCAATAAAATAGAATGACCAGCCGTCTCAAAATCCAGACCGGGAAGGTCAAGGAGAAGGGGCGCCTCCGTCTCGAGGAGCGCGTCCCGGCGTCCGAGTTCCCGGACTGCCTCGGCGAGGCGGACCGGCTGTCCGCCCCACTCGACGTCGCCCTCGATCTCTTCGTCCAAGACGAGCACATCGGGATCAAGGGCGTAGTAAAGGGGGAATGGGAGCTCGAGTGCTGCCGGTGCCTGGCCCAGGCCAGGTCCGCCTTCAGCGCCAAGGTGGAAAGCGCGCTCTTGACCTCGGGCTCGGCGATCGACGCCGCCGAGGAAGTGCGGCAGGCCTTGGTGCTGGCGCTGCCGGCGCGCGTCGTGTGCCGGCCGGACTGCAAAGGCTTGTGCCCGAGCTGCCGCAGGGACCGCAACAAGGGCGACTGCGGGTGCAAGGCCGCGTCGGTTTGAGTCAGAATGGAAGGAGAGAGAGACCATGCCTAATCCGAAACGCAAGCACACGCGCTCCCGCCGGGACAGCCGGCGATCCGCGAACTGGAAGCTCGACCGAGCCGCTCTGAGCCCGTGTCCCAACCCCGACTGCGGCAGATTGAGGCTTCCTCACAACGTCTGCCCGCATTGCGGCTTCTACAACGGCCGCATCGCCGTGGCCCCCAAGCAGAAGAAGGACAAGGCCGAGGGCGGAGAACAAAAGGGTAGCTAGAAGTGACCGAAGGGAATGGTTTGATTCCTAAGGATACTGGAAGAAAACCATGAAGATCGCTCTCGACGCCGCCGCGGGGGACTTCGGCCCGGGCCCCAACATCGACGGGGCCGTCCAGGCCGCCAACGCGTGGGGCATCGAGGTCGTCCTGGTCGGGCCCGCCGAGAAGATTCGCCATGAGCTAGCGGCCCGCAGCGTGGCCGCCTCTGACAAGCGCTTTGAGATCGTCGACGCCCCCGAGGTCATCGGCAAGGGCGAGGAGCCATCCATCGCCTGCCGCGCCAAGCCCGGCTGCTCGATCATGACGGCCTGCGAACTCGCGGCGAAAGGCTCGGCGGCGGGCGTGGTGTCCGCGGGGCACAGCGGGGCGACGATGGTCGCGGCGCTTTGGCACATCAAGCGGATCGAGGGGGTGCTCAGGCCTGCCATCGCGGCTCCGATCCCCACCCTCAACGGCACGGCCGTCCTGCTCGACGCCGGGGCCAATCCCGACTGCAAGCCGTGGCACCTGCTGCAGTTCGCCGTGATGGGCTCGATCTACGCCCTGCACATCCTCAAGCGCGACCGCCAGCGCGTCGGCATCCTCTCGATCGGCCAGGAGGACGGCAGAGGCAACGACCTCGTCAAGGAATCGATCCCGCTCCTCAAGAGCAGCGGGCTGGACTTCCTCGGCCCCGTCGACGGCCGCGATGTCCCGGCCGGGACCATCGAGGTCGTCGTCTGCGACGGCTTCGCCGGCAACGTGGCGGTCAAGGTGATGGAGGGGACCTCGCAGTCAATCTTCCAACTGCTCAAGGCGGAGGTCCTCGCAGGCTGGCTGGCCAAGACCGGAGGGCTCCTGCTGCGGGGTGCTTTCGGGCGCCTCAGGAGGAGGATGAGCTACGACGAGTACGGCGGAGCGCCCCTGTTGGGAGTGGAGGGCAGCGTCGTAATCTGCCACGGTAAATCGAACTCCAAGGCGATCGCCAACGCCTTGCGCGTGGCCAAGGACCTGGCCGATTCCGGGATCAACGGACGCATCAGGAAATCAGTTGACGAGATCAAGCAAAATTTAGAGACTAGCAGGGTCAGTATCTAGTTTGGGAGGCGGAGCGCGATGGCAACGGAGACGGCCGTGCAGACTAGGACCGCGGGCACTATGAGGCTCAAAGATAAAGTCGCGATCGTCACGGGCTCGGCGCAGGGCATCGGCTACGCGACCGCCGAGCTTTTCTGCCAGGAAGGCGCGCACGTGGTCCTCGTCGACGTCGACGCCGACCGCGTGGCCCAATCCGCCTCGAAGCTCGCGGCGAGCGGCGCCCAGACCCTCGGGACGAGGGCCGACGTCTCGAAGTTTTCCGACTGCGAGGCCGTCGTCAAGGCCGCCATGGACAAATGGGGCAAGATCGACATCCTGGTCAACAACGCGGGGATCACCAAGGACAACCTCTTGATGCGCATGTCGGAAGCCGACTGGGACCTCGTATTGAACATAAACCTCAAGGGCGCCTTCAATTTCACCAAGGCCGCCATCCGCCCGATGCTCAAGGCGCACTACGGCCGCATCGTCAACATCTCCTCGGTCGTCGGAGTCGAGGGCAACGCGGGCCAAGCCAACTACGCCGCCTCCAAGGGCGGCCTCATCGCGCTGACCAAGTCCTGCGCGCGCGAGTTCGCCTCGCGCAACATCATCGCCAACATCGTGTGCCCCGGGTTCGTGCGCACGCGCCTGACCGACGCCATCCCCGAGGCGGAGAAGGCGAAGCTCATCACCAAGATCTTGGTCGGCCGCATGGGCGAGCCGATCGACATAGCGAAGGCCGTGCTCTTTCTGGCCTCCGACGACGCGTCGTACATCACCGGCCATGTCCTGCACGTCAATGGCGGCGGGTACATGTAGTCCGGTACAGGAGAAAACAACCATGGCGGAAGCAAACGTCGCGGATCGTGTGAAGCAGATCATCGTCGAGCAGCTGGGCGTCGACGCGGCCGAGGTGACCCCTCAGGCCCACTTCGTCAACGACCTCGGTGCGGATTCGCTCGACACCGTCGAGCTCGTGATGGCTCTCGAGGAGGAGTTCGACACCGAGATCCCGGACGAGCAGGCCGAGAAGATCCAGACCGTCGGGCAGGCCATCGACTACATCACGGCTCACGCGAAGAAGTAGTTTCGTCCAGTGGCGGTTCTCAAGCCGCTCGAGGACCTGACCGGGTACCGCTTCAAGAACCCGGACTTGCTCAAGGAGGCGCTGTCGCACAAGTCGTTCGCCTCCGAGAGCAAGTCCGGGATCTACAACGAGCGGCTGGAGTTCCTGGGAGACAGCATCCTGGCGGCCGTCGTCGCGCATCAGCTCTACGAGGCCTATCCTCGGGACGACGAGGGCAGCCTCTCGAAGAAGAAGGCGATGCTCGTGTCCCGGCCGAGCCTGGCGCACTGGGCCGCCGAGCTCGAACTGGGCTCCTACCTCTTCCTGGGCGTCGGCGAGGAGAATTCGGGAGGCAGGGTCAGGCAGAGCCTGCTGAGCAACGCTCTCGAGGCCCTGATCGGCGCCATCTACCTCGACGGCGGCTACCCGGCCGCCGAGAGGTTCATCCGGCGCTGGTGCTCGGTCCGTCACGGGAACCTCGAGGAGACCGACTACAAGAGCCGGCTCCAGGAGGTGCTGCAGAAGAAGTTCAAGGTCCCGCCGTCCTACGAGACGACCGAGGCCGAGGGACCGGACCACGACAAGACCTTCCGCGTGGCCGTCCGGCTGGGCAAGAAGGCGTTGGGCAAGGGCGAGGGCAAGACGAAGAAGGAAGCGGAGCAGGCGGCGGCGCGCGACGCGCTGGACGCGATGAGCATCCCGGAGGATTGACCGTGGACTACGATTTGACGGAGCAGCAGCAGGACATCATCGATCTCGCCTACCAACTGGGCCAGCAGAAGGTCAAGCCCGTGCGCGAGCACTACGACCAGACCGAGGAGTTCCCTTGGCCCATCATGGAGGAGATCCGTAAGTCCGACCTGTTCGGAGTCTACGTTCCCGAGGGCTACGGGGGCCTGGGCGGCGGGACGACCGAGCTCGTCCTGGTCACGGAACAGCTCTCGCGCGCCTGCGGCGGCATCGCGCTGGCGGTCGCCGCCTCGGCCCTGTGCGGGATCCCCGTCCTGCTGTTCGGCACGCCCGAGCAGCGCAAAAAGTGGCTGCCCGACCTGGCCTCTGGAAAGCGCCTCGGGGCCTTCACGATCACCGAGCCCGGCGCGGGCTCGGACGCGACCGCGACCAAGACCACCGCCAAGCTCGACGGCGACGATTACGTTCTCAACGGGACCAAGAATTTCTGCTCGTCGGGCAACGCGGCCGAGCTCTACTGCCTCTTCGCCTCGACCAACCCCAAGCGCGGGGCGCGCGGCATCTCGGCTTTCGTCGTCGAGAAGGGCACGCCGGGCTTCTCCTTCGGCAAGAAGGAGCACAAGATGGGCATACGCGCTTCCTGGACCTACGACCTCGTCTTCAACAATTGCCGCATACCGAAGAAAAACCTCTTATATAAGGAAGGCTACGGCCTCTTCGTCGCGCAGAACACCTTCGACTGCTCTCGTCCCGAGTCGGCGCTCAGGCGCTGGGCATCGCGCAAGGCGCGCTCGATGAGACCATGGCCTACATCCGCGTGCGCAAGCAGTTCGGCCAGGCGATCTCGAGCTTCCAGGCCATCCAGCACATGATGGCCGACTGCGGCACCGCCATCGAGGCCAGCCGGGTCGGCTACATGCGCGACTTCCCCGTGGAAAAATACATGCGCGACGCCAAGATCACGCAAATCTACGAGGGCACCAACCAAATCCAGCGCAACGAGATCGCCATGATGATGATCAAGGAAGCCGCCTCGAAGGGCAAGGTCCCCGTCGCGGCCTGAGCCATGGACTACGAGCTGACCGAGCTCCAACAGGAAGTCGCCGCGACGGCCGAGCGCATCGCCCAACAAAAGATCAAGCCCGTCCGCGCGCGCTACGACGAGAACGAGGAGTTCCCCTGGGAGATCGTCAACGAGGTCAAGAAGGCCGGCCTCATGGGCGTCTACGTCCCGGAGGCGCTCGGGGGGGCTGGCGCGGGCAACCTGGGCCAGGTGCTGGCCAGCGAGCAGTTCTCGCGCGCCTGCGGCGGCATCGCCTTGGCCGTCTCGGCTTCCTGCCTGTGCGGCACGCCGATCCTGCTCTTCGGGACGCCCAAGCAAAGGGAGAAGTTCCTGACTCCGCTGGCCACCGGCGAGAAGCTCGGGGCGTTTACGATCACCGAACCGAGTGCGGGCTCGGACGCGACCGCGACCAAGACCACCGCCAAGCTCGAGGGCGACCACTACGTCCTCAACGGGATCAAGAACTTCTGCTCCGGCGGCGAGGTCGCCGACGTCTACGTGGTCTTCGCCTCGACCAGCCTCAAGCGCGGCGCGCGCGGGCTCACGGCCTTCATCGTCGAGAAGGGCACGCCGGGATTTACCTTCGGCAAGAAGGAGCACAAGATGGGCATCCGCGCCAGCCCGACTTATGAGCTGGTCTTCCAGAACTGCAAGGTACCCAAGGAGAACCTCCTCTACAAGGAAGGCTACGGCCTCTTCGTAGCGCAGGGGACCTTCGACTTGTCGCGGCCCGGAGTCGCGGCGCAGGGCCTGGGCATCGCGCAGGGCGCGCTCGACGAAACGATGGCCTACATCCGCGTGCGCAAGCAGTTCGGCCAGGCGATCTCGAGCTTCCAGGCCATCCAGCACATGCTCGCCGACTGCGGCACGGCCATCGAGGCCTCTCGCGCGCTTCTCTACGCGACGGCCAAGGCCATGGACAACTCGGTCGGCCCCGCCGTCGAGGCCGCGCTCAAGAAAGGGACCATCGTCTTCGACGAGATGACGGCGCTCGACGTCAAGCGCTGGACCAAGGAGTCGGGCATGTGCAAGGTGTACTGCTCGGACACGGCCATGAAGGTGACCATCGACTGCGTCCAGATGTGCGGCGGCATCGGGTACATGAGGGATTTCCCCGTCGAGAAGTTCATGCGCGACGCCAAGATCACGCAGATCTACGAGGGCACCAACCAAATCCAGCGCAACGAGATCGCGATGATGATGATCAAGGAAGCCGCCTCCAAGGCTAAGGAAGCCGTCGCGGCCTGATCCTCCCTCCCGGGCATTATCTTAATGCCTGGCACCATCCTCCTCAATTCTATGTATAATCTTTTCGAGAGTTCAGACATCGCGAGAGAGAGGTAGCCCTGTATGGCCGGGATCGCGCAGACTTTGGGGATGGTGGGCTTGGACGCCGAGACGCGCCAGATGGTGCTGGAGACCATCCACGAGTACGGAAAAAAATACCTGACCCACGAGCGGCTCATCGAGTTCGACAAGAGAAACGAGTTCCCGCGCGAGATCATGAAGGACCTCTACGACCCCGACAAGGTCGGCGTCAACATGGTCATGATCCCGCAGAAGTACGGAGGGCTCGGGGGCAACTCCTACGACATCTACCGCGCCTGCGAGGCCCTCTCGAGCTACGACCTCGGCGTCTGCACGGCGGTCTTCGCGAGCTTCCTCGGCATGGACCCCATCATCGTCGGCGGCACCGAGGAGCAGCGGTCCAAATGGATCAACAAGATCGCGCAGATGCGCTGCCTCGTCGCCTACGGCGCGACCGAGCCCTCGGCGGGCTCCGACCTGCTGCACCTCAAGACCCGCGCCGAGCGCGTCATGGAGGGCGACAAGATCGTCGGCTACAAGCTCAACGGCACGAAGATGTGGATCACCAACGGCGGCTACGCCGAGATCTGCACGGTGCTCGCGCGCGCGCCCAAGGGCGTCTCCTGGTTCATCGTCGAGAAGGGCACCAAGGGCTTCACCTGCGACAAGCACGAGGACAAGCACGGCATCCGCCTCTCCGACACCAATCCGCTCTCGCTGCGCGACGTCTTCGTCCCCTTCGAGAACCTCGTGGGCGGCGTCGAGGGCAAGGGCCTGCGCCAGGCCCAGGCCGTGTTCGGCTACACGCGCCTCTTGGTCGCGGGCATGGCGCTCGGCGTGGGCTGGAAGGCCGTTGAGTACGCGACGCGCTACGGCCAACTCCGCATGGTCGGCGGCCATCCGCTCTCCACCAAGCAGGGCTTCATGCACAAGCTCATCGTGCCGTTTGCCGCGCGCCTCGAGGCCGCGCGCGCCTTCTTGGAAGAGGTCGCGGCCGCCATCGACGGGGGCGCCGAGGGGATGCAGACCGAGGGCGCGATCGCCAAGCTCCTGGCCTCCGAGACCGCCAATGCCGCCTGCGACAACGCGATCCAGGCGTATGGCGGAAACGGGTACGTGCGGGAATTCCCCGTCGAGAAGCTCAAGAGGGACATCAAGATCACCTGCATCTACGAGGGCACCAGCGAAATCCTCGAGCTCACCACCTTCCGCCAGCGCTGGCAGGACAACCTCAACGCCGACGGGCGCTTCTACGACAAGATCGCCGAATCCCTCGACGCCCTGCACGCCAAGGGCCCCGACGTCGGGGCCGACGCGGCGGCCCTGGCTTGTCGCGCTTTGTCTCGCATCCTGCAAGCCTGCTACGACCAGAAGCTCACCAACCACCAGATCGCCCACATGAAGCTCGGCGAGCTCATGACCTACTCCGAGACCGCCGCCGCCTTCTGCCGCGCGGCCGCGAAGGACGCTCACGCGGAAGCCGCGCGCGTCGACCAGGAAGGCTGGCGCGCGATGAGCCGCATCCACGCACGGCACACGGCCTCGTGGGTCGCCTCCGAGGGCTTGGCTCTCGTGGCCGGCGCCTCCGACGTCGATCCCGTGGGGCTCGTCGACGGCATCAACTTGAAGGCGATCGCGAAGGCCCAGAAGGGCCAGGTCGCCGACATGGACCTCGTGTCGCGCAAGCTCGTCGAGACCTTCAAGGAAGAGCCGCTCGCGCCGGTCAAGGCGTAATCGCCGCCTACTTGCGCAACGGGGTGAATCCGTTTATGCTAAGGGCATGAGCTACGCGGTGGTCCTGGACAAGAACGATGAGGGCCGCTGGACCGTGACCTGCCCGGTCCTGCCCGGCTGCATCAGCGAGGGAGATACGAAAGAAGACGCTCTTCGCAATATCAAGGACGCCATCCATCTGTACTTGAGATCCGTCAAGAAGGAGCTGGCTCTCCTGAAGCACAAAGGCAAGCAAGTCGTCCAAGTCTCCGCGTAATGCCCCGTTGCGCCGAGGATCCGAAGGATACTATTCGGGCCCCGCGTCAGATTAGGCCGGCCGGGCGGGGCGGCCATAATGAAAACTGGCGGGCAAAACCCTATTGCCATATTTGATTTGCAGGGCTACACTCTTTCCAGAAAAGCGATCAAGAAGATTAGGCCGACCAGCGTCGATTAGGCCGACCAGTCTAATTGTCGTTAGGCTGCATGGACGCGGATTGACGACATGATACGATTCATGCGGATTTTGGCAATCATCTCGGCTTTACTGGCCGGCGTTTTGCTGTTCGACAAGCCACCTGGAAGGCATCTCCTTAATTCGCCTCTCTCGCCCAGCGAAGCTCAGGAGAGCAAAGAATTTGGAAAGTTGGTGGATGAGATGATTGCTGGCGCTCCAAAGGGAAAAGCGGACCTGATAATCGATCGCTCTTGGAAGATCGGTGAATCTTTCAATCGGCGCTTAGTTGCGGAGGAAGAGAAAAGACAACGGCTTTGGAGATTTTCGTTGGCTGCGTTGGTAGGGATTTCAATTGCAGCGGCCGTCGCAAGCTGGCACTATGGAAAACCTCTTAAAACGGAACTTTCAGCCTAGACATCCGCTTGTGCCGCCAGCGGCGAGCAACTGTGGTTGACCACAGTCGCCGCGTCGGCACAGCGTCGCGATGGAACGCCTTAGAAGGGAAGGAGGTCTGAATGAACATCGCGGTTAAAGTCTGCCGGTTCCTCCATGGCCTGGGATTCGTCGTCTTCGGGGCCAACATCGTCCATCCGTTCCTGCCGATGCCTACGCTCGCGCCCGGCTCGCCGGTCGCGCAATTCATGGCCGTCATGGGCCCCAGCCGCTGGATGACGATGGTCGGGCTCTTCCAGTTGTTCGGGGGCCTGTTCGTGCTGATCGGCCGCACGGCGCCGATCGGGCTGACCTTGCTGGGGCCGGTCCTCGTGAATATTTTGGCCTTTCATATTTGCATCGAGCATGGGACCGGGATCGCGCCGGGGCTGGTCTTCACCGCCTTGGAGATTTTTCTCATTTATTCTTACCGGAGCTATTTCGCGCCCATCTTCACTCTCAACGCCGAACCCACAATATGAGCATATCCTCGCACCTCACTCCTGAACCCGAGCGGCGGCTCTGGATCATCCTCGACGCCATGCGCCAGGCCGTCGAGTCCGCCGACCGCAAGGTCGCGGTCCTGACCCTCTTCGCGGCGGCCGAGCTCGTCTTCTTCAAGCCCGCCGAATACGCAGGACTGCTCGGAACCCTCACGCTGATCGCGCTCGCAGCCGCGCTCCCGCTCGGCGTGCTGGCCTTCTCGCCGCTGAGCGGCGCTCCCAATTGGCTGCCCTTCATCGAGCCCGACAAGGGCCAGCACAGCATCGACGACTGCCTCGTGGCCGCCGACGACATCTCCAAATACACCCACAGCGAGCTCATACACCGCTTCGACAAGTACCTCGGCGGCGGCATCACGGCCACGCAGTACCACGAGGACATCGTCGGCCAGATCGTCGTCCACGCGCGTATCGCCGTTCGCAAGCAGCGCCTCTTCAAGCTCGCAAGCCTCCTCGTCGGAGCCGCCCAGCTCGGCTTATTGGCCCATCTGATTTAGTAGAATCTCAGCCTCATGGCTGAGCGAAACGAGTTCCTGGGCTGCGGCCGCGCCTATTCGGGCCTCTCCGGCCCCAACATCAAGGGAGTCCTGCTCGGCCGCGCGACGCGCTACGCCCCCGACCGCTCGTTCGATACGCTCCACATCGCGCTCGACATCGACATCGACTTCCGCCGCCGCTCGGCGCACGCCACCTGCCGCACCCAGATCCGCGCCTTCTCGGATAAGCTCAAGAGACTCGAGTTCGACGCCGTCGACCTGCAGGTCTCGGCCACCACGGTCGACGGCAAGCGCGTGCGCCACACCAACAAGAAAGGGAAGCTCACTTTGAGCCTGCCCAAGGCCCTCATCGCCGGCCAGGAGGCCGAGGTCGTCGTGCGCTACAAGGTCGTCAAGCCCAAATCGGGACTGCACTTCGTCTATCCCGGGCCGCACAACCCGAAGAACCCGGTCCAGGTCTGGTCGCAAAGCCAGCCCGAGGACGCGCGCTACTGGTTCCCCTGCCACGACGCCCCGCACGAGAAGACGACCAACGAGATGCGCATCACGGTGCCCAAGGGCTTCCGCGCGGTCTCAAACGGGGCTCTGATCGAGACCAAGCACCGCGGCGGGACCTCGACCTATCATTGGAAGATGGACAAGCCGCATTCGATTTATCTCATCAGCCTGGCCGCCGGGAAGTTCTCCGAGATCGCGGACTCCTGGGACGGCATTCCCGTGACCTACTACTGCGAGAAGGGCCGCGAGGCCGACGCGCGGCGCGGCATGGGCAAGACGCCCAAGGCCGTCGAGTTCTTCTCGAAGATGACCGGCGTGCGCTACCCATACGAGAAATACGCGCAGGTCGCGGTCGCCGAGTACCCCGGCGGCATGGAGCACACGACCTGCACGACGCAGACCGACGCCATCCTCATCGACAAGCGCGCAGCACTGGACTGCGACATGGACCTCCTGATGGCCCACGAGCTCGCGCACCAATGGTTCGGGGACCTTGTGACCTGCCGCGACTGGTCGCACGCCTGGCTCAACGAGGGATTCGCGACCTACTTCGAGGTCCTCTTCCAGGAGCACGACAAAGGCAAGGAGGAGGCCGACTACGAGATGCTCGGCAACGCGCGCGTCTATTTCGACGAGGACGCGCGCCGCTACCGTCGAGCGATCGTCTGCTCGACCTACAAGTATCCCTGGATCCTGTTCGACCGGCATCTCTACGAGAAGGGCGCCTGGGTCCTGCACATGCTGCGCCGGAATCTTGGCGACGAGCTCTGGTGGAAATGCGTCGGCCACTACCTCAGGAAGCACCGCGACCAAAGCGTGGAGACCTCCGACTTGATGGCCGCCATCGAGGAGGTCACGGGCCGCAACATGAAGCCCTTCTTCGACCAATGGATCTTCAAGTCCGGCTACCCGCAATTCCGGGTCCAGTACGATTGGAACGCCAAGACCAAGACCGCGAGCCTCTGGGTGCTGCAGACCCAGGATGTCTCGGACGAGACCCCGCTGTTCAAGGTCAAGGCCGATTTCCGCTTCACGGGCCGCGGCTGGGTCAAGGACTACACAGAGGAGCTCTCGGAGAAAGAGCATCGCTTCACCTACCGGCTCCCCTCCGAGCCTCTCGACTTCGAGTTCGACCCCGACTATTGGCTGCTGAAGAAAGTCACGATCCGAAAACCCCAGGCGATGTGGCGCCATCAGCTGCTGCGAGCCAAGCGCGCCCGCTCGCGCCTGGCCGCGGCCGACCAGGTCGCGTATTGGGGCAGCGACGAGTCGGCCGAGCTGCTGGCCAAAGCCGTCCGCACTGAGAGGTTTTGGGGCGCGGCCTGCGAGATGGCCGCAGCCCTCGGCTCGATCCGGTCCGAGCTCGCCTTCAAGCGCCTGACGGAGCTTGTCGCGATCCGGCAGCCCAAGGTGCGCCGCGCAGTGCTCGAGGCCCTGGCCAGGCACGCAAGGCCGCAAAGCGCTGCCCTGATCGCCAAACTCGCGCGGAGAGATCCGAGCGCGCGCGTCGAGGCCGAGGCCTGCAGACAACTCGGCTGGCTCGACGGCAAGCGCCGGCAGGGGCTGCTGCGCAAGGCGCTCTCAAAAGCGAGCTGGCGCGACATGGTCGCCGCCGGAGCGCTCGGCGGTTTGGCCGCGCGGCGCGACAAGGGCGCGCTCGAGCTCTTGAAGCGCATGAGCCGCGCGCCCCACGCCTTCGGCGTGCGCGCCGAGGCCATGCGTCATCTGGCCGACTACGCGGCCTTCTCGCCGGCGGTGGTGCCCTGGCTCTGCGAGCTGACCGCCGAGGCCGACGAGCGGCTCAACCTGCAGGCCGTCGGCGCCTTGGGCCGCCTCGAGGACCGGCGAGCCCTGCCGACGCTCGAGAAATTGAAGAGCAGTCCGAACTCCCGGATTCGAGTCTACGCCGAGGAAGCCATCGCGAAGATCCGGGCGGGCATAGAGCCGAAGAAGTGATCACCACTTCCAACCGACCGTAAAGCGGTACAACGCTCCCAGGTCTCCCATCGGCTCGAACGCGAAGTCGGCAACCAGCTTCTTGTACTGCAGGCCCAGCCCGAAGGTGAAGCCCGAGAAGACGTCGAGGTCCGAGACGGTCAGCGACTTGAAGCCCATGCGCACGGCGCCCGTGACGCCCTCGCCCATCGGCCGGGAGTATTCGACTCCCGCCTTGGCGTACGGATTGCCGAAGTACGGGACCACGACCTCGAGGGCCGGGACCAGGCGCGCCTGCCACCAGCGCTGGTCGTAGGCCGCGCCGGCCGTGAACTCGACGGGCAGCAGGAAGTTCTCTTGGTCGAACTTCTCCTGGCCGAAGGCGTTGTGGAAGGTGGCCGAGAGCGAAAGCTGCTCGAGGCCCACCGGCCGGAAGATCGCCCCGCCGTCGAGCGCGACGGCGTTGGCCGAGCGGTCGTAGAGGTGCTCGCTGATCCCTTTGAGCGCGAAGCCGACCATGAAGGTCCCCGCCCACGCCTCGCGCTGCTGCCGGAAGGGGCGCTGGGCCCCCGGCGTTTCCCACGCCTGATGGAAGTAGTCGCGATCGCCCTCGTAGGAGCCCTCCAGGTCGAAGGAGTGGGCGTAGCCGATCGCGAAGGCGTCGCTGTGCGGAGTGAAGCGAGAGAACTCGAGGTTGGCGTTTGTCACCACCGGCAGGGCTTCCTGGGAGAGGCGCGTGTACGAGACGGCCAGCGTCCCGCGAACGAGCGCGACGGGATGGGCGTAGGCCATGAAGTCGTGGTGGATCACGCCGTAGAGCTCCGTGCGCGTGTAGGAGACCTCGGGCCGGCGCGCCTGTGCCAGTCCCGCGGGATTCCAGTAGATCGCCTCGGGGCCCTCCGCGATGGGCCCGTAGGCCTCGCCCATGCCCAGGGCGCGGGCGCCGGCCCCCACCCGCAGGAATTCGGCCGTGTCGTTGCCGGCGTTGGTTTGGGACGCAAGGGCGTCGCCCGCGGCGGGCAGGACCAGGAGGAAGGCGTAGAGCAGGCGCCTCATCGGATGATCACCACGCGCTTGACGACCGTGTCGCCGCCGCCGTCGATGAGCGCGAGATAAGTCCCCGAGCCCATCGTGCGGCCGAAGCGGTTCTTGCCGTCCCAGGTCATGACCCCGTTGGCGCCGGCAGTCCCGTCAAAGACCAGCGCCCCGGCCAGAGTCGTGATCTTGACCGTGCTGCCCGCGACGAGGTTCGAGAAAGTGAGCTGCGGGGCGTTGAGGAGGCTGTTGCCTGAGTTGGGCTCCCACGGCATGGGGAAGACGTTGGCGTTCTGCAGGTCGTTGGCGGGCGTGACGAGCAGCGGCGCGAAGAGCGAGAAGTGGTTGATGCGGCCGACTGCGGCGTTCTGGGTCGTGTCGACGGTCGTGGGCAGAAGCGTCCATTGCCGGGCGCCGCCGTCGTAGCGCGCCAGCTGGATGTTTTTAGCCGTGAAGCCCAGAGGCAGCTGCAGGGGATCGTACTTGATGATCACGTCGATCTCACGGACGGGCTGCATCCCCGCGGCATCGAGCGAGAAGCCCACGCCCGACGCCATGGCAGTCAGGACGGCCTCGTTGCTGAGCGCGGGAGGCAGCAGGTAGCCGACGCTCGTGTTGATGGTGACCACGGTCCCGGTCGGCAGGGCGGCGGGAGGGATCACGAGCTGCAGGGAGGTGACCGGCTCGCCCTGAGGGAGCACGATCAAGGTGAGCCCGCCGACAGTGACGGTCCCGGTGCTCTGGATCGGGATCAAGGTCATCGTCGCCACCGAGGCCGAGAAATTCGGGTGTCCGTCCCAGTTGAGCGAGCCCACCCGCACGAAGTAGGTCGTCGCGGGCAGAAGACCCGTGATCCCTTGAGTGTTGGACGCCGAGCCCGCGACATCGGCGCTGAAGGCCAAAGTCGCGAAGGCGGGATCGACGGAGGCTTGGATGCGATAGCCCTCGCAGGTCAAGTCGGGAGGAGCCGCCGGCAAGGTCGGATAGGTGGCCGTCGTGCTCGTGAAGGTGATCGGCGAAAAAACCGCCGAGCCCGGCGGGGGATTGGCCAGGGTCGGCGCCGAGCCCAAGAGGACAAACGCGCTGTCGGGATTCGAGGGACCGAGGTGCTGGGCCTGGACTTGAAGGAAATAGCTCGTGTTCGCCGAGAGGCCCGTCGAGAAATCCTGCAACAGCGCGGCGATCCCGGAAATCGTCTGCACGATCGTGACGCAGGCGGGATCGGCGCAGATGCGCGCCGTGTAGAGAGTTCCGGCGGCGTTGCCGCCGCTGGTCCAGAAGAGGCGCAGGCTCGAGGCGGTCTGCAAGGAGGCGACGGGGGTCGCGGCGGCCGGAGGCACGGGAGCCGTGAAGGTCGAGATCTCGGCGCCAAAGGCGTTGAAGTTCACGACCCCGCCGTTGCTGATGGCCCCCGCGCGGAAGAAATACTGCTGGTTCGGGACCAGGCCCGAGAAATCGGCGAAGAGATTCGCCGTCTGCGACGCGGCCGCCACCGGCGAGAAGGCGGCCGTCGGGTCGACGGAGACTTGCGCCACGAAGAGCGTGCCGGGCCCGTTGGTGCTGGTAAATCCCGCCGTGAAGCCGGTCGTCGTTTGATTGGTGAAGACCGTCGGCGTCGGCGCCGCGGCCAAAGTCGAGATCGAGCCGGTCGCCGCGAAGGCGGTGGCGACGCCGCCTTCGCTGATCGCCTGGACCCGGGCGTAGTAGGTCGTGTTCGGAGCAAGTCCCACGAGCAGGCCGTTGGTGTTGCGCGTCAGCGACGAGGACGCGATCGGCGAGAAAGCGGGCGTCGGGTCCACCGAGACCTGCACGAGGAACAGCGTCCCGGCGGGGTTGGGTCCCAGCCCCCATTGGGCGACGACGGAGGCCGCGGTGACGTTCGTGAAGGCGGGGAGCGTCGTCGTGGGGAGACCCGCCAAGGTCGCGTAGGGGCCCGTGCTCGAGACGGGGCCCGCGTTGGCCTTGACGCGGAAGTAATAGCTCGTGTTCGTCGCCAGCCCCGTGAAGAGCGCCGAGAAGACGTCGATGCCCTGAATGTTGAAGAGCGTGCCCGTGAAGTTGGCGGCCGTCGATGCGTCCGCGGAATAGTTCACCGAGCTCGGGTTGGAACCCTGCGCCCAGTTGAGCTGAATCTGGTTCTGGCCGAAGGCGCTCGGCGGCAGCAGGGGCGGAGCAACGAACGGGCTCAGCGTCAGCGCGGAGCCGATCAGCGCCGGATTTGCGACGCCGCTGGGGTTGAGGGCGGAGAGGCGGAGGTAGTAGGTGGTCAGCTGGGCCAAGCCGAGCAAGGACAAAGTGGTGCTCGTGCCGTTGGCGGTCGCGCTCGAGAACAAGGTCCCCGCGTAGGTGCCCGGCGAGGTCGAGCCCACCAGAGTAAAGCCGGAAGCCCCTCCGACTCCAGCCGCGAAGACGACCGTAATGCTCGAGATGAACGGCGTGATCGAGACCGGGACCGGCTGGTTGGCCAAGGTCGCCCCGGTAAACACCGTGCCGCCGGTGGGTCCCTCGCCGTAGCCGTTGACCGCGCGGGACTCGTAGATGAAGGTCGAGTTCGGGGCGAGCCCCAACGGGGTCAGCGAATTGGCCGTGGTGGCCAGAACGTAGTTGATCGGGGGGCTGCCGTTGTAGATGTTGAAGCTCGTCGCGTTTGTCACCAAGCTCCACGAGAAGGTGACCGAGCTCGTGCCCAACACGGCCTGGGTGAGGCTCGTCGGCGCGGCCCTGACCTTGGTCGGGGCGCCGACGATCTTGCCGGGACCGTAGGTGTCGTTGGGCAGGAAGCCGCCGGCGCCGTCGTTGCGCGCCGTGGCCTGAAGGGCGGAGCGGATCTGGGCGACGGTCATCAAGGGGTTGACCTGCAGCATGACGGCGATCACGCCGGTCACGACCGGAGTGGCCTGGCTCGTGCCCTGATCGATGAAGTGCACGCCGTCATCGACCACGAAGCAGGTCGCGGGCGTGGCGTCCACCGAGAGACTCGATGCGATGCCCTGCCCCGGCGCGACGATGTCGGGCTTGGCGCCGTTGGTCCCGGTGCTCAGCGCGCTGCTCGCGCCGTTGCGGCGGGGGCCCGCGCCGCTGAAGTCCGCGATCTGGCCCAAGATCGGCGCGGGCGGAGCGTACGCGATGGTGCCGGTCCCGCAGGTCGCGCTCGGGTCAAAGGGAGACAACGAGTCCAGCGGCCAGGCGTTCTTGGTGTTGTAGGCCCCGACCGCGAAGACGTTGTCGGTCGTGGCGGGGCGAGTGACCGTGCCGTTGGGAGAGATGTGGTCGGCGAAGCTCGTGCCGAGGATCGAGGGCTGCGTGTAGCCGTCGACGAAGCCGCTGCCGACGCTGCCTGCGGCGCGCGTCAGCTTGTAGCTGACCGAGGTCAGCGTCCCCAAGCCGAGGTCGTCGACCTCCACGAAGAGCTGCCGGTCGCCGATCGTGTTGGTGCCGTTGGCGACATAGACGGAGACGCAGGGGGAGCCGGGGCAGGCGGCGCCGAGAAACTTCGTGGTCCCGGCCAAGCCGCCTTCCTGCGGGTTCCAATGCACGGTCCCCGAGGGCCCGCCCGCGACGCTGACGTCGATGCTGTAGTCGTCGCCTCCCGGATACCAGAACTCGGTGTCGATGAACTCCGAGTAGCTCGCGGAGCCCGAGGTCGTGAAGGTGTTGACGCTCGACGTGATGGATTGCCCGACGGAGGTGAACTGCATCTGCCCGTGCGGAGCGTCGACATTGTCGTTGCCCATCGCCACGACGACCGGCGTCGAGACCGCGACTGAGGAGATGGCGCTCTCGAAGAAATCGGTCCCGTCGTGGCCTCCGCCCTGTCCGCCGAAGCTCATGTTGATGACGAGATCCTTTCCCAGGCTCGCGGCTTTGCCGACGAGGTAATTCATGCCGTCGAGGACGCCGAGGTCGGTGAAGCTCGACGCGACGACGATGATGTCGGCGCCTTTGGCGATGCCGGTGTAGGTGCCGGCCGGGATGCCGTTGTCCTTGACCGCGCGGCCGTTGCCCGCCGCGATGCCGGTGACGTTGGTTCCGTGGCCGTCGGTGTCGAGCTCCGAGCAGGTGTTGGCCTGGATCGAGGCCTGGGAGCACTCGTTGCCGTACGAGCCGCCGGGATTCTGCAGCGTCAGGATCGCGGGCGGCGTGCAGCCGACGGTGCAGTTCTGGTCCCAGATCGCCAAGAGCCGCGTGTTGCCGCCGGAGTCCTTGAAGTCCTGGTGCTTGTAGTCGATGCCGGTGTCGATCACGCCGACGATGACTCCCTTGCCGTCGGCATGCGAGAGGTCCGCGGCGTTCTCGAGCACCCCCAGAAACAGCCCGCCGGCCATCGCCGTCGACCGGACCTTGTCGAGCGAAGGCTTCGACCTGCGGCTGACTTGGACGCCCAAGACGTCCGGGTCGGCTTCCAGGTCGTCGAGCAGCGCCAGCGGGACCTCGGCCGTCACGATCCCGCCGATCTCGCTGCCGAAGCGGCCGCCGGGGTGGCTCTTGGCCAGCTCCTTGAGATGCGCGCCCGGCCGCGCGCGGATGAGGACCTCGACGGTGGGGACGGGCTTGTCGGCGTGGATTCCGAGGTGGCGGCCGAGCGCGCGCAGCGTCGCGCGCGAGGCGCTCTTGACGAGGTGGAGGTGCGCGCCGAGCTTGCTCGTCCTTGTCGGAGCCCCGTACGCGCGCGCGCCCGGGAACAAAGGCGACAGGAAGAAAACGAGGTTGAAAAGCAGGAAGCGGCTTCGGCCGTGGCGCATACCCGGTGTCGATTCTCTTAAGGAATTGTAATTCCCCTAAGCGGGGAATTCAATAACCGGGGTGTTTCAGAAAAACAGATTGTTTTTTAAGGATTAATCCGACTTTTCAGCCGAGATGAGGCCGAGATCGATGCCCTTGACCACGGCTTCCGTGCGGTTGGAGACGCTGAGCTTCTGGAACATGCTGTTGAGGTGGTTCTTGACGGTCTTGACGCTGCACTCGAGTTGGGCCGCGATCTCCTTGTTGGAATGCCCGCGTCCGAGAAGTGCTAGGACCTTGATCTCGGTCTTGGTCAGCGCGACCAGAGAAGCCTCGGCCGAGGCGCTGCCCATCTGGCGCAGGCCGTCGATGAGCTTGCTCATGACGGGCTGCGGGATCATGACGCCCTGGTTGGCGAACGCCTTGAGCGCGTTGACGAGTTCGGAAGCCGGGAGCATCTTCGAAAGGTAGCCGTTGGCTCCGGCCTGGATCGCCTCCATGACGTGGCTTTCGTCCTCATACGAGGAGAGGATCAGCACGTTGGTGTTGGGGCAGTCCTTGTGGATCTGCCGCGTCGCCTCGATGCCGTCCATGTGGGGGAGCTTGATGTCGAGCAGGATGACGTTGGGCTTGAGCTTCTTGACCAGCCGCAGGGCCTCCTGGCCGTCGGCCGCCTCGCCGATGACCTCGATGGTCTTCTCGTTCTCGAGCAGGTCCTTGATGCCCTCGCGGAACAGGGTCTGGTCGTCCGCGATCACCACGCTGATCTTTTTCTTGGCCACTCTAATCCCCCAGGTCTTTCTCGCGTCTCCTTCAAAAGGCAAGGTAATATACAAAATATTTCCGGGAATTCAATCAAGCGTTTTTGCCGAAACTCGGCAATGTGTTATAATGGCGTTCGCACGGCGCCGTAGCTCAGAGGTTAGAGCGGTCGTTTCATAAGCGATAGGTCGGAGGTTCGATTCCTCCCGGCGCCACAATTTGTGCCGCGTCGTCATCTTTTCGCCGCGTTTGACTTAACGGCTCATTTATAGATATAGTAGGCGCAGCAAATACTCCACGGAGGTCACAGGATCATGGCCGAAACGCTCGTCATCGTCAGCAAGGTCAAGAAGCTTGTCAAGGAGGCCGGGTACCGCACGGGCGGCGATTACATCGAGAGCTTGTCGACCAAGGTGGGCACGTTGGTCCAAGCCTCCATCGAGAAGATCAAGGCCGACGGCAAGAAGAAGACGCTCGGCGCAGAAGACCTCGCTTAGCCGCCCCACCCGGGCATGCAGACTTTTCGGGACTACATGGATTCGGCGCTCTATGACCCCGAACGCGGTTATTACTCCCGCCGCACCCCCACCCAGGATTTCTACACCGCCCCCGAACTCCACCCCGCCTTCGCGGGCGTCCTGGCCCGCGAGATCGCGCGGCGCCTCGACGCCCTGGCCGAAGAGGGCGTCCCCGGACCGTACTCCATCACGGAGATGGGCTCAGGGTCGGGCCGTCTGGCCGCGGAGCTCCTGAGGAGCCTGCGCCAGAACTTCCCGCGGTGGGCCGACACGGTCCGCTACGTGCTCGTCGAGCGTTCTCGCACCGCTTTGCTCGACAGCGTGCTCGCGCTTTCGAGCTCGGCCCACGTGGTCGGCTACACGCGGCTCGAGGAGGTCCTGCCGGGCCCGGGGGTCTTTCTCTCCAACGAGCTGGTCGACGCATTCCCCGTGCACCTGTTGGAGAAGCGCGACGGGAGCCTGTACGAAGTCTACGTCGAGGAATCCGGAAGGACTCTGCTCTCGGACCTCTCGGCCGAGGAGCTCCGGCCGTTCGCCGAGGAGATCGCTCCCGCCCTGTCCGAGGGGGAGAGGCACGCCGTCAACCTCGAGGCCCTGCGCTGGCTCAAGCTCGTCGGCGAGAAGCTGCGCTCGGGGTTCGTCATAACGATCGACTACGGGCGCCGCATGGCCGGCGCGCCCAACCCCCCGCGAACCTTCTTCCGCCACACGACGGATTTCCGGCTCACCGAAGGCAAGGGCTTCAAGGACATCACGGCCTCCGTCGATTTCGACGCCCTCATCTCGGAGGGCGCGCGGCTGGGCCTCACGGTCGACGCCTACGAGACCCTCGGCCGATTCCTGATCGAGGGCGGCATCCAGGATTACCTTCCGGAGGGGATGGATACCGCCGCCATCCGGGCCCGGGGGCAGGTGAAGACCCTGCTGCATCCCGACGGCATGGGGGAGGCCTTCAAGGTTTTGATTCAACGGAAATCGGCTCCGGCGAGCGCGATATGATGAACGCCTACGGCGTGATCTACGCCATGGTGGGCCTGGGCGTCGCCTTCGCGGCCGTGACCTTGATCGCGGCCAAGCTCCTACGCCCGCGCGTCGAGTACGCCCGCAAGCTCACGACCTACGAGTGCGGCATGCCCGCCGTGGGGACCACCGAGGTCAAGCTCAACATCCGCTTCTACGTCTTCGCCCTGCTGTTCGTCCTCTTCGACGTGGAGACTCTCTTCGTCTACCCGTGGGCCGTCACCGCCAGGGCGCTGGGCCCGATCGCCATCGCCGAGATGGGGATCTTTCTCGTGATCCTTTTCCTGGGTCTGGCCTACGCCTGGGCCAAGGGGGCCCTGCAATGGGAATAATTCTGGAAAAACTCCCCGGCATCACGAAGGGCATGCCCGGCGGGGAGCTGTTCCTGACGACGGCCGACAACATCATCGATTACGCCCGCAAGACTTCGCTGTGGCCGATGACCTTCGGTTTGGCCTGCTGCGCCATCGAGATGATGGCCTCCTACGCCTCGCGCTTCGATTTCGACCGCTTCGGCGTCATCCCTCGCCCGAGCCCTCGCCAGGCCGACGTGATGATCGTCGCGGGCACCGTCTGCAAGAAGATGGCCGAGCCCATCCTCGAGATCTACCATCAGATGCCCGAACCGCGTTTTGTGATCTCGATGGGTTCCTGCGCCAACTGCGGCGGCCCGTACTACGATTCCTACTCGGTCCTCAAGGGCGTCGACCGCATCGTGCCCGTCGATGTCTACATCGCGGGCTGCCCGCCGCGCCCCGAGGCGCTTCAGTACGCGGTGGTCAAGCTCCAGGAGAAGCTTCAGAAGATGCGCACGATCGCGATCGCCGGCGCCTCTCTGCAGCAGGAGCACGGAAGCCGCGACATCTTGTCCTCCACGCCCAACAACGAGCCGAATCTTCCTCCGGAAGCGGGGCCCAGGATCGAGATCGGATGACCCAGGAAGACCTGCTCTCGAAGCTGGCGGCCAAGCTGCCCCACCTCGAAAAGGCCGCGGCGCCCGTCAAGGATTACCTCACCATGCGCATGGGCTCCGCCGACGATCTCATCCCCTCGGCGAAGGTCCTCAAGGACGATCTCGGCTTCGATTATCTCGAGATGATCAGCGCCACCGACTGGCTCGGCGCAGTCAAGCCCGAGGGCTACATCCGCAACCCCAATCCCAACGTCTTCCTGGCCGAGGGAGCCACGCCGCAAAGCATCCCGACCGCCACTCCGGGCTACAATTATCGGCCGATGTTCGGCGTGCTCTGGCTGTTCGGCAACATCCCGGAGCGCGCGCGCCTGTTCCTCCGCCTCGAGATCGCCCGGGAGAACGCCCGGGTGCCGAGCCTGACCGGCCTGTTCAAATCCGCCGATTGGCAGGAGCGCGAGCTCTACGACCTCATGGGCATCCGCTTCGAAGGCCATCCTAATTTGATCAAGATATTGACCCCGGAATTCACCCAGGGTCATCCCCTGCGCAAGGACTATGTCCATATTAAGGACAAGTACGACGAATGAGCCCTGAAACCGCCGCAACTGCGCCCCGCGAGTTCAAGACCGACACCCTCTTCATCAACCTGGGGCCGCAGCATCCGTCGACGCACGGCGTGCTTCGCATCGGCCTGACCATCGAGGGCGAGGTCATCACCAAGGCCGTGCCGGACGTAGGCTATCTTCACAGGGGGACTTCAAAACTCGCCGAGGTGCGCGGCTACCACCACTGCGTCGTGCTGACCGACCGCTGGGATTATGTCTCGGCCATGCCCAACAACCTGGTGTTCTGCCTCGCGGCCGAGAAGATCTTAGGTCTCAAGGTCCCGCCGCGCGCCGACGCCATCCGCGTCGCCATGTGCGAGCTCAATCGCCTGGCCAGCCACCTCCTGTTCTTCGGCACCTACGGCATCGACACGGGAGCGATCACTCCTTTCCTGTACGCCTTCCGCGAGCGGGAGATGATCCTCGATCTCTTCGAGATGGTCTGCGGCGCCCGGCTGACCTACAACTACATTCGGCTCGGGGGCGTCATGGTCGACGTCACCGAGGACTGGATCGCCAAATGCCGCGAGTTCCTCGAGTACTTCAAGCCGCGCCTCGACGAGTACGACACCCTGCTCTCCTTCAACCCCATCTTCATGGCCCGTACGCAGGGCATCGGCTGCATCTCGAAGGAAGTCGCGGTCAACTGGGGCCTCTCGGGCGCCAACCTGCGCGGCTCCGGCGTCAACTACGACGTGCGCAAGGCCGACCCGTATTGCGGCTACGACCAGTACCAGTTCGACATCCCGCTCGGCAAGACCGGCTCCTGCTGGGACCGCTACTACTGCCGCGTCAGCGAGCTGCGCCAGTCGGTGCGGATCGTCGAGCAGGCCCTCGACAAGCTGCCGGCCGGCCCCTTCATGGCGACCGGCGTCGCGAAGGTCCCCAAGCCCCAGCCCGGCGAGTCCTACGCGCACGTCGAGGCTTCGCGCGGCGACCTCGGCATCTATCTCGTCGCCGACGGGCAGGCCAGCCCATACCGCATGCACGTCAAGGCGCCGTCCTTCATCAATCTCGCGATCCTTCAGGAGCTGCTCGCGGGCCGCAAGGTCGCCGACGTGATCGCCGTGCTCGGCTCGATCGACATCGTGCTCGGGGAAGTGGATCGATGACCGACCCCGTCAACGATAAGCCCGAAGAAAAGCCCGCGGAGTCAGCCCCGACAAACAACCCTGCGACGACGCCCTCGCCTGCTGTCGCAGGGCCCGCGGCGCCAGCCGCGGCTGCCGTTCCTAAGCCCGCTCCAAAGCCGAAAGTCGTCATCCCCGATCCCGTTTTCAACGAGAAGAACGGCATCCTGCTCAAGAACACACGGTACTGGCCGACCGAGCTTTGGAAGAACCCCTGGTCCCGGCCCGGCTACGCCCTCTCGGCTGGGATTCTCGCCGGCATACTGATCACGATTTTCGGAGGCGGCGCGCTGATCGGCGAGCTCTCCTACTGGGGGGACAAACTCTACCGGATCTTGTACGGGGCGGACTTCCCCAAGTTCCTGCTGGCGGGACCCGCGGTCCATTTGAGCCTGCCGCCCATGGTCGCGGAAGGCCTCTGGATCGCGATCAAGCTCTTGATCGTCCTGCACATCGTGCTCATCAACGGCCTCTGGGCCATCTGGTGGGAGCGCAAGATCTCCGCGCACATGCAGTCAAGGCTGGGCCCGGTCTATTCGGGGAACCTCGTCGAAGGCTGGAACTTCCACGGCTGGGCCCAGACCTTGGTCGACGGCATCAAGCTCCTATTAAAGGAAGACATCACTCCGGCAGCCGCCGACTCCTGGATCCACGCCCTGGCGCCCGGGATCGTGGTCGCGCCCGTCATCATCGCCTTCACGCCTGTCTCCTTCGGCAAGGACCTCGCGGCGGCCAACGTCGACATCGGAACCCTCTACATCTTCGCCGTCTCCGGCATCTCGGTCATCGGGATCGTGATGGCCGGCTGGGCGTCGGGCAACAAGTACTCGCTGCTCGGCGGCCTGCGCTCGGCCGCCCAGATCGTCAGCTACGAGCTGCCGCGCGGCTTCGCCGTGGTTCCCGTCATCATGTTCGCGGGCTCCCTGGACCTCGCCGTGATCTCGCAGGCGCAGGCCGGCTATTGGCACGGGCTGCCCAAGTGGTACCTCTTCTATCCCGTCGTCGGCCAGCTCGCTTTCGTGATCTTCCTGATCGCCTCCGTGGCCGAGACCAACCGCGTCCCTTTCGACATCGCCGAGGCCGAGTCGGAGCTCGTCGCGGGCTTCCACACGGAATATTCTGGCATGAAGTGGTCGATCTTCTTCCTGACGGAATACGGCTACGTCCTGCTGGCGTCCTTCCTGCTGGCGACCTTCTTCATGGGCGGCGGCGCCTCTCCCTTCTTCTTCGACCACTGGGTCCCGAGCTGGATCTGGATGCTGGCCAAGGCCATGCTGATGATGTTCGTGTTCATCTGGTTCCGCTGGACCTTCCCGCGCTTCCGCGTCGACCAGCTGATGGACTTCAACTGGAAATTCTTGCTCCCGTGGTCGTTCGCCAACATCGCGCTCGCGGGCGTCTATCTGCTCTTTCTAGCCCCATGATCGACTACTTCAAGACCATCTTCAGCGCGACCTCGGCGACCTGCCAGGGCCTGTGGATCACCTTGAAATACATGTTCAAGCCCTCGATCACTGTCCAGTATCCGACCGAGAAGTTGGTCCCATATGAAAAGTTCCGCGGCGCCCTGCTCTTCGACGCAGAGACCTGCATCTCGTGCAATCTCTGCGTCAAGGCCTGCCCGTCGGTGTGCATCGCCCTCGAGAACGCCACCGTGCCCGATCCCAAGAACCCGGCGCTCAAGAAGAAGGTCGCCAAGGTCGACTGGTACTCGATCGACTTCGGCAAGTGCAATTTCTGCCGGCTCTGCGAGGAGTCCTGCCCTACCAAGCCCAAATCGGTCTGGCACTCGCTGGACTACGAGCTCGTGTTCTTCAACCGCGACGAGATGGTCCGCTGCTGGAAAGCGGGCTTCTCCTTCATCGGCAAGTATTGGGACCGCAAGACCAAGGAGTTCAAGGCCCCCGCGGGGCAAATCTCCATCCATGAGGTCGCGCCGCGCAGATGAGCTTCGAAGCGATCGTCTTCTACAGCCTCGCGGCACTCGTCCTGCTCAGCGCGGTGGGCGTGGTCACCCACCGCAACACGGTTCATTCCTCGCTACTCCTGGGCCTCTCCCTGGCGGGCGTGGCCGGCATCTTCGCGAGCCTCGGCGCCGACTTCCTTTTCGCGGGGCAGGTCCTCATCTACGTCAGCGGCATCGCGGTGCTGATCATGTTCGTCGTCATGCTCCTGGGGCGCGCCTCCGATCTCCATCTGCGGCAGGTCAACAACCAATGGCTCGCGGCCCTGCTGATCTGCTGCATCTCGGCGGTCGGACTTTGGCGCATCGCCTCCTCTTTCCGAGGACTTCCCTCCCCGGGACCGGCCAAGCCTTCGACGGCCCTGCTGGGCCGGCTCATGATGGGCGACTACGCGGTGCCCTTCGAGCTGATCTCTTTGGTCCTGCTCGCCGCCCTGCTCGGCGCCATCTTCTTCTCGCACACGGAGAAAGACGCGTGACCTTGGCCCACTACCTGACGCTCAGCGGCCTCCTGTTCCTCATCGGAATCTTCGGTGCTCTCACGCGCCGCAACATCATCGGCATCCTGATGAGCATCGAGCTCGTGTTCAACGCCGCCAACATCAACCTGGCCGCCTTCAACCACTTCCGGCACCCCGGAGGCGTCGCGGGTCAGGCCGTGGCCTTGTTCTTCATCACGATCGCGGCCGCCGAGGTCGTCGTGGGCCTTGCCCTGGTCCTGGCCATCTACCGCAACACCGACACCGTCTACGTCGAGGAGTTCAGCCTCCTCAAGGGATAGCCATGGTCGAACACGCCTACTTGATCCCGCTGCTCCCCTTTCTCGTTTCTCTGGTCATCCTGTTCTTCTTCGACGAGGACGCGCACTCGCCGTACGCGCCCTACCTCGGCATCGCGACGATGTTCTGGTGCCTGGTCCAGTCCTTGGTCATCTTCCACCAGGCCTCCTCCGGGGCGGTGCACCCCTGGCCCTACGAGGGCAGCTGGGAATGGTTCTCCTTCGCGGCCGATTCCGCGGGCAAGGGCTTCTCCGCGGCGATGCCCATCGGAATCCTGATCGACGGCGCCGCCGCCGTCATGCTGGTGGTGGTCACCTTGGTGAGCCTGCTCGTCCAGGTCTATTCCCTGGGCTACATGCACGGCGACCCGCGCTTCAAGCGGTACTACGCCTACCTTTCCTTCTTCACGGCCTCGATGCTCGGCCTGGTCGTCTCGAACAATCTGCTGGTGACCTTCGCCTGCTGGGAGCTCGTGGGCGTCTCGTCCTACCTGCTCATCGGCTTCTGGTTCGAGAAGCCCGCTCCGGCCTACGCGTCCAAGAAAGCCTTCATGACGACCAAGCTCGGCGACTGCGGGCTCTACGTGGCGCTGCTGCTGATCTGGGCCAAGTTCGGCAGCTTCAAGATCTCCATGCTCGCCGTCTCGGCGGCGACACCCGGGGTCCTCACGCCGCTGGCGGCCACGGCCATCGGCCTCGGCATCCTCTGCGGCGCCGCGGGAAAATCCGCCCAGTGGCCGCTTTTCATCTGGCTCCCCGACGCGATGGAGGGTCCCACGCCGGTCTCCGCGCTGATCCACGCCGCGACGATGGTCGCCGCCGGCATCTATCTCGTTGCCAAGACCTATTTCATCTACGCCGCCAGCCCCGTCGCGATGGAGGCCGTCGCCTGGATCGGGCTCATCACCGCGCTGCTGGCCGCGACGATGGCCCTGGTCGCCTACGACATTAAGCGGGTCCTGGCGTTCTCGACGGTCTCGCAGCTGGGCTTCATGCTCTGCGCCCTGGGCTGCGGAGGCTACACGGCCGGGCTTTTCCACCTGACGACTCACGCCTTCTTCAAGGCCCTGCTCTTCCTCGGGGCGGGCTCGGTGATCCACTCGGTGCACACCAACGACATGCGCCAGATGGGGGGGCTCTCTAAGAAGATGCCCGTCACCTTCGGCACCATGTTCGTCGCGACCTTGGCCATCGCCGGGATCTGGCCTTTTGCTGGCTACTTCTCCAAGGACATGATCCTGGAGAGGGTCTACGGCCACAACCAGGTCATGTTCGGCCTGCTGACCTTCGCGGCCCTGCTGACCGCGTTCTACATGTTCCGCATGATCTTCCTGACCTTCGTCGGCGACGACCGCGACCATGAGCGGCATCATCACGCCCATGAGTCTCCCTGGGTCATGCTCTGGCCGCTCTGCCTGCTGGCATTTCTCTCCGTGGTCTCCGGCGCCGCGCTGGCCCACAACGGCTTCTTCGAGCACCTCGTCAACTACAAGCTGCCCGAGGGGCTCATGACCGAGACCCTCGCGCCGCGCCTGATGCCTTATGCCGTGACCGCCCTGGTCTGCGGCTCGATCGCTCTGTCCTGGTTTTTCTACGGCCGCAACGACTTCACCCTGGCCGAGTCCCTGAAGGCGCGCTGCTCGCCCATCTTCTCGGTGCTCGAGAACCGCTACGGCTTCGACGCGATCTTTTTGTCGCTTGTCGCCTTTTCCGACCGCATCGCCAAGTTCGCCTTCTGGTTCGACTCCTCGGTGATCGACCAGTTCTTCGTCGACGGCTGGGGCCTCATCACTCGGATCTGCGCCGAGCTCAGCGGCCTCTTCGACAACCTCTTCGTCGACCGCACCGTCGACGGCTTCGGCGGCCTGAGCATGGACGCGGGCGTGCTGCTGCGTTCGCTCGTCACTCACGGACAAGTGCAGGAGTACCTGATGTACATCGCCGTGGCGGTCAGCCTCTTCACGATCTTGATATTATCGCGCTAGGAGATTCCTCGCATGCCCATATTGACTCTGATCACCTTCCTTCCGATCGCGGGAGCCTTGGTCATCCTTTGCCTGCCCAAGGAAGCCGAGAAGCCCATCCAGATCACCGCGCTGGTCTCGGCCGGTCTCTCGTTTGTCCTCTCGCTCTGCGTGCTCTACGGCTTCGACCGCGCCCAGCCGTTGATGCAGTTCATGGAGAACGCGGACTGGATCCCCTCGATGCACGTCCACTACGCCCTGGGCGTCGACGGACTCTCCCTGCCCCTGGTCCTGCTGACGACCTTCGTCACCGTCCTGGCCCTGATCAGTTCGCTGGGCATCAAGGAGCGCATCAAGGAATATTTTTTCTGGTTCCTGGTCCTTGAGGCCGGGATGATCGGCGTCTTCGAGGCCCTCGATCTCGTTTTGTTCTATGTCTTCTGGGAGATGACCTTGGTCCCGATGTATTTCCTCATCGGCATCTGGGGTGGACCCAAGAAGGAGTTCGCGGCGATCAAATTCTTCCTGTACACCTTGGCCGGCTCGGTCTTCATGCTGCTGGCGATCCTCGCGGTCTATTTCAACTCGACGCCGAACACCTTCGACATGCTCGCGCTGATGCATCAGCACGTCAACTGGAGCGCGCGCTTCCAGATCCTCGTGTTCCTGGGCTTCTACTTCGGTTTCGCGATCAAGATCCCGGCCTTCCCCTTCCATACCTGGCTGCCCCTGGCCCACGTCGAGGCGCCGACGGCGGTCTCCGTGATCCTGGCGGCGGTTCTCCTCAAGATGGGAGTCTACGGCCTGATGCGGATCTCCTACGGGATGCTCCCGCTGGGGTTCGCGTGGTTCATCAAGCCGCTCATCATCATCGCGACCATCAACATCGTCTACGGGGCGCTCTGCGCCATGGCGCAGACCGACATGAAGAAGATGGTGGCCTACTCCTCGGTCAACCACATGGGCTACTGCCTGCTGGGCATCGCCGGGCTCACGGCCACGGGCTTCCAGGGGGCGGTCATGCAGATGATCACCCACGGCATCATCACGGGCTCGCTGTTCTTGCTGGTCGGGGTCATCTATGACCGGGCCCATACGCGCGACATCTCCGCCTTCGGAGGCCTCGCGGTGCGCGTGCCGACTTACGCCGGGCTCATGTTCCTGGCCTGCTTCGCCTCCCTCGGCCTTCCCGGCTTGGCGGGCTTCATCAGCGAGTTCTTCTGCTTCCTGGGCGCCTTTCAGGCCTGGAAGGTCTACGCGGCGGTGAGCGTGCTCGGAGTGCTCGCGACCGCGGCCTTCTTCCTGCGCATGATGGAGAAGGTGTTCCTGGGGCCGTTCAACAACAAGTGGGCGGGCTTGACCGACATGAACGCCCGCGAACTCGCCTCCATCGTGCCCTTGACCGTGATGACGGTCGCCCTGGGCGTCTACCCCAAGTGGGCGCTCGACATCATGAAGGAAACGCTGATCTACATGATCAATACGCCCCGCTAAATGACCGCCATCCATCTGATCTTCCCCGAGATCGCGCTCTGCGCGCTGGCCCTGGCCCTCATGGTCGCCGACCTCTTCGTCGCGCCCAAGCACGGCCGCCTGCTCTACCACCTGGCATGGCTGGCCTCGATCGTCACCTTGTGCCTGATCGGTCTGAGCATCTCGGACGCGGCGCGCTACCAAGGGCTCGGCTCGCTCTGGTCGGTCGACCCGATGAGCCAGTTCTTCAAGATGCTCGTTCTGCTGACGACGGTGCTCTCCTTGCTCATGGGTCTGGAGTACAAGGACCTGCCGCCCGCGCGAGCCGGGATCTTTGTGTCGCTGCTGATGTTTGCCAGCACCGGGATGATGCTGCTGGTCTCGTCGGTGGATCTTCTGCTGACCTTCGTCTCCCTCGAACTGATCTCCATCTCCTCCTTCATCCTGACCGGCTTCGAGAAGCGAAACCCTAAGTCGAGCGAGGGGGCGATCAAGTACTTCCTCTTCGGGGCTTTCTCCTCGGCCGTCATGGCCTTCGGCATCTCTCTGTTCTACGGCGCGACTGGGACCACCAAGCTCTTGGGGCTCACTCAGGCTCAGACGGGCGGGCCTCTCTTCATACTGGGCCTGCTCCTCGTCCTCCTTGGCTTCGCCTTCAAGGCCTCCATCGCCCCGATGCACTTCTGGGTCCCCGACGCGTATGAGGGCGCGCCCACGCCGGTGACCGCCTACCTTTCGATCGCGCCGAAGATCGCCACCTTGGCCGCGATGCTCAGGCTTTTCGCCATCCTTCTGCCTGCCAAGGTCTTCGATCTGACGACCCTCTTCGTCCTGCTCTCCGCGCTCACGATGACGATCGGCAACTTCACCGCGATGTTCCAACGCAACGTCAAGCGCCTGCTGGCCTATTCCTCGATCGCCCAAGCCGGCTACATCCTGATCGGGCTCGTGTCGGGCACCGTCGTCGGAATGGAAGGGGTGCTCCTCTACTCTTTCATCTACGTCGCGATGAACATCGGCGCTTTCTCCGTCGCCCAGGCGGTCGCTTCGCAATCCTCCGGCGCGGACCCCTACGGCTTGGAGTCCTTCGACGGGCTGTCCCAACGCTCCTTTGGCCTGGCCTTGGCGATGACCTTCTTCCTGCTCTCGCTGGCCGGCATCCCGCCGCTGGCGGGCTTCATGGGCAAGTTCTACATCTTCCAGGCGGCCGTCCAATCCGGGCACATCGGCCTGGCCGCGCTGGGCCTGGTCAATAGCGTGGTCTCCGTGTACTACTACATGGCCATCGCCTACCACATGTTCTTCAAGCCCGCCGCGACCGAGGAGCCCCTCTCCATCGGACCCTATCTCTACGGAGGACTCGCCGTCGCCGTCGCTGGCGTGATCATCTTCGGGATCTATCCCGAGCCGCTCATCGCCAGCGTGCAGACCTCGGCGCAGTACAACCTGCCATGAAAACCAAGGATGTCCTCCTCGCCGCCATCATCGGCCTGTCCCTCTGCGGCGCGGCCGTTCGCGCGAGCGCGATGGGCGAGTCGCCGACTCTCGAGGCCCTCAAAGGCCAAGAGCGCAGAGATTCCGCGTCGCTCGCGACGAGCGAGCAAGCCAAGACGGCCGCGGGGGAATCGTTCACCGGTGAGAAGGACGCGGGAGTTCCTCCCGCCGTCGCGGCCCCGGGCGCAGACGAGGAGCGTCCCGCGCCCCCGGAAGGCCGGGACCCGAGCTATACGATGCCCGGCGTCACGCCCCTCAAGGGCCTGACGATCCATACGCCCAAATTCGACCCCACGGGCGACGGGCGCAACACGACCGAGGGTCCGCAAAGCCCGATCAAACCCTGGATGGTCTACGGCTCGCTGGGAATCGGGGCCGCCGCGACGGTGGGGGGAATCTTCTTCCCGCCGCTGCTCTTCCTGGGCGGCCTCGGACTGGGGATCGGGGCTGTCCTCTGGTTCATCAAGCGCAAGCTCGGCTAAAGACGGCCCGCGCGCTCATTTGTTCCAGTTGATGATCCTGCCGTCGGCCGTCTTCCTGCGGCTCCAGTCCTCGGGATCAAATTCAAAGGCGCGCGCGAACCGGCGGGCCCCATACAGCACGGGGAGGCCGGCCCAGCGCCAGAGCCCTCCCGTCAGCGACAAAGCCTGCCAACCTTCCAACAGCCGCGAGGAGAGCCCGCTGAGCCAGCCGGTCGACTCGGGAAGGCCTCGCGCGACGCCGGCCACGAGCAGGACGCCGCCGGCGGCCGCCAGGAGCCCCGCGGAAAGATCCCCCTCGGTCTGCGAACTCAGAAACCCCAGGAAGATGCCGGCGCCGGCCAGGATGACTCCCACGCAGAAGAGCACCAGCGTGTCGAAGCCCGGGACCGGCGGCGGGAAGCCCTCTCCGGGGGGGGTTCCGAAGCGGTAGAAGCACAGCCCGGCCGCGCAGATCAGCAAGACCCCGCTCAGCCGCAGCAGCCTGGAACGCGGCTTGGAGAGCGCCAGCAGAGCCGTCGAGGCCGTCGCCGCGACCCCGGCCGCCAGCCAGTCGGCGAAGACGACGCTCGACCACGAGCTGCCGAAGAATGCCGCGAAGAGCACCCCGAAGAGCCCTATCGTCGGAAGAGGGATCCGACCCGGCAGGAAATCGACCGGGGGCGGGGGCGGCGGAACGCCCGGCGCGAGGAACGCGGGGGCCTGCTGGGCCCCGGGCAGCTGCGTTGCGGCGAGCTCGGCGGCGAAGCCGACCGCGGGCTCGACGGGCGGAGGCAGGATCTTGAAGGGAGAACCGCTGGCGTCGACCTCCATGACCATCCCCGGTTTCTCGAGCTCCTTGAGCACCTCCTCGGCGCTGGCGGGCCTGCCCTCGGGGAACTTCGACATGAGCCTCGAGATGAGGCCTGCCGCCGCGGCGGTGATCTCGCGGTTGACTTGGCGCACGTCGGGGACCGGCGCGTCGCGATGCTTGAGAAGCACCTCGACGGCGGTGTTTCCGGTGAAGGGCGGCATGCCGGTCAACGCGAAGAAGTATGTCGCACCGAACGAGTAGAGGTCCATCCGGGGATCGGCCTTCGCGCCGAAGGACTGCTCGGGCGCCATGAAGTCCAAGGTCCCCGAGAAGCTGGCGTCGGGCGTGAACTCTTCGTTTCCGGTGACGCCGGCGATGCCGAAATCGAGGAGCTTGACGGCTCCGGTCTCATCGATCATGATGTTCGACGGCTTGAGATCGCGGTGCACGATCCCTTGACGATGTGCCGCGGAAAGGCCGAGCAGGACCTCCCGCATCATCGCCAAGGCCTCCTTCTGCGAGAGCTTGCCCTGGCGGATGACCCGGTCGCCCAGATTCTCCCCGCGAATGAGCTGCATGACGACAAAGCTCAGTTGGCCTTGGCGGCCGACGTCGTAGACCTGGACGATGCGGGAATCCTCGAGGCGGGCGACGAGGCGCGCTTCCTGAAGCAGCAATTCCGAGGCCCCCGCGCTCCTGTGGATCGAGGGGATGATGACCTTGACGGCGACGGGACGGTCGAGGCGCTTGTGGCGCCCCTGGTACACGACTCCCATGCCGCCGCGGCCCAGGATCGCCTCGATGCGGCACGGGCCGACGTCCTGGCCGATGAGCTCCTCGGCGGTTCCCATGTTCATGGGCCCGCTGCCCCAGTCCTGCCTCGGCGCGGACGCCGGGCTTGCGGGCGGAGGAGGCGCGGCGGATTGCGCGACGGGACGCTCCAGCTTCACGTTGACCTCGGCCGCCGCGGGCGGGCCCGCCGGCCCTCGCCCGACCTTGTAGACGCGCACCTTGTCCGCCACCCCCTTGAACTCGAAGAGTCCGACCTCGCAGGACCGCACCTCCCTCTTGTTCATCGAGAGGTAGACCGCGTCGGTGAAGTAGACCTCGCCGGGCTCGCAGACCTCCTCGAGCCGCGCCGCGATGTTGACGGGGTCGCCGAAGACGTCGTTATCGGCCAAGTTGACCTCGCCTTGGTTGAGAGCGATCCGTATCTCGAAATGGTGCTCGGTCCCCGTGCGGTCGTTGTACAGCTTGATGGCCCCCTGTGCCTCGGCCCCCGCCAACACGGCGTCGGTCGGGCTTTCGAAGGCCATGAGGAAGGCGTCGCCGAGCGTCTTGACGAGTCTGCCCCCCCTGGCTTCCAAAACGGGAAGCAGGACTTCCTTGTGGCGTTCGAGCATCAGCTGAATCTCGGCGCGGCTGCGCTTGGAGGTCTGGGCGGTGAAATCCTTGATGTCGGTGAGCATGATCGTCAGATTGCGCGTCGTCGGGCCGCCCATGGGCTTTAGTATAGGTCCCGGGCGCGGGCCTGTCAACCGCCGCTGTCCCGTGCCCGTCGAAATTTGGTATCCTCGCAGCCGGTGCAAATCGCGCTCCCCTACCGTCTGCTCATCGGGCTCTGGGCCGCATCCTTCGCGACGGTCTGCTCCGTGGCCTCGCGGTGGCAGGAGCGCATGACGGTCCGGCCTTTCGGCCGGGACATCCTCTATGCGCAGGAGGCCGACGACGGCGGGGGCGCCCAGAGCAAGACCTTCCAGCGCCTGCGCAGGACCCCGCAGGCGGCGACGGCGGAATACGGCTTCATCAACTTCAACCAGGACTTCCTGACGATGCGCTTCTCGGTCCCGCGCGCCGCCTATGAAGCCTACCTCTCGGACTGGGGATACCGAGACGCCGACCTCGCGTCGCTGAAGTCCTGGAATGAAGCCGCTCGTCAGGCTGCCTTCAAGGACGCGTCGCGGCTGCACAAGTCTCAGGCCCAGTTCGACCAGGACATCGCGGCGCTCAAAGTCCAGCACGACAAGAAGGTCAACGAGTACATGGCCGGCAAGAAGTTCCGCTTCGTCAACGGCAACGAGGTCGAGGTCGACATGCCGAAAGTCGTCCGGGACAACCAGCCGCTCGTGAAATCGATGGCCGCGGCGTTCGATCAGGTCGCGGAGAGCCGGCACTACGAGTCGGGCAACATCATCGGCGCCGTGGCCTCCATGATCCAGACCTCGATCATCTACAAGATCCCTCCGCCCCTCGTCAACGGCGTCCACACCGGCGGCTTCTGGCCGCCGCTGCAGACCCTGCTGGGCGGCTGGGGAGACTGCGACACCAAGACCGGCGCCTTGGCCTCGATCCTCGCCAACTGGAGCCAGATGCGCATGGTCGGGCTCGCCCTGCCCGAGCATTACCTGCTGGGAATCCTCCGGATTCCGAACAAGGGCGACCTTTTCATCGAATACCAGGGCCTTCAGTACATCCTCGTCGAGCCGGCCGGGCCCGCGTGGCTCACGCCCGGCGTCGTCGGGGAGCATACGCAGAACCTGCTGGAGGCGTCGCAAGGCTACCGCATCGAGCCGTTTTTCTAGGAGAGGAGGCATTTCATGTTCCTGACTCAAGTGACGCGAGGGCTGTTCGAGTTCATCCTGATGGTGGCCATGTCGGGCGTCGTGATCTGGGCGACCTACGAGATGTTCGTCTCCGCCAACCCGGATTTTCACATGGGCGAGGAGATCAAGAAAGGCAACAATGCCGTGGGCGTCCTGATGGCGGCCATCCTCTTCGCCGCGTCGATGATCCTTCAGAAGGGCCTGGCCTCGGTCGTGACGATCTTCCGGGTCTACATGACCACGCCCACCGAGAGCGGCTTCACGCTCTGGCAGCTGACCTTGATGGCCATCGGCCACCTCGTCATCTCGATGGTCCTGGCGCTGATGACGATCTCGATCACCTTGCGCCTCTTCGGCCGACTCTCGCGGCGCTTCAACGACGTGGCCCCGGGCAAGGAACTCCAGCGCGGCAACGTGGCCATGGGCATCGTGCTGGGCAGTGTCGTGCTGGTCTCGGCCATGTACGTCGGGGAGGGCGTCAGCGCCCTCTCCAAGGCCCTGATCCCGCAGCCCACGATCGGCCGCGTCCAAATCATGCGTTAGGTGGGGCGCAGGGCGGTTTGACACCCCGTCGACGGATAAGATAAAATCGTCGTTTCGACGGGAA
Organism: Elusimicrobiota bacterium; assembly: GCA_016194705.1. Lineage (GTDB taxonomy): Bacteria > Elusimicrobiota > Elusimicrobia > UBA1565 > UBA9628 > PALSA-1176. The sequence goes on along the minus strand of JACQAZ010000022.1, from coordinate 50,057 downwards.
GAATGGACTCCGCCACCAAGAAGATCTTCCGGGAGAACTTCGCCGAGATCAATCCGGCCCTGCGACCCGAGGAAGCCGTCGTAGAGGCCAATCGCTGCCTCTATTGCTACGACGCGCCCTGCATCAAGGCCTGCCCGACCCACATCGACATCCCCCGCTTCATCAAGCAGATCGCCTCGAACAACCTCGTCGGCTCGGCCAAGACGATCCTCGAGGCCAACGCCCTGGGCCATTCCTGCGCCCGGGCCTGCCCCGTCGAGGTCCTCTGCGAGGGCTCCTGCGTCTATCACGACTGGCAGGAGAAGCCCATCTCGATCGCGAGCCTGCAGCGCCGCGCCACCGATCACGCCAACGCGACGGGCCTGCGGCCCTTCAAGCCCGCGCCCGACAACGGCCATCGCGTCGCCGTGATCGGGGGCGGCCCCGCGGGCCTTTCCTGCGCCTCGTACCTGCGGCGGCTGGGCTACGCGGTCGTCCTCTTCGAGAAGCACAAGAAGGTCCCCGGAGGCCTCAACACCTTCGGCATCGCCGAGTACAAGATGGACCAGAAGGTCTCGCTCGACGAGATCAAGCGGCTCTTTCAATTGGGGATCGACGTCAAGATGGGCGTCGAAGTGGGCAGGGATATCGCGCCGGAGCGCCTCCTCAAGGATTTCGAGGCCGTCTTCATCGGCATCGGCCTCGGCGAGACCCACTCATTGGGGATCCCCGGGGAAGGACTCCGCGGAGTCTGGGACGCCCTCTCCTTCATCCGCTTCGTCAAGGACAGGGACCTGGGTCCCATCGGCAAGAGCGACTGCACCGTCGTCATCGGCGCGGGCAACACCTCGATCGACGCGGTGACGCAGTCCAAGCGCACGGGGGCCAAGCGCGTCGTGATGGCCTACCGCCGCTCCGAGGCGGAGATGGGAGCCTACGGCTTCGAGTACGCATTGGCGAAGTCCGACGGGGCCGAGTTCCTGTGGCACGCATCGCCGGTCAGGATTCTAGGCAAGGGGAGAGTCGAAGGGATCGAGTTCGCGCGAACGAAGGCAGTCGGAGGCAAGCTGAAGGTCACCGGCTCCACTTTCAAGGTCGCCTGCGACCGAGTGATCAAGGCCATAGGCCAGACCAAGCATTTCGCCCTCGCCAAGGCCTTCGACTTGAAGCTCGCCTCGGACGGCCGCATCTCGGTGGAACCCGAGACCTTGCGCGCCTCGCACCCCCGGGTCTTCGCGGGCGGCGACGCGATCAACGGCGGCAAGGAGGTCGTCAACGCCGCCGCCGACGGCAAGCGCGCGGCTTGGGCGATCCACCGCGCCCTTCAGCCCGGGGTCCCCGCTCCCGCCGGCAACGACTACTGGATCTCGACGATCGACGGCCGAAAGGTCGCGCCGATCATGCCCAAGCTGCCGTCGGAAAGGACGAAGGCCCATGGCTGATCTCTCGACCGACTGCGCCGGCATCAAGTCTCCCAACCCCTTCTGGCTGGCCTCGGCCCCGCCGGCCAATTCCGGCGAGCAGGTCATGCGCGCCTTCGAGTACGGCTGGGGCGGAGCGGTCTGGAAGACTCTCGGCCAGGACCCCGCGGTCATCAACACGACCTCGCGCTACGGCGCCGTCGACATCGGCGGCATGAAGATGGCGGGCTTCAACAACATCGAGCTGATCACCGACCGCCCGCTCGAGGACAACCTCAAGGAGATTTACGAGGTCAAGAAGCGCTTCCCGAAGCACGCAGTCGTGGCCTCCTTGATGGTCCCTTGCGAGCGCAAGGCCTGGCACGACATCGTCAAGCGCTGCCTCGACACGGGCTGCGACGGCTTCGAGCTCAATTTCGGCTGCCCCCACGGCATGAGCGAGCGCGGCATGGGCGCCGCGGTGGGCCAAGTGCCCGAGTACATCAAGATGGTCACGGAATACGTCAAGGAAAAGTCGACGATCCCCGTGCTCGTCAAGCTGACGCCGAACATCACCGACGTGCGCTACGCCGCACGCGCGGCCAAGCAGGGCGGAGCCGACGGAGTCTCGCTTATCAACACGATCAACTCGATCATGGGCGTCGACCTCGAGACGATGAAGCCCAAGTTCGCGGTGGGCGGCAAGATCTCCCACGGAGGCTACTGCGGCCCCGCGGTCAAGCCGATCGCGCTCAACATGGTCTCCCAGATCGCCACCGACCCCGAAACCCGGGGCCTGCCCATCTCGGGGATCGGCGGCATCTCGACCTGGGCGGACGCGGTCGAGTTCATGCTGCTCGGCTCGTCATCGGTGCAGCTGTGCACGGCCGTCATGCACTACGGCTTCCGGATCGTGGAGGAACTCAACGCCGGCCTCGAGGACTGGATGGAGCGCCAGGGCTTCGAGAAGCTCGAAGATTTCATCGGCAAGACCGCTCCCTCCGTCGTGGATTGGAAGACCCTCAACCTGCACCAGAAGACCGTGGCGTCGATCGACCACGCGACCTGCATCGGCTGCGACCTGTGCTTCGTCGCCTGCAACGACACGGCGCACCAGTGCATCACCATCGAGAAGAAGAACGGCAACCGCAAGCCCATCGTGATCGAGGAGGACTGCGTCGGCTGCAACCTCTGCTCCCTGGTCTGCCCGGTCGACGGCTGCATTACGATGGCCGAGATCAAGACGGGGCACAAGCCGCTCTCGTGGGAAGACTACACCAAGAACGGCTTCGCGGGCTACAAAGAAGTCTACAAGAGGATGCACGGCTGATGCCGCCCGAGACCGACAACCTCAAGCTCCAGGAGCTCTACCAGGCCGACCAAAGCGACCGCGAGCGCGTCTACAGCACGCCCGACATGGTCGAGACGCTGCGCGAGCGCGACTCCCAGCGGCGCACGCTCGTCCACGACATGATGGCTCGCGGCGAGGTCAATACTCACAAGGACCTCTACCACGCCGCCGTGATATTCCTGCACGGCGCGGCCCCCAAGGATTTCCTCGCCGCGCACCGGCTCTCCGTGATGTCCGCGGTCAAGGGGCACATCCCTTCGCGCTGGCTCTCAGCCGCGAGCCTCGACCGGTTCCTGATGTCGGCGGGGCTCGCGCAGACCTACGGCACTCAATTCGAGCACAATCCGGAAGACAACAAGTATCAGCTGCGCCTGCCCATCGACGACACGACGCTCCTGAGCTTCGAGAAGAAGTTCTTCAACGTGCCCGCGATCGCCGAGCGGCTCGCCCAGCTCAACGGAAAAATCCAAGCCAAGAGTTGACCTGTAACAGAAATCCGACACAATGCCCAAGGAATCTGCAAGGATGAAGGTGGCAGTTGCTAAGCCAAGCGAGGCCCCCGTTGTCGCGGATATTGGGGGCGTCCAATCACCTGGGGGCCTACCTGCCATTTCCAATATTCAAGCCGTTATGGGGCCGCCCATGACGGACTTTCGAATTTTTGAGCTTTGCATCGGCCGAGCCAAAAATCTCCTCAGAATTTTTGAGAAGGCTCATGGAAAGAAATCAAAACCAGAGAGATTCCTTGCCGATGCGCATAGGGCTGCTATTGTCCTGGCCATCTCCGCGTTAGACGCATACATACGCACCTACGTCATCACCAAGATTCGTGAAATTCTTGCAAACAAACATGGATCGTTACCTCCTGGACTTGCTGAAAGAATTAAGTCTTTCCTCAAAGACGAGGGCCTACTGGAAGCTGCCCGCAACGATGATCTGCTCGACAGAGTCGAGAAGGCTTTCAAGAAGGACTTTGAGAAAAAGTCCTTTCAAGGTAGAGAAGTCATCGCTGCCAGCATGCAACTAGTTGGGATCAATGATGTCTTCCACGAAGTAGCTGTCATCGCCAGCAAAAACGAAGATACCCTCAAATCAGATCTCGACCGGTTTACCACTCGTCGGCATATTATCGCCCATCGGGGGGACTATGATTTGGAACAAGTGCCCCCACGGGAGATGACAGTAACAAAAACCGATGCCGAAGAATGCATCAGACTGGTATCCCTTATCGTCACCACTATTGAGACTATGGGAAACATAAAATAATGGCCCGCGTCATAATAACTTTTGAGCTTACAAATCCGGCACAGAATTCTGAATACGTCGTACGTACCATCAAGACGTATGAATGGGTGAGAGTTTGCTCGAATTCCTATCTGATCTTTACGGAGCAACCGCCTAAGGATATCCGTGACAGAATATCAACCATGCTTAATCCAGGCGATATTGTGTTCGTCAGCGTGTATACTCCGCCCGCCGCCTGGTCTGGACTTCCCGACTCATTCACAACATGGATTCTTGGGAAAAAGATAAAAGAAGTAACTTGAGCTCGCTAATTTTGAGGAGGGTACAATGTCACGAATAGTCCGCTGCGGCCTCATCCAGACGTCCTGCGACTGGGCCACACCGAAGCACAGTTTGAAAGAGATCAAGAAGAAGATGATCGACAAGCACATCCCGCTCATCGAGCAGGCCGGCAAAAAGGGCGTGCAGATTCTCTGCATGCAGGAGATCTTCTACGGACCGTATTTCTGCGCCGAGCAGGACGACAAGTGGTACGACACGGCCGAGCCCGTCCCCGGCCCCACGACCCAGCTCATGCAGAAGCTCGCCAAAAAGCATCGCATGGTCATCGTCGTCCCGCTCTACGAGACGCCGCAGACCGGCACCTACTACAACACCGCCGTCGTCATCGACGCCGACGGCTCGATCGCGGGAACCTACCGCAAGAACCACATCCCCCACTGCGCGCCCGGCTTCTGGGAGAAGTTCTACTTCAAGCCCGGCAACAAGGGCTACCCGGTGTTCCAGACCAAGTACGCCAAGGTCGGCGTCTACATCTGCTACGACCGCCATTTCCCCGACGGCGCCCGCATCCTGGGCTTGAACGGGGCGGAAATCGTGTTCAATCCCTCCGCGACGGTCGCCGGGCTCTCCGAGTACCTCTGGAAGCTCGAGCAACCCGCGCACGCGGTCGCTAACCAATATTTCGTGGGAGCCATCAACCGCGTAGGACGCGAGAAGCCCTGGAACATCGGTGAGTTCTACGGCCAGTCGTACTTCTGCGACCCGCGCGGCCAGATGATCGCGGTGGGCCCTCGCGACAAGGACGCGATCATCACCGCGGATTTGGACTTCGACCAGATCCTCGAGGTCCGCAAGGTCTGGCAGTTCTTCCGCGACCGCCGGCCCGAGACGTACGGCGAACTGGTTCAGCAGCTTCCGTGATCGACTTTATCCGCCCCGGGGCGGATAGTCTCAAAAATGCGAAGGCCCCGGCTTACGCCGAGGCCTTTGGTAGTTCAACGGCCGAGCTCCAGCTCGGCAACCACCCCTCAAGCAAGATCAGTATATCCCCAGCCATGATAAAAGTCAAGACGGTTTGCCGGAGCGGGAATCGAACCCGCACCTTCCACTTGAGGGGTGGTTGTTCTACCATTAAACTACCCGGCAAACCTCTTGATATATATACGATTGAGACCCCCAAATTGTTCCCCCTGTATTCGAGAAAAGTTCTCGCAATCGGCCTCCTGCTCCTGAGCCTGCCCGGCTTGGCGGGCGCGGCCGGGCCCAAGAAAGTCCTCATGATGATCTCCGAAGGTTTTTGGGCGCCGGAATACTACGAGCCGCGCGCCGCCTACGACAAGGCGGGTTTCCAGGTCACCGTCGCGGCGAAGTATTCGGATCCCGTCCGTCCCGACCGGCGCAATTGGGACAAGTACAAGCCGGTCAAGCCCGATGTCACCTTCGACAAGGTCAAGGCCGCCGACTACGACGCGATCACCGCCGCCGGCGGCAACGGCGCCTGGGAGGATCTTTTTCCGAACGACGACGTCCACCGGATCGTGACGGAATCCTTCAAGGAAAAGAAACTCACGGCGCTCTTGTGCAGTTCCACGGGGCTCCTCGGTGTCGTGAACAACTTCAACGGCGACGGCGAGCCGGTCGCCGCGGGCCGCCACGTCACCGGCTATTACCGCGTCGAAGGCCTGCTGCGCAAGATGGGGCGAGTCAATTACGATCCCGGACAGAAGGACAAGCCTTACGTCGTCGTCGACGGCGACTTGATTACCGGGCGCGATCCGATGTCCGCGTCGCTGTTCGGCGAAACGGTCGCCAACAGGCTCAAGGAATCTCGATGATCGACGCCCTGCTCGACTCGGAAATTCGGGAACATACGGGAGACCTCTCGCACTCCCCGTACTGGAACGGCGACATCGCGCCGACCCGGAAAAAGGAGCGCACCTGGGCCCAGAAGGACATCATGGTCCTCTGGATCAGCATGTGCGCCTGCGTGCCGACCTACATGCTCGCCTCCTCGCTGATCGCGGAAGGGATGAACTGGTGGCAGGCGGTGTTGACCATTTTCTTGGGCAACTGCATCGTTCTGATTCCGATGATCCTCAACGCCCACGCGGGAACGAAGTACGGCATTCCCTTCCCCGTCTACTGCCGGCCGGCGTTCGGCATACTCGGCGCGAATGTCCCCGCGCTTCTGCGCGCGATGGTCGCTTGCGGCTGGTTCGGCATTCAATCCTGGATCGGCGGCTCGGCGATCTTTACCTTGCTCGCGATCTGGTTCCCGGCGTTGAAGGCCATGCCCGCGAGCATCGCCGGGATCAGCGCCGCGCAGTTCGCCTGCTTCATGTTCTTCTGGGCCATCAACATGTTCGTGATCTACAAGGGCGTCGAGTCGATCCGGTTCCTGCTCAACATCAAGGCGCCCCTTCTGATCACGCTCGGTCTCGCCCTGCTGTTCTGGGCTTACGGCAAAGCCAACGGCTTCGGCCCGATGCTCGCGGCTCCCTCGGCCTTCGACCCGGGACAGCCCAAGGCGGGGCAGTTCTGGGCCTTCTTCTTTCCCGCGCTGACCGGCATGATCGGGTTCTGGGCGACTCTGTCCTTGAACATCCCCGATTTCACGCGCTACGCCAAGTCCCAGAAGGACCAGATCCTCGGCCAAGCCTTGGGCCTGCCGACGACGATGGGCCTGTTCTCGTTCATCGGAGTGGCGGTCACCTCGGCTACCGTCGTGATCTACGGGAAAAGCATCTGGGATCCCGTCGAGCTTCTCACAAAGTTCTCGAACCCGATATTGCTGGCCTTCGCGATGGTCAGCCTCTGCATCGCCACGCTCGCGACCAATATCGCGGCGAACGTCGTGAGCCCCGCCAACGACATCGCGCACCTCTGGCCCAAGAAGATCGACTTCCGCATGGGCGGCTACATCACGGGCGTCATCGGCATCTTGATGCAGCCGTGGAAGCTCTTGGCCGATCCTTCGGGCTACATATTCAAGTGGCTCGTGGCCTACTCGTCCTTGCTGGGCTCGATCGGCGGCGTGCTGATCTGCGACTACTTCATCCTGCGCCATTGCGAGCTGAACATCGCCGAGCTCTATGAGCACAAGGGCCGCTACTGGTACGGCAACGGCTTTAACGCTCGCGCGTTAATCGCCCTGATACTCGGCATCGTTCCGCTCATCCCCGGCTTCCTCGGCACGATCGGCGCGGCCCAGGTCGCGCCTTTCTGGACCACGATCTACAGCTACGCCTGGTTCATCAGCTTCGGCATCTCGTTTGCCCTCTATTGGCTGCTGATGTCCGCGTACAAGGAGAAATAAAATGGCTTACGATCTCGTCATCAAGGGCGCCAACCTCGTCACGGCGGCGGACTCCTTCGTCGCCGACATCGCGATCAGCAAGGGCAAGATCGCGGCCGTCGGTCAAATCGACGCCGGCGGAGCGAAAGTGATAGAGGCCCGCGGCCTCATCGCGGTCCCGGGCGGCATCGACGTCCACACCCACTTCGACATGCCCTTCATGGGCGCCACGACGGCCGACGATTTCGCGACCGGCTCGGCGGGCGCGGTCTTCGGCGGCACGACCTCGGTCGTCGATTTCGCGATCCAGAAGCGGGGGGAATCTCTCAGAGAGGCTCTCGACACCTGGCACAAGAAAGCCGAGGGCAACTCGCTGGTCGACTACGCCTTCCACATGATCATCGTCGATCTGCCCGAGAAGCGCGTCAAGGAGATGGACGACATGATCAAGGAGGGAGTCTCCTCGTTCAAGCTCTTCATGGCCTATCCCGGCATCTTCATGTCGGACGACGCGACGATCTTCCGCGCACTCTCGCGCACCAAGGAAAACGGCGGCATGATCTGCATGCACGCCGAGAACGGCGGCGTCATCGACGTGCTCGTGCAGAAGGCGCTCGCCGCGGGCCAGATCGAGCCGAAATATCACGCCCTGACCCGGCCGATGTCGGCCGAGGCCGAGGCCACGCGGCGCGCGATCGCCCTGGCCGAGATGGCGGGCGTGCCGATTTACTTCGTGCATCTTTCCGCCGGCGACGCCATGGACGAAGTCCGCCGCGCACGCGAGCGCGGCGCGCCCGTCTTCGCGGAGACCTGCCCGCAATACCTCTACCTTTCCTACGACGATTACGAGCGGCCCGGCTTCGAAGGCGCCAAATTCGTCATGTCGCCGCCGTTGCGGCCCAAGGGCAACGAGGAGCGGCTCTGGAAGGGCCTGGTTCGCAACGACCTGCAGGTCGTCTCGACCGACCACTGCTCGTTCTGCATGAAGGCTTCCGGCAAGAAGATCGGCAAGGAGCTTGGCAAGGACAGCTTCGCCAAGATTCCCAACGGCGCGCCGGGCGTCGAGACCCGCCTGCTGCTCCTGTGGGACGCCGTCTCCAAGGGCAAGATCACGGCCAACCGCTTCGTCGAGATCACCTCGACGACGCCTGCCAAGCTGTTCGGATTGTACCCCCGGAAGGGACATCTTTCCCCGGGGGCCGACGCGGATATCGTTCTGATCAACCCCAAGAAGAAGCACACCATCTCGGTCAAGACGCACCACACGGCCGCGGACTACAACCCCTACGAGGGCAAGACCGTCGACGGCTCGATCAGCCACGTCTTCATCCGCGGAAAGCACATGGTCGACGGCGACAAGTTCGTCGGCTCCAAGAGCCAAGGCCAGTTCCTGCGCCGCCCGCCGCGCAATTTCAACTAAGAAACCGATGAGACGCGCGGCGGGACTTCAAGGCGAGCCAAGATCCAAAGCGGCTCGCGGTCCGATAGCTCGTCGAGAAATGCCCAATTTGATATAATCAGGCTTCGCTCTCAAAGCCCCAGGAGATCCCCTAATGGCCACCTTGACCAAGACCGCTTCCCAGAAGAAGACCCCCGCCACCCCCGCCAACTTGAAGCAATACATCGGCGGCAAGTGGGTCGAGGGCGCGGCCGAGCGCGTCGTCGTCTCGACCAACCCCGCCGACACGCGCGAGGTGCTCGCGAAATTCAAGTCCGCCGACAAGGCCCAGGCCTTGGCCGCCATCGAAGCCGCAAAAAAAGCCTTCCCTGGGTGGCGCGCCACGACCGCCCCGGCCCGCGGCCGAATCCTTGCCAAGGCCGCGCAGATCTGCCGCGAACGCCGCGACGAACTGGCCACGCTGATGACGCGCGAGCAGGGCAAGATCCTTCCCGAGGCCAAGGGCGAGATGGATAAGGGCATCACCTTGATGGAATGGTTCGCCGGCGAAGGGATGCGCCTCGGGGGCGTCTCGATGCCCTCCGAGCTCTCGAAGAACCTCCTTTACACGGTCCGACAACCTCTGGGGGTGGTCTCGGTCATCACGCCGTGGAATTTCCCGTTCGCGATCCCGGTCTGGAAGCTCTCTCCCGCGCTCGTCGCGGGCAACGCGGTCGTCTTCAAGCCGGCGAGCCTGGTTCCCGCGATGGCGGTCAAGATCGTCGAGATATTCGCGGAGGCGGGTCTGCCGCCCGGCGTTCTCAACTTGATCCTCGGCGCGGGCTCCTTGATCGGCGATACCCTCGTCGAGCATCCGGCCATCCGCGCGGTCTCGTTTACGGGCTCCAACTCGGTCGGCAAGCGCGTCCACACGATCTGCGGCACGCGAGGCGTCAAGGCGACCTGCGAGATGGGCGGCAAGAACCCGGGAGTGGTCTGGGAGGACGCGGACTTGAGCCTCGCCTTGGGCGGCATCATGAAAGGGGCCTTCGGCTCGACGGGCCAGCGCTGCACCGCGACCTCGCGCCTGATCCTGCACGAGAAGATCGCCGACAAATTCTTGAAGATGGTGGTCGACGAGACCAAGAAGATCAAGGTCGGAAATGGGCTGGACCCCGCCACCGGCATGGGCCCCGCCGTTGATGACGGCCAGCTGCAAACCGACCTCGACTACATCGAGATCGCCAAGAAGGAGGGCGCCAAGCTCGTGCTGGGCGGCAAGCGCCTGACCGACGGAGAGCTGGCGCACGGCTATTTCGTCGAGCCCACCATCTTCGACAACGTCAAGCCTTCCTCGCGCCTCTTCAAAGAAGAGGTCTTCGGGCCCGTGCTGGCCGTGACCCGGGTCAAGACCTTCGACGAGATGATCGAGCTCGCCAACGACTGCGAGTTCGGTCTGACCTGCGCCTTCTACGGCCAGGACCTGACCAACGTCATGAACTTCGTCGACCGCATCGAAGCCGGCATGGTCCACGTCAACAGCCCGACGATCGGCGGCGAGGCCCAGGTGCCCTTCGGCGGCGTCAAGGGCTCGGGCGTGGGCGACCGGGAGATGTCGAAAGAGGGCCTGCACTTCTTCACGGAGCTCAAGACGGTCTTCCTCGACTACACCGGTGAGCGCCGAGAGTCGAACCTCTACTGAGTTGACCGTGCTGGCGGCGTTGGCCGGCGGCGGCGCGGGCGGGCTCGGGGGAGCCGCCATGGCGCATTTCCTGGTCACGCTCGCCAACCGCTTCGGCGGCGCGCAGGACTGGCTCCGCGGACCCTACGGTCCGCCCTTCTTCGACATCGCCTTCTACACGGCCGTGCTCTGCTTGGGGATCGCGCTGGGGCTTTCCCGCCGGGCCAACGCCTGGCTGCTCGGCTTCTTGGGGCCTTTCGTCGGAATGGCCTTCCCGCTGGCGATCCTGACCCGCGTGGCGCGCTGGGGCGCCGATCCGCGCTCCGCGCCGACCTACGCCTGGGTCTATTCGGTCGGCGGGATCTACATCGCGGCCACCTGGGGCACTTTGCTGGCGCTCGGCGCCGCCGCCGTGAGCCGCCGCAAATGGCTCGGCGCGCTCTGCGCAGCGGGTGGAGCCTTCGCCGGCTATCTGCTCGAGGCCGGGATCTGGAAGCTCTTTCCGAACGCGCCTTTTTACTGGGCCCCGGACCGGCTGGTCGCGCCGCCAGTCGAGCTGCTCGACGGCCTGCTCACCGGAGCGGGCCTGGGACTTGGCATCTGGTTCGTAGCGAGGAGACAAAATGAGAAAGTCAGCGCTTCTTGAGCGGGAATCGTCGCAGGCGCAGTCGACCGAGGCCGTCGCGGCCCTGCGCGAGAAGCACGTCCTTCCCCTGCCGGGCCCGATGTACTCAAAGCCGCTGCAGATCGTGCGCGGCCGCGGGCAGTTCCTCTACGACGAGAAGGGAAAGAAGTACCTCGACGGCTTCGCGGGCGTCGCGACGGTCTCGATCGGCCACAGCCACCCGCATTGGCTGAAAAAAATCAAGGAGCAGATGGACGAGTACTTCCACACGACGGCGCTCTACCTCCATCCGAGCCTCGGGCTGCTCGCCCAGCGCTTGGTCACGATGCTCAAGATGGCCAACCCCCAGCTCGAGATGTGCTTCTTCACGAACTCCGGCTCCGAGGCCAACGAGCTCGCAGCACTGATCGCCAAGAACTACACGGGCTCGCACGAGTTCGTCGCGCTCCAGCACTCCTATCACGGCCGCACCTTGATGGCGATGGCGCTCACGGGCCAGTCCAATTGGCGGCATTCGACGCCGTACGGCCAGAGCGTCTCGTTTGCCAAGTCCAACTACACCTACCGCGGCTACGGCTACAAGGAGTGCCTCGACGATCTCGCCCAGACCGTCCGGACCTCGACCTCGGGCCGCATCGCCGCCTTCTTCGCCGAGCCGATCAACGGCGTCGGCGGCGTCGTCACGCCGGAGCCCGAGTACTTCCCCGGAGCCTATGAGCTCGTCAAGAAAGCCGGCGGCCTCTTCATCTCCGACGAGGTGCAGACCGGCGTCTACCGTACGGGCCACGAGTTCCTCGGCATCCAGAAGTGGGGGGTCAAGCCCGACATCGTGACGATGGCCAAGGGGCTGGGCAACGGCTATCCGGTCGGCTGCGTCGTCACGACGCGCGAGATCGCCGAGGCGATGAAGGGCAAGCTCCACTACAACACCTTCGGGGGCTCGCCGGTGCAGATGGCCGCGGTCGGCGCGGTGCTCGACGTCCTCGAGAAAGAAGAGCTGGCCAAGAACGCCCATGAGGTCGGCGCGCATCTGATCGGCAAGCTCAAGAAGATAGGCGACAAAAACCCGTTCGTGGGAGAGGTCCGCGGAGCGGGCCTCATGATCGGAGTGGAGCTCGTCAAGGACAAGAAGAGCCAGGAGCCGGCCTCGGACATCGCGGTCAAGCTGTTGGACCTGACCAAGGAGCGCGGCCTGTTGATCGGCAAGGGCGGCCTCTCCGGCAACATCCTGCGCATCAAGCCGCCGCTCTGCATCACGAGGAAGGACGCCGATTTCGCGGCCGACGCGATCGAAGACTCTCTGGGGAAGGTCTAGAAGCAGTCTTCGAGCCCGGCCTGGGCCAGCAAAGCCTCGCCGCGGCGCGCGATCTCATCGGGCGGCAGAGGCTCGCCGTCTCCCGAACCGGGGAAGACGATGAAGGTCACGCCGTCGGCGACCCCGCCCTCCATCGGGTCCGCATCGATGCCCAGATCCTCCGCCAGCGCAATCGAACCCTCCCCGATCTTCCCCTCCGGGCCTTCGTCTCCGAAGATGGCGTAGGCCAGCACCCCATGGAAGGTCACGGCGGCCAGATCGCCGAGTCGGACCTCGGGATGCGCCTGGCGAAATCCCACGGGCAGGACGAAGTACGGGACCTGCGTGGGATCGAGAGATTCCTCGTCCTCGTCGCGCAAGGTCGTCTCGGGCTGGCCGGCGGGATCCTGCTCCCAGGCGTCTCCGGCTCCGTCGGCGTCGATGGTCATCTTGCTGACGAACAGCAGCGGCCGCGCGGAATGATCATCCTTCACTTGGACCGCCGGGAGCAGGCGGATGGAGACCTCGAGACGCATCCCATCGTCGCGCCGATAGAGATCCTCGGCCGCCGGCATGTCGCGCGCCCCGGAGCGCGCGAGCCGGCAGTCTAGCGGCGCGGCGGCCAGCGAGGCCGCGGCCATGACCAGAGGCCACATGTCCCGATTATGGCCTATCCCGGGCCGCAATGCAACAAATTGCTATCATCAGGGCTCATGGGCAAAGACCTTCTGCGCCTGCGCCGGGGCGTGGGTCTGATCTACCTTCTCGGCGGGCTCATCCATGCCTGCATGATGGTCTATGCCGCGCTCTACTCCCTGGGCCGCTTGCGCGTGCTGATCCCCGCGGAGATTTGGAAGCAGTTCTACTTCGCCCACTTCCTGTTCCTGGTGCTCGGCAGCCTCGTCTATCTGGGCCTGAGCTTCAAGCAAACCGGCATCTTCTACTACGAGGTCCTCGCGGATTTCCTGGTGGGCCTGACCGCCTTCATCGTGATCATGACCGGCGTCGCGCTTCTGCTGGTGAGCGGGCGCGCCAACCCCTGGTGGTCGCTCTCTATGAGCGGCTTCTTGGCCGCGTACGGCGCGGGACTGATGCGGGGACGGGTCTGCGGATTCGGGCCAAAGCCTCCGCCGCTTCCTTGAGGCTGTAGACCCCCGTCACGCAGACGTCCTTTCCCTCGAGCCGCGCCTCCCACTCGTCTCGCGTCCCAGTCGCGAACACGCGCGCCATCGCGTATGAGAGCTTCGGCGCGTGGGCCATCGGCTCGTCGGCCAGCTCCTTGAGCTCGGAGAGCCCCAGCGCGTCGAGCAGGCCGAGGGCGAAGCCTTTCTCGACCGCCGCGACGGCCACCTTCCCGCCGTCGGCGGCGTCGTAGAGGCGGTAGAAGGGATGGCCGCCGTTCCACCATTGGGGCTTGAGGCTGGGGTCCTCGCCGGCCGCGAGATGCCCGAGCGGGATCGCGAGCCACGAATGGATCGCCTCGGCCATCGCGACGCGCACGAGGCGACCCTTTCGGGTGCTCTGGCGCTCGACCAGGGCCGCGAGTATGCCGGCGACGGCGGCGATGCTGCCCGAGAGGTCGGCGATCTGGGCCGGGCCGAAGCGGACCGCCTGCTCGCAGTCGCCCAGGCCGAGCAGCCCCGCGACGGCCTGGAAATTGAGGTCGTGACCCGCCTTGCGCGCCCAGGGGCCATCGGGCGGGTAGCCGACCAGCGAGCAGTAGACCAGGCGCGCGTTGAGCTTGCGCACGGCGTCCCAGCCCAGGCCGATGCGCTCCATGAGGCCGGGGCGGAAACCCTCGAGCAGCACGTCGGCGGACCTGATGAGCTTCTCCAATCGCTTGCGGCCCTCCGGCTTGCGGAAGTCGAAGCTCAGCACGGTCTTTCCTTGATTGACCATCCAGTAGGTCGCGCCGACGCCGTCGATCTTGGGGGGGAACTCGCGCGAGAGATCGCCGAAATAGGGCAGCTCGACGCGCGTGACCTTCATGCCCATGTCGCGCAGGACCTGGCTCGCGTAGGGCCCGGGAAGCAATTTGCTAAAATCAAGGACGCGCAGCCGAGAGAAGCCCTTGAAAGGGATTCCGATGCCGCCCAGCGGCCGTCCCGGCAGTTCCGTCATTGAGCGAGTATACCAATTGAAGACGAAGGCTGAGAAATCGATCGCTCTCGCCGAGCGCTACGGCGCGAACAACTATCACCCGCTGCCCGTCGTGCTGGAGCGCGGCAAGGGCGCCTTCGTCTGGGACACGGAAGGCCGGCGCTACTTCGACATGCTCTCGGCCTACTCGGCCTTGAACCAGGGTCACAGCCATCCGAGGATCGTGGCGGCGGCGAGGTCGCAGCTTGGACGGCTGTCTTTGACCTCGCGCGCCTTCCACAATTCCTTGCTCGGCCCGTTCCTCGAGCGGATCTGCGCGCTGACCCGGCAAGAGAGAGCCCTGCCGATGAACTCCGGCGCGGAGGCCGTCGAAACCGCCATCAAGGCGATGCGGCTTTGGGGCTACCGCAAGAAGGGCCTCCCGGACGGCCGCGCCAAGATCATCGTCTGCGACGGCAACTTCCACGGCCGGACGACGACCATCGTGGGGTTCTCTTCGGACCCGGACTCCTATTCCGGCTTCGGACCCGCGACGCCCGGCTTCCTGCGCGTACCCTTCGGCTCCTCGAAAGCGCTGGAAGCGGCGATCACGGCCGACGCCTGCGGGTTCCTCGTCGAGCCGATCCAGGGGGAGGCCGGCGTCAACCTGCCTCCCGAAGGCTACTTTCGTCGGGTGCGGGACATCTGCTCGCGCCATCGCGTCCTGTTCTGCACCGACGAGATCCAGACAGGGCTCGGGCGCACGGGACGGTTGTTCGCGCTCGACCACGAGGGCGTCAAACCGGACCTCGTCATACTCGGCAAGGCGCTCTCGGGCGGTCTTTATCCGATCTCAGCCGTCGCCTCTTCGTCCGAGGTCCTGGGCCTCTTCAAGCCGGGCACTCACGGCAGCACGTTCGGCGGCAATCCGCTGGCCTGCGCGATCGGCCTTGCCGCACTCGACGTCATCGTCAAGGAGAAGCTTCCGGAAAAAGCCAAGACGCTCGGGACCCATTTCAAGGCCGGCCTCGAGAAGCTGACGGACCCCCGTATAAAGGAAGTCCGCGGACAAGGCCTGCTGCTCGGCCTCGAGTTGGCCGTCAAGGCTCGGCCTCTCTGCGAACTCCTAATGAAGAAGGGCCTCCTTGCCAAGGAGACCCACGATTTCACCGTCCGCTTCGCTCCGCCGCTGGTCATCACAAGGCCCCAAATCGACCAGGCCCTGCGCATCATCCGCGAAGCGCTGAGAGACCTTCCCTAAAGCCAGAAGGCCCCGCTTCCGCGGGGCCTTGAGCCGTCCAATGATCTCGACTGTCCGAGATTCAGACAGCCGCCAGCCGTCAACCGCCATAGTATAAGCCGCACCTGCAACCGCGTCAAGAGCGAAGACGGTAGAAAAGGAAAGGCCCTGGTTTCCCAAGGCCTCCCGGGTAGTTCAACGCGTCCCTGTCGTCATGAGTTTAACAGAGGTCCTTTGGTATGTCAAGACGAGCGCGGTACGACGGGCCCCGGGAGTAGGACTCGAACCTACACTTCGTCCTTGACAGGGACGCGTTCTACCATTGAACTATCCCGGGAACCCTGATGAGTATACGAGCGACCCCCCTGAAAAGTTCCCTTTCTCGTCGAGAGACGGTCTTGCTTTGACAGCCCCCCTCGCAAAGTGGTAGACTCCCGGTACTGGCCTTCCAGCCGGTAAAATCCACGATCGCCAAGGCGAAATTATCTTTATATATGCTTACAAAAACTAAATTCATGCCAAAACCATCGAAAGCGGCCCAGCTTTGGGCCGAGCGCTCCGAGCTCGTCTCGACCGGGACCGCGGCCTACACCTCGGTGGTCGTCGATCATGCCCAGAACGCGACCATCTGGGACGTCGACGGCAAGGAATACATCGATTTCGGCGGCGGAATCGGCACGATCAACGTCGGACATTGCCATCCCGCCGTGACGGCGGCTTTGCGGGAACAAGCGGGAAAGCTCCTTCATACAAGTTTCCACGTCTGCGCTTATCCGGGTTATATGCAAGTCTGCCGCAAGCTCATCGAGACCATCCCGGGCTCCTCGAAAAAGAAAGCCATCCTGTTCAACAGCGGCTCCGAGGCCGTCGAGAACGCCGTCAAGTACGCCCGCGCCTACACCAAGCGCAAGGCGATCATCAGCTTCGACAACGCCTTCCACGGCCGCACCTTGCTCTGCCTGACCCTCGACGGCAAGTACAAGCCGCTGCGCCAGGGCCTAGGCCCCTTTGCGCCGGAGGTCTTCCACGCGCGCTTCCCCTACGAGTACCGCCCGCCCAAGGGCCTCAAGGCCGAGGACCTCACGGCCTACTGCCTCGGCGAGCTCGAAAAATTCTTCCTCACGGAAGTCGCGGCGGAGGACGTCGCCGGCATCATCGTCGAGCCCGTGCAGGGCGAGGGCGGCTTCATCGTACCGAGTCCGGGATTCCTACCCTCCTTAAGAAAAATATGTGACAAGCACGGGATCGTGCTGATCATCGACGAGGTCCAGACCGGCTTCGGCCGCACCGGCAGGTTCTGGGCCATGGAGCACGAGGGCATCGTCCCCGATCTCGTGACCGTCGGCAAGTCCTTGGGAGCCGGAATGCCCATCTCGGGCGTGGTCGGCAAGGCCGAGATCCTCGACTCTGTGGCCGCCGGCGCCATCGGCGGCACCTACGGCGGCAATCCGATGTCCTGCGCCGCGGCCCTGGCCGTCTTCGACGTCTTCAAGAAGGAGAAGCTCGTCGAGAAGGCCGGGCAGATCGGCGCGATCGTCAAGAAGCGCTTCGACTCTTGGAAGGACCGTTTTCCGGTCGTCGGAGACTCGCGCGGATTGGGCGCGATGCGCGCCATCGAACTGGTGACGGACAAGAAGAGCAAGACCCCGCTGCCGGGCGCCAAGGTCAAGGAGATCCTGCACGCCTGCGAGGATCAAGGCCTCATCGTCATCAAGGCCGGCGTTTTCGACAACGTCATCCGCACGCTCATGCCGCTGACCATCTCCGAGAAGGAGCTCAACAAGGGCCTCGACATCCTAGAGGGCGCGCTCGAGGAGGCGCAGCCGTGAAAGTCGCGGTGCTCGGCGGCTTCGGGCTCATGGCCGAGGCGGCCCTGCACGATCTGGCGGCCGACCGGAGAGTCACGCAGGTCCTCGCGGCTGATATGAACCTCGCGCGGGCCAAGGCGGTGCTCGCCCTCATCCCGAACCGCAAGAAGATCCGCCCCCTCAAGGTGGATATCACGAAAACGGCGGCCGCCGCAAGAGCGCTCAAGGGGACCGACTCGGTGCTCAACGCCGCCTGGTACGAGTTCAACCTCAAGGCGATGGACTTGAGCCTCGCGCTCAAGGCGCATTACGCCGACCTCGGCGGCCTCTACCACATGACGTTGAAGCAGCTCAAACGGGACGCCGAGTTCCGCAAGGCAGGCCTGCTGGCATGTCTGGGCTGCGGTTCTACGCCGGGGATCACCAACATGATGGTCGCTCGCATGAGCGGAGGCTTCGAGACGCTCGACACGGTGGGCATCTACGACGCCGGGTTCGACCCGTCGCTTTCCGAGGAAAGCTTCCTGCCGCCTTTCTCGATCCGCACGATGCTCGCCGAATACGAGGCCCCGGCCCCGATCCTCTGGAAAGGCCGCATGGTCGACGTTCCGGCCCACAGCCAGCCCGAGGGGCTCGACTTCAAGGAGCCCATCGGCCGCGTGACCGCGGGCACGGTCATCCACTCGGAGACGGCCACTTTGCCCGCATATCTGAAGGACAAAGGCGTCAAGAATCTCTTCTTCAAGATCGTCTACCCCGAATCGGTCAAGCGCCAGCTCGGCATGCTCGTCGGCATGGGCCTCTCGCAGGACAAGCCCGTCCGGGTGAACGGATACGAAATCTCACCCCGGCACTTCGTGACCGCTTTGGCCCAGCAAAGCGCGGTCAAGGCCTCGCAGCGTTCCTTCGCCTCGCCCCAAGATTTCGAGGTCCTGCGCGTGCGGCTCTCGGGCACGCGCCACAAGAAGCCTTTGATCAAGGTCTGGGACTGCGAGATCCGGCCGACCAAGCTCATCTCCGCCGGAGCGCTCGGAGTGGGCTTTACCGGCGCCATCGTGTCGGTCATGCTCGGCCACCGCAAGAGCCAGGTCTCGGCCGGCGCCGGCGCCCCCGAGAGCATCCTCGATCCCGACGTTTTCTTCCGCGAGCTCAAGGCCCGGAAGGTCTTTTCCATCGTAGAAACGATCGCCCATCCATTGGCGATTTGAACAGGTGACACCATGAAGGTACCAGCCCAAGACATCTTGAAGGAGACGGAGAAGACCCTCGGCCTCATCGGCAAGCACGAGATCACGGAAGAGGACAAGGCCTGGCTGACCGAGGCCACGGCGAGCCACTACGCCAATCACGTCAACCCCGGCATCCTCGAGTACCGCAAGTCCGTTTCGACCGAATACATCTCGGTCGAGTGGGCCGACCACGGCAACTGCTTCACCGACATCAAGGGCAAAAAGTACCTCGACTTGCTCGGCGGCTACGGGATATTCAACGTCGGGCACAGGCATCCGAAGGTCGTCGAGGCGGTCACCAACCAGCTCAAGCGCCAGGCCCTGCATTCCCAGGAGCTGCTCGAGCCCTTCCGCGCGATGCTCGCGAAATTGATCCACGACATCACCCCCGGCGATCTGCAGTTCTCGTTCTTCGGCAACTCGGGCGCCGAGGCGGTCGAAGGCGCGATGAAGCTCGCGATGCTCCACACGGGCCGCAAGTCCTTCATCGCGGCCACGGCCGCCTTCCACGGAAAGACGCTGGGCGCGCTCTCGGCCACCGCCAAGGCCAAGTTCCGCCAGCCCTTCCTGCCCATCCTGCCGGACTGCTACCACGTGCCTTACGGCGACGCGGACTACATCGAGAGCGCCCTGCGCTCCGCCGACGAGGTCGGCAACGACATCGCGGGCGTCATCCTCGAGCCCATCCAGGGCGAGGGCGGCATCAACGTGCCTCCCGACGACTACTTCCCGCGCGTGCGCGACCTCTGCGACCGCTACGGCGCGCTGCTCATCGCCGACGAGGTCCAGACCGGCATGGGCCGCACGGGCAAGATGTTCTGCGTCGACCACTGGAACGTGGTGCCCGACATCATGTGCCTGGGAAAAGCCCTGGGCGGCGGCGTGATGCCGATCGGCGCCTTCGTGTCGAACAAGACCATCTGGGAGCAGCTCTTCCCGGAGCCCTGGCTCCACTCGACGACCTTCGGAGGCAATCCCCTCGCTTGTGTCGCGGCGATTGCCGGCATCCACGTCCTGCTCGACGAGAAGCTCCCGGAGCGCGCCGCCAAGGTGGGCGCGGAAATGATCGAGAAGCTGCGCGGCCTGCGCCGCCGCTTCCCCAAGCTCTGCATGGACGTTCGCGGCAAGGGGCTCATGATCGGCATGGAGTTCCCGACGGATGCCATCGGCTACGAGGTCTCCAAGGCCCTCTTCGACAAAGGCGTGCTCGTGGCCGGGACTCTGTTCTCCGCGAAGGCCATCCGCATCGAGCCTCCGTTGACCATCACCCAGCAGGAGGTCAACATGGCCATCGAGACCATCGAGAAGGTCTTCAAGGAAATAAACGCCAAGCACTTCGAGAACAAGAAGATCCCCGTGAGGAAATGACATGACCGCGACCGCGACCAAGAACGGAGTCAAGGTGAAGACCGTCAAGATGCTCATCGACGGCCAGTGGGTCGTCTCGGCCCGCGGCACGACGCGCCGGATCCTCAATCCGGCCACCGAGGAGACCATCGCCGAGGCCTATGACGCGAGCCCCCTCGAGGTCGGCCAGGCCGTGGCGGCCGCCAAGAAGGCCTTCGACTCCGGGATCTGGTCGGGGAAATCTCCGGCCGAGCGCGCGGGGCTCCTCCTGAAATGGGCGGGCCTCATCGAGGCCAACCTCGCGGAGCTCGCTCAGCTCGAATCCCAGAACACCGGCAAGCCCATCAAGCTCGCCCGGGACGGCGACATTCCGTTTGCGGTCGACAACCTGCGCTTCTTCGCCGCGGCCTCGCGCGTCTGCGAAGGCTCCGCCTCCGGCGAGTATTCCCCGGGCTATACCTCGATCATCCGACGAGAACCCGTAGGGGTGGTCGCCTTGGTCGCGCCCTGGAACTACCCCTTGATGATGGCCGTGTGGAAGCTTGGACCCGCCTTGGCCGCCGGCAACACCTGCGTGATCAAGCCCTCTGAGCTGACTCCGCTGACGACTTTGGAGATCGCAAGGCTGGCGCAAGAAGCGGGCTTTCCGGACGGCGTAATCAACGTCGTCACGGGCGCCGAGGAGACCGGGCGGGCGCTGACCTCGCATCCCGACGTGCGCATGATCTCGTTTACCGGCGACACCGAGACGGGCAAGAAGATCATGGGCCAGGCGGCCTCGACGGTCAAACGGCTGCATTTTGAGCTGGGCGGCAAGGCGCCGTTCGTCGTCTTCGAGGACGCCGACATCGCGGCCGCCGTGCAGGGCGCGGTCGTCGCGTCCTTCGTCAATTGCGGCCAGGACTGCACCGCGGCGACCCGCATCTACGTCGAGGACGGCGCGCTCAAGCGGTTTACCGAGGCCTTCGTGAAGGAAGCCGCCAAGGTCCGCGTCGGCGATCCCTCGAAAGCCGACACGGACATGGGTCCCTTGATCTGCGCCGAGCAGCGCGAGCGCGTCGAAGGGTTTCTGGCCCGCGCCAAGGGCGCCAAGGTCCTCTTGGGAGGCGCACGCCCGAAGAGCCTCAAGAAAGGATTCTTTTTCGAGCCTACCATCGTCTCGGGCGTCTCTCAGGACGCCGAGCTCGTGCAAAAAGAAATCTTCGGGCCGGTGGTCTGCATCCTGTCCTTCAAGAACGAGGCCGAAGGGATCGCCTTGGCCAACGACGTGCCCTATGGGCTGGCCGGCTCGGTCTGGACCAAGGACGTCCAGAAGGCCTTTCGCGTCGCCAACGCCCTGCGCTTCGGCACGGTCTGGGTCAACGACCATCTGCCGATCGCCTCCGAGATGCCTCACGGCGGCTTCAAGCAGTCGGGCTTCGGCAAGGACATGTCGAAGTACGCCCTCGAGGACTACTCGATCGTCAAGCACGTGATGGTCGAGACCACGGGCGCCGCGCGCAAGCCCTGGCACTACACGGCCTTCGGCGACCCGGCCTGATGGTCCGGCGGACTCGATTGCTCTGCGCCGTCGCGCTGGCGGCTTCGGGCTGCATGTCGCCCCTGATGGACGCGGCCAAGCGCGGCGACGCCAGGGAAGTGCGCTCCCTGCTCGACCGCGGCGCCGACCCCAACGCCGAGAAGAACATCCTCGTACACGGCCAGATGACGCCATTGCTCCTGGCCGCCCTGCACGGGCGCCTCGATGCGGCAAGCGCCCTGCTCGACGGCGGGGCCGACGTCAACCAGCGCTGCCCCCACATGCCCATGACCACGGGCTGCGAAAGCGCGGTCGGCTGCGCGGTCGCCGGCGGGCATCAGGACATGCTCGACTTGGTGCTCCGCCGGGGAGCGGTGGTGACGCTCAAGGACGCGCAGTCGGCCCGCCGCCGCGGCTTCGCGTCCATGGTCCCGGCGCTGGAGAAGGCCCTCGAGGCTCAGAAGGCCCAAGCCTCGGCGCGCCCTCCCGCCGGAGAAGCCTCGGCGGGAGCGGGCATCCGCTCGGATGTGGACTACCCGCAGCGAAGGCTCAAAGAGAGGCCTCACGCCTTCGCGGTGATCGTGTCGGTCGAGAACTACGCCAAGCTCCCTGCAGCCCAATTCGCGGAGCGCGACGGCCAGGCCGTGCGAAGGCATCTCATCGCCCTCGGATACCCCGAAAAAAACGTGATCCTGCTCTCGGGGCCTCAGGCGACGTTCTCCGGACTCCAGAGCTATCTCGAGGAATGGCTTCCGCGCAACGCGGGGCCCGACTCGACCGTGTTCTTCTACTACTCGGGCCACGGCGCCCCCGACACGGGCAGCGGCGCGCCGTATCTTCTCCCTTGGGACGGCGACCCAGCCTTTCTCGAGTCGAGCGCCTTCTCCCTCAAGCGCCTGTACGCCTCCCTGGCCAAGCTCAAGGCGCGCGAGGTCGTCGTCGCGCTCGACGCCTGCTTCTCCGGCGCGGGAGGCCGCTCCGTCCTTCCGAAAGGCGCGCGGCCGCTGGTCACGAAGCTCGAGGAGGGGATCGTCCCCGACGCCTCGCTGACGGTGTTCGCGGCCGCCGGCGGCGCGCAGATCACGGGGACGCTCGACGACCAGGGTCATGGGACGTTCACCTACCACTTCCTCAAAGGGCTCGGCGGCGCTGCCAAGGACGCGCGCGGACGCGTGACGGCCCAAGGGCTCTACGAATACCTCAAGCCGCGCGTCGAGGAAGATGGACGCCGGCAGAATCGGGCCCAGACTCCTACAGTGTCAGGAACCGCGGGCGAGCGGGTCTTGGCCTCCTTCGAATAGGCTCCCGCCGGGTAACCTAAATCACCTGGCGCGCCGCGCCAGCGGCGGCTATAATAGCCGGCATGAAGCCCACTCTGCCGATGCTGGCCGCGCTCGCCCTACTCGCGCTGATCGTCGTTCCGATCGTGCTGCGCGTCGTCATCAAGCTGTTCATGCGTTCTGTCGCGCGGGCCTTCCTCAGCGGCATCGGCGAGAAAGCGCTCGCCCAGCAGCCCGACGCCATCGAGCTGCGGCGCGAGACCTTCGTCTCGTGGCGCGATCCGGCCGCGATGGAGGCGTTGGCCAAGCCCTTGACCTTCAACGGCTTTCAGGACTGCGGCGTCTACACGGCCGACAAGCTGCCGGCCTTCAAGATCTGGTTCCTGCTCAAGGAAAGCGACGGGGTCGCCGCCTTCCTCTACGAGCATCCGAAGGTCCCGTCCTGGATCGAGCTCTCGGTGCGCTACGAGGACGGCACGACCACCGCGCTCTCGACCTTGCAGCCCACGGGCATCGACATGTCGCCGCCGTTCTACCGCAGGATCGTGGCACCCTCCGGCACGCCGACCGACCAGCTCTACCACCGGATCTTGAAGGAGAGGCCCCAGCAAGGGATCAAGCGCGTGACCGCCGCGACCGTCGTCGCCGAGTTCGAGGCCGCCTACATGAAGCTCATCGCCTGGCAGAAGAACAAGGGGATCTCGCCCGAGGAGGTCGCCGCGGTCGGCAAGAAGTGGCTCGAAAAGCGCCAGGCGCAGAGCGGGGCCGCGCCGACGGTCTAGGCGGAGAGCTTCGCTTCGCGGCCGACGCGCCAGGCGGCGTAGATCCACAGAAGCGCCAACGCCGCTCCCGTCCACGCCACGCTGACGACGCCAAGGCCGAGGAACATCTTGCCGGTCAACAAGAGCAAAATGATTCCTGCAGCACCCCTGGCCAGACGGTACAAGAACATCTCGACGAAGGCTTTGACGCGGTAGATGACGTTGTGGTCCTGCGCCGTGTAGGTCGCCTCCTTGGCGGCCTTGAAGGTCGTGTAGCGGAACAGCCCCTCGACGTCGTTGTAGCCGACCGTCCACGGCAGAGCCGGCGCGAACGGATAGACCAGGAAGCCGACCAGATTGGCCAGCGGCGAGCTCATCAGAGCGGGGCCGACGCCGAGCTTCTTCAGGAAGAACTTCGTCAGAAACAGGCTCGCCGCGAGCGAGAAGACGCCCTGCCAGAGCCCGAAGAGACCGGAGAAGCGCGTCAGCGCCTCCACGCTCGGGTAGGCCGCGTGGGTCGCGGCGCTGAAGAGATAATTCGAGAAGTCGGGGACCATCCGCTCCATCGCGACGAGCAGGCTCAAGAACACGAGGTAGGGAGAAGACGCGATGACCCTGAGTATGCCCTTCTGCGGCCTATTCGGTTGCGGCGCGGGTGACGGCTCCGTGGATTTCGGATGCGGCAGCCGGTCCATGGCGGCGAAGAAGAAGCCCGTCGCGGCGAACAGCAAGGTCGCGGCGGCCAGCAGCGGCGTGAGTCCGATTTTGACGGCGCCGAGCAAGGTCAGCAGCGAGCCGAGTATGCTGCCCAAGGGCCCCGCCGCGCCGATCAGGCCGAAGCGGCGCTTGGCCGCCTCGGTCGTGAAGGCGTCGTTGACGTAGCTCCAAAACAGGGTCACCGACATGATGCCGAAGACGTCCGCCCACAGCGAGAAGCCAAACGAGAGCCAGGCGTTGGCCGCGCCGAAAGCGAAGATGAGGCCCGTCCACGCCGCGAGGCTCGCGCCCAGCGCGAAGAGGGTGCCTTTGATCAAGGCCTTGCGCGAGACCTTCCCGACGTAATGGCCGTAAATCCAGACCGCGACGCCAGTGACCAAGGCGCTGGCGATGTAGACCAGCGGGATGATCTGCTCTCCGAAGCGGTGCATCAGCATGCCCTGCTTCACCGCGCCGATGATCGTGTAGGCCGCGATCGTGGCGAAATTCCAGAGGAAGGCCCAGCGCACGAGCTTTCCTTCTTCCGGCGGGCCTTGGGGCCTCCCGGGGTCGCCTGGCCGCAGGGGAGGGGGGATGCGAGCGCCGTCGTCCCTCTTCGCGCGGCCAAGCCAGGCGGGGCGCAGCGCGGCCAAGCGCGAGCGCCATGAGGCCCCCTCGGCGGACCGCAGAGCGGTCACGGCGTCCGGCCTTCCCGACTTGATCCCCGAGAAGAAGAGATCGAGGCTCGCGAGAGCGGCCTGGGTCCCGTCATCGGGACTCGCCTTTTGCTTGCCGGAGAGATCGTCTCTGACAACCGAGAGCAGGGTCACGGCGGAGCCCAGCGCGGCGTCAGGCTGGGCGAGCGCTTTGTCGATTGATGCGCGCGCCGAGGGCGTGAGCCCGAGCTCGAGCGCGAGCCTCGCGGCCTGCTGCTCCTGAAGGCCTACGACGGCCTCCGGGGCCGCCGCGAGGCGCTCGAGAGCGGGAAGCGAAAGCGGTTGGATCGTTTGCGCGCCGTCGACCTGCGCGATCGCGCCGACTCCGAGCTCGGTCTTGGTCTCGAGCTTGGTCAGCTGCGGAAGTTGAGCTCCCGTGACGGCCGCGACGACGACCCGCGGCGCCGGGGCTTGCTCGCCCGTGCGGGTGTCGACCGCATTCGAGGGCAAAGCCAGAAAAAGGGCGGCCAAAGCGCCAAGCAAGTGCATGGGGTCAGTATAAGAGGAATGGAGGGCTCTATTCAGGGGCTTTGGGCCCCGTCGGGCGTGGGCCTATTGCCGCCGTCATTTGGTAGGATGGAGCGCCATGGCCGACTGGAAGAACGTGGGCAAGCTCGACGACGCGATCAACACCTCGCGCTATTCCGTGCGCGGCGAGCAGGCTCGCAAGGAGCTCTACGAGCTCTGCGTGCAGAGATTCCACGAGCATCCCTGGCTCGTCATTCCGGTTGTCGCCCTGGTCGCGGTCCTGGCGTACACGCTCTACCTGACCTGGTTCGGCGGCGGGAAGGCGGAGGAAAGTCAACAAGATTAGGCCGACCGCCCTGGTCGGCCTATCACGGAAAGCCTTCCTCTTGATTTAACTCGGTTTTCACATTACAATTCGGAAGACGGCCACAATGGTCCCGAGTTAGACAGGGGCCGTCTAATTAGAAGTTAGGCCGAAATGAATATCGGCGTCAGGCAAACCAATGAGCATTGTTAAATGCACCGGATGCGCCGCGAACCTCGACAACGAGGCTATCGATTTTTGTCCCACGTGCCGCACTCCGCTTCCACGTCCAAATAATCCCTCAAAAAGTTCATTTCTGCGCTGGATCGCAATGGGCATGCTTGTCCTAATGGGACTCTGTTTCGGGCTCTCTGTCCGTACGGGCAATGAATCCGACCGCCATTTTCATCGGACCTACGATGCCATACGAGTCGGGATGTCGATCAAGGATGTTCCAATTTTCAGCGACGATGCGGTGGATGCGGCGAGAAGGGACTTCGTCGGGTGCCAAGGGCAAGAGAGCGGGCCTATTTTAGACCGAGATGAGTGGCGAAGTCTCGTGAAATCAACGGAGGGCTTTCCCGCCGTCTGTCGAACAATGTACGTTTTCCTTCCGGCGGCGTCCCTATTAGAATCTCAACACTTGTCCTTTGATTTGGAATTTGACGACACTTGGCACGTTTCTAAGATCGGCCCGAAGAAAGTCCATCTCCGAGGTTGATGCTTGGCAGAGGATTGCAGATGGGAGAAAAGCTTATGGCAGGAGGCGCCGTCGTTCGGCCTATCAACATCGGGTAGTGCGGCCGGCGGCAATTTAAGGAATCCCTGTAGCCGCCGCCGCACACCCATGCGTTCGGCGGACTATGATTGAAAGGCAATCAGCGACCTACGAGAGCGTGACACTGGGCGTGTTGGCTTACGAATTCCCTTTTTCAGATAAGTCGGAGACTGCCGCGAAGATAAAGAAATGCCTAAAAGACCAACAGTTGGGCCAATATGATTCCAAGAAAATCGAGTTATTGCGACGACTGAAGGATGAATTGCAGAAGGAGGTCAGCAAAGGCGAGAAATCAAGTTATTTCACGCACCCCCATGGCAAGTATGCAGACATTCGCGATTTCGACGTCCCGCGCCTGACCAAGGGAATGATCGCACGACATCCACACATTGCAAAGGGAGAGGTGGAAAAATTTACTCCATTTTCGATCCATCTCTATTACCTGCGGTGAGGGCCTGCCGAACCAAGTGCTTCTGCGGGCGCGCGCGTGTAAGGAGCGGTAGCGCACGCCGCAGAGCGTGGCGGCACTTTCGGCACGAAAAATGAAAACCCATCTACTTCGCTGTGCTAGCATGTGCCCCATGGGAGGGCTTTTGCCGCAGTCCTTCCTCCCGCGCGCGCTCATCTGCAACTGCCTATTAATCGAGACATCGTCGGGGCTTGTTTTAGTCGACACCGGGATCGGCATCCGAGACATGGCCGATCCTAAACGGTTGGGTCTCATGCATTTTTTTCTAGGCCTTGATCTTAAGGTGGAGAGCACCGCGGCGCGCCAGGTGGAACGCCTTGGATTTTCCATTTCGGACGTAAGGCACATCATTCCCACGCACCTGGACTTGGATCACGCTGGGGGATTGTCAGACTTTCCCACCGCCGAAGTTCACATCCTTGAGCTCGAAAAAGCAGCGGCCCTAGCGCCCAGGACGTTCAGGCAGCGGGAGCGGTATCGTTCCTCTCACTGGTCGCACAGCCCTCAATGGCAGACTTACGACGCAGACGCAGGCGAAACATGGAATGGGTTCCACCGAGTTCGGGAACTCAGAGGCTTGCCCCCCGAGATTCTCCTTGTTTCCTTGCCCGGGCATACGCCGGGACACGCTGGCGTTGTGGTTTCAACTGGTTTAGAAGATTCTGGCTGGCTCTTGCATGCCGGCGACGCATATTATGATCGCCGCGCAATGGACAAGAACGCGGTGACGACGCCAGGAATGAGGATTTTTGAGAGGCTAGCCCATGAGCAGTTCTCGCGCGCTTTAGAGACACGAGAACGGCTCCGGCGACTCAGACTCGACCATTCACAAATTCGCTCGATTTGCGCGCACGACGCAGGTGAACGCTTGTGCTAGATTTCATCGGCCAATTTGATTTATCGCCCCCGGAGGTTCCAGAGATTTCGGCAGGGGTTAGGAGTCCCGAATTTGGAGCGTCGAGTCAATGAGAAGGTGCGGAAAGGCGTCGGCACACGCGACGGCCGCTAACCATCGGATAGAGCCGATGGTTAGCTGGCCCAAGAAATGAATGGGACGATATCGGGATTCATTTGAAACTCGCCAGGCTCGGCGACCGGTTAACGCTAAAGCGCATTTGATAGGATAGCGTCCGTGCCGCAACAGAAGAGCTGCCAGCGCTGCCGAGCGTCGTTCGGCTGCGGTGCCAATGACGCGGAAGCGACTTGCTGGTGCGCCGAGTTGCCCCCAGTGATGCCTCTCGACGATGCGGGCTGTCTCTGCCCGCCTTGTCTAAAGGGAGAAATCGCGGCCCTGATCAAAGCGGCGGGACTTTGCGCCGGCTGCCGTCACGCCCAGCGCCTGCGCTCGAAGGGCGGCGGCCTTCTGCACCTCTGCGGGCTCTCGAAGACCGACGCGCGCTACAAAAAATACCCGCGCCTTCCGATGTCGGAGTGTCCGGGCTACGAGCCGATCACTGCCGCCCGCCCCTGAGATCGGGCAAGGCGCGCCGGCGCGCGAGGCGAAACACGAGCGCGCACCAATCCATCGGGTATTCCAGCGAAGCGCTGGAGCGCATCTCATGCTCCTGGTAGCGTCCGCCGAATTTGTCCAGGGCTTTCAAGTGTCGGGACATTGGGGGGGTATCCTCTCTGCCATCAGTCTAGCCTCGGACGCGGCGACGCACGAGGGCCGAACGGGCCCGGCGCGAGGACTTTGGTCCTTCCCCTAAGGACCTAGGAGGATTTCGGGGCCGCGAGGCCCTCGAGTTCGCGCGAGACGGCCTTGAGCCGCGTCATGTCGAGCTTGCCCGAGCCCAAGAGAGGAAACTCCGCGACCTTGTGGAAGTTCTCCTTGGCCGGCAGCCAGAGTTTGGGGAGCTCCGAGGCGGCAAGCTTCGCGCAGAGGCCGTCGATGTCATCGTAGTCCTTGCAGAGGACCACCAGCCTCTCGCCCCGCCGCTCGTCGGGCACGGCGGTCACCACGAAGGTCTGGTCGACCTTGCCGGCCAGCTCGTGGAGCCTCTGCTCGACGCGGATATGCGGGACCATCTCTCCGGCGATCTTGCTGAACCGCGAAAGGCGGTCGGTGATCGTGACAAACCCATCCTGGTCGATGGCCGCGATGTCGCCGGTCACATAGTAGCCGTCGCGCAGGGACTCCTCGGTGTGCTTGGGATCGTCGAGATAGCCCGCCATGACGTTCGGGCCCTTCACCAAGAGCAAGCCGGGAGTGCCGGCTTCGAGTTCCTTCCCCGAGTCCGGATCGACGACCTTCATGAAGACGCCGGGAAGCGGCTGGCCGATCGTGCCGCGCTTGCTTCCCTTCTGCCTCGTGCCCGGCCAATTGATGTCGGGGATGTTGACGGCAGCCGCGGGAGAGAGCTCGGTGCAGCCGTAGCCCTCGAGCGGCTCGATGTGGAACTTCTCCTCGAAGGCCTTGGCGACGTCGTCTCTCAATTTCTCGGCCCCAACCACCACAATCCGGAGGCTCTTGAATTTGTCCGGCTCAACTCGCCGGAGGAATCCTAGGAGGAAAGTTGGGGTGCCCATCAGGAAGGTCGCTTGATATTCGGCGACCATGTCGCCGATGCGCTTGGCGTCCAGCGGATTGTAATGGTAGATCGCGCCCATGCCCGTGACCAGCGGCAGCCAAAGCGTCCCCATGAAGCCGAAGGAATGGAAGAACGGCAGTATGCCCATGACCCGGTCGGTTCCGCCCAAGGCGTAGACCTGGGCCAGCGCCGCCACATTGGACTGCAGATTGAAATGCGTCAGCATGACGCCCTTCGGTATGCCCGTCGAGCCGCTCGTGAACATGATGGTCGCCATGCGGTCCAACGGCCCGCGCGCCTTCGCGAAAAACAGCCGTTCAACGACGAAGGAAGGAAGCCCCAAGAGCGCCGCGCCGCGAATGATCGCTCCAGCTTTCGAGACCTTGCCCGCCAAATCCTCCATATAAAGGAGGGACTGCTCCGGCTGCCAGCCGAGCTTCTCCATGAAGCGCTTCGAGGTCACGATCTTCGTGATGCCCGCCTTGACCGCGCAGGCGGAGACGATGTCCTTGGAGGCCGTATAGTTCAAGTTGACCGGGATCTTGCCCGCGAACGAGAGGGCGAGGTTGGCGAGCACCCCTCCCACGGAGGGCGGCAGCAGGATGCCGACGCGCTCGTCGGCCGCGAGCTCGGAGTCGACCACGCTCGCCAATGCCGCGCTCTGCACGAGCAGACCCGCGCGCGTGAGCTTCATGCCCATCGAGTCCGCGGCGCCTAGCCGCAGCGGATGGCGCTTGGCTTCTCTGACGAAGCTGATCGGAAGGGGGGGGGTCTCCTCGAGCCGGTGCCGGAAGGCCTCGGCTCCGAGTTCCAAGATGCGCTGCCGGAGCTCGAAGGCCGGAGTCGTGGCGGGCACCGGCTTGCCGAAGCTGACCGTCACGGGATAGGGCAGCTTGCGCGGCTTCTTGAACAAGACGCCGCCGCCCTCGAAGCTGAACACGCTGCCCCAGACCTGGTCGAGATGCACGGGCACCACGGGGACATCGAGGCCGTCGACGATCCGCTCGAAACCGTTCTTGAAGCGCAGCATCTGGCCGTGGCGCGAGATCTCGCCTTCGGCGAAGATGCAGACCGCCTCGCCGCGCTCGAGCGCCGCCCGCGCGTTCTGGAAAGACTTGATGAGCGCCTTGGGGCCGTCGTGGTTGGAGACCGGGATCGCCTTCATCGCGCGGAAAAACCAGTTCGCGATCGGCAGGTCGTAGTAGGCCCGGAACATGAGGAAGCGCACGAGGCGCTGGTTGGCCATCACGATCAAAAACGGGTCGATGAAGGAAATGTGGTTGGAGACCAGCAGGACCGGGCCCTCGAGGGGCACGTTGTCGCGTCCCTCGACGCGGATGCGGTAGAGGATGTTCGCAAGCGGATAAAGCAGAAGGCGCGTCAGGAAATCCGGCAGCATGGCCGTGATATAGAGCGCGACGGCCAAAGTCATGAGGCCGGTCGCGAGGAAGATCTGCCCGGCGTGGAGCTTGAAGAAGCTCGAGAAGGCCCAGAGGAAGGCCGAGGCGATCAGGATGCCGACGAAAGAAAGGATGTTGCCCGTCGCCTGGATGCGGCCGCGCTTGGCCTCGGGGCTTCGCTGCTGGATCAAAGTCTGCAGCGGCACGACGAAGCAGCCCGCCGAGAGCCCGAGCAGGAACAGATCCGTCATCGCGCGCCGCTCCGAGTGGAAGGCGAAGGCCAGATCCAGCGCGAAGGCGACCAGGCCCAGCGCGCCTAGCGGCACCAGGCCGAGCTCGACTTGCTTGCGCGAGAGGCGGCCGGCCGCGTAGCTGCCGAAGGCGATGCCGACGGCTACGAGCACCTGGAAATAGGAGCAGACCGTCTCGCTGACTCCCATGAGCTCCTTGCCGTAGACCAGGATGTTCATCTGGAAGATCGCGCCGACGAACCAAAAGTAGGCCGCGCCGACGGTCGAGAGGTAGACGCTCGGATAGCGCCGCAATTCGACGACGCTCTTCCAGCTTTGTCCCACGAAGTTGAGCTTGAGCGGCTCGCGATTCCCCACGGCCGGAACATCCGGCACGAGCAGGCTCGCCGCCAGGCCGACGAGCGAGACGGCGTTGAAGACCAAGGAGGCCAGTTCGGGACGCTCTCGGCAGGGCCCGAGCAAAGCGCCGGCCGCCGCCGTGCCGGCGATGATGCCGAAGAAGGTCGTCATCTGGAGCAGGCCGTTGGCCCCCGAGAGGTCCTCGTCCTCGATCATCTCCGGGATGATCGCGAGCTTCACGGGCCCGAAGAATGCGCTGTGCGTCCCCATCAGGAAGAGCAGGACCATCAGCAAAGGCAGGCTGCGCGCGTAGAGACCCGCGAAGCTCAGGGCCAACAGGATGACTTCCACGGCCTTGAAGAAGACGATGAGGCTCTTCTTGCTCCAGCGGTCCGCGGCCCAGCCCGCGTAGGTGGAGAATATGAGGAAGGGGGCCACGAACATCGCGCCGGCGAGCGCGATGAGCCGCGCCGACTCACCCGGAGGCAGGGCCGCCACGGCCCAGAGCGCTACGAAGGTCTTGAAGGCGTTGTCGTTCAAAGCGCCCAGCGCCTGAGCCGCCAAGAAGCCCGCGAAGCCCGCGTTCGAGAGCGCGGCGCGGCCTTTACGATACTCCATGCTATCTCTTAGCAGGGGCGGGGGCAAAAGTCAATGGCCGCCCGCGTCCGATTCCGAGAGAGAGTGACACAAATCACCTTGAATTCCGGCCTCATAGGGGCTAAACTGATGTCGCAGTCAGGGAGATTCATGAGGCTGATACTATCGGTCGCGATGGCGTTTGTCATGCCGTCGCTTTGGGCCGCGTCCGCGCAGGGAACCCTTCTTAAGGTCTGGATCGAGAGCACGGCTCCCGAGGCCGTTTGGGGGCAATACTCGGGCCAGAGGCGCGTCGTCCTCTTCGACACGGGCGTAGGCTTCACCGACCGCTTCACCTCCGCCGGCGGCTGGAAGATCTCGCGCTTCGCTTCGGCCTCGCTCTCGCCCGACGTCAGGCGCGTCGCGTTCAAGGCGGTGGGGACCAACTCCAACGCGCTGGGGATTTATCGCCTCGAGTCCCGGCAGGCGCAGATTCTCGACACCTCCTGCGACGCTCAGGCGATGGCTTGGTCTCCCAACGGCCGCTACCTGGCCGTCGAGGACGCCCAGGGCCTGCTCAACAACACCGTGCGCGTCGTGGGCTACGACAACGACGCGAGCGAAATGGAGATCTCCGGCGACGTGCTCTCCGACCTCGGCTACAGCGCCTACCGGTTCCAGAGCAAGAGCAACGGCCGCGGCCAGGACATCTGGAGGACGCAGGTCTTCTCGCCCCGCTGGACCTCGGAGAGCGCGCTGACCTTCAAGGTCAAGCGCGTCCACCTCAAGGGCTCCTCAGCGGACGAGACCGCGACGGAAGACTGGCGGTTCGACGTCGTCTCGAAGAAGTTCGTCAGGCTCTGAGCGCGGCGGAGGGCGGGGCCAGGCGAGCTTCGAGAGTCCTCAGCAGATCCTCAGGGAAGCCCTCGTCCTCGAGCTGGCGCCAGATCCAGGTCGCGTGCTCGGAAGAGGGCGCGATGAAGCGCTCCTGCATCGGCCGCACGCAGTGCTCGTAGAGGCGCAATGTCTCCTCGAGATCGACGCGGCGGTGCTCGACGTCGCGCCGGATGCGCCGCAGCAGGCGCTCGTCGGCGGGCACCTCAATGTAGACCGAGAGGTCGAGATATTCCCGCAGCCGCTTCTCGGCGAGGATCAGCAGGCCGTCGACGACGACCAGCGGGGCGGGCGCGACCCTGCGGGTCTCCTTCAGGCGCGCGTGGGTCGCGTAGTCGTAGCGCGGCGCCTCGACCGACTCGCCTTCGAGCAGCCGCTCGAGCTGGCGGCAGAACAGCGGGGTCTCGATGGCCTTGGGGTGGTCGAAATTGAGCTTGCGGCTGGCGGCCGCGTTCAAGGACCCGTTGTCGCGGTAATACCAGTCCTGACAAACGATGACCGCCGCGGCCCCCAGGCGTTTTTTGAGGAAATGCGCGAGCCACGACTTTCCGGAGCCGCTGCCGCCGCTGATGCCGAGGCAGATCGGTTTGCGCATCGCAGGCATGGGCTAGATTATAGCAAGAAGCTTCCTTGTCAACTCCTGCAGGATTTATTACATTGCCCTTATGGCCAAGCTCCTGATCGTCGAGGACGACGGCGACCTCCAGCAGATGCTCTCGATCGCCTTCAACCACGAGGGCTACGAGGTCCACTACGCCTTCAACGGCAAGGAAGGCTACGAGAAGATCCTCTCGGTGCAGCCCGACGTCGTCCTGCTCGACCTCATGATGCCGGTGCTCAACGGCGTCGAGGTCATCAAGCTCGTCACGACCAACACGCTCACCAAGGACATCCCGATCATCGTGATGACGGCCCACGGCGACAAGGCGGACATGCTCGAGACCTCGATCAAGGCCCAGGGCGTGCGCGAGTACGTGCGCAAGCCCTTCGAGGTCGCCTCGGTCAAGGGCATGGTCCGCCGCATGCTGGCCCAATACCCGCGCAAGTCCCTGCCCTCGGCCCAGGTGGCCAAGGGCGAGGTGCGCCTGGACACCAAGTTCCGCACGGTCTGGATCAGCGACCGCATGGTCGCCACCTTGTCTCCGATGAAGGCCCAGCTGCTGCGCGTCCTGCTCGAGGCGAAGGGACCGGTCCGGCGCGAGAAGCTCCTTCAGGCGGTCTGGGGCGAGGACGGCAGCCCGGCCGCCCTCGAGAAGACCGTCCAGCGCCTGCGCGAAGACCTCGGGCCCACCGGAAGCCAGCGCCTTCAGACCACCACCGACGGCTACGAACTCGTCGGCTAGCTGACAATCTCTGACAGGGGGGGACTTGCGCCCCGGCCGTAATCCTTTATCCTATGCAGTATAAAGGCGCCAGGACCCCTTCCCGGCCCGCGAAAACCATGAGACTGCGCCGTCACGACCCTGCCAGGCAGTCTCGACGCGGGGCCAAGCTCCTCGAAGAGGCGGAGGGTTTGGCGCGCGCCTTCAGCGAGTTGGCGGCCGCCAACACGGTGCTCACCGAGACGCTCCAAGCCGAGAAAGAAAAGTTCGCCAGCATCTTCCACGACACCCAGGAAGGCCTCGTGCTGACCGACCGCGAGGGGCGCATCCTGATGATCAATCCGGCCGCGCGCGCACTCTTGGGACGGCAAGCCCGGGCCGTCGAAACCCTCCAGAAGACCCTCGCGCCCGAGCATCTCTCCCGGCCGGGCATCCCCGAGATTCTGTCCAGCGCCGCGCGGACCGTCGCCTTCGAATGGGAGCGCCGCGATCCCAAGCTGCTGATCCTGGCGGGAGTGGCCGACCGCCTCGGCACGGAGCCCGAGATCGCCGGCTACCTCTTCATCTTCCACGACGCCACCATCGAGAAGCGCGGCGAGATGCTCTCAAGGGATTTCCTCTCCCTGGTCTCGCACAAGCTGCGCACGCCGCTGGCCGCGGCCTTGGGTTTTCTGGAGATCATAAAAAGGAACACGGAGAGCCTCAGCGCCGAGCAGAGGGTCGCCCTCTCCAAGGCCCAGAGCGAGAGCGAGAGGCTGCGGCGCCTCGTCGAGAAGCTCATCGCCTTCTCGACCGTGCAGAGCCCCGAGAACATCGTGCTCGAGCGCCTGGAGACCAGCCTCTCAGAGGTCGTCGACTGCGCCATCACGAGCGCGGGCGGGATCGTGGACGACTCGGTGGTCCTGAAATGGGACCCCCAGTCCTGCGCCGCGATGCCCACGATGAGCGTCGATCTGCTGCTGATCAAGGAAGTCCTGGCCAACCTCATCGAGAACGCCGTGAAGTTCAACCCCGCGCCGCGCCGCCTCGTCGAGATCTCGGTCGTCAAGGACGAGTCCTATGTCAGGATCTCGGTCCGCGACAACGGGCCCGGGATCCCCGGCGAGGAGCAGGCCAAGCTCTTCCGCAAGTTCTACCAGGTCGACGAGTACTTCACCTGCCAGGCTCCCGGCTTCGGGCTGGGCTTGGCCTTCGCCAAGAACGTCGTCGAGGCCCACGGCGGCGCGGTGGGCATGACCTCGGAAGTCGGCATCGGAAGCGAGTTCTTCTTCACCTTGCCCCTGGCCTGAAAAAGGCCCTTGAAATTTCGGGAATCCCTGCTACACTAACGGCATGGGCCCCCTCGTCCCGCTGTTCGCCCTATTCTGGCTGGCTCCGCCTCCGGCCGCCGCCCAAGGCTCGCTCGACCCCAAAGCCGCTGCCGCCGTCTACGAGCAGCGCCTGGCCAAGGACCTCAACCCTTTCACGGCCGACTCCTTCCTGCGCGACCAGCCCGTGCTCGACTACCTCCGCGCGACCGATCCCGAGCGCCAGGCGCGCCTGCTGACCCAGGCGACCCAGCTCAAGGACCTCATGGACATGCTCACGGCCCACGCGGGTGCGGGCTCCTTGGTCGACTCGCTGGCCATCCGCCTCAAGGACCCGGCGGAGGGCCAAGACCCGCCCTATTTCGGCTTCGCCGCCGACCCGGCCCTGTTCGTCAAATGGAACGCGCGGTGGCACGTCCTGGCCAACAACGACGTCCTGCGCAAGGCCCTGCTCGAATGGGACACTCTCAACCCCAAGCCTCGCGACTACCTCGTCGGCGAAAAGATCACGGAGGCGGCCTGGCAGCGGACCTCTTACGCCAACCGCCTCGCCACGCTCAGACGCTGGGCCGACATGGTCTACAAGAACATCTTGGCCCTCAACCCGCGCAGCAAGGCCGACTTCGACAAGATGCACGAAGCCGCCGGCGAGATCGCCCCGCTGCTGGCCCCGGCGGACAAGCGCGAGATGTGGTCGCGCGTCGACATGGCGTTCCAATCGGCCAACGGCCTGGCCGAGCTCGACAAACACGCGGCCCAGCTCAACAGTCCCGAGCTGCAAGCCCTGGCGCAGCAGGCCCGCAACGGCGCCTCGGTCGAGGACACCTTGACGGCTTTGAGCCGGCTCTTCGACCGGCTCGGCATACAGAACAGGGCCCTTCATTCGCTGCGTCCGACGACCGCCTCCGACAAGCTCAGCGACTCCGATCGCGGCGTCCTGCAGGGGCTGCTCTCGGCGAGCCTGATGGAGCAGACCAAGGGGACCGACGCGGGCAAGGAGTTGGAGGCCTTCTTCAAGAACCATGCCAGGACGATCACGATTCTGGACCTGCCCAGCGGCGACCTCGCGCAGTACCGCCACGGCCCCAAGGACATCGTCTTCAACGAGAAGTTCATCATGGACTGGGCGAAGGGAGAGGGGCTCAAGGGCCGCGACCTCGTCGCTCCCGGCGGCGCGGCCGCGCTCGAGCGCCTGAGCATCCTGCTCTCGCCCAACTTCGTCCACGAGGCGCGCCACCAGCAGCAGCAGGCCTGGGCCGAGGAAAACGGCTACGACTTTCTCCCCGCCCAAAACGCCGAGGTCGAGGCCAAGGGCGTGGAGGCGCTGTTCTTCCTTCAGAAGGCCGGCCAGACCCCCGCCGCGGGAAAGCAGAGCTTCGCCAAGGTCTTCGCGGACAGCCGCGACAGCTCCATGCTCGCCAACGAGGAAATCCACCTCGCGGCCCACCTGAGGCAGGGAGCGCCGTTCTTCCGCAACCGGGTCATGTCGGACTACTACGAAGGCCTTCCCTCGCTCGAGGCCATGACCGCAGCCGAGATGAAGGGCTGGGACGCCGATCTGACCTTCCTGCGCGGGGAGCTCGCGCGCCGCAAGGCTCTGCCCCAGTCGGAGCAGGACGCCATCGAGAGCGGCGGGCAGGTCTTCGCGAAGGACCAGAAGTTCAAGGACGCCAAGCAGTGGAGGGACTTCTGCCTCACGGCTAAGACGAGCGCCTTGGAGAAGAAGCTCAAGGACGCCCTGGCCGGCCGCGACACCCTCATGCAGAGCTACCGCGGCCACGCCAAGCGCGCCGACGACTTCCAGGATTGGCTCGACGACGGCCTCAAGCGCCTGGGGACGGGCGCGAGCAAGAGCGAGCCTCCCGTCCCGGCGGCCGACAAATGAAGGGAATCGCTTTCGCCGGACTCCTGCTCGCCCTGGGCGCTCCCGCCTCCGCGAAGGGCGCGGCCTACGCCGCCTACGAGCTCAAGGAAGGCCGCTTCTCCTGCCAGCTCCCAAAGGATTGGAGCCAGCGCCGCGACCCCGGCGTCGAGGCCCGCGAAAACGCCTTCGGCGTTTTCCTGACCGGCCCGCGCAGCGACGACGGGGTCTCCGCGAAGATCGACGTGCGCTACTACGCGCCGGGCAACAAGGTCTTCGCCAAGCCCGACGATTTCATGAAGGCCAACCTCGAGCCGAGCCCGATCCCGAGGAAGGGGGAGAAGCCGCCGAAGGTCGAGAAGACCATGGTGGCGGGCCTTCCCGCGCGGCGCTTCACGCGGCACGACGCCGAGTTCATCCCGCCGTCCTCGCTGAACACCAAGGAGATTCCGATCACCGACGACGTCGTGCTCGTCGAAGCCAAGACCGGCTTCTACGCTCTGACCTATTCCGCGCCGAATTCGCTCTACGCCAAGCATCGCGCCTTGTTCGAGCACGTCATCAAGACCTTCCATCCGGCCCCCTAAGCCGTCCAATTTTGTATGATTCCTCCATGCCCGGGGAATCTCTCCTCGAAATCGAGGGGATCACCAAGTCCTTCGGCGGCCAGACCGTCCTGAAAGGCATCTCGCTCTCCATCAAGAAGGCCGAGTTCCTGACCTTCCTCGGCCCCTCCGGCTGCGGCAAGACGACCACCTTGCGCATCATCGCGGGCTTCGAGGACCCCGACGCGGGCCGTGTCTTGCTGGAGGGCAAAGACGTCACCGAACTGCCTCCCTACCGCCGCGACGTCCACACCGTCTTCCAGCACTACGCGCTGTTTCCGCACTACAACGTCTTCGACAACATCGCCTTCGGCCTGCGCATCCGCAAACTCCCCGAGCCCGAGATCCAGAGCCGCGTCAATGAGGCCTTGGCGCTCGTCAAGCTCCAGGGCTTCGAGAACCGGCGCACGAGCCAGCTCTCCGGCGGCCAGATGCAGCGCATTGCACTTGCCCGCGCGCTCGTCGGACGCCCGGCCCTGCTACTGCTCGACGAGCCGCTAGGGGCCTTGGACCTCAAGCTCAGAAAGGAGATGCAGCTCGAGCTCAAGTCCATCCAGCGCAAGCTCGGCATCACGTTTGTTTACGTGACTCACGACCAGGAAGAGGCGATGACGATGTCGGACCGCATCGCGGTCTTCAACCTCGGGCGCATCGAGCAGCTCGGAGCGCCCCGCGACATCTACGAGCGGCCGCAGACCTCCTTCGTCGCCGACTTCATCGGCGCTGCCAACGTGCTTAGCGCGACCGTGCTCGAGTCCCGCAATGGAGAGGTGCGTCTCAGACTCGAGGACGAGGTCGAGGTCACCTTGCCGCATCAAGGCGGCCTTCCCGTCGGCAAGGGCCAGACCCTGAAGGTGGCCATCCGGCCCGAGCGCATCGAGGTCAGGTATCAAGATTCCCCCGCGAATACCGACAATGTCTGGCTCAAGGCGACGATGATCGACAACGTTTATCTGGGCAACTCCTCGCAGATCTTCCTTCTGCCCTTCGAGAAGCCGCCGGGCCGGGTGCTCATGGCCGTCTCCATGGACGCCGAGCACCGCGAGAGGAGGGCGTCCGGAGCGACGGTCTGGGCCGAGATCCGGCCCTCCGACATCCTCCTGCTCGAGCCGAATTCGAACGGCTCTCATGCCTAAGCAGGTCACTCGCCGGGAGTTCCTCCGTCTCGCGGTGGCCGGCGCGGCCTCTCCTTGGCTCTTAGCGTGCGCGTCCGGAGAAAAGGAACGAGCGGTCAACTTCTTCAACTGGTCCAAGTACATCGGCAAGGACACCTTGCCCGGCTTCACCAAGGCGACCGGCATCAAGGTCAACTACGAGGAGTTCGCCGACGAGCAGGAGATGTTCGCCAAGCTGCGCTCCGGCGCGCG
Source organism: Elusimicrobiota bacterium (assembly GCA_016194705.1). GTDB lineage: Bacteria > Elusimicrobiota > Elusimicrobia > UBA1565 > UBA9628 > PALSA-1176. Next base: position 10,380 of record JACQAZ010000022.1, on the reverse strand, counting down.
CGGCTACGACCTCATCATCGGCAGCGACTACATGATCCCGAGCCTCAAGGGCCCCAACATCATCGACCCCTTTCCGCCAGGCGTGCTCAAAAATCTCGCCAACATCGACGCCAAGTTCCTCAACACCCCGTACGATCCCGACAACGCCTACACCGTCCCCTACCTCTGGGGCACCACGGGCATCGGCTACAACAAGAAGCACATGCCCAAGCCCCCGACCTCGTGGTGGGACCTCTGGGACGAGAAGTATTCCGGCAAGGTGTCCATGCTCGACAACGCGCGCGATTGCGTCTCCACCGGGCTCCTGCTCAAGGGCTACCCGGAGACCGCGACCGACGAGAACGCCTTCAAGGAAGTGCGCGAGCTGCTCGTCAAGCAGAAGCCGCTCGTCAAGCAGTATTCGAGCACGCAGTACATGGATTCCCTTGTCGCCGGCGAGCTCTTCATGGCGATGGCCTGGTCCGGCGACGTGCTGCAGGCCGCGCGCGAGAACCCGCAGCTCGACTACGTGATCCCGAAAGAGGGCAGCTACATGTGGGTCGACAACCTCTGCCTCGTGCGCGGCTCCCAGCACCGCGAGGACACCCTGCGCCTGGTCGACTACCTGCTCGAGGGACCGGTCGGCGCCGAGATCGCCAACACCGTGCGCTACGCCACGCCCAACGCCGAGGCGAAAAAATCCCTCGACAAGTCCCTGCTCAAGGATCCCCGCGTGTTCCCTCCGGCGGAGATCACCAAACGCCTGAACTTCCACTCCCTGCTCGAGCCCGACGTCCAGCAGATTTGGACCGACACCTGGGAAGACGTCAAGGCGGCGGGATGAGAACCATCATCGCGGCTCCCGAGGACTCCGCCCTGAAGGAAACGAGCTCCGTCGAGCGAGCCCTGTCGTGGCTCGTACGCGGCAAGGACCCGCGCGCCAGCCACGCGATGCTGATCCCGGCGACGCTCTGGCTGCTCTGCTTCCTGCTGCTGCCGGTGGCGAGCCTGCTCGCGATGTCGTTGGCCACGCGAGGGCCGTATTCGAGCGTCATCTGGACCTTCACCTGGGCCAATTTCGCGCGCGCGCTGGACCATAAGTACCTCGTCATCGTGCTTCGCACGGTGGGCTACGCCTTGTCCACGACGGGCCTCTGCCTGATCCTCGGGTTTCCGATGGCGTATTTCCTGAGCTTCTATGCGGGCAAGCGCCGCGAGACCTTGATGATCCTGCTGATGATCCCGTTCTGGACCTCGTGCCTCGTGGCCATCTATTCGTGGATCATCATCCTCGGCCGCGCGGGGCTGCTCAACAACACCTTGCTCTGGCTCGGCGTCATCAAGACGCCGCTCTTGATCCTCAACACGCCGTTCTCGGTGATCCTCGGGCTGGTCTATTTCTACCTGCCCTTCATGATCCTGCCTTTGTTCTCGTCGCTCGAAAAGATCCCGCGCACCTACATCGAGGCCTCATACGACCTCGGCGCCGGCACAATCGAGACCTTCGTCAAGGTCACCCTTCCGCTGGCCCTGCCCGGCGTCTTCGCCGGCTGCATCCTGACCTTCGTGCCCTGCATCGGCGACTTCCTGACCGCGGAGTTTCTCGGCGGCCCCAAGACCTATCTGATCGGCAACCTCGTGCAGAACCAGTTCCTCATGGCCCAGGACTGGCCCTTCGGCGCGGCCGTCACATCGGTGCTGCTCCTGTCGCTGATCTCGGGCGTCTACCTGTACCAAAGGCTCGAGTCGCAGGAGCTTGAGCGCGCGTGACGAAAAACAAGGGGCTGGCGTCATTCTGCTGCCTCATCTACGCCTTCCTGTACCTGCCGCTGGCCGTCATGTTCGTGTTCTCCTTCAACGACGCGCGGCGCAACGTGGTCTGGAAGGGCTTCACTTTCAAGTGGTATGGCAGCCTCTTCCACAACGCCGAGCTGCTCAGCGCCTTGGTGACCACCCTCGAGCTCGCGATCGCGGCCAGCCTGTTCGCCTCCGTCCTCGGACTCTTCGCGAGCTACGCGATGACGCGCCACGCCCCCTTCAAGGGGAGGGGGGTCTATGCGTCTCTCATGAGCGTGCCGCTGATGATGCCGGAGGTCGTGATGGGCGTGGGCCTCTTGTCGTTCTTCGTGCGCGCGCATATCCCGCTCAATTTCTGGACCTTGGCCGGGGCGCACGCGATGATCGCCCTGCCCTACACCGCGAGCTCGATTAGAGCCCGCCTGCTTTCCCTGAAGGACTCCCGGCTCGAGGACGCCGCGATGGATTTGGGCGCCACCGAATGGGAGGCGTTCTACAAAGTGACCTTGCCCTTGGCCGGGCCCGCGATCTTCTCGGGGGCCCTGCTGGCCTTCACGGTCAGCTTCGAGGATTTCGTGACATCTTTCTTCATAGCCGGGATAGGGATTGTCACGATGCCCATCAAGATCTACTCGATGATGAAGTTCGGCGTCACTCCCGAGATCAACGCCCTGGCCTGCTGCCTGCTGCTGCTGACCGTCGTTCTGCTCGCCTCTCAGAAATTGCTCGTTCGAAAAGACGCCACGTCTTGACGAATATATGAAATTCCGTTATACTGAATATCGGTAGACGCGGAACGGAGGGAAAGTGGGCAAACTGCTCAGGGTCAGCGATCGCCACCAAATCACCATCCCGCCCAGCGTCCTGAGGGACGCCGGCCTGACGGAAGGATCGTACGTCGCCATCGAGGCCCGCGGCGGCAAGATCATCCTGGAGCCCAGAGATCTCTCGGGGAAAGAGTTTTCCGCCGAAGATTGGGACAAGATGGACGGCCTCGTCGCAAAGCAAGTCCGCGGAAAAAAGTACTCCGAATACCCGGACCCCCGGCGGGCCAAAGAACACCTGAAGTGATCCGGGTCCGCTACCTCGCCTCGTTCGACGGGTCGTTCGCCGCGCTCGACACGGCCAGCCGCTCCAAAATCCGCAGAGCGCTCAGGCGCCTGCTCGATTACTTCGCGGGAGGAGGCAAGCCGCTCGGGATGGGACTGCGGAAGTGGCGGGAGCCGTATTGGGAGATCCGCGCCGGATTGGACCTCCGGGTCGTCTTCGCCCTTGAAAAGGACTTGGCGTCCTTCATCTTGGTCGGCAGCCACGACGAAATCCGGCGCTGCCTGGATCGCCGTTAAAGCAACAAATCCGCAAAGGTTTCCAGCCATAATTGGGCTTGGCGCCTACTGTTATGGCATTCAAAGCACACGGCATCCTGGCGGCCCCGGGACGGCTGGCCTTGGCCTTGCTGGTCTTCGCCTCGGCCTCGGCCTTCGCCGCCGCCGACAAGCTCCTTTTGAAGGAACAAAAGGAACAGCACGAGTTGATCACGTTCGGGATCAAGCGCTGGTTCTCTATCGGCCGCGACACGGTCCGCGTCTCCCAGCCGATCCCTCCGGCCTTGGTCAATCCGGCCGGGGTGCAGGCGCGCATCGGCAACACCTACGAGTTCAACCGCGCCGACGCCTCCCTGAGCCTCTACTCGATGGAGGTCCGGCCATTGAAGCGGCTGGCCTTCGACGTGCAGTACGCCGGCGGGCAGATGCGCGACGGCAACACCGTCGAGCACGACTGGATCGACTCGACCGGCAACATACTGGTCTCGGCGGCCAGCGGGCACGTCTTCGACCATCCGCACTTCGAGGACGTCGGGCGCGCCGAAATCGCCCAGAGCGGCCGCACCGAATGGCTGACGACGAGCGCCTACTTCCTGCTGCTGGCGACCCGCAGCGACCCGTTCACGGAATGGGACTACTTCCAGCGGCTCGAGATTCTCGCCGGCTACAACCGCTACAGCGAGGACTTCCACCTGAGGCAATGGAACCAGGCCTTCTCGACGACCTACCTTTTGTCCGAGGCGCCGCTGGGCTACCTCGCCGGCTACGACTCGAGCTACCACCTCGTTTGGGAGGGAGGCCGCGCGGGCTTCCGCGACAGCCTGCTGACGACCTTCGGCCTGAAATTTTCCGCCGTGCTCGCCTATTCTCCGCTGCAGCACTACGGAGCCGAAGGCTTCGACAACATACAGGCCGCCGCGGGCAAGCTGCGCGGGGCCTCTCCCAACTACAAGCAGCGGGCCGACGGCTCCATCTTCGACGGCTCATTCGAGGCCAGCTATTCCCCCGTGAAGGCCTTCAGCATCGAGGCCGGCTGGAGCTTCCTCTACCTCTGGGCCCGCAACGGCAGCGAGACCGACTTCCTGCCCAACGGCACCGGCGGCGAGAAGACCCTCGACTCGGCGGTCTCCCAGCGCATGGGCTGGCACGCCGGCGCCTCCCTGCATTTCTAGTCTGGGCCTAAAGGCCTATTCCGCGTTGACCCAACCGGCCCCATTTGGTAGAATCAAGCCGCATCGCCAGGAGAGAACCAATGACAAGATCCGTCGCAATCGCCCTGCTCGTTCTGATCGCCGCCGCTCCTGTCCACGCGGGCCTCGAGGAAGCCGCAGGCACGGCCGCCAACGCCTTCAAGGCCGCCTGGGCCATGCCGGCCTTCAAGCTCCTGCCCGCGCTAGCCAAGACCGCCTTGCACGCCGCCAGCGACGAGGACCAGCTCATCGACCTCTTAAGCGACCGCGATCCGGCCGTGCGCGCGCAGGCCGCGCGTTCCCTGAGAAACTATGCCTTGACCAGCTACAGGGCCGAGAACGCCCTGCTGGAGTCCGCGGGCAGCGACCGGGAGCTCGAATCGGTCCGCCGCGAGGCGATCAAGAGCCTCGCCTGGGCCGCCCAGCACTTCAACACCAAGGACAAGCTGCTCTCGATCGCCAACGACTCGCGCCAGACCGACTCGCTGCGCGCGATCGCGCTGAAATCGCTGTACGTCGTCACGAATATGAACGACGTCAAATCCTCCCTGCAGGACACGCTCAAGAACGGCCGCGAGAGCTTCTCGGTCCGCGCCGCCGCCGCGTGGTCCTTGTGGACTCAGGCGCAGAACGACTACGGCGTGCGCGGGAACATGCTCGAGGTCGCCCAGAACTCAAGCGAGTCCGACGAGCTGCGCGTCGAGGCGGTCAAGAGCCTCTACGCCGCGATGACCGACTGGAACGCGAAGAACGCGGTCTGGGACCTCTCGAGGAACGAGAGCCTCGACGAGTCGATCCGCGAGGCCGCCACGCTCTGCCTGCACCTCGTCAACAACGACTGGTCGGTGCGCAACTACCTGCAGGACGCCTCCAAGAGCAGCACGAACGCCAAGGTCAAGCTCGCCGCGATCAAGGCGCTCGGGGGCCCGAGCATGGAGCTGACCAGGTACTTCCACCTCTCGCACTACCTGGGCCGCTTCATCGACCCGCTCGAGGACCAGTAAGGACTACTTCGGGCCGGAAGACACGGGGCAGGTCCCGCAGAGGCTCATCGGGCAGAGATCGACGCCGCAGATCCGCCCGATCCACACCACGGTCACGACGAGCGTGATCAGGGCGGTCACGCGTCCGAAGAGGTTCCCGTCCTTATTGAATCCGCTCATAAGTCATTCTAGCCTGGCCTTGGGCGTCTTGTCCAGGCTCAACGCATAGAAGAGCGCCGCGACGAGGCACAGGGCCTTGAAGCCCCAGACCATCGAGGAGTACTCCGCCAGCCCCCCGAGCATCGCGCCCGAGGTGTTGGCGCCAACGGCCTCGGCGGGAGTCCGGCTGCGCTCGAAGAGCGCCGAGAAGACCACCCCCGCAAAGAACGCGGGCGCGAAGCTCAAGAAACCGGCGGCCGCCAAGCGCGCGGCGGGCGCCCACGCGAGCAGGCTTCCCGCGGGGACAAGATAAGCCGCGCCGAGAAAGAGGAAGACTCCCGCGTAGTACGGCCACAGCAGTCGCGGCCGAGCCTTGAGGGTCCAAAGATTGGCGGCGAGCACGCAAAGCAGGATGCCGGCGAACACGAAGCAGTTGACCGTCCAGGTCCCGCCGAAGAGCAGCGCCAGCCCCGTGACGGCCTTCGCCTCGACGAGCATGAAGCCGGCGCCCAGGAAGAACATGCGGCGATCCAACGAGAGACCGCGCCCGCGCCTCGGCCAGAAAGCCGCCAGAAGGGCGGCCGACAGCAGCGCCATCATCGCGATGCCGCGCCTGCTCACATCCGGAATCCCGGGCCGCCGCAGATACAAAAAGGGCCAATCGTCGGTCACTGCGGCGTCGGGGCCCGTCGCGACGGCAGAAAGCGGGAACGCGAGCCCCGCCCTCGCCCGGAAGCCGTCGGGCCAGACGGGCGAGGGCGCGGCCTTGGCGGGCAGCCGGTATTCGGGATGCCGCGCGAAGGCGCGCGAAAGCCCCTCGGTGTCTCCAGCCAGCAGGACCGTGAAGCCGCCGCGCGTGTCCGGCCCGACCGTGGCGGAATATGGGTAAGTCAAAGTCAGCGGCGGGCGGCCGAAGGCGGATTCGAGCGCGGCATGGAGCCGTCCGACGATCCAGCCCTCGCGGAAATAATTCGAGACGACGAGCACGCCGCCCGGCTTGAGCAGGCGTCGCGCGTCGGAGAGGGCCTCCCGCGTGTAGAGATAGCTTTCGAGGCGGATGCTGCTGTAGCCGCTGTGCAATATCAGGGAATCGATCAAGGCGTAGACGACGAGGTCGTAGCGCTTTTCGCAGGTCCGAAGGTAGGCGCGGCCGTCTCCGATGTGGACGCTCACGCGCGGGTCGGCGTAGGGGCGGTCGGGATGGTCGCGCGCGCCCAGGCGCACCATCGCGGGGTCGATCTCGACGGCGTCGACATGGCGGGCTCCCCACTCAAGGGCGCGCGCGGCGTCGTTGCCCGAGCCCGCGCCGATGATCAGAGCGTCGGCAAACGGCGCGCCGCCGCTGTCGCGCCTGAGCAGATGCGGGAGGGCGTAAGCCACATAAGGGTCGCCCTTGCCCCACATGCGCTGATGGCCGATCAGGTTGGCGCGTATGTCGCGCACGGGAGGCTCGAGGTAATCGATGCGGTAGTAGGGAGACCAGAGCCGCTCGCCCGCGACCGGCCCCGTCGGCAGCGGGACCGTGAAAGGGCCGACCGTGCGCAGGGCCGCCCAGGCGACCACGGCCCAGCAGGCCAGGCGCGCGGGCCGCAAGCCGCGGCGCCGCTCGAGCAGGACGGCGCAGAGGGCGAACCACCAGGGAGGCGAGAGCTCGAGCTTTGATGCCGCGCCGAAGAGCCCGACGCCGAGCAGGCTGCCGCCGACGTTGACCGCGTAGGCGCGCGCGCCGCCGCCCAGCCGCGCGAAGCTGCGCCCGAGCTCCTGCCCCGGGCCGACGAAGACCAGGGCGACCAGGACAAAGAAGAGTCCGGCGAGGGCCTCGACCGGAACGCGCACGGACAGCGCGGCCGCGGCGTCGGTGCCGAAGAAGACGAGCTCGGGCGCGCCCGGGTTGACGCTCACGACTCTCTCGAGCACGGGCCGCAGCCACTCGACGCCGTGGGCGCAGGCCATGGTGAGAGCGAGCAGGGCCGGAGTCCAGGCCGCCAAGTCCTGCGGCGAGGAGGCGCGCAGCAGGCCCAGAGAGAGCCCGAGGAAGGACGCCAGAAGAACGACGTTGGTGAAGAAGGTCAGATAGAGAACGTGGGCGGGGACCCAGCGGATGAGTGCCAGCTCGAGAAAGAGGATTAAGAGGCTGAGCTCGAAGAGGGCGAGCTCGTCTTTACGGCGCATCGCTCAGGGAGGCGATGTCGCGCGCGATCTGCGCCTTGAGCTCGTCGAGCGAGCCGAACTTCTTCTCGCCGCGCAGCTTCCTCAATATACGGAGCGAGAGGGTCTTGCCGTAGAGGTCTCCTTCGAACCCGGGGATGTGAACCTCGACATGGACGCCCTGGGAGCCGGAGATGCTCGGCCTCACGCCGATGTTGCAGACGGCGCGGTACTTGAGACCTTCGGCTTCGACTTCCACTGCGTAGACCCCGTGCTCGGGCGTCTTCGCGGCTCCGACGTCGATGTTGGCCGTCGGGAAGCCGAGTTGGCGGCCGCGCCCGTCGCCGCGGACCACGGTGCCGCGCAGGACCGCCGGCCTCACGCGGCCGCCAGTCTCGCCAGGCCGGCCTCGACGCTCTGTCTCAGAACGGCGGCTGTCGCGCCTTTGAGCGCTTCGAGAGTCATGGCGTCGACGACTTCGAAGCCCGCGATGCTCTCGCGCCGCAAAGTCGCGACGGTCCCTCCGCAGCCCAGGCGGTCGCCCAAAGACTCCGCGAGCGAGCGCACATAAGTCCCGCTCGAGCAGGACAGGACGTGCGTCAGGTCCGGAGACTCCCAGGACAGGGCCTTCCACGAGCGCACCGTGCAGGTCCGCGGCTTCTCGGGCACGGGGACGCCTCGCCGCGCGTACTTGTACAAAGGAACGCCCTTGTGCTTGACGGCCGAGTAGGCGGGTGCTGGCATCGCAAGCTCACCCAGATGCGCGTCGAGCATTTTCTGGAGCAGCGCCAAAGTCAGCGGGGGGGCTTCCTTTTGCTCCAAGACCTTGCCCGTGATGTCGCCGGTGTCGGTTTTGACGCCCAGCCGAATCGCGCCCGAGTAGACCTTGTCGAGCCCTTGGAGCTTGGATTGCATGCGCGTGGCCTCGCCGACGAGAAGGATCAAGAGGCCGGTGGCCAGCGGGTCGAGCGTGCCGCAATGGCCGACCTTGGTGCCGTGCGGCAGGGCGCGCCGGAAGGCGTCGACGGCGTCGTGGGAGGTCCAGCCCTGCGGCTTGTCGAAGAGGACCAGCCCCGACAGCGTCACGGGTCCTCGGGTCGGTCTTCCTGCTCGAGCTGGAGCAGAAGCTTGTCGACCCGCGAGGCGCGCTGCGGCGTGTCGTCGTAATGGAAGACGATGGCGGGGATCATCTTGAGCGTCAGGCGTTTGCGCAGGACTTGGCGGATGTAGGGCGAGGCGCGCTCGAGGGCCTTCTGCGTGCTTTCGCGCTGGGCCCCGCTGCCGAGCAGGGAGTAGAACACGTTGACGGTCTTGCCGTCGGCGGAGAGGTCGACGTCGGTCACGGTCAGGAAGCCCGAGAGGCCGGGGTCCTTGACGCTGGTCAAGGTCTTGGTGATCTCGACGCGGAACAGCTCCTTGAGCCTCTCGCTACGAGCGAACATCTACTTCTGCTGGGGAGATTCGCTGAGGCGGCGCGTGCGGGACTCTTTGACGATGAACTGAAGCTCGTCGCCCTTCTGGTAGTCGGAGACGCCCTCGATCGTCAGGCCGCACTCGAGGTTCTTCTCGACTTCTTTCGCATCGTCCTTGAAGCGCTTGAGCGTCGTGATCTTGCCGTCGGCGACGGTCTGGCCGCCGCGCACGAGCTTGACCAGGCCGCCGCGCACGACCTTGCCTTCCCGGATGAAGCAGCCGGCGACCTTGCCGCCGCCCTTCAAGGGGAACACTTCGCGGACCTCGCCCTTGCCCACGACGACGTCGACGATCTCGGGCTCCAGCAGGCCTTCCAGGGCGGCCTTGACGTCTGCGATCAGGTCGTAGATGATCTCGTACTTGCGGACCTCGACGCCTTCGCGGTCGGCGAGCTCCGCGCCGCGGGGCTCGATGTCGGTATGGAAGAGCATGACCACCGCATCCGAGGCCGAGGCCAGCAGGATGTCCGACTCGTTGGCGTTGCCGATGCCGGTGTGGATGAGGCGCACCTTGCACTCCGAGGTCGCCATGCCCTCCAGCGAATCCTTAAGGGCCTGCATCGAGCCCTGCACGTCGGTCTTCAAAACGAGGTTGAGATCTTTGGCCACGGTGCCGCCGACCTGCGATTTCAGGCCGACCAAGGTCATGTGCTTCTGGTGGGCGATCGACTGCTCGCGGTGCAGGAGCTTGCGCTTCTCGGCGATGTCGCGCGCCTGGCGGTCGTCGGAAACGATCGAGAAGACGTCGCCGGCCTGCGGCGTGCCCATGATGCCGAGCACCTCGACGGGAGTGGACGGTCCTGCGACCTCGATGCGGGCGCCCAGATCGTCGACCAGGGCCTTGACCTTGCCGTAGCAGAGACCGGCGACGAACGCCTCGCCGACCTTCACGGTGCCGGCCTGGACGAGCAAGGTGGCGACGTTGCCGCGCTTGGTGTCGAGGCGGGCCTCCAAAATGACGCCGTGACCGGGCCGCTCGGGGTTGGCCTTGAGCTCGAGGATCTCCGCCTGGACCGCAACCATCTCGAGCAGCTTGTCGAGGTTGACGCGCTTCTTGGCGGAGACATCCTGGAAAATGGTCTTCCCGCCCCACTCCTCGGGCTGCAGGCCGTGGTTGGCGAGCTCTTGGCGGATCTTCTGCGGGTTGGCGCCGGGCAAATCGATCTTGTTGACGGCGACGATGATCGGCACCCCGGCGGCCTTGGCGTGGTTGATCGCCTCCACGGTCTGAGGCTTGACGCCGTCGTCGGCGGCCACGACCAGGATCACGATGTCCGTCACCTGGGCGCCGCGCGCCCGCATCGCGGTGAAGGCTTCGTGCCCCGGG
>JACQAZ010000029.1 GCA_016194705.1 Elusimicrobiota bacterium | reverse complement strand
CGGGCCTAGGACCGTCGGCCCGGGCGCTCCCCCGCGCGGCCCGCTACAATGGACTTAGGACGCCTCAACGGAGATATCATGAAATCCATTTTCGCCGTCTTCGTCTTCGCGCTCACCAGCGCCGCTTCCGCCCAGGAGTACCGCGAGCGGCAGGCCCGCGCCGCCGAGCAGGCGTACGAGGGCCTGCAGGCCGGGATGAGCGGTCAGGCGGCCGCCGCCCGCCGGGCCGCGGAGACGGCGAAGATCCGCTCCTACGCGCTCGACGCGGCGCTGACCGCCATGAACGACGGCGTCGAGGCCGGCGGGCGCGTGGTCGCCTCGCTCGGCGAGCGCAAGCTCGACGTGTTCTTCGCGACGCAGGCCGAGGCCGTGACGACCGGCGCGGTCAACGGGCGTCCCGCCATCCTCCTGTCCGACGCTCTTCCGCCGCATCCGCGCGTGTACGCCGCGCTGATCGCCTCCGAGGCCGCCAAGGGGATGTACGCCGGCATGCCGGCCTGCGCGGAGCGCGCCTACATGCGCTCGGCGACCGCCGCGCGCGTGTTCGCCGAATTGGGCGGCGACTTCAAGTCGCTTCCCGTCGTGGACGGCGACAAGGCCGACGCCGTCGCCGCGGCCGTCTCGGCTTGGAAGGACGACGCGCAGACCGCGCTGGAGCGCGCGGGACGGGCCGAGGGCGTCCCGGAGCTCCCCGAGCTGCAGGAGAAGGCGTCCGACCCGAAGACCGCCGCCGCGCTCGACGCCGCGAACCGGGCCTTCACCGCTTTCCTGCTGGACGAGCGCGAAGCGCGGGCTTCCGCGCGCTGATTCCGCTACAATGACCGGGTGAAGGGCCTCCCCACCCGCGTCTTCAAGCTGGCCAACGGCCTGAAGGTCGCCGTCCAGACCGACCGCTCGGCGCCGCTCGTGGCCGTCTCGCTGACCTACCGCGTCGGCTCGCTCGACGAGGAGAAGGGCCGCGCGGGCTTCGCGCACCTGTTCGAGCACCTGATGTTCCAGGGCACGAAGAACCTGCCGCCCAACGAGGTCTCCCGCCTGGTCGAGACCCGTGCTCTGGGCCGAGGCCGACCGCATGCGCGGCCTGCTGATCTCGCCGCGCGAGCTGGAAATCGAGAAGCGGGTCGTGCTGGAGGAAATGGGGCAGACGTACGGCAACCAGCCCTACCGCCGCGCGACCGACGCCGTCATGGGCGAGCTCGCGTTCTCGCGCTGGGAGACCTCGCACCCCACCATCGGCGACGAGGCCGACCTCAAGGCCGCCACGCTCGACGACGTGCGCCGCTTCTACGACCGGCACTACGGCCCCGACAACGCCGTGCTCGCCTTGGTCGGCGACGTGAGCCCGGGCGAGGCGCTCAAGCTGGTGCGCAAGCACTTCGGCCCGGTCAAGCGCCGCGCGCGCCCCAAGCGCAAGACGCTCGACGAGCCGAAGCTGAAGGGGGAGACGCGGCGCCGCGTCGAGGACCCGCTCGCGAAAAGCCCCTTGCTCGTGGCGGGCTGGCACGCGCCCAAGCGCGGCAGCGCCGACTACTGGGCGCTGACCGTGCTCACCGCCATCCTCGGCGGCGGCGAGGACAGCCCCCTGCACGCGGAGCTCGTCAAGAAGACGCGCCTGGCGCTGTCGGCCAGCGCGCACATGCCGTACTGGTCCAGCCACTCCAACGGCCGCGGGCCGGACCTGTTCGCGCTGTTCGTCTCGCCGCGCCTGGACGCCGATCTCAAGGAGACGATCGCCGCCGCCGACCGCGTGCTGGAGCGCTTCCGGCGCGAGGGTCCGACCGAGGAGGAGCTCGCGCGCGCGAAGATCTCGCTCGAGCGCGCGTGGCTCGACGGCCAGCAGTCGCTGGCGGACCGCGCGCAGACCTTGAGCTCCTACGTCGCGCTGGTGGGCGACCCCGCCGGGTTCTGGAAGGACTTCACGCGCCTGCTCAAGACCGACCGCCGCGGCGTCAAGCTCGCCGCGCGGCGCTGGACCGGCGCGCGGGGACGCGCGATCCTGGAGGTCATGCCCGGCGCGCCCGTCGAGGCCGCTCCGGCCGAGGCCGCCGCGCCGCCTCCCGCCGAGGAGCCGCGCGCTCCCGGCGCGCCGCCGCCGCCGCCGGGACCGGCGCGCGCCGCGTCGCTTCCCGCGTTCTCCCGCTTTTCCTTGAAGAACGGCCTCGACGTGCTGGTCGTGCGCGACACGCGCCTGCCGCTCGTCGAGGTGCGCCTGGGCCTGCGCGCGGGCCGCGCGCTGGAAGGCCCGGGCGAGGACGGCCTGTCGCCGGCGAGCGAGGAGCTCTTGTTCAAGGGCTGCGCGGGCCAGGACGCGGCCGCCGTCGCGCGCGCGTTCACCGGCCTGGGCTGGGCGGTCGGCTCGTCGAGCGAGGCCGAGTGGCTGAAGCTGTCGGGCTCGGGCCTGGCGCGGACCTTCGACGACTTCGCGCGGCAGCTCGCGCGCGTGCTGACCACCGCCGAGTACCCCGAGGACGAGGTCGCGCTGTGGCGCGAGAACGCCGTCGAGGAGCTGGCGATGCGCCGCGCGCAGTCCTCGTTCCTGTCCGAGGAGCGCCTGCGCGCCGAGCTGTTCCCCGGCCACCCGTACGGCCGCGGCGCGGCCGACGAGAAGGTCATCGCCGCGGTGGACCGCGCGCGCCTGCTCGCCTACCACCGCGCGCGCTTGCGCCCGGCCGGCGGGCACCTGGTGCTGGTCGGCGACCTGGACCCGGAGGCGGCGCGCGCGTCGCTGGAGCGCGCGTTCGCGCATTGGGAGCCGGTCGGCGCGCCCGGAGAGCCGCCGCCGCTGCCCGACCACGGCCGCGCGCGCGTGGCGCTGGTGGACCGCCCGGGCTCGGCGCAGGCGGCGCTCGTCGTCGCGCACACCTCGCCGCTGACCGCGCACGACCCGGACTACCTCGCCTTCATCGCCGCCAACCACGTGCTCGGCGGCACCGCGAACTCGCGCTTGTTCGAGAACCTGCGCACGCGCCGCGGCTACACCTACGGCGCGTACTCGTCGCTCGAGGTGTACGGCCGCGGCACGGTGTGGTCGGCGAGCGCCGACGTGCGCCCCGACGCCGCGAAGGCCGCGCTCGACGAGATCCGCCGTTCCTGATGCGGCTGGCGTCGCTCGACCGCGTCGCCAGCTACCTGGCCGCGGTCGTCGAGAGCGGGCGCGACCCGGTCGCGGTGATGGGGACGTACCAGGCGCGGCTGCAGGCCGTGACGCCGGAGTCGGCCTTGGCGGCGGCGCGCGCGCGGCTGGACCCGGAGCGCTTCGTCGCGGTGGTCGTCGGCGACGCGAAGGTCCTGCGCCCGGTCCTCGGGCTCTAGGCCCGGCTCAGGGCGCGCGGCACCACAGCCCGTCCTCGAGCTGCCAGCGCTGGACGAGCTCGCGGCCGCGGTCGGCGTCGGAGGTCTTCCAGGTCGCGTTCACCTTCGCCGCGGCGCCGTCGAGCGTGACGCCGATGATCGTCGCGGTCGTCTCCAGCTTGCCGGCGGCGGCGGCCTTCCTCAGGTTGGCCGCGTACATCCCGCGGCGGCCGCGGTACGGGGCGCCGTTGCGGGCCTCGGCGCACAGGCAGGTGTCGAAGTGGTCGTCGAACGCGCCCTGCGCGAGCAGCTGGGTGCAGAACTCGAACTGCTCGCGGACCTGCCGCGCGTTCGGGTCCTCGGCCGGCGGCTGCGGCTGGGCGCCGTCCGCCGCGGCGGGCGGGACGGCGGGCGTCGGCGCTTCGGCGGGCTTCGACGGCGGCGGCGCCTTCGCGTCGGCCTTCGCCTTCGCCGCCGGCTTCGCGGGGACGCGGCGCGGCACGCCGGGGAGCATGAAGCCCCCGTCGGGCGGCGCGGCGGAGGGCGTCGCGCCTTCGGCGGCGGACGCGGCGGGGCGCTCGCCGCCGGACGGCGGCGCGAGCGGCTCGGGCTTGGGCTCGACCGCGGCCTTCGGCTCCGCGGCGGCCCCCTCCAGGGAATTGACGCGGCTCTCGATCAGCGCCTCGCCGCTGCCGTCGCCGGGGACGGACGCGGGCGCCTTCGCCGCGGCCTTCGCGGCGGGCGGGGGGACCGGCACGGGCGCGGCTTTCGCGCGGCGCTTGAGCTTGCGCGCCGGGCGCTTCGCCGCGGGCGACGGCGCCGGGGGCTGGGCCTGCGCGGGCTTGGCGGCGGGCGCCGGCGGCGGTGCGACGGGCGCAGGTGGAGCGACGGGAGCGGGCGACGCGACGGGCGCGGGCGACGCGACGGGAGCGGGCGACGCGACGGGAGCGGGCGACGCGGCGGGCGCCGGCGGAACGAACGGCGACGGCGTCGGCTCGACCGGCGCGGGCGGCGTCAACTCGATCTCGTTGGGCTTCGGCGCCTTCACGTGCTTCGGGCGCAGCAGGTAGTAGCCCAAGCCGCCGCTGGCCAGCGACGCGCCCAGGAAGGCGGCGACCAGGGTCTTGCGCAGCGACGCGGAGTCGGACGCGGGCGCGGCGGAAGGCCCGGCCGCCGACGGCGCGGGCTCGGGCAGGGGGATGGGCTCCAGCGCGACGGGGCGCGGAGGCTCGACCGGCGGCAGCTCGATCAGCGGCGTCGCGGGCTCGGGCCGGGCCGTCGGCGCGGGCGCGGGAACGGGCGCCGGCGGCGGCGCCTCGACCGTGCCGTCCATGCGCGCGCCGCACTCGTTGCAGTAGCGGGCGCGCTCGGGGTTGCGGGCGGAACAGCGCGGGCACGGCGACGTCGGCGCGGGCGGCGGCGGAGGAGGCGGGAGCGGGGCGGGGGGCGGCGGCGCGGCCTTCGGCGCCGGAGCGAGCAGGATCTCGCGGAACGGGGGATAGGCCAGCGCGGGCTTCCAATCGGCGCTGTCCAAGGAGCCGACGGGACACACCAGCATGTCCCCGTCGAAGCCCGGGAGCGCGGCGATCTCCGCGATGGGGGCGGGGCCGTGCACGGTCTTGCCGTCGTGGGCGAAGAATCTCACCGGTCGAATTGTAAAAAAACGGTGTTACGGGAGCATTTCCGGCTCTATATTAGGAAGCGACGGCCGTCGAACTCGGAGGGGCGAAAATCGTAGTATCAGCGTATGAAGAATCTCCTGATCGCCTCGCTCCTCGTCGCCGCCGCCGTCCCCGCCCGCGCGGGGATCTCCGTCGGCGCCGCGCAGACCTTCGGCTCGCAGAACTACCGCGGCACGAAGGCCGACGCCTCGCTCGACCTGACCGACGACCTGTACATCGCGCCGTCGTTCTCGCTGTACCGCTCCGACGTGTCCAGCGGCACCTTCTACAAGCCGAACCTGCGCGTCGGCTACGAGAAGGGCCCGCTCAGCTTCGGCGTGGAGGGCGGCTTCCAGCCCAAGGTGAACGGCTACCGCCAGACCTCGGTCGGCGCGGACGCGACCTTCTCGCTGGCGCCCGGCGGCACGAAGCACGGCCACCGGATGGCGGGCCCGTCCTCGGAGAGCAACGAGACCTTCGGCTACGGCCTGGCCGGCGTGGACGTGGGCGCGGCCTTCACGCACATCCAGCACTACGACGACTTCTCCGCGACGGGCCTGACGGGCGCGGGCCTGCGCCGCGCCGGCGCGCGCCGCGCGACGGTCTACACGGTCGGCCAGAACGACCTGACCGCCTTCGCGGGCGCGAAGTTCCTGATCACCGAGGTCTCCGGCTCCATCACCAAGAGCCGCTACGACAAGGACCTGAACGGCGGCAACGCGCGCGTCGCGCAGTTCCTGGCGCTGTCGGGCTTCGGCGCGATCGAGCAGGGCTTCCCGGACACCAGCTACAACCTGAAGATGAAGTGGAAGACCCTGCCGTTCGTGCGTCCCTACGTCTCCTACACGCACACGACCTTCAAGCTGGGCGAGACCCCGTCCAACGCGGTCGAGCTGGGCGGCAACGTGGGCCTCGACATGCTGAACGTGAAGGCGGCGTGGGAACACTACACGCAGTCCGGCTACGCCGACCAGAACTACGCGACGATCGGCGCCAGCCTCAACTTCTGAAGCCGCGGTCCGTCGGCGTCATGGGAGCTTGTCCCATGACGCCACGGACCACCGGCGTCCGCGCTTGACCAGTCGGTCGCGCTCGACGCCGCCGAAGGACCCCGCCTTGTCGCGCGTCTCCACGCGGTAGGTCAGCACGACCTCGGCGGAGACGTGCCCCACCTTCTCGAACTCCAGCTTCTCCACCTTGAACCCGGCCGGGCCGTGCTTGGCGAAGAAGTCGTCGCCCCAGGCCTCGATCTGCTCCTTCGTCATCGGGTGGGAGATGCCGGGCGCGAACAGCCCGGCGAGCGCCGCTCCGTTGCCGGCCGCGAAGGCCGCGGCGACCTCGGAGTAGTACGCGCGAACCTCGTCGCGCAGGATCAGCTCCTCGTTCGACATCTTGCGGTCGAAACGGAAGGTCAGGCCGCAGCCCGTCAGGGCCAGGACGGCGGCGGCGGCCAGCGCTCTCCTCATGTCAGTTCCAGAACCGGACGCCGACGCGGCCGACGACGGTGAACGCCTTCGCCATCGAGCCGCCGAACTTCTTCTGGTCGGTGCGCAGGTAATGCCAGCGCGCCTCGGCGCCGAAGGTCAGGCCGTTCGGCGAGACCGCCAAGTCCAGGCCGGCGCCGAGGACGTAGGCCGCGCCGGTGGACGAGCCGCTGAGGGTCGTGCGCGTCTCGCTGGTCCCGGTGTCGACCCAGACGTAGCCGGGGTTCGGGGTCGTCTTCATGCTCTCGGTGTAGCGGTTGGCGCCGAAGCCGGCCAGCGCGTACGGGCCGCCGCCCTTGCGGAAGAACGGCGCCCAGCGGACGATCGCGGTCAGGGTCCCGGCGCTCGCTTGGGACTTCGTCTTGGACACGGAGCCCTCGACGAGGCGGGGGCGGAACGCCAGGTAGTCGGCCTGGAGGCCGAGCCCGAGCCCGTAGCCGAACTGGTGGAAGTACTCCAGGCCGCCGGTGTAGCCGGGCGCGGCGATGGAGTTGAAGTGTTTATACGAGAGCGGTAGCGCCCGGCCTCCGGCCAGGGACAGGTAGTCCTCGGCGCGCGCCTCCGTCGCGCCCAGCAGGGCGAGCGCGGCGGCCAGGGCCAGGCCGGGTCGTCTCATGTCCTCCAGTATGCCCCCCGTCCGCCGCCGATTCAAGCCCGTTCGTAGGACCTTTGCCGCCCCGGCGCGACCCGAACGGCCCAGGCCCGTTCTATAAGGCAGCGGTACACTGAGGGCATGAACTACCGCCTCCGCGCCGTGCGTCTCGTCGCGCTCGCCCTGGTCGCCGCCGCCGTCCCGGCGTCGTCCGCCGTCGTGGAAGCGGTCCCGCGCGTCGCTCCTGGCCTCGGCTCCTACGCCGCGCCCGCGGCCGCCGTCGGCGCGACCTTCTCCGCCGCGCCCGCGGCTTTCGCGGCGCCCTCCGCTTTCTCGCCGCTCGCCGCGCCGTCCGCGCTGGCCGCGCCCGCCGCCGTCGCTCCGCTCGCCGCGCCCGCTCTCGCCGTCGTCCCCGCCGCCTCGGTCGTCCCGACGGGCCCCGCCGCCGTCTCCGCGGCCCCGGCCGTCGCGCCCGAGCGTTCCGGCGCTCCCGCCCTCGACTCCCTGAACGCGGCCGCCGCCTCCCGCGGCGACTCCCGCCGCGGCGACTACGGCCGCCGGTCCTTCGACGGCGGCCGCGCCCCGGCGCCGGCCGCGTCCTTCGTCATCAACGACGAGGGCGTCAACATCGAGGGCCGCGCGGCGGTCTACTATCAGGAAGTCCGCCGCATGGTGGAGCAGTACAAGGGAAAGCTCGACCTCTCCGAGTCGCTCGACGTGATGGACGACGCGTACGGCGACGTGCTCGCGAAGGTCTCGGCGGTCGAGGCGGTCGCGAAGGGCCGCGGGCTCTCCCAGGAGAACACGCACCTCGAGGAGACGCTGGTCTGGGTGGACGGCGTGCTCAAGGACGGCAAGAAGACGGTCGCGGTGCACACGCACCGGGTGTTCTTCCATCACGCCCAGAACCCGCAGTCCGAGGTCCGCGAGGGCATCCGCCGCGTGGACGGCGTGATCCGCGACGCCGAGGCGATGTTCGCGCGCGGCGGCAAGGCGGAGGCCGCGATGGGCAAGCTCGACGAGGTCGAGCTGGTGTTCGACGCGCGCGGCTACTCCGAGATCAAGGAGCACATCCGCCAGGTCGGCGCCGGCGTGACCGCGCGCTCCAACGGCCGCATCACCTTCAAGTTCCTGGACGACCTGGCGCCGATGCCCAAGGACATCACGGTCATCCGCTCCAAGCTCAACGACCTGGCCAAGAAGTACCAGGGCCAGGGCCTCTCCAAGATCATCGAGGGCGTGGTGTACTCGCGCTACGTGGGCCTGCTGCTGGAGCTCAAGACGCTGGAGCACTACTACAAGCTGGGCTACAAGATCCTGCAGTCCGGCCGCGAGCTGTTCGACCCCGAGGGCCACTACATCTCCGAGCTGGACGCGGTCGTCGAGTCGCCCGAGGGCAAGGTCCTGCTCGTCGAGGCCAAGTCGGCCCGCGTGGGCCTGCCCAACGAGGAAGTCCTGCGCGACAAGGTCCTCTACAAGCTGGACACCTACCGCAAGTACAAGAAAGAACTCGACGGGATGATCGGCAAGCCCTTCGACCAGGTCGTCTTCTCGATGGACATCGGCACCGACCCCGACGCCGACCCGGAGACGATGACCGAGCGCGACCAGCGCAAGGTCGAGCTGGCCGAGTACCTGCGCGGCAAGGAGGCCTGGCTGTCCCAGAAGTACGGGATGCCGGTGAGCTTCCTCTTCCTGCAGAGCGGGCCCGCCGACGGCGCCGGCAAGCAGGGCTTCCGGCCCGGCGGCGCCGCGCAGCAGGGCGGCCGCAAGCACGGGAAGAACGGCAAGAAGCGCCGTTAAGGCGTCTTGACCGGGGGCTTCGTCCCGACGGGCACGACCTGGTAGCCGTTCTTCTCCAGGGTCGCCCTGTATTCGTCGAAGGTCCTCGACGCCTCCAACAGCGCCCGCAGGTGGTCCTCGTCCTTGAGGTCGTGCGCGGTGGCGGTGACCGCGGGATGGGTGTACACCGGTATCCCGGGCGGCGCGGCTCCGGCCGAGGTCTCGAAGGTCCCCGGCTGGTCCAGCATCCACAGCACGCGCTTTCCGTCCTTGTACACGTCCCAGCCGACGGGCGTCTCGGGCGGGGGCTTGGGCATCTTGCACGCGGCCAGCGCGGCCAGCGCGGCGATCAGCGCGGCGCGCCTCACAGGTAGGTCTCCATGACTTCCTTCACCACGGTCGCGTTGTTGCGCACGGGCTCGCGCGACGCGTAGATCAAGGTCACCGGCCCGCCCTGGGCGACGATGGCGGCCAGGTCCATCAAGGTCTTCACGGCGGCCGGCGCCTTCAGCTCCTCGCGGAAGCGCGCCTGGAAGGCGTTCCACAGCTTGGGGTCGTGGTGGTACCACTCGCGCAGGGCCTCGGACGGCGCCAGCTCCTTGGCCCAATAGCTCAGCGCGGCGGCCTCCTTGCGCACGCCCAGCGGCCACTTGCGGTCCACCAGCACGCGGTAGCCGTCGTCGGGCTCCTTGCGGTCGAACACGCGCTTGATGCGGATCACGGGCATAGCGTACCGAAAAACCCCGCGCTTGTGATATCCTGGCTCATGCCCTTCATCAATATCAAAATGACCCCCGGCGCCACCGCCGAGCAGAAAGCCAAGCTCATCGCCTCCATCACGCAGCTGATGGCCGACCAGCTGGGCAAGAACCCGCAGACGACGCACGTCGTCATCGAGGAGATCGCCGCCGACAACTGGGGCATCGCCGGCGAGACCGTCGCCGCCCGCCGCAAGCGCGGCGCGTGACGCGCGTCGCCGCCGCCGTCCTGATCCGCGGGGGGAAGGTCCTGCTCGCGCGCCGCGCCCCGCACAAGAGCCAGGCGGGCCTGTGGGAGTTCCCCGGCGGCAAGATCGAGCCCGGCGAGACGCCCCAGCACGCGCTGGTGCGCGAGCTGAAGGAAGAGCTGGGCCTGACCGTCACGCCCGGTCCCGAGATCTTCGCCCACCGCCACGCCTACGCCCACGGCATGATCGAGCTGATCAGCGTGCTGTGCCGCTGCGAGAATGCCGGAGACCTCGCTTCCACCGACCACGACCAGTTGGCCTGGGTCGCGCCGGCGGACCTCCCGTCCTACGAGCTGGCCCCCGCCGACATCCCCACCGCCGAGCGCCTGGCGCGCGGCGAGTGGCGCGACTTGCTCGCCTAAGGGTGAAAGCCGATCTTCTTGACGGTGTCCGGTCCCTCGACCATCGCGCCCAAGGCCTCGAACAGCTCTCGGATCTCGCCGTCGTGCGTGCCGACGCGCCCCTCTAGTTCCTTGAGGCGCGCCGCTAATTCCCGGCGTCCGAACGCCAGCCGCCTCAACCTTACGAACGCCCGAGCGATGCCTACGCTCGCCCGCACGGCTCGCGGCGAATTCAACACGGCCGCGAGCATGACCGCGCCGTGCTCGGTGAAGGCAAAGGGTAAAGTCGACGAGAAGCGAAGTTTCTGGAGGTGGTCGCAATTTGCGACCACCTCGGCCTTTTCGGCCGGAGTCAGCTGGAATACGAAATCTTGCGGGAATCGCCCCCGATTTCGGCGCACCTGTTCATTGAGGCGCTTCGTCCGTACGCCGTAGACCACCGCGAGTTCCGCGTCGAGCATGACGCGGCGCCCGCGAATGCGATGGATGGGAGTCTCGGTGAACGCATCGGGGATGGTCATCCCATCTATACGATGAGACCCCGGGATTTGTTCCCGCTGACGGCGAGGTGTCGCCTTTACTCGGGCGGGTGCAGGCGGTACACGGTCACCGTGACGGTCCCGCCCGCGGCCAGGATGGTGCCGGCCGCGGGAGTCTGCGCGGCCACGCGGTCGTCCTGGGCCGGGTCGTTGGTGGGCCGCGGCGGTGCGACCACGGCCTGCAGCTGCAGCTGCTCGAGCCGGCGCTGGGCCTGGGCGAGCGAGCCGCCGACGAGGTCGGGCAGCTTCTGTTCCAAGGCCGGCAGGGTGAGGATCACCGTGGAGCCGTCCAGCGCGGCCGTCCCGGCGGCGGGGCTTTGCGAGGCGACCCGCTCGGATTCCGCCCGATGCGGGGTGGGCGCGCCCAGGACGGACTTGCCGACGAACTTCGCCGTGCCGCCGGGTCCCGAGCGCAGGGCCTGCGCGGCGGCGTCATAAGTCTTGCCGACCACGTTCGGCACCGGACCGGCCAAAGTCCAGACCGAGACGGTGATCACGCCGCCGTCGACGATCGGCTGGCCGGCGGCGGGGGACTGCTCGGCCACCTTGCCCGCCTGCGTGGGATCGGTGGTGGGCTTGGGCGGGCCGGCCTGGATATCGAAATGCGCGCCGCCCCCGCCGTGACCGGCTTGGGCGCCGGGTTGGTAGCGCTGGCCCACAAGGTCGGGCGCGCGCAAAGTCGTCTCCCAGGTGTTCACTCGCACCGCGCTGCCGTTCATCGCGACCGTCCCGGCCGCGGGGTCCTGCACGGCGATGTGCCCCGCCATCTGGCCGGGGCCCGTCACCGCCTGCGACGGTCCCTGGACGAGGGTGAAGCGCGCCACTCCCGGCCGGCCCTGCAGCGCGGCGGTGGCGGCGGCCACGGTCTTGCCCACCACGTCGGGCACCGGGCCCGCCAGCTCCCACATCGTGACCGTGACGGTCGAATCCGGAGCCGCCTTCTCGCCCGCGCCGGGCTGGGTGGCGGCCACGGTGCCCACCTTGGCCGGGTCCGCGGCGGGCCGGCCGGGGCCGGTCTGCATCTGCAATTGGCGCTGACGGAGCTTCTCGCCGGCCATATGCCGGGTCAGGCCGACCACGTCCGGCACCAAAGTCACGAAGTGCCTGGCCGTCAGCACGACCGCGGACCCGCGCGCCGCGCGCTGACCGGCGGCGGGGTCCTGCGCCGCCACGCGGTCGGCGTGGTCGCCCGGTCCGGCGTTCACGACCCGCGGCGCGGCCCAGTCCACCGCGAACCCGGCGCCGCGCACCGTCCATTCGGCGTCCTTCGTCGGCTTGCCCACCACCGAGGGCACGACCACCACCGGGCTGTTCTGCGACGGCGCGACCCCGGCCGCCGCCGCGGCCGACGCCGGCGCTAGGGAAGTCTTCACGCGCACCCACACGTCCGTGCCGCCCTTGCGGTCGGTGTAGAGCCGCAGGTCCGCCGAGCGGGAGGCCGTCTTCCAGTCCGCCATCACCACGCGATGGAACTCCTTCCCGCTGTCCGAGTGCGCGCCCCGCGTCCAGCCGCGGGCGGTCAGCTGACTGCCGTACTCGGCCAGCACGTCGTCCGTGGCGCCCTCGGAATGGTAGGTGGCGGTCTCCTCGACGCCCTTGGCCCCCTTGTCCTCCGTGTACGACTTGAGCGTCAGGCCGGCGGGGCGCGGGAAGTCGCTCACGTCCCGGCCTCCCGCGGGGAGCCCGGAGTCGATGACTTTCGGCGCCGCGGCGACCAGCGCCAGCAAGGCGAGGAGAGGGAGGCGTTTCATCGGCCGATGTTACCAAAACCGCCCGGCCCGTGCCCGCCCCGTCCTAGACCCAACGCGGCCCCGCGCTCTTCGCGCCCGCCGCGCGCGCCAGCTTGGCGCTCAGCGAGACGATCGTGTGGGTGGGAACGGCGAACACCAGGACGGCGGCCAAGAGGAAGGAGATCGGATGCATGGGTATGACTCCAGACAAGCGTCGGGCTAAGCCCGGCGCAGCGTTCCTCGGCGGACGCGGATGTTAACACACGCGCGGGCGGGAGCGGAAAGGTCTTTGGGTCTACACGCGGGCTAGGCCTAGCGTGGTGTCGAGGCGTCGGCTTTGAGCGTGGAGGTCACGCGGTCGCGGACAGTCTCGTAGCGGCGCAACTGTTGGCCGGCGAACTGATATAGGTCCACACCGACGAAGACGAAGGGCTTCGTGTTGAACAACCGCTTGTCGTTGTCGCTGTCGTGCCAGAGCACGCCGGCCATGAAGTTCTGGTAGCGCGCGGCGGCGCCGACGCCGAGACCCATGTCGTTGCGGAAAGTGGTCAGAGCGGAAACGCCCCACCAGGTCCGGTGCTTCGAATCCCTCGGATAGTGGACCCAGCCGAACGGCTCGACGGCGAGGGAGGCGGCCAGCTTCGACTCGCGTAGCCCGACCTGCATCTCCGCGCCGGCGCTGGGGTGGAACAGGACGAGTTGGTCCAGCGGCGGGCCCTTGGCGATGTCCTTGTCCGTCATCAGCGCGCCGTTGACCAGCGCCTCCCACGGGAACTCCGGGAAACCATGGAACAGCATGCGGTCGTATTCGTCGCTCTTCTCCTGGATCGCCTTGACCCCTAGGGCTTGGAACGGGGAGACTTGGATGCGGCCCAGCTGCTCGAAGTCGTCCGCGACGTAACGGAGCTCGTCCAATTGCTCGGCCCGGACGTTGTCGGTGCCGCAATCATTCAATGAGACTGAATCGTCCAAGAGGCTGAGGCGGCGGCTGTAGTCCGTGTCGTCGACTGTTTCCAGGACAGTGAATTGCGTGCAACAAGGCTTGCCCGAATCCAACACTTCGGTCGCCTTGGCCACGAAGGCGGTCAAAGAGGCGCGATCTTTTTGCCGCGGGGAGTCCTTCAGATCGTCGAGCAGCTTCTTTCCGGCGGCCGTGAGCCCTTGCGTCTCGAGGAGGGGGCGGTAGCGCGAGGAGACATTCTTCCAGGCGAACGGGGCTTGGTCGGAATAAGCGCGGCCGCAGACCTTGTAGGAGTGTGTGTCCGAGGTCGCCGCGGCTAACGGGGCCGCGCATAGCAGAGCGATTAGTGACGCAGTCAGGGGCGAGCGCATCTTCATCCGCCGACCCCTCCTTCCGTAACGGCCGCGAGAGCTTCGTAGGTATTGCGCCAGCGTCGGAGTTGGTCGACGGCGGGGGCTGCGGCTGCTGCGATGATGGCTTGGAGTTTATCCACCAAAGCGGTCTTTGCGGCATCCGCCATCGTTATCAGCCTTCCCCCGAAACGAGGGAAGTTCTTCGCTGCCGTGACCTCTTCAGTCGTCGGGGCGAAGTCGTCGACTAGTTTCATCAGCAGGGGGATGTGGACCTGGGGATTCTGCAGATAATGCACGAAGGCGTGAACGTTCGGGTCGTACAGGTGGTCGACCACGATATTCTTCCCGTTCTTGCCCCAATCGCCGGGCATTTTGAAGGGGACGACCTTCGAGATGGGGTCGAGGGCATGATCGACATTATAGAACGACTGACAATAAGGGGCGGCGGCGTCTTCTCTCTTGATAGGGCAGACAAGGGAGTTCTCCGGAGAGCAGACGGACTGGAGGAGTTCGCTGGTGTTCGAGAGCATGAACACCGCCTTGAATGCGAGGTAGCCGGGCGCGAAGGGATTGGGGACCTTTCGGATCAAGCTCAGGGCGGCGTCCGCCGCCTTGTACTCGTCCGCGTCTTGAGCCGCACCGCAGGGGCCTTTCACGACCTCCTCGCTCAGCCAATCCACGCTTCCCAACAAGTGCAGGGAGTCGTGGGCCACCGTAGTCCCCAGGCTGTGCGCGACCACGACGAACTGAGGCGCGTCGCCTGCCGCCGCGGCGTAACGCTTCGCGACTTCTTCAGCGATGCGAAGGATCACGCGCAGCTGCACGCGTTGGGCGAACTGCCGGAAGCCGCGGTACAGGGGCACGTCCCCGCCGAAGGCCACGATCGTGTTCTTGTCGTCGGCGTACTTCGTCTGCAGGTCCAACAGCATCCGAATCGCCTCGGGGGCGGCACCCGCCACGCCCTGCAAGCCCTGTGCCATGTCCTGCCACTGGTTCAGGATCTGGGCCAAGAGGTCGTCATAAAGGATCGGGACGAAGTCGACGAGGTCGCGGAGGTCCTTGCCCTTGAAGAAGACGTAGCGCTGCGATGCCGTTTGCAGCGCGGCGATGGGTCCGTCGGGTCCTTCGGCCCAGTCAGGGCCGTTCCGGCCGATGCCGTGAATCAGGAAGAGGACGTTCTTTGCCATGTAATCACCTGTGCCCTCAAAGGGATTGCTTGTTCGAACCGCGGGTCCGCGGATTTTATAACAGGCGGATGTCTGGAAATCATCAAAGCAGCATCTAGCCGCGGACGCGCCAGGCGCGCGCCCCAGGGTAATTTTTATCAAAAAAACATCAAAGCGTATATTGACCTGGACTCTTTCCGGTATTACACTGCGGACGGAATCACGGGCGAGGAGAGGATGGCGAAAAAACTCGGGGCAGTCTTCGTGCCTGGCATCATGGGCAGTAGCCTCCGCCGCACTAAGGGGCAGAAGCTTGGCGTATGGGAGCCGGATATCTTGGCCAACTACCGCCGGTTGTCCGGCGAGCCGGACGTTTTGATCGGGGACGAGATCGAATCGAGCGATATCATCACTAAGTTCAAGGCGCTCCATGTTTGGGGCGTCGATTTCTACGAGAGCATCCTTCGAGCTTTGGTGGAGAGTCCGCAATACACAGCAAATCCTAAGGTCTTCCGTGGCTATTACGATTGGCGGCGCAGCAACGCGGATTCCGCCAGAGAGGTCGTGGAGCGCTTTCGTGTTCTTCACAAAGTCAATCTCTCGGAGCCACAAGAAGGCTTGAAGCTCACCTTCGTGACCCACAGTATGGGGGCCCTCGTGGTCCGGTTGGCGCTGTTGGACGGCCTGATTCATGCTGACAACGTCGAGACGATTGTCCACATCGCGCCGCCTTTGGCGGGAGCACCGAACGCCTTCCGATCCATGATCAATTCTGACGCTCTGCCGTTCTTGCAGGAATACATCTGGCTGGTTCGTATGTATTGGGATGCGAACATAGCCAATCGACATCTCGTTGAGGCGTTAACCCAGTTCCCTTCGACCTACGAGTTGTTGCCGCCCAAGGCGAGTGATTATCTTCACTTGTTCAAAGCTGGAATCGGGACGACGGATGTCATCAATCCGCTCTACGCGAAAGCGATGCGCAAGCCCCTGGACAAGGCCTTGGCGGGGAAAGCCCGGAAAGTGCATCAGAAGCTCGCGACTTTCCCCAAGAGATTCCCGGCCAAACGCGAGGGGGGCAAGTTCGACGTCCACACGGTCTATTGCGACGAGAACGTGAAGAACTTGACCGATGTGCAGTATCAGGCGCAGGAGCGTGGGGATTGGTACGAATTGGTGGAGCCCGTGCCGTTCAGGATTGCGCGGAGGGGAGACGGGACGGTTCCTGCCTGGTCCAGCACGTACATGGACGGGGACGTGGCCCATCGCCATCCAGTCCCGGGTTGTAAGCACGACGTGATGTGCGCGAACACGCGTGTCCTCGCACGGCTCGGATATTTGGGGGTCATATGAGTGGCAGAGCACTGCATGTCTTGTCCCGGATGAAGGCGGTTAAGGCGAACTGGCCGGTCGACCTGCTGGTTGTGCCGACGCAGGTTGTGTCCATCGGCGGGGAAGTGACGCGAGTGGCAGCTCAGATTCCGAGCGGCTCCGAAGTCGTTCTGCGGAGCCTCAACCATTCCACTGGAGCGACCGAGGACCTCAAGGTGATATACACCGCGGTTCATGGCAGTGATGGCAGGCGCGCGATGCGCGTCAGCACTGACGGCCTCGCGGAAGGACAGCATTCAATCCTCGTCGAGTGCTGGAACGGAGATGAGAATTTGCAGAACGAGGTTCCGCTCCTAGTGCTGAATCCTGCCGCATATGTCGCCTTTCGGCGCGAGCTGATGTCGTCGAAGCCACGTTTCCAGAAACGTTCAAATAAGGTCGAGGCAATCGTCGAACTGCTTGGCGACGTCGCCGCTGTCCAGGACCGAGAGGCATGGGACCTCATCGGCGGCCGGCCGACAATCGAATTGAAAGAACCCTTCACCGGCGGCGCGGGGGCGGCTCGGAATACCGAGATTCTCCGCGCGGATGTGAATTTGTGGAGTCTCTATCAACTGCTTCGATTACTCCATGAATTGGCCTATGAGCAGGCCTTCTGGGGCGGAGCCGGAAAACTCCAGATCCGTGAGGAACTGGACGGATTGGCGCTGAGCTTGGATTTGGTTTCCAGAACTGGAATCGTCAAACATTTCATCCATGCGTTTGGGCAGGGCGTCCGTATCCTTCCGGGGCTCAGGTCATTATCGGTCCAAGCTACAGCTAACACCATCCAGGTTAAGGTGAGGTTTCCTCTCGACACGGAGTCCGGGCAGGAGTTCTGGGCGGACGGGAACATCATCATCAGCGGTCCTGGCGGTGGAAAAGCAGTAATGAAGGAAGGGGACTTCGCTTTCAACGAGGTTCGCGCTGAGGAAGCGGAAAAGAAGAAAGAAGCGGCCAGAGCTTATGCATGAGTGACCGGGTCGTCACCGCAACCTCTGGAACCCAATCCACCGTTCGGTGCAAACCTCTTACTACCCGTCAGCTCCATTCGCTAACCGCGTGGGGAGGAAATGCCGAGGATGGTCCTCCGTGGCCCCGGATGAAAACAATCGTGCGAGTGGGATTGGAAAGAACTTTGCTTCGCAGAAAAAACCTTATTTCACAAGCGTCTGGCCTAGATTCACATCAAAATAGAAGGCCCCGGCAGGAATCCCTGCCGGGGCCTCATTCTTTCCGACCGCGTGAAGCTTAGTAGCGGTAGTTGTCGGCCTTGAACGGGCCTTCCACCGGGATGCCCAGGTAGTCGGCCTGCTTGGGGGTAAGCTTGGTCAGCTTGGCGCCGAGCTTGCCGAGGTGGAGGGCGGCGACCTTCTCGTCGAGGTGCTTCGGGAGGAGGTAGACCTGGTTCTTGTACTTGCCCTTGCCGCGGGTGGACCACAGCTCGATCTGGGCCATGACCTGGTTGGTGAAGGAGCAGGACATGACGAAGCTGGGGTGGCCGGTGGCGCAGCCCAGGTTGACCAGGCGGCCTTCGGCCAGGACGGTGACCACCTTGCCGTTGGGCCAGACGAACTGGTCCACCTGCGGCTTGATGTTCATCTTCTTGAGCTTCTTGTCGGACGTCAGGCTGGCGATGTCGATCTCCAGGTCGAAGTGGCCGATGTTGCAGACGATGGCCTGGGACTTCATCGCGTCCAGGTGCTTGCGCAGGATGACGTCGGTGCAGCCGGTCGCGGTGACGAAGATGTCGCCGATCGCGGCGGCCTCGTCCATCGTGACGACCTGGTAGCCTTCCATGCAGGCCTGCAGCGCGTTGATCGGGTCGACCTCGGTGATGAGCACGCGCGCGCCTTGGCCGCGCAGCGACTGCGCGCAGCCCTTGCCCACGTCGCCGTAGCCGGCCACGACCGCGATCTTGCCCGCGACCATGACGTCGGTGGCGCGCTTGATGCCGTCCAGGAGCGACTCGCGGCAGCCGTAGAGGTTGTCGAACTTGCTCTTCGTGCAGGAGTCGTTGATGTTGATCGCGGGCGTCAGCAAGGTGCCCTTCTTGAGGCGCTCATAGAGACGATGCACGCCGGTGGTCGTCTCTTCCGAAAGGCCGACGATGTCCTTGGCGAGCTCCGGGTGCTTGTCGAAGACCATGTTGGTCAGGTCGCCGCCGTCGTCGAGGATCATGTTGAGGTACTTGCCGTCGGGGAATTGGAGCGTCTGCTCTATGCACCAGTCGAACTCCTCGGCGTTCATGCCCTTCCACGCGAAGACCGCGGCCTTGCCGGCCTTGGCGATGGCCGACGCGGCGTGGTCCTGGGTCGAGAAAATGTTGCAGGAGGACCAGCGAACCTCGGCGCCGAGCTCGAGTAAGGTCTCGATGAGCACCGCCGTTTGAATTGTCATATGCAGGCAGCCCGCGATGCGGGCGCCCTTCAGGGGGAGCTTGCCCTTGTACTCCTCGCGCAAGGCCATCAGGCCCGGCATCTCGGTCTCGGCGATCGTGATCTCTTTGCGGCCCCAGTCGGCGAGCTTGATGTCCTTGACCTTGTAATCCTGTTTCATAGCGGTAGCGGTGGGCATTTCTTTCCTCTGATATGTGGAATTGACTGAAACGATATTATACTTTAATCGTGTGATCGTCGTCGACCCCCACGCCTTCAGGCGCCTGTGGCCCGCTCTCGGGGTCTGGCTGTTCTTATTTTTGACCGCGGGCGACGGGGCCGTCCTGCTCAAAAGGCAGTTCGTGCTCGCGCGCGGCGAGCCGGCCAAGGGCATATTGACGGCCAAGGTCCGCGAGGCCGTGCCGATGCTCGGCGCCAAGCGCATGGTCGCTTATTTCCGCTTCCGCGGCGCCGACGGCAGGCTCAGAACGGCCAAAGAGCCCGTGGGGGCCGGGACCATAAAGGCCGAGCCCGTAATCTACGCCCTCGGCGATCGGGCGTATCTCGCCGACGACCTCGGCTACTCGCGTTGGAAGGGCCTCTTCTTTGCGGCGGCGTTCGCGGCCTTGTGGCTCTGGGCGCTGGCGCGGTACCGATTCGGGTGATTTGATATACTCGCGCCTATGAAAAGCTGTCTCATCTGGTTCTTGCTCGCTTTATCAGCCTGCGCGAGCGGTCGACGAGCGGCGGAGCCGCTCGTCGATTTCGAACAACTTCATACGGAAGCGGTGCTGGACATACGATACGCCACTGAAAATAATTTTACGCATCAGGTGGTGTATCCTGTCGCGAAGTGCGCTCTGCGCCAGAGCGTGGCCGACGATCTCGCCGCCGCGGCGCGCGACTTCGAGGCCAAGGGCTACCGCCTCAAGATCTACGACTGCTACCGGCCGCTCTCGGTGCAGAAGATCTTTTGGACGCTCGTGCCCGACGAGCGCTACGTCGCCGACCCGAAGAAGGGCTCGCGCCACAACCGCGGCGCGGCCGTCGACGTGAGCCTCACCGACAAAGAGGGCCTCGAGCTCGAGATGCCGAGCTCGTACGACGATTTTTCCGAGCGCGCGCACCGCGACTGGGACAAGGCCACGCCCGAGGCCAAGAAGAACAAGGAGCTGCTCGAGCGCGTCATGGGCAAGCACGGCTTCGTAGGCCTCGACACCGAGTGGTGGCACTTCGACGCGCGCGGCTGGACGGCCTACCCCCTCGAGGACGCCCCGCTCGAGACGGTCCGCTAGAACTTCGGGGCGCGCTTCTCGCGCGCGGCGGCCACGCCCTCGGCGATGTCGGGGCCCTTGAAGCAGAGCGCCTGGCCCTTGGCCTCGAGCTCCAGAAAGGCCCCGAGGTCCTCGCCCAGGCGCATCTCATCCTTGAGTATTGTGAGCGAGTCCCAGGACTGGGAGGCCAGGTGCCGCGCGAGCTCGTCGGTCGCGGTCCAGAGCTCGGCGCGGGTGTCGACTGCGAAGGCGGCGGCTCCCCACTGGTGCAGGTCCTTGCCCGTGAAGAAGCGCCCGGTCAGCAGCAGCTCGCGGGCGCGGGCGTCGCCGAAGGCGGCGCGCGCCAGCGGCCAGGCCGCCATGCCGGGATTGAGCCCCAAGCGCACGAAGTTGAGCGCCAGGCGCGCCTCGGTCAGCACGGTGCGCACGTCGCAGGCCAGGGCAAGGCAAAGCCCCGCGCCGACCGCCGCGCCGTTGATCAAAGCGACGCTGACCTGGGGCAGCGCGCGCAGGCCGAGGAAGCAGGTGTAGAACTCGCGCATCAGCGCGGGCAAGGCGGCTTTGGGGCGCTTGCGGTTGGCCTCGATGAAGGCCATGTCGCCGCCCGAGCAGAAGGCCTTGCCCTCGCCGGTCAGCACGACGACGCGGGATTTCTCCTTGGCGATCTTGGGCAGGGCGGCCGCGAATTGCCGGGCCTCGGCCTCGCCGAGCGCGTTGAGGGCCTCGGGTCGGCTCAAGGTGAGCCAAGTCACCAGCCCCTCGGTCTTCCAGCGCACGCGCAGTTCCGACATGCGAGGATCATACAAAATAGGCCCCGGAGCGCCCTAGGACCTCTGCCGGGCCCGTTGTGCCCTTTGGGCCCAGGGGTCATGGGACGCGCGAAGCTACAATGATCGCATGATCCGAACCCCCCGGATGATCGCCGCCTTCGTTTTGTCCCTCCTCGTCGTTTCCGCCCGCGCCGGCGACAACATCAAGGTCGTCAAGTTCATGGGCGCCGACGCTCCGGTGCGCCTGGGCTTCACCGTGATCCCCGGAGCCGAGATAGGGCGCATGCGCGACGCGCTCAATCCCGTCCCGTTCATCGCTCCTCTGGCCGAGCTCTCCGCGATCCCGTCGGTCCCTCAGATGGCGTCGATGGAGGGGCAGATCGGAATCCCGTCTCCGGGCGTGAGCCTGGGCGCAGGGGCCGCGCATGAGAACATCCGCGAGGCGCTGGGCGGACGGATCGATGCCGTCGAGAAGATCGCGCAGGCCGACCCCTCGGGTCTGGGCTCCGCGGCCGAGTTCGGCAGGCTCTACGCCGGACAGCGCGGCGGCGGTTCCTTCGTCTCGGCTCCCAAGCAGGCCGAAAGCACCGAGCTGCGTCTCAACGGCGACGGCGTCTTCGTGGTGGGCCGGGCCGACGCCTACGACCAGGAGGCGACGCGCATCGTCGCCAAGCGCAAGGGCCAGATCGATTATTCCGAGGCGACCGACGTCATGGACGACGCCTACGCGGAGGGCTTCGCGCGGGCCACCATCATGAAGCGCGCAAGCCAAGGCTCCGACGAGATCGAGGACAGCCACAGCGCGCACATCCCGATGACCTTGGCCTGGATCGACGGCATCTTCAAGAAGGGCGGCAAGAGGATCGCGGTCTTCACGAGCCGCGTCTACTTCCACCACGCCAAGAACCCGCAGTCCGAGATCGCCGAGGGCCTGCGCCGCGTCGAGCACACGATCAAGGACGCGGCCTGGCTGTTCCGGCCCAACGGCAAGGCCGAAGCCAAGGTCGGCGAGCTCGACGAGGTCGTGCTCGGCTTCGACACGCGCGGCTACAAGGAGATCAAGGATTTCGTGAAGACCCAGGAGGCCAAGCTCAATGAGGCCTTCCCCGGCCGCTTCCGCTTCGTCTATCTCGACGAAGTGGCCGCGGTCCCGAAGACGATCGCCGACATGCGCAAGGCCGTCAACGAGCTGATCCTCGAGCACAAGAACGACGGCCTGCTCGACATCATCGAGGGCGTGATCTACAGCCGCTACACGGGCCTCCTGCTGGAGCTCAAGACGGCCGAGTACTATTTCGACAAGGGCTATAAGATCCTGCAGGGCGGCCGCGAGCTCTTCGACGCCGACGGCATGTACATCACCGAGCTCGACGTGGTCGTGCGCTCGCCGCAGGGCGTGAGCTATCTCATCGAGGCCAAATCGGCCCGCGTGCCGCTGACCCGTCAGGACGTGCTCGACGGCAAGATCCTCTACAAGCTCGACACCTACAAGAAAAACCGCAAGCGTCTCGAGCAAAGCGACATTCTGGGCGGCCCCCTGAACGTCGTCTTCTCCGTCGATGTCGGCGTGCCTCCCGCCGACGTCCCCGTCGACGGCCGCGAGGAGTACGTCAAGCGCCAGCGCAAGCTGATGACCTTCCTCCGGGCGCAGGAGAAGGAGCTCTCAAAGAAGTACGGCTTCCCGGTCTCGTTCCTGTTCCTCTACAGCGTCCCCGGCCACGATCCCGTCTCTCCCGACGAGGTCTCGCCGCCTTCGCCTTCGAAGGGCTCTTCACGCGTCGACGCCCGGCGCTCTCGGACTTGGGACGACGAGCCCGAAGAGGACTGGGGCCGCGGCCGGCGCCGTCACGGCCGGCGCTAAGCCTTCGGCAGCCGGGCGGCGAGCTCGGAGAGAGCATCGGCGCCTTCTTCGAGCGCGTCGCGCTCCTCGAAGACGACCTGAATCCTGCCCTTGTTGAGGATCACGGCCGAACAATCCAGGCCGAAGAGCTCCTGGACGAGCCGACGATTCTCCTCGTCCGAGAAGAACTTGGCGGTCCAGTCGGGCTCCTTCGAGTTGATCTCGAACTCCTCGTCGTAATGGGCATTGCCGCTGGCAACCTTGGTCATGACGCCGAGGTGGTCGAGCAGCCATTCGAAGGCGTCCTCGCGATGGACGCTGAAGGTGTGGGGGCAGCCTACGGCCAGGCTCAGCGCCCAGTGCGCGGGGCCCGCGACGTTCTTGAGGGTGTGCAGGCCGTAGGTCTTGCCTTTGATGGTCAGCGACTCGCCGCCCGGGTCGGCCGCGGGCCCGGGCTCGGCGGCCAGGTCGCGCTTGTTCATGACGCGCAGCAGCACGACCGCCAGCACCGCGAGCGCGGCGGCCCCGGCGGCCGCGAAGACCAGCATGGAGGGCGTCGTCATTTCGCGCATGGCTAGTCCTTGGGCAAGAGCCAGAAATGGTCGGCGAGCTGAGCGTCTCCGGTCTTGGGATCGCGCAAGTCCTTGAGGAGCTCGGCCAGAGTCTTCATCTGCGCGTCGAGCGGATAGGGCAGCACGACCTCCTGCCGGCCGCGCGATCGTCGTCCCGCGCTTTCCTTGATCCCCATGCCGTAGACCATATGCCCCGAGCCGGCGAGCACGAGCATCGGAGCCCGCGAGCGGGCGACCGCGTCGCCCATCGTCTCGTTCCAGGCCGCCATGGCCTCGAGCATGCGCGCCTTTTGGACCGGCGTCATCGGGTCGTGGCCCTCGAGCGACTTCTCGAGATAGGCCAGATACTTGGCGTCGGCGGTCTGTCCGATCGCCGCGGGCAGCCAGGCGCGCTGCGCGGGAGTCAACGACGAGAGTCCGCCCTTGGCGATCTGGCGTATCACGGAGATCGGCGCGTTGAGTCCTGTGACCGGGACGCGATGCGCGCGGCAATACTCCAGGATCGGGCGATAGAGCTCGTAATAGTAGCCCCAGGCCTTCTTCCAGAATTGGGCGAAGTCCGCGTCCGAGAGCCTTCCGGAGAGAAAATCGTCGAGGCTCGGCTGCAAGTCCTTCGAGACCATCTCGAGGCCCACGGCGAGGCCCGGCTTGCGCGCGTGCAGCGCCTTCAAAAGCTTGAGCTGGATCTCGTGGTGGCCGGCCTGGTCGTGCTGCTCTCCCGAGTAGACGACGCGCGCGCGCAGCAGCTTGAGCGCGAGCCGGGAGGGGCCTATTAAGGAACCGGCCCTCTCAAAGACGAGCTCGCGGGAAATCGGGAGACCCTTCGCCGGCGCGGGAGCCGGGATCTCTTGGAGCAGGCGGGCGAGGTCCAAGGCCGGGAGGCGGTCGAAATCGACGGCGGCGCGGGCCGAGGCGGCAAGCAGGATGAACGCTATCAGCATGGTTTTCTTCCAATATCCTTCGGAGTCAAACCATTCCCTTCGGTCATTCCCGGATTATAGCAGAGATCAATAGGCCTTGAGCTCGGCGACGATGGGATGCTCGTTGACCACCGCGTTGATCATGAGGCCGCTCGATTCTCCGAAGACCTCGGTCTTCTCGCGCACGCAGGAAAGCCACTCCGAGAAGCCGCCGTCGGGGAAGGCGATGATCTCGACGCGCTCGGGCTTGGCGAGGTTCGCCTGGGCGTCGGCCCGCAGGCGCAGGGCCGTCCGCGCGTTCTCCTTGAGCACGACCAGCCGCGCGTAGGGCAGGCGCTTGACGAGCTTGTCGAGCTTGTTCATCGTGGTGGTCTGGCAGTCGACCCAGAGCACGATCTCGCCGCCCGAATCCAGGCCGATGAGGTCGGGCAGGAACTCGAAGCGCGAGAGAGCGGGAGTCTTGACGCTGGCGTCGACCTTGGGCTCGAAGCCCCAGAACAGAAGGTAGGCCGCCAGCTTCAAGGCCAGGCGCTCGCCGGTCTCGTTGGGCCCGGGGACGAGCAGCAGCTTGCGCGCGGAGCCGTTGACGTGCAGGTCGCAGCGGATCTTCACCGGAAGGGGAGCAGGAGGAGCCAGGGGAGGCTTTGCGCGCGCCAGTCGCGGTATTCCGGCAGCCCCAAGGCCATCAGGATCGGACCTGAGGCGGGCGCCCCTTCGTAAGTCCCCAACAGCCTGTCCCACCAGGGGAGGCAGAAGCCGAAGTTGCTGTTGGTCTCGGATGAGGCGACGCTGTGGTGCACGCGGTGCATGTCGGGCGTGACCACGGCCAGCCTCAGCCAGGCGTCGAGCCGTTCGGGCAGGCGGATGTCGGCGTGGCTGAAAAGCGAGGCCGAGGTCAAGGCGAGCTCGAAGACGGCCACGACGAGGAAATACGCGCCGATCACGGCCACGGCCGCGGCCTTGACGAAAAAAGAGAGAAACAGCTCGGCGGGATGGAAGCGCACGCCCGTGGTCGCGTCGAGGTCCACGTCGGTGTGATGGACCTTGTGCGCGCGCCAGAGCCAAGGCACCGCGTGGAAGGTCCAGTGCTGCGCGTAGATCGCCAGGTCGAGCAGGACGAAGGCGAGGACGAACTTCACCGGGTACGGCCAAGCCGTCAGGTTGAGCAGGCCGATCCGGCGGACCTCGAGCCGCTTGGCCGCCTCGACCAAGGTCAGCGAGGCCGAGGCGCTCAAGAAGGCGAGCAGGACGGCGTTGAGGCTCGAGAGGCCCAGGTTGTTGAGCCAGCGGAAAAACCGCGGAGCGGACAGCGGCCTCTTGGGACGGGCGAGCTCCCAGAGCATCAGCCCCGCCAGGACGGCGGTCGGGATCAGAAAGCTCCGCGGCGGGAAGCTCATCGCTCGGCGGCGAGCTCGCAGCCGGCAAGCCACGCGGACTCGCCGTCCTCGTAATGCTCCTTCTTCCAGACCGGCAGCTGCTTCTTGATCTCCTCGATGATGTCGCGGCAGGCGCTGAAGGCCTGCGCCCGGTGCGCGGAGCTCGCCGCGATCGCGACGCTGGCCTGACCCGCCGGAAGCTTGCCGAGGCGGTGGACGACGGCGACTTTGGCGCCGTGCGCGCGGGACGCGTCCCGCGCGATCTGCGAGAGGACCGCGGCGGCCAGCGGCTCGAAGGCCTCGTAGGTCACGGCCGTGACGCGGCGGCCCTCGTGCTCGTCGCGCACCGTGCCGACGAAGAGGGCTTGCCCTCCGTGTCCCATGTCGGAGACCTCCGCCATGAGGCCCGAGACGTCGATGGGCTCCGTCGTGAGCTTGGTCATCCGCCGCACACCGGCGGCAGCGCCGCCAATCTGGCCGAGTCCGGGAGCGGGTCCGCGCTCCTCAAGACCGAGTTCTCGGTGGCCAAGGCGCAGCCCTCCAAAAGTCCGGCGCGCTCCCGAAACACGGCCTTCAAAACGCCTAGAGCCTCGCCCGCGGTCAGACCCGCGCGGAGCTCGAGCTCGACCCGGTCGCCCAGACCCGCGCCGCGCAGGCGGCCGTAGAGCTCGATGGTGCGCGTCACAGGGGATGCACCTCGACGGCCGTCCCGGCGCGGGCGCGGTCTCCCGCCTCCGGCAGGACGGCCCAGCAGTCGGCCTCGAGAAGCGGCCGGATTTGGAACGAGCCTTGTCCGGGGAGGATCCGGACCTTGCCGCCTTCGAGTCTCGCCTTGAAAAAACAGCGCAGCCCGGCGGGCTTTTCGGCGTCGGCCGCCAGGACCGCCCGCGCGGGTTTTTCATCGGGCAGGCCGAGCGCGCGGCGCAGGCAAGGAAGGACGAAGAAGCGGAAGCCCACGACGGTCGAGATGGGATTTCCCGGCAGGCCGAAGAACAGCGGGCCGCGGGGAAAACGGGCGACGAGCCCCGGCTTTCCCGGGCGGATGGCGACCTTGTGGTAGAGCAGACGGGCGCCCAGGGCCTGGACTTGCGCCGTCACGAAGTCGTG
Source organism: Elusimicrobiota bacterium (assembly GCA_016194705.1). Classification (GTDB taxonomy): domain Bacteria; phylum Elusimicrobiota; class Elusimicrobia; order UBA1565; family UBA9628; genus PALSA-1176. The sequence goes on along the minus strand of JACQAZ010000029.1, from coordinate 54,858 downwards.
CTTGCCCATCGACACGGCGCCGGTGCTCAGCACCGCGTCGGGCTTCGAGGCCAGGATCTTCTTCATCCGGCGCCGGAACTCGGCGGGATCGTCCCCAACGATCCCGTGATGGCGCGCCTCGCACCCCGCGGCCTCCAACGCGGCCACAAGAAAAGTCGAGCTCGCATCGTGGACTTGGCCGGGCCTTGGATGCCGCTCGGGCGCGACGAGCTCCTTGCCGGTGGCCAGCACCGCGACCTTGGGACGGCGGCGGACCGCGACGCGGGAGACCCCGAGCGCGGCCAAAGCCATCAGATGGCGCGGCTCGAGGACGGTCCGGGCGTCGGCAACGAGCTGCCCTTTGGCGAAATCGGTCCCGGCCCGCCGCACGAAGTCGCCCGGAGCGCACGGCCGCTCGATGACGACGTCGCGGCCGCAGCCCGAGCGGCGCGTCGATTCGACGGCCACGACGGCGTCGGCGCCGCGCGGCAGCGCCGCGCCCGTCATGATCTCGCAGGCAAATCCTCTCTGGAGGGTCCGGGGCGCATCGCCTGCCGCGAGCGAGCCCGCCACCGGCAGCAGGGCCCCGGCGCGGCGGACGGCCGCGGCGGCGACCGCGAAGCCGTCCATCGCCGAGTTGTCGAATGCGGGCAGGGTCCGGCGGCTCGTGATCCGCGCGGCGCAGACGCGCCCGAGGGCCTCACGGAGGGGGACTTCCTCGCGGGGCAGCGGCGCGACCTCGCTCAAGACCCGGCGCAGGGCTTCGGCGTATGAAATCATTTTCGCGGGTGATCGGCCCCGCGGGCCACGTGGACGGCGTGGGGCAGAATGTCGGCCAAGACGGCCAGGCCGTCCTGGACGCCGCCGCGCGAGCCTGGCAAAGCGACCACGATCGAGCGCCCGAGCTGTCCCGCGACCGAGCGGCTCAAGCTCGACATCGGCGTCGAGGCCTGACCCGCGGCGCGCAGGGCCTCGCCGATCCCCGGTATCAGCCGGCCGCAGACCGAACTCACGGCCTCGGGGGTCACGTCGCGCGGGGAGAGCCCGGTGCCGCCCGTCAAGACGACGACGTCGGCGCGCCGAGCGAGCCGGACGATCGCGGCCGCGATCTTTTCCTTCTCGTCGGGGACGACGACGGGCTTGCCGGTAGAAAAGCCCACGGCTTTGAGTCCGGCGCGCAGCTGCGGGCCGGAGAGGTCCTTGGCCGTGCCCGCAAAGCAGCGGTCGCTGACGGTGATCACGGCGGCTGTGCCCGAGCGCAGGGGTTTGATCCTCGGATTTGTTTTCTCCGGGAAGAGAGGATGCCGCCAGACGCCCGACTTGCCGCCTTCCTTTATATCGAGCCTGATATCGAGGATCGTCAGCGCCGGGTCGACCTGCTTGACGAGGTCGTAGACGGCCAGCAGCGCGCCGCTCACGCCGCAGAGGGCCTCCATCTCGACTCCCGTCTTGGCGGAGGCCTTGGCCTCGCAGAACGCGGTGACGCCCGGAATCGTTTCATCGAGCTCGAAGGAGAGCGCGACCGAGTCCAGCGGGAGCGGATGGCAGAGCGGGATGAGCTCGGCGGTGCGCTTGGCCGCCAGCAGGCCCGCGACCTCGCCGGCCTTGAGCGCGTCGCCCTTCGGAAGCTGTCCCGCTTTGAGCAGGCGGAAGGCCGTCTGTCCCATGCGCAGGCTTCCGCGCGCGACCGCCCGGCGGCTCGTCGCGGCCTTGCCGCCGACGTCGACCATCTTGAGGTTTTGTCTTCCCAAATTATCCGCCCATCATCGCGAAGTGCTTGACGTTGCCGATCTTGCCCTCGGGCAGATAATGCGAGACCTCTTTCTTGCCGATGAGGTCACGTACCGTCCGCTGGAGCTCCGGCGTCTGGTCGTCGGACTGGAGGAGATGGCGCAGGGAGAAGTCGGCCTCGGCGAAAAGACACAATCTGAGCCCGCCGCGCGAGGTCACTCTCAAGCGGTTGCACGTCGCGCAAAAGTCCTTCGAGTAGGGCGCGATGACGCCGACGCTTCCCAACGAATCCAAACTGCCGAAAAGCCGCGCAGGGCCGCCGCCTTCCGGGCGCGGCTTTTCGGTCCACTTTTCGCTCAGCAGCCGTTCCACGACCACAGTGCCGCTTAAGTGGCTTTTGGCGAACAGATTCGAATTTTCTCCCGTCGGCATCAGCTCGATGAATCGGACCGACAACGGAAGCTTCTTCGCGAGCTCGAAGAACCGCCCCAGCTCCTGGTCGTTCAAATCCTTCATCAAGACCACGTTGATCTTGGTCTCGAGGCCCAGCTCGAGGCACCGCTCGACGCCGGCCCAGACGGCCTTGAGCTTGTCCTGGCCCGTGATCCGGGCAAAGCGCGCCGCGTCCAGGCTGTCGACGCTGACGTTGACCGAGGAGACGCCCGCGCGCCGCAGGGGCGCGGCGAGTTCGACGAGCCGGTAGCCGTTGGTCGAGAGCGAGACCTTCCGTATTCCGGGCACGCGCGCGACGGCTTCCGCTATGGCCGCGATGTCGGCCCGCACGGTGGGCTCGCCGCCGGTCAGGCGGATCTTCCAAAGTCCCATCCCGGCGAAGGCCCGGGCCAGTCGGCGGATTTCATCGACCGTCAGCGGAGGCAGTTCCTCGGCGCGGTGGTAGCCGCCGGGCAGGCAGTAGAGGCAGCGAAAGTTGCAGGCGTCCTCGACAGAGAGCCGCAGGTAGTGAAAGGCGCGCCCGAAGCCGTCGGTCAATGGGGTCGTCGTCACTTGAGCTTGGCGAGGCACGCCCCGATGCGGCCGGCGGCTTCCTCGAGCTGGGCCTCGGGCGCGATCAGGGAAATGCGCATGTAGCCCTCGCCGTGCGGTCCGAAGCCGATGCCCGGCGAGATCACGACCCCGTGCTCGAGGATCAGGCGCTCGGCGAACTTGAGCGATTTGAGGCGCGCCGCCTTCTTGGGCAGGCGCGCCCAGAGGTACATCGAGGCCTTGGAGACGGGCACCTCCCAGCCGATCTTGGCCAGGGCCTTGACCATCGCGTCGCGGCGGCGCTGGTAGGTGCGGCAGGCCTCGGCGACGTAGTCCTGCGGCCCGGTCAGGGCTTCGATGGCGGCCTCCTGTATGAAGGACGGGATGCCGTAGTCGAGGAAGCCCTTGAACTTGCCCAGATGCGCCAGGGCCTCGGCGTTGCCGACCGCAAATCCTATGCGCCAGCCCGCCATCGAGTAGGTCTTCGAGAACGAGTGGAACTCGACGGCGCGCTCGAAGGCGCCCGGAATCTGCAGGATGGAGGGCGCGCGGTAGCCGTCGAAGGTCAGCTCCGAGTAGGCGTTGTCGTAGGCGATGAGGCAGCCGTGCTTGCGCGAGAAATCCAAAGCGTCCTCGAGCAGCAGGTTGCTCTCGAGCACCGCGCCGGTCGGATTGTTGGGATAGTTGAGGATCATGACCTTCGCGGCTTTGGCGGCCGCGGGCGTGATCTTGCGCAGGTCGGGCAGGTAGCCCATCGACTCTGAGAGCGGCATGAGGCGCGGCTTGCCGCCGGCCAGCACGACGCCGTTGTAGTGGACCGGGTAGCAAGGATTGGGGACCAGGACGCTGTCGCCGGGCTCGAGCAAGGCCATGAAAAGATGCGCGATGCCCTCCTTGCTGCCGACCAGAGGCAGGACCTGCGTGTCCGGGTCGAGGGTCACCTTGAAGCGGCGGCGGTACCAGTCGGCGATCGCCTGACGCAGCGCGGGCAGGCCCGAGTTGGCCGGATAGCGGTGGGTCCAGGGCTTGTCGATCGAGGCCTTGAGCGCGGCCACGACGCGGGCAGGGCTGGGCAGGTCGGGGCTGCCTTGGCCGAGGTCGATGACCGAGTGGCCGGCTGACTCGGCCTGGGCCTTGAGCTTGGCCAGCAGCACGAAGAGATAGGGCGGCAGAGAGGCGAGCTTCTTGGAGGCGGTCGGCTTCACGCCTTGGCCTCCCGCAGCAGGCTCAGCGGCTCGCCGGTGGCGCCGTTTCGCAGCCGCATGATCTCGGCCATGATCGAGAGCGCGATGGCCTCGGGAGTCCGGCCGCCGAGGTCGAGGCCGATTGGGGCGTGCACCCGGCCGTCTTCCGAGGTATTGAGTTCACGGCGTTCGCAGGCGTCGAAAAGGCGGCGGGTCTTCGTGCGGCTGCCGATCATGCCGATGTAGAAGGCCTTTGTGGGAAGCGCCGCGACGAGACAACGGAGATCGAAGCCGTGGCAGCGCGTGACGATGGCGATCGCGGTATTCTCGTCGAGATGCAGGGTTTGCAGCGCGGCTGAGGGCTGGGCGACGAAAGTCTGGCGCGCGTGGGGGAACCTCGCGGGCGCTGCGAATTCCGGACGGTCGTCGATCACCCAATGGGGCACGCCGAGAAAGGCGGCCAGGGCCGCGAGCTTCTCGCCGACGTGGCCGCCGCCCAGGATCACGAGCTTGAGGGACTCGGTGAAGACGTCGATGAACACTTCGACCGTGCCGCCGCAGTACATGCCCAAAGCCTTGGGCTCGAGCTCGTAAGAACGGGACAGAGGCTGTCCTCCTTTAATGGCCTTGATCGCGTCCTCGATGGCCTGGGCCTCGAGCCGGCCCCCGCCGATGGTGCCTTGGATCGTGCCGTCGGGAAAGACCAGCATCTTCGCGCCCAGCTCGCGCGGCGCCGAGCCCGTTGAGCGCGTGAGCGTGACCAGGGCCGTCGACTGGCCGCCGGCCAATCGCCGTGAGAGGACAGTCATGAGCTCGCTGTGCGTCATGCGGCTAGATTATAGCAAGCTCGGATGGGTAGATAGGAAGGGAGCCAAAGTCCCCTGTCAAAGTCCCCTTGCGAAAGGCTCCTTCGGGTGCTATCCTAGGGCGGCATGCGCACGACAGCCCTATCCCTCTCGCTGCTCCTCGCCGCCGCGCCCCTTCGGGCGGCGAGCCCCACCCCGCAGCAGGGCGAAGGCGCCCAGCGTCTGGTCTCGGGCGCCGTCAAGCTCGCGCGGCGGCAATGGAAGCCCGACGCCTGCCTCGGCGGGCTCGACGTTTCCGTCAACGTTAGCCACCACTCGGATCCGCCGGGCCCCAGCACGGTCTACTACAACGGCTTCACCTACTATTTCCGTCCCCCGGGCGAAACCGGGACCAAGCGCGACGAGTTCAGCATCAACATCATCGAGGCGGTCGGGCCTCTTCTCAACAGCAAGACCGAGACCATCCCTTACAACGTCTACACGACCAGGCTCGACCGCGGCGGCGACTACACCGACCGCTACGGCTTCGAGGGGACCTGCGTCACCGAGATGTCCGTGGACAGCGGCGAGGCCCTCTATCGAGCGATGCGCAGCGGCCTGATCCAAGGGGGCGAAATCAAGTACCACGCGATCCTGCGGGCGGCCCTGGACGCGAAGGGCAGGTACTACCAGGACCCGCGGCTGTTCGGCAGGACCTTCTGGATCGTCGGCGAGTTCGGCGGCCCGCTGAACTACTACATCGACGCCAAGACCGGCGCTTTGCTGGCCAAGCTCAAGCCGTAAGATGCTGCGCACCTTGATCGCGGAGCTCAAGGCCCTGCGCCCCATCGTCTGGGTCATTTTGCTCTGCTCGGCCCTGATGGCCGCCTTCCTTTATAAGCACCAAGACTGGCGCCTCCATCAGACGCTCTACGAGAGGGGCATCCACACCCAGGGCTGGGTCACCGGCAAGGACCTCATCGGAGGCAGGAAAGTGGAGTACGCCTTCCGCGCCGGCGAGAAGACCTACCGGGGAACCGGAGAAGCCGGCTACGGCAACCCGCCCTTCGCTTCCCTGAGCGCCGACGATCAGGTGCTGGTCTTCTACCTGCCCCAGGCCCCCGAGGTCTCGGCGCTCGGCGACCCCAAGCTCCACAACGAGGACCAGCACCGCTGGATGGGTTGGGGGCTCGTGCTGTTCCTGCCGCCGTTCCTGCTCGCGCTCGCCGCCGAGCTCAAACGCCATGGGTAGGAAGGTCCTGATTCTGGCTTTGGTGGCCGCGTCTTCGATCGCGGGCTGCGCGGGGCGCAGGCCCAAGAAGCCCGCGCCGGTCCCGCAGAAGGCCAAGGCCGTCATACGCACGGCCAAGACCTACCTGCCGGAGGAGAACTTCAAGGGGAAAAACCCCAAGGACTGCTCCGACTTCGTAGGCCTGGTCTTCGCGGCCCACGGCATCGCGCTGCCGCGCACGGCGGTCGACATGTCGATCCTCGGAGCGCGCGTCAAGTCGTCCAAGGAGCTGCGCATGGGGGACCTCGTGTTTTTCTCGGGCGAGAAGGCCAGCCGCATCGTGGGGCACGTGGGGATCTACGTCAACAACGGCATCTTCATCCATCTCTCGCAGCACGAGATCGGCGTGCGCGAGGAGAGCCTTTACAGCGATTACTACAGGAAGCGGTATCTGGCCGCGAGACGGCTGATCAAGTAGCCCTTAACCCCAGAGCTTCTTGCCGATCGCGTGGCCGCCGTAGGCGCCCGCCGCGGCGCCCGCCGCGGCGCCGACGATCATCCCCACGGGGCCGAAGATCATGCCGATCAAGCCCCCGATGATGGCGCCCAGCAGGCCGCCGCCGATGGTGGCGAAGAGCGACTTGTGGCCCTTGACCTCTTTCTTCATCTTGTGGAGCTCGTCCATGTCGTCGCCCTCGCCCGCGGGGGAGGGCGGGCCTTTCACGACGAGACTGGGCTTTGCGCCGGGGCCGGAGGGTTGTAGCTCGACGGAGCCGTTGCCGGTGGTCCCGCCTCCGATCACGACGGGAGCGCCGCCGGAATTCTTGTCGCCCTCGTAGCCTTTGGAGCCGTTGCCGCCGTTCTGGAGCTCGTTGCGGATCCTCTCGGCCTGCGCGCGGGCCTTGGCCGCCTCGTCGTCGTCCGACGCAGTTCCCGCGACCACGGGCTCCTTGACCTCGGGGGTCTTCTTGTCGGGATGTGCCGGCTTGGGGGGCTGGGAGGACTTGGGCGGCGCCACGGGCTTATCCTTCGGGGGCTGGGCCAGGCCCGCCTTGCCGTTGGGGGAGGCCAGATATTCGTTGAGGGCCTTGGCGAGCTCGTCGCGGCCCATCTTGACGACCTTGTGCGCGGCCTCGGTGTCGCCGCGCTTGAGGTCCGCGTTGGCGTCGTCGATCATCCCGATGAAGACGTTCATCTTTCCCTGCTGGAGGAGGCCGCCGTCCTTCATCTTGCGCAAAGTCGTCATGAGCATGGCCCACTCGGCGGGCTCGACCATGGCGCGGACCTCGGCGGCCTTGTCGTTGTTGACGTGCGGCGCTGCGAGATAGCCCGAGGAGAAAGCGGAGATGCGGCCGTACCATTTCAGCTTGACCGTCTCGAAGCTGCCGGCCTTGGCGTCGGTGGCGAACTCGGAGGCCTGGCCCGGGTCGGCGAGGACTCCCGACAGCAGGATCTGCTCCTGGTCCGCGAATTGTTTCTTGAAGGTCTCGACGTCGGGGTCGGCGGCGAACGAAGATGCCGGGACGATGAGCGCCAAAGCCAGGATCAATTTTCGCATGGTAGCCGTAGTTTAGCTCCAAACCGGTTCCCGAACGAATGCCAGTGGGGCCAAAGGGAGGCAGTCTTTGGTCCCAGACGGGACTAGGTCTTTCGACCGAGGGGCTTTACCGAGCGGCGGCGGGCGCGAGATCGCGGTAGAGCAGGATCGAGAATCCCGCCAGCCAGCCGAAGACAAGGCCGCTGAGCAGGCGGTCCATGAAGCGCAGCAGCATGGCCTCGGGCAGGGACTCCCCGCCGGGCATGGCCGTCCGCGGGAAGGTCATCGCCGCGGTCAGGACGAAGGCCAGCGCGCCGTAGCAGAGGCAGGCCAAAGCGGAGGCTCCCGCCAGGTTCCCGAAGGTCTTGGCGGGGTCGGCGCCCGCGACGGCGGCGCTGCGGCTCAGGGCCCGCTCCCCGCTTTGGTCCTCGACGACGCAGGCCACCGGCACGAAGGAATAGAGGACGCAGAGCTTGAGGCCGGGCCAGAGCAGGCGCAGCAGGCCCCAGGCGATGGAGAGCAGGGCCCGCAGCTGGGCCAGAGCGAACGGGATCAGGCGCGGCAGAGCGTCGGCGTAGGCCTTGCGCACTCCCACATCAAGGCCCATGTCGCGCGCGGCGGCCGCGCGCAGCAGGGCCAGCATGGAGAGCGCGCCGCAGGCCCGGTCGACGAGGCCCGCCGCCAGCAAGGGCAGGACCACGCCCGGCTCGCCCTGGGCAATGGCGTCCTTGAGCGCGGGAAGCTCGGTGAGTCCCAGCGCGAGGAGAACGGTGGTCGTGACGGCCAGGCCGGGGAGCAGGCCCGCGGCCACGATGGCCAGCCACTCGGGAGCGCTCTCCTTGAGCAGGAGCAGGCTGTCGCTGAGCAGCTCGGAGAAGGTGCGCGGAGCCAAGGCCGGCTTTAAGGCTCCGAGACCATCACGTCGCCCGAGAGCGAGGTGAAGGAGTTGGCGGAGAAGAAGCCGTTGGGGGCGTAGGCGGAGGCGCTGATGCTGCCGCCGACCGTGCCGCTGCCGACATACCGGCCGTCCTTGTAGAACTGGACCGACCACTGCGGCCAGTCGTTGCAGTGGACCCAGCCGCCGCTCACGTTGCAGCCGACGCTGCGGTTGAACCAGGTGGAATTGCTCGTGATGCGTCCGGTCGAGTCCGTCACGTTCGCGTAGCCCGAGAAATCGACCCAGACAAAGCTCGAGCCGTGCATGACGTTGCCGCTGCCGTTCAAGTTGACGCTTCCCGATACGTGGACGAACTGGGACGCCGCCGCCTTGACTGGAGTCTTCTCCACGGCCTTGGCCGGGACAGCGGGGGAGGAGACGGCCTTCGGCTTGAAGACCGCCAGAGAGGAGAAGGCGTTGGAAGAGGCGGCCCGCAGCGACTCGGGTCCCGTCGACGAGGCGAATAGCGGCGAGGACAGCAGAAGGCAGGCCAGGGCGATGGTCTTGTCCATGACCCGATTGTAGCACAGTATCGTGGGACCATTGGACCGAGATTTTTTCCCCAATGGGCCCTATGAACCTGGGAGCGGCGCTTCCTATAATGAAGGCCATGCGCGCCGCGCTGCTCATCGCCGTCCTCTGTAGTTCTTTGCCCGCTTCGGCCGTTTCATTTTCTGAAGGCCGCCCGGGCGGCGAGCCCGTGATCCGCGTCGCGCCCGGAGCGAAGGAACTGCTCCCTATCGTCATCGATCCCCTGAAGCTCGGCGTTCCGGCGCCGGACGGCGTTACGATCCCGCAATTGGGGGCGGCGATTCCCGAAGTCGGTTTGCTGAAGATCGCAGATTTCGCCGCCTTGGCCGCGGAGCTCCAGCCTCCCGGACCGGCTGCCGCGGCTCCCGAGGCGGAAAAAAACGGCGTCCTGCCGGGACTCGAGGTCGTCGGGGCGAAGCTGGAGCAAAGCGCATCCGAACCCGCGCACGACCCTTGGCCGAATCACGTCCTCGACTACGCGTTCGACAAATGGGCCGACGGGGGCGGGGCCCCCCGGACTTCTGTCGAAGGATCGGCCCCTTCTCATGAAAGGCCTTCGCCCTCGGCCTCTTCGCTCCCTGAGAGGACCGCGCCCGCGGCGCCTCCGCCGCCCGTCAAGGAGACCCCGCGCTGGTACAATATCTTTCCTAATCTCGTGACCACGGCCAATCTCTGGAGCGGGCTGGCCGGCGCCTATTTGGCCTCCCAAGGAAAGATCGTACCGACGGTCGCGGCGGTCATCGCGGCCAATGTCTTCGACGCGCTCGACGGCCGCACGGCGCGGGCCTTGAAGGTCAAGAACCCGCTGGGCATCGACTACGATTCCTTGGCGGACATCGTCTCGTTCGGCGTCGCGCCTGCGCTCTTGATCTTCAAGGCGGCGCTCCTGCCCGCCCTGGGCGTTTGGGGCTTCCCGATCGCGGCGTTGTTCGCCACCGCCGGCTGGTTCCGCCTCTCGCGCTTCAACGTCGGCGCTCACGCGGAGGAAGACGGCCGGACGCCGCACAAGAAGAGCGACTCGTTCACCGGGCTGCCCATACCGGGAGGCGCCGGCGTGATCCTCGCGACGGCGTTGATTCTCGCCTCGCTGCCGGCCCTCTGGGCGGCTCCCGTCGCCGTCGCCGCGACCTTGCTGGCCGCCGGCGCGATGGCCTCGCGCCTGCCCTATCCCGCGTTCAAGAAGGGAGGGGTCAAGGCGCTGCTGCTTCCCGCGGCCGTCGGCCTGGCCGCCGTGATCCCGCTCGCCGCGCTGGGGCTCTACTCCTTCATACCGGCCGCGGTCTTCGGCCTCTATTTGACGGCCGGCCCTCTGATCTGGCTTGCGCGGCGCCGCCGCGGAGCCTGATCGCCTTTTGGGTTCGAGCGTGCTATAATCGCGGGGTGAGGATCCTCGCTCTCCTGCTTTGCGCCCTGTCCTTTCAAGCTCGCGCCGCCGAAAAATCGAAAGCCGCGGGGCACTACCGCTGCTGGAGCTTCAACGTCGGGACCCGAGCCGGGCGCTGCACGAGCCCGCCCCTGGTACTCAAGGAGGACGGAACCTACAGCATGTCCACCGAGAAGGGCACTTACAAGGTCAAGGGTTCCCAGCTCGTGCTCTCGGCCTCGAAGATTCGCGGCCCGGGGAAATTCAACAAGGACGGCAACCAGATCGTTTTCGAGTACAAGTACAAAGGGGTGCAGCAATCGGTGATCTACCTGCGCCAATGACGAGGGGGAAAACCATGGGCTATACGGCGAAGGTCCTGATGAAAGACGTGGTGTGCGTCTCGCCCGAGGCCACCGTGACCAAGGCCGCCGAGGTCATGAAGAAATCCAACATCGGCTCGGTCTTCGTCGGCGACGCCGCCGAGCCCCTGGGCATCTTCACCGAGCGCGACATCGCCCGGCGCGTCGTGGCCGAGAAGCTCGACCCGCGCAAGACGGCCGTCTCGAAGGTCATGACCAAGAAGCTCGTCACCGTGGAAAGCTCCGAGTCGCTCGAAAAGGTCTTCGAGTGCCTCGGCAAGGGCGAGTTCCGCCACTTGCCGATCACCGAGGGCGGCAAGGTCGTCGGCATCGTCTCGCTGACCGATCTCTCCCGCGTGCTCAAGGAGATGTACCAGGATGAGAAGTTCCTCGAGACTTTCGTCGGCGGCGCGGCGGCCGGTGCCGAGGGCCCAGCGCCGCATTAGATCTCATGGCCGGTGCCTCCATCCTGGTCGTCGAAGACGACTCCGATCTGGGAACCCTGATCCTGCACGCCCTGAGTTCGGCGGGCCATCAGTGCCGGATCGCGGGCGACACGGTCGAGGCGCTGGCCATGGTCCTGGCCGGGAAGCCCGCGCTGATCATCACAGATTACATGATGCCGGCGGGCGGCGGCTCGATCCTGCACAAACGCCTGCGCATGCTGGTGGACACTCGGGACATTCCGGTCCTGTTCCTGAGTTCGGCCGACCAAAACCACATCATGCAGAGCGTCGACGCGGACCGGAGCACCTATTTTCTCGCCAAGCCGTATCGCAAGGATCATCTCCTCCAGGTCGTGGCCGAGATCCTGGCCAAGTCCGGGCTCAGCTAGAGCCGCCTCAGATCGTGTAGCTGAGCAGGTATTCCTTCTTCTTGTCGATCTCGGCGCGCAGGTCGAGCCCGGCCTCGGGCTTGAGCACCGACGTGATCGAGTGCTTGAAGCCCAACCCGTCTTCGCCGAGCTCGCCCAGATCGAGGATGACGGGCGGCGGCTCCTCCCCGGGGGAGGCGGGGGTTCCCGCTTCCTCGAACAGGAAGAGCTTGGGACGGGCGGGGTTCGTCGCGCCGGCGCGCACCACGATCCCGCGGCGCCCGTCGTCGACGCGGACCAAGGTCCCGATGGGATAGAAGCCCACCGCGTTGACGAGGAGCTTGACCAAGGTGGCGTCGAACAGGACGCCGCGGCGGTTGACGATGCGCCAGAGCGCGCGCTCCTGCGGATGCTTCTTCCAGTAGTACTTGTCGGTCGTGCGGGCGAGGTCGTAGGCGTCGGCCAGGGCCAATATCTTGTGGAAAACGTCGGGATGGTAGCCGTCCCCTTCGGGTTTGCCCAGGGCGGGGGAATGGTGCTCGGCCGCGAGCACCGCGGTCTGGGGCGGCACCTCCTCGTTGCGCAGGAGCAGCTTGAAGCCCCAATCCGCGTGCTGGCGCGCGACCTCGCGCTCCTCGCGCGAGAGCGGTGTGTGGTCCGCGGCCCATTCCGGCGGGATCGTGATCCTGCCGAGGTCGTGCAGGTAGGCCGCGGCGCACAGGGTGTTGATCTGTCCGGTGTTGAGGCCGTACGCGTCGCCGAGCGCGCACGAGAGGATCGCGGTGTTGACGGCGTGCGTCAGGTGCGGGTCCATTCCTGCGCCAAGCAGGGGCAATAGCAGGAATGGACCTGGACCTTTGCTCCGGATCGTCGCCATCATGTCGTCGACGAGGCGGTAGAGGGCTTTTAGGTCCGCCTCCTCCTTGTCGCGCAGCTCGAGCTGGGCGGCCGAGAGCGTCGCGACGGCCTTCTGGTACCAGTCGAAGAGGGTTTTTTTCTTGAGCATCTTCGACTTGCTCGCGAGCTCGTCGACCTCCGCCTCGATGAGGTGGATCGTTTTTATGCCCTTCTTCTCGATGAGCTCGGCCGGATGCTCGGTCGTGGGCTTGGTGGCTTCGGCGTTGATGACCGTGAAGAAGCCGAGCAGATCGTCCTTCGAGAGGCCCTTCATGAGAGTCAGGTACTTGACCCGGCAGCGGTTGAAGCGGTCGACGAGCATCTGGTTCTGGGCGGTCTCCTCGAGCGACATCGAGCCTTCGATGTAGAGCAGCTCGTCCATGAAGCCGAAGCCGACGTCTTCCTGCTCCTCGAGGATGGGGGTGAGCAGCTCGTGGAGCTTGCCGATCGAGCCGGCGACCTCGGTGTGCGTCGGAGGATATAGTTTGACGTTGTTGAAGGTGAAGTTCATCAGGCGCAGGGCCTGGACCATGTGCTCCCAGCGCTGGTTGTCGGCGCGCGACTTGCGGGCGCGTCTGGCCATCAGGCGTGGCCCTCCTTGCGCAGCTGCTCCAGCGAGTGCTTGGCGGCCTCGCGCAGCTCCTTGTTTAGGCCGCTCAAGATCTCGTACCAGGAGCGGCGCGCCGTCTCGACGAGCAACTCGACGGCGGCGGGGCCGCCGAAGCGGCTCAAGGCGCGCGCGATGGCGACCTTCGACTCGTAGCACTGCGTCTTTCGGAACGCGGCGACGAGTTTCCTGTCGAGTCCGGGCTGGTTGAGCTGCGAGAGCGAAATGACCGCCTTCGGGATCTCCTCGGGATGCCGGCCCTCGGCGATGAAGTCGGTCAGCGCCTCGACGGCGGCCTCGCCGCCGAACTTGAGCAGGAACTTCGCGGCGGCTTCGCGGACCTTGCGGTTGCCGTGCTTGAGCAGGGGCCCCGCGTGGCGCGTGTTCTTGGCGTCGCCGAGCTCGCTGAGGACGTCGAGGACGTTGCTGACGAGGAACCAGTCTTCGTCTTTCAAGGCGGGCAGGAGAGTCTTGTCGCCCAAAGCTTTGCCCAGCCCGACGAGCAGGGCGCAGACCTTCCGGCGGTGGTCTTTATCCTGGACGGCCCTCAGATTTTCCAAGATGGGCGGCACGATGGGCTCGCCGAAGTAGAGCGCGAAGTCGACCATCTTCTCGAACTGCGGCGAGCTTTCCGAGACCTTCGCCAATTGAGAGACGAACTGCTCGATCATCGAGGGGGTCAGCACCTTCTCCTTGATCTGCTTTTGAAGCTCGCCGTAGAGCGACGCCAGGGCCTCGCTGGCCGCCATGACCTTCCAGCGGTCGTATTCGGCGAGCATGGTGGCGATGTCGCCGTCGTGGCCGAACTCCTTGAGCAGGCGCGTGTAAGCCAAAAGGGCGTACTTCTGGTGGGCCGGCGAGGCGGCCTTATCCATGATCGCGGTCACGCGCGTGAGCGACCAGCGCAGGGCGTCCTTCTTCTCGTGGACGTGGTGGTCCTTGAGGGCCGCCAAGTCCCAGTCCTCGAAAACGGCGGACCAGGAGATGATCCCGGCGCGGCTCCACTTCTGGCGCGCGGCGCCGCGCGCCTTCGGCTGGAAGGCCAGCTTGGACTTGAAGACCTCCCAGCGCTGCTGGATGCGCGGATCGTAGAGAGACCACGGCATCGCCGCCTCGAAGGCATCCGCCGAAATCTCGCGATAGAGAAGGCTGTCGAGCAGGCCGGTCACGGCCTCGGCCTCCTTGCCGTGAAGCGGCTCGCTCTGCTTGACGAGCAAGGTGATGTAGTCCGGCAAAGTCTCGGCCTTGAGGAAGGCGGCGATCTGCTCCTCGCTGAGCTGTTCGGGGGGTTGTTCTTTTTTTTCGCTTTCCCCCGTCACCACGAAGCTCAGGATGAAGACCATCTGCAGGCCGTCGATGCGGATGGCTTGAGTCGCCTTCTGAAGGTCGGTCAAGCTCGAGGTCCCCTCGGGCTTGGAGATCAGCACGCGGAAGAACTCGTACATCCCCTCCTTGGTCATGCGGTTGGTGAAGAGGAGCTGGCCGATCCCCAAGGTGTGCAGGGCCGCGGCGAAGGCGGTGATCTCGGGCGTCGCCTCGAGGTCGGAGTCGTCGATGGCAACGGTCTTGGCCTTGACCTCGAGGGTCAGCGTGGTCTCCTGGCCCAGCGTCTTGAGCAGGAGCGCCACGATCCGGTCCGAGATCGCCATGATCGTGGGGTGGCCCTGCTTGTAGAGGCCCGCGGTCTTGGCGCTGGCCATCAGGGACGCGATGAAGGCCGACGCCGCGGTCTTCTTGGCGAGCAGCTCGGGGCTGTGCTCGTCGATGTCGGGCATTACTTCGTCCCGCCGAAGTTGAGGCTCTCGACGAGGCCGCGGAAGACCGACTCCGCCGGGTCGAAGCCCGCTTCCGGAGCCGAGAGGGCGGCGGCGTAGAAGCCCTCGGGCGCCGGGATTAGGACGGTGAGCTCGCGGCGGGCTTCCGTCTGCCCCGCGCCGTGCATGACGGGGCGGGACCTCTCCGCCGAGAACTCGTAGACGGCCAGGCCCTTCCACGGCTTGAAGACCAGGGGAGTGGTCTTGCCCGGCAGCCGAGCCTCGGCTTTGGCGTAAGCCTGCGGCGTGGCGTAGCTCGAGCCGGTCTTGGAATAGTAGTAGATAGTGATGGCAGCGGAGAACGGCGCAGGACCTCCGGGGGGGCCTAGGAAGGTCACGCGCTGGGCCCCGCCCTGGTCCTCGAGGACGCGCCACTGCGCGGGGGCCTGGCACGAGAACAGCTTGCCGGGTTCAAGATAGAGCGCCATTTGGGAATCCATTTGAGGTCCGGCCTTGCCGCAAGCCGCCAGCGCGACCGCGATGAGACAAAATCCCCTCCTCATTTGTTCGCGTCCTTCGCCTTGCGCACGCGCTCGATGAGCTTCTCGTCCTGCGTCGCCTTGGCCCACTCCTCCGCCGTCAACAGGTCGCTGTCGCGCTCTATCGCCGTCTTGTCGTCCTGAGCATTGAGCAGGTAGACCTCGACTATGCCGCGCCTGCCTTCCTCCTGCATCCGCGGATACTCGTCCTTGAGGAACGCCTCCATGCGCTTGCGGCTGGATGACTCGACGCGCTTGATCTGGGAGCTGCCGCGTGCCATGCCGAACAATCTAAGCATTTCGACGAGCCCAGCGTGGAGGCTCTCGCCCATGAGGCGGCGCGCGGCGCTCACGCGCTCCTTCTGCAGGTCGTTGACCGTGGCGAGCGTCGCGGCGTTCTTCGGGAAGAGCTGATAGTATTGCTGGGTGACGCCGTCGCGGAACTTGTCGAAGTCGGAGAGCATCTCCATGTAGCTGGGAAGCATCGGGTCGTCCTTGGCGGACGCCGGGTCGTGGAGCACCTTCCAGTGCATATAGCGGTTTTCCTGGATGAACGCCTCGTGCTCGTACTCGAGATGGATGACGGCGGGGGTGTTACCGCGGCCCATCTCGTCGAAAAGGCGCTCGCGCCGGTCCTGCCAGGCGTGGGTCAACTCGTGGAAAATGGTGACGTCCTGCTGCTTCAGGAAGGCCTCGCGCGCCTCGGGATGGGCCAGCAGGTAGGCCGCGAACTTCTTGGAGTCCTTGAGCTCGAGGCGCAGCGCGTCGCGTTCTCTCTCCGGCAGGTGCGCCGTGAGGCCGTCGACGACGTAGCGCTGGTTGACGACGACGGTCTTGTTGGTCTGGTTGTAGACCGCTCCCATGCGCTCGTCGATGTCGAGGACCAAAAACGGCGGCAGCTTGACCTTACCATGCTTGTCTTTGAAATGGTCCAGCAACTCTTGTCCGATGGGGCTCCTGGCGAAATGCTCCTGAGCCGAGGCGCGCAGCGCGTTGCCGAGCCTGCGCTCGTTGTCGTCGAAGAACTGCGCGGGCTTGTGCGGCTTGTTCCAGCCAGGCAGCACCGGCATGGCGGACTTGAAATGCTCGCCGAGGGTCTGCTGTCCATCGAAGAAGCGCGTCGAGTCCGTGTAGGCCTTCTCGACCAGCGCGCGCGCCTCGGGGACCGCGGCGCCGGGAGCGTTGATCGCCTTGACCAGAGCCTCGGGCACGGCCGCGCCCGGCGATCTCTCCAGCATGGACTTAAGCTGGGCCTTGACCTCGTCCGGCAGCGGCTTGTCGGAGGGCTGTTGGGACAGGAGCAAAGACATCCGCTCGAGGATCTCGTGACCGGCCGCCAGCCGGCTTTGCTTCTGGAAAAATTCGAGCGTCAGCTTGGGCAGCGGGACCTTGGCCTTGGTCTTGTCGTCCAGGATCAGGATGTGGCCGCTTTCCTCGTCGAAGCGGCAGCCTTCGATGGTGAGCTGGCTGCGCTCCTCGTCCGGGACCGGAACTTTGTGGAAATCGTAGGGGGAGACGAGATCCTTGAATTTCTCGAGGCCGAGCGTCGTCCCGTCCGGGCCGAGGATGCGCCCTGTCTTTTCTTCGAAGCGGTAGCCGAGGTACTCGAACTGGCGGCGGGCCTCGCCCTCGACCTTCGTCTTTTTGAAATCGAGGGGCTCGCCGTCGGCTGCCCGGGAAACGGCGGGCAAGGCCGCCAGCAAGGGCCAAAGGAGGGCGAAAACGCGGTTGCGGGCGAGGGGTTTCACGGGACTTCCAATAAGATAGGCCTCGTCGGCCGCATTGTCAAGGGGCTTTTCCGAGGTCCTCCATCGGCGGGATTTGGTATAATGACGGCGATGCCGATGCCGCGGATGTACCTCTTCAAGTCGTTGTCGCTGAAGGTCATGCTTGTCGTCGACAGCGCGCTGGGCTACGCGAGCTTCGTGGCCGCCGTCGCGGTGCTCGGGACCCAGGGGCTCTCCAGCGTCCAGCATCTCGAGAAGTACTTCCTGCTCCAGGCGACCATCCGGGCGGTCCACGACCTCGAGACGCCGTTCCTCGCCTACATCCACAAGCACATGACGGCCGATCCCGGCGGCCGGGACATGGCCCCCTTCATCCTGGGCGCGGCGCTGGCCGCGCTCTGGATCGCCGCCGAACTCGCCCTTCACCAGCTGCGCGTGCTGCGCTTCTCGCTCGTGCAGCGCCAGGAGCGCGACGACCGCGCCTAGGCCGCCTCAAGGCTGCGGCACGAAGCCCAGAGGAAGGCCGAGGTCTCCGGCAAGGCGGTCTCCTCCGAGGACGCGCGTCTGGCCGCCGAGGCGGCGACCGACCCCTCCCAGCGCGAGAAGGTGCTCGAGCTCTACGCCAAGACCAAGAAAATCCTCGAGGAGCAGAAGAAGAACCTCTCTTTTCTGGCCATCGACGTCGTGGACTCGACGAGCATGAAGAAGGGCGAGGACCCGGCGATCGCCGAGCGCGATTTCCGCCAGTACCGCAAGCTCGTCGAACGCATCATCGAGGCCAACAAGGGGCTCAAGGCCGCCTGGACGCCCGACGGCGTCATGATCTGCTTCGCCTCGGTCCAGAACGCGGTCCAGGCGGCCCAGGAGCTCATCCGCACCTTGGACCACTTCAACCGCGAGGTCAAGACCTTGAAGGCGGACTTCAAGGTCCGCTGCGGCATCAACGCGGGCCGGGTCCTGTTCGACGACGGCGTGCCGATGGAGCAGATGTCCGACCGCAACATCGACATCGCGGGCCACATGCAGAAGTACGCCGGGGCCAACACGATCTTCATCGGCGCGGCGGCCATCGAGGGCATGCGGGCCCAATTCGGCTTCCGGCCCGCCAAGAAGGAAGTCGACGGCTGTGAAGTCTACGAGTGGAGCGCCGACGCCGCGGGCGACTCCGTTCCGTCCGCCTGATCCCGCCCGCTCCTTGCAGGTTTTGCGCCTAAAGAAATAGAATAGGCCATGACCAGCGTCGGCGTGAGCCACCGCCGCAAGGAAGGTCCCGAGAAGCTCTGCGGCCTGGCCAAATACATCGACGACCTCTCCCTGCCCGGCTGCCTGCACGGGGTCACCTTGCGCTCCACGATCAACTGCGGGACGATCAAGAGCATCGACTTCGAAACCGGCTTCCCATGGCAGGAATATGTCAGGGTTTCGGCGATGGACATACCGGGACGCAACTTGGTCGCGCTCATCGAGGAGGACCAGCCCCTGCTGGCCGACCGCAAGGTCATGCACCCGCACGAGCCGATCCTGCTGCTGGCGCACCCGGACCGCGCCAAGGCCTACGAGGCCTTGAAGCACATCCGCGTGCAGTATGAGGCGCTCGAGCCCGTCCTGACGATGGAGGACTCCCTGGCCGTCAAGCGCGCGCTCTACAAGGAGAACAACGTCTTCAAGAGCTTCCTGATCGAAAAAGGCGACATCGTGAAGGGTTTCGAATCTGCGCGCTACACCGTCGAAGGCGAGTACCGCGTCTGGCATCAGGAGCAAGCCTACATCGAGAACAACGGCATGGCGGCCTGGGTGGAGCCCGACGGGACGGTCACGGTGCAGGGCTCGATGCAGTGCCCTTATTACATCCACAAGGCCCTTGTGAAAATTTTCGGCCTGCCCGAGGAGAAGATCCGCGTCATCCAGAGCGCCACGGGCGGCGGCTTCGGCGGCAAGGAGGAATATCCCTCGATGATCGCGGGTCACGCCGCGCTCTTGGCCTGGAAGGCCAAGAAGCCCGTCAAGATCGTCTACGACCGCGCCGAGGACATGCCGGCCACGACCAAGCGCCATCCCGCGATCGTGCGCCACAAGACCGCGCTCGACAAGAACGGAAAGCTCCTCGCGCAGGATATCGACGTCGTCATGGACGGAGGGGCCTACGCGACCCTCTCCTCGGTGGTGCTCTCTCGCGGGACTTTGCACGCCGCGGGTCCGTACGAGTGCCCCAACGTGCGCGTGCGCTCGCGCGTGGTCGCGACCAACACGCCGCCCAACGGGGCCTTTCGGGGCTTTGGAGCCCCGCAAACCTTATTCGCCGTCGAGCTCCACATGGAGAAGATCGCGCGGGCGGTGAAGATCGACTCGCTGACTTTGCGCCGCCGGAATCTCTGGAAGGAAGGCTCGACGACCGCCACGGGGCAGGTCCTGAGCGAGTCCGTGGGCGCCTGCGAGGCGCTCGAGCATACGGTCAAGAAGAGCGGGTATGTACGAAAGGTCAAGGAATACGCTTCGTGGAATCGTAACGCGAAGAAGAAGACCTGGAAGGGCGTGGGCCTCTCGCTCGTGCACCACGGCGCGGGCTTCACGGGTTCCGGCGAGGTGTATCTGGCGAGCAAGGCCGGCCTCTCGATCACCGAGGACGGACGCCTCCAGGTCCTGGCGGCCTCGACGGAGATCGGCCAAGGCACCAACACGATGTTCTCTCAGATCGCAGCCGACGCCTTGGGCGTCCCGTTCGACTGGGTCGAGGTCGAGAATCCCGACACCAAGTTCGTGCCCAACTCCGGCCCGACCGTGGCCAGCCGCACGACGATGGTGGTCGGCGGCCTCGTGCGCCGCGCCGCGCTCGCGATGAAGGAGGCCCTCGCGAAGGAAGGCCTCGTCCTGAAGACTCCCTCCGACGTCAAGAAGGCCGCCAAGCTGCTGTGCGGCTCCGAGCCGATCCGCCGCTTCATCGTGCAGTACGAGAAGCCAGCGGAGATCGTCTGGGACGACGCGACCTACAAGGGCGACGCCTACGGAGCCTACGCCTACGCCGCTTTGGTCGCCGATCTGGAGATCGACAAGACCACCT
Source organism: Elusimicrobiota bacterium (assembly GCA_016194705.1). GTDB lineage: Bacteria > Elusimicrobiota > Elusimicrobia > UBA1565 > UBA9628 > PALSA-1176. Next base: position 34,838 of record JACQAZ010000029.1, on the reverse strand, counting down.
TCGAGGTCAAGATCAACAAGCTCACGACCGCGCAGGATATCGGGAAAGCAGTCAATCCATTATTGGCCGAAGGCCAGATCATCGGCGGCACGGCTCAAGGCGTCGGCTATGCTCTTCTCGAGCACTGCGTCTACAAGGACGGCGCGATGGTCAACGGCCAGTTCACGAACTACATCATCCCGACCGCGATGGACACGCCCGCCATGGACGTCAAGATCGTCGAGAAGCCCTATTCGCGCGGCCCCTTCGGCGCCAAGGGCGTCGGCGAGCTGCCGATGGACACGCCGGGCCCGGCGATCGCCGCCGCCGTGAACTTCGCGGCAGGCGTCTGGATCACGGAGCTCCCGCTTTTGCCCGAGCGCATACTCAAGGCGATCAATGAAACTCAAGGTCAACGGTAAGTCGCGGTCGTTCGCAGGCGCCCCGTTCAAGCGCCTCATCGAGGTGCTGCGCGAGGATTTCGGCCTCACCGGCACCAAGGAGGGCTGCGGCGAGGGCGAATGCGGGGCCTGCACGGTGCTCGTCGACGGCGAGCCGGTCAACTCCTGCCTGATCCCGGTCTGCTCGGTCGAGGGTCGCCGGATCGAGACCGTCGAGTCGTTGGGAAATCCTGGGAAGTTGAGCCCGCTTCAAGAGGCCTTCATGGAGCGCGGCGGCGCCCAGTGCGGCATCTGCACTCCGGGGATGCTGATGACCGCGACGGCCTGGATCAAGGGGGGCGGCTCGGCCGCCCCGGGAGCCATCCGCGAGTGCCTGGCCGGGAACCTGTGCCGGTGCACGGGCTATCAGCACATCGTGGACTCGGTCGCGCGGGCCGTCAAGGGGAAAGGCGGGGGAAAAAGGCGATGAGGGGGGCCCCCGAGACCATGGCCGTACTGCGGCCCAAATCGGGCGCGGAGGCCGTCAAGCTCTATGGCCAGCAGACCAAGGCGGTACCGCTGGCCGGCGGGACCGACTTCATGGTGCTCTGGAACCTGGGCCTGCTCAACGGCCGCACGATCCTCGATCTTTCCGGCGTCCGGGACTGGAGAAAGATCGCCGCGGCCCGCACCGGAGTCTTGGTCGGCTCGTTGGCCACGCACGCCGAGATCGGGCGCCATCCCACCGTCCGGGCGGAGTTCCCGCTGCTGGTCTCGGCCTGCGCGACGATCGGCGCGGCCCAGATCCAGAACCGCGGAACCTTGGGAGGCAACATCGCCAACGCCTCGCCCGCCGGAGACACCTTTCCGTCGCTCTTGGTCTACGAGGCCGTCGTGCGCACGGTTTCCCCGCGCGGAAAACGCAAGCTCCCCATCTCGGAGGTCTTCGCCGGCGTCAAGCGCACGACCCTCGGGCCGGGCGAGCTCATCGAAGCCGTCGAGCTGCCTTTCCTCGACAAGCGCCCCTCGCGCCGGCTCTTCCGGAAGGTGGGCACGCGCCTGGCCCAGGCCATCTCGAAGACCGTCGCGGCCGGGATATTGAGACTCGGCAAGGGCGGGGTCGTCGAGGACTTCCGCTTCGCCTTGGGCAGCATGGCGCCGACCGCCGTGCGCCTGACCGAGGCCGAATCCGCCGTCGTCGGCTTCAAGCTCACCCCGGCCGTCGTCGACGAAGCCTGCCGGCGGCTCGAGCGCAGCGTCTCTCCGATCGACGACATCCGCTCGACGAGGGAGTACCGCCTCGAGGTCTCACGCAACATCCTGCGCAGCTTCCTGGAAGGCAATCAATGAAGACATCGCTTGACCCCAAATCCTTGCGCCCCGTGCTCTCGGCGCTCAAGAAAGCCAACGCCGAGACTTTGAGGCTCTATCCCGGCGAGTCCGCGGCGCGCCAGCCCGTGCACACGGTCTACGGCGGGGCGCACCTCTACAAGGCCGACTCGGGGCACAAGCTCGGCCAGCTCGCGCTCAAGGCCCTGCATCAGTTCGCGCCCGAGCCCGCGGGTTTTGCCGAGGTGCTGGGCATACCTTCGCCCCTGGTCCGCACCCTCTACGACCGCGTCGTCGAGAAGCTTTCGCGCGAGCCCGTCGAGGATTTCCGGATCGACTTCGAGGACGGCTACGGCAACCGGCCCGACGAGGAGGAGGACCACCACGCGGTGCTGGCCGCCGAGGAAGTCGTCAAGGGCCTGCGCGAGAGCGTGCTCACGCCGTTCGTCGGCATCCGCATCAAGCCCTTCTCGAACGAGCTCCACGCGCGCTCCTGCCGCACGCTCGACCTGTTCGTGACGACGATGGTCAAGCTGCTCAAAGGCCTCCCGCCGAACTTCGTCGTGACCATCCCCAAGCTCGGCAATCCCGAGCAAGTCGCGGCGCTCTCGCGAATGCTGGACCTGCTCGAGCGGCGCCTCAAGCTGCCCAGGGCCTCGCTCAAGGTCGAGCTCATGATCGAGACGCCGCAGTCGATCTTCACGCCCTCGGGAGAGGCGGCGCTCTTGGGGCTCGTGGAGGCGGGCGCCGGGCGCGTCACCGGCGCCCACTTCGGCACCTACGACTACACGGCCTCGTGCAGCATCACGGCCGCGCACCAGCACATGCTGCACCCCTGCTGCGACTTCGCCAAGCACATGATGCAGGTCAACCTCGCGGGCACCGGCGTGTTCCTCAGCGACGGCGCGACCAATGTCATGCCGGTCGGCCCGCACCGCGCGGCGCCCGGAGGCACGCTGACGAGCGAGGAGGTCCATGAGAACGTCGTCGCGGTCCATCGCGCCTGGAAGCTCCACTTCGACCACATCCGGCATTCGCTTTCGACGGGCTACTATCAAGGCTGGGACCTGCATCCGGCCCAGCTGCCGACGCGCTACGCGGCGGTCTATTCCTTCTTCCTCGAGGGCCTGCACCCCGCCTCGGCCCGGCTCAAGAACTTCATCGAGAAGGCCGCGCAGGCGACGCTCGTCGGCGACGTCTTCGACGACGCGGCCACGGGCCAGGGTCTCTTGAACTATTTCATTCGCGGCCTCAACTGCGGGGCGATCACCGAGGATGAGGCCAAGGGAGCGGGCCTCACGCGCGAGGAGCTTCAAGGCCGCTCGTTCCTCAAGATTCTCGAAGGACGCAAGAAGCATAAGAAGGACTGAAATAGGGAGCGTATATGAAAAGAAGAGACCTGATCAAGCACATCACGGACAAGGGCTGCGTCCTGCTCCGCGAGGGGGGGAAGTACTCCGTCTACCAGAACCCCGTCACGCAGAAAGAGGTTCCGATCACGCGGCACCCCGAGATGGAGGACTTCGCGGCGCGCAAGGTCTGCAAGCAGCTCGGCATCGACCCGATGCAATGAGGGCGGCCTTTCTCTCGCTTCTCGCGCTCGCGGCTCCGGCCGCGGCCAAGGACGCGATGGTCTCTGTGACCTGGCTCGGCCACGCGGCCTTCGAGATCGTCTCCCCCGCGGGCAAGCGGCTGCTGATCGACCCGTACCTCAAAGGGGACCCGGCCACGCCGGAGGCGTTCAAGGACCCGCGCCGCTACAAGCCCGACGCGATCTTGGTCACCCACTCGCACTTCGACCATTCGAGCGACGCCCTCGAGATCGCCACCTTGAGCGGCGCGCCCGTCATCGGCGTCTTCGAGTGGGTCAAGACGCTGGGCCTGCCGGAAAAGCAATCCTGGGGGGGAAACGTCGGGGGGAGCTTCACGGTCGGCGACGTGACCGTGCATCTCGTGCCTGCGATCCACTCGAGCGAGCCGGCCGGACGGCCCCTGGGCTTCGTGCTGAGCTTCAATGACGGGCGTTCGCTCTACCACACCGGAGACACTTGGATCTTCGGCGACATGGAGCTCATCAACGAGCTCTACCATCCGAAGATCCTTTTGTTCAATGTCGGCGGAGGTCCGTACGGCCAGGACCCCAAGACCGCCGCTCTGGCAGTCAAAAAGTATTTCAAGCCGGACGCCATCGTGCCGATGCATTTCGGCACCTTCCCGGCCCTATCAAAGGAAGAGGACGTGCGCGAGGCCTTCAAAAGGGACAAGCGCCTGCAGATCATGCGGCCCGGAGAGACGCGGTCCTTCTAGGATGCAGGTCAAGCACGGCTGCGGCGCGGAGTTTGCCGTCGGCGAGGACATGCTGGGGCAGAAGGTCCCCTGCCCGCAATGCGGACAGCTGGCCGACATACCGCCGATGGACCTCACCCGGCCGGTCGAGAACCCCGAGGTCGTGGGCGCGATGGAGCGCTTCCAGAAGGATCAGTCGCGGCCCAACCTTCGAGCCATGATGGAATCCGTCATGAAGGGCACTTACCTCATCGGCGCCAACATCATCGCGCGCGGAGCCCCCGAAGGCAAGCCCGGCCAACTCTCCTGGACGAGCCTGCGCAAGGGCGACGAGATACAGATCGTGACGGTCACCAACGACGCCGACCAAAAGCTCCTGGTCCTCTTCACGGATTGGAGGCAGCTCAACGCCTGGAAGGCGGGCTTCAGCGGCCTGGTCTCGCCCGCCAAAGACGCGCTGGGTTTCGCATCGTCCAATGGCCACGACGGCGTCGTGATCAACCCCGGCGGCCCCTCCTTGGAGCTCGACCGCGAGCAGGTGGGCCTGCTCCTGTCGGGGCAACTGCCGCCTCCTTGACTTTTTTTATTCCGGGCGCCATCCTATCGCCGCGATGAAGTGCCCCCGCTGCGGCTACGAGAACGCGCCGGACGCCCTCTGCTGCAATCTCTGCCAGACCGTCCTGCGCCGCGAGAAGGCGGCCGAATCGGGCGCCCATGGAGAGACCGCGCCCGCGCCGGGGAAAGCGGATTACGCGGCCTTCGCGGCGCAGTTCGTCGCGAACTCCGGGCCCACCGATCCTTTCGTCGGCGGCTTCGGCGTGCTTCTCGATTATTCGCCCGCCAGCATCGCCGCGCTCGATGAGTTCATCTCGGTGACCTGGGGCACGAAGGGAGAATCTCCCGGCAGCGACGACTACCAGCCCAGCAAGGGCAAGACCAACATTATGATCCAGTTCGGCAGCTATTTCGGGGAGGTCGTCAAGCGTCAGCTGGGAGGCGTCTGGGAGGAAGACCCTCAACATCCGGCGAACCCCTTCTGGACGAAGTTTTGCCTGCCGAACGGGACTCAGATGTTCCCCATCACGAAGGTCCTCAAGCGCTTCAAGAACGGCGCCGAGGACGCGATGATGCCTCTTCTGTTCACGCTCAGCGTGCAGATCAAGCCCGAGTCTCGCCCGGCGATGGCGCCGGGGTTCCTCAAGCAGGCCGAGCATTTCATGCAGAAAAGCGCGCTGCCCTTGGAGATGAAGATCGTCCTAGCCCGGCAGTTCGCCCAACTCGCCGTCGGCCTCGATCCGAACCTCAAGAGCCCCGCGCTCGCGGCCATCTTCGAGCAGTTCGCCAAGCTCGACCCGGCCGCGGTCAAGCGGCAGGCGGAGGAACAAGACGCGATCGGCGCGCCCGAGGCTCCGGACTTCGGCCCATCGTCAAACTGGATCGTGACGCGGGCCGCCAGATACGGCATCACGCTGGACTATTCCACGGCCGGCCTCGCGGCTCTCGACGCCTGGATCGCCGAAGTCTGGGACCAAGAGAAGGGCGCGTACCGGACGAAGGGCAAGCCCGCTTGGGACGCCGAGCTCTGGCCGCTGGGCTGCTACCTCGGAGAGACCCTCAAGCGCGCCGCGGGCGCTCAGTGGAAGCCGGATCTCAAGGACAAGCTCAAGAGCTCCGTGTCGCTCAACGGCGGAGCCGCGCTCGATCCTTTCGCCTGGATCGCCGAGCGCTCCGAGTCGGGCCCGAAGCGTTCCCTCTACGCGCGCCTGGCCGAGGTCCTGCCGGCCACGCCGGAACGCAGGGCCAAGGACCTTCAATGGCTGCTCGCGCAGGCCGAGACCCTCGCGCAGAAGCCGGCGGGCGACGCCGCGGCGCTGAGCCTGATCGATGCGGCGCTCACCCTCGACGGCGGGCAGCCGGGCGCTTTGTGCAACAAGGGATTCCTACTGCTGCCGATGCGGCGCTATGATGAGGCGTTGGCCAGCTTCGAGAAGGCTCTCGCCCTCGCTCCGAGCGCGGACGCCTGGGACGGCAAGGCGGGCGCGCTGGCGGGGCTCGGCAAGTCGCCGGAGGCCGCGGCCGCCTGCGCCGAGGCCCTCAAGCTCGATCCCAAGGCGCCCTCGCCGCATTGCCGCCTCGGCGGTCTCATGCGCGCGGCCAAGAAGGACCAGGAGGCTCTGGCCGAATACGACCGGGCGCTGGCTCTGGATAAGGGTTGCGCTCCCGCCCTCTACGCGAAGGGGCAGGTGCTGATGGCGCGGGGAGAGCGCCAAGGGGCCCTCGCGGATTTCGAGCGGTTCCGGAGAATCCGGGGCGCCTCGCCCTGGCACGGCCTGGGCCTGTGCGTCGACCAGAAAACGCACGCCGCCGGGGGGCGCGACTGCTCGGCCTCGTACCTCGTCTACTATCCCATGGCGCTCTGCGAATACGAGCTCGACAAATACGCCGCCGCGGCCGGCAGCCTGAGTTCCTTCCTCGGCGCGCCGCCGGCCGGACACGAGGCCGAGGTCGAGGACGCCAAGAGGCGGCTGCCTGTGGTCGAGGCCTGCAAGACCGCCTGGGAGCTCGACGCGAGCGGCACGCCGGAGGCGTTCTTGGAGGCCGCGAAGAAGGCCTTGGCCCTCGATCCCGCGCGCCTCAACATCCGGCGCGAGGTCGGCGTCGCCCACGCGATCGCGGGCCGCTACGATGAGTCTCTCAAGGCGATGGACGAGAATCTCGCCATCGACCCGGACCACAAGCTGACGATCGCCAACAAGGGCACGGTCCTCTCGAAGATGGGCCGCGTCGATGATGCGATCGTCCTCTTCGAACGGGCCATGGCGCTCGACTGCGCCGACATGAGCAGCTGGAAGAACAAGGCCGTCTGCCTTAGGGACCTCAAGCAGCCCGAGCGTTTCGCGCGCTTTCTCGACGAGACGTTGGCCGCCAAGCCCGGGCACGAGCTGGCCTTGCTGTTCAAGGGCGACCTCGAGCTAAAGTCGGGCCGGCTCGACGCCGCCAAGGGCCTTTACCGGACCTTCCTGGCCGGGATCGGGCCCGCGACCGACGTCAACCTCATCAACGGCGTCCAGCGTCAGCTTTGGGACCTCGAGAACACCGGCCGAAAGCGCGACCCTCAGGCCGCGGCGGCGCTGATCGACGCGGCCAACGCCGAAGCCATGGCCATGCGCTTCGCGCAGGCCGTCCCGCTGTTCCAGCGGGCCCTCGAGCTCGATCCCTTGAACGCCAACGCTTGGTGCAACCTTTGCACGGCTCTCGCCTTCACGAGCCGCTTCGACGAGGCTTTGAGGTCCGTCGAGCGCGCGTGCGAGCTCGACCCGCGCGACGAGTCGTCGTGGAAGATGCGCGCCCAGCTGCTCGAGCAGGTGGAGAGCCGGGAGGAGGCCCTCTCCTGCTGGCAGCGCTTGAACCAGTGGTGGCCGAAGAACGTCGAGTACTGGCGCTGCCGGGGCTGGTGCTGCAACCACCTGCGCCGCTTCGACGAGGCCGTCTCGTGCTTCGACGAGGCCTTGCGGCTCGACCCGCGGGACAAGGAAGTCGCCCTTAAGAAGGCCGCGGTGCTCGACCGTGCGGGCAAGACCGAGCCGGCGCTCGCGCTCGCGCGCGAGGCGCTGGGGGACGAGAGTTTTATCAAGGAAGCGAGGGCGAAGGGCGAGAAGGAATTCGACTACCTGTTGTGCAAGGAGTCGAGCCCGGGCTTCGCGGCGCTTCTGAAGGGGGCTTTCGCGGCTCAGCTGCCGCGGTAGGTCGAGTAGCCGAAGGGCGAGAGCAGCAGCGGCACGTGGTGGTGCCGTTGATCACGAACCTCGAAGACCACCGTCACGTTGGGATAGAAGGGATCCTTCACGCCCACCGTCTTGAAATAAACCCCGGTCTCGAAGATCAGCCGGTAGACGCCGTTCTCGACCGGGAACTTATCGGGCAGCAGCTCGGAAGCGCGGCCGTCGGTGTCCGTGGTGCCGCGCCCGATGAGCTCCCAGCGGTCGGGGGCCTTGCGCGCCTCGAGCTTGACGGGAACGCCCATCGCGGGCAGGCCGCGCGCGGTGTCGAGGACGTGAGTCGTGATCGGGCTCATCGCATTGGAATCATACTAATTCGCCGTGTTTCTTTCTATTGACAAAAACCGGGTCCGGGTCTACACTAAGGGCGTCACCATGAAGACGCCCGTCGTCCTGTCGGCGCTGGTCCTAGCGCTCGCGGCCACCGTGAACGCTCAGTATCAAGGCCCGTCCAACGACGAGCTTGCGCCCCCCGGAGCCGGGACCTCCGGCGGCGACGCGGCCCTCGAGGCCAAGCTCAAGTCCCTCGAGGCCAAGCTCAAGGAAGCCCAGGCTGAGCTCGCACAGCGCCGCGCCGCCGAAGCGGCCGCCGTCGCTCCTCCGGCCGCCCTGCTCAAAGCCGTCCAGAAGGAGTACGCGCTCGATCCCGTCAACAAGGACCTCTTGCCCGAGCTTCGGGCGCGCATCAAGATCTACACGGCCAAGGCCAAATCAAAGCGGCCGGCCTCCGAGCGCCACCTGCTCTTGGTGCCGCCGGACGTCAACCCCAATCGGACCATCGCGGTGGCCACCATCGATTGCGAGGCTAAAGAAGACCGCGGAGTGCGCGTCGTCGGCGGGCGGTACCTCGCCGTCGAGACCGAGAAGGGCGTCTTCTACTCGGACTTGAGCCGTCCGGCGTCGGCGGATGCGCCGTGCGAGCACTTCGTCGCCGTCGGCGTCGTGCGCAAGGGCCGCGTGAGCGCGGTCCAGGCGCTGCGCAGCCTGGAGGTCCTGCCCGACGCGCTGGCGCGCGCGGGGCTCCCGAAGAAGGACGCGGAGACCGCCTCTGCGAGCGCGGGCAGAGTCCTCGCCGGGCAGGAGCAGTACGAGGTGTACGGGAACAAGAACCGCTTGCTCGCGACCTATCCGTCCAAGGACGGCGCGGGCCTCAAGGTGTTCTGGCCCGAGAATACGATCCAGGCCGCCAATTCCGGCGCCCCGCGGTGGATCGGCGAGTAGCCGCTACTCGTCGAGCGGCTGGTAGGTCGTGTAGGTCCCCACGAACCAGGCGAGAAACCTCTTCTCTTCCGGAGACGCGCTCTTCGGGATTCTGAAGGTCCACCCCTGCCCCGTCGTGAGCCCCTTCTCGGAGACCACGAGCTCGACGAGCTGGCGGCGCGTGTCGTGGTCGAGGCTCTGGTAAAACTCCGCGGCCGACTTCGGGTCCTGGGCATAGAGATGCATGAGCCGCTCGAGGAGCGGCTCCGCGGGCGGGCCGCGGCCCGGTGCGAACTTCGTCAGGTCGGGGCTCTGGGGCTTCTCCCAATCGGGCAGGCGCTTGTAGCGGACCAGAGTCCCCCGCACCTCGGTCTCCGACCAGGTGAAAAAGGCCGCCTCGCAGGCCGGCAGGCAGTGCACGCGGCGGTCGACCAAGACGTTGATGAGGTCGAGGTCCTGGTTTCCCTTCTTGGCGGCGCGGATCGCCGACTCGGTCGTGTCGTCGCCGAAGCGCCGCCAGCCGAAAAAATGGAAGGAGCGCGCCAAGCCTTCGGCCGGCCCGACCGGGACGCTGTCGGTGACGCCGAGCTGCGAGGGGGGCAGGGTCGCGGGCAGGTGTTCGATGCAGCCGGATACGAGGAAGCAGGCCAGGACGGCGGCGAGCGCGCTAGCTTTCAAGGAGCTTCTTGAGCCTCAGCGCCGTGATCTTGGCCTGCTCTCCCGCCGCGATGGCGAGCTCCTTGTCTGGCGAATGCGGGAGCCGGGCGTGGAGCAAAGCGAGCATCTCTGCGGCGGATTTCCCCGTCGCGCAGACGATGAAGATGTAGCCGAAGCGCTTCTCGTATTGGGCGTTGCCCTGGGAGAGCGCCTCGAGGACCTCTTCGGAGGCTTCCCGCGCTCCGGCCTGTTCCCCCTGCGCCCAGCCGAGCGTCGCGGCGAACTTCGCGCGCAGCGCGTCCTTGCCCCCGATGCGCGGGTGGCGCGCGAAGGCTTCCAAAAAATCCGCCTTTGAGAGCCTCTGCCAGATCTCGTCGGCCGCCGCGAAGAGGTCCGTCTCGGTCTTGAAAGGGCGGCGCATCAACATCCCCTGGACCCAGCCGGCGGAGCCGCAGCAGCGCAGGAAGGCCTCGCGGGCCTTTTTCGGCGGCAGCTCGTTAAGGCTTTGCAACCCGGCCATAGAGCCTCAAGCGGCTGATGCCGCCGTCGGGGAAGATGCTCACGCGCGCGTGAGTGGCCGGCCGCGGGGATGCGGCTTTGAAGAATAGTCGCTTGTGGGCCGCGAGCTTGACGCGCGGCAGGAGCTCGAACCACGACTGATCCCCCTCGGCCGAGAGGCCGTCGGGAGCCAGGACGCCCTCGATCAAACAGGAGTCCGGGTAGTTTCCCTTGAAGTGGTTTGTGTCGACCTCTACCTTTTCGATGCGGCCGGTGGCGCCGAGCTTGATGACGCACCAATCATGGCCGGGGCCGCGGCGGCGCTTGGTCTCCCAGCCGTCGCCCATGTTCTTGGCGCGGCCGGGCATCAGCATGTTGGTCGCGCGGCCGAAGTACATGTCGGACTGCGAGATCGCCATGCCCCCGTTCTCGACGGCGGCCAGATCGATGAGCCGTCCCGACGACTTGAGACGATCCCAGTCCGGGATGACGTCGCCGTGGACCCTCAAACGGGCGACGCCGCCGTCCGGAAAGATGTTGAGGCGCACGTGGGTCCAGGTCCCGAGGCTGCGGCAGGGCAGGAGGTTGTGCGAGCCGCCCTTGAGGGGAGTCTTGGGCAGTATGTTGGTCCAGGCCGCGTGGTCCTTGAGCAAAGCGGCCGGGGAGAGCTTGCCGCGCGCGTCGCAGGCGTCGATCGAGCAGGCCTCCGGGTAGTTGCCCGTGAAGTAGCTCGTGTCCGCGACGAAGCCCCGGATCACGCCGCGAAGGCCCAGCCGGATGAGGCACCAGTCGTGACCCGGCGTGCGGCGCCGCCTGGTCTCCCAGCCGTCCATCCACTTCCCTTGGGAGGTGAACTTGTCCTCGATGAAGACCGGCTTCTCGGCCTTCAGGAGATTGTGGCGGGAAGCGAAGAAGTCGTCGTTGCACGCCAGGGCATTGCCGCCCACCTTGGCGGCCGCCAGATCAATGAGTTCCGTGAAGCTCATATTCGCTCTGTGTCCTGAAGAGGAGCTGCCCGCGCGCGCTCGACGGGAACCGGCCCTCGTGGTAGACCTGCGTCCCGCGCAGGAAGGTCATCTTGACCTTGCCCAGCAGGCTCCGGCCGGCGTACGGCGTCAGCTTGTGGCGGTGTTCGAGCATGCCGGGCTCGACCGCGACCGAGGCGTCGGGGTCCCACACGACGATGTCGGCGTCCGCCCCCCAGGCGATGCGTCCCTTGCGGCGTCCGAGGCCCGCGAAGCGCGCCGGGTTGCTCGAGAGCCACAAGGCGAGGTCCTCGACCTTGAAGCCGCGCGCGCGCGCCTGAGTCCAGACGGCGGGCAAGGTCAGCTGAAGGCCCGAGATGCCGCCCCAGGCGGCTGTGAAGTCTCCGGTCTCGCGCGCCTTGAGCTCAGGGAGGCACGGCGAGTGGTCGGAGACGACGAAATCGACGAGGCCTTCCGGGAAGGCCCCCCAGAGCCGCTCGCGGTTGGCGGCTTCCCGGATCGGAGGCGCGCACTTGAACTCGGTGCGGCCGTCGGGCACCTCCTCGGAGGCGAAGCTCAGGTAGTGCGGGCAGGTCTCGACGGTAAGCGGCGCGCCGACGCGCCGGGCCTCGGCGATGATCGGCAGGGCCTCGGCCGAGGAGAGGTGCACGATGTGCGTGCGGCAGCCCGTCTCGCGCGAAAGCCGCGCGAGCAGCTTGATGGCTTCGTTCTCCCAGGCCTTGGGCCGGGAGGCGAGGTAGCCGCCGTAGCTGCGGGGGTCGTCGGCGATGGGCGGCTGAGTGCAGGCGAGCTCGGCGTGGGCGAGCAGCGGGACGTTGCGGCGCGCGAGCAGGAGCATCGCCTTGCGCAGGTCGCTCTCGGCCACGCACGGGAAGTCCTCGATGCCGGAGTGCACGAGGAAGCACTTGAAGCCGAAGACGCCCGACTCGATCATCGGCTCGAGCTCGCCTTCGTTTCCCGGCACTACGCCGCCCCAGAAGCCGATGTCGGTCCAGACCCGGCCCTCGGCCGAGGCCATCTTGACCATCAGGGCCTGGGCGGAGGTCGTGACGGGCTTGGAGTTGAGCGGCATGTCGACCACGGTCGTGATGCCGCCGGCGGCCGCCGCGCGCGTGCCGGTCTCGAAACCCTCCCACTCGGAGCGCCCCGGGTCGTTGAGGTGGACGTGCGTGTCGACCAGCCCCGCCATCACGACGAGGCTGCCCACGTCGAGGACGGGGCCCGACGACTTGAAGCGGTCGTAGGGTTGGACGCTCTGAATGGTCCCTCCCTGGATCAGCACGGCGGCGGGCTCGACGCAGCGCGGGGTCGCGACCCGGCGGCTCTTGATGATGAGGTCGGGATGCTTGATCATCCGGCGCGCACGCCTTCGTTCCAATTCTCGAGCACGCAGGGGAAAGGGACTTCGATCTCGCAGGCGGCCTTCGCGCGGAGGAAGGAGTCGAGGCGGTCCTCGGCCGGGTCGAGCTCGAGGATCGCGGGACCTAGGCCGTGCGATAGGAGCACCGGATGCCCGCGCCGCCCGCCGTTTGTGGGCACGATCACCGAGGCCTTCGCCCCCGCGGTCTCGCGCAGCAGCATCTGGAACAGGGCCGTCTCCCAGACCGGCTGGTCGACGTGATGGACGAAGGACCAGCGGACCATCGGGACGGCCTTCATGAGGCTCTGGAGCGAGGCCAGCGGCGAGGCGTCGGGATCGACGGCGATCCACTTGACGCGCTCGTTGAGGCCGCGGCATTTCGGCGTCCAGGTCGGCTGGATCGAGACCGCGACGCGCTCCGGATCGAAGACCTCGAGCAGGAAGTCGAGCTGGGTCTTGAGGAGCGGCCGGCCTTGGTTGTCGAGCCACGCTTTGGGCCCGCCCGCGCGCGTCCCGCGGCCGGCCGCCAGCAGGTAGGCCTGGCTCGGCGCGCTCATCGGTGCGCCGGGACTTTTTCGAGGAGCTCGGCGGCGGCCGCGTTCGCCCGGCCGGCGATCTCGCGTTCGTCGGCGTTGACGAGGCGCCCGCCGTCGACGACGACATGGCCGTTGACGATCGTCCACTTGGTCCGATGGCTCGTGCCGCAGAACAGAAGCGCCGCCACGGGGTCCGACATCGCGCCCGCAAAATCGATCTTGTCGAGGTCGTAGATCGCAAGATCGGCCGCCTTGCCGGGAGCGATGCGCCCGATGTCGTCGCGGCCCAGCACCGCGGCCCCTCCGCGCGTGGCCATCCAGAGGGCGTCCCGAGCCGGCATCGACTTGACGCCCGTGCGCACTCGGTGCACGAGCATCGCCTGCCTGGCCTCTGCGAGCATGTCTCCGGAGTCATTCGAGGCCGAGCCGTCGACGCCCAGACCCACGGGCACGCCGGCGTCGAGGTACTCCCGGACCGGGGCGATCCCCGAGCCCAGGCGCAGATTCGAGGACGGACAGTGCGCCACGCCGGTGCGCGTCGCGCAGAGCCTGCGAACCTCCTCGGGCTTGAGGCAGACCATGTGCGCGAACCACGCGTTGCCCTCGAGCCAGCCGACCGAGGCGATGAAGTCCAGCGGCCTCATCTTGTAGCGCGAGAGGCAGTACTCGTCCTCGTCGAGGGTCTCGGCCAGATGCGTGTGCAGGCGCACGTTCCATTTCTTGGCTTGGCTTGCGACCTCCTTCATGAGCTCGGGGCTCACCGAGAAGGGTGCGCAAGGCGCCAAACCCACGCGGCACATCGAAAACGGCGTCGGGTCGTGGAATTCCTTGACCAGGCGCTCGCCGTCCTTGAGGATGGCTTCCTCGTCCTGGGTGCAGTCGTCGGGCGGCAGGCCGCCGTTGGTGACGCCGACCGACATGGAGCCTCTCGTGGGATGGAAGCGGATGCCGAGCTTGTGCGCCGCCTCGATCTGGGCGTCGATGAGCCCGGTCGTCCCGCGCGGGTAGAGATAGGTGTGGTCGGCCGCCGTCGTGCAGCCGGTCAGCAGCAGCTCGGACAAACCGACCTCGGCGCCGATCCCGGCGGCCTCCGGGGTCAGATGCCTCCAGACCGTGTAGAGATAGACGAGCCAGTCGAAGAGCTTGGCGTCCTGCACGGCCGGGATGTTGCGCGTGAGCGTCTGACAGAGGTGGTGGTGCGTGTTGACCATGCCCGGGATCACGACGCAGCCGCGCGCGTCGAGGACCTGGGCGCCCGGTTCGTCGAGCTGGCGGCCCACGGCGACGATCACGCGCCCCTTGACGAGGATGTCGGCGTCCTTGAGCTCGGTGCGCGCGTCGTCCATGAGCGCGACGCGCAGGGCGTTCTTGATGAGCAGCGGTGGCCGCATCGGAACGGCTATTCTACTAAATCCCGGGCGGGGCCGGGCCCAGGCAGGGCTAGGTCCAAAGCCGGCGGAGAGATCGGCCTTAAGACCCAAAGGGAGCGCTTAAGGAAGCACTACACTACCGACATGCGCGTGTTCCTCGCTGTGGTCCTCGTATTGGCCTCCCCCGGCCTGGAATGCTACCAGGCCCTGGCCGCTTCGACTGAGAAGCCCGCGGAGCCCGGCCGCCTTCCCGAGATCGTCCCCAAGATCGCGCCCGCCGCGGGCGACGCGGCGGCGCGGCTTCTCCCGGTCAACGGCGCCGAGCTTCCCGTCATCCCCGTCGGAACCGAAATCCCGACGGCTCCGGCCGAGGCGGGACTTGGCGGGGCGCAGGCAGGCCTTTCCGGGACGCAAGTGGTATTACCCGAGGCGCAGGCCGGCCTTGCCGAGACGCGGCTCGAATCTCCCGAGGCGCCGCCCGAGGCCGGCATCGTCGGCGCGCTCGAGACGGCCGAGCGGGGGCTTGAGAAGACCTTGGACAAACCGTCCGTCTCCCCGGAGTCCGTGACCGAGGCGGCGGCCGTCTTCGAAAAGGCGAAGCCCTCAAGCTCCCCATTGGGCTTCATCGCCCGCGTCACGGGCCTCGCACCCCTGTGGACCTCGGCGAGCCGCAAGCTCGCGGTCCAAACCCACGCCGACCGCCTGATCGAGTCGAAGTCCTCCTTCGAGCGCGCCGCCTCGGCGCGCAAGCTCGGCGAGCTCAAGAGCCGCGAGACCATCGAGGTCCTCGGCGAGAAAGCGGCGTCCGACCCCGACCCGAATATGCGCGAGGCGGCCAAGAAGGCGCTCGCCGCGGCCGGCCGGGACTGGACGCCCATACTGCTCAAAGAGCTGCGCCTTCATCCTCTGCCCGGCCGCCGCGCGGCGGCGGCCAGATCGCTGGGCTGGATCGCGCGCTTTTCCGATGAAACCGAGGTCGTCGACGCCTTGGGCCGCCAGGCCGCGGTCGACCTGCGCCACGACGTCCGGCTCACGGCGATCCAGGCCCTCTCGAGGGCGCAAAGCCCGAAGGCCCTGGCGACCCTCATCGAGATCCGCAGTCTGGCGACCAAGCCCGACATCATCTCGGCCTCCGAGGTCGCGATCAACGAGGCGATCGCGTTCCAGCAGGCCTCGGGGCGCGACGTCGCCCCCTATCACCCGACTCCCGGCGAGTTCGGCTCGAGCAAGCAGCCGCTCTACGCCTTGGCCTTGAAGCGCGTCATCGCGGTCAGCGCCGTCTTCACGGCCATCGAATTCGTCGGCGGCCTGATGATCGGCAGCCTCTCGCTCAAGGCCGACTCGATGCACCTGCTGGCCGACCTCGGCATCAACGTAGGCGCCTTGTTCGCTCTTTGGATGTCCCGGCGCCCGCCTAATTCGCACAAGACCTACGGCTACCTTAAAATGGAGTCGCTGACCGGACTGCTCAGCGCGGCCGCCATCGCCGCGATGGCGTTGTTCACTTTGACCGAGGCCCTGCCGCGGTTGTGGGCTCCCGTCGCGGTCCCGGGACTGGCGACCGTCGCGCTGGCCTTCTCGGGGCTGCTCTCCAATGCGATCTCGACCTTGCTCCTGTACCGGTATCAAGAGGATAGCCTGAGCCTCAAAGGCGCCTTCCTGCACGCGGCGACCGACGCGATCGGCTCGGTGGGCATCATCGCGGCGGGCGCGCTGATCTATTTCTTCCACTGGTTCATCGCGGATCCGATCATCAGCTTCCTGATCGTGGGCTTGATCATCCACACGACCTGGGGCCTGGCCAAACGCTCTTGGAACGTGCTCATCGACGCCGTGCCGCCCGACGTCAAGATCGACGAGCTCGAGGGCGACCTGCTCGCGGTGCCGAGCGTGGCCAGCGTCTACGACCTGCACGTCTGGTCGCTCAATTCGAGCGAGAAGGCCCTGACGGCGATCCTCTACGTCAAACCCGGCGGAGATCTCGAGAAGGTCCTGACCGCGGCGAAGGCCGTCGTGCGCGAGAAGCATTCGATCGGCCACGCGACCTTGCAGGTCGAGTTCCTCAAGCCCCAGCGCTAGGTTTGGTCCGTTATCCGCCCCGGGGCGGATAGCGTAGCGACAGTGCTCGACCACAGCCGCTTGACGCCGGCCCGTTTGTCGTGTAGGCTAGAGTCGTGAGAGCGTCGGCGGCGTCTTTGCTTCTGCTGATCTGCGGTCATTGCGCCGCGCAGTCGGTCCCCGCCAAGCCGACCGAACTCGACGTGAAGCTGAAGGCGGCCTATGTCTCGTACCTCAAGACCCGCTCGGCGGGCAATCCGCCCGCCAAGGAGATCTGCCGGTTCTACGCCGCCCACCCCGACGCCGATCTGCGCTTCCCGGACGCGCGCGAGTTCTCGGCCTTCTACGCGGGCCCCGCGACGCCGCCCCTGGAGCTCATCCGGGCGTATTACGATCCGAGGCTCGAGGTCGTCGTCGTGCCGCGCACGGGAGAGCTCGAGGCGGTCAAGCCCCGGACGCTCCCGTCGGGCCCGGAGCTCGAGGCGCTGCTGGCCGTGCGCGCCAACGACATCCTGCACGAGTCCTATCACGCCATGCTCGACAAGACCTTCGGCTTCAAGGTGATCAACATCATGGAAGACGAGCTGCTCGCGAACTGGCGCGAGGCCCAGTACCTGGCCCGCGCGCGGCCCCCGGCTCCGGAGCTCTCCCGCGCTGCCGACGACCATCTGCGGTCCTTGGAGCTCAAGAAGGAGGGACTGCCTCCGGAGAAGCTCGCCGCTCTCGAGCGCCGCGAGGCGGCCGACGCGGAGCGCTGGGGCCCCGACGCCCTGGATGGCGCGATCAAGGTCGTCCGGCTCAAGCGCGGAGCGGCCTTCTTCAAGCGCAGCATCCTCGAGCTCTACGGCGGCGCGGGACAGGGGAAGCCCTCGATCTTCCTGCCGCGCGCCGCCGTCGAGGCGCGCCTGCGGGAGGCGCTCGAGCGCAAGGACCTCGGCGGCGCGCAGCGCGAGGTCCTGCAGGTCGAGCTGAGCTTTTGGTCGCGCCCCGACAGGGTCGACAAGGTCCGCGATTACTTCAGGAAAATGATCCCCGAGCTTCTGCGCGACTAGCCTTCGTGCTTGTGGCGATGGCTCTCGTCGATGTAGGGCTTCTTGCTGCGCTTGACGACCTTCGAGGCCAGCCAGTCGTAAATGAACCCCGGCAGGTTGTGCAGGAGATAGATCGTGGGCAGCGAGAGCCTCAGAGGGAAATGCACGACCCTCCTGCGGGCCTTGATCCCGTCGATGATGCGCTTGGCGCCGTCGGCGGTCTCAAGGAGAAAGATCATCTGGTCCTTCTCGTTGCGCTCCGTCATCTCGCTCTTGACGAAGCCCGGGCAGACGGTCACGACGTCGACGCCCGTGCCGCGCAGGTCCACGCGCGTCGACTCCAGAAGCGAGATGAGCGCGGCCTTGCTGGCCGAGTAGGCGCCGGAGTGCGGAAGTCCCCGGTAGCCCGCCAGGCTCGCCACTCCGGCGATCACCCCGCTCTTGGCGTGGAGCATGTCCGGAAGCACGGCCTCGATCCAATTGACCACGCCGCCGACGTTGGTGGCGAAGGTCCAGTGGTAGTTCTCGGCGGTGAAATGGCGCGCGTTCTCGGAGTCGCCGACGCCCGCGTTGAGGATGGCCCAGTCGAGGCCGCCCCAGCGGTTCTCGATGGTCGCATAATGCGCCTTGACCAAGGGGAGCTTGGTGACGTCGCCCACCAATTCGAGGCATTCGCCGCCGTTGAAGCGCACGACCTCGGCGGTCTTGGCGAGCTTCTCCTTGCGCCGCCCCGTGATCGCGACGCGGCAGCCCTCGCGGGCGAGCTGGCGCGCCATCTCGGCGCCCAGGCCCGAGGAGGCTCCGGTGATGAGCACGCGCAGGGGTTTATGACCGGTCATAGATCGACCGGAAGATTATAGCTCAGTTCGCGAAGGGGCTGTAGCCCTTCTTCGCCTGAAAGTCTTTGGCCCAGGCCCCGAGCTTCTTGTTGCCCGGGCCGAAGCCGCAGGGCCCGGCCGTGTCTTCCTCGGGGTAATCGTTGACGGGGGTGTGCATCTGGTGGCACATGCGGCAGGACTCGGGATTGAGGCGGTTCATCGTGAGAGCGACCTTCTTGCCTCGCCAGGCGACCTTCAGGGTGACGGCTTCCTGCGCCTTCATAAGGCGCAGCCGGCCGTTCTTCTGCGGCAGGTAGACGCCGTAAGCCCACCGGCCTGAGGGTTGCTTCTCGATGAGCCGGATCTCCGTCAGCGTGGGGGGCGCGGTCCTCAGGAGAAATCGGTGCAGCAGCCGCGTGCCGACGGGATAGTCCCAGAATTCCCGCGGCGTCCCGGGCTTGAACCGCTTGATGCGCCGGCCGGGCGGCAAGCGGATGCCGTGGTCGTCGGCCAGCACCTGCTCCATTTCCTCGTCGGTCGGAGCGAGGCCGGCGAGGCGCACGTCGTCGCCCCAGATGGGCGCGCCCTCGACGCCGGGGAAATCGAGGTAGCCGCCGTCCTCCTTGAGCGTCGCCGCGATCTCGGCGGGCAGGCCGGTCCGGATGGGCTCTTTGGCGCGGAACCTCGGCGCGGAATCGAGAAAGGCGCCCACCGTCGCCGAGAAGCCGCCGTCCGAGGCCAGCGACGGAGCGCCGGGGGCCAGCAGACACAATACGAGCGCCATCCTCATCAGGTGAGTATACAAGGAGGCGGGCCGGTCCTCATGGGCCGTTAGGTCCCGCCGGGCGTTCCCCGCAGGGCCCATGGGGGACCCACGCCTTGGCGTCTGCTTGAATGCTCATGACGGGAAAGCTAGGATAGACCCGTGAGCCTGATCCTTTTCTTGATCCTCGGGAGCCTCTCTAGCCCGGCGGCGTGCGAGGAGTGGTCCGTCGACCCGTCGACCGGCTACTTCCGCGTCATCCTGTTGAAGGAAGGCCTGCTCGCGGGTCTGGGGCACGACCACGTCATCGACGCGCGCGACGTCCGCGGCGAGATTTCGATCGCCGACTCCTCGAGCTCGGTGCGCCTGGAGATCAACGCCGCGGGAGCCGAGATCGACTCGGCGGCAAGCCGCTCCGAGGAGGGCTTCGCGAAGGAAGTCGGCGAGTCGGACCGGGTCAAGATCAGGGCGAACATGCGCGGACCGAAGGGCCTCGACGTGCAGCGCTACCCCATGATCAAGTTCGACTCGGCTTCGATCGAGCGCGTCGAGAGCCTCAAGGGCCTGTGGATGGTCTCCGGAGCGTTCGCCCTGCACGGCTCGACCGGGACCTTGGAATTTCCCGTGACGCTATCCGAACGCCCGGGCGGCTATTGGGCTTCGGGCTACGTCCGCATACGCCCGAGCGACTACGGCATCAAGCCCTTTTCGGTGATGGGGGGGCTCATCAAGGTGCAGGACGAGGCTCTGGTCAAATTCAACCTGGGACTCAGAGCCCTAGGGTCCGTGCCGGGCCGTTAGCACGGGGCAGTACTCCCTAACGTAGCGGCGCTCCCACCAGTTCCCCGTCGACCTTCGTTTCTCCGGAGTCGTGAAGCGGTACTCGTAGAGCGTGGCGCGGACGAACCGAGGGGGGCCTGTCGGAAAGGGGTTCCGCTCGAGCAGGGCGAGCACCGAGGGCTTTCCTTGAAGGAGCCTCACGAGGAAATTGATGAACCAGCGGTTGTCCTTGTAGCCGCCAAGAGCCGCGAACCACATCTGCCAATCGAGGCGCGGCTGGAAGGGCTCGACGAAGCCCGGCCGGCGCTTGAGGTCTCCCGGCTTCCATTTGAAGGAATACTCGGACCAATTGTCGCCGTCCTCGCTTCCCTCGACCGCGATCTCGTAGCGCGGCCGCGTCATCACGGCGAAGAGGCCGTAGCTGTTGACGACGCGCAGGGCCTCGACGGCTCCAAAGCCCGAGGCGACCCAGGACGGGACCGAGAGATTGCCGGCGAAGAGGCCGACCACCTGCAGGGCTCCCGCCAGGACGATCGGCGCCGCGGCCAAGCCGTGGCCCCAAGCCCGCCAGCGCGGGGCCGGCGTGGTCTCGGAGGGCTTGATCCAGCCGAGGACCCGCCGCGGCAGGACGGCGCCCCAAGCCGCGTCGTCGAACGCCGTCGCGACGAGCGCCAAGGCCAGCAGATTGAAGAAGCAGTAGTTGCCGGTCAGGGCGATCAAGACCATCAGGAAGGCCACGGCCAGGCCGCCGAGCATGCGCGGGCGCCGCGGCAGGAGGATCAGGCAGGGCGCGCCGAGTTCGATGGCGAACATCGCGCCGACGCAGACGCGCTGGAACGTGCGGGGCAGCTGGTGCGCCCACCAGCCGGGCCAGGTCGGCAGAGGCTGGGTCTCGTAGTGGTAGTAGAGCGCGGTCAGGTCGCGCCAGACCGGGTCGCCGCTGAGCAGCTTGACGCAGCCCGATTCGAACATGAGCCGGAACAGTAGCAGGCGTAGCAGCCAGAGCATGATCCCGGAAGGCGCCGCCTCCCGCCCCCGAGGCCTCAGGCGCCACGGAGCGAAGAAGAGGGCCAAGAAGCCGGTCTCGAGCAGGAGCATGTCCCATTGAAAACTCATGAAGTCGCCGCCGACCTCGACGATCGAGAGATAGCCGGCCCAAAGCAGGAGCAGGATCGGCCCCGGCGCGAAGTCGAGCACGAGGAGGACGGAGAGGACGGTCCCGGCGCCGCAGAGCCAATGCAGGGCGGCGTCCGTCGGAGACAGCCACAGCAACGTCGGCAGGACCTCGAGCGCGCGGCCGCCGAACCTTTGATGGACCGCGGTCAAGAATTGCGCGAAGGGCAGTATCCCTTCTGAGCCTACGAGGCCGTCGGCCTGGCTCCAGAATGAAGCGAAGGCCGCGAAGAAGATGAGTCCCATAAGCCTCAGGAAGACCCAACGAGAGGCGCCGTAGCCCGCAGGCTCGAGCGACTCGCCCCAAAGCAGCCGCGTCAGACGCGAGAAGAGGACGCGGCGGCGGGCGACCGTGCGGTAGAAGAGCTCGGCCGCCCAGGCGAACGGGGGCAGGGCGCGATAAGCCTTGAGCCACAGCCCCCGCGGCGGCGCATGGGCGAGCGTGCGGAACACGGCCTCCGCTCCCGAGAAGCGCCGGCCGTCCTCGATGAGCACGACCGAGCCCGCGAACTCCTCGGGCTTGATCTCGGGATGAGAGGGAGAATAGGAGGCCGCCGGCACGTACGAAACGGCCTCTCCCGTCAGGGATTTCCAGCGCGCGACCCAGCGGCGGCAGAAGCCGCAGTCCCCGTCGTAGACGAGCAGAGGCGACTTGGCGCCGGGCACGGGGACGTCAGCGCTTTTTGGCAAGCGCGGGCGTCGGCTCCGAGGAGAAGACCAGGTCGTCGCCCTCGAGCTTCATGCCGTACATGGTTCCGTCGATGGAGACGAACCACTGGATCTCGGAAAGCTCCGCCTTGGAGTGGTAGCTGACGAAAAAGCGGCCGGCGTTGTCTTCTCGGATCAGCGAGACCGAAGCCGGCACCAGCCCTCCGTCCTCGTAGGCCACGGCGTACTCGACCGGCGTGAACAGCACGTGCTCGGCCGTCTCGTAGAGGCCGCGCAGCAGGGCCGGCGTCGAGACGTGGGCCTGGGGCGACTGGGGCGGGTCGACGGGGAAGGCGCGCAGCATGCCGTTTTCCAGGACGATCTTGTAGCGGTCCGACGGGAAGTCTTCCTCGACGCCCGCCTCGAAGTCATTGAGGGGATGGGCCGCGAAGCGGTCGTTTTGGCGGAGCTTGATCCAGAAATCCGCCTTCGGGTCGAGCGCCGCGCAGAAGCCGAGGGTGCCGCGGCCGGCCTGCTCGTAGACCCAGGCGCGCTCCTGGTTGCGCGTGATCTCGGAGAGCGGGATGCGCAGGACTTCTTTGACCGGGCCTTTCGGAGGCACAGCCCGGGGACTGGCCGCGGGAGGGACCGGGACGGCGGAAATCCCCATGAGCTGGGCCGAGACAAGCAGAGCCTTGAGCGTAGCGGAAGCCATGCGCCGATTATAGCATTCGCGCCGCCGACGTCAACGGCTCGCTTCTATTGTATACTACCCTCGCCATGGCCGACAGCGAGACTCGCGCTACGCAGGACGCACGGGAAGCGGGCGTCGATTCCGTCCTGCTCATCGACGGGGACAACGACCCGCATTTCCCGCCCGACTTTCCCATCACGCCTCGGACCGTGGTCCGGGTCTTCGTGCGGACCGGCGCCAAGATGCCGCGCGGGCTCGAGAAGCGCCTGGCCGAGCTGCCCCATTGCGTGGCGGTGGTCTCGCCCAAGGGCGGCGCCAACGCGGCCGATTTCGTCATGTCCCTGCACGCGGGCATCCTGCACGCGACCTTGCCGATGCACATCCCCTTCATGATGGTGACTCACGACAAGAGCCTCGCGGTGATGGCCCAGGAATTGCAGCGCGTCGGGCGCCGCGCCGAGCTGTGGACCTCTCATCCCGAGCGCGGCGGACGCAGAAGCGCTCCCGCGGCGAGCCGGACTCCCTCCGCCCGGCCGGCCTCCCGAGGGCGCGGCCGCGGCCGCCGGCAGCCCGTCAAGCCCTCTCCCGAGCCCGTCAGGACTCCGGCCGCGGCTCCGATGGCGCAAGGACGCGGCGTATCCGAGGTCGCGGCGGCCTACGCGGCGCGCCTCTCGCGCATCAAGGACCCGCCTTCGCGGCTCAAGACCTTGCTCAACGACATCAAGAACCGCGCCGCGGCCTCGGGCTTCTCCGCCGAGGACATTCTCGCGGAGCTCAAGAACAGCCGCGTGCTGAGCGTCGACGAACATGGCCGCGTCGTCCTCTCCGGGCGCTAGGCCCGCCGTCGAGTCGTTCCGGAATCTCGCCGACGGCTCCGAGTTCGACTTCGTGATCATCGGCTCCGGCTTCGGCGGCTCGGTGGCCGCGCTGAGGCTCTCCGAGAAGGGCTACGCAGTGGCCGTGCTCGAGGCCGGACGGCATTATGAAGACGAGGACTTCGCGCGCACCAATTGGAACTTGCGCCGGTACCTCTGGCTTCCCAAGCTGTTCTGCTACGGCATCCAGCGCCTCACGCTTCTCAAGGACCTGCTCGTGGTCTCGGGCGCGGGCGTGGGGGGAGGCTCCTTGGTCTACGCCAACACCCTGCTCGAGCCGGGCCGCGGCTTTTACGCCTCCCCGGAAGCGAGCCGGATCGCCGCGGACCTGCGCGAGCGCCTCGCGCCGCATTTCGCGGCGGCCCGGCGCATGCTCGGGGTCTCGCGCGTTGCCCGCCTTTTTCCCGCCGACGAGGTCCTGCGCGAGATCGCCGGAGAGCTCGGGCGCGCGGACACGTTCGCGCCCGTTGAGGCGGGGGTTTTCTTCGGCGAACCCGGAAAGACCGTCGCGGACCCGTATTTCGGCGGGGAAGGGCCCGCGCGCGCCGGGTGCATCTATTGCGGAGGCTGCATGGTCGGCTGCCGCCACAATGCCAAGAACACCTTGATGAAGAATTACCTGCACCTCGCGCTTAAGAAGGGCGCGCGGATCTTCAGCATGACGACGGCCCGGGGAGTCCGCGAGCTGGCCGGCGGAGGCTTCGCGGTCGCGGTCCGCCGCTCGGGCTGGGGCCTGCGCCGCAAGGAAATAAGAGCGAGGCGTCTCATCGTCAGCGCCGGGGTCCTGGGGACGCTGCGCCTGCTGATGTCGTGCGCCTTGCCGCGGCTCTCCCCGCGCCTGGGCCGCGACGTGCGGACCAATTCCGAGGTGCTCTCGGGCTCGAGCGCCCGGGACGCGGGGACCGACTACTCCGAGGGTCTGGCCATCACCGCGGGCATGTGGCCCGACGAAAAAACGCATGTCGAGGCCGTGCGCTATCCGCAGGGCTCGGACGCGATGAACCTGCTGGGCGTGCGCTTGAAGGCAGGCTTCAAGCCCCGGGACATCTTGCGGGGACTGTGGCCGTTCGGCTGGGCCCGCCGCAGCACGATCCTGCTCTTCATGCAGACCGTCGATTCACGGCTGCGTGTTCTCATGGGGCGCTGCGGCCGGCTCAAGACCCAGCTGGAAGAGGGTTCCGCGCCGCTGCCGCGCGAGATCCCGGTGGCCAGCCGCGTGCTCGAGCGTTTCACGCAGAAGACCGACGGCATCGCCCAGGTCTCGCTTGCCACCGCAGCACTTGGCGTCTCGACGACGGCCCACATCCTGGGCGGCGCCGTCATCGGACGCGACACGAGCGAGGGCGTCGTCGGCCTGGACGGCCGGGCCTTCGGCTACGAGGACCTTTGGATCCTCGACGGCTCGATCATCCCGGGCAACCTTGGCGTCAACCCGTCGCTGACCATCACGGCCCTGGCCGAGCACGCGATGAGCCTCGTGCCTGCGGCTCGAGCCAAAGGCTCATCAGGCGCTTGATCTGCGTCTGGTAAGGGATTCCGCTCAGGCGAGCTTTGGTCTTGAAGGATTCGAGCAGCGGCTCGGGGACCTTCATGCTGATCAACCGGCTCTTGGGCCGGCGCTCCCTTTCGCCATGGAGGATACGGAAGTCATCGAGGAACCTGACGATCTGCTCAGGCCGCATGGAGCGGCATTGCTCGAGGTAGGCCTCGGAGAAATATTGTATCGGTCTCATTGGCGGAACTTCTCCAAGGCTTTGACGTCTTCGAGGTCCTGCGGCCTGCCTGCGGCCTTCTTCATCGCGATGAGATCCGGCAGAGAGAGGATCGGCAGGGTCCGCCCGCCGGACCGAACCCGACTGATTTTGAGCTTGGAAAGGTCGTGAGTGATGATCACGTCGACGACCCGGGAAGGGTTCCCGGGGTCGGAGAAGCTCCACGCGACGAGATTCCTGTTCCTAATGTACTCCTCCCGGAAATCGAACACTTCGGCCGCGGAAATCGGAAGCCGCGGCGCTAACCCCAGTCCCCGCAAGGCGGACTCGGCGGCCTGGAAATGGCTCTTGGACAGGCGAAGGACGATGTCCACGTCGAGCGTCCCGCGGACCGCTCCGTGGAGCGCGACGGCATAGCCGCCCGCGATCGCGTAAGGGACCTTGGCCTTCTCCAGGGCGGCGGCGACCTCATACAGGAACATTGGTATATACTAGTATATACCATATTGCTCCCAGCGTCAAGGGGTCCCGGGAAGTCCCGATATCCTATAATGGCCTCATGATCAGATGGAGGCGCGTCGCCGCGGCGACCTTGTTCCTCGCGGCCGCGGTCCCCGCGCGGGCCCTCACCGACGAGGACCAGAAGGTTGTCGACCGGGGCCTCGACGCCCTCTACCGCGGCGATTACGACGGCTCCGAGAGGATCTTCGACGAGGCGGTCAAAGCCCATCCCGGAGACCCCGCCTTGTCGCTGGGCTACGCGATCGCGGCCTGGTGGCGCATGGAGAACGACTTCGCGCCCGCCGGAAGCGACGAGGAGAAGCGGTTCCTCGGCGCCGTCGCCCGCGCCATCGAGGACGCCGAGCGCGCCACAGCCAAGCGCGACGACGCCGAGGCCCTGGTCTGCCTCGGGGCGGCCTACGGCCTGCGCGGGCGCCTGGAAGCGGCCCGCAAGCATTGGTTCAAGGCCTACCGCGACGGCCGCCGGTGCTACCACGATGAGCAGCGGGCCCTCAAGCTCGATCCCTCCCTCGACGACGCGTATCTGGGCATCGGGACCTTCGACTACTACGCCGCCACGCTCTCTCGCTTCGTGCGCTTTTTCGTCTTCACCAAGTCGGCCCACAAGGCCAAGGGACTCGCGGAGCTCCAGCGGGCCACCCGAGGCCGGTTCAGCGGCGTCGCGGCCAAGCTCCTGCTGGTCGGGATCGATTGGACCTTCGAGAAAAGCCCGCGCGAGGCCTGGACGATCCTCGAGGAGCTCCGCGGCCGGTTCCCCGACAGCCCGCTGATCGATTCGATGCGCCTCATCGGCCTGTTCCGCCTGAACGACGCCGAGGGCCTCAAGCGCGAGGCGAGGAAGTATCTGGAAAATGCGGAGAAAGGAGCGCCGCATTTTCGGCCCCTCGACAAGGCGGCCGGGCACTATTTCCTGGGCTTGGGCGAGCAGCTCTCCGGGCGCTACGACGCGGCGCTCGCGGAAGAAGAGACGGCTTTACGACTGCTCCCGGAGGGCCACCGCACGCGCGGAGTCCCCCGGCTGTTCATCGGCGAGTGCCTCGACCTTCTCGGCAGGCGCGGCGAGGCGGAGGCGGCCTACCGGCAGGCCATCGAGGAGCCGGAGTTCTGGGGAGTGCAGCGCTACGCCAAGCACCTGCTCAAGCATCCCTTCCGCTCCGGCGACAACCCCCTGCCCAGCCGCAACGACGAGCTCGACTAAAGCCCGCTCTTCGATGCAATAAAAGCGCTCCGCAGCCGTTATATCAAGCGAGGGGGATCGTGACCGACGAAGCCTTGGCTGAGCTGGCGAAGGAGGGCGACCATGGGGCGTTCGAACAGCTGGTGCGGCGCTACCAGGGAACGCTTTACAGCTACCTCGCCTATCGCGCCGGCCGCTCGGCGGCCGAGGACCTCTTCCAGGAGATCTGCGTGAAGTGGTGGACCCACATGAGAACATACGAGTCGAGAGGGCGCTTCGCCGGCTGGGCTTTCACCATCGCCAGACGGGCCCTGATCGATCATGTGGAGAAGGAGGGGAGACGCAAGGCCTCTCCCCTGGAAGGGGAGCAATTCGCCGAGCCCCTCGCCGGGCCCGAGAGGCTGGCGGAGTCCACAGAACTGAGCGGGCAGCTCGCGCGAGCGCTTTCCGGGCTGAGCGAAGAACAGCGCGAGGTCTTTTTGCTGAGGGAATACGGCGGACTGTCTTTCAAGGAGATCGCCGCCGCCCAAGGCTGCCCGCTCAACACGGCCCTGGCCCGCATGCGCTACGCGCTCTTGAAGCTTCGCGCGTCCCTGGAGGCGCAGCATGGATGATGTAAGCCACGAGGACCTGGCATTCCTTTATTATTCCGGCGAGCTGGAAGGGGCCCAGCGCGCCGAGTTCGAGGCGCACCGAGGGTCCTGCGCCGCGTGCGGTTCGAGCTTGGAGGACCTGTCGCGGCTCTCGCGCCTGGCCCGCCAGGCAAGCCTCGAGCCGGCCAGCGCTCTGGTCGCGGCGGCCCTCAGACGGACGCGGCCGGCTTCGGCGGCTTGGAGTCGTTGGGATTGGGCGCGCGGGCTGGGGCTGGGTTTCGGCCTAGCCTTCGCGGCGGGGCTGCTGCTCTTCCGGCTCTCGCGCCCCTCGCCGCGCGACTATCCGTGGCGCAACGGCCTCGAGACGGAGATGCGCGAGGTGGGACAGAGGCTCGACCGGATGGAGTCCTCCGTCTCTCGGGACTCTTGGAGCGTGGAATACAAGGACGACTGTGACGATCTGAGCCGGCGACAGCGGGCGTTGGAGAGCCAGCTCGCCAGGCCGGAGGGGGCATGAGATGAAGACACGAGCGATGCTGTGGGCGGGATTGCTGTTGTTGGGCTCGGCGGCGTGGGCGCAGCCGGAATCGCAGGAGCCCGGCGGCAAGCGCCAATTCGCCGGCAAGCTGGGTCCGGAGGCGACGTTGAACGAGGCCCAGGAGGGCGAGCTTCTGGCCTTCATCAAGGCCAACGAGCCGATGATGGCGGAGCATCTGGGCCGCGCGAAAAGCGAGGAGCCGTCGATGTACCATCACAAGCTCGCGGAGCTCTGGCAGATGTACAAGGACCCGGACGTCCGCCAGCAGTTCTCCAAGACGATGAAGGCCAACCGCGCGTCGCGGGAGCTCGTGGAGCAGTACAAGAAGGCCGAAGGCGCGGACAAGGCGGCGCTCAAGGACAAGCTCACCGGCGCGGTGGGAGATCAGTTCGACGTCGACGTGGCGGGCAAGGAGCTGCAGATCAAGAAGATGACCACCGAGATCGCCAAGCTCAAGGACAAGATCGGCAAGCGCCGCGAGCAGAAGGACAAGTACGTGGCCAAGCGCGTGGAGCAGATGACGAGCGAGGGCGGCGACTGGGAGTGGTAGGCGCCTGATCGCCTCTCACACTGCAAAGGCGTGACTTCGATCCAAAGAGTCTGGAGCAAGTGACTCCTTTTAAAAAAGGAAAGGCCGGAGACGCGTCACCGCGTTTCCGGCCTATTCGTTCGATTTGAAACTGGCGGGGACGGCAGACCCGAAATCAAGATTTCCAGATTCTGCCCTTTGTTCCGCCGCCCGGACCAGTCGAATATATCCCCTCGTTTCGGGCCGAGCGGCCCTTCGCCCTGGCCAGGGTCGCCAATGGCGAGTGGGTGCTCCGAGACCCCACAGCGCCGCTACCCCGGTCCGATAGCCAGCCTGCTCAACTGCCTCGGGCACCCAAAGTCCTGGCCCCTCTCATCGACGCCATGCTCCTGGCCGGCGACATGACCATGCGCGGCATCGTCCGCGAGATCCAGCGCAAGGCCGGCTCTGCCTGCCGCGGCCGGGACCTTCGCGCCAACGTCCGCGCGCGGCTCTATTGGCTCAAGCGCCGCGGCCGCTTGGCCTACCGTGACGCCCAGGGCCGCCTTTGCGTTCGATAGGCGACAGGCCTTGCTTTTGACCCCCTTGAAATAATGCTCCTGACCCCCTTATGACAGGCAAAGATAATATGAAAGCGAAGGACCTCCTATGCTAGATTGCAGCCTTGACGACAGGCTAAACATAGGAGGTCCCAAAAACATGATACATCTAGGAATCGATCATCACAAGAAGTACTCGCACGTCGTCGCCATGAAGGAC
The DNA here is from genome assembly GCA_016194705.1 of Elusimicrobiota bacterium. Lineage (GTDB taxonomy): Bacteria > Elusimicrobiota > Elusimicrobia > UBA1565 > UBA9628 > PALSA-1176. Next base: position 5,808 of record JACQAZ010000029.1, on the reverse strand, counting down.
TCTGGCGAGATCGTATGGGACGGTAGGCTCGACAGCGATCGAGACGCTTTCGAGGAGCTGAAAAGATCGCTCCCCGCTGGCGAGCCCATCCAATCGGTATTGGAGGCGGGGCGCAACTGGGGCACGCTTTACGATGCGCTCGAGGAACTGGGGCTCAATCCGAAGCTGGCTAACCCACTGAAGATGCGTCTGATCGCCGAGACGTTCACAAAGACGGACAAGATCGATGCCACGACGCATGCGATCATCCTCAAGGCGGGCCTCACACCGCTGGTTCATGTCCCGCCGAAAGAAGCGCGGGACCAGAAGAACCTGTTGCGCCAGCGGATCTGGCTGGTCAAGCTGCAGACGATGCTCAAGAACCGAATTCATAACGTCATCGACCGCAATCATCTCAAGCCGCCCGAACGAACTGATCTCTTCGGCGGGCACGGTCGAGCCTGGATGAACGGCCTGAACCTAAGGGAGCCCGACGGAAAGCTTCTTCGCGCACACATGGAGTTGCTCGATACGCTGCATGCCCACATCCGACAGGCCGAGAAGTGGATCGACGAGACGCTCAAGGAGAACCCGTACACACCTATCTTGATGTCGCTGCCCGGGATCGGGAAACTGCTCGCCGCGATCATCGCCCTTGAGATCGACACCATCGACCGGTTCTCTTCACCCGCAAAGTTATGCGTGTATAGCGGGCTGGCCAATTCCACCTACAGCTCGGGTGGCAAGACGTCCCATGGGGGGCTCATGCCGGCCTGCAATCACTTCATGCGCTATGCCTTCATCGAGGCCGCCTGGACCGCGATCCGAGTCTCGCCCTACTTCGACGCTTTCTTCAAGCGACTCAAGCATCGAAAGGGCGCACAGGACGCAGCCGGCGCCGTCGGACGCAAGCTCTGCGAGATCACTTGGCATTGCCTCAAGCAACGGAGGGATTACAGGGAAAAGCCGTACCAATTTCGGCCTGGTCGCCTTGGCGCAACCTTAGCCTGACGTTACGGCTGCGGCAAAGATTAAGGGACCAGGCCTCGAATAATTATCTTGTCCAGTCGGCGAGGACGAAGAAAAGATTGAGAATTGCTCAAGGGGCTCTGGTAGGGGAGGACTTTGGCTAGGTTTGACGGATGCTTTCAGAAAAGATTGGATATTGTCCAATGATCGCAATACTTAATCTCATGGCCGGGAGTGGCAACTCGGCCTAAATGAGTCCGGCGGCCAAGCCGACGGCGATCACCAACAACATGGCGGCGACGGACCACTGGACCGTACGTATCGTGATCTTGTGGAGCAGGCGATTGCCTCCCCAGGCCCCAACAAATGCCGAGAGGGTCGCCGCGGTGAGAAGTCCGGCGTTGGCTCCAACGTCCGCCGCCGAGAACTTCGTCGCGTAGACTCCCAGCCGCGTCACATCGACCAAGCAGGCGATCACGACGCCCGTGGCGATGAAGCCCTCCTTGGAAAGGCCGCAGCGGATCAGGAAGGCGCTGCGCAGCGCGCCTTGGTTGCCGGAGAGCCCTCCGAAGAATCCGCTGAGCACCCCGCCCGCCGGAAGATAACGCTTGTCGAAGGCCAGCTTCTCGAACGCTGGGACGATCTCCAGGAGGGCGAAGGCGATCATCAAGAGTCCGATGGCGAGCTTCACGGGCAGGACGTCCAAGGTCTTGCCGAAGGCGGCGTAGCTGGCCAGCGGCGGGAGATGCGACAGCCACACGAGCGCCCGCGCCCCCAGGAAGGCCGCCAGGATGGCGGGAATGCCGAAGCGGAGCACCACGGCGCGGTCGGCGTGCTTGCCCAGCAATGCCAGCTTGAACAGATTGTTGAGGAAGTGGACGACGGCGGTCAGCCCCACAGCGGCTTCCACGGGAAAGAAGATCGCGAAGACCGGCATAAGTAAGGTGCCCAGGCCGAAACCGGAGAATAGCGTCAGGCCGGATGTGAGAAGCGCGGCCGAACAGATGAGGAGATACTTCACGCTGCGGCCTTCAGGAGTTGGGACAGGAGCTTCTGGTCCATGGATCGAAGATCAGCCCCAAAAGATGCCGGTGGGGTCGCGGTTCACCTCGTCGAGGAGCGTCTGGATGGATGCGGCCGGTCGAATCTTCTCGTAGAGATGCCAGCGGCTATTCCTGTCCGCGCAGTATAAGGTCCAGCGCTTCTTATCCCCGTCGTATCGAAATTGGGCGACAGGGTGGCTGGTCCAGCGCTTTGGGTCCTGAAAGTAAGGGCGCTCTTCAATCAAGGTGGCTGTGTCGCCTCTCCACTTGTAGGTCATGCGAACCTTGGATCGGGCGTGCGGGGGGACCCGCTCCGCGCAGTAGCGCTCAAGAGACTCTTCTGCCAGAAGGACTTCGCTCTTGGGCAGCATGTTATCTCTCCTGCTTGCGCCCTTGCAGGTAGCCCTTCTTGAAGGCGGAGAGCAGTGCGAGACCGTCATCCCGTTTCTTATCCGCCGCCTCGTCCATCGCGCCAGCGGCGAGCACGTCCATGAAAGGCGAGTAGCGATCCTCGGATTCTCGGAGGAATCGATCCACATAGGCCGCGGCTTCGGTCGACGCCAGTGCGCCCACTTCCTTGCCGAGCAAGACGGCTCCGGCGGTCTCGTAATCCTGATGGGCCAACTCCGGTTCCTCTACAAGCGCAAAGCGCCGCTCGTCCTTGGTTCCTCCGGCGTAGTTGCGCAGCCAGTACTCGATGTCCCTGGCGTCATCCTTGTGCTTGGCGTCGCCTCGCCCTTTGCGGTCCAGGTAGGCGATGATCTTGAGCAGCGCGAAGCCGGGCACCGTGATGACCGGCATAGGGACTTCGCTTGGCGACGCGGACTTTCGCGCCGCCGCGCAGACCTCATCGAAGCCCGTGACCGTCATCTCGAATCCCGACTCCGGCCAAGCCAGTTTTCCATCGGGCGCGACCTGAGATCCATAAGGGATGAGGTCCACCATCGCGCTCCCCTGATGTAGCCGATGCTCGATCTTCGGGTTCGGCTTGAACTTCTGTTCGATCAACGCGTCACGCAGCTTCTTGTAGGTGGGCCAGTCGCGCACGTAGACGGCGAAATCGGCGTCGTTGGTCCGTCGGAAGCGAGGATAGTCGGCTTCTATCTCGGGGGTGAATTCCGCCATCAGCGCCCCGACGAGCACGATGTCGAGCTTCAGATCTTCGGCGGCGCTGGCGACCTCATGGACCGCCTTCGTGAGTTCACTTTCCATGCGCGAGTTCGGGCTCCAGAAATCGGTCGTAGATCATCTTGGCTGTTTCCATCTCCCTAGCTCCGCCGGCCTCGAGGAGCTCGGCATAGACGAGGAGCGGAGTCGCCAAGGGCCAGGGCATTTGGGGTTTGTCCGTGATCGCGGCAGCTCCAAAGAGATGAAGAATGGTGACGTTGCCGTTGGCGTCATCGCGCAGCATCGGCTCGGCCTTGAGCTTGGCCATCGCCTGGTCGTCGACAAAGACCTCGACCGTATCAGGCTCGAGATACTGGGTTAATTGCTTGGCGGCCATCCCACCCGTCACGGCCCAGTGGCCCGGCGCGTCGGCCAATCGTTGCGCGAAGCCCTCCAGTATCTCGTAAGGCGTCTTCTTCTGATGCCGATAACGGCCGAGGACGCAGGCCGGGCGCAGTTTGAGCGCATAGCCCCGCACGAAGAGTTCGACCAGGCCCTTGAGTTCTCCGAATCGGTGCTTGCCGCCGGCTGCGGGCAGAAGCCATTGTTTTCGCTCAAGCTCCCGCGTGACCGCATGCGCCGTCGCAAGACCTACGCCAGCCCTTTCTGCGATTGTTCGCAGAGGGTCACCCACCGCATCGGGATGGGTCAGAAGGTAGTGGGCGACCTTGAGCCCTCCGGCTTCGATCAGTCTTCCGGGTTCGGCTTTCACGGGATGCTCCGGCTTCTTCCCTCTGATGTCTACGATGACGTGTGGGGGCTTTCGGATGAAGACGTTGCCGTGCGCGTCCGCGAAGAACACTCCCGCCTTGCGGAATTCGTCTGCGATCGGCTCCGGGACCCAATCCGCGAAAACGATCGCGTCGCCACCAAGCGCTTTCAGTTGCAGGATGATGTGCAGCGCTTGATTGCGGGTTGTCGTCCGCAGTTTGGTCTCGACGAGTAGATTCAGGGGCGGCTTTGTCCCAATGTGGAGGTCGAAATCATGGCGGTCGTTGGCGGGCTGGTCCAGGCGCATGGGCAAGCCGGGCCCGAGAGCCCGCTTGAGGTTCCGCAGGCAGGTCTCGGCTAAAGCAGCAACTTCGTTCTCTTTAATATCCATGTTCCGTTACATGGAACATTATAATATACGGAACTATTTGTGTCAAGGGGCTGGATGTCGGACGCCCGTCAGTAGTCGGTGAAATACACCGGCTTGCTGAGGCACGAGTCCGCTACGGCTATGTGCGCCCGGACGGCGTCGTGGTCATTCCCATCGGCGCGTTCGGCGCGTAAGACCCAGCCGCAGGGCTCCTTGGCGGCATCATTCCAGCTCGTCGAGCTTCGAGTTCCAATAGCTGACGTAGGTCTCGTATGCTCTTACGGAGGTCAAGAACGCGAGATGCTGCTCGGCCCCGATACGACGGGCGGGGATCGTCTTCAGGCCGTCCCGGCCAGCCCTCTCCACGCGGTGGTTGCCGTCGATCACGTTGAAGCGTCCCGGGCTGATCTCGGCCAGTAGGATGGGCTTGGAAACGTCCGCGCGGCGAATCGTGTCCTCGTCCAAGGTCTCGGAGGAGTAGACTCGAAAAGGCTCGACCTCGACCGTCTCGACGGGGAACTTGTCGGCGTTGGCCTCGATGAAGGCCAGCATCTTCGTCACGTTGAACTCGAAAATGCCGTTGGGAAACAGCTCGTCGTCCTCATCGACGGAGATCGGCGTGAATGTTTTATCGGTCTTGAGTTGCCGCGGGTGCTCTCCGGCGGGATTTTGACGACGCTTCTTCATATCCTCAGAGTCCCGCTGTTCGCTCGACCGTTTGTGAGCCTTTCTTTTCGATTTCCCCGGCGCGCTCTTCGATGCTGAGCACTCGGTCCGGTTGGGCTTTCCCAAACCTCTTGAAGTAAAGCTCTTCGATGAATTTCGGCAGAGGAGCCTTCCAGGGCTCTTGCCTGTGGTTGGCGAGCTTTCCGAATTTCTTCGGGTTCAAGCCCAGCTCCCGCGCCATTTGAATCTGGGCATGAGAAAGATGAAATTTCTTTCTGGCCCCAATCCATGGCTGGAGTTTTTGAGGTATTCTCATTTAAGCAATCCCCGTACCATGCCCGCGATGCGATTAAGGCGGGATTCGCCGAGACCGGCGGAAAAATCCGGACCCCATATCTCTTCGAGCCCCGAGATCAAGTTCTCGCCCGCGCCGGATCGCATATTTTGATACCGCTCAAACATCATGCGAGCCATGGACCTGAAATTCCGGCGATCCTCATCCGACTTACACATGCCTTTCTCGATTTTTGGCAGTTCCTCTAACGCGAACTCCCTGCCGACGGTCGCAAGATTCCAGAAGATCATGCCGAAATTGAGCGCTTTGTTCATGGCCTCGGGATTCCCATGGGCGGCTTCTAAAAGCGGCTGGGAGAATTCCACCATCAGCGCCGCCATCCCCTTGCCCGGCCGGCCTGGGTTGACGAAATCGCCGTGGGACGACTCTCCCGCGGGGAGGAGCCTCTCGTGCGGCGGCATGCAGCATTTTTTGGCTCATGACAGAAAATTGTGAGCGTGCGCCCAGCCCCACGGGCGGAAGTGTCCCATCCATGGGGTACAGGCTTGGATGATCTTGAGCTTCATGTACTGCTTGTCCCTGTAGCCGTAAGCCCTGCGGATGACGTT
>JACQAZ010000028.1 GCA_016194705.1 Elusimicrobiota bacterium | reverse complement strand
GTTTTACGCCTCGTCATCAAAGAAATCCTGATTGGACCGGATACGTTAAGCATCCGACACTCCATCCCTGTTCCCGACCACGGAGGAACCCCCGGCGGGTCCTCCAGCGGGCCAAATTCGTTGTTGCGTTTCCCCCTTCGGAAAGATGGAAGATGCGGCTCCCAGCGGGAAAGCCATGGACGATGCTTCAGTAAGCTCCGGCGATCACTCCCGGCTGTCCCATTCGCTGGACAAATGGATGTCCGGCCTCCTGCGTTATGATCTGAGCCGGCAGGATGTCGTCAAATGGGTCGAGTTCGCGCGGCAGGTGTTCGGGGTGATCCTGGTCTCCATCGTCACCATGGCCGGCGTCTCCGCGATCCTTTCGACCAAGCAGGCGGAAGGCTTGCTGTTGGACTCCTTATCAGCCCAGGGCCGCGCCATCGCGGACGCCTTGGCAAGGTCGGTCTTCGTGCCGCTTACGTTGGAGGACGAAAAGACGCTGGCGAGCCTGCTGAACCTGTATCGCGACGTCGGCGACGTCGCGAGCGTGAGGATCCTGAGCCCGGATGGCCGAGTGCTCCACGAGGTTGTCCGCGGGACCTCCAAAGCCACGATGGTGACGGTCCGCTCGCCGATCGTACCGATCCTTGACCCTTCGGAAACGCGGCGTCCGGCCAAACCCATCGGATCGGTTGAAGTGCTCCTATGGTCGGATCAAATCAAGGCCAAAGCAAGAACGATCGCATGGGTCAATGTTTTGGTCAGCGGGGTCCTCGCGCTCGGGGTGTCCGTGATCGGTTTCTTAATGATCCGGAACCTCGTGACTCGGATGCAGGATTTGATCGGAGAAGCCCGACTGGTCGAAGAAGTCAAGAAAGCGAACTCCGAGCTGGAGTCGTTTTCCTACTCCGTATCCCACGATCTCAGGGCTCCCCTGCGCGCCATCGACGGCTTCTCGAAGATCTTGCAGGAGGACTACGCCCCCGCGCTCGACGCCGAGGGCCGCAGGCTGCTGGGCACGGTCTGCGCCAACGCGCGCCAGATGGGGCGGCTCATCGACGACCTACTCGCCTTCTCGCGCCTGGGCCGCAAAGCCCTCGAGAAAACGTCCGTGGACATGGAGGCGCTGGCCGACTCGGTCGTCGGCCAACTCAGGACGGCGGAGCCGCGGCGGAGCATCGCCGTCGAACGAAAGCCTCTGCCCGGGGCGCACGCCGACGCCGCCTTGCTTCAGCAGGTCATGACAAACCTGGTCTCCAACGCCTTCAAGTTCACGAGCCAAAAGCCCGAGGCGCGCGTCGAGATCGGATTCGCCGAGGGCGCCTTCTTCGTCAAGGACAACGGCGCGGGCTTCGACATGAAGTACTCGAAGAAGCTCTTCGGCGTGTTCTCGCGCCTGCACCGCGCCGACGAGTTCGAGGGCACGGGCGTGGGCCTAGCGCTCGTGCACCGCATCGTCTCCCGCCACGGCGGCCGGGTCTGGGCCGATGCCCGGCCGGGCGAGGGCGCGACGTTTTATTTCACGCTGCCGGATTCCGCGGGAGGCACGACATGACCGAAGACTCGAAGAACGTAGAGATACTGCTGGTCGAGGACAATCCCAGCGACGCGGAACTCACCATCCGCGCGCTCAAGAAGCAGCACCTGGCCAACAAGCTCCACCACGTCAAGGACGGGGCGCAGGCGCTGGACTTCGTCTTCGCGCGCGGGTCTTACGCGGCGCGCCGGGTGGAGAACGGGCCCAAGATCGTACTGCTGGACCTGAAGCTCCCCAAAGTGGACGGCCTGGAGGTCCTCAAACAGATGAAGGCTGACCCGAGGACCAAGGTCATCCCGGTGGTCGTCATGACTTCCTCCAAGGAGGAGCGCGACGTCATCGAGAGCTACCAGCTCGGCGTCAACAGCTATGTCGCCAAGCCCGTGGACTTCGCCCAGTTCAGCAAGGCCGTTGAGGACCTGGGCCTCTACTGGCTGCTCGTCAATCATCCGCCGCGCGCGTGAGGCCGAGAATGGAACCGAAGCTCAAAATACTGATCTTGGAGGACAATCCGGTCGACGAGGAACTCACCCGCCGCGAGCTCTCCAAGGCCGGCCTCGTCTTCACCAGCCGGCATGCGCGCGTCAAAGAGGAGTTCCTTCGCGGCCTCAAGGAGTTCGCCCCGGACCTGGTCTTGCTGGATTATTCCATGCCCGGCTTCGGCGGGATGCTTGGGCTCAAGGCCGTGCAGGAAAACGCACCCGAGGTCCCCTGCATCGTCGTCACGGGAAGCCTCGACGAGGAAACCGCGGTCGGCTGCATCAAGGCGGGGGCCTACGACTACGTCCTCAAGCAGAACCTCGTTCGCCTCCCGCCGGCGGTGCGCGGCGCGGTCGAAAACCGCCGGATCGCGCAGGAGGCGCGTCTGGCCCAAGAGCAGCTCGCCATGATAAACGACTGTCTGCTCAGCTTCGGTCCGGACTCCGTTGAAAACATCAACAGCCTCACGGCGCTCTGCGGAGAACTGGTGAGGGCCGACTGCGCTCTCTACAACAGGATCGACGAGCGCCTTTGGAGCGCGGTCGGCCAATGGCACCCGCCGCCCGACTTCAATCCCATCGACAAGCCCGATGAGAGGATTTGCCGCGAGGTGGTTCGCTCGGACGTCGGCCACCTGTTCGTGGCGCGTGAACTCGGGCGCAGCCTCTACTCGCACTCCCCCGAGGCGCGCCACGGTTTCGGCACGTACGTCGGCCTGGCGGTCAAGCACGGAGGGACGCCGATCGGCTCGCTGTGCGCGCTTTATCGCCGCGATTTCCAGCCGCGCGAGACGCAGGAAAGAGCCATGAGCCTCGTCGCCGCCGCCGTGGGGATCGAAGAGCAGAGGCTGCAGGCCGAGAAGGTCCGCGAGAGGCTGTCCGAGGAGCTGCGCCAGTCGCAGAAGATGGAAGCCGTCGGGAGGTTGGCCGGCGGCGTGGCGCACGACTTCAATAACGCGCTGACGGCCATCAAAGGGCACTGCGAGCTCTTGCTGATGGACTTGCCAAAAGACACCCGGGCCAGTCAGGACCTGCTCGAGATCGACAAGGCCTCGGATTACGCGGCCTCGCTGACGCGTCAGCTCCTGGCCTTCAGCCGCAAACAGATCCTCTCGCCCAAGGTCCTGAACATCGACGCGGCGGTCAAGAACGTCTCCACTTTGCTGCGCCGCACGCTGGGCGAGAACGTCGAGTTCAAGACAAAGCTGGGCGCCGGCGCAAGCCGAGTCAAGGCCGACCCGGGCCAACTTGAACAGATCCTGATGAACCTCTCGATCAACGCGCGCGACGCCATGCCCGAGGGAGGGCGTCTGACCCTAGAGACTCGGGAGGCAGACATGCCGGAAGGCCTTTCCGACGCGCCCATCCTAGGCGAACGCTTCGTCATGCTGCGCGTGAGCGATACCGGCACGGGCATGGATGCGGCCGCACTCGAGCACATCTTCGAGCCTTTCTTCACGACCAAGGAGACCGGCAAGGGCACGGGGCTCGGCCTGTCCACCGTGTACGGCATCGTCAAGCAGAGCGGCGGGGAGATCGAGGTCGAAAGCCGACCGGGCCAAGGGACGGTCTTCGCGATCTATCTGCCGGCCGTCTCGGAGTCCGCCGACCGGCCGCAAGACACCTCCCGCGAGTCCGAGACCATGCGAGGAGACGAGACGATCCTGCTCGTCGAGGATGAGGCCACCGTGCGGGCGCTGTGCACGCGCATCCTGCGCCGCAGCGGCTACGAGGTGCTCGAGGCGTCGAGCGCCGAGAAGGCGCTTGAGTACTCCGAGCGCCAAGACGAGTCGATCTCGCTCATGGTGACGGACCTCGTCATGCCTGGGATGAACGGCCGTCAGCTGGCTGAGAGGCTTTGCAAACGACGTCCGGACCTCAAGGTCCTCTATATCTCCGGCTACGCGGACGAAACCATCGTTAAGCACGGCCTCCTCGAATCCGGGACCGACCTTCTGCAAAAACCGTTCAATCCGATGGAGCTCTGCCGCAGAGTGCGTCGGATGCTCGATTCTTAAACGGGAACGCGTTACTCCGTCTTGGGTGGCCGTTGCGCGTTCTTCCGCAGCAACGAGGCTTGATCCGATCGCTGGGCGCGGTCGCCATTAGGAACTCGATCCGGGGGGTGCGCGGTGACCCACAACTTGCTGCTTACGAAGCAGCTGCTCTACCGTTGAGTTACCCCGGCAATACTGGTGTCCAAAAAGTGTCCACTCCGGGACTAAAATGGCCACTTTCAACCACCACCCATACAAAGAGGGACAACGGATGTTTCTAGGACTTTCTCGTCGAGAAATCAGCCTCTCGACGGACAATCCTCGGGCCGCGCCGACGCCTAGGCCAGGGATTACGAAGCGATTGCTCTACCGTTGAGCTATCCCGGCGTCGCGTAGATTCTAGCGAAATTTCGACGCCCGCGCCAGTGAGGGCGCCTGGACGCGACCTGACGGCCGCTGACAAATTCCTTCTCGACTTTGGCCCGGAGGCCTTCTACTCTATGAACATAGGGAATCCAAGAAGCGACCATGGCTGAAGGAGCGCGGACGCGCAGACTCTGGCGTCAACTGGCGTTGACGGCCGCCTATTTCGCGGCGGGCAAGCTCGGGCTTCGGCTTGCCTTCCTGCACAGCAGCGCGACCGCCGTCTGGCCGCCGTCCGGGATCGCCCTGGCCGCGCTGCTTCTCGAGGGCTACGATCTGTGGCCGGCCGTCTTCGCGGGAGCGCTCCTGGTCAATCTCACCACCGCCGGCTCCCCGGCGACCTCGTTGTGCATCGCCGTGGGCAACACTCTCGAGGCTCTGGCGGGGTGCTGGCTCGTGCGCCGCTTTGCCGGCGCCCAGCGCGCCTTCGACCGGCCGCAAGACATGTTTAGGTTCGTCTTGTTGGCCGCCTTGCTCAGCACCACGCTGGCCGCCACCATCGGGGTCGCGAGTCTCTTCGCCGCCGGCTACTCCCTGGGCGCTCATTTCGGTCCCGTCTGGCTGACCTGGTGGCTCGGCGACGCCGTCGGCATCCTGCTCATCACCCCGCTCATCGTCCTGTGGTCCCGCGGATCGCGGGCGGACGAGGACTTGTGGCCGCGGCTCGAGACGGCCGCCTTGGGCGCGTGTCTGGTTCTCGCCGGGGCCGTGGTCTTCGGCGGCCTCTCGCCGTCGAGCTACCGCCACGCTCCGCTGGAGTTCATGTGCTTCCCGATCCTGGTCTGGGCGGCCTTCCGCTTCGGACCGCGCGAGACCGCGGCGGCGTCCGTGCTGCTTGCGGTCATGGCGGTCTGGGGCACCTTGCGCGGGCTCGGCCCCTTCGTGCTGGCCTCGCCCAACGAGTCCCTGCTGCTGCTGCAGTCCTTCCTCGGCGTGACCTGCGCCTCGATCCTCGCCTTCGCCTGCGCCTGCGCCCAGGCGCGCCGCGACATGGCGGGGCGGCTGGCCGGCGCGCAGGCGCGCTACAGCCGTCTCATCCACGCGAGCATCGTCGGCATCGTCGAGGGCCACAGGGACGGCCGGATCGTCGAGGCCAACGACAGATTCCTCGAGATGACGGGGTACACGCAGAACGACCTCGCCGCGGGCAGGCTGCGGTGGGACGACATGACTCCGCCCGAGCACCGCCGCCGCACCGCCTCGGCCGTCCGGGAAATGGAGGAGACCGGCGAGGTCAAGCCCTACGAGAAGGAATTCTTCCGCAAGGACGGCAGCCGCGTGCCGGTCTTGGTCGGTGGCGCGTCCATCCCCGGAGACCCGGGATTGCGGATCGGCTTCGTGCTCGACATCACCGAGCTCAAGAAGGCCTCCGACATCGTGCGCGAGAGAGCCGCCGAACTCGCGCAGTCCAACACCGACCTGTCCCAGTTCGCCTACGTGGCCTCGCACGACCTCCAGGAGCCGCTGCATAAGATCGAGGCCTTCGGAGAGCGGCTGGAACGGCGTCTGGCCGGCCACATGGACGCCGAGGCCGGAGACTACCTCCACCGCATGCTCAAAGCCACCGCGCGCATGGAGCGGCTGATCCGGGACGTCCTCGCCCTGGCCCGGGTCACCTCGCGCTCCCGCCCGCTCGAGCTCGTCGACCTCAACGCGGTGGCCCGGGAGGTTCTGGGCGACCTCGCGGACGCGGTCGCCGCGTGCGGCGGCCGTGTCGCCCTCAAGGAGCTGCCCGTCATGATGGCCGATCCGACCCAGATGCGCCAGCTCCTTCAGAACCTCATCGGCAACGCTCTCAAGTTCCGCAAGCCCGGCAAGCCGCCGGTCGTGCGCGTCTCGGGGCGCGACATGGCCGACGGCTTCGCCGAGATCGTCGTGGAGGACGATGGCATCGGCTTCGATGAGCGCTACTTGAACAGAATCTTCCAGCCTTTCCAAAGGCTCCACAGCGCGCGGGACTACGAGGGTTCCGGGATGGGGCTGGCGATCTGCGACAGGATCGCGCTCCGCCACGGGGGCCGCATCACCGCGCGCAGCGCGCCGGGACTTGGAGCGCGCTTCGTCGTGACCTTGCCCTGCTCTCAGCGGCCCGCGGGCTTCGGGGGACGAACAACGGAGGCCGTCAATGGAACAAAGGATTAACGCCCTATTGATCGAGGACGACCCCGACTACGCCCTGCTCATGGGCCTGCACCTCAATGACGCCTGCGGGCCGGACGTCCGCTACGCCATGGAATGCGCCGAGACTCTCGCGCAGGGCCTGGAGCTCCTCTCCACGAAGGACTTCGACGCCGTGCTGCTGGACCTGATGCTGCCGGACTGCCAAGGGCTCGAAGGGCTCTGCGCCATCCGCGGGCGGGCGCCGGACCTGCCGGTGGTCGTCATGACCAATCTCAACGACGAGGAGATCGGCCTGCAGGCCATCGCGCGGGGCGCGCAGGATTTTTTGATCAAGGAAAAGGTGGACGCGCGGACCCTCAAGCGCGCCATCGGCTACGCCTTGGAGAGGAGCCGCCTGCTCTCCCAGCTCGAGTCCATCATCGGCGGCTCGGCCGAGGGGATGGTCGTCGTCGAACGCGGCGGCAAGGTCCTCTACCTCAACGCTGCGGCCTTGGCCTTCTTCGGGCAGACCCCGGAATCGCTGCTGGGCCGCAGCTTCGATTTCCCCCTGCGCCCCGGCACCGTGCGGGAGATTCGTTGGACCGCCGCGGGCGCGGAGAAGATCGCGCAGCTGCGCGTGACCGAGCTCGAATGGCGCAAGGACAAGGCCTACCTGGCCTCCATCCACGACATCACCGAACTGCGCAAGGTCGAGCACCTCAAGGCCGAGATCAGGGAGCGCCGCCGCGTCGACGAACTCAAGGACCAGTTCATGAGCACGGTTTCGCACGAGCTGCGCTCGCCGCTCACCGTGATTAAGGCCTCGGTGGCCAACCTCTGGGACGGCTTGGCGGGGCCGATGACAAAGCCCCAGGGCCAGCTCGTCTCGATTGCGGCGCGCAACGTCGAGCGTCTCTCGCGCATCATCAACAATCTCCTGGACCTCTCGCGCCTCGAGTCGGGACGCGCCAGAGTCGACCTACAGGACGTCGACCTCTGCAAGCTCATCCGCGAGACCGTTCAGGGCGCGCGGCTGATGGACCCGCAGGGACGAGTCGCCATGGAGCTCAAGCTCCCCTCGCCGTCGCCGCACGCGCTGGCCGACCCCGACATGCTGACCCAGATCCTGCAGAACCTCCTGGACAACGGGCTGCGCTACGCCAAGAGCCGGCTCACCATCGAGACCGGCGAGCTGTCCGCAGGCGAGCTGCGGGTCACCATCGACGACGACGGCCCGGGCATCCCAGAGGCGTCGCTGCCCCAGCTCTTCAACAAGTTCGTCCAGGTCAATCGCCCCACCGGGGGCGGCGGCTACAAGGGCACGGGCTTGGGCCTTGCGATCTGCCAAGAGATCATCGGCCTCATGGGCGGACGCATCTGGGCCGAGAGCGCCGCAGGACGCGGAGCCCGCTTCCATTTTTCGGCTCATGACAGAAAATTGTGAAGATCCGTTGGGTCGTTGGGGAGCTTCGGCGCGCGTAGCGCGACGAAGCAACGGGCCCGAGGCCCGTAGAGAAACGTGCTTGCAACGGATGGCAACGGATCTTGAACGGATCGGCGCC